>JAKLEA010000001.1 GCA_022711755.1 Planctomycetota bacterium
GCAGGAACTGCGCCCAATCCCCAATCTCCGCCTCAAGCTCCGGGGCGCGGGTCAGCAGGGCATCCTCCTGCCCCGTCACATGCGCCCGCGCGCTTGACCAGGCATAGTTCTCCGCCCGGCGCACAATCCGCGCGCGCACTGGATTGCGTTCAACGTAGCGGATGGCCGCAAACCAGTGCTCCTGACTCAGCGCGCAGGAGAAGAATCGCCCCTGCCAGAGATGCCCCCGACGCCGGGCTTTGCGGTTGGCCCACTGCGAGTAGCGGGCGTGGGTCTGGTTGAACGTCCGGGCGAAGGAGTCGGGGCGGTCGGGCGTGGCGACGAAGTGGACGTGGTTGTCCATCAGGCACCAGGCCCAGATTCTCACGCCGCAACGCGCGGCATAGCCGGCCAGCCACGCGACATACTGGCGGCGCTGGTCGTCGTCCTCGAAGACGTCCATGCCGAAGTTGCCGCGCTGGGTGACGTGGTGCGCGATGCCGACGGCGACGGCTCTTGCGATCCTGGCCATGCAGATCAGGCTAGCGGCGCTGATGGATGGATGTCAAGAAGGAAATACGGTCGCTGTCCCCGTATTAATGAACGTTTGCCAACCGGCTATTCTTTCCGGCAGGATATCTGATATACTCCGCGCTTCATTTTACTCCATTAAGTCCGCGCGCTGGCGCGGTTGTCCACAGGAGATTGCTATGAAGTTTCAGGCCGAACAACAGAAGGACCCCGTTCGTAGCAGAACCAAAATCAGGTTGATGGATGGAAAGCAGTGCGTCAGCAGCCTTGTCGTTTATGACTTGCAGATGCGGGTCGGCGAGAGCATGGTAAGAATCGGTGGCATCGGCGACGTCGGCACCCCGCCGGAGCACAGGAAGAAGGGGTATGCGGCGAAATGCCTGGACTACGCCAACGGGTGGATGCTCAAGAACGATTACGATATGGCCTTGCTCTTCGGTATCAAGGATTTCTACTGGCGTTTCGGCTATGCGACGTGCATGTGCAATTATGACGTTACCATGCGAACGGTTGACGCAGAGGCGGCGCGGAGAAAGTTCAAATCAAGGCTGATGAAGGCCGGTGATGTCGCCGCGGTGACCGCGCTCTCCCAGGAGGCGAATACGTATCGGACAGGCTCAATTGACAGATCAGCTTATGGGGCATCCCCGATCCAACCGGGGAAGGGGATTGACGCGCCGATCGTCGTTGTTGACGCGCGCGGAAAATTCGCGGGTTACGCGTGCTTTTTCTCGAACCGGGACGTATTGCAGGTTCAGGAAATCCACGCGCTGAGCATGGCGGCGCTGGAGTCCCTGCTTCCGGCAATTGCCGAGATTGCGGTGAAGCTCCGAATGCACGAGATTCACTTCCGGATTCCGCCGGACCTTCCCGTTGCGGACCTGATTGCCAGACTCGGGGGGACGATGACGACCACCTGGCCGCATGAGTCAGAAACCATGGCCCGGATTATCAATCTGCGGACAACAATGGAGAAAGTTGCCCCGACTCTTGACCGGCGGCTGGAAGAGGCCGGAATGCTTCATGAAATCCGTCCAATCAATATCGAAACCGAGATTGGAAGCTGCTCGCTGGTTCCTGACGGCGGCGTTGTCGAGGTTGCGAAAATTGTCCGGCAGGGCGCTCGAATAAAACTCCCGCAGCGCAGGCTGGCTCAACTGCTTATGGGATATTCAACGCCGGAAGTTCTCAGGCTTGAGAAGGGCGCAAGTATTCCAGCGTCGCTTGATCCGATACTGAATATTCTGTTCCCCCGGCAGATCGGATTCTGCTGGAGAAGGGATATGTTCTGAACACTTATAAGTAATTGTCTGTTGATGCAATGGCTCGTGGCTATGCAGCCGGATCAGCGCGTTCGGCCGGATGTTGCGCTTGTACACCTTGACATGTGGGAAGGAAACATTCAAAAATGTACATATCGAGATTAAGTGAAAGGTCAGCGTCATGGATGGGAAAGAATCCTGGAATGCCGGCGTGGAGACGATGGAGGGCGTCGGCCTTCGCATCATGAGCCTGAACGTCGCCCACGGGCGGGGGTTGATGCCCGTCGGGTTTGGCTCGAAAAAGATGTTCAGGCGGAATCTGGAGCGGATTGCGGAGCATATCGCGTCGCATAGTCCGGACATCGTAGGCCTTCAGGAGGTTGACGAGCGAGCGACGGCGACGGGCAGGTTCAATCACCTCGATCTTATAGCGGAGTTGGCCGGATTCGAGCATCAGGCGCATGCAGTCCACAGCGGGGAGAACGGCATTCCGATCAAGGGACGTTACGGAACTGCGCTGCTTTCGCGCCATCCGATCGTCAGGGAACGGAGCTTCCGTTTCGGCACAAGCGTGATTGACTGGAAGGGCGCGCTTGAGGCGACGGTGTCCGTTGGCGATTCGCATATGCGGGCCGTGAGCGTTCATCTGGATTTTCTGCGACCGTCCGTCAGGCGGCGGCAAACGGAGATGCTTGCCGAGTGGCTGAAGGCGGGGGAGCATCCGGTTGTTGTCATGGGGGATTTCAATTGCTCTCTGCGCGGTCGGGAGGACGCATTGCGGACGCTTGCCGAGGCGCTGGAGCTTGAGACGCACGAATGCCGCCGCCCGGCTTCGCACACGTTCCCGTCAATCAGTCCGAAACGCAGGATTGACTATATCTTTGCAGGAAACGGGGCGAAGGTTGAGCATTATGAAACCCACCGCGTCAGGTTGTCGGACCACCTGCCGGTCGTGGCGCGCGTGAGATTGCCGGGATGAATATGCAGGGGAATGCAGGCAGTATTTGTCCTTATCCATTCCTACTTGAGCGAGGAGTTTCACTCGAAGCGGTTTTCTTATCGCAACCGGTGACGGAATGAACCTTGCGTTTTGAAGTTTTGGAGGCCCAGTATGCCATCTCCTGCTCTCGCGTCATCCCATCTGTCTCGCGATAAATCCTTTCCGCCTCCCTGTCCTGAAATTCTATGCAGTCGAACTTATCTGTCATATTTGAGCACCTCCTGCGGAGTGTAAATGCCAACTTCACGGTAACCGTGAAGTCTGCTAACCGCATGGTACAGAGGAACTTTCTGAAAATGAACGATGTGTCTGAAGTTCCAACTCACAATCAGATCACATTCGGCCACTGTCGCCAAGGCAACGTGCAACGCATCGGCGCTCCACCGGTCGGTAAGGACGCCGGCTTCAATGTAGGCATCTCGCAAGTCCATCGCCTCTTCGCCGATTTCAACCCATTCGGAACAAGATTTCAACTCTTGGAAAATCACACGGACGGCATCTGGTGCGTTGTCTATTTCATCTTCCACAAGAGCAGACAATACAAGTGTAAAATCACCTCGTTGTACAAGTTCAAAGAATGAAAGGCTGGCGGTGGTGAATCTTTCATCTCCAGTTCCCCCGAAAACGGACGTGTCGGGGTAAGTGCGATAGGATTTCTTTCGTTTCATCCTACCCACTCCTGATTCTCGAAATCGAAATCATGCATCAATTCTATCCTGCTCCATAATTGTAGTTCCTGACAATTATCCTTGACAATCCCTTCTCCGTTCCTACTCGATTATTTTGCCGGTTATTATGCTGTACGCCTGCCTGTAATTAGCCGTGGTCCTCGCCACAACATCCTCCGGCAGTGGCGGCGCCGGCGGTTCTTTGTTCCACTTCGCAGTCTGCACCAGCCAGTCGCGCACGTATTGTTTATCGAATGACGGTTGTCCGCCGCCGGGCTTGTAGCCGTCGGCGGGCCAGAACCTCGACGAATCCGGCGTAAGCACCTCGTCGGCAAGAACAATCTCGCCCTTCCCGTTGCGCCCGAACTCGAACTTCGTATCGGCGATGATGATGCCCCTGGAGCGCACGTATTCGGACGCCTTCTTATAAATATTTATCGAAATATCGTGGATGCGCTCGGAGAGTTCCGCGCCGAGGATTTCCTTCATCAGTTCGAAACTGATGTTCTCGTCGTGCCCGCTCTCCGCCTTGGTCGAGGGTGTGAATATCGGCTCCGGAAGCTTGTCGGACTCGACCAACCCGGCTGGCAGTTTGATCCCGCAGACCTTGCCGTCCTTCTGATACCCGGCCCAGCCGCTGCCTGAAAGATAACCCCTGACGACGCATTCGACGGGGATGATGTTAAGCTTTTTGACCAGCATCGAGCGACCGGCCAGCACGTCCGCATGACGCTGAACCTCTTCCGGCATCTTGTTGACGTCGAAGGTGATAATATGGCTCTTTACCTCGCTCTTCAGGAAATCGAACCAGAAGCGCGACAGGGCGGTCAGAACCGCGCCCTTCGACGGTATCGGCGTGGGCAGCACGGAGTCAAAGCAACTGATCCGGTCGGTTGTGATAATCAGCAGTTTGTCACCGAGGTCGTAGACGTCGCGGACCTTGCCGCGGTTGCGTAGCGTCAGCCCTTCAAGATTGGTTTGGAAGACCGCGTTACTCATCTGTGGCTCCTGATCTGATCAATTGCTGAGTGAGTTACAATGGAAATCCCGAAGAATCGGGCATCTTATGTGTGGTAAAGCGCGTTGATCGCCACGTATTCCGCCGAGAAGTCGCACGTCCACATTATCGCGTTGCCCGGTCCTTTGCCCAACGACAGGTTTATGACGACTTCCTTTTTCTTCATTTCCGCCGCAGCCTTTGCGGCATCCTTCGTGGGCATCTCATTGCGGAAGACGCAGACGCGCCCAATGTGCAGGACGACGTCGCGTGTTGGGAAGAGCGCGCCGCTGTAACCCGCCGCGCAGATGATCCGGCCCCAGTTCGGATCGCCGCCGTGGATGGCGCATTTGACAAGCGGGGAGTTGGCTATTGCGCGGGCGGCCTTCTTAGCATCGGCCTCGGTCGGAGCGCCGGTCACATTGACTTCGACGAACTTGGTAGCGCCCTCGCCGTCCTGGGCCAGCTTCTTGGCAAGCGTGGAACATGTTTCGTAAAGGCCCTCGCAAAATGCGTCGTAGCGTTTGCCGCGAGACGCGATCTCAGCGTCGGGGGCGGCCCCGTTTGACATCAGCAGAGCCGTATCGTTCGTGCTGGAATCGCCGTCAACCGTCACGCAGTTGAATGTCTTCTCGACGGTCCGGCTCAATGCCTCCTGAAGCAGCGCGCGTTCCATCTTCACATCAGTAAGCAGAAAGCAGAGCATTGTGGCCATTTTGGGGGCGATCATGCCTGAGCCTTTGCAGATTCCGCCTATCGCAGCCTTTCCTCCGCCGGGGAGTTTGATGACCGCGCATGTCTCCTTTGGCTTTGTGTCGGTTGTCATTATCGCATAGGAGGTTTCATGCCCGGCCCGGAGTTCTGAAGACAGCCTTCCCGATGCGTCCTTTATGCCCGTCAGAATCTTGTCCATCGGCAGGGGATGGCCGATGATTCCCGTGGAGGCGACAAGGAAACTGTCTTTGCGCGCTCCGCAGGCCAGCGCCGCCGCTTCGGCCATTGCTTCGGCGTCCCGCAAGCCGCGTTCGCCCGTGCAGGCGTTGGCGTTGCCGGCGTTGACGACGATTCCGCGCAAACCTTTGCTCTTCAGGCGCTTCTGATCAAGTTGAACCGATGCGGCGCGAAAGCGGTTGGTCGTGAATGCCCCGGCTGCGACCGCCGGCGCGTCAGACAGGATCAACGCAAGGTCCAGCTTGTCGGCAACGGACTTGACGCCGCAACGGACGGCCGCCGCGCGATAGCCCAGCGGGGTAAGAAGACCGGTTTCGAGTTTTGCCATTTTGCTGCGATTCCTTCCTTGTCAATCGCCTCCGAATCCGGCGGGCGATATGAGGCATGACGCCTGCGTTTATTGCAGGGCAGCATTGTAATGGCGGTGTCAGCAGTCTGCAACGTCGGCTTTGGCAATCCGGCGGGGGATATTTCACGCCTTCCCGCCTCTCGTTTTTCCGCTGCGCGGCTCAGTTCCCATTCGCTCGATATCATCCGCCGCAATGCCGGACGCCAGCGCCGCAGCAGCCTTGTCAACCTGCCGATACACCGGCTCGGCGGCCAGACCGAGAATGTACCACACCGGGATGTATTGCGGCGTGATGTAACCAAAGAGATTGTATTTGAATCCGCTGTAATCCCATATTTCCAGACCGGCCAGATCGAATATCCAGCCGCTCACGAACTCTACCGCAAAAATCAGAATCATGTAGACGATTGCCCGGAGAAACATAGGGATGTGGCGATTCTTCATTGGATTTGCCAGCGGCATGAGGACAAGCCCCATGAGTCCGTAATCGAAGATCATCCACCAGGACGTTGAACCACGCAGGTTCCAGTTGCCGTTGTTGTGGAAAATCTCCGCCCAGAGCTTCAGAACCGCGCCCATCGTGACTTCAAGGAGCAATCCGAGCATTCCGAAAATCAAGAAACGCCACAACGCGCGTTTTGTGCCGGTTTTCAATGATCCGCTCCAGAGATAGGACTATTGTTTCGGAGGAAGCAGGAAGAGTCTGCCCTCGCCTGCATCAAGGGAAATCTGCAAGCCTTCCATCGCCGGGCTGTCGTCGAGGACGGGAACTTCCTCACCTGACGTCCGGCTGACTTCGCGAACCTGTAACGGGTCGGCGTCGAAGGCAACAGTCGCCCATGCAGTGTAGGCGATGCTGTAGTTATTCAGGAGCGCGGCGCGGCGTCCGTCGCTGTGAGTGAAGACGCCTACGAGATAATCGCCCTTGTCAATGCTCTTTATCGGCGAATCGGCAAGCGCCGTCGCTGGATCGTCTTCCGGCGCAATGCGAATGACCGAGGCGCTTGTCAAGTTCATCAGCGTCGGCCCCATGTTCTTCACGGCGCAGTTGATGCGCTTTGCCTGCTCGTAATGGCGGGTGAGAAGCCCTTCGGCTGTGATTATCGCTCCGCCCTTGGGGAATTCGCCGCCGCCGGGCGTCCAGTAGCAGAAGTATAGAATACCCTTAGCGCCGTATGCTATGGATGTGTATATCTGCCACTTGATCTGCGCTTCGGTCGGGTCGGTATGCGGGCCGAATGGCATGACGTTGAAGAAGTTCCAGAACGGGATGGCCTTCTCCAGCGAGTATTTGCGCATCACGTCAAGGTTCTCGCAGTAGCCCTTCCGCCCGTCCGCGTCGGGCTTGAAGATAGGATAATGGTCCATGCTCAGGACGTCCACGTCAACCTCGTCAACGAAGCGTTTGACGTGTTCATCGTAGGTCTTGGTTCCCAACTGCTGCTCGTTTGCGTAGTTGGGGAAGAGATTGATGTAAGAAAGGCGTCCGGGGCGCGCGGCGCGGATTTCGTCTACGGTGTTGCGAAGGTCTGGGAAATCTTTGGAGTTCGGCTCATCGCGGATCATGTATCCCCAGACGGCGGGGCTTTCCGGAAGCTGATCCGGCGTAAGTCCCGCGCGGGCAACCACGGCTTTCAAACCGTATTTCTCACACAACGCGATCTGCTGTTTAACTTTGTCCGGCGTTCCAGCGCCGAAACCGCCGAGAACCACTGTGAAATTGGCGTCGGCGATTTCCTTGTAGCGTCCGTCGGCGTTTTTGGCCAACGGCGGGTCAACCCAGAAACTGATGACGAACCTGTCCTGCTTGAAGCGTTGAGTCTGCGCGTTTGCGTTCATGGTTGCGCTCCCCAGAAACAAAAGCCCCAGGATCACCATCCTGCCGATCTCATTTTGTGTTTTCATCCGCCGTGCCTCCTTGAATGATGAAAGCGCGACTGTCCAGGAGACTTTATTCTCGCTATGGATGGGAGTGGAGTCAACCAAACGCGCATGATAAGCAGGATTATCTTGGCGCTTTATAGACGCTTTCAGGCATTAGTCTGTTCGCAGGATCGAGGAGGAAATCCAGTTGAATCTCCGCCCAGAGGGCGTTTCCCCTCTGGTTAAAATGTGTTGTGTCTGATTTGAAATAGAGCTCCGCGAGTTGATTACGCGGACATCGCTCGGCAATCCGGCCGAATGTGTCAATATATAGCGCGCCGTGGCTTTCGGCCGTCCTTTGTAGAACGAGGTGCGGCAGCGCCGACCATTCCCCCGTATATTGCGGAAGGTGAGGGACACCGGTAATGACAACCTTTATCCCGCGTTCTCGGAGTTCGTCTAGGCAGTAGCCCAGGATGGTCATTGAGTAGGCGACATTCTTCTCGACGTTATCATTCCAGTTTCTGGAAATCCAAGTCTGGTCGTCATCAATCTTGATGACAACCCCCAGCGCAGTCGTTCTCTCGTTGGAAAGGCGCAACTTTAAAATGTATGGGTCAATAAAATATGCGATGGCGCAATGTCTTACAAACCACATGTAGATGGGATGTTCTTCTCCCCGGTCAACAACGCCGGTCGGTGTAAATAGATACCTGGTCCCGGTATCCGGCCCCGCCGGCATGATGGCGGTTGGTCTGCCGTTGGCGTCATATTTCGTCTGAAGCCTGTATAGCGCATCGCAGCCCACGTCGTTCATGTCTATGTTGATGATTATCAGGTCTGGCGAATACTCAATGAGTCGTGTTTTTACCAGCAGGTAGTAATTGAGGATGCTGAAGCTGCTGACGCCGGTATTTATTACCTCGAAGTCTATGCGGGATTCCTTTCCAATCTTCCTCAATATCTTGCTTACAATTTCCACCATTCGCTGTTCTAAAGGGACAATGCCGTGCGTGTTCGAGTCGCCCACGTAAAATATGCGATATGTCCCGGCGGGCTTGGCTTTCCTTACGTCATGATCCGCCGCCCAGCCTTGCGCGTTCGTCTTGACGACATAGGTGATCCCATTGCCTGCCTGCGCAACGTTTGCATTGGGCATCCATACGTGATGAAGTATCTCATCTTTTTGTAGCGGAAGTCCTTGGGTGACGGGATCAACGGCCATGCGCGCAATGCGCAACGCAGCCTCGACAACTGCCAGTCCAAGCAGCATTGCCAGAGCGGAGAATATGATACGTTTTCTTCTTGAGAGTTTTTGAGGCATCGGCTGAGTCCGGCGCGGAAAAATGCGCACGGGGATTCTATGAGCGCCGCAAAGACCGGTCAACAACACTTAAAAAGCGCTGGTTGAATTGAAGTTGATTGTCACATGCCCGATTTCGTTGTTCCAAAATGAATATCGGTAGCGATGAGCGAATTGATATCATACTGCGAATTCAGGATCAGCCACGACTTCAGCGCTTGTTCTGATGCCGGGCCGTCCTGCGCATTCGAGGTCAGCCATGATTTCCAAAACCAGGCTTGGCGTAGAGAAAAGAGCGATACCGTCCTACCGTTTCCACAACGATCCCCTGCCGCCGCTGCAGAGGGAGGAGGCGTCGCGCATATACCCATACCCCAAACAGGACGACGTTACCGACGAGCGTTACGACCGGATGATGGACGTGGTCACGCTTGATAACGGTCTTGTGCGCGTCACGATCCTGCCCGGGCTGGGCGGGCATGTGCTCTCGATGGAAGACCTTCAGAACGGGCAGGAAGCGTTACACGCGAACCTGCCCTTGAAGTTCGGCCTTATCTCAATCCGGGGCGCGTGGTGGGCCGGCGGGATCGAGTTCAACTTCCCGCAGGTCGGCCATACTGTCACCACCAGCGATCCGGTTCCGTGGCACACTCGGGAGAACGCGGACGGTTCCGCGACGTTATTTATCGGGTGCGTCGAACGTATAACGCGCATGGCTTGGACGGTGGGGCTGACGCTCAAGCCGCGGGACCTCCGGCTGCACGTTAACGTCTATCTCATCAACAGGACCGACTTCTTCAACCGCATTTACTTCTGGTCCAACACGGGCGTTGCGGCGCGGGAGGATTTCCGATTCCTTCTTCCGGCTACAGAAGTCTTTGCCTGGTGGGCCGGGTCGCGCGGCGTGACGGACTACCCCGTCCATAAAGGACGCGACCACAGCAAATTCGTCACCAACACAAAGCCCGGGGACATCTTTGCAAAGGACCTTCGCGACAATTGGTTCGGGTGTTACTACGACAAGCTGGACAGGGGAGTGCTTCACCACGCGTCGCGCTTCGACGTGCAGGGTAGGAAGTTCTGGACATGGGGCACGGCGGATGACGCAAAGGTCTGGGCAAAGCTTCTGAGCGAGAAGGGCGATCCCTACATCGAAATCCAGAGCGGGCGGTTCGTTCATCAGGGGATACAACGTCTGATGGAACCCCAGGCTGTGGAGGAATGGTCGGAATCCTGGGCGCCGGTGTGGGGGATGGGCAATGTGATTCATTCGGCGGAGACCGTCGCTGTGAACCTTGAGAAAAGAACCGGCGACCTTGCGCTGAAGCTGTTCCCGATGGTTGATTTAAAGGCAGGAACCGTCAGCGTGAAGCAGGACGGCAAAGCCCTTCTTTCACAAAAGCTGAAAACAACGGCGGGGAAAGTGGCGGAGATAGGTCTGAAACCGAAACGCGGGAGTCCGCTTGAAGTCAGACTGGAATCCGATGAACGGACGATCTTCGAGGTCGCGCTGCCGATCGGGCGCGATGTCGTTGTGGTAAATACTGACCGGGAGGCTCCGTATCTCACCGTCAATGACGAGAACCGTCAGGCGGATGAACCCAAAACGCCCGGAGCGCATCTTCTCCAGGCGCGGGCGCATGAGGAGAGCAACAGCCCCAACGCCGCCGCGGCAAGTTACGTTAAGGCGCTTGCGCTTGATCCGAAATGCGCCCCGGCGATGGCGGGACTTGCGCAGATCGAGTTGAAGCAGGGGCGTCCCCGCAAGGGAGATGAATGGGCGTCGAAGGCGCTGGCCGTTGACCCCGAGTGCCAGGAGGCGATGTGGTGGAAGGGAGTTGCGCAGTTCATGGGCAGTGACGCTTCAAGAGAAGCCGCCGAATCGGCCCATCTGTGGGCGCTCCGCAGACACGCTCGCTACGCCGCTTCCGCGCTGTCGCTCCAGGGGCGGCTGGCCATGCGACGGGGGGATTTCGCGACAGCTCTTGAATGTCTTGAACAATCGCTTTCCCGCAACCCCCGCAATTGCCGCAACCTTGCCCTGGCGTCGCTGGCCGCAAGGAGGACAGGGAATGCTTCGCTTGCCTCGGAGTATCTTTCCCGGTGCTATGAGGCCAATCCTCTTGAACCGATGCTTTGGTCCGAGAAGCATTTTCAGGGATTCAGTTGCGCGGAAGGTTTTGAAAAAGCCGCCGTCCGGGCGATGGGCGAGGATTTGCAGGCCTGCCTTGAAGCGGTGTCAGATTATGCCGGTGTCTGGGATTGGGAGTCGGCCCGGGCGGGATTGAGCGCAATGGAAGAACTTGGCATAAGCGACCCGCCCGGAGAGCTGGCGATAGATTTATGGTCGGCTTACGCAGCTTGGAAGTCGGGCGACGTCAACCGCGCAATATCGTCCTCTGCGAAAGTTGCGGCGCAATCACCCATTTTTGCCATGCCGCATCGTTTCGAGGAATTGGATGTCCTGCGCGCATGTCTGGGGCTGCATCCCGAAAGCCCCATGCTTCATTACCTGCTCGGATGCCTGCTGGCCTCGATGAGCCGATGGGGAGAGGCCGCGGGGCAATGGCGGGAGGCTGAAAGGAATTGCTGCGATGCCGAACTCGCCGTTCTCCTGAAGCGCAATCTGGGACTGGCAAAGTGGCTCAAGGAGGGGAATTGCGATGCCGCGGTCGAGTTATACGCGAAGGCTGTCGAAAAGAGTAGGGAGTTGAAGGCCGATTCCCCGCTGGCCGTTATGGGATGGTGGTTGTGGATTGATTTTGATAACCTGCTCAAGGCAATGGGTAGGCAGGAAAGGCGGGTTGCCGAGTTTGACGCCGCTCCGTCAGGCGTCAGGGCAAGGCCTGAGGTGCTGGCCCGCTGCGCGGACGCCATGCTGAGACTCGGCAGGCCTGAGAAGACGTTGGAAGTCCTCAACATGTGCCGGTTCAATCCATGGGAATGTGAAGTGCGGTCAAAGCATCTCTGGAAGGAGGCGCAAATGCTGCTCGGACATCGCGCCCGCGAGTCCGGGGATTTTGCGACTGCGCGGGGTCATTACGAGGCAGCGGCGGACTATCCCGAACATCTTAACGTCGGCAGGTCGGCGCTGAACGAGGACGCTGACGCGTTATTCTGGGCGGGATTCTGCGCCCTGGAGTCCGGCGCGAAAAAGGCGGCAGCGAAATTGCTGAAACAAGCGGCGGAAGAGCGCCAGCCGGCACAATCCGGGGCCAGGGAGTTCAAGGAAAGAGCGGTCGAACTTCTCAGGCGGCTGTAAGTCTTCCTGATTCAAGACAAACTTGATGTGGCTGCTAATCGGTTTGCCATTTCGCCTTTATCTGCCCCAGCCACTCCTCCCGCAAATGGCGGCAGTTGACTTGCTTCTCAATCAGGTCAAACGGTATGTAAAAGTAATGGTTCGTCGCCTCGAATCCGATCCGGCTGTCGCGGCATTGGACGGCGTAAAGCCGCGCGGCGAGTGCCGATTCGGCCAAGAGCATCTTCTCCAGCGTCTCGATTTGCGGAATCGCTTCGGCCTTTGTCTTTGCGGCGGCAAGCGCGCCGCGCGCGACGACGAATCGCGCCTGGTTGGCGCAACTGCGGAAGTGGATGCCGCAGGCCTCGGCCACGTTGATCTCGTCGCTCAATGCCTTGCGCTCCTCCGCCGATTGCGCCCCGGCGCTCTCCGCCGCTGTCTTGCGCATAAGCTCTACGTTCGCGGCGAATCCGTCCGCCACCTTGTCGAATTGCGCTATGAACACTTCAGGCGGATAGATGACGCGCCACCCGTCCAGGTCGTCATACGGCAGCCCCGTCATGGTCGCCCTGTATCCGGTCGGCTTGTCCCAGAGCGGGTTGGACGGCCCCATGTGCTGCGGCGCGTTGTAGACGAGTCCGGGATGGTATGGGTATTCGCAGAAAGCCGCGCTGAAGCCGTTCCACGCCTTCACAACGCCCGGGACGGCGGCCTTTCCGAATCGTCTCTCGGCGATACCCGACAGCACGCCGTCCAGAAAAGCCTCCGCTTCCGGCCCGCCCTTCGGCGGCGGATTCTTGGCCGCAAGCCTGCCGATCTCCGCCATCGCCTCCAGATTGGGCGACGGGCAGCCGCCCAGCGTCCAGCTCAGCATCAGCCCGTCAACTTCCGCGCCGCACAGGTTCATGGCGTGTCGCGCAACATTCCTGACCGCCGGCACGTATGGAACCGAGCCGATCTCCCACGTCGTGTTCGCCTGCACCTTGGCCATCAGCTTCAGCCCGCGCTGCCGGGCGCAAGCCCAATGCTTCGTCGCTCGCGGTCCGGGGCCTACTGTCGAGATGGAATACTCGCCGACAACGCTTGGAACGCCGCCGCGCGTGATCGGCATGCTCCACTCGCTCACGCTCATGAATCCCGTCTCGGCGGGGAGCCTCTTGATCGCCGCCTCGGCCCACTCGTCCTGCCAGCCCCAGTCCCACGCGAACAGGCAGGCCTTGCTTCCGGCCTCGTTGATGCCCTGCTGAATCAGCGCATTGACCTCGGCAATGGCCTCGTCGGGGGAACGTTTCGAGCATCGCGGGCAGGCTTTGCCCTGATAGTGCGACCAGCAGTTGGTCAGGTTCTCTGAGGAGGTGATCGTGAAGAATCCGCCAAGCTCCGGCACTGCCCGGCAGATCGCCGCCACAGAACTCCTGATGTAATCCTTCACCTCGGGATCGCCTGTGCAGAGCGCCGCGTGATCCCCCTCGACCGGTCCCTTGAGTTGCGGTTTGTCGCTGAAGAAGGACAGCGGCATGGAGCGCGGCTCGTTCAGATACATGTAGACCTTCACGCCCCGCTCCGCCGCGCGGAGAACGATTTTGCGCAGGTTCTTCCGCCGCGTTTCGTAACCTTCGCTCAGGCTCTTGTCCCACGGAAACGGCGCGAGCTTGAAGAGCACTCCCTGGAGCCAGACGCCGTCAACCCCGGAATCCTGAATCCGCGCAAGATACCCGTCCGGGAACGGATCGGCGTTCGCGTCCATCAGGGGATCGCCGTAAAGCGCGAAGTAGGAATAGCAGTACCGAGGAGAAAAGACCGATTCGGCCGACGCCCTTGCTTCAGCGTCGCGTCCGCGCGCCGGGGGGGGGGATGACAATTCCCTGACAAAGCTGAACAGAGGCTCCACCTGTTCCTTGATGCCGTCCGGATACGCGGACTTGACGTATTCGGCCGTCTTCTTCTCACGCTCAATGATTTCCGGTGACGGTTCGGACCAGACAAGCCTCTCGCACTTCGGCTTCAGAAGTCCGAGCTTGATGTAGAGGAAGTCGTCCTCGCGCAGCGTGTATGCCAGTTGCTCAGGTTTCCAGTCCAGAAGCTCCAGCAATTGGTCGTACGGAAGCAGGTGCCAGTTGCGTCGGATGACCGTTATGTAGGAGCGGCGCTGCTCGTTTTCGGTGATGCGCGCCTGCGGGGGAAGGCCCATTGCTTTTGCAATGTTGGCGATTTGCGGCTCGTCGGTTTTGACAACCTTCGCCAGCCGCGAGGCTGGGACAAGCTGCCAGTTGCGCCAGATGAAGGCGTGGAGACGGCTGGGGAAGTGGGAGCAGGAGACCGGCGCCGGCGCGGCGCCCTCCGGCAGTTCCGCCGCCATGATTAGCGTTCCGATGAGCGTTCCGATTACCATTGCTTGCGCCTCCTTTTTCATGCCAACTACAGGTCGGGTGATCTTCACCCGCCAGAGACCTGTAGGGTGGGTGATTTTCACCCGCCATTTGCATCGCTGAACATTAGCGTTCATGCAGGCCCCGGCGTCAATATCAATTTCACGGCATTGCACCGCCTCTATCGAGGCGACCTTCCCCCGCCGCGCGGAGAATTCCGCCGGGATTCTGATGCGTTGCAGCGGTGGGGGGAGGATGTCACGCAAGTGACAGGAGGGGGGCTTTCCCTGAGTGTGACGATCGGAGGGCTTGTCTGCTGCGTGACTTCTGGAATGAGTATGCCCGTCTGCGCCGACTCGCCCGTTGGGCGGATGGGCGCAAACTGAATATTGAATGAACGCTCTTCCTGCCGGTAAAATGTGAGACATGGGCGTGATAAACGGGAGCGGAGCATGAGGAGTCGAAGGCGCATAGCGATTGTTGCCGGCATTATCCTGTGCGCGATTATTATCGCCGTGGTTTATTTAATGTGGCCGAAGGAGTCATGGACGGGCGGAGCGGGGAGGCGGATGACGATTGATCTTGGGGACGGGGTGACGATGGAATTCGTCGAAATCCTTCCGGGGGAGTTCATGATGGGGAGCGTATGGACGCTGGGGGACACAATTGATGAAATGCTGCCGCCGGGGATAAGAAGATACTGGGGTTGGAAGCGTGTGATTTCTCGTGATGAGACGCCGCGGCATCGGGTGAGGATAACCAGACCCTTCTGGATGGGCGTGACGGAGGTTACGCAGGCTCAGTATGAGGCTGTGATGGGGGGTAATCCGAGCTTTTTCAAGGGGGCGGGCAGTCCGGTGGAGCAGGTTTCATGGGATGACGCGGTTGAGTTCTGTCGGAAGTTGACGGATAAGTGCGCAAATGCCCAGGTAGGGGCGGGTTTGAAACCCGCCCCTACGTTCCGGTTGCCGACGGAGGCGGAGTGGGAATATGCGTGCAGGGCGGGGAATCGCGGAAAATGGTGTTTCGGGGACGACGAGGCGGAGCTTGGCGATTATGCGTGGTATTCGGCAAACTCCGGAAGCACGACGCATCCCGTCGCGCAGAAGAAGCCGAATGCCTGGGGGCTGTATGACATGCACGGGAATGTTTGGGAATGGTGCGCGGATTGGTACGGCGATTATCCGACTGATGATGCGAACGATCCTCAAGGCCCTTCTTCCGGAGTCTATCGCGTGTTGCGCGGCGGGTCGTGGGGCAGCGTTCCGAACTACTGCCGGTCGGCCTGCCGCACCTCCCTCGATCCGTCGCTCTGGCACGACATCACCGGCTTCCGTGTCGTTGTCGCGCCCAGGTAGTTTCTTTGTGGACGCCGGTCTCGGCGGCCACACGGTCTCTGGTTCTCTGGTCTCTGTTCTCTGTGGCGCGGGCAAGGGCATGGCCCGCAGCCCGCGCCCGTTGGTTGGAGTGCTGTAGCCATGCTACAGCCTTGCCGTTGCGGGAAGCCACGCTTCCCGCTCATACCGCGGGGGGTGACGCTCCGAAACATCTCCGGGCGACGCTTCTGCAAGGGAGTTGTGCCTGGGACTCTTATAAGGTATAAGCGCCTCGGCAAGCACGGCTTGCCGGAAGAAAGGCGCAAGCTAGCCCGCAGACGGGCATGGCGCGTCTGCAAAGCAGACGGCGTCTGCAAAGCAGACGAGCGCACTCCACATCCGGGCAACAAAATCGGCGAACAGCGCATGAATGAGAAATCAAGGCCCTGGCATCACCGTCCTGCTCACATCTTCATTCCGGGAATGACATACATCGTGACATCCGGGACGTTGCGCAAGGAGCGCCTCTTTTGCGATGACGAAACGCTGCAATGTCTGCAGGACGTGATGTTTGAGGTTCTAGACTCGTATAAGTGGCGCTTGCAGGCTTGGGCGATATTCTCCAACCACTACCATTTCATCGCGCAATCAGAAGCGGATTCCAAGCCGCTGAAATCCGCGATTCAGCGCTTGCATTCGCAAGTCGCCCGCGCTCTGAACGCAATGGACGGTCAAACACAACGCCGCGTGTGGTTTGAATGCTGGGATACCTGCATAACGTTTGAAAAGAGTTATCTTGCGCGACTGAACTACGTCCACAACAACCCGGTCAAGCACAAGCTGGTTGCTGCGGCGGAGAAGTATCATTTCTGTTCGGCGTCGTGGTTTCAGGAGACTGCGGAGCCGACGTTTCGGGCAAAGGTTGAATCATTCGGGCATGATCGCGTGAAGGTCGAGGATGAATATGCGTAAGATATCCGAACCAGCGGCAGGCATGACATGAAGGGAGAGAACTTGGAAAGGCAAAACATGTCCGAAAAAATACTCCACTTTGATGCCCGCGTGATGCTCGGCCCGGGCGACTGGACCCGGGAGCATCATCCCGTCTCCGCCGACGCAGTCATCGAGGCGATGGACCACTTCGGCATTCACGACGCGCTGGTCAACGACGCGCATTGCGAGATCGGCGACGCGGCATACGGCAACCTGCAAATTATAGCGCGGACGAAGGGATTTCCCCGGCTTCACCCCGTCTGGACCATGTTGCCGGTTCACACGGGGGAGTTGCCTGAGCCGCTTGAACTCGTGCGCCAGATGCGCGAGAACGCAGTCGGCGCGGCGTTTCTACCCTACGGCGCGTTCGGCATTCCGCTGGAGGAGTGGTGTCTGGGCGGGCTTTTCGATGAACTGGAAAGGGCGCGCGTTCCGGTCTTCGTCTGCCCGACGGACATGCGCGAAGGCCCTCGCGACGACCGGACTGACTGGGCGGGTGTCGTCAGAATCTGCAAAGCGTGGCCGCACCTGCCCGTCATCATCACTGAGGAGCGGATATATAAGAGCGCGCGCGCCCTCTGCGCGGCGATGGCGACGTGTTCCAATCTATATCTGGACATGTCCGCGCCATGGCTCTACCGTTTCGTGGAGTTTCTCTGCAAACGGTTCGGAGCGCACCGGATCGTGCGCGGGGCGCAACTGCCGTACAGAACCCCCGGCGCGACGCTGATGCAGTTGAACTACTCCGAACTCCCGCCGGATCAGCTTGCCATGATCGCCGGGGGGAACCTTAAACGCCTGGTCTCCTGGAATCCGAATGTCCGACTCGTCGGGGAGGCTGTGCGCTTTCCGCCGCCGACCGATGAACTTCACCGTATGGCGCGCGACATCGCGCCGCTTGCAGGTGAAGAATTCTACGACTGTCACGGACACATCGGAGTCGCCACGCAGCGGCACATCGTGAAAGACCCCGCGCCCGACCTCATCAGGGAGATGGATCGCATGGGCGTGAGGGCGTGTTGCCTGTTCCAGTGGTTCGGGCATGGCGACATGCCGGCGGCAAATGACATCGTCATTGACGCGGTGAAGAAATTCCCGGGCCGCATTGTCGGTTTCACGGCGCTGAATCCGCACCACGGGGAGGCGGAGTATCGCGCAGAGCTTGAACGCGGATTGCTCAACGGATTGCGCGGAATAAAACTGCTGGACGCCATCCGGGGTTATCCGCAGGATGGGCCGCTGGTGGAGATAGCCTGCCGATTCGCCAACGAGCACAAGCTCTTGATACTTAACCATTACTGGGGTCCCTCGAACTTGTTGAAACGGCATCTTGAAGCGTGCCCGGACGCCTGTTTCATCACGGGGCATTCGGACGATTCGCTTGGAGAACTGGCGCGGCAATACCCGAATCTCTACATCTGCTCATGCCCCTTCCACGGATGGGGCCAGACGGAGCGATACGTGAAAATCTACGGCGCGGACAAGATTCTTTTCGGTTCGGACATTCTCGATCTTTCAGTCGGATGGGGGATGGGGCCGATATTCTACGCGCAAATTTCGGAGGCGGAGAAGCGGTTGATCCTTGGCGGGAACCTGAAACGGCTACTTGAGAAATACGGGCGGTCAGCCTAAGCGCGCCAGCGAAAATGTGTAGGCGCCACGGCGGTCCAGAATCCGGACGGACAGGATTGTCTGGCCCCGGGCGCTGTTGACACAGCCTGATTCAAAATCCATACGCAAAGGAATCTTGACTCCCGTCATAGAGCGGGGCATCATCAAGTAACGCTCCACTGTTGATGAAATACGTCCTGTAACAACCCCGCGGACGGGGCGCGCCGAAACCGGGAGGTCTGAATGCCTGATTCGGAAGCAAATGCACTTCAGCAAGGGAACAATCCCATGAGCAACAACAATTCTTCCCAACTCACGCGGCGGAAGTTTATCAAGCGCGGGGCGATGTCCGCCGGCGTCATGGCGATGCCCTGGCTCATTCCGTCTTCCGCGCTTGGGCTGGACGGAACGGTTGCGCCGAGCGAGCGCATAGTAATGGGAGGAATCGGACTTGGCGGACGCGGGTCTTATGATCTGGGAGCCATGCTGGGCCAGAATGACGTCCAGTGGGTCGCCGTCTGCGACGTGGCGAGAAACCGCCGGGAAGCTGCCAAGAACACTGTTGATGCCAAATACGGCAACAAAGATTGCGCGATGTATGCCGATATGCGGCAGATGCTGGCAGAGCGGGCCGACGTGGACGCCGTGCTGATTGCCACGGGCGACCGCTGGCATGCGCCGGCATCTGTCATGGCGATGAAGGCCGGAAAGGACGTCTATTGCGAGAAACCCGCCTGCCTCACTATGGCGCAGGGACAGGCGGTTGTCGAAACCGCCCGACGCTACGGACGGGTCTTCCAGACGGGAGCGCAGCGCCTCAGCGAAGCCCATCACGTCTTTGCTATTGAAATGGCCCGTTCGGGGCGGTTGGGGCCGATTCACACGGTCTACGCCGATTGTCGCTGGCGCGACGGCATGCGTCACGACTGGCTTCCGGAACAGCCTGAGCCGCCGAAGGAGGAACTGGACTGGGACATGTTCCTGGGGCCATGCCCCTGGAGGCCGTACAACGCCGAGTACGTAAATGGCGGATGGTATCACTTTTATGACCTGGCCACGGATGTCGCGATGTGGGGCGCGCATACGGTGGCGCAGGCGCTGGCCGGACTCGACATGAGCAGCGTTGCTTCAATAGAATTAGAGTATGCGGGGCCTGATGCCACGATGGAAACCCGATTGTCCAACGGTGTGAAGCTGGTTTTATTCAGGGTTGCCGGATCGGTATGGGAGCCGTGCCAATACTGGCGCGGCGCGTGCGGGGAACGGTTCGATGGACCCGAAGGTTGGACCGCAGCCGCAGACGGGTATACTCGCACCGATGTCTCTTCGCCCCAACTTCTGGACGAATACAAGCAGGTACTGACCGAATACACGGCCCGGACGCGGCGTCCGCTGGACCACGTGCGGGATTTTCTGGATTGCGTCAGATCGCGCCGCAACGCGGTGGCCAATCCGGAAGTCATGTATCAGTCCATGAGTATCTGTCTGGCAGCCGACATTTGCGGTCAGTTGAAACGCAATTTGAAGTTTGACCTTAGCTCGTCTGAATTCATCGGGGACCCGGAAGCCAACCGGCTGAGGTCTCGCGCCATGCGCCCCCCGTACGTCATCTGATGCAATTCTGGAGGAAGCCGATCATGAGGAATCTTATTGTTGCCATTCTCCTGCTGTCCGGCGCGGCTTTCGCAAAGGAAAAGGACTTCACCCCCATCTTCAACGGCAAGGACTTAACCGGCTGGGACGGCAAGCCCGGATGGTGGAAGGTCGAGGACGGCGCGTTGACCTCCGAGAGCACGACGGACAAGCCGTGCAAGGAGTGCAATTATCTGATCTGGCGCGGCGGCCAGCCGTCCGATTTTGAGTTGACCGCCGAATTCCGGCTCAGCGGCAAAGGCAATTCCGGCATCCAACTCCGCTCCCAGGCTCTGCCCGAATGGGACACATCAGGTTATCAGGCGGACATGAGCGGAGACGGGGCGCTGGTCGGCTTCGTATATGAACATAAGCGCGGATTGATTGCCGGGCGGGGCGAGCGGGTGACCATTTCGGCGGACGGCAAGCGCGAGGTTCAGAAGCTTGGGGATGCCGACGAACTGCTGAAGGTCTACAAGAAGGAAGACTGGAACACCTACCGAATCATCTGCAAAGGGCCGGACATAACGCTGTATATCAATGGAATGCTCATGTGCCAGTTCACTGACCTTGACGCGAAACAGGCGGCTGCGAAGGGCGTCATTGCACTACAGATGCATCCCGGCCCGCCGATGAAAATCCAGTTCAGGAACATCCTGCTAAAAGAAATAAAGTGAGGATGAGCGCATGCACTTAACATATTGCCGGGCCAGTATCTTCATCTTTCTCTTGCATGCCTTTTTGTGCGGGGGCTTTACGCGATGCGACACCGTTGAGGAGGAGTTTGCCGCGCACATGGCGAAAATGTCGGCCGGGCCGAAAACCGACGCGGTTGCCACCACCATCGAGTTTGAGGCGCGGGAGGCGCGTTTCGCGCGTTTGATCATCCATCGCTCTCACGCAGGCGAACCGTGTATAGATGAACTTGAGGTTTACGGGCCGGATTCGAAAGACAACCTGGCGCTGGCCGGCCGCGGAGCCATCCCGCGCGCATCATCCCTCCTGCCCGGATATGCCATCCATACCGTGGAACATCTCAACGACGGACTCTACGGCAATTCTAATAGTTGGATCGCCGCCTCGACCGGGGAGGAATGGGCGCAGATCGAGTTGCCCAAGCCGGCCATGGTATCGAGAGTGGCCATCTCGCGCGATCGGAACGGACAGTTCACCGACCGGCAGATTCTGGAGGCGGACGTATGCCTCTCGAACGATGGGCAAACATGGCAGACGGTCGGGAAGCTGAACCGCGCAGCCGGGCAAATTCGCCATCCACTGCCGACAATGACTCTCCAGCCGGCGGATCTGCCGGAACCGACGTGGGCCGGCGCAGTCATATACGCTTTCCTGTGCGAACGGAATACGTGGAGCCGAATGGATGCGAAGGACTATCTTTCGCCTCTGGTGAACGACCGTCCGGCATATCCCGACGGCCCCCTCTACTGGGAACGCATGGCGCGCCTGTCCCCTCTGGAGCGAACGCTGGTTCAGTTCGAGGAGATGATCGGGCGACTGGCGGAACTTGATCTCGACACCAGCCGGGAGAAGGACGAACTCGATGAACTGCGCCGCAAGGCGAAGGACCCGGCGTTGGCGGCTTCAGACTCGCTTTATCTGACCGCGCGGCAGGCCAAGCGACGCCTCTTCTTCCGCGATCCCGGATTGTCGCCGCTTGAGCGTGTGCTATTTGCCAAACATCATCCGCTTCATCCCTCGCACAACTACAGCGAGCATATGGATTCCCTGTTCGCTTCCGGAGGCGGAATCTGCACGCTGCAGATACCGCGCGACGCCGAAGGACGCCTTGATCCGGCCCGGGCTGAGGTGCAGACGATCTTCGACGGCAGCGCGGGCATAGTGCGTCACCCGGTGGCGGATTTTGACGCGCAAACAATCTACTTCGCGTATCGTCCGGACAAGCCTGAGGTGGACGGCTGGCAGTCGTACTGGCATCTGATGTCAATGCGCGCCGACGGCAGCGGAGTGCGCAAGCTGACAGATGGTCCAAATCATGACTTCGATCCTGTGCCCCTTCCCGATGGCGGACTCGGGTTCATGTCAACACGCTGTCAGTTGCGGTTTCTCTGCTGGGAACCACAGGCTTATGTGTTGTACCGCATGCAGCCTGATGGAAGTGACGTGCGCCGTCTCTCATACGCGAATATCAGCGAATGGGATCCTTCCGTGATGCGGGATGGGCGGATTCTCTGGACACGCTCTGAATATCTGGATAAGGGCGCTGACTTCGGACATACGCTTTGGGCCATTAATCCAAACGGCGACAGCCCAACGCTGATCTTCGGCAACGATACGCCCTACTGCTACGGACATGGAAGAGAAGTCCCAGACAGCCAGGAAATAGTCTGCACGATCATCTCGCACGGCGATCACCAGGGGCCGATCGCGCTGATCAATCCTGCCAAGGGGGTGTTCAACACCACCGCCATTACAAGCATCACCCCGGATACCCGTCCGCAGTACCAGATGGACCGGTCTCATTACGAAACCTTCCGCGATCCCGAACCGATTTCCCGCGATCATTTCCTGGTCACCCACAGTCCGGGGCCGCGTCCGCACTGGGGACTGTACGTCATTGATCGTTTCGGTAATCGGGAGCTGCTCTATTTTGATCCGGAAATCAGCAGCAAGCGTCCCTCTCTGCTTCGTCCCCGGCCTCGCCCGCCGATAATTCTGGAGGCGCACAATACCGCCCTGGCGCAGGCAGGGCTTGGCCAATTCACTGTTCAGAACGTATATGAAGGACTGGGATCATCGGTTGCCGCCGGTCGGGCTAAGTACCTGCAAGTGTCACAGGAAGTGCCGGCCCCTCTGGCAAGGTTGGCTACCGGCGAGTATCGCAATTCGCACCCGAGCTTCACGGATTTCTACGCTACGCCGATTCATCTGGTGAACGGTCCTCGCCAGACCTACGTCACGCGCGCCACGAACGCCCTGGAACCGCACGCATTCCGGCAGGGGAAAGCCGCCCGTACAAAGGACGGGGCGGCAAAGATCACTGAGAACAACGGCTGGCCCAGCTATGTGGCCAAGGCAGTGCTCGGCACAGCGCGAATCGCCGACGACGGCTCAACGAACTTCACCGCCCCGGCAGGCAAAGTTCTCTACTTCCAATTGCTGGATGAAAACTACAACGAGCTGCAGCGCATGCGCAGCGTGGTACAGTTACAACCGGGCGAGCAGCGCGGATGCATCGGCTGCCACGATTCGCGCGACGCCGCCCCCCCGCGTCATGCGGCAAAGGCGCACGCGCAGGACGCGCAATCGCTCGAACCGCCGCCGTGGGGCGCTGCGCCTTTCGATTACGAACGCGTAGTCCAGACCGTCCTGGATGAAAATTGCGTCCGATGCCACGATACGAAATCGGGCGTAAAACTCGATCTGCGCGGCGCGCATGACGCCAATCGAGTGCCCGCGTCCTATCGCTCGTTGATAGCCGGGGGGTGGGTGCACTACTTCGACTGGCACTATGGTTCGCGGCATTTCAAGGCGGAGCCGCTTTCCTTCGGAACGTTGCAGAGCCGTCTTTTCAAAATACTGGCCGACAAGCAACACAAAACCGTCAGTCTAAAGCCCGATGAGATGCGCGCGCTGAAGGCATGGATTGATCTGAACTGTCCTCTGTGGCCGGACTACAACTTCCGGACTGATCGTCCCCTTTAGCCATCCGCCAATGTTCTCATGATTCCAGTATTAACCAATCGAAAAGAGACCTCCATGACACGACGCACTTTCCTGGCTGAATGCGCATCCCTATGCGCCCTGACCATGGCTCCCTCGCCCGCAATGGCCGAAACGACTGGCGAACTGGACTTCCCCCTTCTCGACCTGCACGTCCACCTCGATAACAGCACAATTGACAAAGTCCTTGAGATTGCCGGGCAGCGCGGCGTCAAGTTCGGCATCGTGGAACATGCCGGCACAAAGGAGAACATATATCCTGTCGTCCTGAGCAACGATGATGAACTCCGGGGCTATCTGGCGATGCTTGACGGCAAGCCGGTATACAAGGGCGTGCAAGCGGAATGGACGGATTGGATGGGGTGCTTCTCGCCGGAGATGCTGGGAAAGCTGGATTATATTCTAACCGACGCCATGACCATGCCGGGGCCGGGCGGGCGGCGGATGAAGTTATGGGAATTGGGCGCGGTTATCGGCGAAGCGCAGGATTTCATGGACCGCTATGTGGCGTGGCACGTTTCGATAATGGAGAAGGAGCCGCTTGACATCTTCGCCAACGTCTCATGGCTGCCGGGGGGCCTTGCGCCGGATTATGACGCGTTGTGGACCGAATCGCGGATGAGGCAGGTGATTGACGCCGCAGTGAAACACAATGTGGCGCTGGAGATCAGTTCAGGCTTCAAACTGCCGAAGATTCAGTTCCTGCAACTTGCGAAAGCGGCAGGCGTTAAATTCGTGTTCGGCTCCAACGGACGATATCCGAAAATGGGCGAATTGGCTTACAGCATTGAGATGGCGAAAAAACTCGGCCTCCGCAAATCCGACATGTTCACCCCGGCTCCTGACGGGCAAAAGGCGGCGCAGAGGCGGCTCAAATAGCCCGCGGGCGTCCAGGATAGGGACACAGGAACATTCAGAATCGGAAAATGGGAAAGAAATATCTGCGATTACCGAAGCGGAAACAGTATGACATGTAACATATAATAATACTGTTTCGATTTGGACACATATAAACGTAAGAAGCCTTATGGTTCGCGTAGAATGCAGAGAAACATGCATTATATGTTATCGTGATATTGGCACGCCAGGAGGGATTCGAACCCCCGACCGTCGGATTAGAAATCCGATGCTCTGTCCAGCTGAGCTACTGGCGCGCAATCAAAATCAGGACGACATCATGTGCTTCGTCAGGCTTGTGAGTGGAATTATATGCTTGTCCATTCAGACTATCAAGGGCGACGAACAACAGCCTCCGCAAAATGCGGAATACCAACAGGGGCGTAGCTTAGATTGCCGGGAATCGAAATCCGAAAGGCGTCTGCGCAAGTGACGAGCCTGATACGTGAAAACGCTAACGTCCCCACGGCATCTCAATCGTCTCGCCCCGGTATCCGATTCCGAACCCGCCTATGCTGGATGTATTGAGCATGCCTTCCGTCAGCCGGACCAGGCCGGGATGCGCTTTGGCAATGTAGGCGTTATCCGCCGGGAAGAACTGGCGGCTGTTCGTCTCAACCCCGCGCAAAGTCCTGAGATGTCCGGCCAGCGACACCGACTGAACAAGCCCCAGCCCGGGATTTGTCAGGTCCTGAACTGTGAAGGGCGCGCCACGCTCCGAAGCAAGCGATGCGAACAGCAAGGCTCCGGACTGGCATTTGCACGCCTTCAGGGCGATGCCGGACCAGCCAAGCTCCATCGCCAGTGCAAAATCCTCCAGCCGCGCAAGGCTTTCGTCAATGATGACCGGCTTTAACTTTGCAATGGGTCTCATATCCCAGCGATGAGCTTCGAGGTCGCGCTCGGTAGGCTGCTCGACGTAGAGGAGCCTTTCGTATGCCTCTTTGTCCTCTTCGCGAAGTCTTTCAAGAAGCTCGACAATGTAATCCGGCGACTGGCATTGCTCGTTGGTGTCTGCTGTGAACTCGAAATCGTCAATCCCGATTGCTTTCTGCGTCTCTCTGATGACGGCTATCACATCGCGGATGCGCTGCATGTCCCATTTCAGGTCGGAACCTTTGAGCTTCACTTTCAGCCATCGCAGCCGTTCACGGCGAATCCACTTGTCCAGACCAACCGGTAATCCGTCATCTGGGTCGGACGCCGTCCTTTCCGCCTCGGTCAGTTTGTCCAGTCCGCCGACGAGATGGAACGCCGGAATCTTTTCCGACATGGGGACAAGGTAATCAGAGATGTATTTCCCTTTGAAATCCCGGCCCAGAATTGCCGAGAGATCGCTGCCGCAGAACTCCGGACCGCATGCGTCGTAGACGTTGACGTTGTTGACAAGCCCGAAGGCGTCGTGAACGGCGGCGTCCAGAGGGCTGGCGCATACGAGGGTGCATAGAAAAGGCATGACTTCCGGGAGGCCCATGTCGTCGCAGACGCCTTTCGCGATCTTCTGAAACTCCGGTTCAAGCCTGTGGAACAGTTCAACCGGATGGCCGAAATCCGAATAGTCTTCATAAAGACGGCAAAGTCTGCGCGTCGTTTCGATCATGGCCTGCGAGCGTTTTTCATGCGAAACTGGGCTGACCGGCCACGCCCACAGGTCCATCAGGAACATCGCCCCCCAGCCGCAGGCGCGGGCGCCGCTACGGTTTTCAACCTCCGCCCGCACGTGGCAGAAAGGCAGGGATTCGACCACCACCGCCCCGAACTTCAACGGCACTCTCGCAACAGCTTGCGGGAAAAACGGTTCGGCCTTTATCACGCGAATATCGCTTTTCATTCTCTGCTCCGGTTCGGCGAGTTCATGAGCGGCAATCCGGCATTCAGTCAATCTTCTGCAAAAGCGCCACAACTTGTGCGGCAACAGCTTCGCGGTTGCCTATCGGCCCAAGCCCCTCCATCGAGCGGGCTTTCACGCTGACCCTCTCCACCGGCAGGCCCAGAATCGCTGCAAGCCGAGCGCTCATCCCGCGCTTGCGTTCTCCGATTCGGGGGTATTCGGCGATCACGTTCACATCAACGTTCCACGGTTCGAAGTCGGCGGCGCGCGCCAGCCCGACCACATGCTTGAGCAGTTCCGCGCTGTCCGCGCCGCTCCATTTTGGATCGTTGTCGGGGAAATGCTCCCCGATGTCGCCAAGCGCCGCCGCTCCGAGAATTGCGTCCGCAACGGCGTGGAGTACCACGTCGGCGTCGGAGTGGCCCAGCAATCCGAGCGTCCCGTCGAATTCAACTCCGGCCAGAACCAGCTTTCTGCCCTCGACCAGGCGGTGAATGTCAAAGCCGATCCCGATGCGCATGTCCATCATCCGCCCTCCGATCCGGTGTGACGCGATCCGTCAAGCCCTTGCTCCTGCTGCCAGCGCAGGAGCGCTTCCGCCACGGCGAGATCGCAGGGGGTTGTGACCTTGATGTTGTCGCTCGTATCGCGAACTATCATGACCTCGCGGCCATTGCGTTCGAGAACCTGCGCGTCGTCCGTCACGGAATCGCCCGATCGTCTGAGTTTCTCGTAGGCTTCGATCAACAGGCTTCGCAACGCGCCCTGGGGCGTCTGCGCCTGCCAGAGGCGTTCACGATCCCGTGTTGCGATTATTCGTCCAGCATCGTTTGACTCCTTCACCGTCGCAATCATCGGGGCTGCGGCTATTGCGGCCCCATGCTCACGGAT
This sequence comes from Planctomycetota bacterium, assembly GCA_022711755.1. Lineage (GTDB taxonomy): Bacteria > Planctomycetota > Brocadiia > SM23-32 > JAKLEA01 > JAKLEA01. Next base: position 27,384 of record JAKLEA010000001.1, read on the forward strand.
TGCCCGGATGACTTCCAGAATCGTTTCGCGGCGGACAAGCGGTCTGACGGCATCATGTACCAGAACTACGGGAAGGTCTTCGGGCGTCCGCATCAGTCCGTTCCAGACGCTTTCCTGTCGCGAAACGCCGCCGGAAACTATTGCCGCCACGCGGCAACTCTCAGCGAATTTCCGGCCCCACTGATCGCGGACCATCTCAATGTCGTCCGGATGGACGACAAGGATGGTTTTCGCGATCTCGTTTACCGAGCAGAGACGTTCAAGCGTGAGAAGGATCAAGGGTTTGCCCAGTAGGGCGAGATAAGGTTTGCGCGTTGACCCGCCCATGCGGACTCCGGAACCGCCGGCCACCACAACAGCGCAGACGTCTGCGACTCTGTTCGAATCATTGGTCATATCAATAGTCCGTGTGTTCTTCCAGGAGCCATGAAGCTATGCATCAACCTTGCCGGATTATCCGGACGCTCGCCGCTTGTTCACAAGGATGTGCGCTTGCCGCGTTGGTTCCGGAAGCCTGTATCCGCGCAGGCAGCGCATGACAACATCCTCTGATGTCTGAAGACTTGTCATGTGCCCGACGCTGACGAATACCGGCTTCACGCGGTCGCGCGTCCGCAGGACGGTTCCGATCCGTTCTCCTTCTTGAATCAGCGCCGTCCGCTCTCCTTTCCGCGGGCCGGGTTCAACGTATTCTCCGATCAACCTGCTCTTGGCGCATCCGAGGACCGGCATATCCAGGAAAAGCCCGAGATGACATGCCAGGCCAAACCTGCGCGGATGCGCAAGACCCTGGCCGTCCGCAATCACGACATCGGGTTTGGTCTTCAACGCTTTGAAAGCGTCCAGAAGCGCGGGAGCCTCCCGAAAGCTCAACAACCCCGGGACGTATGGGAAGGGAGATTTCACGACCGCCGTGGCGCTGTCCACAACCTGAAAATCCGACAAACGCAGCACGATCACTCCCGCGAAAAACCGGTCGTCATGCCGCGCATATGAAACATCGCATCCGGCGACCAGAGACCAATCTTCCGGTTTGCAGAAAGATTTTTCCAGCGTCAGTTTTCGCAGTCGGTTCTGAAGCTTTATCGCCTCTGCGGGCGTCAGTTCCCATGCATGGAGATCGTGGACTTCCATTTCAGTTTTTGAACTGTCTGCCGCTGTTGCGTCGCGGACGGGGGGCGTGGCCGTTGCCGTTCCTGCCTACGATTACGCGCCCCCCCCCAAGCAACCCCTCAAGCGCGTCCTTGAGTTGATTGCTGACGTCCACGCGGAACGCCGCACCCAGCCTTCCCGCCAGCTTGTGCTTCGGCGAATGCAGAATGATCTCGACAGGAGCCTGACCGGAATGGTCCCGCAGCAAATCGGCAAGAGTCTTGAAGAAACCAAGCTCTTCGGTTTTCGCAACGTCAAGTATCAGAGTCACCTTGCCGCCCAACTTCTTTGTGGCGTCTTCCGGACTCATGGCCCACTGCGCTATCAACCCCACCCCCCGCCGAAGGCTCAGTTCTCCGCCTACAAAAACGATGTTGTCCTCCTTCATAAGTTCCAGCCCTTCGTCCAGACGGTCATTGTATACGACAACGTCCAGGCTGCCCGTGGAATCCTCCAGCGTGATGATCTGGAGGGAGCCGCCCTTGCTGGAACTGAGCCTGCGGGTGCTTGTTATATAGCCGGCCACCTGAAGATACGTTCCCTCAGGAAGGGCCGTCAAAGCGTTGATGGGAGTCGCCAGCCCGCGCGTAAGCGATGCTAACTGATCCATCGGGTGCTTGCTCACAAAGAGGCCGATGGCCTCCTTCTCATGCTGCAACTGTTTCATCTCCGGCCACGGCGGGACATCCGGTAGTCCATGGCCTTCCCCGGGTTTCGGTTCGGCCTCAGCCGCGCCGAAAAGCCCCATCTGTCCGACGCGGCGGTCGCGCTGCCTGCCGGCCCCCACTTTCATTGCGTCCTCGATCGCCTCGAAAAACTGCGCCCTGTGCCCCGCGAGGCAATCCATAGCCCCGGCCTTGATAAGGAATTCCAGCGCCGACTTGTTCATGCAGCGGCTGTCAACCCGCTCGGTCAGGTCGAAGATTGACTTGAACGCGCCCCCCGCGTCGCGGGCCTGAAGGACTGCCTCGACCGTCTTCTCTCCAAGGTTCTTGATCGCCCCCAGACCGAAGCGGATGCAACCTTCGTCCACGATGGTAAAATCGCTGCGGCTTTCGTTGATCGAGGGGGGAAGAACCTTTATATCGTGGCGTTTGCATTCTTCAATGAACTCGGCCAGTTTGGACGTATCGGAGATTTCGCAGGAAAGGTTGACGGCCATGAACTCCGTCGGGAAATGTGCTTTCAGATAAGCCGTCTTGTATGCGAGATATGCGTATGCGCATGTATGAGCCTTGTTGAACCCATAGGATGCAAACTCGTAAATCAGCGCGAAAACCGATTCAGCCTTGTCAGGGTCAATGCCCTTCGCGACGGCTCCCGCGACGAAATTCCCGTGCTGCTCCTCTATGACGGCGGCCTTCTTCTTGCTGATCGCCTTGATTAGGCTGAGCGCCTTGGCCATGCTCATGCCGGCAAACTGGTTGGCGATCTGCATGATCTGTTCCTGGTAGACGATGATGCCGTAAGTGTTTTCCAGGACGCTGGCCAGCGTATCGTCAAGGTGCGTTATAGGCTCCCGGCCGTGCTTGCGGTTGATGAAGCTGTCTATCATGCCGCTGCCCAGCGGGCCGGGGCGGTAAAGCGCGACGACCGCGATGATGTCTTCTATGCAGCTCGGCTTGAGTTTCGCAAGCAACTGCCGCATTCCCGCCGACGCCAACTGGAACACGCCCAGCGTGTCGCCCCTTGTTATAAGTTCGTACGTCTTCGCGTCGGTGAGGTCCAGGTTTTCGATGTCAATCTTTCCCTTGCCCCGCTCCTCAATAAGCCGGCACGTCAGGTCAACTATCGTCAACTGCCGCAGACCCAGGAAGTCCATCTTCAACATGCCCGTCTTTTCCAGGGAGTTCATGTCATACTGGGTGACGACCGGGCCGTCCCCCGTCCTGGAGAGCGGGACGTTTTCGCACAGCGGCCTGTCGGATATCACAAGGCCGGCGGCGTGGACGCTTGAGTGGCGCGTAAGCCCCTCAAGCTTCATTGCCATGTCGAAAAGACGGCGGATTTCCGGGCTTTTTTCGTAGCGCTCCTTAAGCTCCGAAACCTTATCCAGCGAGTCCTGGAGGCTTATGTGCAATTCCTCCGGAACCAGCTTGCATATCGCGTTGACCTCGGCAAGCGGCACATCCAGCGCCCGGCCAACGTCGCGCAGGGCGCCGCGCGCGGCCATCGTTCCGAACGTAATGATCTGCGCGCAGTTCGCCTCCTTGTATTTCTGCTTGACGTATGCGATGACCTCTTCGCGGCGTCGCTCGCATATGTCCACGTCAATGTCGGGCGCTTCCTGCCGTTCGGGATCGAGGAACCGGTTGAACAGAAGCTGATGGCTGATCGGGTTGATGTCCGTCATGCCGATCGCATAGGCAACCATCGCCCCGCCGCCTGATCCGCGCAGACCTATCGGTATGTGCTTCTCTCTAGCGAAACGCACAAAATCCCAGACGATAAGGAAATAGTCCACGTAACCCATTCCGGATATGACGTCCAGTTCATAATCGAGCCGCTGCTGCATCTCCTCGGAAATCCGCTTGTGACGCCGCTTGAGGCCCCGTTCACATTCATTTCTGAGGAAAGTCAGTCCGTCCGCGCCATCTGGAAGGGGGAACCTGGGATACTTTCTGGACGTGTCCAGCTTCACATTGCATCTTGCGGCTATCAAACCCGTGTTTTCAATCGCCTCCGGCCACCTGTCGAATACCTCCCTCATCTCTTCCGACGACTTGAAATAGAACTCCGAAGATGAGAATCGCAACCGGCTTTCGTCGTTGATTGTTTTGCGCGTGCTTATGCAGAGCAGGATGTCGTGCGCGTCGGCGTCGTCGGAGCTGAGATAATGGACGTCGTTAGTGGCAACCAGCGGGATGCCGAGTCGTCGGCCAAGATCGGCAGTCGGCTCCAGAATGGCCCTCTGCGAAGGCATTCCGTTGTCCTGCATCTCCAGGAAGAAGTTATCCCTGCCGAACGCCTCTCGCATTGTTTCTGCCAGCCGCGTCGCGCCTTCGATGTCTTTCTGACTCAGCATGCACGCGATCTGGCCTTGGATGCAACCGCTCAGGCATATAAGTCCCTCCGTGTGCGCATAGAGCGTAGGATAGTCCACACGCGGTTTATGATAGAAGCCCCTCAGATAAGCCTGCGAACTGAGCTTTATAAGATTTCCATAACCCTTTTCGTTATACGCAAGCAGGACGACGTGATAGGCCCCCGCGTTACGGGTGCCGCTGGCCTCCTCCATGTTGCCGGGTGTGACGTATGTCTCCAGGCCGAAGATCGGTTTGATACCCTCCGTTTTTGCGGCATCCGCGAAATGCACCAAACCGAAGAGGTTGCCGTGATCTGTGACCGCAACCGCGGGCATGCCCATCTCAGCGGCGCGCTTGCAGAGTTTGTCCAATCGGCACGCCCCGTCAAGGAGGCTGAACTCCGAATGAACGTGCAGGTGTATGAAAGGGCTGTCGGGCATGGTTCAGGTATAGTCCTAACTATCCCGAATGTTGGCGCTTATGGATTCAGGCGCTTCGCGTTCCAACAGTTCGCCGGGATGCGCGGCATTGCAGACACTCTGGCCTAAGACAATGATACACATATGGATATGACTATTCCCTCCCTTCGCGCTTGCGTTGCCTGATCTCAAAATGGATTTTACACGGATGCTGCGACTTGTCAAAAAAAATCCTCAAATCAGCGGAAATCGTTTCGTTAATCGCCTCCGTAGGAGACAGCCCATAGACATGCCCCTGAACCAGCGTTCCCAAGGCTTAACCTGATCGGCAAGCCACACGCGTAACTGTCTCTCATTCTTGAAGGCATTTCAACCGGCATGGTATATTTCATGTAATGTGGCAAGGGATAACGTGACTCGTTGGCATACATTGTCCGACGAACGCATTTCCAAGAGTCTGATCGGACAACTTACTTCATGCGGAGTAATGAAGACATGAGACAGCGCAGCAGGGCAACAATGTACATCCTTTTTGCAGTCATCATTTGGACAGCGAGCGTCATTTTTGCTCAGACGGCTCCGGACGCTCAGACCAAATCCGAAGTCAAACCTGCGGAAAAGAAGTCCACGGCGATAAGCAAACTCGCCCCGAAACCGCTCTACACGCCCGATATAGTCGAAAAACCCGAAAAGAAGCTGATTGACAAGGAAGGCGCGGGCAAGCTCTACCAGGTGAACGATCACCTGGTATGCGTAATGGAAGGCACGCCGGAGGAGATGGGCTATCAGCACGGGCGGCTTCTGGCGAAAAGAATCCACCATATTATGAAGGTCGGATACCTTCAGAAAGCCCTCTGGAGCAGGGGCTACAAGCCGGAATACGTGAATGCCCAGTCTGCAAGGATGGAAAAGCACTTCCCGCCCGAATACATCGCCGAGCTACAGGGCATTGTGAAGGGGGTGAAGGCCGCCGGCGTTGAAGGCATTTCATATGAGGACGCGCGCCTAGGACTTACCATACCGGAATTGCTGCATTTTGATCCGGACATGCCCCCTGGATGCTCCAACTTCGCCGTCTGGGGCAAGTGGACCACCGACGGGCGCCTTCTGCACGGGCGCAACCTGGATTGGACCGTCGAGGCCGAGGCACAGGACGACCATGTGATCCTGATATGGCGGCCTAAAGGCGGCATCCCGTTCATGATGGTCGGTTGGGCGGGCAGCATCGGAAGCGTTAGCGGCATGAATGCCAAGGGCATAACAATTGGCGAAATGACCTGCATGTCCCCGGACGCGACCTTCGACGGGCTTCCGCTGAATGCCATCATGCGCCGGGTGCTTGAAAAAGCGGAGACGCTGGAGCAGGCGGTCGAGATCATGAAGAACACCCCCCGCACGAGCGGATGGAACTTCGTCATCGCCGATGGGAAGATACCGGACGCGCGCGCGCTTGAGGTTGACGCGAAGAATTGCGACGTCTACGCGCCCATGGACCCGAAAGAGGGCAAGGAAACGATGCACTGGGCCATGCAGGACGCAGTGCGTCGAACAAACCACCCCATCAGCGCCGAAAGACTGCTTAAACTCGGCCAGACATATGGGCACGAGATCGGCATTGAAATCAAGACTATGGAAGACCTCAAGGCCAAACTGCCGCTGCTGTTGCTCCAGAACACCTACCAGCGTTACGACTGGCTCGGCAAGCAGATTCAGCAGAGAGGGGAAGGCAAATTTGACGTAAAGGACGCGCTGCAACTGCTGGCCAACGGCCCGGTCTTCGGGGACGATACCCTGCACTCCTTTGTCTTCGATCCTTCAAAGCAGGTTGCCTACGTGGCCAACGCGGGCAGCAATCCGCCGAAGACCGCTACGCGCATGACATTCACTCGGTTGGACTTGTCCGAGTGGTTCAAATAACCGCTGAATGTTTGATTGCGCCGTCGGTCAGCCTTTCTTCTCGGAAACAGGCTCCGGATTCCTGCCTTTGTAGATGCCGTCCAGCGTCCAGTATCCGTCTGGAACCGGTCGGCGGCTGATCCATTTGCCGTTCGTGAAGTCGGGGAAAGGCACGGGGGCGCTGCCGCATGCAATGGAGTCTTCGGAAAGAGTCGTTATCGCCATCCACGTGACGGAATCATAAACGTCAATGGGCGTTTGTGTCCCGGTCTTTATGGCCTCGATGAAGGCCCGTTGCACGAGATAATCCATGCCCCCATGGCCGCCGCGGACGCCGTCAATAATAAAATCGTACCATACGGGATGCTCGTATTTCTTCACGTATTCGCCCATGTCGGCCCATCGTTCGCCGTCGAAATCGTCGAAATGGACGGCGTTCTTGTCCTCCATCCATATGCCTTTCGTGCCCTGAACGCGCTGCGCCCGCGAATAAGGCCTGGGCAGCGAGCAATCATGGGTCAGCAGCACTGTCTCGCCCCGGGCGCATTTGATCATGGTTGTCGTAACGTCGCCCTGGCCAAAGACGGTGTTACGCTGCGAATGATCCGGCCCAAGTTTCTCGGTAGCGTAACAGTGGAGGCCGCGTGATTTGGTCGTCATGGAAACCAGCGAGATGAAACGGTTCCCCTTGTTGATGTTCAGCATCTTTGCTATCGGGCCTACGCCGTGCGTGGGATAAAGCTCTCCGTTGCGATAGGTGAAATTCTCCAGGCGGTAGTGACGGTTCTCCATCCCCCGCGTAATCTCTGAGCGCAGATCGTGCTCGTAACCGCACTGGCAATGGACAAGTTCGCCGAACATACCGAGCTTGACCATATTCAGCACCGCCATCTCCTCGCGCCCATAGCAGCAGTTCTCCAGCATCATGAACGGGACGCCGGTTTCCTCGCTGACGCGGACCAGTTCCCAGCATTCCTGAAGCGAAGAAGCTCCGCCGACCTCTACCCCGGGGTAGATTCCCGCTCGCATGGCCGCCAGCGCAATCCTGACGTGCGTTGTCCAACTCGTGGAAATAATGACACCGTCCAGACTGCCGCGCTGCAACATTTCCTTATAATTCAGATATCCCATAACCGGATATCCATGCCGATCTTTAAGGCGGGCAATGTTATCGTCAACACGGTCCTGATAAACGTCGCAGACGGCCGGGACCACCACGTCGTCCATTGATGCCACGAGTTCGGCCAGTCCCGATCCTCTACCTCCGAGTCCTATCACGCCAAGTCTGACTGAATCCAAGCGATTGCTCCCTTCTTCATGGTTTCGATGATTTCCGCGCGGTTCGCAACCTCAATGTGCAAATCTCCCACGGCCCAACCGCGATTGAAACCCCACGTTTTCCAAGCTTCAGCTTACCGGCAACATCTTTCCCGAGGAAATCCGTCTTCCGCGCCGAGGCTATGTCCCTCTCGCATTCAAGCCTTGCGTTGTCCTTCATTCCGACGCATTCGACGATTCGGACAACCATATCGGGACCATCGCGATGAATGGCGGTCAGGCGCGAATGTCCGCTTGAAAAACGGACAGGGGACCAGCTTCTCGCCTTCACGCCGTTACATGCGCCCTGATTCCACACGCAGCCTTCCAACGGCCATGCCCATTCGATCTCCCCTCCGGGAAGCCCGGCGGAGCGCCAATTTCCCTTGTGGAGCATCACGGCGTAGCGGAAATGCTGACGCCCCAGCCCTTCCCGGCAACGATGCATGTGCGACATCCAACCTTCCGTCTTGTGCGATATAGCCTTGTGCAGGATGTGTTCGAGAAGGCGCGTCTGAGCCACGTACCGAAAGCCCTGCGTACCCGGTTCAGCCATGAACGTAAAACCCTTTGTCCCGTCGGAATAATCAACCCAGTTGAGCGCCCAGAACACGCCCTCCTCAAGCCGCTCGATGTCGTGGCTGATCGTGTCGGCTGGCCCGCGCCCGTAGAACTCGGTTTCAAGATTGCGCTCCTCAACCCCGTAGGGGATATCCGCCACAAGCCGCCCCTCGAAGGGAAGGGCTGTTCCGATCCGGAAATCCCCGTCGTCACGTTTGATCTCAATCAGCGTTTCGAATTCGATGATGGGGCGCAGATGGCTGACCCGCGCGCGTGCCTCAACTGCATGACCGGCCAGCGCCCCGCGCATCATTACTTCGGTCAGTAAAAAACCTTCTTCAGTGATCTTAAGCTCAGTCTGTTCGAGACGGTCAATCCTCTCGGTCGGCGCGTATATCAGCGGATTGGGATCGCGATCGGGAGTATGGTAGAAGCGCGGTAGCGCCACATCGCGATAATCAACATTGCCTGATTTGTCTGTCAGTTCCAGAATCCCGCCCTCGCCGAACACGGCTCGGATGAAATCGTTTTCAACAACCTCTGGAGAATGGCGATTGCCTTCATGCCCATTTTCCTCTCCGGATGAAGGGACGATTTCAAACGCCGTGGCCGAAAGCCCTGCGACCTTCACTCGCGCAACAAGATCGGCTTCCTGAAGCGTGCCGTCATCGTAGCGTCTGGCCCTAGTCGCCTGTGCATGGACGCGCTTCCCGGCTTCATTCTTCAGCGTGACGCTGCGCGTCCCACGCTCGGGGAAAACAACATGGATGCTGACCGTGTTGTCAACGTCCCACGACTGCCTGTTCCATACCACCACATCACGACCTGGCCTTAATGTGAGATATTTGCGGGCTATAGCCTTCTGTTTGGCGTCTGCCTTCTTTGACGCGCTTCGCCCGGCGTCGCGAAGGCGCTCCCGCAACGCGTCGTAATCCTCTGTGAACAGCCAGAGTGTTGCATGAGCGCAGGCGGCAAGGTAATCCCACCATTCCTCGTCCAGCCGCAGAGCGCTGCCGTCGGAACCGCGCGACAGGGATGACCACAACTCCGCGTCAAGCAGCGCGCGCTCCACCCCCGGACGCATCCTCCAGAGGCTCTCCCTGCCTATCTGGCTGTACCAGTAGGTCCAGCCGGCCATCTCAAGCGGGCCTTCCCAGACGGGAAGTTCCCCGGCAGTCGGTTCGACGGCATCAAGGAATTCGGACGGCGTGGCGAATCTTACGGGAGTCTCCTCCCGGCGATTCCATTCGGCGACCAGTCCGGTCAGATCAACCGGCAATCCGCTGTGCGTCTTCATCGGCGTCTGGTCGTCGCTGCCCGCCGGTATCCAGACCTGTCGCCCCGGAAACGCAGGAAGCCGCCTGCGAAGCTCCTTCTGGATGAAATATTCCTTCGCTCGCGGCCAATCCGAGACCCATTCATTGACTGCCACCGATTCCGGCCATGCAAACCCGTCGTAATGCCCTATGCTTGAAAGGAGCGTCGTCCCATCCGCGCCTTTCCAACGAAACAGGGCCGGAATCCCGCGGAGGAACATGAAACCTTCAGGACGGCTGATCCTGTAGAAGCGATATCCGCAGCCGGCGAGCAGTTGTGGCAATTGTGAATGCCCGCCGATCACGTCATAGAAAACCGCGGTGTCCAGCCGCAGACCAGGAAATCGCCTCTCGTAATATCTCCGCCCGACCGTGAGATTCCTGATGAAAGTCTCGCCGTCCATACGATGTGGATGGCAGATTGCGACCATGCCGCCGGACACGCCGATTCGGCCCTCTCGCACAAGCCTCCTGACCTCCGGCATCAGCTCTGGCGCGCAACGTTCCAGCGCGTCGAACTGCTCACTGGCGGAATCCATGAACCAACGGAATTCAGGATTGCTCCGCATCGTCACCAGAACCTGCCGCAGAATGTCGGCATAGCGCTCCTCGTGCCACTGGCGCGAATAGCACCACGCCCAGTCGCAATGAGTGTATGGAATGATGAATATCTCCCGGCCCTCAAGATCGCTTTCTTCAAGTCTATCCTTCCACCATTTCGGCGCGGGGGGAAACCAGAGACCCATCACAAAGGAATCGTATCTTTTCCGGCAGGCGCACTCGCCCAGGATTTTGAATCCCATGCTTTTATAAAGCGACAATGCGCGAAAGTTCGTTTTGAAGACCGTAAGCCAGATTCCCGCGATGTCGTATCGGCGGCGGCCTTCGCTGAGGCAGATTTCCATAATTCGACGCCCAAGCCCGCGCCCCTGGAAGGGAACGCGGAGGCCAAGTCCGAAACCGGGACGCCGCGCGCCGTCCGCCCCGATCCAGCATATTCCCCCCATGCGTCCGTTCTGATCGAAAACGCCGATTCCGAACAATTTGCCTTCGCGATACCTCTGATACTCCTGCCTGACGCGTTGCGTGGAGTAATCTCCGCCAAAGGGATCAAATGTGCCGGTAACTTCCGATTCGAGATTCTGATAAAAGTCCCTGAACGCCGTCCAACTCACCTTCTCGAGAGTCTGGAAGACAAAGGTTTTTCCGCTCACGGCAACCGTGTCCCGGATTTCGGAGCGCATTTGCGATATCCCTAATCCTTCGATCTTGGGGAACTATGAGCAGGACGACCGTAGACCTGTGCATATGCCTTGCAGGCCGGGCAGTTCTTCTCCGCCTCGCGCAATTTTGCCGCAAGACTGGAATCGGGATATCGCCTTGCCAACACGCAGAACGGACAGATCCGACAGAACAGCGCCAATAGTTTCTTCATGTGTTCCTGCCTTGATTGAGAGATTTGCTCCGCGGACTTTCAGGCGCGCATTCAACGCCCGATTTTCATTGCAAGGACGGTCTTGTCATCCGACTGTTCGGCCCGGTCGCTGAAACTCGCCGTCGCGTCCATCACCCGCCGAACCATTTCCTCCGCGCTTCCGGAACGCGCCGTTTCCAAAGCTGAAAGCAGGCGCGCCACGCCGAACAGGTTGTTGTCGCAGTCCGCAGCCTCCGTGATTCCGTCTGTGTAGATGAAAAGCGCGCTTCCAGGCTCAATCCTGACCTCGCGTTGTTCATAGCTTGCGTCGCGGTCAACCCCCAGCACAGTTCCTTCCACGTCAATCAGCTCAGTCGCCTTTCTGTTGCGGCAGACAACAGGCGGGGTATGGCCGGCATTGCCAAGAACAAGCGTTCGCGTCCGCGCGTCATATTCGGCGTATGTGAACGCGACAAGCAGTTCCGATCGGACAAGATCGTCGTAAAGCAAACGATTCATCTCCCGCATCAAATCCCTTACGGAACGCCCTAGCATAGCCTCCGAGCGAAGGCTGCTGCGGAATGCGCCGGCCATCAATGCCGCTCCCAGACTGTGCCCGGCCACGTCCGCTACGACCATGGCGATGCGTCGGTGGCGGATCGGGAAGTAGTCGAAGTAATCCCCCCCGACGCGGTGGGCCGGGACGCAACGCCCGGCGATATCCGCTCCGGCGTAACGCAAAGGCGCTGCGGGAAAGAGGCCTTTCTGGATCGCAGAAGCAATCTCCAATTCATTCTGAACCCGCTGGTTATCCTGCTCTGCCTTCAACAGCCGGCAGTTGCGCAGGCAGATGCCGGCCTGCGCCGCGATTGATGCGGCAAGCTTCAGTTCCCCGGATGTGAAATCACCGGATTCTGACCGTGCAAGCGCAATGACACCCAATCCATCGGGTTTTCCGTCAGGTCCGGTGTGAACAATGGGCACACAGGCTGCGCGGGCGCCTCGAAGTCGGGCCAGCAAAGGCTCCGCCTCCACATCGCGCGGATCAAGCGTCACCGTTTTGTTTCCGGAAAGCAATTCCTTGAGCGGTTTTTGGGGAATACCGTGTTCGCCGGGAGCAATCAGTCCGGATGATGACCACGCGGTTCGCAGCACAAGCTCGCCGATCGGAGCGATTAGAAGAACCGCCCCAGCCCGCAGATCAAGCACTCGCACAAGCTCGTCAAGGATCAGCCCGCAGATTCTTGTTTCGTCGAGAATTGACCCCACCCTGGCCGAGATGTCGTAAAGCAGATTGATCTCCTCATACCGCTCGGTTATCTCGATGCAGAGGCTTTCCATATCGGTTTCAAGAGTAATGCGACTTTCGAGTTCAGCGGCTAAAAGCGCGGCGACATCCTCGGAATTGCGTCCCCCGCCGCAGGTGACTCGCAAACCGAGCGGCTTGCCTCGTAGCAGGACGGGAACTGACACGCAAGACCTGTTATCCTCCCGCGTTCCAGCGCTTGTCAGGATTTCACCCTCTGCATCGCATATCGCGCAATAAACGCCAAGCGCCTTGTGAAATCTTTCCACAAGTTCCCCGACAGGCTTTCCTTTTATGTATGTGAAAAGGTCCATCGCCAGAACGCCCCGTCATTCTGCCTTTTCCTGACGGCAGTGCCCCTCAGAAGGCAGGCCGAGGTCATGTCCCATCTTATCCTGTTTGGTTCTGAGATACCGATAGTTTTCAGGTTTGGGAGGTATCCTAATGGGAATTCTCTCTACAATCTCAAGGTCGTAACCGCTGAGAGCATTGAACTTGCGGGGATTGTTCGTAATTAACCGGAGCTTTCTCAAGCCCAGATGTTTGAGAATCTGCGCCCCGATGCCATATTCACGCCTGTCAGCCGGGAAGCCAAGCTCCTGATTGGCCTCAACGGTGTCAAGTCCCTGCTGCTGGAGCTTATAGGCTTTCAGTTTATTCTCAAGGCCGATGCCCCTGCCTTCCTGTCTCATGTAGAGGACGACTCCCCTGCCTGCGGCATGAACCATCTCCAGTGCGTGGTTCAACTGCTCTCCACAATCGCACTTCAGCGACCCCAGAACGTCGCCGGTGAAACATTCGTCGTGAACTCTCACCATGACCGGTTCGTCAATCGGCGGGGCAGGTTCATCGCCGTCAGACCCAATCTCTCCGGCGCAGATTGCAATATGCTGGTAATCGTCAATAAGCGAACGGTAAAAATGTAGTTTGAAGTCGCCGTGCCGGGTCTTCAATGGGACGCTTACGACCTTCTCAATCAGCCTTTCCTTCCTGCGGCGATATTCGATGATATCGGCGATTGTGCAGATTTTAAGGTTAAAGCGCGTCGCAAGCAGTTCCAGTTCCGGCAGTCGAGCCATCGTTCCATTATCCGTCACCACCTCGCAGATGACAGCGCCGGGCCGCATCCCAGCCATGTTCATCAGGTCCACGGCTGCCTCCGTGTGTCCGGTCCTGACCAGAGTCCCGCCTTTCCTTGATGTAAGCGGAAAAACGTGTCCCGGGCGGACAAGGTCTCCGGGCTTGGCATTGTCGTTGATCGCGTCCTGGATGGTCTTTGCGCGGTCGGCGGCGCATACGCCTGTTGTTATGCCCTGGCTGGAGTCAATGCTGACCGTAAAGGGTGTCGCAAAACGGGACAGATTCCGGGCTACCATGGGGGGCAGGTCCAGCCGAACCGCCACATCCTCGCTGATGGCCATGCAGATGATTCCCTTGCCGTGATTCATGAGGAAACTGATTTTCTCCGGATCAACCATTTCGGCGGCAAGCGTAAGGTCTCCCTCGTTTTCCCTCGCCGCGTCGTCAACCACTATCACAAACTTCCCGGCGCTGATGTCTTCAAGAATCTCCGGGATGGTATTGAGGGGCATATGCTGAAACTCCTGGAAATCTGTCAGGTTATTATCATCCGGAGACAGTCGGCGCATGCCGACTGCTCCGATATGGAAACAGCGCCATTCTATTCGACCATCGGACGCCGCGTCAATAAAGTGGCATCGCGCGCGATCGTCCCGGCGACATCATGCCGGGTTGATTGACCATGTGCCATGACGTAATATATCAAATCAATGTTTTTCGCAGAATATAAGACGTCCGATGGCAAAATACGCGCTCCGGAATCGGCGCGCGTCGCGCCGGTTCGCGCTCCTGGTATTCGCCCAGGATTCAGCGTATCCGAGAATACTTCCTCTCTCCCGCCAATTGCTCCCGCAGAAAATCGCGACGACAAGATTCTCACCGTTGTTTTGTGCGCGATGATTGCGCTGTGCTGGTTACGACTGGCCGGCGACCCGCCATGGTACAACCTTGTCGGCGAATTTACGGACGAAGCCTTCTACACCGCTAATGTCCAGTGCGTCTTCAAGGCTGGGCGATGGCAGGCGGGATATCTTGATCAGTCATGGTCCAGCCCCATTCTTCAAGGCATTCTACTGGTCTGGGGGGGCATCTTCGGTGTCGGCTTTGCAGCGATCAAAGGCCTTAATGCGCTTGTCGCAAGCTTTACTCTTATTGCCTCGGCATGGTTTGCCCGAAAGCATTATGGGGCGCGCGCCGCAATGCTTCTCGTCGCAGCTTTGGGGTTTAACTCAGTCTTTTTCATAGTTCGGAAGACATTCTGCCCCGAAGCATTCCATCTGCTTCTCATCACCACTGCTTATTTCCTGCTTCTCGGGGGACGCCGCAGGGATTTTTTCCTTAGCGGGTTGTGCCTTGCCCTTGCCGTCGGCGTCAAGCTCAGCGGGTTCTACGCCCTGCCAGGGGCCGGTCTTTTTGTCCTGTGGAAGTTCTGGCGTAAAAGGATGTTTTTCGCGGACATGGTTGTTTTCGGCCTGCCCATGGCCGTTGCTTTCAGCGCTTATGGCGTCACATACATTATCATGAGAGACCGCTGGGCGATGTCCATCGAGCAACAGGCGCTTCAGATAAACCTGCTGCGCGAGACCATTGCAACCAGACTATTCGCAGTGTTCACTGCGGCTGTGCTGACATCGGACCTTGGCGCGATGCTGCCGGCCATCGCGGCCGGTGTCTGGATTGTTCGCGCGGCAATAGTGGAAAAGAGTTTCTTCAACTTCAAAGACCCCCAACCCGAATCCGAACGCGTTATCCTTCTCCTTTTCTGGATTCTCACGCCGGTCTTGATCGGTCTTGTGAATCCGGAATACATGAACCGCAGATTGTTGCCGCTCCTTGTGCCGCTCTGCCTGCTCGCTGTCCTGCCTGTGCCTAAATACCCCAAAAAAGGTGTGAGAATGCGCCCGCGCGGGAGCGGCGCCTTTTCCGCATCGGACCTCTGGTTGCTCATGGCGCTCATGCACGCTTTCTATGCGGCATACATGATGTTCTGGTGTCTGAATGTCAATTATGTATTTGCGTATCACCTGCGCTTTGACGACTTCAATACCCCGACCGCCACGGATTCGGAGCGTTTATGCCTTCTTGCCGCTTCAGCCGCCGTCGGATTGCTTGTCCTCTTTGCCGAGACTACGCCGAACATGCTTCTCCTCAGGCGAATGAGGCAGACCGGCATCGTGCTCTATCTCGGCTGGTGGTTGCTGGTTTCCGGCTGGTGTATTATCAATCCCACTTACACCATTGCCGAGGCATCGGCATCACTTGGAAAATATACGAGGCGCGGGGACATGATGGGTTTCATTCAGTCGGAGGCCAATCAGGGTTTCGTACTCTGCATGAATAATGATGCGGTTCCCTATTTCGTTGCCGGAAACCATCCGGAACAAGCGACTGCGCGCCCAGAGGGGCTTCGCCTGAGATTGCTCTCCCGCACTATCGAGCGGCGAACAGCGTGGGAATGGCAAATGGTCCCACGGATATCGGAGTTCTATAGCCTCAAGCTGGAAACAGCCCCGATATTTCTTGACCTTGTCCCGATGCCCTTTGGAAGATTCAGCCACAGGATAGAAGTAGTCGTTCTTAAGGATGAATAGGCATGGTCAAAGCGGCGCTTTCATACATGAAAGACCTTCCGCCGTCGCTCATGGATGAAGGTGGATGCGATATGCGGCAACTGGGATACATCAATGCGGCTTATATCCCGGCAATCGTGGGCGCCATGAGCAAGTGCGCTCATGAGCTTCAGCCCGGCGGCGCTGGGATGCGCCTGCACCTGACCGGCAATGAGAACGTCTCAATGGACATTCGTTGCGACCGGCAGGGGCGGTTTCATGTCGGGAATCCATCAGATCCTGGAGAGCGTCAGCTTTCGGAACTCGAAACGGTTAACGCTGTATGTAATTACCTGGCGCGCTTCGGGATGGATTACGATAAAGGCCGCACAGGGCTTGCGGATGCCTTCCTGGAATGCGCCGGTATGATAACAGCAATTGATTTAGACGATGGATGTGGATTCCCTTCCCAATTGGACAAAAAAGGCACGCATGAGGATATGGATTCGAAACCGCAGGATAAGTCGCGGTACTATGGTCTTGCCCACAAGTTGAAAATTGCGGCATTGATTGCGGCCGTCATATCAATTCTTATACTGATTGTGCTAATTTATGTTGTCATAAAGCAACCGTTCCGCTACTGAGAGAATCCAAACGCGCCCTTCAATGCCCGTCCCCGCTGGAGAATGCCCTTCAGGTCGTCAATAGTATGCTGTTCCAGCCGCGTTTTCTCCTTTGCCTTACGATCCTTCAAGTCCTTGCGTCCATATTCCCGGATTGTAACGTCCACGGCATAGGCAACCCGGGCAAGAGTCAGCACGCAACTGTCATAATCAAAAGTTGCGTAACAGGCGCGATTGTCTCCGTCTCGGGGGAAACCTACGGATCCGACATTGATTATCCACAGGCAATCGGGTTCCAGTTTGAATGAATCGTTCCTCGATTTGCCTGCCTTCTGCGAATCGAACGGGGATGGAAAGATAAATCCGTCGTCCTTCAGTCCTATGACGGCCGGGCGGTGGGAGTGTCCTACAAAGGACATCCTGATCTCCCGCCTTTTCATCTCGTCAAACGCGGGCATGAGCACCTTGCGGCAGTATCCGCTCTCACGCCACTGAGGCCAGGACTGAGTTGTGAACTCTTTGCGAATCTCAGGTGATATGAATACCATCGGATCAATATACTTGTATTCAAGCGGCATGCATGGCGAACCGTGAACGAAACAAAGAC
The DNA here is from genome assembly GCA_022711755.1 of Planctomycetota bacterium. GTDB lineage: Bacteria > Planctomycetota > Brocadiia > SM23-32 > JAKLEA01 > JAKLEA01. The sequence goes on from JAKLEA010000001.1 coordinate 44,650, forward strand.
CGTCCTCGACTATTTCATCCTTCAGCGCGGCGAGCATGCTCTTATGTTCACCGGATAACTCGTCCTGCGTCCATCGGTGGCTGTTTCGCGCCCTGGGTGTTGCCTTCGGATGGAAAGGTATTGCCCCACACGCCCACTTGTCGTGATTTCCGCAAACGTGCCGGCAGGGAATATTCGCTTTCTTCAGGAACGAAATTGGAATCTTCAATCCGTCGTGGACGGATTCGAGGACTTCGTTCGGAAAGGGGCCGTAACCGACCAGGTCGCCCAGGTTGAACGCCTTGATCGCATTGCGATCCTTCAAATCCGCGCATACAGACTTCAGGGCGGGCAGATTGGCGTGAATATCCGATAGGATGGCGTATATCCTGCTTTTCTCGCCCAGAACGTCTGCCAGTCTCGCCAAGAGCCATTACCTCCATTGGTCGCGGCGCGGCGAATCGCGGTGGTTCCGATTTCAACGGCTCCACTTCCCCCGGTCATGAGCATACATCATCAGGGCCTAATGTCAATTTTCCGTTTCCGCTACCAGCTTCCGCCGGTCCCTACGCCCAATCCGACGGACCAGCGGGAATTGTCGTCCTCGTGAATGGGGAACCAGCTTGAGAAACCGAGCCAGTAATTGCTGCGAGGGCGATACGAGTAGCCAGGATACCAATCATTGCAATAACCATAATACGGCCATCCGCCGAAACCCACGGAAGTACTGCTGTACCAGTGATCTCCGTGCCAGTGGTTGTATCCAAGCCCCACGCCGACAGACACGGGGATGCTGCTGCGATATCTCCGCGAACCTTCCACAATAATTACATTGACGGGTTGAGGCTCTCGCGTTTTTGGCCCGCCTCCCGGAGTAAGTCCGGGAACCCCGGCCGGCGGAACTTCCTCACGGGGCACAGACTTTCCATTGTCATCAAGATTATCGGTTTCTTGTGCCTTCGAGCGGGCAGATTGCGTTCCGCCCGGAGGAACCTCGTCCGCCATCAGACTCCATGCAAGACATATCGTCGCTGCTGCAATCGTTATGGATATTCGTTTCTTCATTCTATCTCTTCCCGAAAGAAGTTCCTGTTTTTCATCCGGATGGTTTGGGCATCCGGTTTCCAGGTTGATGCCTGAGCGTCAGACTTCCTTCGATTCCTCCATAGGACATGATATCCGCATTGGGCGCCCGGCGCAACAGGCAGAGCCTGAACAGGCTGCGCCTGAACAGGCAGAGACTGAACAGGCAATGCCTGGATTCCCGCTGACAACTAATTACCACACCCCGGGGATTGGATTTCCGCAATCGCAGCATTTGCCATCTTTGATCCGGTTGGCAATTATCGTGAAGCTATAGCGTTCGATCAGCTTCTTGCCGCATTTCGGGCATGAGGTGTGCTCTCCCGGATGTCCCGCCACGTTCCCGACGTACACGTAATGAAGCCCTTCAGCTTGTCCAATCCGCCATGCTCTCTGAAGCGTTCCGACGGGCGTCGGCGGCAGATTCTTCACCTTGTAACAGGGATTAAACCTGGTGAAATGCACCGGAACATCCTCGCCCAGATTGTCGTGAATCCACTTGCACAGGGACTTCAACTCCTCGTCGCTGTCATTCAGAGTCGGAATCAGCAACGTGACTATCTCAAAATAGACGTTTTCCTTCCTGAGCAGGAGTAGCGTGTCAAGCACCGGCTTGAGTTCGGCATTGACCATCTCCTTGTAGAACTTTTCCGAGAATCCCTTCAAATCAATTTTCACAGCCTTGAGATGCCGGACAAGCTCCTTCATCGGAGTTTCAGTGATGTAACCGTTGCTTATCATCACGGAATCAACCCCCATATGATTTCCGGCGCGCGCGCAGTCGAACATATACTCAAAAAAGACGACCGGCTCACTGTAGGTATATGCGATGCAGCACGGCTTTCCTGAAGCTTCCTTAGCACGGCGGGCGGCTTCGGCAACTTGGTCCGGGGGGAGATAGACATTTGCGACGTCTTCCGGGCGGAACTGGCTGATTTCCCAATTCTGGCAGAACTTGCACTCAACGTTGCAGCCGGCGGTCGCCAGAGAGAAGGCTATGCTGCCGGGCTTGAAGTGGAAAAGGGGCTTCTTTTCGACCGGATCGGTATGAATCGAGCAGGGGCGGGCGTAGACGAGTGTCTTGTAAGTTCCACCTTGATTCTCCCGCACCCCGCAGTAACCGCGTTCCATGTCGGCCACTCGGCAGTTGCGCGGGCAGAGAAGGCATTCGATGCGCTTCTCGTCCAGTTTGCGGTATGCCATGGCCTCATGGTCGGAGACGGGATTGTCCCCGCCGTTTACCGGCGCGGCAAACCGGCAGACGGCTCCTCCAGCCCCTGCGAGGAACGTCTTGAGGATTTCGCGTCTGGTCGCTTTCATAACTGATCCAGCCTATGCTTTATTATTCATCACCAATTCTATGAGTTCACGCGGGATACTGATTTCGGCGACCACGACCTGCCCTGTCAACTCCGGCCCTTTGCCCGAGAAGAAGCCCCTCTTTGCCGCGACGAAGGTGACGGTCTTATCGGCGCGGACAGATGCTCCGAGGACCTCGCCCGTGTTCGCGTCAAGTCCAGTGGGGATGTCAACCGCAAGGACGGGAACGCCGAGTGCGTTGATGCCATCAACGATGTTAAGGGCCAAGCCGCAAAGGGGACCGTTGAGTCCTGTTCCGAAGAGGGCGTCAATTATAAGCCCAGCATGGCTGGCATCTTCCAACGATTCCCGAACGGCATCCGGAGAGGTTAACTCTCTGACAGGGATGCCCATTTTCCGGATGATGTGCAGGTTGATGGCGGCGTCGGAAGCTCCCTGCATTGCCTGCTCGACCACGCCCAGAAAGTTCACGACGACCGCCGCACCTCGGTTGTGCAGGTGGCGGGCGATGACGAAACCGTCGCCACCGTTATTGCCCTTGCCGGCGAAGATGGAGATCAGGGGATGGGAGAGCATCCGTTCAGCCTCGTCCGCCGCAATGCGCCCGGCGTTTTCCATCAGGACGACGCCGGGGATGCCGAAGTCCTCGATTGCCGTCCGGTCAAGTTCCCTGACCTGCTCGCGGGTAAGCGCATGCTTCAGGTTGTCGCCGACCTGCATTTCTCTTCCCTTCCGTGTATGGATCGCGCTCGGACGAAGCTCGCGCACGAAGCGGCGCACGAAGCGGCGCACGAAGCTGGCGCAAAAAGTACGCCAACTCACGACAAAAAGTATTATAGTTTTCAGGGCATTTGATGTCACGCCGGGAAAAGACAACTGACAGGCTCAAGTTTTAGAATGCGCTCGGCAGCATTCCGGCAGAACTGAGGCGAATCAGGAGGAAAGGAGAGGAGGCGGGAATGGCTTTGCTTTGTCAAAATAAAAGGCCCCGGAACAGTTTGTCCCGGGGCCTTGATTCATGGTGACCCCAAGGGGAATCGAACCCCTCTTCTCAGATCGAAAATCTGATGTCCTAGCCGATAGACGATGGGGCCTTATCGTGTGGGAAGTATAGCAGCCTGTTCGTGGAGTTCAAGAGAAAATGATAACTTCTTGACTCCCTGAAAACCGAAAGGCTAAAATGCAATATTGCAAAATAGGTTTTTATGAAGGCGTCATTCCGCTGCGCGCGAGGAGTGCGGAGCGCGTCTTCTTTCCGGCATGTCCATTTCAAAAATGAGGTGACAGCCAATGCTCAAGCGTCAAACCTTCCACGTGGACAATCTCGAACCGCGTGTCCTCTTGTCGTCCGTCGTTCAATCTCTGGAGGAGATTGCGGTCTATCCGGTGCGGGACGACCACGGCAATACCGCTGAAGATGCGACCATTGTGCCTGTGAGCCTGACCGGCGAACTTGGCGGGCGGGGTACCCTGGAAGTCGCGGGCGACGTGGACTTTTTCGCCTTCGCAGCAGCAGTAGAGGGCAAGGCGCAACTGAACGTGAACGCTTATCCCGTTGACGGCCCGGCAGTCCTTGATGGTGACGATATCATCGTCCCGGAGGGTACGCATTTCGCCGTCATTGATGACGCGGGCAAGACCATTGCCGAGACCTGGCTGCCATATGTCATACGCAAGCCGGACCCGACGGACGCGAAGCTTGTCATAGGTCCGATTGTTCCTGGACCGATTGAGCCGATTGATCCGATTCTGCCATATGATCTGTTGCTCTTCGGGGTTGAGGCCGGGAGAACATATTACGTCGCCGCCGACGGCGGTCCGTGGATGGGTTACGACTTCAGCGGAAAGATTCCCGCGCCGGAACCGCCGGATGATTACGGCGACACCTTTGGAGACGCCTTCAAGGTCGAGGTTCCCATCGCAGGGGACGGTATGCCGCGTCCGATTGTCAACGGCGTCATCGAGGTTGCCGGAGACGTGGACATGTTCGTCTTCGCATCTCCGGCTGAGGGAATCGCCCACCTTGAATTAGGCCCTGATGAGATCACCATGCCGCCTTTCCCAGTCAACACGATGATTCCGCGCGTCGTGATTTTTGATTCGGAAGGCAACGTGATAACTGAAGCGGCTTCGGATTCGCCTGTGCCGACTTTTGTAGATTTCAGCGTCACAAAGGGTGCGACGTACTACATCGCCTCCCAGTCCCAGACCGGAAGCAGCGGGATGTATTACGTCATGGGAGAGATCGAGGTTACGGACGATCACGGCGACACCATTGGGAACGCTACGCAGATCGAGCCAGGCGCATGGGGATTATTCTATCAGCCGGGGATGCTGGAGGAGTTCGGCGATGTTGACGTTTTTGCGGTGACGGCCGGTCAGGACGGCGCGGCAGTGGTATTCGGGCGTGTGAACACGATCTATAGGACCGAACCTGCGAATCTTGACCTTGGACCGATAGAGCCGCCGGTCTTCATTCCACGTCCGGCGCACATCTGGATAACCGACGGCGCAGGCAACAAGCTGACCGAGACTTGGGTAAGCTACGGCGGCGGAGTTATTGACATTCCGATTGAACCGAGAGAGAGCGAACCGTTGCCGGAGCCTGTGCCGATGATTCCGTCCGGTTTCATGGCGTTTCCCGCGCTGGGCGGGGAGACGTATTACATATGGATTGATACCGGGCCGGGCCTGCAATACCGTCTCGGCGGGCAGATTCCGGGCGCAGCGCCGGAGGACGACCATGGGGATTCCGCGACAGAAGCCACAATTCTTGACGGAAATCCAGATGATCCGGCGCAATTGGGTGGGCTTGGATTGATCGAGCTTGGCGACGACGTTGACGCCTTTACATTCACGGCTGGCGACTCCGGTAGGGGGTACCTCTGGGCCTCCGCTGAACTGTGGATGGGGCCTCCCGCGGCGGAACTGACCGGGATGATCAACGAGTTCGTGGCGGACGGAGTCCCGATCGAGGACATGGCGGCCTTGGTCGGCGTTGGTGAGACCGGCCTTGAACCGTTGAGCGCGCAGATACTGGATTCGGCGGGAAATGTCGTCGCCGGAACATCGGTTCCTGTCAGCAATCCGTTCTTTCCAACCTATTGGTGGCTGGCAGACGCGAAGATGCCCATCATGCCCCCCGGACCGGGCTACATAGGCCTGAACATGATCGAGGGAGAGACCTATACCGTCCTCGTCAGCGGCGGAGCGGGAACTCTGTTCACGCTCAACGGGCAAGAAGCGATTGATGACCACGGCGACACGACGGAAGACGCGACGACGGTTGACTTCGACATGTGGGGGGAATACTGGGCCTACGGTTCGCTGGGGACGGCGGATGACGTTGACGTTTTCGCCATCACCCCGGCGATGGACGGCATGGCGGTACTGAACGGAAACGCGAACGAGATGTACTGGCCTTACTACCTGAACGCGCTGGAAGAGGGGGGGGATAAGCTACCCTATCCGGCAATTCAGGCGACGGTTGTCAATAAAGCGGGCGAATTCGTGGCCGACCTCATCATCCCGGTTGGCCCAGGCCCGGTCTATCTGGACGGCGCGACAGGCGGGGACATTGTGATTGATCCGATGCCTATTCCATGGCCGGAACCGACGGAACCTGTTAGCTTCAAGGTCTCCGGCGGAGAGACATATTTCATCATCGTGAACAACCCGATGCTCAAGGATGGTTACACGGGTTCGGTGAGTTACGGGCTTTATGGCGAAGTTCCGACTTCCTGGAGAGACGACCACGGCGACACGTTCGAGGACGCGACGCTGATGGTTCTGGATGAGGAATTGAAGTTTGACTTCAATGGGTTGCTGGGCAAGCCGGGAGACCTTGACGTGTTCACGTTCTCGGCGGAAGAGTGGGGGACGATGAATTTCAGCGGGTGGGCCGCATACATTGACGGCTACGCCCCCGACATCTTGCCGGGAGAATATCCGCTGATGGCTTCCGCAGTGGCGTATAACTCGGTGGGCGAGGTCGTCGGCAGCATGGACTTCTACGCCTACTACCTGCCGATAGAGCCGGGCGATCCGCTAGTCGTCATTGAAGATGGAGCGGTGAAATCCGATGCCGTCATCGGGATGCCTGTTGTCTGGCCTCCAGAACCGTTCATGTCATTCGACGTCAATCCCGGCGAGCAGTATTACGTCGTTGTAAGCGGCGAATCCTTCGTCCAGGTCGGAATCACTGGGCGCGAGTCGCTTCCGCCGCCCGACGACTACGGCGACACAATGGAGGAGGCGCAACCGATCGAGGTCGTGATTGACGACGGGGGCATCTGGCACTACATCATCGGCGGCAATATCGAGCGCCCGCTGGACGGCGACTTCTTTGTCTTTGACGCAGCGACGTCCGGCAGCGCGAGCATCACGCTCAACGTTGATTACCCGATGTATCCGATGGTCGTCGGGGGTTACTACCCGACCAACGACTTGCAGCCGCATGTGGTAATTTTTGATGCGCATGGCAACACCATTGCCGAAGCCGCACAACCCAGTGGATCGGCCAGTGTTACTTTCGATGTCCGGAACGGTAAAACCTACTACGTCGCCGCGTTCGGCGACAGCGCAAGCCACGGGCGTTACTATTTGACCGGCGAGGTCAAATATGACCCGTTCGCGGACGAGCACGGCGATTCCGCCGACGACGCCACGCCCCTGGATTCGGTCGAATGGGGCCTGTTCTACGACGACGGCAACCTCCAGAAGGACGGGGACAAGGACTTCTTTTCCGTCATCGCCCTTGAAGACGGCCGCGCGATGATCATGGGCAGGGCTGAACCGCTGCTCATCCCGATACCGATTGAACCAGTAGGCGGGGACGACCTGAGCAGGATTCCGCGCTCAATCATGATGACGGTCATTGACGGGGACGGCAATGTTGTGACCTCGACGAACGTGCCCGTCACATGGGACATCATCATTGATCCGATTCCTCTGAAGGAATCAGAGCCGCCGGCGCTCGGTTTCCTTGAGTTCCAGGCGCAGGCCGGGGAGACGTACTACGTCGTGATGAGCGGCGGAGGCGGCGTCCATTACCGTCTTGCGGGGGTCGTTCCGGGCACAGCGCCGGCGGATGACCACGCCAATTCGCTGGACGGGGCTACGGTTCTTGACTCCGACGAATTCAACAGCAGCATACTGTCCGGCAACGGGCTGGTTGGAACTGTAGATGATGTGGACTATTTTACGTTTGTGGCGGATGAATCCGGATACGCGTACGTCCGCGCAAGCGCCTCCCCCTGGAATGGAACCTACTCGACTGAAATTGACCAGATGCTGTCCGAATTCGCAAGGAGCGTTCCGCCTGAGCTGATAATCAGCTTCCTGACAGGCGGGGCCGGGGTGGAACCGCTGGTCATGACGGCGTTGGATTCTGGGGGCAACGTTCTGGGCGAGAGGGAAATGCCGGTGCAACTGCCGGACTGGACTTACAGTTGGTACGGTTACCGCGAGCGTCCGTGGCCGTGGGGGTTGAACTTCCTCGTGCAGGAAGGGGAGACCTACTACGTTGCGGTCAGCGGTAACATCGGGACGATGTATACCATTTACGGCAACGAGCCGTATGACGATCATGGCGACACGACCGATGAGGCGACGTCCGTTCCGCACGACATGTGGGGCGACTTCACGACCTACGGCGGGCTGGAATGGGGCGGCGACGTTGACGTTTTCGCGGTTGTCGCCGACCGAACCGGCGAGGCAAAGCTGGGCGGCAGCGCGTATTTCCTGCCTGTTCCGCTTTACGCCGGGGCTGGAGACGCGGCGATCGTGGAAGGGGAGATCGAATATCAGGTAGTCACCGTGCAGGTGGTTGACGACGCCGGAACGCTGGTAGGGTCGTTGGAACTTCCCGTCAGTTGGGGCCCGATAATCTACGAGGACGGCGGCGACGTTCTTCAGGGCGCGGCGATCACCTTTGCCGCCGAAGAGGGGCGCACCTATTTCCTGCTGGTCTCTCAGCCTGAGGAAACCGCCTCCTCGAACATCGGATTCGACCTTTCCGGCGCGGTGCCGACCGCCTACACGGACGATCACGGCGATACGTTCGACGCAGCAACGGCGTTGGAATTCAGCGACGAGTTGAGCTTGCTTGCCGGCGGATTCCTGGGCAAGGCCGAGGACGTGGACGTATTCTCCTTCACGTCGGACGAATGGGGCGTCATCCGCTTCACCGCCCACGGGGCCTACATGGACGTCATCAGGCCGGAGGGAGAGGGCGGCGGGAGTATTCTTCCGCCTTTGTCGAAGATGGGCACAGTGAAGTTCTACGATTCCGACGGGGACCTGGTCGCGCAGATGTCCCTCAGCTCGCCCTACATAATTTACGAAGGCGGGAAGGGCGATCTCGGTCCCGTCATCGGCCCGCCGATAATCATTGAACCTCCGATCATCATTGACCCGCCGATCATCATCCCGATTGACCCGACGATAAGCTTCGATGTCAATCCCGGAGAGACGTATTACATCGTCGTCGAAGGCGACATTCTGGTGCGTTACGACGTGAGCGGGCAACTGCGTCTGGCCCCGCCGGACGATTACGGCGACACGATGGACGTGGCGCACCCCGTTGACGTGGTCGTCGCCGAGAGCGGGTGGCATTACATCGAGGGAGGCAACATCGGGCATCCAGGCGACACGGATATGTTCTCCTTCGTCGCCGGGAAGGACGGGACGGCAAACATTGACTTGAACGTCGAATATCCGATGATCCTGCCCGTCATCCCCGCGCCTTACGTTGAACCGAACAACCTGCAACCGCGCATTCTGATCTTCGATTCGACCGGCGCGAAGGTTGCCGAGGCCTGGGCGGACGGCGGAACGGCGGGCGTCAGCTTCGCCGTAGAGGAAGGGAAGACCTACTACATCGCCGCGCGCGGTGACGAGTCCAGCCACGGGATGTACTCCCTGACGGGCGAGATTTCCCCCGTTCCGAGCATAGAGGATCACCTTGTCCGAACTCTCAACATAAATGGCGTGAAGGTACACATTTACGACATGGACGACGGACCGAGCGACATTGACCTTGCCTTCGGTCCGGACGGGGCCTACCTGCCGTACCGGTCGGAGATAATCGTTCTGCCCGGCTTGCCCGGGCGCGCCGTGAGCGCGATCGTCTTCACTGGCGACTTCGCCGGCGCTGGCATCGCAGTTGAAGGCAGCGTGGGCGCGGTCATTGACGCCCGCAGGCCGGAATCCGGCGATGTCGCGTTCCTGATAGCAAAGGGCGACGTTGGCGCGGTCGCGCTGCGCTCCCCGCTCTCAGGGGAGGTTCTGGATGGACTTAGGCTCGTTCGCGGATGGACGGTTCCGAACGACGTTGACGGTGACGGGCGCGCGGACGCCCTCGGGATGCTCGTCGGCGGGCATCTCGGCGCGCTGGTCGTCACGGGCAAGGGCGCGGACGGCGTCAGCATCGCCGGGGACGTGGTTGTCGGCGGTAAGGCCGGGCTGGTCTACGCGCTGGGTGACATAAACGGCGACGTAGTGAGCGAGTTGCGACTTGACGCCGTGAAGAGTCTGGGCGGCATTGCGGGGCGGATTGTCTCGCGCCTGGGCGATGTCATCTCCGTATGGGCCCTGGAGGATATTGTCGGTGACATTTCGGCGCAGAACGTCGAGCTTGTCTACTCCGCCGCTGACATCATCGGCGACGTGGTTGCCGGCAGCCGGATCAATAGCGTTATCGCAGGAAAGAGCCTGCGCGGGCTGGTCCATGCGCGGCACGGTATCAACCTTGCCGCGGCGCTGACGGGCGACTTCACCGGCGGCATTGAGACGGAGGTCCACGCCTCACGCATCAACGTCGTCCGCGTGGGCGGCGGATTCCGCGGAACGCTCCAGACGCCGGGCTACGTCGGCTCGATCATCGCCGGCGAGATCGCCCCGGCGGGAGCGGGACGCGTGCGCATCGTCGCGGAGTCCGGTATTGACGCCATCGCAGTCAGGCAGGACGTGCGCGACGCGGACATCGGTGTCGGCATGGATGGCGCTCTCAACGGCGGTCCGGCGGTGTTGCGCAGCGTGCTTATCGGACGGGACTGCATCCGCACGAACCTGCTGGCCGGGGCGAGGACAAACGAGGGAAGCGGCTTCCCGAACGGCGGGATGACGCTCAACTGGAGTTCCACCGAGCCGGGTCGGATTGACATCGTTCGCGTCGGGCGGCACATGGGCGACGGCAGCGGCGGGCGCTGGGCAGTCGGCGCGTCCGGCGGATACGGCTACATCGCCGATTCCCAAGGAAGGATAACGGGCGGGTACCGGAACAACGTCGCATTCTGGGAGGGATCGTAGCTGGCACGGTTAAATAAGCCAGCCAACGGCTGGGAAAACCCAGGTTTCGCTCACATTTCCGGCATGAGATCGCTCAAGAGCATTGCTTGGAAGATGCGGGGTTTGGCGCTCGGAGCCGTTGTTTCAGTCTGTCTTAATTCTCTGCTCATTCTTGCGGAATGGTCAGCCGTTTCACCGAATGGTTCTGGCAACGGCCTGATGTATTCAGCAGTCATGTTGGGTGGCCCATTAATAGTCGCAATACTTGGTATTCCAGTCGCATTAATCCGTCTGATCCCGAAGAAAACAAGGGAATCGGCCTTTATATGGAGCGGCATCTGCCTGTCGTATATGGCCGTGTTCCTTGTCTGTGCCGGGATCAGCGGGCGGATACGCATGCGCGCATTTGAAAGGCTGGCGGAACGGAGCGCTCCGCTGGTTCAAGCCATCAGGAAATATGAGTCAGACCATAAATATCCTCCTGATAAGCTGGCCGACCTTGTGCCGGATTATCTGCCTGAGATACCGAGGACGGGAATGGGAGCCTATCCCGAATATGAATATCACGTTGGATCGGATATATGGGTGTGCACTCGCAATAAATGGATACTGAAAGTCTTCACGCCTTCGGGCCTTATAAATTTCGACATGTTCGTCTTCTTCCCTGACGGAAACTATCCCGAATACGGTTTCGGGGGTTACTTTGAGAGAGTCGGGGACTGGGCGTATTGCCATGAATGACAATCGCATGTGTGAAGCCGGCATGGCTGAGAAGGGCATTGTTAGTCGGCGGCGACACAAATGAGTAATGCTGACCTGACGTAAATGTAAAGCTCGATCTCTTCATTGGAACCTTATCCCGCCGTCTGGAAACGCATTGGCGTAAAAGCATCCGGGCGGACATAATAGTTAAGCCGTTACCGGAGTTACCCAGATGAGCGATATCAGGATTGACGGACACAAGCTGATGTTCCACCCCGAGCGCGTCGCCGCGTGGCTTCGCGGTGAGAATGTCTATCCCATTTACGTCGAGATCGGCCCATCGGGAGCGTGCAATAACCGGTGTTGTTTCTGCGCGTTCGATTATAGGGGTTATAAATCAGAGTTTCTGGAAACGGACGTTTTATGTCGAGCTATTGAGGAAATGGGCGAACACGGCGTTAAAAGTGTCATGTGCGCAGGCGAGGGCGAACCCCTGCTTCATCAGGACATTGTCCGAATAATCTCGCAGACAAAGACCGCCGGCATTGACGTTGCTCTTTCAACAAATGCGAGCCTGTTGGAACAACGGATCGCCGAAGGAATATTGCCATGTCTATCATGGATGCGGCTAAGCATAAATGCCGCCACTCCTGAGACATACGCCGGAATACACGGCTGCGGTCAGGAACGGTTCAAAAGGGTCATTGAAAACGTGGCGCTCGCGGTTGAGATTCGCAACAGGCTGGCGTCGCCATGCACACTGGGGGTTCAGATTGTTCTGATCCCACAAAACGTTGATGAAATCGAGCGTCTCGCGCAGATTTGCTCTGAAATCGGCGTGGACTACCTTACTGTGAAGCCTTGCATTCCACATCCGCACAGCGGCAAGGAGTTCAGCCCGCCATTTGAATTGGCCTTCTTGCGCGAACTCAAGGAGAAGGCAGACGCGTATCAGTCGCCTTCATTCAAGGTCTACTTCCGTCTGCATGGTTTTGAAAAGATCAGGAGTTCCGAGCGGCGCTATGACCATTGTCTCGGCCTGCCTTTCTTCGCAAAGATATCGTGCGACGGCGGAGTCTACTCGTGCGGCCCTCATCTTGGCGATCCTGAATACTGCTACGGGAATATTTACGAGCAATCTTTCTCCGGCATATGGGAGGGACAGCGAAGGCTCCGGATAATCGAGAAGGTCCAGAAGAAATTGGACTGCTCCGAATGCATGAAGAATTGCCGTTTGGACGAGATTAATGCCTATCTCTGGGAGCTTACTCACCCAGGTCCTCATGCCAATTTCATCTGATATCCGAGGCGACGGCGCATGAAAGTATTATTCATCATAAACGAAGTGGACTACATGGAACCGCTGGGGCTTATGCTATTGTCGGCGGTGGCCAAAAAGGCGGGTCACGAGACCGCGCTGGCCATACTCAGCAGCGATGATCCGCTCAAACGCATCCGTGAAGAAAAGCCTGGAGTCATCGCCTACAGCGCAACTACGGGCTTCCACAACATCTACATGCGCCTGAATGACGTCATAAAGGCGAAATACCCAGGCGTATTCACCATGATGGGCGGACCTCACCCGACGTTCTATCCTGAATGCATTCGGACCGGATCGCTTGACGCGATATGTGTCGGCGAAGGCGAAACAGCGTTTCCGGAATTGCTCTCCAGATTGGAAAAGGGCGATTCCCCCGATGGAATTCCCAATATTCTTACCAGGGAAGGCCATCCTGATAAGCTGGAGCTTGCGCCCCTTGTTCAGGACCTTGACTCGCTTCCCCTTCCCGACAGAGATATCGTATATTCCAGGTCCGGCACTGCGAATTTTCCGCTCAAGAGTTTTATGGCGTCCCGGGGATGTCCCTTCAACTGCTCATATTGTTTCAACCACGCCTTCGGAAGACTCTATGCGGGCAAAGGCCGGATCATGAGGCGTCGCTCGGTTGAAAACGTGCTTGAAGAGATTCAGCAGGTCAAATCCGCCTATCCGCTGCAATGCGTGAAATTCTATGATGATAACCTTGTTCTGAAGGCGGATGAGTGGCTGGAGGAATTCGCCCGCGAATATCCTCGAAGAATCGGCCTCCCATTCCACTGTCTTCTCAGGCCAGATGTCGCCGATGAAAATATTATAAAATTGCTAAAGTCCGCAGGCTGTTTCTCGGTCAGCATGTCAATCGAAAGCGGGTCGGAGCGGATTCGGCGGGAGTTGTTGAATCGCCCTGTGGGAGACGAGGAAATCAGGCGCGCCTTCCGGCTATGCTCCGAGTATGGTATCAGTACCTTTTCCAACAGCATCCTGGCGCTTCCCGGAACCTCATGGCCGGACGACGAGGCGACGCTGGACATGAATATCGAATGCGGCGTGTCCTTTGCTGAATTCCCAATTTATTATCCATACCCCGGCACTGATCTTGGAGAGCGATGCCGCGCGCAGGGACTGTGGAACGGCGGGTATGACGACTTGAGCATTTCTTACATGGGACGATCTCCGCTGAACTGTTTTTCAGAAGAGGAAAAGAACCGTCAGAAAAATCTCTCCGAACTCGGAACGCTTGCCGTCGCAATGCCGTTTTTACGAAGCTTCCTAGTAAATCGCTTGACGCGACTGCGCCCCAACCCCATCTTTTTCCTTGCCTACTACCTTGCCAAAGCCTACCTTGTTACCCGTCGTGTCTATCCGATCCGAATGGGACCGTCATTTTTCTTGCGGACGATACGCAAAAGCCTCCGGATAGAAGCGGCGAAGCGATCATGAGCCTCAGGACAAAACGGATAACGAGGGGATCAATGGTCCGGCCACCTGCGCTTTCCGAAAAACAGATGATAGAACTCTATCGCGATTTGTTTCTAATTCGTTATTTTGAGGAAACAGTTTCGCGCCTTTACCCCGAACAAGAAATGCGCTGCCCCGTCCACCTAGCAATCGGGCAGGAGGCCGTCGCGGTCGGCGCCTGCTCCGTCCTGCGCAAAGACGACTATCTTTTCAGCAATCATCGCGGCCACGCGCACCTCATAGCCAAGGGGGTTGACGTTGAATCCATCGCGGCGGAATTATATGGACGCCGGGCGGGTTGCTCGCATGGATGGGGTGGAAGCACCCACCTGGCAGCCCCTGAGGTCGGCGCACTGGGCACGACGGCTACCGTCGGCGGTGGAATACCGATAGCTGTGGGCGCGGCGCTGGCGTCGAAGATCAAGGGCGACGGGCGCGTGACGGCTGTTATCTTCGGCGACGGTGCGGCGGATCAGGGAGTGTTTCAGGAAAGTCTGAACTTCGCGGCGCTCAAGAAACTGCCAGTCGTCTTCGTCTGTGAAAACAACGCGCTGGCAACGTGTTCGCTACAGAAAGACCGTCAGCCGCTGGATAACATTCATCATCGCGGAAAACCATTCGATGTGCCGGGATGCCGTGTGGACGGGAACGACGTTCTTGCAGTCCGGACGGCGTGCCGGTCAGCCGTGGAAAAGGCCAGGCGCGAGGAAGGGCCAAGCCTGATTGAATGCAAAACCTACAGGATCATGGGCCACGTCGGCCCCGGAACGGATTACCATCTCGGCTATCGTTCGGAAGAGGAATATAAGGCGTGGCGCAGACGTTGCCCGGTGAAGCGCATGGAGCGCGCACTAGTAAAACATGGCGTCGCAAAACCGGAAATCGCGGCGATCCGGCGAGAAGTCCGGGAGAAGGTCGAAACCGCATTCGGCAAGGCAAAGTCAGCCGAATTCCCCAGGATTTCGGATGTTCACAGCGATTCGCAACCCGTCAAGGCGCTGTTCCCTTCCGCCACAAGGAGAGCATACAAGGTCACGCGCGAAATCACCTACAGGGAGGCCATCGCCGAGGCCACGATTCAGGCTATGGAGACCTATGAGGATGTTTTCGCGCTTGGCATTGGATTGGCCGACCCGACCGGCGTATATGGAACCATGCTCGGTCTGGCCGAGCGCTTCGGGTCTCAGCGAGCGCTTGACCTGCCGGTGGCTGAGGCTGGCATGACGGGGGTTGCCATAGGCGCGGCGCTCTGCGGAATGCGTCCGGTCATGTTCCACATGCGCATGGACTTCCTGACCGTTTCGCTGGATCAAATCATCAACCACGCCGCCAAATGGCGGTGGATGTTCGGCGGACGAATGCGCGTCCCCCTGACGATCAGGTGCATTGCCGCAAAGGGCTGGGGCTCCGCGGCTCAGCACTCGCAAACCCTGCACGGCCTTCTCATGCACGTTCCGGGATTGAAAGTCGTCGCCCCCGCCACTGCCGCCGACGCAAAGGAACTGCTCCTTGCCGCGATTGCCGATGACGATCCGGTGATTGTGATGGAGCATCGCTCGCTTTATGAACGGCGGGGGATAGTGGATCGTACCCCGGTTGCCGCTCCGCTGGGCAAGGCGGCGATGCGAAGGCGCGGCAGCGACGTGACAATCGCCGCAGTGTCCTATGCAGTCGAGGACGCCCTCAAAGCCGCAGACGAAGCGGCAAAGCGGGGCGTCAGCGCCGAGGTTATTGACCTCAGATCCCTGAAACCGCTGGACATTGACGCATTGCGCCATTCAGCCGCCAAGACGGGCAGGTTGATCGTTTGCGACGTGGGATGGCGTTTCTGCGGGGCAGCGGCGGGAATTGTCACAGCCGTGACCGCAGTCGGCGCCGAATGTTTTGACTGCGCCCCGAAGGTTCCGCCGGCGCGGCTGAAATCCCCGCCGAGGATTGTGGCCCTTCCCGATCTGCCAACACCCGCATCATCCGCTCTTGAAACGGAGTATTATCCCGGGGCAGATCAAACCTTGACGGCTATATTGGAGACTTGCGATTCGTGAGTCCCCCGTCCGACAATCAATCCCTGCCGGACGGCCTTTCCGTAATAGTCCCGGCTCTAAATGAGCAAGAGTACATAGCGGGAGCTATTTCGAATATCTCAGGCGCTCTGGAGGGATTCGACGCTTCATGGGAGATTATTCTGGTTGACGACGGAAGCGTGGACGATACAGGACGCATCATGGACGAGGCGTCACGGGACAATCCGCGCATCCGGGTCATTCACAATCAGAAAAACCAGGGATTCGGCGGGGCCTTCCTCAAAGGACTTGATCAGGCCACCCTCGGTAGTTGCGTCATGGTTCCCGGCGACGACTCTTTCGACGCCGATTCATTGCGCTCGCTTTTCTCCCGGCGCGGACGAGCGTCCGTTGTTATTCCATATTTCACGAACACCGAGTCTCGCCCCATGCTGCGGCGGGCGATATCCCGCTCGTATACCTTCATGATGAACGCTTTCTTCGGATATGGCCTGCCGTATTATAACGGTCCGGTCATTTATCCGACGCGTGCCGTAAGAGACTTGATGGTTCCCTGTTCCGGTTTCGGCTACCAGGCGGAGATAGTCATTCGCTTGCTTCGTTCAGGACTGGATTTCGAGTGCGTCGGGATGCGGCTTTGCGAACGGAAGCGCGCGGGATCGCATGCGTTGAAGCTGAGGAACTTCATTGATATATCCCGTTGCCTCGTCAGGCTATGGTTTCACGAACACAGGATTTGACGCGGTTCGTCACTGCGCGGCGTCCGGTTTCCGATCTTCGGGATGAAGCTGCGCAAACACCTGCCTGGCCAGCGCGGGGCCGATTCCTTTGACCTGTGAAAGCTCGTCAAGCGTCGCCCGCAGGACGCCCCTTGTGGTCCCGAATCGCTCCAACAATAATCGCCGTCTGGCCGGACCAAGCCCCTTGACGCGTCTCAGCGGCGATGCGTTGATTTCCTCCTTCTCAAGCACGCGCCTGTGATAGGTGATCGCAAAGCGATGAGCCTCATCCCTTGCGCGGGTGAATACGAAGAATTCCGGCGTGCCCTGTTCAAGAACGATGGGATCGGGATTTCGGGGCACAAACAGCCTCTCCTCAGACCTGAGAATCCTGTCGCTTGCCGTGTCTGTCGTCTTCCTGCTTTTGGCCAGTCCGGCTATCGGAACGCCTTCAATCTTCAATTCCTTCATCACGTCCGCCGCCGCGCCAAGCTGTCCCTTGCCGCCGTCAACAACGAGAAGATCGGGCATCGCGGTTTCCTTCGAATCCTTCCCGAAGCGTCTGGCAAGAACCTCGCGCAGCATGGCGAAATCGTCGGAGCCTTCCACCGTCTTTATCCGGAATCGCCTGTATCCCTTCCTGAATGGATCGCCGTCCTGAAAAACGACCATTGCGCCGACGGCCTCGCGCCCGTTCAGATTCGAGATGTCGAAGCACTCTATGCGTCTCGGTGGCGCCGGAAGCCCCAACAGGTTCTGAATGCTTTTCAGGACTGAATCCCTGTCCATCGTATCGCTAAGCCGCGCATCATAGGCGCTCTGCGCGTTGCGGTTGGCAAGTTCGACCAGCCGCATCTTATCCCCCCGGCTGGGGCTGATGACCTCAATCTTCTGCTGCTTTAACTCAGATAGCCACTCGGTAAGCAGAGTCTCGTCCTCGGTTGGGCATGGCAGCAAAATCTCCTTCGGGATGAAGCGCGTTGTCGAATAGAACTGGTTCAGGAACGAACGGAAAGCCTCTTCCGTGGGCATGTCCCCGACGTCGGATAGATAGGATGCGGTATCTTCCATGCGCCCGTTGCGAATGAAGAATATCTGCACGGCCATCCGCGCGCCCGCCCTGTGGATTCCGAAGACGTCCCGGTCGGTTTCGTCCATCGAGGATGCCATTCTCTGGCGTTCCAGAGTAAGCTCGATCGCCCTCATGCGATCCCGGATTTTTGCGGCCTTCTCGAACTTCATTTCCGCAGCGGATCGCTGCATCTCCTCGCGTAACGCTTTAAGCACGTCTTCCGTATGCCCACGAAGAAAAAGAACAACCTGCTCTAGCATTGCCTCGTAATCCTCTTCGGAAATCCCTCCGCAGCACGGTCCGAGGCACTGGCCCAGCTCGTGATACACGCAGGGTCGCGTCCGACTCCTGCATTCGGACAGCTTGCACTTGCGCAGGGGAAATATCCGATGGAGCGTCTTCAACGTGTCTCGCGCTGCTCTTGCGCTGGAATATGGCCCGAAATAAAGCGACTTGCCTTCCGTCTTGCGCCGCACGATCCTCGGCACAGGATACGGCTTCGACAGATCAATCTCCACGCTTACGAAGGTCTTGTCATCCTTGAGATTGACGTTGAACCGGGGGCGGAATTGCTTGATGAGGCTGTTTTCAAGAATCAGCGCCTCTTTCTCCGTGGACGTGACCACCCAGTCAACGTCCTGAACGTCCGAGATGCGGATCGTTATTAGCCGGTTCTCCTCGCGCGGGGGCTTGAAGTAGCTCATCACGCGGTTGCGGAGATTCTTTGCCTTGCCGATGTAAATAACCTCGCGCCGGGCGTTCTTCATAAGGTAGACGCCGGGCGATTCCGGAAGGCTTCTGAGTTTATCCTCAAGCGCCATTGCGTATCCGGGCGTCAAGGCTCAAGGATGACGTCATCCGGGTCGGCTGCGGGCAGATCGAAGTATATCGTCGTTCCGACCCCCTCCTGGCTCTCTATGCGAATCCTGCCGTCATGCGCCTCGACAATCGCCTTGGCGATTGAAAGGCCCAGTCCAGCGCCCTGCTTGCGTTCGCTTGCTCGGCCCGCCTGTTTGAATCTCTCGAATATGGTGTCCAGCGCCTCTTGGGGTATGCCGCTTCCGGTGTCCCGGATCATGACCTCAACGCGCCCGCCGCCCATTCGGCGCGTTCCCAGTGTCACCTCCCCGCCGACTGGAGTATGCCGCAACGAATTGCTGACGAGATTCATCATGACCCTTACAATCTTGTCATGGTCTGCCTTGACGAAGCAGGCGTGATCGTCAACCACGACGGCGCATGTGATCTTCCTGGCCGCAAAATTGGCCTGAAGCATGTCCAGACACTGATAAAAGACCATGTCCAGGCCTATCGGTTCGATATTCACCTCAAGCCTGCCTTTGCGCGAGCGGGCCATGTCAAGCATGTCGTTTATCATGCAAAGCAGTTTGTCGAGATTTCTCCTGCAGACGACAAGCGCCCTGACCTGCCGCGGCGCGATCCCGCCAAGCTGCTCGGTCAGTAACATTTCCGTGTATCCCGAAACGCTTGACAACGGCGCCTTCAGATCATGGGTGATGTCCTCCATCGCCCTGCTTCGAGCCTCCCTTTCCAGGCTTTCCTCCTTTACAGCATGATCAAGGGATTCCATCCGCGTGTTCAATTTTTCGTATTCAAGAACGCCCTGAGCAAGCTGCCCCAGGAACCTGCCCACGGCCTCCACCTCGGCGGCAAATTCCATAACTTCTCTGGGCGTCTGCTCGTTGAAGATGCCGATCGCGCCTATGACCTTGCCCCTGCTGCTGATGGGAACCAGCACTGCGTTGGTCAGGCGACGGCTCTCGAAAAGCGCGGCCTCAACGTCGTGCAAAGGCTCTGTCTGAATGGACTCAATTACGGTCGCACTCTCCGAGTCTATCACCCGCTCCATGATCGAATCTCCGGTATGGAGCTGGTACTGAAGGTCGGCAAGGCATCCGGTATTATTGAACGGAAATATGCGGAGCAAGTCGTTGGCTTCGGAAAGCACCGCAAGTATTCCAAAATCGTATTTCACCAGGTTGCCGATCCCAAGGGCCACTACCTCGGTCAACTCCTTCATTTCCAGGCAGAGATGCAGACTGTCAATAAGGTCAAGCACGCGTGTCAACCGCAACACCTGGTTGCGATGTTTGACTGCCTGCTTCGCATAATGGTCCGTCAGCCTGACGTGAAGCCCGCGGAGGATCGCCTCGAAATTCCCGACTTGCTTCTGCTCTTCCATGGGCAGGAGCAATCCTTCCCCCTTTAGAATGTCGGAAAGAATGTCCGGCATTGCCAGAATTCGCTCAAGGGCGTGTTCAGGCATGATCTTCTGATCCATGCACATCTCAATGTGCGCCCTGAGCATGCTGAAGTCGGCCAGTTCAGGAGGCTGCTGCGCGACTTGGCCGCAGTAAAGCACGAAGGCCTCGGACCACCCTTGCAGTTTTTCCCGTGAAGGCAGTCGTTCTATCGCATATGCTCCCGATGCTTGGTAGACACGCTCCACCCACTTCATCGCGATTTCGCGGCGATGCGTGTCGAGCAATTGTGCCAGGATTTCACGATCTTCCATCATGCTGCGACCTGTTCCGAACGCATTGGTGCGAAACTGAATACGTAAAAGCAACACGTCTGCCGGAAAACCGACCGGCAATTAAGAAAATCCGCCTACCAGCCACTTTATAATATCCTAGTCCTGCCCGGATGGAGAGTCAACATTTGCAGTGGAAAAGCCGGATCCAAGCCTTGAAGCAACTTTCCTGCTACAATCCGGATGCGGGAGATCGCATGTTTATCGCGTAGCCTGTTTTCGGAAAGGACATTCTCAATGAGCAAGCGCATTGACCGTCGAGCATTCATGGGAGCGACCAGCCTGGCATTAGGGCTTGGAATAACAGGTTGCGCCGGTAGTTCGATCAATCCTGTTGGCGAATCAAACGTCAGCGGCGACAGGGATGGCGAAAACGGCAAAACAGTCCCCCGGACATGCGTTAATGATGTTGCGCATGAAGCCTCGTTGAGCGCCGATATACGCAAACTTGTTGACAAGACCCCGCTCATGGACACGCATGAGCATCTTCCGCCTGAAGCTGATCGCATCGCCAACCTGGATAAGCTGGATTCCACTCCCGCCCCGGATTTCGGAATGTTGATGTGCCACTATACGGATTCCGACCTGAGAGTCTCTGGCATGTCTGGCGATGACTACAAGAAGCTCATCGGCCGTAATCTGTCGCCAGTGGAGAAATGGAAACTGGTTGCCCCCTATTATGAGCGTTGCCGCCACACTGGTTACCAGATATGTGTGCGGGAAAGCGTCCGCGCCCTCTACGGCGAAGATGACATCCGCGAAGACAACTGCGAAGCCATCAGTCGTCGCCTGCGCGAGCAAGTCCGCCCCGGTTTCTACCGGCGAATACTGCGAGAAGCAGCCAACATCGAGCATGCGCAGGTCAACTCCCTGAGCAACCCCGTCTTTCAGGAGATCGAACCTGCGGACGATCTCCTCAGCTATGACTTGTGGACGATCGGCATTGCCAGCGGAGTAAATCGCAACACGCTGAATCACTGCGCCGGAGCCGAAGTAACCACATTGAAACAGGCCCACGAAACCATTGACCATATCTTCGATAAGTATGGACCGAGAGCCATCGCCGTAAAAGACCAGAGCGCCTATGGGCGGCGACTCAACTATGAGGACGTCAGCGACGAAGACGCAGCCCCAATCTTCGCCCGTTATGCCAAAGGAGACAGATCGCTGAAGCCGGAAGAAATGAAGGCAGTTCAGGACAATCTCTTCCGCCGATGTCTGTGGCTCGCTGCCGTGCATAAGCTCCCGGTCAAACTTCATACAGGATACACAGCCGGTCACGGCGGCATGGACCTGGCGCGGGTGCGCGACAATATGACCGACGTTGCCAGGCTGTCCAGGGAATTCCCCAGTACGACATTCGTGCTGATGCACATCGCATATCCCTACCAGCGCGAATTGATCGCCCTCTGCAAGCATTACCCACGCATTTATGCCGACATGTGCTGGGCCTGGATCATTGATCCGGCGTCATCTGTCAGTTTCCTCAAGGAATTCATCATGGCCGCCCCGGCGTGCAAGCTCTTCACCTTCGGAGGCGATTTCAGACCGGTCGAGCTGATTGCGGGACACGCCCGCGTGGCGCGCCGCGGAATCGCTCTGGCACTCACCCAGCTTGTGCAGGAAGGCTGGCTTGCCGAATCGGACGCGCCCGCGCTGGTAGAGCGTATAATGCGCGGCAATGCCCGGGAGACATTCGATCTCGATCGCGTTCTCAAAAATCAGAAAGGAACTTGATGCCCCAGTGCAGCCTGGCAGCCGTCACTCCTCTCTCATCACGTCTGCGCCAACCTCAACGAAACGATTCCCTTCGCTAGCAAGTTCCCGTATCTGTTTTCCGATGAACATCCCGACTCCGGCGCCCGATTCCCGCCTCGTGTTGCCAATCGTGTTTCCGCGAAATACAAGCCCTGAGTGACAACCCGTCAGAACCACGCCCGCCCGGGCAGCTCCGTCCTTCCCGTTGTCCAGTATCCGGTTTCCTTCAAAGATATTGCGATCCGCCCCTTGAGGCACATCCTCAACCCGGAACAGTACCCCGGCCTTCGCATTCCCTGTGATTGTATTGTTGCGGAAGACGTTGTCGCTGTCCTTGTGCCCGATTGAAATGCCTTCGCCCTTATTGTCGCATAGCTCATTATCATCAAAAATCCCGCGCTGCACCCTCCAGCAGACGAACATGCCGCAGCTCCCGTTCCCGACGGACTTGTTCCGCCGCATGACCGGCGCCGCAGAACCGCTGCCCGGGTGAAGACCGTATCCCCTGTTATCCTGCACAACGCAGTCCTCAACGACGACGCGCTCCGATACCTGAAAGGAAATGCCGTCGCCATTGTAATCGCGGACGGCGCAGCGCCGGACAAGCACATCCCGGCATTCGAAAAAATAAATCCCCCCGCCCCGGCATCCGTCAAGCCACGTCTGCATCGCGCTGTTGCCTTCGATAATCAGGTCTTCAACGACGGCGTTGTTGATCCCCCAACCGCCGATCGCCGGAAATGTCTGTCGGGCTGAAGCGCCCTTTGACACGAAATAGTCCAGATAGAGCGGGGTTGATATCCTGAAAACATTGGCAGCCGTCTGAGCCGTTATAGTCGCGGTTGAAACGCAGAAACCGCCGGACCAGTTCCTGTCGCTGACGGCCACTCCGTCGCCGACCTGGAATCCCACTGGATTGGCCAGTGTGAGTTCCCTCTGATTGCAATCCCCGTCCTTGGCCAGCGGTGAAGTCGCCGCATTGCATAGAGCCAGAGTTGTTGCGCTTGGCGTCCCGCAAACGCGAACATTGTCCCGCAGCCTCAGCGCATTGCGCATGATATAGCGCCCTGGGAGAATCATCACCGTCCCCCCGCCTAAACCGGCGACGTAATCCACTGCCGCCTGTATGGCGCGATTATCCCCCCCGCGCATATCGCCATCAGCCATGCCGACGCTGATCATCGCCCTGCCCTGTTCATCCGTCCTGGAATCAGGCTCAGTCCCAGCTACAGCAGCTAACAGCGCTGAAGCCATCGCCATGCTTGCGCACACGAGTGTCCCTCCAAAGCTTTTCATCATTTGACCTCTTTATCACGTCAGAAACCGCAATTCAAAACCCGATCATTCAACAACGCCTGTCCTTGCATTTCAGCCGAACGGACACGATAATACATTCACGGTTCAACCATTGGCCAGGTGAAACATGTCCAGCGCATTGATTAACTTGCGATCAATAATGATCAAATTCCAGTTCGCAATGTTCCTGGCGCTTTGTCTGCTCGGATGTCGCGGAAGCAGGTCTGCTCCGACCGGAACTGAGGATGGGATGGCAATGGGTTCAATATATGACATCAGTATACAGGACATTGACGGCAATGAGGTATCCCTGTCTCAATACAGGGGGCAGGTGATGATGATTGTAAACGTTGCCAGCAAGTGCGGTTTCACCGGCCAATATGCCGACCTTGAGGCGCTGTATGAAAAATACAAGGGGCAAGGTTTCGTGATTCTTGGATTTCCGTCAAACGACTTCCTTTGGCAGGAGCCGGGCAGCAACGCCGAGATCAAACAGTTCTGCATGATTAATTACGGTGTGACCTTCCCCATGTTCGCCAAAATAAGCGTCAAGGGTCGTGATAAACACCCGCTCTACGACTACCTAACGGATGATAAAACCAATCCCAGACATGCCGGGAAAATCACGTGGAATTTCAATAAGTTTCTTGTCGGAAGAAATGGAACGATTGTCGCGCGTTTTGACAGCCGTACGAAGCCACTGAACGCCGAAGTCATCAAAGAAATAGAGGCGGCTTTGTCCATCCCACCGAAGACTGACGGGTAAGTATAATGATGAATTGAGATATTCCGGCACGTTAACAGGATGGTAGCGGACATGGTTTTTACATAATATACTATGATTCAGGAAGCCAAATGCCGGCACGTTTCTGGAGAACTGCGCGGTCGGTCCCGGAGCGATTATCGGCTCAACTACCTGTCTTCTTCACTGCGTGGCCTTCTCCGCCAGTGAAGCGCGCCACATCACGGAGTCCGACTCAACCATCACCCCAGGCGTAGTCATGCGCTGCTGAACGGAAGATTGCTATGCCCCTTGCCAACGATCCTCGTGAAGTTAGAGAAATTGTTCAGTTATTCCGCAACCGGCAGGTTTCCATCGCAGCGTTCTGCACGGAAAATGCCGACTGCACGCAGGCGCTCATGACTGCCGCGCAGAAGGCCGCCGAAGAGTTGCGCCTGGCCAGACTGCCATTCTTCCTGGCCGCCACGGGCCGCTACAATCACCGGGCGCAACTGGCCAATTACACGGCCCTCAAGGACGCCGTCGAAGGCTTCATGGCGTTCCGGGACGACGTCCGCCGCCTCTCCCGTACCGGCGGCCCTTTCCCGAACGTGTCTCCCATTCCATTCTTTGATCACGGCCAACCGGGGGCGGACGCCGACCTTTTTGAGATGGGCATCGGTTTCTGGGGGGGCGTGATGTTCGACGCCTCAGAACTTCCAATCGAGCAGAACATTGAACTCACCCGCAAATTCGTCGCCAGACGCAGAGGCGATTGCTTCATAGAAGGCATATGCGACCAGGTCGCCTGCGCTGAGGAACCAGGCAGGCAACTGGACGAACCGACGACGCCTGAGCAGGCCCGGCGCTACATGGACGCGACTGGGGTTGACGCACTGGTCGTCAACCTTGGAACCGAGCATCGCTCGATGGGCGCGCGGCGGCAGTACATGAAGAAGCGCGCCCACGAAATCAGGGATGCCATCGGCCATAACATGGTTCTGCACGGAACATCATGCCTGCGCAGGGACGAGGTTGCGACGCTGCGCGAGGACGGCATCCTGAAGGTCAATCTCTGGACGACTTTTGAGGTCGAGACGGGGCGCAACGTCGCCCGCGACGTGCTGCGCAACCTGCCAAAAATGCTGCCGGCGGAAGAGATCAAGGGACTTCTGCTGCCCTTTCAGAATCACTATTCCGACATACCGGAAATGGCCGATCTGGACCATGTCACGCACATCCACCGCCGCGACGACATAATGGTCCCCACAATCACCCGCCTGGCAGGGGAATACTTTCGATGGTTCGGATACGAGAGGCTGAGGGGGGCATGAGGGGTGCGGCATATGTATTGATATGTGGTGTATTGAAACGCCAGATTGTTAATGTGATGTAAACATGAGCAATTGCTTCGAATGTGTAGAAGCAATTGTGAATATCTGGACTTCTTTATTCCTCAGACTTGAACCGCACGGATTCGACCGCAAATCTGTGGTTCGGCAAAAAGTCACCGATTTCTCTGTTATGGAATAGACTGAACGGCAGACGCAATGATCTTCTGAACGCCGGTCTCACGAGAGGCGAGGCAACGCTCTCGCCGCGTTGAATATCGCGTCAACAGCCTCTGCGCTGATGTTGCTCGGCAGGGGGCTGCCGGTGCTAAGGACGAACGGCGCGCCGGGGCCTGACAATCTCACCTGTTCCCTTACGGCGGCGGCTATCTCTTCCGGATCGTTTCGCATCAGCAGAAGCTCGGCGTCAAGGTTTCCGAACAGGCAGCGTTTCGGGCCGTAGACCTTGCGAATCTTGTCAACGGTGATGTCCGCGCCTTTGCGGGGTTGCTCGAAGATGAAGCCGTCGGAGGGCACGGCGGCCTGCGCCTCCAGCATCGGGAGTATGTTGCCGCAGTTCCAGATGATGGTTTTCAGTCCGGCCTCCCGCGCGGCGGCGGTTATGGAATGCTGGTACGGGAGCGCGAATTCCTCCACCATTTTTGGGGAGAGAACGTCGCATGAAGCCCAACTGTCGGTTATGCAGACGGCTTCCGCCCCGGCTTCGCGCAACTCGCGCATAAGGCGTTTCTCGCCCGTCTGCATCCGCCGGCAGCCGTAATGGAAAAGCTCCGGGTCGGAGAGCATTAGCTCCATCGCCGTGTAGAAGCCGATGGTGTAACAGGTGATTATGTAGGCCGGCGACGGATGCGGGAGGATCAGCGCACGGTCTCCGGCGTCCGCAATAAGCCGCGAGAGTCCGTTCAAATGGGCGTCCCCCCAGCCGTTCGACTCCGCTGGAATCAGCCGGTCCAGGTTATCCCTCGTAGGGACATTCTCGACCGGATCGCAACGGTTGCCGCCGCCGTGCCCGTGGATTGACAGGCTGTCCTTGCGCATGTCGTAGACTGCGCCGGAGTTCCCGTCTTTGACCACCCAGCGATTTTCGTCCTCCTCGATAAGTTGCGGTTGATTCGGCCCGCCGGAGCCGGAGTAGTAGATAGCGTCCGGATCATGGCGGTTCAGGTAGGCTATGTGCGCGGCATGCCACGTTTCGGCCGTTCCGAAGGCAAGCTGCCAGGGTTGAATCCCGGCGACCTTCCATATGTAATCGAAGCCCCAGTTGATCGGGGCGACAGGTATGCGGGGCGTCGCCGAACCATTCAAGGTCTGCAATACAAGTTTGCGTCCGTTATCGCCCATGTTTGTCTTCTCCGGCGCGAATCTTCCGGTCTGATTGAGTCACAGGTAACGCAACGAAACATGAAAATCGCAGCGCCGCGATGCGAAAGGGAACGGTAAAATTTCTCGTGTCATCTAATGAACCGGCGTCAGGGGCTTGATCCCGTAATCGCCAAGTACCTTCAGGCATAGATCGAGGTCGTCGGTCAGGATGTAGTCAATGCCGCATTCGACAAGCTGACGGATTGTTGGTTCGTCGGAAGCGCCGAAGTAGTTGACCGTCACGCCGTGATCGTGCAATTGCTGGACGGTTTTAGGCGAGCAGTCAATCCAGCCGAAGAGTTGGATGAATTCCGCTCCCAGTTTGATGGTGAGTTCGGGGTAGCCCCCGTTTGTGAATTGCCGTTCCATGTTGCAGATTCGGAGTCCGGGGCATACCCGGCGGGCTTCCCTGGATTGAGCGGCGTTGCACGCCAGGAAGCATTGACGCTGACGTCCGGCGGCAGCTATCTCCTCGGCCGCCTTCGCGCCGAGATTCGGGCCGGATTTCAGGTGGACGTTGACCAGAACATTGCGAGAAAGGACGCCCAATGCCTCCCGAAGCGTCGGGACGGGTTCGCCTTTGAAGCGATCACCCATGCGGATTCCGGCGTCGAGCGCCTTGATCTGTTCGAGAGTAAGCCCGCTTATTTTTCCCTTTCCATCCGTCGTCCGGTCAACCGTGTCGTCGTGCATGATGATCAGTTGGCCGTCTTTTGTCATGGCGACGTCGAATTCGATCTGGTGCGCGCCTTTTTCGATGGCAGAGCGGAAGGCTGAGAGTGTGTTTTCGGGGTAGCATTTACGGTCTCCACGATGCGCGCATGCCCCAGTTCGGGGCGGGTCGCTCCAGATGTTCATGCTCAGTTCCACTGCTGGCGAGTCGGCGGGGTTGAGCCTGACTACGCATATTCCGGGCGGACTGTCTCCCGTATTCCAGACTGGCTGATTACAGTTATCCTTGTCAACTGTCTTTACGGCTAGTTGCATTCCGCGAAAATCGAGAATTTCGATACTTATCCCGGATTCCGGCGGGCTGTCGAACTTCAGGCGGACATCATGGTTTCGTCCATATGCTCCGCGATCAAACTTTATGCCGGAAAGCGTCCGTTTGACTTGCATGTTTGTGGTCTCCACGACTCCGGAAGGTCCTGGCGATTCCCGCCCTTCGGCGCTGTCTGCGCAGGTGTTGTCGGACGAACATAAACGGCCTCCGCCCGCGTCATCCGAATCTCTCACTCTCCATATGGTCATATGCCGTCCACCCCATGGCGCATCCGACGCTTCAATATGCGCCGCTTCGGAGAGATTCGACTTTGACCATTCAAGTGGAGGTCCGGTAACGCGCGGTGAAAGAGACTCTATCTGGTAAGGCCAGTCGGCAATCCAGCGTATTCGCTCATTGGCGATGTAGTCTTGCAGTTTTTTCTGGGGCGCGTAGGCGCGGACCTCTGCATTGACCAGTCCGTCAAGGTTGACTACACGACGGTGGGAGTAGAAGCCAATGACTCCGGCGTTCCATGAACCGATCGTATCAGACGCCGGGACTATCGCGTCAATGGTTTTCGCCGCGAGGTAAGTCTCGATCTGATACTGCCAGGCTCCAACATAGTCCTCATTCCACTTGCACCAGAAATATGCCGGCAACATGCAACACCCCAGCGCGCAGGCTGTCACGGGATGGAAGGCATGGAGCCTCAGTGGCGGAGCTGCCGAGTCCGACGCAGTTCGGCGGGGTTGAGCGATTTCAGCCTGTCCTAACGCAAAGGCGATCAGCATAAGCACTCCACACTGGGTCTGTGCGAAGTACCAGACGTGTTGCACCTCGCCTCCCACAAATCCCTGGTAACCTGCAAATAGCGCTATGTGTGACAATACAACAAGCGGCACGCGCCAATGCCGTGATTCCCGGCGTTGCACAAGACGGACTACCGCAAAGATCCCCAGCGCCGAAAAGACAGCCGAAGCGGATAGAACCGACGCAACGGCGTAACGCCGCGTCGGCCAATAGCCGAGAAAGGCGCAGAACGGATCGCGAAGGCTCCTGCAGAACCGCCACGAGGATTCTGCAAACCGCGCTGTTGTGTCAGAAGGCGCTAGAGCGGTCTCTGCAAGACGCTTGGCGTGACCGCTGTCCTGAGTCATGAAACCGGTTACGGAAAGGCAGAAGACCGACACGATCAGCATTCCTGTGAAAAGAGGAGCAAGCGCTTCCGCCAATGCGGAAGTAATGCGCCTTCCCGATGCGGATGAACCGGATATCCCTCCCCTGAAATCAAGAAGCAGAGGCGCACAAGCTGCAAGAAGAAGAAATATCAGGTCTGTTCTGACCAGCACTACCGCGATTCCGGCCACAAACAGAGAAATACGGCTAACGACGGTATTTCTGCAAGGAGGCCCGTCACTACCAAGAAAAAGATACCAGAACACGGATGTCGCCAGCAACACCAGCCCGGATTCCATCCCGGAGAGCACAGCCCTGAAGTTGTATGAACTAGCTGACCATAGAACGGCAAGCGCGAGCGCCGGCATTTGTCCGCAAAGTTTGCGGGCGGCGCAATATGCGATGCCCGTTGACAATATAAACGCTCCAGCCGAAAGCGCCAGCCCAGCGCGCAACATATCAGTCCGAGGTAGAGAGAACAGCTTCTGAGCCGCTGCTAAAAGCGCTGCGTAGGCAATGTGGAAACCAGTAGTCGGATTTTCTCCGTCAAAGGTCCAGCCACGTCCGTTTGCCCGATTCCACGCAATCTGAAAGTAATAGAAGGCATCATCGGCTATGTGGGCCGTCTGGCATTCGATCGGCCTTTGCCAGCGTGTGCTGAATTGTATAAACGCGCAGGCCATGCAGACAAGGATCAGCGTAGTTGTAGCCGGCGCGCCGGCTTCATGCCGGTTACGATTCATGGAGATGATGCCGCCGACAGACGTAGGATACTCGTTCATCTCGCTAATTCTTCAGGCTATGAAGAGGGGCAGGGATGCGGCCTCCCTGTCTTACGAAGTCGCCCGATCCCCGCAGATTCCGCACCGGCAGGACGACGCTTTCTCCAAACAGACCGCCGAAAACCGCCATGTCGCCGGCTTTCTTGCCCGGGACGGGTATCATGCGAACGGCGGTGGTCTTGCCGTTGACGACGCCGATGGCCGCCTCATCTGCTATAATTCCAGCCAGCGTGTCCGCATTTATGTTTCCCGGCACGGCGATCATGTCAAGGCCGACCGAGCAGACGCTGGTCATGGCCTCCAGCTTTTCCAGCGTCAAGTATCCTTTGGCGACAGCGTCAGCAAGCGCGCAGTCCTCGCTGACAGGTATGAACGCGCCGGAAAGTCCGCCGACTGATGAAGACGCGAACATCCCGCCTTTCTTCACGGCGTCGTTGAGCATGGCCAGTGCAGCCGTGCTGCCGGGGCTACCGATCTTTGTGACGCCCATCGCCTGGAGGATTTCGCCGACAGAGTCGCCCATCTTTGGGGTAGGGGCAAGTGAAAGGTCAACGATTCCGAAGGGAACTCCGAGTTGGGCGGCGACTTCGCGCCCGATCAGTTCGCCGACGCGCGTGACTCTGAAGGACGTAAGTTTTATCTGTTCTGCGATGTCGCCAAGCGTTGGATTGGGGCAGGATTCCCGCAGCCTGACGAGCGCGTTCTTTACCACGCCCGGCCCGCTTACGCCGATATTTACGACGCACTCCGGCTCCCCCGCGCCGAGGTATGCGCCGGCCATGAACGGATTGTCTTCGGGGATGTTTGCGAAGATGACGAGCTTCGCGCAGCCGAAGCCGTCGCGGTCGGCAGTCTTCTTTGCGGTCTGAAGCAGGACTTCGCCCAGCAGCAGGATGGCGTCCATGTTGATGCCCGCAGCGGTCGAGGCGACGTTCACCGACGCGCAAACTCGCTCAGTTCGGGAAAGCACTTCCGGGAGCGTGCCGATCAGAGTTCTTTCCCCGGGCGTCATGCCTTTCTGCACAAGCGCGGTATAACCGCCGACCAGGTCCACGCCGATATCTTTGGCGGATTCGTCAAGCGTGGCCGCTATCTTCGTCATGCCAGTTTCCCCGTGGCCTTCGGCCAGCGCGCTCACGGCGGAGACGGCAAGGCGCTTGTTGACGACGGGGATGCCGTACTTTTCGCTGATCTCGCGACATACTGGCACAAGGCGTCCGGCCTTTGATGAGATTTTCCTGCGTATTTTGTCGCAGACCTGGGAGATGTCCGGTCCGGCGCATTCCATGAGGTTCACGCCGAAAGTCACCGCGCGAACGTCAAGGTTCTCCTGCCGCAGCATCCGCAAGGTTGCGATGATGTCTTCGCTTCGCAGCACGGTCAGCCCCCGGTTCCTCTGAAGTCAACCCGGTTGGTTGCCAGGAAGATGTTTTCATGCTGGAAGGAGACGATGAAGTCGCTCTTCTTCCAGAGGTTCTCCAGGTCAATCTGTAACTGGCCCACGTCCATCGCGCGTGGAACCATCACCTGACTGAGCAGGACGAACTGCCCGGACTCGGCATAAGCGTAAAGGTCAACGATGTTGATATTGCGGCTTGACAGGAAGTTTGAAATCCGAGCGATGACGCCCGGCCTGTCGCGCCCCATTATCGAGAGCACGAACTGATCACATTCCCGAACCACCGGTTCTGCGGCGGCTTGTGGATCCAACAATTTCACTGAGACGGCCAGTTCGCCGGGTTCGCCCGTCGCTTCCGCTGCCAGACGAACAGTTTCAGGCAAGACGCTGTCCGGAAACGTTGCGGCGATGATGATGGTGAAATATCCGCGCAGAACGGTCTGGCTCATGGCGTCAATATTACCGTCGAGTTTGTGAATGGCTTCCGTCACGCCGGCCACTATGCCTACTCGATCGCGTGCCAGCACGTTGAGAACGTAATTCTTCGCTGGGGACATTATTTCTCCGAGTGGGTTTCCCTTGCTTACATCGCTTTATGAATCATATCCGCGATTTGGACGCGCATACAAGGCCTTGACGCGAAAGTCGCCTCGCGGGCGAACCATGGCGCGATAAGGCTTCGGGCATGCATGGCATCAGGCCGGTTCGATTGTCCGGGCCTGATAATTCGCGGCTCGGATGGTAATCGCTGATTTTCCTTGCGCGCGGATGACGATGCGGCGCGTCTCTCCCGGAAGGATGTCAATGAAATTGTCCGAGTAACGGGCCAGCGGGTCGGCCACAAGCGCGCTTACGAAATGCGCAAACCCGTCGCACTCAATCGAGACTTCCACGCTGCCGTCGGCCTTGCGGATCGCTTTTGTTTTGAGCGACACGTCCTGTAACCGCCAATCCTTGCGATGCCCGGCGTGGTAGAAGCGTTCGCTCTCAAGATTTCCCGCAGTCAGCTTTGCGCGCAGGAACTCGTTCTTTTCATCGGTGATGGCAAGCTGGGACGGCAATTCGGTCATTATCGGCGCGGAACAGTTCGGGCGCAGAATTCCCTGCGCCGTCTCTTCACCGAGAATCTTCCCGTCGTAGGAGTATCGGTTGATGACTGCCTTGAAGCTCAATTCTTCCGACAGGTCATTGATCCCCCAGTAAGAGACAACGCCGTCCTTGGAATAAATCATTCCCAGGATTGGGGCGCAGGCGCGTTTCACCCAGAAATACGAGGCTTTCGGCCTTCCGTAGTAGTCAACAATGCTGAATGTAACCGCCGCCCACGGCTCGTTGTATTGCCAGAGCAGCGAGCCGGCCGTTTTGAACATTCGCCGGCGATATAGTTCCACTGCGTAGCGCATCAGAGTGGCCTGGGTTTCCTGCGAGAGCATGATGAAATCGTCCAGCGTGCGCGGGGTTCCGAATTCCGGCATGATACCCCAGAGCCATTCGCAACGGCCGTGATGGAACTGCCAGACCGCGTGCTGAGGCGGGCCGTTAGGCTCCCACTGGTATTTAGGCGAGATCATTTCTTCAACGGTCTCGCGGGCGGGGACCGATCTGAACCCGTATTCGCTGCTGAAGAGCGGCGCGTTGATGTCATAGGTCCGCCAGTTGGGTAGGCTGTACCAGTCATGGAAATCGCCGATTGACCGCGAGCGCGTCGTCGGGCCGCCATATGGGCTGCCCGGCCAGTATGGCGTTCCGGGAGCGAGCGCCTTGACCGTCTCCGGCAGGACGTGATCATAGAGCCTTTCGCCCATGTGTCGGGGCGTGCGCTGATGCCAGTCACCAAGCTCCCATGCCTCATTGCACTCGTTGTTGCCGCACCAGAGGACGACCGACGGATGCCGGCGGAGGCGTTGCACGACGGAGCGGGTTTCGCTCTGCGCGCTTTCCATGAAGCCCGGATCATCGTCAGGATACATCGAGCAGGCGTACATGAAGTCCTGCCAGACCATGATTCCGAATTCATCGCAAAGGTCGTAAAAGATTTCCGGCTCGTAGATTCCGCCGCCCCAGACGCGCAGCATTGTGAACCCCGCGTCGCGCGCGAGTTCGAGAAGGTGGCGATATCGCTCAGGCGTCGCGTCCAGGCTGAGGCTGTCCGCCGGGACCCAGTTGGCCCCTTGAGCGAAGACCTTCCGCCCGTTGATTGCGAAGACGAATTCGCCGTCCTGGAGCAACTCGACCGTCCTGACGCCGAAGCGTTCAATCCGACTGTCAACCTCGGACTTGCCGCAAAGGAGTCTTGTTTTTATCGTGTAGAGGAATTGTTCACCTGCGTGTTGCGGATACCACGGGCGCGCTTTGTCAAGGCAGAGCGGGATACGGCACGGTGTCCCTGGGACAACTGGGACATCTTTCTTCCAGATTACCGGACCATTCGGCCCTTCGGTGATTTCAAGGGCAAGCGTCAACGGCGAAGCATCGGAAGAGAATGCCTGCGTTTCAGCAACGATCTCGAGTTCCGCTGTGCCGCCGTTCACTGAAAGTGTCCGGACGTGCAGATCGCTAATACTTGCCTCACCGTGGTATATGAGACTGACCGGTCTCCAGACACCGATGATCGGAAGACGGGGGGCGAAATCCCATCCGAACATCATCTGCGCGGCGCGGGCGTAAGGCTTGATTTCATCCGGTCCGCGGGTAACGTCGTTGCGCATGTTGCGGCGCAGCCACTCAAGGCCGAGGCTGCATTCAAGCGCAATGACGTTATTCCCGGATGATTTTATGAAAGGCGTCACGTCAAAGGAGTGCGGGTAGTGCGCGTTGCGCGCGAAACCGACCGGGGCGTCATTGAACCAGACCGTCGCATGAACGCTAATGCCTTCAAGTAGCAGCTCGAACTTCCGCGAATTTCTGGCAGATGCCGGGACCTCGAACTCCAGGCGGTACCACCACGTGTCCTTCTCAAATACCTGAAAAATCTCCGTGTTGCGGTCAAGCCAGGGGGATGGGATTTTCCCGCTTTCGACGAGCGCGGACTGGACGGTCATTGGCGCGCGGACGGGGAGCCAGTTCTTAGGGCGATATGAGACCTCGTGCGGGCGGTCGCGCAGAACCTCGCGGCTTGAAGCCAGAAGCCAGCCGTCGGTCAGAGGCATCTTTATCATGTTTCAGCATCCTTCAGATTGGTTATGACGAAGGGAGTCTTATGACTGAATCAGGATGGAAATAATATCCTGTTCTGCAGATTGATTCGAGAGTCGAGTTCTACGCGGCAGGATTGGAAAGGCGTTGCAGGACGGAGCATGTTACAATGGCGACGCAATCCGGGATCGCCGGAATCATCAGTTTTCTTTTCATACAAGCGGGAATCTGGAATGAACGGATACGAAAGAGTAATGACAGCGCTGGCCCGCAAGGAGCCGGATCGCGTGCCGATGTGGGAACTGATCGTCAACAAGCCCGTAATTCAGGCGCTTTACGGCGACATCGGTTACCTGGAGTTCTGCGAGCGGGAAGACCTTGACGGGGTCACGATCTTCGAGGATCAGAATGTTGAAAGTCTGGGCGGCGAGTTCATGCGCGACGAGTGGGGCATCGTCTGGCAGGTTGACGCTCCCGGCGTGCCATATCGCGTTGACGGTCCGGTCAAGTGCGATGCGGATGTGGACAAGCTCGTTGCGCCCGATCCCGACGCCGACCATCGGTTGAAATCGCTGGAATCGGCGGTCAAACGCTTCAAGGGCGAGAGGGCGATCGTTTTCCTGAGCCATGACGCATTCGAGTTCTCCCATTACCTTTACGGAATGGAAAACTTGTTAATGGCTTATCTGGAAAATCCCGATTTCTGCCACAGGCTTGCCAGGAAGGTCATCGAATACAAGAAGCGCGTTATGGCGAGAGCCATCGAGATAGGCGCGGACATTGCGCTGACCGGTGATGATTACGCCAATCGCAAGGCTCCGATCATGTCGCCCGCGCATTTCAGGGAGTTCTGCCTGCCGTACATGCAGGAGATGGTTGACGTGGCTAAAAAGGGCGGCGTTCCTTTTATCAAGCATACGGACGGCAATCTGTGGCCGATCATTGACATGCTGGTGGACACCGGCCTTGAAGGGCTTGATCCCATAGAGCCGATAGCCTCAATGGATATCGGCAAAGTCAAGGAACGTTTTGGCGACCGCATCGCTGTCGCCGGGAACGTGGATTGCGGCGAGGTTCTTTCGCATGGAACGGTCGCGGAAGTGGTCGAGGCCGTGAAAGAGACGATTGCGAAGGCATCCCCGGGCGGCGGGCACATTCTCGCCTCCAGCAACAGCATTCATCCGGCTGTGAACCCGCGCAATTACCGGGCGATGCTGGAAGCGGGAAGGCGTTTCGGGGTTTATCCGCTTGACGAGAAGATGGTCGCGGAGTACCGGCGGAAGAATTATATTGCCCGGTACATGGATTGAGCATTACTTCGGTGGTTGGAATCTTTTCCCTCTCCCGCCGGGAGAGGGGGAACCGCGACGCCCGTTGCGGGCGCTGCGGTGGGTGAGGGGCGGGTAAGTGCCCCCCCCTCATCCGGCTCTTTCTGACGAAAGCAGCCACCTTCTCCCGGGGGGAGAAGGATGACTCATCGGGATTGCACATCACGCGTCCGGATTGAACATTAAATCTGGATCGATGCATCACGGAAATCTGAATGGAGAACGACATGCCTCTCACCGATAGAGAAAATTATCTCAGAACCGTGGAGATGACCGGACCGGAGTGGATGCCCTGCACCGTCGCGATCTCAGGTGCGTCAAGGAAGCAACTCGGCATGGAACTGGAGGATGTTCTCGTCCGCCATCCCCGCTTCTTCCCGGGATTTCAGAAGGGCAAGCAGGATTATACGAAGATGGAATTCGGTCCTGCCAATCGCGCGGGAGAACGCTTCAAGGATGCGTGGGGATGCGTGTGGTATGACACCATTGACGGAATCGAGGGCCAGGTCATCGAAAGACCGCTTGACGATTGGGCGAAGTTCGCAAGTTATCAAGCTCCCGATCCATTGAAGACGGCGGATCGCGGGCCGGTTGACTGGGAGTCCAGCAAGCGCCACTGCGCCGAGGCGAAGGCCAAGGGGCATCTGACAATGGGCGGAGTTCCGCACGGGTTTCTATTCATGCGGCTGTACTACCTGCGCGGATTCGAGAACCTGATGATTGACTTTGCGGATGACGAACCGAAGCTTTCTGCGTTGATCGAAATGCTAGTGGAGCATAACCGGAAAATCGTGGAACAATGGCTTTCCTTCGGTGTGGACGTCGTGAGCTTCGGGGATGATCTGGGAACGCAGACGGCTGCGATGGTCAGTCCGGCGACTTTCAGAAAGCACATCACGCCGGCCTACAAGAGATTGATGAAGCCGTGCCGCGATGCCGGCGCGCATGTATTCCTCCACAGCGACGGGCACATGCTGGAACTGCTGGATGAAATCCTGGAAGCTGGCGCGGATATTGTCAATCCGCAGGACCTTTGTCACGGGATTGACAATCTGGCGCGGGAACTGAAGGGGCGCGTTTGCACATGCCTGGACGTGGACAGGCAGAAGATAGTCCCGTTCGGAACGCGAAAGGAAATCCACGATTTAATTGAGGAAGAAACCCGCAAGCTGGGTTCCCCGCAAGGCGGGTTGATGATGATAGCTGGGATATATCCGCCGACCCCGCCGGAGAACATTGACGCGCTCTGCTGCGCCATGGAGGAATTCAGGACGTATTGGTGGGACGGGCGGGCATAAGGCCGTATTGTCAGGATAGGCGCGTTTTCCATAAACCTAAGGCGGATCACGGTCTAACACGGGTCAGTTTGGGCTTGACACGACCGACGGCAAAGGATAAAGTTCGGTCGTGCGGCGCGTCGCCGCGCGTCTCACGTCCAGAAGGGCGTTGAGGAGGCTTTTTCTGCAAATATGACAGAACTCCGTTGCGTGGAGGGTTCTTGCATGAAGACCGGCAGGGGACTCGGAATAGTTTCAATCCTTCTGGCTTGCGTGATGACGCTCCAGGGATGTTGTTGCGGGAAGAAGAAGGAGGATGAAGAAGCCCTCCGACAGGCCAAAGAAGCCGCCCGGCAGAGCAATATCCAGAAGGTCGAAGCAGCAATAGAAAAGGCTGATATGAGCCTTCTCTGGTATTATTCTTTTCCGGACGAGAAGCCGATTATCAGGGCGGATATGAGCGAACATACGATCTGCCTGCTCCTGCCGGATGCAAAGATGATGGCGCTTGACGGTGACCGCGGCGTTCTTCTCTGGGAGATGCCGCTCATGGGCACATTCTCCGGTCCCCCGGCGATTGACGCAAAGCGCAAGGTCATGTATGTCACTCATAGCAATAAATTCTGGACTCTGGATGCGATGTCCGGATGCGTCAATAATCGCATCTGGCTGATCTTCCATCCATGCACAGGACCGGTCGTCACAGACAGCGGTGTTCTACTCGGCGCCGGCGACCTCAATGTTCACATGATCAAGCCGGAAACCGGAATGAGACTATGGAGCGCTCCGGTCGGCAGCATGGTTATCGCGCCCCCGGTTTGCACTGATTCCAAGGTTGTCGCCTGCGGCACCTCGCGGATTGCTGTGATGGACAAGGACGACGGTGATCTGACATGGACGTGGCGTCCGGAATTCGCAACCATTGACCAGGGAGCAGTTGTTGATGCGGAGAACGCCTATGTCGGCGCAAGCGACGGGGCTATATATGCATTGAATCTGGAGGATGGAAGTATCGTCTGGAGGCGCGTGATTGATGGAACGCCGGCCCAGACACCTATCATCAAGGGCGAGGTCGTTGTCGCCGTCGGCGATCCGTCCGGTCTGAGCGGGCTTGACCGTAAGACAGGCAATTTGCTCTGGAACGTATCAAACGTGAAAAGCGTTATAGCGATGGGGCAAAATAACGCGTATTGCGCTCCGGTTGCCGGCCAGACGATTATTGCGGTGAACATTCAGACCGGGAAGATCGAATTCAGCATCCCGACGCCGGAATTCAAGAGTTTCGTATCGAATCCGAACGATTCTCTGATTGTCGGCCTAACGCATAATAATCAGTTGTTCGCATTCCGGGAGAAGACTGGCGGGTCGCTGCTTCAAGCGGCGGCTGAATGATTGCCTTGTGGTTCCGGAATAGATTTCGCTGATGCCAGTCCCGATATCTGTGTTTATTCTGAAGAGATTATTGTGACTGGACCGCCAAGCCCGAATGGCACAAAACAATAGCGATCTGTCCACGTTTTCTGCGGGGATGCTTCGTCATCAGTCCATGTCTTCCTGCCTCTGAACGTTAGTGGACTCACCTGCTGTGGTTCGCCACGGACGTGATGATGAGGGCCGAAGAGATTCCGGGCGCTGCTGGTCAGGATGACTTCGATGATGTTTTGTCCCCTGCGAATTGCCCCGCTGATGTCAATCTCGTAGGGTCTTTTCCATAAAGTGCTGAAATCCTGGTTGTTGATCCGCACGCGCATGATGGCGGCATTCGGATCAGCGAAACTCAGTATGCAGCGTCTGGGGAGGCGGTCCTTGAGGGGAAACTCCTGGGTAAGTCTCACGCTGCCGGCAAAGAAAAGCAGGCCGTGCTTGTGAAGATCAGTGGCGCTGCCCCGCTCAGAGATCGGCGCAAGATAGAACTTGCCTTCGGTTGTGGCTCCACGGCGATAGAGTTTACGTAATGGCCGTTCTGACTTGACCGCAAAGTCGCCGATGAGGTAGATGGCCTCCGGCTCAACGGGTATCGCTTTGGGTTCGGAGTCCGGTCCGCCGCACTTGACGCGCGCTGGTGCGGTAAGTGTCGTAGTCAGGAGTATTTCATTCAATCCTGGTTTAACGTGTCGGACTATATCCACGAGTTGGATTGAGACGTCCCGCCATGAAGAAACCGGATCCAGGCTTACTGGATGATCGTTCACTGACAGGTCATAAGCTCCAGGATTTTCGATCCCCAGAAACAGTTTGTTTGCCTTTTCTATACGACACGTGAAGGAGAACCGCATCTGTAGTCGGGTTCCCGCTTTTTTCTCTGCCGATGCTTCGGCGATCTTCAGCACGTGGGACGGTTTCTCCCAGGATTTGCCGCCGAATCTGTACGAGGCGTAGTCAAGCAACAGCGCATTGTGGTCCAGCGCTTCGATTTCCCACTTGTCCGGCAGCGCGAAAACGTCCTCGACCGGTTTGCGCGTAAGCTTTTTGAAAGCCCCGGTGCGGGCCTTGCGGTCGAGAATCAGTAGAGTTGATCCCATCGCCGGGAGTTCAACCTCGGCGGCGAGCCACTTCCCGCTTGTCTTGCGCGCGGTTGCAAAACGGCAGACGCCGGTTTCGGGATCGCAGAAGTAGAATCTTCCCCGGTCCATGATCCTGACCACCAGGCTTCGCGGAGTGTCGCGGTCAAGGTTATACAGGAACACTACGCAGCGATCAGGAGATTCTCTATGATGACAGAGAACCTTATGGGCGTGACGGCCTTCCTGATCAAGGATTTCGATGCAAGGTTTCAGGACTTCCTTCAGCTTGGGCTGCAATTCAGGGTCATCAAGATTTAAGGAAATCGCTTTTTTAAGCGCTTTCTTCGGTTCTTCTGACGGGCGTCCATCAGCCATTGCCGGGAGAGGCCCCATCAGCGCTATCTTGCCCCCTGCTGCTGAGAATTTTGAAAGAAGATCGCAGGTTGTGCGCCTTAGCGTATGTGCCGGAGGTATGACCACGATGTCGTATTGGCAGGCGCCGACCTGGAGTTTCCCGCCGACGACTTTGGCGTTATCGGCTAGGGCGGCCTCATTGCCGAAATCGAAATCACAATGAACGCCAAGCAGCGTGTGGGCTGTTTTCTTCAGCGTTTCGTCAACGGTCTTCGCAGGTTCTGCCTCTTCCGGCGAATAAACGGTCCATGCGCTCTCTATCGAATGCAGCAGCAGGACGTTGGCGACACGCGCGCCTTCCCTCAGGACGCCGATGAGTCGGGCGAGATAATCATTAAGCAGCCGGAACCTGTCCCAGTAAGGTTGCTGATGAAAGAGCGAGGGGGGATGATCCCGTTTCCGCTCCCCGCGCAGGGAATACAGAGCATGGTGCTCGGCGATGGCGTCAGCGCCCAGAGCGAGATAATACTCCGCCATCCACTTCAGTTCCTCCAGCGGGATATTCCATCCGGCGCATCCGAAAACATGGGCTGCCGACCTGGCAAGACCCTGCTGCCGGGCCGCGCTGGAGCATTCCTTGACTTTTGTGACGGTTGTCGTGCGCCGTCCGACGCAAGTAATGGTCGGCAGTTGTTGATGGCGGTAGTGCATCATGGCGTCGCCGGAGTGGGCCACCTGTCCCCACAGGTTGCCCGCCCCTTTGAGGCTTCCGGCGTACATAATTCCACGATCCTGGCATATCTTTCCAAATTGGCCGGAAAAGGCGGCGCAGAAAAGTTCTGAAATGGTGCGCCAGAAGTCGTATCGGACCACCATTGAGGTTCGCCCTTTGAAGAATATCGCCGGCAGGTGGTCCAGAATGTCATATCCGCGGAGGCGTCTGAAGGCCTCGGCCAGAACCGGGGACCATGGTACAGGGTTATAATGCGGTTCACGTATCAGCAAGCCGGCGAACTCAGACGCGAATTTCCGCGAATACGCGCCATACGTCTGCCTGATGTAATAGAGCACGGCCTTGTCGTTGAGAACGTCAATATCATCCGTTAATAGTTTCCGTATGACGTGCACCCGGCATTGGCCGGGAAGTTTTGAAGTATCTGCGCAACGTTGAAAAATATTGCCAGATTTGTCTCCACGATAGACGGCCAGAACATCATCATTAGGAATAAAATCTCCGGCGAAAATCGTTTCAAGGATCAGGTGACTACTGCGGAATTCGGGGAATCGGTCGAGGACCATGCGCTTCGGCTGGTCGGCCGGCTCGCAGCCGAGATCGAACAGCCAGATGAGGAAGCCGGATTTGCGGGCTTCCGCCATGCAGTCGGCCAGAGCCTCCATCCATTGTTTGCCCTGGAAGGGGGTGAGGAGTCCCGGGCGGGGGTTGATAAGGCAACTGCCGAAGCCGGCATTCTGAATTTCCCGTATCTGGCGCTTAAGCTCTTTCTTGTCCAATAAGTCATTCCATGACCATATCAGGGCCGGACGATTCCGCGCCCTGTCGCCGCCGACCCTGCTGATAAGCTCGCCCAGGTCCACAAGCAGTTCTCCGAAGGGGGGCGAAAAACTTCACTAAACCATTGGCAGGATTATACTTAGTCGGGGTTGCGGGCGCAAGGGAGTATCTTGGGAGCATCTCTGCGATCAATGTCTCAATGACTTTGCTCTCGGTGCGTTTCCATGTTAGATTATTTATGGTGTCTAACTTGAATTTTACCTGTGATTGACCCGTCGGATGACGATTGCCGGCGTGGCGATGCGCGAGGAGAAAAAATGAAAATACTGGTTACCGGCGGCGCGGGAAACGTCGGAGGTTATGTCGTTGAGGAGTTGAAACGGTACCATGACGTCACGATTCTCGACGTTAAACCGTCTGGGAAGCATCCCGAGATTCCTCTCATTATAGCGGATCTGACGAAGCTGGCTGAGGCGCTTTCAGCCGTAAAGGGTTTCGATATCGTAGTGCATCTGGCGGCCATTCCGAATCCGAGCAAGGATCCGGGAGACCGGGTGCTGGGCGTCAACGTGATATCAACCTATCATGTCCTTGAGGCGGTTCGGTTGAACGGCATACCGCGCGTGATATACGGATGCAGCGAAAGCGCTTCAGGCTGGGGGATTCATAATGTGACTCTATGTCCTGAATACCTTCCGATTGACGAGGAACATCCGAGCTGGCCGCACGAAAGCTACAGCCTTAGCAAGTATATCGGGGAGGAGATGGGACGTTGTTACAGCAAGAGTTACGGATTCGAGTTTGTTTCATTACGGTACACATGGGTTCTGTTCCAGGAGGATAAGGAGCGTCTTGCGCCCCACTTCCGGGCGATGCAGAATCCCGATGTCGCGAAGAATGCGTTTCTTGGGTCATGCGTCTTTGCGGAGGACGTGGCGCAGGCGGTCAGGTTGTCGGTGGACTTCCAGTTCCCGGAAGGCAGCAGGATGGAGGTGTTCTACATATTCCAGGACAGCGTCTCCTGTGCCATGGATAGCCTGGAGCTGGCCGGCGTAACGTTTGGAAGTCTGCCGCCGATAAAGGATCCGGCTTATTTCGAGAAGCATCCGCGTGGTTCGCTCTTCGATACGCGGAAGGCCAAGAGAATGCTGGGTTACAAACCGAGGCACAGCCACAAGGAATGGCTGTAGAAAGTAAGCCACAGATAGACACGGGTGAACACGGATAAGATGAAGAGAGAGTTTGGTTTGTACCAATCTGCCGCCCAACGGCCTGGAAAAGTAGAGACATTCGAGTGGGCCTGAAGCCAGACTACGCTGATGCATATTACAACCTTGGGACTTTCTACGAGAAATCAGGGGACTATGATAGGGCCATCGCCTCGTATCGAGATGCAATCCGCTTGCGTCCTGACTTTGCACACGGCTACTATGACCTTGCCTGCACCTATTCCATCCGCTTCGGCAAGAACCATGCTCATCAAGACAAGCAAGATGCTCTGCAGTATTTGCACAAGGCAGCCGAACTCAATCCTAAGTTCAAAGATCAGGCCAAGACCGATTCCGTCTTCGTTTCTCTGCGCGACGATTCGGATTTTACGAAGCTTGTCGGCATTTGAGTACGCCGTTGCCTCCAATGCCGGAGACATCGCCAATCGGGAACCCGAAGGTCAAGAGTACTGACTTGAACATGAAGATTTGTGTGCACCCGTGTTCATCTGTTGCAAAAAGGAGAGTCGGTAATGGAACGAGACATCGAGTGCCTGAATGACATAACAGGCGCAATCATAGGCTGTGCATTTCGCGTTCATAATGCGCTTGGCTACGGTTTTCTTGAGAAAGTCTATGAGAACGCTCTGGCTCATGAAATTCGAAAGGCGGGGCGGATAGTCGAGCAACAGAAAGCAGTTCAGGTCAGTTATGATGCCGTGGTCGTTGGCGATTACGTCGCCGATCTGCTGGTAGAGGGGACGGTTCTTGTTGAGTTGAAGTCCGCAAAGGCTCTGGATGACGCGCATATCGCCCAGTGCCTTAATTATCTCAAAGCCACCGGCTTGCCGATATGTCTTCTGATTAACTTTGCGCAGTCAAAGGTCGAAGTGAAACGTCTGATGGGCAAACCTCAATCCATGTAATGTCAATGCGGATGTGATTTACATGTAACGTAATCTCTGTTCTGTTCATATTGTTGTATACCGTCTTGCGTTTATATTATGTTGTCATTTGTCTGTGACGCTATAAATACAATCATATAACTTCATCTTCTTATCTGTGTTTATCTGCGCGCATCTGTGGCTTCCGGCAATTCGCAAACAACTCTGAACCCGTCGCTCGCGTCATCATCGTCAACGATGTTCCAGTCCCGCGTTGCCGCCCGGGCCTTTGCGGGGAAGTCCCACGCCACACCGCCGCGTTTGACCTTATCCGTGCCCCGATCCGGGCCTTCGGGGTCTTCGACAGGACTTCTTGAATAATAGTCCGCTGCATACCAGTCAGAACACCATTCCCGGATATTGCCGATCATGTCGGAAAGTCCCCATGGATTCGGCTTGAAGGATCCGACCGGCGCGGTGTGCCTGAAACCATCGCTGACTTCCTTGAAGCAGACGGGGACCGCGCCATCCTGCCATGAGACAGCGTCGGATACATTGGCGCGTCCCTGCGCGTCTTCCTCCCGGTCTCCCCACCACCATATGCCGTCGGTCCCGGCGCGGCAGGCATATTCCCATTCCGCCTCGGTTGGCAATCTGTAATGACGCGATCCCTTGCCCTCAAGCCATTTGCAGAATGCGATGGAGTCGTTCCAGCTTATGCACGCAGCGGGGTGATCGTCGGTCTGATCGAATGACGGATTGCGCCAGCTAATGCCGCTGATCCAGCGATACCCGTTGCCATCCCATCCGAGGGCGCCCTTTATCCTGTCAACATCCGTGACGTAACTCGTTTCCATAACGAAGTGATGGAATTGCCCCCGCGTGGTTTCGTGAATGGACATGTAGAACGGCTTCGTGATGGCGACGCGGTGTTTCGGATGTTCATCCTTGAACCACTTTGCGGGCTG
The DNA here is from genome assembly GCA_022711755.1 of Planctomycetota bacterium. GTDB lineage: Bacteria > Planctomycetota > Brocadiia > SM23-32 > JAKLEA01 > JAKLEA01. The sequence goes on from JAKLEA010000001.1 coordinate 89,173, forward strand.
GCCCCATCGTTTGCCAACCTCTTCGGGAGAGAGTCGGCCTCCCATCATGAACTCGCCGGGGGGAATGATGACTAATCGAATTCCTACATCATTCTCGAAGGCCGGCGCGACACCATGAGATTTAGCGAATTGAACCTGCGATTCCGAAACAATCCCTTTCGCCCATTCAGGCAGTGCTTCAGTCGGTCCGGAAGTTTGCGGAAAGACTTTCGCGCACAGAATGGCGCATACGGACACAACGATTATGAATCCTGAAAGGCGAATTGAGCCTCTGACAGTTTTCTGGTTAAAGGCTGCTTGGTCTTGTATGCGCGTTTCGGTCATTTCGATGTGATTATACACGCGGGAAAACCGCAGCGCATGGGGTTATAATCCCGATGTCGCGATTCGGAGAACATTCAAGAGGAAGGAGACTGGGAAATGAGCGACTACACCTTCATGGCGGTCGGCGTTCTTTTATGCCTTGCGGCATGTACTTCGGGGCCAAAGGCGGATTTCTTCGTCTCAACGGCGGGGAACGACTCATGGTCCGGCAAACTCGACCAGGCGAAGTCAAACGGCAAGGACGGTCCGTTTGCGACGCTTGGCAGGGCGCGCGACGCCGTGCGCGAATTGAAAGGGAAGGGCGGACAACGCGAGACGTCATATACCGTCATGGTCATGGACGGGACTCATTTCCTTCCTGAGACTTTCGTTCTTACACCCCAGGATTCCGGCGATGAGAAGCTTCCCGTGATCTACACGGCCTCCCCCGGAGCCAAACCCGTTATCAGCGGCGGCGTCAGATTGAGCGGTTTCCACGTGAATGCCAAGGGCTGGTGGGAACTTGAAATCCCGAAGGTGGCTCAGGGTAAGTGGCGTTTCTCACAGCTTTTCGTGAACGGGCAGAGGCGTTCGCGGCCCGTCCTGCCCAAGGAGGGCTACTACTACATTGACGGCGAAGTCCCGCCGTCTCCCGGCGTGAAGGAAAAGGGATATGATCGCTTCAGCTTCAAAAAAGGCGATCTGCATAACGAATTTGCCGGACTGACGGACATTGAGGTTTTGTGCTATCACCAGTGGTCAATGTCGCGCCTGCGTATCGGAATCATTGACGAAAAAGAGCAGGTTGTGACCTTCAGCGGGCCGACCTGCAATCCCTCATACTGGGCCGGTTTGAAGAAGGGGCAGCGTTACCGCCTGGATAATGCGCCCGACGCGCTCGGAGACCCCGGGCAGTGGTACCTTGATTGCCGCAAAGGGATTTTGACGTACATCCCAATTCAGGGAGAAACGCCGGAAGCGGCGGAAGTCATCGCCCCGCGCCTTGACCGGCTCGTTGACTTCCAGGGTAATCCGGATAAGCGAGAATGGGTTTCCAATGTCATCTTTGATGGGCTGACGTTCGCGCACAGCGCATGGAACTGCCCGGAGGAAGGCTACTCCTTCGCTCAGGCTGAGGCCATCATGTCTGCTGCGATTGCCGCGCGCGGCGCTCGCAACTGCGTCATCCGCAACTGCGCGGTGTCCCATGTCGGCATCTATGCCGTGGAGCTTGCGAACGGCTGCAAGTTTAATCGGATTGAAAACTGCGAACTGACCGACCTGGGGGCCGGCGGCGTGAAGCTCGGCCAGATGGATCGCTCCGAGGACGAGGAAATGGTCGCAAGCGACAACACGGTCAACAACTGCCTGATAGCAAGGGGAGGGCGCATGCATCCCGCGGCCGTCGGCGTCTGGATCGGGCGCAGCAGCAACAACACCGTCTCGCATAACGACATTGACGACTTCTTCTACACCGGCGTCTCGGTCGGATGGTCGTGGGGATACGCGCCAAGTTCGGCCAACCACAACGTCATCGAATACAACCACATCAGCAACATCGGGCACGGCATTCTCAGCGACATGGGCGGTATCTACTGCCTGGGCGATTCGCCGGGCACGGTCCTGCGTTACAACCGCATCCATGACTGCGAGTCGTTCGATTACGGCGGGTGGGGGCTTTATACGGACGAAGGCTCAACCGGCATCCTGCTGGAAAACAACATCGTTTATCGCGTAAAGACCGGCGGTTTCCATCAGCACTACGGCAAGGAGAACATCGTCCGCAACAACATCTTCGCATTCTCGCGCATGGGCCAGATAATCCGGTCGAGGGAGGAGGAGCATATCTCCTTCCGCTTCACGAACAACATCGTCTACTGGAAGGAAAGTCCGCTGCTGGGCAGCAACTGGAACAACGACAAGTTTGTGATGGACAGCAATCTCTACTGGAACGCGGCGGGAGAGGAGATCAAGTTCGGGAAGTTCAGCCTTGAGGAATGGCGAGCGCGCGGGCATGACGTCAACTCCGTCATTGCCGATCCGATGTTTGTTGACCCGGAGAATGGGGACTTTACGCTGAAGCCCGACTCCCCGGCGGAGAAGATCGGCTTCAAGCCGATTGACTCGAGCGGGATTGGGCGATTGCCGGTCTCTGCCCCGCAATAGGTTTTGCATGACATCAGCTTCCGCGTGTGCAAAACCTTGTGGTTTCGCACACCCTACTTGACGTATGCGTAAGCTGCCGGGGAGAGGATTGTGCATCCTACGCGCTGCGGCCGTCGAGGTTCCCATGCGTAGGCCGAAGCGGCTTGCGCATCCCACGAAGGAGATGGACGTGTTCGACGGCTATCTGCCCGAACACCGCGAAGCCCTCGAAAGGCTCCTTTCATCGGGAGAATGGCAGGAGGCTTTGTCTTCCAATGATGCGATAGGCAAACTGAAAAACGCGACTATTGCGCCTCCCAAACCGCCAAGCCAGTTGAACGGCGCGGCGACCCACCTCATAGAGAAGAACACCGAGAAGGTTCGCGAACTCATCCGCTCCGGCGAGACTGATGAGAACAAGCTGAAGGCCGCGCTGGGGAACTGGGACCAGGCCATGTCTGATGGGGATTTCCCGATCCTCTTTCTGGGTCTTGTGCTAACGCTGGACTGCTGTTTCGACCCGAAGTGCCTCTACTGCAATCAGAGATGGCTTCCGACAGTCATGAAGCCTGAAGATTGGCGTAGGATTGTCGCTGAAGCGTCGAAACCGCTCCCACCCTACGTTTATATGACCGGGGGAGAACCGCTCCTTATGGGCGAGGAATTATGGGGCGATGACGGTCTTGCTACATTCGCAACGCGCCTCGGTTGCGCCGTCAATTTCAACACCAACGCGACGCTCATCACCCCGCGCGCCACGCTGAGCTTCGTCAAGAATGGTCTGTTCAAGATTCACACCTCAATTGACACGCCCGATCCCAAAATCCAATCTCATCTGATGAGCGGCTCGGAACGTCCGGACGCTGTCTGGAAGGGCATCTTCAACCTTCAGATCGCGCGGGAACTGCTTGGCGCGTATCATCCTCAGGTTCACGTGAACTGCGTCCTCACAAAGTTGAATCTTGACCATTTCCCGGCGCTTGTGAAGCGCATTCTCGACATCAGGAAGGTTCGGACACCGGGGCGCGAGGGCAAACTCTTCGATGATCCCGTGTTTTCTGATTTCGCGATTCACATCATCCCGGTCGGCGGGCGTGAGAACGATCATCTCAGACCATCTGCCGAAGAATGGAAGCGGTTCTACACGGAGGTCTGGGACAGGGCCGAGGTCGTCTGGCGCGAGTATCTTGACAGGATCGGCGCGCCGCAGGAAGGGCGCAAGACGCTGGCCGAACACATACCGTTCGCCAATCCGTTCCGGCGCGTGGAGCACAGGGGCGACCTTGACGAATACTGCCGCCGCGCGGCGGATGGCGTCTACTGGCGCGACGCGCTGACGGAAAAATGCCGGCTGATACCGACACAGGCATATATCCTTCCGGACGGTTCGCAGCACTGGTGCGGTTCGCACGCCATCCAGCGCCCCGAGCCGATCGGCAACGTCCTGACCTCATCCCTCCGGGAGAACATCAGGCGCAATCTCGACAATATCGCGCAACTGCCCGGCCGATACTGCGACAACTGCGCGGGTGCGACGTGCGTCATCAACCAGATGATCGAGCGGAAACTGACGGAAAAAGTGCGGGAGCTTAAAGGCGAGGCGCAACCTTTCCCCGGTGCGAAACGCGAAGCTATGTAGGGTGGGGTCGGCGTCGCGTCGTCTCGACGCGAGCGAACCCACGCGGAAAGATCTTTGTGGCGGGTAAGCCACGCTAACGACCAATCCTGCTTGCTGATTGAGACAATTGCATCGGCTTTCCGGTTGAGCGCGGTTTGCCTTCGCCGTAAGATGCAATTCGTCGCAAGACGGTGTTTCACGTTCGGCGGCGATCGTATTCAATGGGAGGAAAGGCATGGGCGCTTGGAAAAGTCTTTTCGCAGTATCCGTCCTTGTCGCTCTGACAATGGCCTCTTGTCGCAAACCCGCCGCGCCGGTTCCGCCGGGTGGCGCAGGCGTCCCGCCCGTGACGCAGACCGACCAATCCGCAAAACATGGGCAGGATGCCCATGCCGCGCCGGGCGTAGGGGCGGGTTTTATGCCCGCCCCGGCAGCGGGTCAACAGATGACGCTCGACCTGGGCGGCGGGGTGGAGATGAAGCTCGCTTTCATTCCAGCGGGCGAATTCCAGATGGGATCGGATAGCGGCAGTAACGATGAGAAGCCCGTCCACAAGGTACGGATTTCCAAGCCATTCTATATGGGCCTGACGGAAGTCACGCAGCGCCAGTATGAGGCGGTGATGGGCAGCAATCCAAGCTACTTCAAGGGCGCGGATAATCCCGTCGAACAGGTGTCGTGGAATGATGCTGTGGAGTTCTGCAAGAAGCTGAGCGCCAAGACGGGCAAGGCGGTGAGACTACCGACAGAAGCAGAATGGGAGTATGCGAGCCGCGCAGGGAGCAAGACGGCTTACTGCTTTGGTGATAGTGACTCGGGTTTGGGAGAGTACGCTTGGTACGGCAACAACTCGGACTCGAAGACGCATCCTGTTGGTCAGAAGAAGCCGAACGCCTGGGGATTGTTTGATATGCACGGTAACGTCTGGGAATGGTGCTCGGACTGGTACGACGAGGGTTACTACGGGAAGAGTGCTTCGGATGATCCTACGGGCGCATCCTCTGGCTCCTCTCGCGTGCTGCGTGGCGGCTCGTGGCTAAACTCAGCCAACTTCACGCGCTCCGCGACCCGTCCCTGGCTCTATCCCTCGGTCACGCTCAACTCCTACGGTTTTCGTGTAGTGTTTGCCCAGTGACTTCGTGCGTTGCGGAGCAACGCCTTAGCAGAATCGCTGCGCGATTCTGCGCCTTACCCTCTGAACTCTTTTCCTGTCATCCTTTGAGCGGCGCGTAGTGGCGTTCGCCACAAGCGCCGCTGCGTTTTCTTCGTTTCCTTCTCCTCCCAGGAGAAGGGGGACCAGCCGAAGGCCGCGCGCCGGAACGGCGCGGTGGATGAGGTGGGACGGGACAAGCCGACGCCAGCGAGTTTCGAGGGCTGACCGTTGCCCCCCTCACCCCTCGCGCCGGAACGGCGCGCCGTTGCTTCGCGATGCCACCCTCTCCCCGCGGGAGAGGGATATGGGTAGTGTTTTGGTGCGTTCTCGATGCGCGACGTTGCGTCGCTTGCTCGGACGCACCCATTGCCTGATTCCGAATACAGAATAGCCCGGGCGCGGCTGGTACCGTTATGTATCGCGGCCGGGCAAGCACATTACATCGCAATTCCATAAAGTATTGCCCGGCTTGTGCGCGGGACGCTATGATTCGCATCTTTGACGAGTGGCATTACAAAGAACCACACGACAGGAAGGAACATCCATGAAGAAACGTTATGTCCAGGTCGGCCTCGGCGGTCGCGCCCACATGTACGTCAAGGCAACCTTGAACGGCTATCAGGATGCGTGCGAACTGGTTGGCCTATGCGACAATAACGAAGGTCGTGTCCGCATGTACCAGGCCTTCGCGAAAGAGAACGGGAAGGACGTGCCAGGTTACAGCGATGCAGACTTCGACCGGATGATAGCGGAGACAAAACCGGATGGCGTCATCGTCACGACAAAGGATTGCTATCACGACAAGTACATCTGCCGCGCGATGGAACTCGGTTGCGACGCCATCACCGAAAAACCGATGACGACCAACGATGTGAAGTGCCAACGCATCATTGACACGCAGAAGCGGACCGGGAAGAAGTGCCGCGTCACTTTCAATTATCGCTACTCTCCGCCGCGCACGCAGGTCAAGGACATGCTCATGTCCGGGGTCATCGGCGACGTGTTGTCGCTGGATTTCCACTGGATGCTGGACACGCACCACGGCGCGGACTACTACCGCCGATGGCACCGGAACAAGGAGAACTCCGGTGGGCTGCTCGTCCACAAGGCCACGCACCACTTCGATCTGGTCAACTGGTGGCTCTCCGCCGTGCCTGAGACGGTGTTCGCCAGAGGGCACAGGAAATTCTACACGCCGCATCAGGCGGACCGGTATGGCCTGAAGAATCGCTCCGAGCGCTGTCTGGACTGTCCGGAGGCGGGCAAGTGCGCGTTCGAGCTGGACATGCGCAAGAGCAAGGACATGAAGAAGGTCTACCTCGACAACGAGCAGTATGACGGCTACTTCCGCGACCGGTGTGTCTTCAGCGGGAAGATTGACATTGAGGATTGCATGAATGTCCTGGTTGATTACGACACGGGCGCGAGAATGAGCTACTCGCTGAATTCCTTCATGCCGTGGGAGGGATATTTCGTAGTCTTTAACGGCACGAAGGGGCGAATCGAGCACAAGTGCGAAGAGACGGTCTACATCAACGGCGACGGCTCGATTCCAGGCGAACTCGTGGCGGAGGGGACGACCATCCGCGTATTTCCGCATTTCAAGACTGCGTATTCCGTCGAGGTATGGCAGGGGAAGGGCGGACACGGCGGCGGGGACGGGCTTCTGCTGGATGATCTTTTCAGCCCGGAACCGGAGCCGGACAAGTATCTCCGCGCGGCGGATCAGCGGGGAGGGGCATACTCGATATTGACGGGTATTGCCGCAAACCATTCAATAAAAACCGAAAAGCTGATCCGCATATGCGATCTTGTGAAGGGCATTGGCCGCCCCGATTATCCTCCGATGCCGTCTCCGGACGAGCCGATACCGATGGAGAAGATGAAGGTTATGAAGACCAGCCCTGAAAAGGCGCGGAAGATAAAGGACGAGGCTGTGGGGAGTAAATAGTCGTCGCTTTTCAATGAATCTGAAGACGCCTGATGCAGGTGTTCCGGTGGCTTGCGGGAAGGCTACTGCTTCAAGGTGCGGTATGCCCCGGTGTTCTCAATAGTTTGCGTTACGCATTCGCCGGGGTTCAGCAGTGATTTCCGCCATTCCGTCTCCGCTGTCGGCTTCCATTCGACGCGCGCAGATTCAGTCCCGGCATTGAACAGTCTTATCTCGCCCTTGCGTCGTCCAACGGGCGGGATTACGAGTGAGACTACTCCGGCGGGTAATGAAGCATTCGGCGGCGTCTGGTTTCTGAATTCCACCAACGGAACGACCTCGCCGAATCGCTCCATCGTTCCGAGAATGAGAGGCCCGTAGCAACCCGTCACTGCGCCGATGCCCCAGTTGCGTCCGTGTCCGGCGGCGACCGAGCATACTGCGCCGCCCATGTCGGAATGCTCGCGTCCTCCACGCAGAACGCGCCGCGCCATGCAGAGCTTTCGCGCAGCCTGTTTGAGGGCCATTGCCGCGAATCGCTCGTCGCCTGTAATCTGAAAGGCCAGCGTCAGGGCCGGCGTGCAAGGTTGGCGATATGGCCGGACCGATCCATCCCTGTTCCAGTAACCCCAATGGATCATGTCCTTGCGCCTGCCGACTCCCGGCGAATCCCGCATTTGGACCTCTGGGAAGACCATTGCGAGTTCATCATCGGAAACGGGGGGGAATTGACCTATATGGCCAAGAATTGCCTCATCAAGGGAATCATCGTTAAATGCCCGGCGATAAAAGGATATCGCCGCGATTCCAGGATCGCCGAAGGGATCGGCCAGATGTTCTATCAGTGGCGCGATGACGTGGCGCGAGGCGTCCATAAAGATTTCGTCTCCCGACAGGGCAAAGAGGTCGCCGAAGGCGTTAACCGCACCCGATGCGAGCATGTTTTCAATGCCCGCGAGAGGATCATCGGGGGCGTGGTGCCCCTCTCCTGACATGTCCGCGCCGCCTTTGCTTTGAAGGTCGCTGCGGAGCACAGGCCTTCCGGCTTGATCCCATAAAAGCGGGACGGGATAGCCCGATTCGATCAGCAGGCGAGCGCGTTTTCTTCCATAGCGCAACGCCCACTCCCGGTATTGCTCATTACCGGTAACGCGATATGCGGCAAGCGCGATGTGAACGAAACGAAGATGCTCCGCCGCCTCGAGTTTCCATTTGTTTTCATCGCGCACGACGCGCGTTCCCAGGTGGTAACTTCGGAAGCAATCTTTATCATAGTCATACCATTGCGGGAATCCGACCGCCCAGTTGCCGATGTGATGCGCCGCATCGTCAAGGATCTCGACGGCCTTCTTTTTGTCCGGGAAGAGCGCGATGTATCTGGGCAGGAATAGCAGGAAAGGCTCGGTTCCGTGGTGGGCCTCGGCCTCAGGCTCATACCCGTGCAGGCATTCCCTTTCAACCCATCCGGCAAGTTGCGAAAAGAGGTTGTGGAAATGCGCCGCCGTTTTCTCCTCTCGGGCGATAAGGTAGTGCGGTATCCACGAGAGCGCGTAGTTGGCCTCATCCTCGCCGCCGCCCTGACTTCCGACCGGATCGAGGCGAATGCTCTGGTCGAGCCATGCCGACATTTCCTTTTTGAGACGGACGAAATGTTCGAAACACGCGCGAATGGTCATAGGTATTCTCCGTTCAGTCGGGTACTTTTGATTCAGACTGGAATTATATCCATTTTGGACTCGGGGGACATTCAGTTGCCGAGTAGTACCCGAGTCTGCTGGTTGATAACAATGTCTATGGCAAGTATCATTCCGCACCGATGTCGAAGCGGGATGAAATCATGATTGACGGATCAAGCGGGGAGGGCGGCGGTCAGATTCTGCGCTCCGCGCTGACGCTTTCAGCATGGACGGGCAGGCCGGCGCGTTTGATCAATATAAGGAGAAACCGGACTCCGCCGGGATTGAAGGCTCAGCACCTTTGCGCGGCGGAGGCGGTTGCCGCAATATGCGGGGGGCGGATTGAGGGAGGAAGGATTGGATCAAGCGAAATGCGTTTTTTGCCGGGGAAGGTTCAGCCGGGGTCCTATCACTTTTCCGTTGGAACTGCCGGGAGCGCAACGCTTGTCTTGCAGACTTGCCTCCTGCCGCTGGCGTTCTGCGGAGCGGAGTCAATAGTCACCGTCGCCGGCGGGTCGCATGTCGAATGGAGTCCGAGTTTTCATTACCTAAATTGGGCGTGGGATCGTATGGTCCGGCAGATGGGCTATTCTTTCGATCTTGAACTTTCGAGGGCCGGCTTTTATCCGAGGGGGGGAGGGGAGGCTGTAGCTCATGTCAATCCCGCCTCGGAGTTGAAATCGTTCAAAGTTCTTGAGAGAGGAAGGCTTCAATGGATCCAGGGGATCAGCGCGGTGGGCAATCTCTCAGGGGAGATTGCGGAGCGCGGTAAGGATAGGGCAATAAGAAGGCTGCGCGGGATTGGAGCACATGTGGATATTGAAGCGTCATCGCTGCCGGCGGCGGGGAAGGGAGCGTTTGTTGCCTTCTGCGCAATGTTTGAGGCGAGCGTCGCCGCGTTCTGCGCGCTGGGAAAACCCGGCAAACCGATGGAGCAGGTTGCGGACGAGGCGGCGGACGAACTTATAAATTTCCTCGAAAGGGAAGGGGCGGTTGACGCGCACATGGCGGACCAGCTTGTGCTACCGGCTGCGCTTTCAGGTAAGGAAATCGCATATTCCACGGTCGAGGTTACGCGACATCTTCAGACTAACGCCGAGGTGGTCAATAGTTTCGGGATCGCCCGGGTGGAGGTGGACGGCCCCATCGGCATGAAGGGCGTGATTACCGTGCGTCCATGCTGAAGGGCCTATTTTGCTATCTTGCTCCCTAGCGCTGCAATTTCCTTCAGATGAGCCAGCAGAGACTTGGCGTCATCGTCTGCCGGGTCAATGTCGGCGGCCTTCTGCGCGTCCGCAATGGCGGCGTCCACTTTACCGAGATTGTATTTCACCAGCGCAAGCGACTTTAGCGCGCGGGCGTCCTTTCCGCCGGTCAGATCAACTGCTGAAGTCGCGCATTCAAGCGCGATGTCGAGCGGGCGCGCGTGGAAGACCTCATCGTAGCATATGCTTGCGGCCACTACGCAGAGGGCTTCGGCGTCGCCTTTTGCCGCTGCGGCCCATTTGGCGTATGCGGGCTTGCCGGCCTGCGGGTCCTTCGCGTTCTGCCGGGCGAGCGACACGTAGGACTGTCCATACCTGCCGTCCGCCGGAGCAAGCGCGTTCAATTCTGCCAGCAGCTTCTCCGCATCATCGGTCTTGCGGGCCTTGAGCGCCTGGTTGGTCTTCTCGACAAGTTCCTTCTTGCGCGCTTCTTTGGCGATGTCGTCCGGACCGTATTTGCCTTCGACGACCTTCTTCAGTACCGAGTCAATGGTCATCGGATGCCCGGCCCAGCAGACCTTGCCGGATTTGTCAACGATGAAGGCGTGGGGTATTCCCGGGGCGTCTTTCATCCAGACGTTGCTGGTTTTACGCTCATCGTCAACGGCCACGCGATAATCCATTTCCTTCTGTTCGGCGACGAACGGCTCGACCTTTGAAAGCTCTTCATTGCTTATGCCGATGACGATCAGGCCGGCGTCCCTGTATTCCTGCTGGAGCTTGCCCAGGTGCGGAATTGACTGACGGCACGGCGCGCACCACGTCGCCCAGAACTCCACGACGACGACGTTCTTTCCCTTGGCGTCGGCCAGCGAGATCGCCTCGCCCTTCACCCATTTCTTGATTTCCAGCGCCGGGGCGTCTTCGCCGACGCCGAGCGCCAACACCGGACCGGCGAGCGCAAGCAATGCCGCCAGCAAAAGGGCCAGATTTCGAATTTTCATCATCATTCTCCTTGATACCGCGCAGGCGCGGATATCAATCAACCTTCAGGCTTGCGACGCCATTTTTCGGTTCAGGATATTGCATGTCGAGGGATTCCAGCGTCTCGACGATTATCTGGGAAACCGCCAGGTTGCGGAACCATTTTTTGTTGGCGGGGATGATGTACCAAGGGGCGCATTTCGTATTGCACTTCTCGAAAACGTCCTCATAGGCTTCCATATAATCGTCCCAGTGTTCGCGTTCAGAAAGATCGGACGGATCGAATTTCCAGTGCTTGGATGGGTCGTCAAGGCGTTCCTGAAGGCGCTGTTTCTGTTCGTCCTTGCTGATATGCAGGAAGAACTTGATGATGACCATCCCGCTGTCGCAAAGCAGTTTCTCAAATGCGTTGATCTGTTCGTAACGCGCCTGCCAGATTTTCTTTGGCACTATATTGTGAACACGCACAACAAGGACGTCCTCGTAGTGCGAGCGGTTGAATATGCCGATTTCGCCCTTCGGGGGTATGGCGCGGTGAATGCGCCAAAGGAAGCCGTAATCAAGCTCTTCGGCGGAGGGCGCCTTAAAGGAGACAACGCGGCAACCCTGCGGATTGACGCCCGTCATGACGTGACGGATTGTGCCGTCCTTGCCGCCGCTGTCCATGGCTTGAAATATGATTAACAGGGAACGGGTGTTTTCAGCGTAGAGGAGGTGTTGCAACTCGCCCATGCGCGTGGTGTTCTTCGCCAGCAGTTCAGCCGCCTCCTCCTTGTCCTTCAGTCCCGACGTGTCGGAGGCGTCAATATTCTTGAGACGTATGCGTTTGCCCGGTTTGACGGCCAGTCGCTCGATCAACTTGTCAACTTTTCCGCCCATTTGCGGCTCCTCTCATGCCATTTTCTTTGAGGCAGTTGTAACCTGCTTTGGTGGTTTACTCGCCCGGTCCTTTATTCATGAGTCTGAGCGCTTCATGCAGGTCATGAAGCAATCCGCGTTGCAACTTCCTCTGCTGGTGAAGAAGAACCAACGCCCGCTTCTCCGGAAGAGCGCCTTTTTCAATCATAACAAAAGACAGGGGCACATGGCCACCCTCAGTGGAATTCATTTCTATCTGGGCATGTTTGAGGAATTCAACCTGCCGGACCTCAAGGTTGTGCGCGCTGACGGCAAGCTTCGCAAGGTCGTCCTCGTCCTTCTCAACATTCCCCATCCGTCTGCTATGGAAGTGAAGGACCTCCTTGATTGCCGTCGCCTGTTGCTCGGTTATCGCCCGCCTGTTGGCAAGAATTCTATCCGCGGGAAGCACGGTCCATCCCTTCTCGACTGCCTTTTCTTGGAGTTTCAGCGCCCGGGCTACTTCAGCCTCTCGGACGACTCCGCACCACTTGGCGGCGGTCAGGAAGCGGAAGTCCCATGACGCTGTTCCTCGGGAGCGATCGGCTGCCTCATAGGCATCGTCGGCCATGACTTGGACGACGGGGAAGAAACGCGCGCTCTTGCACCGGGGGCAAGTGTCTCCGGCCATCCAGGGGATATCCCGGAAGATGGCGCGGCAGTCGTCGCACTTTGCGGTTATCAGCTTGCCGAGGTACCGCTTCTCGGTCTTCTGCTCCGGGGTTGGTAAAACATTGGCCGGGCGGAATCGTTCGGTATCGTCAGTAATCGCGGATTGAGAATGGTTGCCGTCATCTGCGTCGTTAATGTGATTTGCAGGAACGTCCGTTTGGCGCGCGCCAGCAGGCTTGGTTTCCGTTACCAGCGCGGGTAGTTTCCCGTCCGACGCAGCATTTCGGAAGATCATCTCCACCCGACCGAGATAGATTGTGTCGCCGTCCTTGAGTTCAGCCCATCGCACCGGCGCGCCGTTGACGACAACAGATGCCAGAGGATTAATCTGCGCCAGAACGCAATCGTCACCCAGTCGGGACAGAGCGCAGTGCAGAGGCAGAACTTCCTCCACCTTGAGGCGGAGATTCGCCTGCTCCCCGCTGCCGATAAGCGCGGTGGCTCCGCTCTGGATTTCCAGTTTTTCGCCCACGCCGTTATCGGGCGAACTGATGATTGTCAGCCGTGGTTTCAATGTGAAAGCCGAATGCTGGTTATCTGGAAGACCGACAAAATCACCTTCTTTTCCTTTCTGCGAAAAAAACAGCGCCGGCGGCATTGTAGGAGCCGCTGCCTTTAAACTACAACCGTGTAGTCCTCCTCCAAGAGGGAGGGGCTTCATCCATTGCGCTTATCCTACTTACAAGGAAGTACACGCTAAAATGTTTACACCCATCTCGGTGCTGCTAACTACTACTCGACCACGATTTTACGACTGTGCCGGGCCGCGGTTTGTAGATTAGCCATCCCAGCACTGCCAGGATAGCCATCTCTATCCAGGGTCCCAAGAGAGCCATGTCTACACAATCATTTGCAGACACGCCCTCAAAGAAGCCCACACTGAAACACAGCCATAGCCCCGCCAGAGACGGGGCAATGGCCCACCTTCTCCATCCTGACTTCCAAGCCAGGACGGAAAGAAAAACGATGACGGGAGTCATAACTTCTTCCTTATTCTTGAAGGTCTCGCGGGATTTCCGAGACATTTCATCAACTCTAATGCAACAATCATGCCTCAGCGAACGCGCGTCGGGAACACAGAGGATATACTATCATAAGTGGCCTTCATTGTGGCGTTTCGGGCAAGTGAGTTCTTCAGCGGGAAAATAGATCTGGGGAATTGTTGTGACTGGCGGGGTCACGAACTGTGTCCATATCCTACAGGGATACGAATGACACAATTGACCCGATGCATCCCGGTACCGGCAATGGATATAATCCGCCATACGGATGATCTCTGCACATGTTGCTCCTGTAGGAGAATATCAGGAAAGGACAAATCCAATGAATTCCATGCTGGCTCTTGTGATGCTGATTGTTGCTGCGGGTACGAATGATTACCCATCAAGATATGCAGCTTCGGCAACAGTCGTCGTTGCTGCCGCAGACTCAGCCGACAGGTCCAAGTCGCGCGCGGATTTCGTCTGCGATGGGACAAGCGATCAGGAGGAGATCAATGCGGCAATTCAGTCGTTGCCCACGGCAGGCGGGACGGTTCTGTTGCTTGAGGGAACCTACGATATCCGCAAGGTTCCCGGCAAGCTCGGCGGCGTGATCATTGACCGCAGCAATGTTACGCTTGCAGGGCAAGGGACTTCAACAAGGCTTATCCAGGCGTCCGGACAGAATACGAACGTCATCCGCATCATCGGTTCGGGCGTCGGCAACATAATCATCCGCGATCTCTGGGTTGACGCCAACCGGGATGGAAACTCGGAAGGGCAGGGCGATCCGAATGTCTCCCACGACCGCTTCGAGTTCTGCGGAATAAAGGCGTACTTCCAGGCTCCCGGCGGCCCCGGCGGGGATACAAATCACGATATCACAATCCGCGACTGCCGCGTCATGAACGCGCATCGCCTGGGCATCATGCTCGAAGGCCGGAACATGAAGGTGGTTGACAATGTTCTGGGCAACGCGGGGTCTGATTCCGTCGAGATTCTGACTGGGCCGGGGGAAATCCGGGGAAATTACGTGGAGATCACCGGCCGGACGCACGTCGGCATCGGAACGGACCGCGCCGATTCGATCATCATGGCCAACAACATTATCCACGTGAAGGAAGGCGGCGACATTGACATCGGTTTCCGGTCATGGGCGGCATCGCATCGCCACACGATCATCGGGAACGTCCTGACGGTTGACGCGGGGGGCGTCTGCCGCAAGGCGATGGACATTCGCGGCGAGGATACGAGCGTGACCGGCAACGTGATCCATGCCGCCGAACCTGCCAGCCCGGTTGAGTTGGCGATTACTGCGGGATTTGCCGTTGTCTCCGGCAATGTCTTTGAGAATGTGAAAATCGTTGTTGATGACGCGACCGAGGCGGGCGGGCCGATTGTCGTCAAGGACAACATCATGAAGAATTCGGCGCTGGATCATCGCCGGGGAAAGCTGATTACGCAATGATTCACGACTTCAACTTGACCCCTGCCAACCCCGGGGCGTATCATTCGTGTGTGATGTGACATCGCGGTAAGGCCTCATTTGCTTATCTTCGCATCTGGAGAGAACCAATGCGTCTGAATCGGATAAATGCGTTCGTATTTCTGGCGGTCATGGCCTCAATCACGCTGACGCCTTCGGGGCGGGCCGTCGCTCTGATGGATGAAGAGATCAACTCCCCGCCGAAGGACCTGAACTACGTCCAGATCGAGCTTGGCGGACTGCTGAGCGAGGCGCAGCAGCAGATTGTCCTTACGGGGGCCGTCCAGATTACGCTGCACGACGTTCTGACGGGGATAGCTCGGATTGCCGGCGATCCGAAGACCGACGGCATCCTTCTGCGCATCCGTGGCGGGGTCGGCGGATTCGCCAAGGCGCAGGAAATCCGCAGGGAATTGAAGAAATGCCGCGACGCCGGCAAGAAGATCGTGGTTTTCACGGAGTACGCTGAGAACGTTGATTTCATGCTGGCCAGCGTTGCGAACCGCATCGTCATGCCGTCCTCAGGAACGGTTGGATTAACGGGAATTGCCGCCGACGTCACGTTCTACAAGGGACTGCTTGACAAGGTGGGGCTGCAATTCGACGTGGTCCACATCGGGGAATACAAGGACGCGGCGGAGCCGTTCACGCGATCCGAGATGTCCCCGACCATGCGGGAATCGCTTACAACGCTGATAGACGACCTGTATCGCCAGATAGTGGAAGTCATTGCGGAGGGTAGGGGGAAGACGCCGGAGCAGGTTAAGACGATCATAGACAACGCCCCCATGACGCCGCAGGAGGCGAAGGACGCGGGGCTTATTGACGACGTGCTTTACTACGATGAATTGGTGGAGGACCTGAAGAAGGGGACTCTGGGGACCTTCAGCCTGAAATCGCGCAACCTGGCCCCGGCCTCGCAGGGATTGACGCCCCAAGCGCTGATGGAGTTCTACAAGAGCATGCTCTTCGGCGGCGGGGGACAGAAGAGGCCGTCAACGCGCCCGGCCATAGCGCTGATTCACCTTGAAGGCCCGATTGTCTACGGAAGCTCCGAAGGGAATCAGTCGTTTTTCGCCGAGCAGCAGGTATGGAGCGAGGACGTTGTGAAACTGGTGCAGGGAATCCGCAAGAATGACAGATTCAAGGCGATGGTTGTGCGGGTGGAGAGTCCGGGCGGATCGGCGCTTGCCAGCGACCTGATCTGGAGGGAAATCGAGCTTGCGCGGCAGAAGATGCCGGTCGTCATCAGCATGGCGGACGTGGCGGCAAGCGGAGGTTATTACATCGCGGCGGCGGGCAGCTACATCATGGCCGACCCGGGAACGATCACCGGCAGCATCGGGGTCGTAGGCGGGAAACTTGTAATGAAGGGGCTTTACGACAAACTCGGCATGACGCATGAGACGATAGCCCGCGGGAAAAGCTCGACGCTGTTCTCATCAGTCGAGCCGTGGTCCGAGTTCCAGAAGCAGCGGTTGCAGTCATTGCTTGAGGCTACTTACAAGGAATTTGTCGGCAAGGTGGCAGCCAACAGGAAGATGGAATACAAGGACGTTCATGCCATCGCCAAGGGGCGCGTCTGGACCGGGCAGCAGGCAAAGGCGAACGGTCTTGTGGATGAGCTTGCGGGAACTCTTGAAGCTGTTGAGAAGGCGAAGGAGCTGGCGGGCGTAGCGGGGGACAAGACTATTACGATCGAACGCTACCCGAAGCCGAAGGACATCATCGAGCTTCTGATGGGCGGAAGCGGGAGCGAAGTGCGCTCGGTTTCCCCTATTAATGCGTTCATCGAAGCGACCGGGATGACTGCGACGCTGAGCCGGGATGATATGCGGCGGATCAAAAAGCTTGCCGGGATGATCGCGATGTTGCGCGGCGATCAGGGCGTAATGATGATGGCGTGGGATATTGAGTTGAAGTAGTTACGCTCAGACCTTTTCGACAATCCCGAACGCCTGCCGAAGTGATTGCATGGTCGGGAAGTGCGACAACGTAGCTGCAAATGATATCGCAACAAGCGGTATCCCCGGCGCGATGTTTCCAGTAAGGATGAACAGCACAAGGCCCATCATGGATCCGGCTTCTGCAAGCGATAGCGCGATGAAAAGAGCCATCCAGTAGCGCATCCAAAGGCCGCGTATCTCTGTAGGGAGATTGGATCCCATCATCCTGTCCTTAGCTTGTGCGGCAGAGACCTGTTCCGGCGGACGGCTCAGCAGCAACTTCTTCACAATATAGGATGCGGCAATGGCGGTAAAGGATGCGACATAAAGGGCCAGCGGAATCACATATTCCGGGACTCCGCCCGCTACGATATTCTTGCCCTGCGGTTCGAATCCAACGGATTGCAGAGCGAACATAATAATCGCCGGAGCGATGCACGAGAGCGCCATGGCCGTCGCGATGATCCTCGCGTTCTTCAGAAGCTGCTCGAATTCCTTCCGCACATTTTCGTCAACCATTTTTCCCTCCCGGCGAGTTCACGCGAGCATCTCAACAAAGGCCTCCAGGCGCGTCTTCGTCGCGCCGTCAATCGCCCCCGGCCTGTCCGCGTCAAGTGTCAACACAGGCACGGGCAACTCATCCCGCACAATGCAATCCTCGATCTGGTGGTAGCAGAAGCTCTGTGTGTAGTGTATGACGCCCGCGATGTCGCGCGACTTTATTTCTCGTCGGATGTCTTCGAGGCGGAGAAAGATGTCATAGGGATATGTATAATCGAGGTACTGCTCAACAAGGGTTCTTTCTTCCGCTCCCGGCATGGCGAATTGCCGTTGCATTTCATTGAAGATAATCCTTGCTCCATGCTCTTCAAGAAAGTCATATAAACCGGAACAGATCGGCGGCACGCCGATGTATGCGAGTCTGACAAAGGGTGGGGGAGCTTCGCGTTTTGAAACGGCATCGAGAAATGCGCGGGCGGCGGATTCATACGTTTCCGGATCGCCGGCAAAATCGCTTGAGCAGACCTGCCATAAGTGATTCTCAATGCCGGTAACAGCGCTGTTTCTGAAAGTTCTCAGGTCAATCTCACGGAGCAGGCGTCGCGCCGGGGCCAGACGGTTCTGCCAATCCCGGGCGGCTTCAATGCTTGTTCCAAGCCTCTTGCACAAGAGCTTAAGTTCGACCTCCATAAGCTCCCGTTCGCGTCCGTATGGAAATGAGAATGGAATGCACTCGACTCCGCCGTATGAGAACATTTCCATGAGGGCGCGCGTGTTGGAGCAATCGCCCTGCACGACGCCGATTACGCGCGAGATGCCCGCTTGCTTCGCCGCGCTCCAGATGCCCTTGATCCAGCAGCACGTATTCTTGGGGAATCCGGCGTTCTCGGCGCGAATGATCATTTCCTTCGCGTCGGGGGAGGTGATGAAGATGTTGTTCAGGTCAACCGGGACAAGACCTGCGGCGAAGATGCACTCGGACGGAACCGTTGTTGTGATGCCAATGAGCCTGTCCCGGTTTGAGCGTCCGAGAAGCTGATGTTCAGGGGGGGATATGGCCGTCAGCATGCTTTCGATCCCGTCCGGATTGAAATGTCTGATCTTTTCCGGCAATTTACAAGCCTGTCTTTACCGGAGCGCCGGAAGCGAGCGATTCCTCAATTGCCAGCGTCAGCGCCGTCGCAGCCAAACCGCCGCGCGCATTTGATCTTGGTGTTCCGCCGTTCAGAATGCAGGAGACGAAATCCACGGCCAATTCTTCTGAGCCGGGATAACCCTTCTTGGAGTATGGCCCGCGTTTCATCGAAATGTCTTCCGGTTTCGCGTCTCTGCCGGACCAGAGCAGAAGCCTTCCGCTGAGGATTTCCCCACTTAAGCGTCCTTCTTCGCCGATGACCTCGAACGGGTATTCGTTCTCCGCCCCGGCCATGAAAAGGCACATCTGAATCGTTCCCTGGATGCCGTTGGCATACTGAATCGCGCAGTTCGTGAAGTTGGGCTGTTCGCTGATGGGCGTGCGCCCGCCGCCGGCGAAAACGCTGACCGGCTCCGAG
Organism: Planctomycetota bacterium; assembly: GCA_022711755.1. Lineage (GTDB taxonomy): Bacteria > Planctomycetota > Brocadiia > SM23-32 > JAKLEA01 > JAKLEA01. Next base: position 108,222 of record JAKLEA010000001.1, read on the forward strand.
CCGGCGAGATAACTCTGGAGATCGGTTGAATGGCAGAGGATTTCGGCGAAGATGCCGCCGGACATTGCCGGATCGCCGCGCCAGGTCCGCCATGAGCCGCCCCAGTTGCGCCACATCCGCTGAATGATGAGGCGGGGCTTGCCGATTTTGCCCGCATCAATAGCGGCTCGCGCGGCAGATGCCACGTCGCAGTAGCGCAGCTCGAAGCCGACCAGCAACACCCGAGTGCCGACGGCCTCTATCACTTCACGGGCGTTTTCGATTCTGAGCGCCATCGGTTTCTCGGTCAGGACGTGCTTGCCAGCCTTCAGCGCTTGAATGGATTGCCCGGCATGTTCGCAGTTTGGGGTGGTCAGGACAACCGCGTCAATGTCCGGACAATTAAACATGTCCTCGGGTTTTTCAAAGAGCAGAGGCTTTTCGAGGCATATTTCCGCCCCGATTCTCCGGTTTTCGGCGGAGCGGCTGCAAATCGCCGCAATGCGGGTATTGGGCAGCTTCTGGAGGTTCGGAATATGGACGTCCTTGGCCCACCTTCCGATGCCGAGCACGCCGATTCTTACGCAGTCCATCGTCACGGTTCATCTCCACTTTTACAAAGACACAAGACGCATGACGTGTAGCGCTTGGACAGGCTACTATCTGCGTTCGCGCGGGTCAACTCCGGGCGGAAATTTCGATTTCGCCGCATGGGAAGGAGCAAACGGGCTTGACACAGGCCGGCGACGCGGTATAATCTGCATATCTGCGCAGATATGCAGATAGTGAACGGAGACATGAAACATGCGCGATGAAGCCGATCTTTTCCGAACCCTCGCCGACCCGATAAGGCTCAGGTTGGCGGTTCTGCTTGCCACACAGGGGGAGACATGCGTCTGCATGCTTGCGCAGTCTCTTGATGAGCCGGATTTCAAAATATCCCGGCATCTCGGAATCATGAGGGCGGCGGGAATCGTCGAAGCTCGCCGAGAGGGAACATGGATGCATTATCGCTTGACAGAGCCGCGGAACATGCTTGAAGAATGCCTTCAGCAATGCTTCCGCGATTGTCTTGCCGGGCACATAACGATTAAGGCTGATCTGAAAAGATTGAACAGGGCGACATGCAGGACCTGACGAATAAAGGCGGGAGGCTTCGCGTCTTGTTTCTCTGCACTGGAAACTCATGCCGCAGCCAGATGGCCGAAGGTTGGGCGCGGAAGTTGAAGACGGATGTCATTGAGGCATGCTCCGCCGGAATCGAAAAGCATGGTCTGAATCCGCTTGCGGTCAAGGCAATGGCCGAATCTGGAGTGGACATCAGCCAGCATAAATCAAAACTTGTTGTTGAACTGCCAGCAATGGATTTTGATTTCGTGGTTACAGTCTGCGGACATGCGAACGAATCATGCCCCCGATTTCCCGGACGGACAAAGGTTGTCCACATTGGTTTTGATGATCCGCCCAGACTGGCGGAAGACGCAAAATCTGAAGAAGATGCACTCGCACACTACAGGCGCGTTCGGGATGAGATTCGCTGCTTTATCGAAAGCCTGCCCGCGGCGCTTGGAACAAATGCGATGAAAGGAGGATGATGAATGAAAGCCAATGTTGAAATCTCCGCCGGGATTTGTGGTTTCCGAACGATCGCGATTGCGCGAAGTGAAGACTCGCAGAACGTGTCGTTCGAAATCTCAACCGATTGCGAAAACATTCGCAAGCTGTCTGAAGCAGTTGCCGGACTCGGCTTGCTGGACGCCTATGAGGAGATTTCCACAGGTGGAGATAGTCGGCTTCTGGCGTGTTGCCGGCGGGAGTTGAAGGGATGCTGTTCCGGATGCGCCGTGCCGACGGGATTTTTCAAGGCGATGCAGGTCGCAGCGGGACTTGCTTTACCGCAGGACATTGTCATCACAATGAAAAAGGGAGAATAGCCGTCATGGATTCCGGATGCGGCAGGAAGAAGAACGACACGCGCGACATTGTGCGGAAACAGTACGCCAAAATCGCCAGGAAGGGAGGGTCATGCTGTTCGCCTAACTCGAAATGCTGCGGCCCGTCGCCGGAGTCTGTGGCTGAGGTTGTCGGATACAGTTCTGAAGAACTGTCGGCTCTTCCAGACGGCGCGAACATGGGACTTTCCTGCGGAAATCCGACCGCTATCGCGTCGTTACGCTCGGGGGAGGTCGTCCTCGATCTCGGTAGCGGGGGCGGTTTTGACGTCTTTATAGCGGCGCGCAAGGTGGGACCGACCGGCAGGGCCATCGGTGTGGACATGACGCCGGACATGATCTCAAAAGCCCGGAAGAATGCCGAGTCCTTCGCCAGAAAAACAGGACTGAACAACGTCGAATTCCGTCTTGGAGAGATCGAGCATCTGCCCGTTGCGGACGCAAGCGTTGATGTCGTGATCTCAAACTGCGTCATCAATCTTTCCCCGGACAAATCGCAGGTGTGGAGGGAGATTGCGCGGGCGCTCAAGCCAGGCGGGCGCGTCTCCGTCTCAGACCTGGCCCTTCTGCGTCCGCTTCCGGAATCCGTCAGAACCTCGGTTGAGGCGTTGATCGGATGTGTTGCCGGCGCGGTTCTTGTTGATGAGACGAAGGAGATGATAAAGGCGGCGGGATTGAGGAGGGCGAAGTTCGAGATGAAGTCGGACTACATTGACAGCATGAGCGACTGGTCCGATCCCCTTTACAAGGAAATCGCCGGTAATCTGCCGGCGGGGACAAAGCCGGGCGACTACGTGACGAGTCTTAGCATTACAGCAACAAAACCTTGAATACCGACAGAAGACAGGCCGACCATGACGAATGACAAGGGCGAAGCAAAAGGCGCGAAAGGTCTTGGCGTTTTCGAGCGTTACCTCACCGTATGGGTGATCCTATGTATCATTGCTGGAATCGCACTCGGCAAGATGGCCCCTGGTGCAGCGACGTTTCTCGACGGACTTGCGATCAATGTCGGCGGCGCGCCGGTCGTCTCTCTTCCGATCGCCGTATGTCTGTTCTTCATGATGTACCCCATCATGGTGAAGATTGACTTCGCAGAGGTTCTCAAGGCCGGCAAGAGCTTCAAACCGGTCGGGCTTACGCTCGTTGTGAACTGGGCAATTAAGCCGTTCACGATGTATGCCATTGCCATTCTTTTTCTCGGCGTTTTTTTCAAGGGCTTCATCGGAGCGGATGCTGTTGACTACGTAAAGATGCCGTTGGGACTCGATCTCCCCGTCGGCGCGGCGCACGGTGTCGGCAAGGTTGTCCTCATCAACGGGGCAAAGGTTCTTGAAGTGCCGCTCTGGCGCAGTTACCTGGCGGGGTGCATACTTCTTGGCGTTGCGCCATGCACGGCGATGGTGCTGGTCTGGGGTTTCCTTGCGAGGGGGAATGACGGCCACACGCTGGTCATGGTGGCAATCAACTCGCTTACCATGCTCCTGCTTTACGGCCCGCTTGGCGGTTTCCTTCTTGGCGTAGGGAAACTGCCGGTTCCCTGGCAGGCCCTGCTTCTATCAATCGGCATCTACGTCGCGCTGCCCCTTGTCGCGGGGTATTTCTCACGTAAAATCATCATCCGGGCCAAGGGCGAGAAGTGGTTCAATGAGAAATTCCTGCACGTGCTGACGCCGATCACGATCATCGCATTACTGGCTACTCTCGTTTTGCTCTTTTCGTTTAAGGGCGAAGTGATCTTGTCGAATCCCCTGACGATCCTCTGGATTGCTATTCCGCTCTTCATCCAGACGAACCTGATATTCTGGATAGGCTATCTACTTGCGAAGCCGCTGAAATTGTCCTATGCGGATGCGGCGCCATCGGCGATGATAGGCGCGTCAAATCATTTCGAGGTGGCGATAGCCACGGCGACGATGCTGTTCGGGCTTTCATCCGGGGCCGCGCTGGCGACCGTCGTAGGCGTGCTTATCGAAGTGCCGACCATGCTTCTGCTGGTCAAGATATGCCTACGGACGCAGGGATGGTTTTCCCGTTGATACGGCGCAATATCCCGCGCTCGCTCAACAAGTTTGAAGCCTTACTTCGCCTTTGCAGCTTGTTCTGATATGGTCGAACCGCCTTCGCCCTTCTCCCAGAGCATTCCGCGCAGAACGTCAACTGCGCGGTCAAGCTGGACATCTCTCAACTCAGGCTGAGCCGGCGGCGCTTTTGTGTCGGTTCCGGGAGCGCCGGGCGCGGCGGGGGTTGGTGCAGCCGGGGGAAGCGTTTCATCCGGCAATGGCGCGAGGTTCTCATCCGGCGCCTTCGGCGTCTCGCTCTTCTCTTCCTTTTTCGGCTGGCGCGTTGCGCTGCTCAGTTCCACTATCAGAAAACGCATCTGATCCGGCGAAAGAGGGACTTCAATGTCAGGCTTGATTCCGCCCACGCCATCCTTCCTGTGGATGCATATCCCGGACGGGGTGTAGTAATATGCCGTCGTCAGTTTGACCGTTCCGGGGTCCTTCTCCAGATTCTTTATCGTCTGCACGCTGCCCTTGCCGAAGGTGTTTTCACCGAGGAGGATGCCGCGCCTGTGGTCCTTTATGGCCCCGGCAACAATTTCGGAAGCGCTTGCGCTGTAACGATTGACCAGGACGACGAGGGGTATCTTGTCGAAATCGTCGTCAGGGCTGGCCTGATACGCCTCCTCGCGCACGAATCTTCCCTTCGTGCTGACGACCACGCCCTTGTCAATAAACTTGTCCGCCATCCTGACAGCCGTGCTCAGAAGACCGCCGGGATTGAACCGAAGGTCAAGGATAAGTCCCTTCATGCCCTGAGCCCGGAGTTGTTTGACTGCTTCAGTCAGGTCCTCAACTGTTTTCTGGTGGAAATGTGCGACGAAGATGTAGCCGATCTTGGCGTTCTCATCCACCATCATCACGTGCTTTACGCTGTCAATCTTGATTATCGCGCGCGTTATCGTGATCTCTTCCGGGACGGCTGAGTTCTGGTGGAAGACGGTGATCGTTACCTTTGTGTCGGGAGTCCCACGCAGCACTCTTACAGCGTCATGGACGCCTGTGAATTCCTTGACCTCGTGGACCTTGCCGGTCGCTTCTTCCTTGATTCTGACGATGATATCTCCGGCAAGCACGCCCATCTGGAACGCCGGCGTTCCGGGAATAGGCTGCTCGACGCGGATTACCTTCTCAACAGGTTTAAAGCTGATCTGTATGCCAAGCCCGCCGAACTGTCCCTTGGTGTCTCCCTCGAACTCTTCCTTTGCCTCCGCCGGGATGTACTGGCTGAAATCGTCAAGAGTTGAGAGCATCCCGACGTAGGCTCCCTGGAGCAGTTTTGCGCGATCAACCGGTTCGACATAGTTCTCTTCAATCATCTTTACGAATTCCGCCAAAGGCTCGTAGAATTCCCTTCGAATATCGCCCTTCGAGGTATCCTCGGCTGGTTGCGGCGCCTGCGCGTATATTGATCCGCAGAAGGACAGAACAATTGAGATGCAGGCAATGGACAGGATTTTCTTCATTAGGTGCCTCTATCCTTAACAAGATTTTCCAACAGGACGCTAGTCCCGGCGGAAAGAATCATGCAAAAAAATCTCATGAATTGTATCCGCCGTCAGATCATGCGGCGGATGAGTTTCAATGTGTGACAATCGGCAAATTAAATATAACCCATTAATCGGCGGCAGGCAAGGATGGAGAGTTATAAAACACTCTGAAAGGCTCAGACTTGGTGTTTCTCCGATGCTTCTGAAGCGCTTCCCGGGCGTTGTCCCCATTTTTCTTGAAGGGTTTCGTGAAGACGCGTCCGGAAGCGCATGGGTATTTCATACTCGGCTCCGTCGCGATATAGCTTGATAGTTTTTCTTATGTTGTCCACTACGACCTTGCAGGGATTGCAGTCCTGGAGGTGGTGCTCGAAATCTTCACAGATCGCCGGATCAATGTCTCCGTCAACGTAGTCGTTCAGCATTCGGAGCAGGTCTTCGCATTTCATTGCTTGCCGCTCCTCTTCATGTAGGCGTCGGGAATCCGCTCTGTCCGGCTCGCATGCGACGGCTCTTCGGCATGGTCGTGGGGCTTCAACCGCCCGGCCTCATCGCCGAATACGCGCGTCAGTTTCTCACGAAGAGCTAGACGCGCCCGCAACAGCCTGACCTTCACGTTCGCCTCGCTGATTCCCAGAATCTCGGCGGTTTCGGCGACGCTGAGTTCCTCAATATCGCGGAGAAGAAAGACCATGCGATAGTTCTCCGGCAGGGCAGTGATTGCCGAATCGAGCAGCCTATTTAATTCCTTGCCGGCGAGTATTTCAGACGGTTCTCCGCGCCATTCCGCGATGAAATCCGGATGCGGAATCAATCCGTCATCTTCCGTAGACGCAGCCAGGGAAATTGCGGCGCGGCGCCCACGGGAGCGCAGATTCTTGAGCGAAGCGTTCACTGTAATGCGCGTTATCCAGGTCTTGAAGGAGGCTTCGCCGCGGAAACCGTCGAGATGTTCGATCGCGCCAGTCAAGGCGTTCTGCACGGCGTCCTCCGCGTCTTCCCTGTGGCGCAGGATGCCCATCGCTATTGAGTAAAGCAGGTTCTCGTAGCGCGCAACGAGTGTGTCGAAGGCCGCGAATCTGCCGCTCTTCGCAAGCGCCACGAGCTGCTCGTCGGTCATGTTCGCAATGTCTGATGGGAGCGTCATGCTGTCGGAATTGAATTCAAAGTGGAGACAGCCAGTATATCGGACAAGACCATCCGGATGGAACAAACTGTTCGACTGTCGAAAGAGGATAAGCATGGTTGCGCCACCGACGGATGACCTTACACGAACAGGTTGACATTGCCCGCGCTAGCACGGTCGAGATACATCGCCACTCCGCCGCGTTCGACTCCAGCGATCATCTCCTCCTGCCTTATGCCCATCAGGTCCATGGACATGGCGCAGGAGACCAGCCTGACTCCAGCTTCCTTTGCGCTCCTTATTAGTTCCGGCAGTGACGCCACGTTCTTCTTCCGCATGATGTCCTTGAGCATGGCCAAGCCCATTCCGCCCATGTTCATTTTGGATAGTGTCAGTTTGTCGGGGCCTTTGGGCATCATCCATCCGAACATGCGTTCGACCAGGTTTTTCTGCGCCGTAACCGGGCCATCCTTGCGAAGGACATTCAACCCCCAGAATGTGAAGAACAAGGTAGGCTCGTAACCCATTGCTGCCGCGCCATTTGCGATGATGAAGGCTGCCATTGCGCGGTCAAAATCGTTGCTGAAAACGACAATGGTCATCTGCCGCTTTCCGCCGGAGCATGGGGTATCAGCTACAGAGGGCAATTGGGAAGATTTCACGATTGTTGCCCGATATCCGTTTCTCTCCGGCGCAACTTCAATCAACTTGTTGCCGGTTGTATTACACCATGCAGGAACATCGGCAACGAATCCCGGATCGGTGGCAGTGATACATAGCGTGTCGCCCGGTTTGAGTTTGTCCATTTCAGCTTTCAAGCGCTGGATGGGGCCGGGGCACTGTAGCCCGCAAGCGTCAATCCGGATTATGGCGGCAGGCGGATACTGCATAGTCACATGGAGAGGCACTTCATGCCGTCTTCCAGCGGCGGTTAGGGATGAATTGCTATCGGAGAAACTGCACTCCTTCGGGGATTCAGTTAAATTTTTTTTTGACAACCATTTGTCGCGGCGGCACCGGCGTCATCGTTCACTACCTCATCTTCAGGCCTCGGACATCGAGCACACGTTTGCACGAAACCGGCGCACATCATGTATGTTTTATATCCGCCGGTAAGATTGCGACACTTGTAGCCGTTTTGCATGAGAATCCGACATGCCAGATACCCCCTCAGTCCTACCTGGCAGAAGACCAGAATTTCATCTTTTCTTGACAACTCTCCCAAACGGTTTCGCAATTGGCCTAATGGGATATGGACGGAGTCGGGTATCGTTCCCGATTCGACTTCCGCCTTTTCCCGGACATCCAATAAAATCTGTCCCGGCTTGGGATCAATCATGTCCTCGGTATGGCAGAGGGTGACATCCCCCTTGATCGCATTAGCCGCGACATAGCCGGCATAATTGACCACGTCCTTGGCTGAGCCGTAGGGCGGCGCATATGAAAGCTCAAGGTCTTGCAGGTCGAAAACCGTCATGCCCGCCCTCATAGCAGTTGCCAGAACATCAATTCTTTTGTCAACTCCGTGCGCTCCGACCGCCTGAACCCCAAGGATTTTACCGTCCGAAGGATTGAACAGAAGCTTCAGGCTGATAGGGCTGGCGCCGGGGTAGTAACTTGCGTGGGCGGCGGGATGGACATAAACCTTTTCGTACGCCATTCCAGCCCGCTTCAAGGCCTTCTCGCTCATCCCGGTCATTCCGATGGCCAGGTTGAAGACTTTGCATATGGCCGTTCCCTGAGTGCTTCTGTATGTGCTGTTGCGCCCGAAGATGTTATCTGCGGCGATTCGCCCTTGCCTGTTGGCTGGGCCGGCGAGGGGGATAAGGGCGGCTCTTCCGCTCACGAAGTCAGAGACCTCAACGGCATCGCCGACCGCATAGATGTCGGGATCGCTGGTCTGCATGTGAGCGTCAACGACTATCCCGCCGCGCTCGCCGATCTTCAACCCGGCGTCGCGGGCAAGTTTGACCTCCGGTTTAACTCCTTTGGCAATAATGGCCAAGCCAAAAGTCATCTTCTCCCCGTTGCTCAGGACAACCTGCAATTGCGCGCCGTCGTCGAAAATCGAAGTGACCGAAGTCTCCAGCCGGAGATCAACTCCGTGAAGTTTCAACTCTTGGTGAATTGGCGCGGTCATCTCCGGATCGGCGGCAGCCATCATGACATGGTCAGATTGCACTACAAGAGTGACTGACATCCCGCGTTCTTTCAGCGCCTCAGCGATCTCAAGACCGATGTATCCGCCGCCTATTAACAAGGTGTTCTTACAAATTGCTTCAGTGGCGGCAGCGATGATCCGGTCCATGTCCGCCATGTTCCGCAAAGTCATGACGCGCTGGCTTTCACTTCCCGGGATCGGGGATTTGATCGGTGCTGCCCCCGGACTGAGTATAAGTTTGTCATATGCAATGGTATAACTTAGCTTTGTGGGAAGCTCGACCACGCTGACCTCCTTCTTGGCCCGGTCAATCGCGGTGACTTCACTGTTCACACGAATATCAATCATGTAGCGCTGTTTCATTCCCGCCGGGGTTTGAACAAGTAGTTTTGCCCGTTCCTTTATGACACCACCTATATGATAGGGGAGGCCGCAGTTGGCAAAGGAGATATGTTCCCCGCGTTCGATCAAGGTTATCTCAGCCGTTTCGCTGAGTCTCCTGGCTCTGGTTGCCGCCGACGCTCCGCCGGCCACGCCTCCGACGATCACGAGTTTCATTCTGTCGCTCATCTGTTTCTCCTCATCTCAGGCGGTTGGTCTCGCCGGTTCGCCGTCGTGTCAACTCATGCAGACATACTCATAGAGTCGTTAGATGGGAAAGAGTTACAGAAAAAGTGCGGTTCAGGTAAAAAACCGATCTTTGAATTAGCGCTTTTCAGGTCTTGGCCCCGCAGCCTTGTTGACCAGGACACGCATCCGGGATTTCGGTGTTACAGGGGCGCCGGCCAGAATGTCCTGTTCGGTAAAAACTGCCATGAGAATCTCTCGCTCCGCGTATCGGCTGAAGTCATAGATGATATAGATAGCACCGTCCGGCGCTTCGACGCCGTCGGGGTATGACACTCCGTCCCGCTCATCAAGGATAAGGCCGCCTTGCCAGGTCTTTCCGTCATCATCGGAAACGAATGCGGTCAGATGAGAGCGTCCAGTCCGCTGATCAAGTGATCCGTGCTTGACCAGAAGCAGTATGCCTGATTTCATTCTTCGGATGAAGAATCGGGCTGAAGGGTGCGCCAGCGATGACGGGACTCCCTCAGTCCATGTTCGTCCTCTGTCGTTTGAGAAGCTTTCGCCGATCCCATATTGCGTACGCGTCAGAATCCATAGCGAACCATCTCGGCGCTCGACGATCATGTGTTCGTCGAAGGCGCTCTTCGGTACTTTTGCTCCTCCAAGTTTATTCCAAGTCAGCCCGTTATCAGTAGATACGACGACGTTTGAACCCCATTGGCTGCGCAGGTTGTGCTCGAATCTTCTGTCAGAGAATCCGGGTTCGTAAGACCATATCGCAGCCGGAAGCAGCCATTCCCCTGTGCCGAGGACGGTTGGTTTGTTCATCATTACGCCGTCACAGATTCGTCGTGGTGTTGACCATGCAGGATTAGGTATTCCTGAATCTTCAGTAGTGATGGCCCATACCCCGGCGCGCCCATCCCATATTTTATGCTCTTCAGGAGACCAGCACTGCGCCCAGAAGAGCCAGAGCTGCCCGTTGGGTGCATGCCAGAGCGTAGGATCATAGGCGCGAACATTGCCTGGCGGGTCAATAACCAATACAGGAGCGCTCCATGTCTTTCCATCATCAGCGCTTGTGACAAGCAGGACATAATTCTCCGGACCTTCGCCGGTTCCACCGCTATACCATACGGCCCACAATCGCCCGTTGGGGGCGCGTTCAATGCCGGGAATACCCTGCCACCGTCGGGCATTGTCGGCGTATTGTGGCCCGGGTGAGAAAATAATCGGCGAGGATTGAAGCGCGGGATCGTCGTCTGATTGGGCGGTCTGAGCCATGAGTGTGATTCCAATCGTCAGAGCCTCGGTCAGCAGCATCGTGATGTTCATAGAGTCAGGTGTTATCAGTAAGGCATTGACATGTGATGCTCAACTGTTCGACGATTGACAATGCGTTTTGAATATTAGACGACACCAGACGGATTTTTAAATCAGTATTTTGCAGCTCATATAGTTATATCAAGCCGGTTTTTACTCATCAGGTGAAGCGTCCTCATGAATCGAGCATCTGGTCAAGTGCGTCAAGGTAGACCTTGTTGGCTTTCTCCTGCGGCACGTCCACGCTGCTGCGAATCTTTGCCGCGTCGTGTTCCGTGCTGTCGGGGGTAAGGAGTATCTCAAAACGATCTCGTCTGCCGGAGTGTTCCTTCTTGAACTCCTCAAACTTGTCTTCCGGCACAAGGCATGTCAGCCCGCCCTCGAAGCGCACAACGTAAGCCCTGCGCCCCTTTTCCTTGCAGGCGTACCATGCCGCAATGTCAGTTATGACCAGCAGATGTCTGGTTTCATCCTTACTCATCTTAACCTCCTTCCAGCATCGCCGTCTAATCAACAATCCGTTTTGCTACTACATAATTCTATTCAATACCACTACGCCCCGTTGCTGTAAAGCCTCCTTCCGTGTAGGGGACGTTGTTACTTATGGCATCTTATGGTATCCTTTCCATGGTCGGCGTTGGTTAAAAACAGGAAAGGAAGGGAAATGCCTGCGCTGAAGGCGGGAATCATAGGATGCGGCCGGATGGGCACTGCGGTTGCGCGAGTGTGCCGCCAGCGGGCAGATATCAGGGTACAGGCCGTTTGTGATACCGATGCGAAGCGCGCAGAAATCCTGGCCTTACAGTATGACATTCCCTCATTCAACGGCGCGCAGGATATGGTTCAGGGCGGGAATCTTGACGTAGTATTCGTGACAACACCGCCTTCACGACACGTGGAGCCCGTCGTGACCGCTGCGGAGGCAGGCGTTCACGTATTTTGCGAAAAACCGATGGCGACCACAGTCAGCGACTGCGACCGGATGATAGAGGCGTGCAGACGGAAGGAAGTAATGCTGACCATCGGGCATATCGGCAGGCATCATCCCGTCTTTGCTCATGTCAAACGCATGGTCGAAAAGAAGGTCTTCGGCAAGGCGTTGAGCGTCAGCCTTCGCAGGCTTGGCGGTGGTTGGAAGGATACCGAGTGGGATTCTCCCTGGCGATACAGCAGGCACGAATCCGGCGGGAGCCTGCTGGAGGTCAACACGCACGAACTGGACCTGATGCTGTGGCTCTGCGGACCTGTAGAGGAGGTCCACGCCATCGCCGCAACGTTCCGCCAGACGGACGCAGATTATCCCGATCATCTTTACCTTACCGCGAAGTTCCACAGCGGGGCGCTCGGAGCATTCCACGCAAGCCAAAGCAGCGCGACTGGGGCATACGGGGGACAGGTTGATTGCGAAGACGGCAGCATCCAGTTCCCGAATATCTGGGCCAAGCGCCCGGGGGTCTGGACCGCCAGATATGGTGAACCGCCCCGTTTTATTCCAGCGCCGGAGGTTCATGACGCGACGCCGCTGGGGCTTGAGATCAATTCTTTTATTGAGGCGGTTCTTGAGGGGCGACAGTCCCCGGTTACAGGCGAGGAAGGCAGGGCCGTCGTGCAACTGGCTAACGCAGCCTACTCGTCAATCCAGACGGGCAAGGTCGAAAAATTGCCGGTATTCTGAGGAGTAATCTGAATCAGCGCCCATAGTTCTGTTCATAAGCCTTTCTATACCGCATATATGCCCTGTGATATGCCTCGGAGTTGATGGGGGACGGTGCGAATATCCGTTCGGGGTGATAGATTTTCAGCGCCGCAGTCCTGACGTCGGGGTAAATGCCGATTGCGGTTGCGGCCAGAATCATGCCGCCTGCGAGGGCGGCCTCCGGGTTGACCGGTCGCTCAACCGGGATGCTCAGAATGTCAGCCTTCATCTGGAGCCAGATGTCGGATTGCGCCGCTCCGCCCAGTGAACGAACGGAACCAATCGCTCCGCAATTATTGCTCAGCAGTTCAACCAGATCCTTCAAGGCGAAAGAGACGCCTTCGATAATGGCGCGGGCCAGATGCGCGCGCCCGTGCCTGAGTTCCAGCCCGCAGAAGCATCCCCGCGCGGTTTCCAGGAAATCGGGGCATCCCGTTCCGGAAAAGTGAGGCAGCAGGACAAGTCCTTCGCAACCCGCTGTAACTGTTGAAGCCGCGCGAATGATTTCCTCGTAACTCGCGTCCGGCCAGACGGCGTCCCGGAACCACTTCAGAACCACTCCTGCCGTTGAGCAGAAGGCCAACGCCGAGTAGCAATCCGGAACGGCATGCCCCCACCAGGGAATTCCGGCAGCCGCCGAAACCGGCGGTTCGGAAATTGTGGTGACGGCGGCCATGGCCGTTCCCGTAGTCTCAGTCACGATTCCCGGTTGGACATTTCCGGCTCCGATTGCCCCCGCGATCTGATCGTTTGTTCCGACGGTCACTGGAATGCCGGGGGGGAGATTCAATTGCCCGGCGATATCAGGGAGGAGTGTTCCAGCTATGGCTCCGGCCTGCCGCGGGCCAGGCAGCGCCGATTCCGAAATTCCGATTTCTTCGAGCATTTCCGGCCACCATCGCTTGCGACGAAGATCGAACATTCCGGTTGTTCCGGCAAGGGCATAATCGGTTGCGGCACAACCTGTGAGACGTTGGATAATGTCGTCTTCAATCAGTGCGAATGAAGCGATGCGGGAGAATAGTTCGGGTTCCCGCTCCCGGAGCCATACGAGCTTCGCAGCCGGAACGTAGCCCCCGAAAGCGGCATATCCAGCGCGTTCGAATATTTCCCGCCGGCCGAATTTCTCCAGGATGCGTTCTGCCTGCGACGCAGCCCGACCGTCAAGCCATGTAATGTAGGGATGAACCGCCCGGCCGTCACGGTCGCGGCAGATGAATGTGTGTCCCTGGGAGGAGAATCCGATTGCCAAAGGCGCGCTTCCCGCCATGCGCGAAACGATTCTCCTGACGCATTCGTAGACGGCGTCCAAGACTCGCTCCGGGGGTATTTGCGCCCATGAGGGATGCGGCGATTCGAAATCATATTCCCTGCGCTCGACGGCCGGCATTTTGCCGTCGGGGCTGAACGCGGCGGCTTTGATGGTCGTCGTGCCCAGATCAATCGCTAGAATCCAGTCGGATGTGGTCATGCGTCAACCATGCAAGGCCTTTCGCCCGGCCACAATAGGATAAGTAAAGAACATCACAGCCAGAGAAATCCCGAGCAGCATCTTGAACCATAGTGGGATTGCCATCGAGGGGGAGACGAACGCCTCCACCAGGGCGGCTATCGCCAGAAAAGGGATTCCTCCAAGCACGAGCCGGATCGCGTCACGGCTTCTAAGCCGAAGAGAGTCTCTTCTGAGATAGGGTCCGGGATCAACGAGCGAGTCACCTATGCTCATCCCGGCAGCCCCGGCCAATACTATGACGGAAAGTTCAAGAAAGCCGTGCGCGACTACGCAATGGAGAAAGAAATCCTCGGCGCCGGTCTCAAACGATAACATGGCCACAGCTCCGAGCAGCGTTCCGTTGAGTATCAGTATCGAGGCGGTTCCAAGTCCAAGCAGCAGCCCTCCCGCGAAGGCAAGGAATGTCACGGATACATTGTTTGTCACCAGCCCGGCGAAGAACATGCCACCGGGGAGACTTACAGGACCAGTCTCGCGCCATGTGCCTTCAGTGAAATTCGAGTAGGCGCTTTCCGAAAGGAAAAGGCGCGGGAATTCCGGATTTCTCAGGGTTGCCGCGAAGCCCAGCAGGATGCCGAAGAGCAGGAGACATGCCGATCTGGCAAGGAAGACGCGATTTGCGGAAAATGCCGCCGGGAATTCGTTTCCGAAAAAGGCGGTCAATTCCGCGCGTCTTGAAGGGCGAAGCCGATAAAAGCATCCATGAGCGCGGACGACCATTCGATTAAGCATCCGGGTTGTGCGCGTTCCGGGGAAATAGGTTTGCGCTCCGGCCAGGTCTGCGCAAACGCGCCGATAAAGCAGTCCGAACCGCGATATGCGTTCAGCCGGAAACCCTCGGTATCCATTGGCAGAAATCTCTTCCAGAGCGGCGATGAATTCAGCCCACCGGGCGCGGCGCGATTGGATGAAGTCCTTCAGGGATTCCATGCCGGCAAGTACCCCGGGTTTGAGGCTGAGCCATCCATTATGGCGCATGACTAGCCTGGTTTCGGAAGAATTTCGTCCTGCGCGGCATGCCATTCCTCCTTTGCCTGCCGCCATTCGTCCTTTCGCAGCAAAGCCTCGAAGATCAGGCCCTTGCGGCGCGTCAGGCATGAGAGGACGCGGCGGAAATATGCGCCCAGCGATTCTTCGCCGCCCCTTTCGAACGACACATAGGCGAATCGCCCCGCAGCTGCGATTTTGGAAACCTGCGCCGCCATGTCGCCGCCGGTTGAAAAGTTCATCCCCCGCAGCCAGGGATTCTCAAGGTAGGCGGCATGGAGATGAATCCCCTCGCGGCGTCCGCCGCCCCTGACTCCGCCGCAGTAGTGCATCCACCCACCGCCGAATGCCTCAAGAGTTTTTACGTGGTAAGGTTGGATGAATTCGCGGAACATCCCCTCGTTCAACAGAATTCCGCTGTCGTCGCAAGCTCGGACCCCGCCGGTCTCCGACCACAGGCCGCTTGCGTTGCCGGAATTCAACGGCTCTCCAGACAGACGTTTGCAGAGCTTTCCAACAACAATGTACGCCTTTGCCGATTGCTCCATGAGCCGATGAACGAAGCCGGGATCGTCGTACATATCCGTGAAGATGTCATGCCCGCGCGACTGGCAGGCTATGTCAAAAGCGCCTTGAAGGTCACAGTGATGCACGGGGATGGAATCTGAAAGCCCTCTCTCCCGCAGGATGGTTAGATGATGCTGCGTGTGTTCGATCAGCCGAGGCATTACCCCAAGCGCTGAAACGTCTTCCGGAACCTTGAACTCTTTCAGGATTTCAAGGGGGACTCTTTCAGTCGTCCAGGGTTTCGTCTGTTCGGGGACCGTATAACCGATGCCGAAGACGCTGGGGACGCAGATGACGCCGAGGTCGGCGCGAACGCCTGCGATTGAATCGGAACCCGCGCGGAGGCGTCCTGCCTGGCTCCGCAACTGCGTGTAGAGACTTTTCGCGGGATCGTGAAACTGTTCGCTCCAGTTGAAGTCCGGCAAACCGGAAAGCTCTGGGACCGGCGCGCCGAAACAGATGGGCAGGTAATCCGCCTCGCGGTTGGCGAACGTCGCGGCCTGCCGGCGCCTGCCATCGGACAGCGCATGCGGGTTCACAGTTATTGCTTCACATACTCGTTCTAGCAGATCTGCAATATTATCAGGCATTGCGCAATTCCTTGCCTTGCGATGAACGGTTTCTTTTTATCTTACTGAGTATTCAGGACGCGTTTGAAGCATGTCTTCACGGATTCAAGCAGAAAACTCAGATCTGATCCAGGTTGGATAAAACCTTTCGGAAGGCTTCGGCATGCTGGTCAACGATCTTGGGCATGTTGACCGAGAAACGCGGAGCCGAGATCAACCTGTCATTGATGTTTTCGGCAATCGGCAACGATCCGGGGCCAAGCCGTGTATCTCGTGATGCGAAGGCGATTGAAGTCGGTTTGCCGTCGCCGTAGACGTCAAGTTCGTTCCACAGCGGGTGCAGGTGATGGCAGTAGTATGTGCCGGCTGAAGTCGGGCTGCCCTCGGCGCTGATCGCTTCGCAGATTCGCTTTGCCGGGACCTTGCTGATGATCTCATCGCCCAGGATGATCCGCTCGCAATAACTTGAACCCACCGCGCAGCGCTCGTCATCGAAGGGCCAATGCGGTTTGACGCCGGGTATGTCGCGCAGTTTGTTGTAGAAGCGCTCGCTTGCCGAAACGCCTTCGGCGCGTCTCGCATCGAACTTTTTCAACTGGGCGCGGGCGATCGCGCTGGTCATCTGGTGCATGCGGAACTTGTGCCCGCCCCACGGCAGGCCGGCGTATTTCAGACGATTGGGGTCCTGAACGCATGATGCTATGCGCTCATAGTGCCCGAAGCAGACGGCTTGCTCGTAGATATTGCGGTCGTTGGTGGTCAACACGCCGCCTTCGCCGGTGGCGAATGGCTTGCTAGACATGATTGACGCCGCGCCGACGTGGCCGATGCTCCCGACCTTCCTGTCGCGGAAGGTTGAGCCATGCGCGTGGGAGAAATCTTCAACGACCTTGATCCCCGTTCCATCAACCATGTCAATGATCGCGTCCATGTCTGCCGGGTAGCCGAACAGATGGACGACGATGATGGCCTTTGTCTTGGACGTTATACGCTTGGCCACGTCCTTCGGATCGAGGCAGAGAGTGAACGGGTCAATGTCGCAGAAGACGGGCGTCGCTCCCAGGGAAAGCAACTGCGTGTGAGTGGCCCAGAAGGTATATGTGGGGGTGATGACCTCATCGCCGCGGCGTACGCCCGCGCCGTAGAGGGCGCAGTGAATGGCCGACGTGCCGTTGTTACAGGCTAGACAGAATTCCGTGCCTTCCCATTCGGCGAATTCCTTTTCGAACTTCTCTGTAACATCCGTGTTGGACATGCTGCGCGCTCGTAGAACTTCCAGCACGGCATTTTCGTCCTCTTTTGTGAGGATCGGCCAATCGAACAATTCCGGGGCCTGTTTTGAAACGGCGGGTTTGCCGCCATGGATTGCCAGTGTAGTCTTTGTCGTCACTTGTCTGCTCCTGAACACAACTCAACTGAAAGCGTTCTCAACTTTACCGTACAAATCTGTTCTCAAGCTACTTCCAGATAGCGAGCGGACGCAACCATCCTTCCGGTGTTCGCGTATAGCGCCCATCAAGCCTGCAAAGATCAAAATAGGTGTGTCTGAATTCGAGGTCCAATTGCATTGCTTTGACAAGGTGCTTCTTGTTCAAAATCATATCGCCCTTGTTGAAGGCGGCGTCGGCGATGATTTTATGCGCGAAGCCAATTTCCGGATACAATTCCACGTATCGTTCTCCCATCTCAATGGTCTTTTCAATTTCTCCCGAAACATAATAGGCATCAATGAGCATGAGTAACGCCAATGGCTGATCAGGCGTTATTTTCAAAGATTCTTTGTAAAATCGGATGGACTCTTCATACTTTTTTTTCGCGAAAGCGTTCTCGGCCTTCAAATACAAATCCCGAGCAGCGCCGGTGGGAGCCTTAGGATATCTCGTGCGCAGCAGTGAAGCAAAAATCGGTGAAGGAGCAAGCGTCCTTACTGATCCCTTCTCGATTTCAATTGGCGGCAGGGGATTGTCTGAAAGCTTGTGCGGTTCATCCGATGTCACAAATACCTTGTTCTCTACGGTGGTCTTATATGAGCATATTCTCTCAGAATAGCCCTGTGCCGCTACAACAAAAGCTATTGTTTTCAACTCTTGCTTATCCGAAAGGACTCCGTAGATTGCGTCATGTCGCCATACAGTGGTGAATTCGCCGTTATCATCCGCCATCAGGAAAAGATATCTGTTGGCTGCTTCTCTGCTAAAAACTCGATTTGAAGCATCGGAGTCGTAATCCGGCACTTCATCTTTGTATTTACGCGGAGGTTTGAAGAAATCGGATTCTGTTTCTGCGATGTAGATTGCCGCTCGCGGTACGGGTTTGCCGGATTCATTGTCCACAACGTGTCCTGAGAACTTGGCGTAATCCGTTCTGTACAAGGTCGCGGCGCTTGCACTACCGTATGCAAGCACGACGGTGGTCAGCAGAAATATCATCCGCGAGAGGAAAGTTCTAATGGCGTCCGTCTCCGATGAATTATCAAATCAAGCCGGGATTCACTAATTTTCCCGGCTGAGAAAACTTGTACTCTAACCGTCCTGGATGATTCAAGCGAACGAGGGTTATTTCTCGCCTTCCGCCTTTGGCTGCTCAGCCTCGTCCGCGGGCTTGGCCGCTTGGGCCTTCGGCGGGGCGGACGGCGTCACGTTCATTTTGAAGGTCTTGATTTCAAACTTTCCGATCTTGAACTTCAACTCCCCGTTGGCGCATGCCGCGTCGGCCGTCTTGTCCTCGAGTAGGTCGGCTTCCACTACCGAGTTGACGGGGAAGTTCAGTTTGAGGGTGACTTCGGTCTCAGGCGCGCCGTCGCATTCGTAGACGCGCAGAACATAATCGTCTCCCTTGTGCGCCTTCTTGAACGCCGAGACGATCACGTTCGGCTTGTCTACTGACAGGAGGGACGTGATGACTTCCGGTTGTTCGGTCAACGGCGGAACGGCAACACCAATCGGCGTAGGCCCTTTAGCATAGGCAAGAGCGGGAGAGTTGAAGTCAATGCCCCTGTGGGCTGACTCGCTTGCTTTCCATTCCGGGCCGTGAGACCAGAGGGCGTATCCAGTCGCATGGATTCCCATATCAGCAACCGGATCCGGCGCAACCGAGCTTCGCAACAGTGTGATGCCAATGTCGCTGCCCTTGGCGTCATGGCCGTAGCGGGAATCGTTCAGAATGCTCACGCCGCCCTTCGGGCCGGTGATATCAACCCATTTCTGGGCTGGCACTTCACTGCCGTCGTTGGCTGACTTTATCCAGCCGTAGGGGATTTCTCGAACAAACTGGACCGTGGAATCTCCAGCCGCCGCCGGGGCGGCGGTATCTTCCGGCTTCTTGACGGTGACGGTGATCTCGGCGCCCTTTTCCTGGGCAGGCTTGGCATCAGCCGTTGGCGCGGGCTTTGGTTCGGCTTTCGCCGCAGGTTGCGCAGCGGTCCCGCCAACTTCAACCGGAAAGCGGACCTTCAGCGTCTTTGCCCGCTCGCGCCATTCCGTCTGATTCGAGAACTCGACGATGTCAAGATGCTCGTAAAGCGATATCCGCTGTTCAATGCGCGACTGGCCGTAGTTGTAACCGACTTGTATTGTGGCTCTGACCGGGCCATTTTCAACCATCTTGACGTAGGCCGGTTTGCCGAGGGGCTTGCCTTCGCCAGCCTTAATCTCCCATGCGCTGTATCCGCTGTCATCATCAGGATATACCTTTATGACGTTGACTTCTTCGCCTTTCAGGACAAGCTCCCTGTTATTCTTTTTGTCCAGAATGCTTGAGATCCCACCTGTCTGGGGATTAACCGTGACGGTGTAGTAGGCGTTCTCAAGGCTATTCTCTGTGGCCTTCAAGGTTGCGCCTTCTGAGGTCTTCTGTGGGGCCGGAACCTCCCAGAGAGTGTTCTTTTCGCGGTAGGATTTATTTATGATCTCATGAGGCGGAACCCTGAGCTGGCCGCCGCTGAGGGATGTCTTCTCTCCGACCAAGCCGTTGATCCTGTAGAAGCGGATGCCCATCGGGGGAAGGTTTTTCACGGCAAAAATGCAGCGACGGCGATTAAGCGACTTGTAGACGCTCATTGTGTTCAGGAACTGGCCCTTGATGGATTCCGTGTCCGGACCGCCCACAGGCTCAAGAGTCACGCCAGTCGGCTTGTTCTTTCCCTTAAAGTCAATTACCGCTTCAACCGCCGCATCACGAGTCCATGGGCAGGGATTGAAAACAACCATGAGAGACTGTGCCATCGGCAACTGACGGCCTTCTGCGACAGGTTTGAAGGCTTTGATAATCGCGGAATCCGCAGTCTCCTCAACTTCAGAGTAAAGTTTGTGAACATCGGGGTAGACTTTGTTGACGCATGTTCCAGGCAGAATGTCATGGAACTGATTGAACATTGTCTTTTCCCATGCCGACTTGAGTTCGTCAGTCGGGAAGGCAGCGCCGTATGCGATTGAAGAGAGAGCGGAGAGGCGCTCGGCGATATCGAGAAGTTGCTCACTCATCCGGTTGCGTCGTTTCACTTCGGCCTGGGAGCTGAAACAACCCCGGAAGACATAATTCAACTCGTCATCAATTACCGGTATGTCTTTTGTGGCTTCAACCATCTTCTGCATGGCTTCATCAGCGCGGCTGAGAACCGGCTTGGGCAATTTCGCCTTCTTTAGCATCGGCATGCCGGCCATGTTTATATACATCATCTCATCGTCGCTGGGGCCGCCGCCGTGGTCTCCCTCGCCGAATCCGACTGCGAGGCAGTCCAGTCCCATTTTTTCAAAGGTCTCCTTGAACTTTTCCTTGCCTGACGCGACATCCTTGATGTCCTTTGCCATGTCGAGAAAGCTCAATAGCACACCCACGTCATAAGAATGGATTTTTGAGCCATCAGGACCCTGCCAGTCGAAGACCAGTTTATTCTTCCCACAGCGGGAGAATGCGTGATACTTCAGATGAGCTTTTGAGTATATCTGGGGCATGGTCCATGGGTGTCCGAAGGTGTCCGGCGCCCATGCTACCAGCGCCTCCTTGCCGAATTTGTCGCGGTAGTAATGCTGCCCGTGTAACAGTTGGCGCACGGTGGCCTCGCCACCGGAGAGATTCAGATCGTTCTCCACCCATGCTCCGCCGACGATGTCCCAACGACCGTCCTTTACCAACTTCTGAAGGCGCGCGAAGAACTCCGGTTCAGCTTGCTCCAAATATTGATACAGCGCCGCCTGGCTCTGGCTGTATCTCAAAGTCGGAGTTCTCTCGCAACGAATGATGTTCTGAGAGAAAGTGTACCGTACAACATCCTGCGTCTCCCACCACCGCCATCTCCACGCGACGTCAATATGGGACTGAAGAATGAAATATATTGTGTAATTCGAAAGGTCTGGACCTTTCTCCAATTCCGACGTGTCGAAACTCAACTGCGCGAAAAGAGAACTTGCAAGAGTCGACAACGCAGCAACAACGAAAAAAAGAAAAGACCGTAGTTTCCATCGGTACATGAAATCGCTCCTACTGGAAAGAAAAACCGATGATGCATGTCCCCACTCTTAACGCTGCATGTAATTTAGTCTTCCGGGGGTATTCCAGTCAATGTTTCTTTGCAGTTTGAAATGACATGCAGAACATTTCCGTCGCCGGCTCGCAATCGCTCCCGCGCATGTCTTCATTGACTTCCACATCATGGAACCCCGATAGTCTTGTTTTGATTGATTCGATCGGGTGAAAACGGCTACCATGTCTAACTGCGCCGATGGGCTTGTCGGCGCGTATGTCCGTGGACGTGATGATGCGCCGTCGGAGGAAACAGTAAAAGTGGAGCTTGCACAAAAAACGGCTTGCGAACTGAAACGGATGATCCAGACCGGCCAGGTTTCCTGCCGGGAAGTGATGACTTCCGTTCTTGATACGATTGAGAAACGCGAACCTGTGGTTCAGGCGTATTTGCGCGCGCTGGACAGGGCTGAGCTTCTGGCCCGCGCCGATGCGACGGACAAGAAGAATGCGCGCGGGGAAGACATCGGCATCCTTGGCGGTCTGCCCATTGCAATAAAGGACAACATCTGCACAAAAGGCATAAGCACGACCTGCGCGTCGAAAATTCTCGGAAATTTTATCCCTCCTTATGACGCGACCGTTGCGCAGAGGATTGCCGAGGCCGGCGGAATAGTAATCGGCAAGACGAACATGGACGAGTTCGCGATGGGTTCAAGCACGGAAAACTCCGGCATGAAGCTTACGCGCAATCCGCACGACCCGGAGCGAGTGCCCGGCGGCAGCAGCGGCGGTTCAGCAGCGGCAGTGGCGGCGCATGAAGCCGTCATGGCGCTTGGCTCGGATACTGGGGGATCAGTCAGGCAACCCGCCGCGCTCTGCGGCATCGTGGGAGTAAAACCTACGTATGGACGAGTCTCTCGTTTTGGCCTCATTGCATTCGGATCGTCGCTGGACCAGATCGGCCCGCTTACAAAGGACGTGAGCGACGCGGCGTTGCTCATGCAGGTAATATCGGGACACGACCCGAAGGATTCAACCAGCATCAACGCGGATGTTCCTGACTTCATGGAATGCGCCGGAAACGACAGAAACCTGACCGTCGGTCTACCCAGAGAATTCTTCGGCGAAGGTCTGGACCCCGAAGTGGGGAAGAGCGTGAAGGATGCTGTCGGTCTTCTTGAAAAGGCGGGGTGTAAAGTCGTCGAGGTCAGCCTGCCGAACGCCGGGTACTCTATAGCCGTCTACTATATATGCGCCTGCGCTGAGGCAAGCTCGAACCTCGCGCGTTACGACGGCTGCCATTACGGCTATCGCGCGGAGGGCGTGGACAATATTGTTGAAATGTATTGCCGCAGTCGCAGCGAGGGCTTCGGCCCGGAGGTCAAGCGCCGCATCATGCTCGGCACGTATGCGCTCAGTTCTGGCTATTATGACGCATATTATATGAAGGCCGCGAAGGTCAGAAAGCTGATCTCGCTCGACTATGAGGCCGCCTTTGCAAAGTGCGACGTTGTCATCCATCCGACGACGCCGACACCCGCCTTTAAAATCGGCGACAAGACGGAAAATCCATTGGCGATGTATCTCTGCGACATATATACGGTCACGGCCAACCTTGCCGGCATCCCAGCCATCAGCCTTCCATGCGGACGTACGTCTTCCGGATTGCCGATCGGCCTTCACATAGCCGCCGCGCACATGGGAGAGAAAACAATGTTCGAGGCGGCGGGGAAGGTTGAGAGATTGCTGGCTGAGGCGGGCAAGTGGAAGTTGTAGGCGGACATTGACCTCGCGGCTTCAAACGCCAACCTGTGGTTGCCGGTACGAATTACCTCACATTGATTACGGCTTCATCTTATCCGAGTTCTCGATTGCGACCTTGACCATTGTCTCGCCCAGCGTCTCGCCGTAGAAGCTCACGCTGGCCTCGTATCCGCCCTTGCGATATTCCTCTGCGGAGATGATGTAGCTCACCCATTCGTCCGCCAACCCGCCGATGACGACGTTCTGAGCGCCGGTCTTTGCGGCAACTTCGGTCTTGATCCGTTTGCCGAGAGCGCCCGCCATTTCGCCGGGGATGCCGACTATGATCAGGCTGCCGAGCCTAACATAGCTTAAGTGGCTCGCTTTCGGGATCAGGAGTTCGATGAGTTGGCTGACGCCTTCCTCGGTCATTCCGTATTCGGATCCGCCCGTCTGCATGAAATCCTTGTGCCATGTCCGCTCAGGCAGTTTGATTTCCCGTGAATCAACGGCAAAGGCGACATTGTCTTCGGGTTTCGTTTTCAGCCACTGGTCATGGACTATGAGGCCGATTTCGCGCCCGTAGCGTTCGGCGGCTTCCCAGCGCCCGCCGGAATTCGCGCGCGGGGTGGGGGACTGGTCGCCCTCGGCTCCGTTGTAGAACATGACTGTGGCGCCCTGGCCGATCATGGCTTCCACCGTGCGCTGCATGTGCCCCGGCCAGTCGCCGGAGAACATCATGTCGCCGTCGTCCATGAACGTGGCGTGCGCGGTCCAGTTCACGAGGACGGCCAGGGGCTTGCCGGCGGCGTCAACGCGCGTGACGGTCAGGTCGGGGTCTGCGAAGGCATTGCCGCGACGGTTCCTGTTCCACCCGGTCAATTCCAGGCGGCTTGTGCCGATTGTGACTGGCGCGAGTTCGCGGGCGGCGTCCCGGATGACCTTTGCGAAGTTGGCGACTGTCAGGTCATAGAGTTCCTTATGGAACACACCGAGCTGGGGGATGCCGAGCGTATTTCGCGTGTTGAGGGCCATCATTTCGATGCTCGTGTGCGAGTGGCTGGGCAAGAGCATGACGCGGTCGGCGGTCCAGCCTTCGTCGGCGAGTTTCTCCACGACGGCGGATTCGAAGTTGGGCGGGAAGCCCAGAATGTCGGCGGTCACGATGGCGTATCGGGATTTGCCGTCGGAGACGACGAGGCACTTGGCCCAGACGCGGTCGTGGACGCCCGTCGCTGGCTTGTTCATCCTCGCGCCGTAACCGCCGAGTGTCGCGTTCATCTCAAGCGGGGGGGTGATTTCAATTCGCGCAACGCCGGCCCTGAGTTCGGCGGCAATGGCAGTTGCGGAGAACGGGACGGCAAGCAAAGCGCAGAGGAGGCAGAAATCTTTCATGGTTCAATCCTTCGCCAAAAGACTGCCTGTGATACACTGGGACGCTGGCCAATAGACTATCCTTTTCGCCCGGTCCGCGCTTTGTAGCGTTCCTCCAGCAGCGCGCCCTTGTTCTGGTTCAGCTCCAGTTTCTTAATTGTCCAGTCCACCTGTTCGATCCGCTGTTCCGGGGTGGCGTGGTTGAGAAAGACTTCCTTGACGAAGCTGCCCTGTTTTTCCGCCAAGCGCGCCATCATGTCGCGGGCGGCGGCGGGATCGTAGCCTGCCTTGTAGGCGAAGATCAGCCCGTAGGTGTCCGCCTGGTCCTCGTCCTGAATGCGGCGCTTGGACAACAGCGTCTTGCTGAGGAACTCGTAGGCCAGCGCGTTCAATTCCTTGAACTGCGCCTTTTTCCAGGCTGGTTCGCGCCCAAGTTTCTCCAGTTCCGCGTCAAGCTCCGCCTCC
This sequence comes from Planctomycetota bacterium, assembly GCA_022711755.1. GTDB lineage: Bacteria > Planctomycetota > Brocadiia > SM23-32 > JAKLEA01 > JAKLEA01. Next base: position 133,263 of record JAKLEA010000001.1, read on the forward strand.
AACCCCACGATATCCATTTTCAGACGCTTGCGGATTGCCTCCCGCTCCAGCAGGCCATGCTGACGCCAGATATGGACAAGCTCATGCGCGAGCACGTTGGCCAGTTCCGCCTCGTTGCGGCAGAAGTCGAGAATGCCGGTGGTGATAACAATGAATCCGCCGGGGGTGGCGAAGGAATTCGGCGTTTCATCCTCGACGACTATGACGCGGATTTTCATGTCGTAACGCGGGGTTTGCTCAACCAGCCACTGCGCCAGCATGTTGACGTAAGCCAGTAGCGCGGGATCCTTTACGTAAGGACGACGCAGGTCTTCAGCCAGCTTCCTGGCCACAATCGCCCCCATGCTCTCAGCCGTCATGTCGTCAAGCGGGACCGGCGTTTCGGATATGTGCCATACGACAGGCAGATCGCGTCCCTTCATGGTTTCGGCCTTGAACCGGAGATACTGCCGGGCGGTGAATTTCGGGGCGAGCAGGAACTCGATTGACTCGCTCGGGACGTTCTCCGCGCTCATGAAGTCGGCGACGTTTGAATCGTAACCCCTGATTGCGTAAGCCGTAAAGGACTCGTCAAGCTGGAAATCCGTCTGGGCTACCTGTAGCTCTTCTGAATCAATGTTGGATTTTGATTCCGACAGCGACCTGATTGAGATCCACTGGGATTGTTCCTTCGAATCGGCAGGTTCCGTTTCTGAATCTTCGGCGTCTTCTGCATCACCGGCCGGTTCGGTCGCGGTGGTATCGCCGGGGGCGTCGGTCGGCTTTGCCGATTCCGGCTTTTCCTGATTGCCGCCGGCATCGGGTTGACCCTTGCTTTTCGGGTAGGAGGTGACCTTCACCCATCGTCCGGTCTCGTCGGTTCCTGCGGTTTCGATGGGGGAGCCTTTTTGAACCACGCCGACAGTGTCATAGAACGCGCCGGGGCCTTTGACGATCTTGGCGAACTCGGAAACGACGGTCCGGACCTCGCCGCCACCTTCCGCCCGGACGATTGCCGCGCAGACTAGGACGATGACGCCCGCCGCCAGCGCCGGCCTTGCGCCCTGTTTCATGGTTTCGCGCATCTATTCTCCCTCGATTGCAGCTATGCCAACTGGGCGAGAATGCCTACGATTCGTTCGGCGGCATGCCCGTCCCAGAGTTTTGGACGCGATCCCTTCTTGTAGGTCCCGGCCATTACCTGGTCGGTCAAATCAACAATGCTTTTCCTGTCCAAACCCACGAGCGTGCTGGTCCCCTCTGTGACGGTTATCGGACGCTCGGTGTTCTCCCTGAGCGTAAGGCAGGGGATGCCCAATGAGGTCGTCTCTTCCTGAAGACCGCCGGAATCCGTAAGGACGATCTTCGAATTCGCAACCAGGTCCATAAATGCAAGGTAATCAATCGGTTGCGTCAATTTGATTGCCTTCTCCATGCGATTCAGCAGCCCAAAATCCTCGAGTCTTTTCCGGGTTCTCGGATGCACAGGGAAAACGAGGGGCAGGCGTTGCGAGATTTCTTCGAGGATGCCGACGAGAGTATTGAGGGCGTCCTGTGTGTCAACGTTTGACGGTCTGTGCGCGGTAAGGACGCCGTATTGCCCCTTCGGGAGGCCGAGTTCCCGCCATGCCTGCAACTCGGCAGCCCTTGCGAGAAATCGGTCCTGGGTATCAATCATCACGTTTCCGACCAATTTTACACAGTCGCCGGTGCGCCCTTCGCGTTTGAGATTCTTGATCCCGGACGGCTCGCTGCAGAACAGAATGCTGGACAGGGTATCGGTCACGCGGCGGTTGTGCTCCTCCGGCATGGAGATATCGAAGCTGCGCAGGCCGGCCTCTACGTGGTCAACGGGAACATCAATCGCGTTGGCGCAGACTGCTGCGGCCATGGTGCTTGTGACGTCGCCGACGACCATGACGCGGTCAACCTTGTTCTCCGTGAAGACCGTTTCGAGTTTTGAGATGATGGCCGCTGTCTGCTGGGCGCGGCTTGCGCCGCCGACCTCCAGGTTGATGTCGGGCTTGGGAATGTTCAGCACGTCGAAAAATATGCGCGACATTTCCGGGCTGTAGTGTTGCCCGGTATGTATGAGAAGCGGCTTGATGGCGGGGGCCGCCTTCATCGCTTCAAGTATGGGCGCAACCTTCATGAAGTTGGGGCGCGCACCGACTATGCAGGCGATCTTCATCAGTGAGTCCTCCGGCGCAGGCGCAAAAACGCGATTTCAGCATATTTCATCATAAGGTTGCGAGCGCAGGTGGTCAACTGCAATGCTGGTCGCGCGTAGGGTGTGCGAAACCGAAAGACCGAAGGTCTGAGGTTTTGCACACGCGGGAAGGCCGTGACTCGTGGCGCGTGTGCAACTTGATCGTCTCGAAGCGAGACGACGAGTCGCACAACCTACCCGCAACGATTTCGGTCATAGCGCGGACAGGAGTATTCCGGCGGCAATCGTCAGTGCGACGCAACAAGCGGCAGCAGTTACGGCACAGCCGATCTTGCCCTTTGCGTCCGCATATTTCACGGGGTCTTCCGCAACCAGCTTCTCGATAAGCGCGTCAATGAAGTCCTTGGATTCCTTCAACCCCTGCCCGGTTGCGTTACGGTATATCTTGATCGCTTCGATCTTCTTTCCCGACGCGATGGCCTCGGCGATGTTCTTGCGGTCTTCGGGCGTCAACTGGTCAAGCGACATTGGCGGCTCCTTCTCAGAACGCTTCTGTTATGGCGTCCGCGAGGGTCGAGACGGGAATGATCTCTAGATTCTTAAATTGCGGAAGGCCCCGTGCCGCGCCGGTCGGGATGATTGCGCGCTTGAAGCCCATCTTCTCGGCCTCGCGGAGGCGAAGGGCAGGGCGGTTCACCCCTCGCAGTTCCCCGGCAAGCCCTACCTCCCCGAACGCGATGGTCATCTTCTTAAGGGGACGTTCCCTGAGACTTGAGACCATTGCCAGGCACGCAGCGGCGTCCGACGCCGGTTCCCGGATGCGCACGCCGCCGGCGACGTTCACGAATATGTCCATGCCGGCGATATCCGATCCGGTCTTGCGCTGAAGCACTGCCAGCAGCATACACACGCGATTGTAATCCATGCCGCTGACCTTGCGCTCCGGCATCCCATATGCGCCGCGGCTCAGCAATGCCTGTACCTCGACCAGTATCGCGCGTGACCCCTCGATAGTCGGCAGGACTACCGATCCCGAGCGTGTTTCATCGTGATATGAAAGAAAAACCTCGGACGGGTTGGCGATGGGCATAAGGCCCTTCTCCGTCATTTCAAAGACGCCCACCTCGTCCGTGGAGCCGAAGCGGTTCTTCCGGGTTCGCAGGACGCGAAGGGAGTGGAACTGCTCGCCCTCGAAATAGAGGACTGTGTCAACCATGTGTTCTAGCATCTTCGGCCCTGCGATTGCGCCCTGTTTTGTGACGTGGCCGACAAGGAAGAGCGTGGAGCCGGAGGATTTGGCGACGTTGATGAGCCTGCCGGCGCATTCGCGCAACTGGCTTACGCTGCCCGGCGGTGACTCGACGTCCGGGCGGAAAACGGTCTGTATGGAGTCCACAACGGTGAGTTCCGCGCCTTCGCCCGCGATGGACGCGGCGATAAGCTCCACGTCCGTTTCAGCCAGGAGGCGAAGATTCTGAGTCGCCACGCCGAGACGCTTTGCGCGGAGTTTGATCTGCGCGGGAGATTCCTCGCCGCTGGCATATAGTGTCTTCAAACCAGCGTCCCCGGCCGTCTGGCACATCTGAAGCAGGAGCGTGGACTTGCCTATGCCGGGATCGCCGCCGATGAGGATTGTTCCGCCACGCACACAGCCTCCGCCCAGCGCGCGATCAAGTTCCTCAATGCCGGTGGGGATTCGCGCCGTGTCTGCCCCCTCGACTTCATCCAGTGAGAGGGAAATCGGACGGCGGGCTGTGGGCGCCTGGTTTCTTGCCCCCCAGCCTGATGGGGCGGTCTTGGATACAGTCTTCTCTTCGAGTGTGTCCCACTCCTGGCATGAGTTGCAGCGACCGGTCCAGCGCGGGCTTTCAGCGCCGCACTCGCGGCAGACATAGACTGTCCTTGCCTTTGCCATGTGATATTTTCAGTCGCGGGGGCGCCGCGTCATTGCATGTGCAGGGAATCGGACGAGAACGTCATTGTTCGGAAAAGTTCGCAATGTCCGTCGCAGTAGAGCGCCGTCGAGTTGCCGTTGTGGACATTTGTAGGCCAACTGTACATGCTGGCGTTGACGGGGTCGGAATAGTAAGAACCGTTATTGTAAAATGCTCCGTCCAGGTTGGGTAGCGCGTCCTGCGGGCTGGGGAATGTCACCGCGCTGTGCGCTCTGTGAATCAGGAGGGGCGTCTGTGTCGGGTGCTTGGGACCATCTATCTTGCGCTCGCTCATGTTGACGTTCATGCCGTAGCTGAGGGCGCACAGGCCAAGCTCGCCGAAGTCGGATTTGCACTGGAAAATGCGCACGTCGCCGCTGTTTGATTTAAAATCAACATGATGGCCGGCAATGTAGGAAAAGAGAGCGCCGCGGCGGATATCCGTGTCCTTGGTGACGAGGGGCGTTTCGTCCTCGGCAAATGGGCGGACCCAGCCGGATTTGCTGTCATAAGGATCCCAGTTGGGATCATAGTTGGCATCAGACTGGAGTTTCTGCTTCTTTGGATCGAAGAAATAGTCATTGTCCAGCGGATCCAGTTCGGGGTATTGCGTGCCGTCCCGGTCGCGCCTGATTCTCTGATAACGCTCAGTCGCTCCGCAGTATGGGAGAAGCCCATTGTATTCCATGGAATACATCTGGAAAGCCAGCCCGAATTGGCGCTGGTTGCCCAGACAATCTGCCTGGCGTGCCTGCTCGCGGGCGGAACTGAGCGCCGGCATCAACATTCCGGCCAGCGTCGAGATAATGGCGATCACCACCAGCAGTTCGATTATCGTGAACGCCTTTTGCATTCCTTCCGGCTTGTGAGGCATTACATTCCCCTTCGTCAGAGACGATACGACGCCGAACGACCCGCAGCGTTCAGCCTGTCCACAATCGCATTATAACTCACATGACAATGGGAATTGAACAACCATCCGCCGCAAAATCATATCATTATTGAAAAGCCATGCTTTGAGATCCCGTTCAATGCCGTTTTGACGGAAGTGATCGCGCGGCTATAATCCCGTGGATTTTTCACCATGTCCGGGATGTGCCGATCAGACTTTCTACATCGCAATCAACTGGATAATCTCTCACAATGCAGGAAAATACCGACATTTGCAAACAAACAGGCGATCTTACAGACTTTGATACCGCATGGCGCGAGATGACTACGGCGTCAAGCATTCTAATCACGTCCCACATCAGGGCCGACGGCGATTCTCTCGGTTCTGTTATGGCCGTATGGTTCGCATTGAAGGAAGGACGCAACGCGGACATTCTGATTGATTCGGACATCCCCTATGTCTATGCATCCCTGCCGGGAATAGAACAAGTCCGCAAACCCGGCGCGGCAGACACGACTCAGTGGGATCTTGTCGTCAGTCTCGACACGGCTACGAAGGACAGACTTGGGGATGTTGCGAGACTGACCGAAGGTTGCCGGATCGTGAATATTGACCATCATCCGTCAAATTCAGCGTATGGGGACGTGAACCTGATTCGACCGACGGCAAGCTCAACCGGCGAGATCATTCATCAGATGCTCAAATGGGCTGGCTGCGCCATCACGCCGGAGATTGCAGAGGCGCTCTATACGGCCATACTTACCGACACCGGGCGATTCCTTTACTTCAACACAACGTCATCAGCGCTGCGCGCTGCGGCGGAGCTTGTTGACGCCGGGGCAAGGCCGGAGATCATTGGGGCGCGAATCTACAAGTCCAATACGCTTCCGTTGATAAAGCTTCGCGCGCTTGCGCTCAGCACGTTACGGCTTTACGAGGAAGGCCGCGTCGCAGTGATGGAGATAACGCGGGAAATGTTCCGGGAGACCGGGACGCGTCCGATTGACACGCAGATCTTCGTGGACATTCCCGCCGGCATTGACGGCGTGGAGGTTGCCATGATGATCCGAGACGCCGACCGGGAGGACACAGTTAAGGCAAGCCTACGCTCAAAAGGCTACGTCAACGTGAACCAGATAGCGTCCGAGTTCGGCGGGGGAGGGCACTCCGAGGCTGCGGGATGTGAGTTGCCCGGCCCCATGGAAACCGTGGCGGAACGCCTTTTGGAGGTCATCAGGCGGCATCTAAAGGCGGCTGACGAGAAGCATCGCAGATAGCTTTCAGGCGGCGCGGCGCCTTTTTCGCGCGGGAGCGGAATCCAAGTCATGTCCTGCGTGAGCGCAAAGCGCATACCCATGAACCAGTTAGGGTGAATCATGTAGGGGTCGTTAGCGAAGCGTAAGCGAGCGATGACCCACCGACCAGGATTTGAAGCGCCTACTGTTACATCGCGTGGGTGCAAAGCGACAGCGCGGGTTCTGAGAACCCACACTACATTATGAAAGTATTTGCAATAGGCGATCTGCATCTGAGCTTGGGCGGGACGAAGCCGATGGACGTCTTCGGCCCGGAATGGCAGGACCATCACCTCAAAATCGCCCGGAATTGGCGCGATGTCGTCGGAGCGGATGACATTGTTGCGATTGCGGGCGACGTGAGCTGGGCGATGCGCCCGCCGGAAGCCGAACCAGATTTGAGATTCATCGGCGATCTGCCCGGACGCAAGGTCCTCATAAAAGGGAATCATGATTACTGGTGCGAGAGTAAAAGCAAGGTTGATCGAATATTGCCCGATTCAGTGAGTTATATTTACAATTCCGCCGCCGTCATCGGAGGCATAGGTTTTGCGGGAACCAGGGGATGGCTTTGCCGCGCATCAGATGATTTTGATGAAGCAAAGGACGGAAAGCATCTAAGGCACGAAGATTTGAGACTGAAGACCTCGCTTGATGCGTTGAAGCAACTTGAGTTTCGCGCGGCGATGATCATTATGCACTTTCCGCCATCGCCGGAACAGATGACTTGTATTTCAACGATCTGTGAGAAATGCGACGCGGTTCATTGCGCGTATGGGCACCTTCATGGAGATGATTGCAGGAATGGTTTCAACGGGAAGATTGAAGGAGTGACGTATAGCCTTGTGTCGGCGGATTTCGTGAATTTCATGCCCAGGTTAATCATGGCGGAATGAGCGGATTACAGGTTCGCGACGTGTAACTGAGCGCTTATCTGTCATACCACCTCGATTTTCGGGATAAAGCGCCTTGCCGTTGCATCAGAAATAGATTCCCATACCGGCCTGAATCGCATGTGACTGGTAGTCCTCATACCCGATTACTGTTTCGTATCCTAGAAATGCCTGGAAACGGGGGGAGAATGAATAAGTCAGTTTGATGCCGGGGACATAATAGTCCTTGTCCGGGCTGTGCGCTCCCTCGTCGGCAAGGACATCCACCCGCGCCGCTGACAATACGAGGTAGAAGCGATCATCAAGAAAGACGCCGGCGTACGGCTGGGTTACGACTTCCTGATAAGATTCAGAACGGGTATGCCTGTAAAACCTGCTTCGTAACCTTTGTGAAACGAAAGCATATCCCGCGTTCGCGCCGAACCGCAGTATTCCAATATCCCTTCTCATCCCGATGAACGGGCCTAGCCCGCTTGCGATGAATGCGCGGGTTTCCGACTCGGTTCGTTGTGAAATAATTCGGCGGACGCCAGCTGTATCGTACTCGGTGTAATCCGCGTCGGCGGATATTCCGCCATAATAGCCGAACAAGGCGACACCGGCATCAAATGAAATCGGAACGTTGTCGGATTCCTGTATAACTGTCGCGGCAAGACCGGCATCGTAGCCGCCCAATGCCCATGACAGTTTGTAATCTCCTTCAACGTCAAGTCCTGCCGTCATGAACTTTGCCGCATGGTCGCGGGCGAGAGCATCGGAACGCATCCCGCCCATCCTGGCTCCGACACGCGCGAATCCGAAGACCGGCAGCTTGTCAGTCCGATGTGAGAACATGATGCCCACATGCGCGCCGCCGCGTTCTCCCTTGAACTCCGGCCAGTCTGCCGAATTATTGTCTTCCGTGTAGCGGAAGCCCTCAGCCGATGTGTCGCCTGTCCACATGATTGCCTTATGGTCTCCGTCCTCTTGGGCGATGCGGCTCCAGTTCTGCGAGTCCAGCAGCAGCCCGAATGACTCGCGCGGAAGCCCGCGCGACGGGCCGCATGGGAAAAGGCAGGAGTCTTCAAATACGTCATAAGGGATATCATATGCGTCTTCCCCCATGACAATTTGCGATGACACCGCCATCAGCGCGGCGCATGCGCAGATTAGTCCGAATATCCTCATTTGGCCTCCAGTGCGCCTTAACGCTTTCGTTGCCATGACACGGTTCCCAGGTCGCTCACGTGGTCCTGAAGCGCCTGGAACAGGACGCGGCGCATCTCATGGTTGTCGTCAAGCGGGCGCTCCTCGCGCGGGTCTTCCTTCAGATTGTAGAGCCTTAGCGGTTCGAATGGGCTATTCTGCAAGAGCTTCCAGTCTCCCTTGCGCGCGGCGTAGTAATCCCGTCCGCCGTAGCGCGGGCCGCCCTCGCGCCGCACCCAGAACAGGAAGCGATCCTCCTCATCCTGCGCCTTTCCCATGAGAGCGGGCAGGATGCTGCGTCCCTCGATCTCATGCGTGAAACTTGCTCCGCAAACTTCACAGATTGTGGGGAAGATGTCCATAGTCATGGCGATCCGCTCGGAAGTCGTCCCTGCTGGAATCCGTCCCGGCCAGACGGCGCACATGGGGACCTTGATGCCGCCTTCGAACATTGCTTCCTTGCCGCTGCGCAGCTCCCCGCATGTCGCCCCGGCGTTCAGGTCGCCGCCGTTGTCGGATACGAAGAAGACCAGCGTTTCGCCTTCAATTCCGGACGCTTTCACCTGCTCGATAACCTTCCCGATGCAGTCGTCCATGTGCTCGATCAGCGCGACGATTTTCGCGCGTTTCGGGTCAATGCCTTTCTCTCGCTCCGTCACCTTCTTCAACCATTTTTCAGGAGGTTGTATAGGCGCGTGCGGGGCGTTGTAGCAGAGATAAAGGAAGAACGGCTGGTCTTTCCCGGCTCTTTCCCGGATGTAGTCGCTGGCCCATTGTGTGAATAACTCCGTGGCATGACCTTCCGGATCAATCTCCCTGTCCTCAAGGCGCATGTAATTAATGCCGTGACGCCTGTGATTGAAATAATCGTCCATCATGTCGCCCAGGAAACCGTGGAAATGATCGAATCCGCGCTCGTTCGGTAGATCGGGCGATTCCAGCCCGAGGTGCCATTTCCCGACAAGTGCCGAGTGATATCCGGCTTTCCGAAGAACGGAAGGCAGAAGCACAGCCTCAGGGCTGAGACATCCCCAACTGTTCTCACGATGCGTTCTGATAACTCCAGGTACGCCGACGGCGTCGGGATATCGCCCGGTCATCACGGATGCCCGCGTGGGGGAGCAGACTGGACAGTTTGCGTAAAAGTTCTCGAAACGCGCGCCGCTTACCGCAAGACGGTCAATCACCGGCGTGCGCATGTCCTTGGCGCCATAGCAGGCAAGGTCGCCGTAACCCAAGTCGTCAACCAGAATCAGGACAACGTTTGGTTTGGCCAATTTCGTGATCCTTTCCGCTCGAAGCTCGCCAGGGAGACAGGCGGCTGCGATTCCGGAACCGATCGTTCCGAAAAGCTCCCGCCGGGAAAGCGCTTTCGCCTCAATGCTCATCACCAGCGCGCCCTGTGCTCCTCGGCCCACCCCAGAAGGCGATCCACATTTACCGCCGCGTCGTCAAATCGCAATTTGCCGGAGAAATAACCAAAGCACTGGTGTCCCTCGCTGGCAAGGACAAGCAGGTTCATGCCGGACAGGTGCTCGAAGAAGGGCGTGAAAACGAGGTCGAGCCGGTCGGTAGCCTGCGTCCGGATGCGCCAGGGTTTCTTGAAATCGCTCCTGTCGTAGGCGAAATCAAGGTCTTCGCTCAGCTTGTGCAGGCGACCGTTCAGCCACATTCCATTCTCATTGTAGCCGGTTCCGTCGGTCCACTTCGCGCCGAGGTTGAGTCCGATGAGGTCTTTCCCCTGGTATCCGGATGCCGACGCCCAGTTCCATGTAGTGAAGTAGGGCCAGATGCCGCGCCCGAAGTCGAGACACGCAAATGAGCATGACGGATCGGCATTGTATGTCTTACCGCCGATTCTGACGCAACCGGTTGCCGGTATGCTGTTCTGCTTGGAGGTGAACTGGAATTGCCGAGCGCTCCACGGGATGACGACATTGAGGGATTCAAGCGACACCGGGCGCTCAAAGGATAGATCGGCGCTGACGGCCTTGCCTTTGATGGACGGACAATTGAAGGCAAAGCGCATTCCCCCGGGCTGGTATTTTACGGTGAAGTTCCATCGGCGGCGGCGTATGGCAATGTCCGCCTCAACCTTGTCGGGAAGGCGGCAGTTCATGCCCAGCGGAGTCACGATGCCGCCCTCGACGAGTTCGCCGGTGTCAAAGTCGAGAAAGTAGGCGAATGACAGCCCGATGTAGTCAACATCGGCCAGCGTGGCGGAGAACAGAAAACGCTCGGACGTAACGCACCAGTAGTTCCAGCGTTTCTTGCGCAGCCATGCGCCATTGAGGTTGCAGTCATGCAGGGGCTGACGCGACCAGCCGACAGCGTCCGGATTCAGACCCCCATCCGGGGCGCAGAGGCTTACCGGGCTGGTCAGTTCGCGTTCCTCGTATTTAGCCATGGCATTTCCTCCTGGAAGTATATGATAATTCCACTAATAAGCGAATATCACGCCGTATTTCATATGGGACGGCGCGCATCCGCCAATACTTCTCCTGCATGAAAAGGGCGGTCGGCATGGACTTCTGCGTAACTCTTTATTCGGACAAAAATCAGGCCAGCCTTCCCAATCTCCGAACAAAACTCATCCTCGGTCGAAAAGTAGTACGCCGGTTCGCCGGAGATCGTTGTGAATCGTCCTTCAGGATCATACCAACTGTCCGGAGCCATCTCAAAACGTTCATGAAATCCGATGTTCGCGAGGTGTGCTGTGGCGTAAAGAAAACCTCCCGGTTTTAGAATCCTTGCGATATTTGCGAAGCAGTTACGCCGGTCATCCTGGTTCGTGATCATGTACAAAACCCCGCCATCGTATACAACGTCGAAGAAATCAGCTTGGAATGCGGCAAGGCTTGTGATATCGCCGATTTGGAATTCGGCGAGGGTTTTCTCTGCCGCGTTCTTCGCATTCGCCCACGCTACGGCTTCCTTCGAAATATCAATGCCAAATGCGTGGAATCCCATTCTGGCGGCAATGATGGTTCTGTTGCCGGCCCCGCAGCCCAACTCGAGAAAGTTACCTGCCGCGGTCAGTCCGTTGCGAGTCAGGAAATCCCGCAACTCGTCTTCAGTCCCAGTATAATCGTCCGTCCAGCCGGGACTTCCGGACTCGCGCCGCTGTCTGTATCGCTGCTCGATTCTGTTGAGTTTGGCGCTGCCTGCCGTCGGGATACCTGTATTCCGGACAACAGTTTCCGTAACCTTACGCTGTCTGTCCTTACCGGATGATCTCATTCCTGGGATTATCTCTTCTTCATCAACCATACCTCTGAGCACAACGTCCCCCATCCGCCGGTGTTTCGCCATATGGTCAAATCCTGCTCGGCGCCAGTTCCGACACCTTCCGACTTCCGGAACATGATCTTCAACTTCCCTGAACGGGTGGCTTCCGCCGGTATGTCGAACTCGAAGAATCGGCACTTGCTCGGTGGCAGCTCCAGGTCTTTTGCCAGGCAAAAATCGTTGGCGTAAATTGACTGGGTTGTCTGCTTCTGGAACATTGCATAGCGGGGGAGATAGACGGGGCGCAGAAGCGTAAATCGCGCGCGGTACTGCGCTTCAGGATCAAGACCGTCATATTCGAAAGTCACGCCCTGATCCTCGACTGTCGTGAACGCCGTGTTTCGCTGTGAACGGCGGTTGTATTGGGAAAATCCCCCGTCGCCGTAAGGCCATCCGTAGGTCAGATGCGGCGAATTCTTCGGATCTCCCGCGTTGTCATAGAATCCGCCTTCTCCTGCGTCTTCATAATTGACAATGCGATCAATGATGCCTTGCCGCTCTTTCTCTGTAGCGTCCCGCGCTTCCTTGAGTTGCTCTTCCAGCCAGCCCAAGCCGACAAGGTCGAGATCGAGGTTGAACAAACCGTCGTTGTTCATGCCGAATATCCGGTCGCTCTCTTCGCCGATTCTTTTTGCCTCGGCGCGAAGTGCCTTCATTTCGGCAGTTTCAATGTCCTCGCTCATGCGTTCCTGCGCTTTCTTGATCGCCCCGACCGTGTCCCCTGATTTCAAGGATTCGCCGAGAATTCGCTCCACGTCCGCCTGAAGCGCAAACTGCCGCGCTTCGCGGTGTTTGATGTACTTGTCCAGCAACGCCTTCTGAAGGTATTGCCGCCATAGATAGTTCTTCTCAAGCTGGTCCGGCGGCGTCATCCCACCCGTTTTGCGGATCATGTCCGGCAGGCGGTCAACGTCAGCCCGATTGTCCCCGCAGTCGTCAAGATTGTCCTCGTGCAGGAAAAGAGCTTCCGTCATCAGTCCGGCGGCATCAGGGCCGAACCATGTGCGAGCGTACTCGCGCGAAACCTCCTCGGCGCTCTGATGCGGTGACCAGAGCAGGCGCTGCCAGATCCAGGTGTTCATGTGGTCGTGGTGGCCTTCGGAATAGGCGACGTCGCCGATGGCGTATCGCATGGTCTCCTGGAAAATGCGGTGGTAATGTTTCGGGCGCGCGTGGAATGTCCGCCGGTTGTAGACCTGCGCGAACGCCGGGTCCGGACGCTTGTCATAAATCCAGTGATCCCAGGGTGGGGGGACCTCCTGATCGCGGTCCGGGATCAGTTCGTGGTCCATCAGCCCGTATTGCGAGTAGACCCAGTGGGTCAGGTCGGTGAAATGAACAATATCAATGTGAGCCGGGAGTTGATGAAGGATTTCCTGGAGGTACCGCTCGTTCGGTCCGAATCCCGGATGATCGAAAAGGTCAATCCGGTGATCCTGTCGCCGCCCGGGCATCCATCCCATAGCGTTGGAGCCGGGGCCATAGCAGAAGGCGTCCATCCAGTCGGGTTGCGTTTGCTTCAGGTAATCGAAGATGGCCTGATCGCCGGCATTATCCAGCTTCTGGTTGGCCACAAGGATTTTTGTTTTGGGGCTGTATCGGCGGACGATCTTCGCCATGTCTTCGACAAGGCGGATATAGACCGCCCCGAACGGGCGGCAGCGATCGCACTCGCACCCGCCGCCGTCGCCTGACTTTATGCGCAGATAGTCGCACGGCAGGCAGTTTTTCCATCGCGCTTCCCATGCGTCAAGCAGCGCCTTACGGGCTTCCGGTATGGATGGGCAAAGGTAATTCTGACGCCCGATGCCCTCGATGGCCCGCCACTCGGGAGGCCCGTCCCCGGTGTTGGCAGAGCAACTGTTAAGTACGTCGAGTCCGTAGGATTTGATGAAGTCGTATTTGGATCTGTCCTTGCTTGAGGAAGCGCCAAGTTCGAAGGCGTTCGCTCCGGCCAGAGCATAGTCCAGAACAGCCCTTTGCCACTCGTCCGCCGTCCAAGCGCGGGCGCCGGTCAGTTCCAACATGGTGTGCCCCTGGGAGACAATAAGTCCCCTGACCTTGAAGGCAGGGGCGGTGCGGATTTCCAGATCGGAAGAGAAGCTGATCCTGCCGCCGCCGAAGGTCATCCGGCGGAGTATCTCGCCTACGGCGTACAGCGCGCCGCGCTCGTCAACTCCGGCGGCCATGATTACGGTTCTACCGGGTTGGGAGATGGTCTTCAGGACAAAGCCTTCCCCCCCGGGGTTCCTTGTTGTGGGAGGCGGGATTTTATTTTCTGCGAGAATACTGGCAATCCCGGAATGACGCGCCGGGACGCCCAGGTAAATCGTCAGGATGCCGCGTTCTGAGGCAGCGGGGGGCTGGTTTTCAGGAACCATGGAAACGCGAATGCCGGACTGGTCCGTAATCCGCTGAACGAGCAATCGAGCGACGCGATCCTCGATTTCCGTCTGCTTTTCCCCGGTGACTACAATTACGCGATCGAAGGATTCCGCCATGGCGACTCCCAGGAGCAGCGACCATAAGAGGATGATTCGGCTGGTTTCAAACATCCGGGATATGATAGCGCGGTGGAGACGATGTTCAATATCCGTCCTGCACCGCAAATGCGGAACATTGATTAAAATACCGGCCTCCCGCTACCGTGTTTTCCATTATATGTTGCCGCGCCGAAGTGGATAAAATCCAACTTCCAGATTGCGGAATTACATTTCCCGGAGCTTTCGCCATAGGAGATGCAACCCATGATCGAAGCCATGCTCGACGATGCGCAAAAACGGCTGCGGAGCGAGGTCAGGGAATTCGTGAAGTCCATCCCCCGCCAGATGCTCCTGGACATGGATGCCGAGAAGATACGGTATCCTCACGAATATCTTCATGAGGCGGCGGCACGCGGACTTCTTGGGCTTCGCTTCCCAAAAGAATACGGCGGACGCGAGCTTGGCTGGCGCGATGAGGTCATAGCCCTCGAAGAGATCGGAGCGTTGCCCCTGTCGCTGGGCTGCTTGTATTCGCTGGTCAGCATCTGCGGCGAGGCGCTCAACGTCTTCGGCACGGAAGAGCAGAAGCGCAAATATCTCGAACCGACCATTCACGGCAAAATGTGCTGCGCTGAAGCGTTGACCGAACCCCGGGGCGGTTCGGACTTCTTCGGAGCGACCACCGTCGCCCACAAGGATGGCGACAGCTACATCCTCAACGGCCAGAAACGCTTCGTCGTAGGGGCGGAAGGCGCGGACTACTTCCTGGTCTACGCCAAGACCAGCCAGGACGGACCCAGTCATCAGTCGCTGAGCATGTTCATAGTCGAGAAGGACATGGGTGTCCAGGTCAAGCACGTCTACGGCCTGATGGGAACGCGTGGCGGCGGGGCCGGGCGCATACTGTTCCGCGATGTGCAGGTCCCGGCGCGCAACATCGTGGGCAGGGAGGGTCAGGGGGCTGAGATTTTCTACCAGATGATGATCCCGGAGCGCATGACAAGCGCGGCGGGCGTTCTCGGTATTGCGCGGAGCGCGTTGGAAATTGCCGCGCGATACAGCGAGCGTCGCAAGGCCTTCGGGCGCAGGATACGCGACTTCCAGGCGGTCAGTTTCAAGGTAGCCGACAGCCTGACGCGGTTCGACGCGGCATCCTCCCTTGTTCACACGACTGCCGTCGCCATAGATCGCGGCGGGGATGCGAATCTTTCGCGCAGGCTGGTGTCCGAGGCGAAGAAGTTCGCAACTCAGGCGGCGTGGGAAATAGTCAATGACGCCATGCAGATACTCGGCGGGATCGGTTATACCAATGTTTATCCCATTGAACGGATGCTGCGCGACACGCGGCTGGCCATGATCTGGACGGGCACAAACGAGGTCATGAATCTGATCATCCAGCACGAGTATTATCGCGACGTGCTATCCCGCCCAAAAGACGTCCGGGACGTCGAGGCCGACGCGCCGGAGGCGCTGGTGGAGGATGAGAAAGTATTCGAATAGGCCGGAAACCGGTCTTTGAGTTTGTTTGGACTGAATTCACGAGATTAGGATGCTGACATTCAGGGCGCTGTCTGGATGGGAGAAAACCATGACCGGCGGAAGAATGAAAGGCCGAATGAAAACGGAATATTCCATTGTCCATGCTCGCCGGCGATTAGTAACGCTGGTGGCCATCCTCTGCTTATCCCTTGCAGCATGCACCTCCAACGCTTACCGGGGAACCGTCGTAGACCAGCAGGGCAAAGCCCTCCCGGGAATCCAGGTGAGTCTTTGCGGTCCCCGCGACGAAGCTACCGGGCAGCGCGCAAACCTTGGGCAAGCCACAACGAATACTGACGGGCGCTTTGCGATTCATTTAAACGGTGAGTTGCCTGAACTGCTGACGCTTGGCGGATCGGACGGAGTCGGTCGGATGCGCCTTGATCCGGCCATGCCCATACCGGAAATCACCTATCCCGTTCGAACCACCATCATCCTTCTCCACGACAACGATCTCCACTTCAACTTCAACCACATCGCGCAATTCACTTCCGCGATAGAAGAAACGCGGAAACTTAATCGTAATGTTTTCCTGCTCAACGGCGGCGATATCTTCATACGCCACCGCGAAAAATGGAATGTGCAGACGAATGAGTTTTACGCAAGCAATGCCAGGACGATGATCGCTCATATGAACCGGCTCGGTTACGACGCGATGGTGTACGGAAACCACGAGATGGATTACATCAACGGATATACCCGTGATGCGCTTGTCGAGGCGAATTTCCCTCTTCTTGCTGCAAACATCAAGTCTACTACCGATCTCCTGCCCCAGCCTGCGCCGTACGCCATTCTGACGACTGATAACGATCTTACAATCGCCGTGATGGGGCTGGCAACAGCCGTGGCCAAGCTCGGCGTCCATATGCGCGATCCCATTGAGGTGGCGCGGGAGAACGCATCCCTGGCTGAGAAGCATGATGTCTTCGTCGCCTTGACGCACATCGGCCACACTACAGACAAGAAACTGGCCGAGGCTGTTGCTTGTCTTGACGTCATCATCGGCGGGCACTCCCACACGAATCTTGAAAAAGCAATCATGGTCAACGGTGTATTGATTGCGCAGACCGGTGGAACGGCGGCAAACAGTTCCGCGCCTGTAGATCCGAAACGCCCCAAATTTCTCGGCAGGATCACGCTGACGCTGGATAACGGCAGGATTGTCGAAAAGCACGGCGAGGTTGTCGTTTTCGGCGCAGAGGCATCGTCCAGCGGGGTCCGAACGTCAGGCAACGGCGTGGAAGTTCGGACTGTATTGCCGTTGGAATGGCGCGGGCAAATTTCTCAGCATGACAGGTGGTGACGTCTGTCGGCAAGCATGAATCAGACCTGAATATCCGACCGGGCGCGGAGGGGCGTTTTCACTTGCCGCATTCCCGCGCCCGATCTTATAATCTGTAAAGCAGGAGGGAAATGACAAGAATGGGGCGCGGCGGTGATCGGCATGAATCCGTGCGATGGGTTCATTGTTGATTCATCAGGCAGGTTGCGCGAAAACGAAGTTTGATAAGCCTTTCAGGCCGGTTTTTGCGCGATCAGGATTGCGAAGGAGGGAACTTGGCCGGGCCTGAGAACGTCAAACTGGTCATCAGCGATGTTGACGGCGTCCTGACGGACGGAACCGTTGTCTACACGGAAGGCGGAGAGCAGATAATGACCTTCTGCGTGGCGGACGGGGCAGGATCGGCCTACCTTGCCCGGGCGGGCATTCCCGTTGCGCTCATGTCCGGTAGGAATTGCCGACCTGTGGTTCATCGCGCCCGGGAGATGGGCATACGCGAGGTGCGCATGGGGCTTGAATCGAAGACTGAAACGCTCGATGAAATCCTGAAAGAGTTCGGAGTCGGCTCCGACGAGGTCTGCTACATCGGCGATGATTTCAAGGACGTTCCCGCGATGAGGCGGGTCGGCTTCCCGGTAGCCGTTGCGGACGCCCGCCCGGAGGTGAAGAAGGTTGCGGCATGGGTGACGGAAGCGCGCGGCGGGCGGGGGGCATTGCGGGAGGTTGCAGAACGCATACTGAGGGCGCAGGGAAAGTGGGCCGACGTCGTCAGGAGGTATGAGTTGCCCGATCAGCCATGAGATCGCACAGACTGATACTGATCCTTGTGATTGCGGCGTGCGCGGCGGTTTTTGTCGGCACGCTGATGCGCACAAGGCGCAACTACGCCGATCCCGATGCCGCCGGGAACGGCAAGGCCGGTTCGCCGGCAGTCAACGGCAAGGGACCGGGAGACGGCGGGCCGTCGCAGATTGCGGATTCGATATTCAGCGCCGAGGGGGCGATCAACAACAACCTTGTGACCGTCGAGAACTTCAGCCACGACATGATCTCCAAGGACGGCTCGAAGAAGGAGGGGACGATAACGGGGGAGAGCGCCGTCGTGGACAACGTCCGCAAGATAGCCGAGGTGAAGAATCCGAAGTTGACCTGGCAGCCGGAAATAGGCGGCGACAAGAGGGTGAGTAAGCCGGGGACGATGACGGCGGTCAGGGCGGTGCTGGACCAGCAGAATCTGACGGTGAGAATGTTCGACAAAGTGCGTGTGGTGACGCAGGACGCTCTCATCGAGGCGCAGGACATGGAGTTCAACCTCCCGGCGCGGTCGCTGACGACCGCAAGCGCGCTGAAAGTGATACGCTACAAGGAAAAGGACGGCGTTTATCCCGACGATCCCGGAAGCGAGCAGACAATGCGCATGGACGCCGTCGGGGCGGATATAAAGGATGAGGGCGCAAAGCTAAAATTGATTTCCGATGTGCGAGTGAAGTTCTACGAGGTCCCGCCGGAGATCACAGAACGCATGCTGAAGCTCATGGAGTCAAGCGACGTCAAGGCCAAAGGCATTGACGAGAACATGGAGATTGATTTCCGCTGCTCTGGCCCGCTTGAATACACGAGGGACACGAAGACGCTGGTTATGGCCAATGACGTGGTGGGGAACGCTCCGGAGCGCGGGCTGTTCTGCCAGCGATTGACGGTTACCCTGGACGAATTGCCGCCGTCGCCGGGCAGGAAGTCGGCCCGGATGACGCTGAAGCAGTTCACGGCGGAGGGTAAGGTCGTCATCACCCAGGAGCAGGACAAGATCACCGGGGATACGCTGAACTGGGAGAATAATCTGCAGATCGCGACTCTTGAAGGGAAACCATGCAGGATCACGCGGCCAAAGACCGAACTTGAGGCGTCGAAGATAAACTTCTACCAGAAATCGAAGCGGACGACTCTGGCCGGGCCAGGCAAGGTCTTGGTGGAACTTCCGGAGAAAATCGCCAAGGATACGAAACTCCCGTCGGCTTCCGAATCAAGGCAGGCCGAAATCTTCTGGAACGACGAGATGATCTACGACGATCAGGAGAAACGGGCTTTCTTCTCGAATGGGGTCAGAATCCAGAGGGGGAGCGACTCGTTGAGTTGCGATTCCCTGTCTGTGACCTTCGACCCGAAGAACGACACGTTGAAAGAGGCCAACGGGCGCGGCAACGTCAAGCTGGGATTCAAACCTAAGGACAAGGACTCGCTTGTCGGAACGGGCGATGCGTTGACGTGGGACGGCCAGCGCGGGATGTTCATCCTTATGGGCGAGACTGGACGAGAAGCGCAGATCGCGCAGGGCAGCCAGTCGCTGAAATCCCGCCATATTGAGTTTGCCGAGAAGGATTATACGCTGAAGTGCGTCGGACCGGGATTTGTTCGGATTCAGGACAAGAGCGACGCCGCAAAAGGGAAGAGCGGGGGCGAACTTGTTGACATCAACTGGCAGAAGGAAATGAGCTACCAGGGGGAGCCGATCCCCGTCAGCAGGTTCATCGGTGACGTGAAGGCGTCGCGTGGGGGGGACGAACTGGCCTGCAAAGAGATGACCGTCACCTTCCTGAAGGAGAAGCAGGAGGTGGATACGATCACATGCAGCGGCGAATCGAAGATAGTTTCAAAGGGCGGGTTGAATCCGAAGACAAAATCGGAATCAGCAAAGAAGATCGCCGGCAAGCGCTGGCTTCTGAGCACAGAGAAACTCCTGGTCCGACCGACGAAGGGAACTGTTGAGATACCCGGCCAGGGAATATTCAAGACTATGCCGACCGCGGAGGACCCGGCGAACGACTCGATTCAATGGGGCGGGAGCATGTCCTTGGACGAGCAACTGGGGTTGGCGAAGTTTCAGGGTGGAGTGAAAGCCGGCATCAGCGCCAACACGCTGGATTGCGAGACGTTGACGGTGGAATTCGCGCGGGAGGGAAACCTCAAGCGGATATTCGCCGAGGACAAGGTTCAATTCACGCATCCGGACGAAAAAACGAAGGAGCTTTGGAAATTGAACTCGCGCACGGTCGAGGTGACATTCACGGCGGAGGGAAAGCTCGGTTTCTGCGTCGCGCGGGAGAGGGTGCAGATCGAGCATCCGCAGAACAACATGCGGTGTGATGTTTTGGAGCTTGAGTTTGATCCGGCTGCAAAGACAACGACCAAGGGCGCGGAGGATTTCGTGGAAAGGCCGCCGCTGAAATCAGGGCGCGCGAAGGGCAACGTCTCAGTGAAGTTCCTGGGAGATGTGGCGCGCGAGGGCTATGGCGATGAGGTGGAATGGAACGCCGAGACGGAGATGTATGTTCTGAGGGGAAGCCCCGCGGAGGTCAGACAGGGGGGGAACCGTATGGAAAACCCGGAATTATGGTACGACGCAAAGAATCAGCGGATGCACGCGCCAAAGAAAGATACCGGGCCGGGCAGACCGGGGAGAATCGAGTTCACGCCAGAATAAGCTTCGCGCCGTTTATTCCCACGGACGGAAGCAGATTTTAACGGCTTCCTTGCTTTTCAGCATCCTGACGCCGGCGGCATAATCCGTCAGCGGCATGGTGTGCGTAACTATGGGGCGCAGATTCAGCTTGCCGGTTGTTATGTACGACAGGGCTTTCTCAGCCGCCGGGCGATTGTGCGGCGTATAGCCAAGCAACGCCAGCCCGCCCCAGTGACGGGTGGAATAGTCAACGGTCTCCCTGAGCACGCCGAATATCGCTATTGCGTCGCGCGTTCGGTCCATCAGGAATTCGATGGACGCCTTCAGACCGGTGCAGTCTATGGCGGCGTCAAGTGATTTCGGGCCATAGCGACCGGATGGGAACGTTTCGGGATTCGGTTCAATGGCCTCGTCCGCGCCAAGCGCTAGAGCCAGTTGTCTCCTGGCGGGCAGCGGATCAATGCCTACGACTTCCCGCGCGCCGTTGGCTCTTGCTATCTGGATGGCTGCCAGACCTGCGGGGCCGAGGCCGGCCACGCCGAAGCGCTTCCCGGCGACGGCGTCCAGTTGGCGAAGCCGACTGAACGAGACCTCGACGCACATGGCAAGCTCCAGCGGGGCGATGGCTTCCGGCTCAAGGCTGGACGGGATTTCGATGACATTCTCCACCGCTGCGCAGACGTATTGCGCGTAGCAGCCTTGCCGGTGGTGCCCGGCGTCGCGCCACGCGGCAACACGTGTCCCCGGAAATGGACCTGATGTTCCGGGGCCGAGTTTGACTATCTCGCCCATTGCTTCGTGTCCCGGTTGTCCGGCGGTGTAGGGATAACAAAGCTCCGCGCCGGGAAACATGGGGATGCCGTCCATGATGTGAATGTCCCAGTGCGGGCAGGTTGTCACGGCGATGATCTTCATCAGGACTTCGCCGGGTGGGGGTTCGGGTATCGGAACTTCACGGATTATCGGTTGTCCGGGGGCAATGATATGCAGGATTTTCATGGTATCCATCGCGGTTCCAATCATTCGTGTTTTGAATTAGTTCCAGTCCAGTATGACGCCCAGCGCGTTTTCCGATTTTGATGCTATGAGCGCCCATGCCTCCGCGGCCCGGCTTACTGGGAAGTGGTGGGTGATGAGGGGGAGGGTTTCGAGGTAGCCGCCGGCTATCAATTCGAGCGTCTTGTCCATGCGGTCCTGCGACCACCCGGAGACGAGGTCCACGGACAATTCCCAGCCTCTGAGCGGCTGTAACGGCAGGGCGTCGTTCGTGCCATAGAATCCCGCCGAGACGATGTGACCGTATTTGTTCATCAGCGGGAGAATCTTCTGGATTGCGGCAATGGAGCCTACCGTGTCAACGGCGACTCTGACGCCCTTGGGCAGGAGTTCTCGAGTTCGCTGGACCCAGTCGCACTGTTTTTCGTTGATGATGTGGCGGAAGGAGGATGTGCGGAACTTCGACAGGCGATCATCGTGGCGTCCGACCATGACCACGTCCACGCCTCGGAGCGAGAGCGTCTGCGCGGCCCAGTGGCCGACCATGCCGTCGCCGATGACGAGCGCGCCTTCCGCAGCCTCAATGGGCGCGCGGGCGCCGCAGTTGTATCCGACTTGGGTGAGAACAAGGCCTGAGAACGCGAGAGGATCGCGTCCCGCCGGCAGTTTCCAGATTTGATGGCGCGGGCTGACGGAGGGCGAGACCTGGCCGCCGTAGTCGGCGAACATTCCCTTCACCTTGCCCATGGCGCAGAAGACAGTTTCTCCGATCCTGAGGTCTCTGACTTCGGAGCCGATCCATTCGATTACGCCGATTTTCTGATAACCGGCGATGATCGGGAAGGGCATGGGATCGCCCGGCCGGAAAGGGGTATCGCCGGCGATTCGCTCCCCGCGCAGGAAGGAGCCTTCAGTGCCGTTGCTTATCCATGAGTGGGTCACGCGGACCACCACGTCGCCGGGGACTGGGTCGGGACATTCGACCTTGCCGAATTCGACTTTATTTGGAGCCGTGAAGATTACGGCGTCTGACTGCATGATCTTTCTCCATGTGAATGTAGCGTGTGCGGAAGCGTGGAGCAATCCTACGGCATTGCCCGACTGCGCGGCATTAATCTACCTTTTCCGGGGTCGGGAGCTTCTGATCAAACCAGTCCGCCATGTCGAGAATCTCGTTGGCGATTGTTATCCAGGGGTGCTGGCCGCCCTTCTTGATGATGAGTTTGGCCTCGTTGCCGTTGTCCTTGAGAACCTTTACAAACACCTCGGATTGCTGTAAGGGGACCAGCGGATCGGCTGTGCCGTGGTAGATCAGGAACGGGGGTGTCTTGCCGTTGACCATGCGGGCGGGCGAGAGTTGGCGCGCCAACTCCCTGATTTCATCCCTGCTGTGGTTCTCGAATCCCGACGTGTAGAAAAGTTCCTTAACCTTCTCATACGGCGGTTCCTTCCCGTCCCAGTCAAGGAAGTCCGTAGGCGGGAAAAAGACGCCGACGGCCTTCACCCGTGTGCTGAAACGCTTCAGCGGATCGGGCGAGTCCGGTTTGCCGTCCTGTGGAGTCACAGCCAGCAGGGAGGAAAGATGACCGCCAGCGGAAGAACCCATAAGGCCGAGCCTGTCCGGGTCAATGCCGTACTCCTCGGCGTGGGCCTTGATATATCGGACAGCAAGCCTGCAATGGTCGAGCATTTCGACCCCGGTGAATTTCGATTTCGAGCCGGGCCTGATCGCAAACACGGTGTATTGCTTCGCGCAGAACATGTGGTACATGCAGAACGCCGTGTGCATGTCAATCTTGCTCCGGTCGGAGTCCCATCCGCCGCTTGCGATGTGGATGATTCCAAGCCCCTTGCCATTTTCGCTTGGCTTGAACGCTTTTTTGAGTCCCTTGCCGGTCGGGCGGAAAACGTCCATGACAAGTCCGACGCCGTCGGTCTCGCCGTAGACGACGTTCATGATCTGCTCGTAGGGCAAATCCTTGTCTTCTGCCGCTGAAATCCACGCGCAGCAGGTCAGAACGGCGCATATGAGAAATGAGAATGCCCGTCGTTGTGCGATGTTCGTCATGTTGCGTTCCTCTTTTCGTTCATCGTGGAGACGTGTGATTTATCGCCTATTTCCTTTCGCGGCGGGTGTAGCCAGTGTTTCGTCAAACCAGTCGGCAAGGATCATTATTTCGTTGGTTATGGTCAGCCACGGATGCTGTCCGCCTTTCTTGATGATTACCTTCGCCTCGCCGCCCTGTGCCCTCAAAGCCTCCGCTATTCGGATTGACTGTTGAAAAGGGACGAGTGGGTCGGCGTCGCCGTGGAAGAGAATGAAGGGCGGGCATTTGCCCTTGATCTGTCTCAGAGGCGAAAGCGCGGTTGCCATTTCGCGTATTTCATCTTCGCTATGATTGCCGAATCCACCGGTGAAGAAGAGCTTGGCGATCTTTTTCCTGGGGGTGGTCGGGTCTTCCCATTCGATGAAATCGGTTGGTGGGAAGAAAACCCCGCAGGCCGCAAGGCGGGTGTCCGGTCTTTTCATCGGGTCCCCAGCGTCGGGATTGCCGTCCTCAGCAGTCACGGTTGCAAGGCATGAAAGATGCCCGCCTGCCGACGATCCCATTATGCCGATCCTGTCGGGGTCAATGCTGTAATCGGATGCGTGAAACTTGATGTATCGGATCGCGGTCTTGATGTTTTCAAGCATCTCCACTCCGGTAAATC
Organism: Planctomycetota bacterium; assembly: GCA_022711755.1. Lineage (GTDB taxonomy): Bacteria > Planctomycetota > Brocadiia > SM23-32 > JAKLEA01 > JAKLEA01. Next base: position 157,371 of record JAKLEA010000001.1, read on the forward strand.
GCGACTTCGATCCGGGGCGCACGGCGAATACCGTGTAGCCCCTGGCGCAGAAGATGTGGTACATGTTGAAGGAGCGATGGAGCGTGATGATCATCCGGTCGGAATCGAACCCTCCGCTGGCCACATGAATCACGGCAAGTCCTTTGCCCCTGTCGCCCTTTTCATAGAGTTTGATGATCCCCTTGCCGGTCGGGGTGAAGATATCCATAAGCAGACCGCAACCCCATCGCTCGCCATATACAATGTCCATTTTCTGGTCGAAGGGGAGTTCCTGGGCGCTTATATATGCGGCGATGGAAAACGCCGAGATCAAAAAGACCCCTGTTCGGCTCAAGCGACGCAACTGAATTCCTCCATGCGTAATAACGTCGTAGTCAACGGGACAGGATGCAACGATGTGGCTTGTTTCATCTGAAATACAGTATATCACGGCGCATGAGAAACATTGCGGTTCAATCCGTCTGACGACGCGGCAGCAGGTTGTGGAGGAGCCGTATGACATTCTCCCCGGCGATCAGGCGGATGTCTTTCTCGGTGAAGCCGTTGCGGAGCAATTCGTCTGTGATTAGCGCCATGCCGGCGGCGTCGAACGGCGTTTTGACGAAGCCATCAAAATCCGACCCCAGGGCAACGTGGTCAGCCCCGACGGTGTCAACCGCATGGCGGATTGATCTTACGATCGCGGGGACTCCGCCCTTGCCGACCGCGAAGCCGAAGAACGTGATTCCTATGATCCCGCCGGCTTCCGCAATCGCCTTTATCTGATCGTCCGAGAGGTTGCGCCCGCAGTCGCGGCATGAACGCAATCCGGTGTGGGAGACGAGGGTGGGCCTGGACGCGATGGAGAGGACGTCCTCAATGGTTTTCGGCGAGGAATGGGCGAGGTCAACGATCATTCCGAGTTCTTCCATTCGTTTTATGCATAACTTGCCGAATTCCGTCAATCCGCCTTTATTAATCCCGTGCGCCGAACCGGCGACGTCATTATCGAAAAAGTGGGTAGGTCCCATCATCCTGACGCCGGCGTTGAAAAGCTCGTCAACGTTTCTGAGATTACCCTCAAGGCAATGCATCCCTTCGCAGCCGATAAAGCCCGCGATCATCTCCCTGTCCCCGGCGCGGGCAAGCAGAAAATCGTCAAGGTCTTCCGATGTCTTGATAATTGTGAATTTGCCGCCTGAATGCTCCTGGGCCTTGTGCATGAGCCCGGCCTGAAAAAGGGCGCGTTGCAGGAGGCTCCCCCGCGTCTCAACAGGACGCCGCTGGGATACGATGAGCGCGGTGCACATGTCTGGTGAATCGGATGGGGTGCGGTCGAAATTCATGCCCAACGGGCTTTTTGTGACGATGGTGAATGACTGCAGGGCGATGTTGCCTTCGCGCATACGCGGGAAATCGAGATGGCCGTATGAGTGCCTTTCGCAAAGGTTCCGGTCCCACATGAGCGAATCGGAATGAAGGTCAACGACAGTCAGTTCGGCGTGGAGCTTCCGGGCTGCTTCAGAAATTTCATATGGCGCGCGCTCGGCGGCGCGGTTCGCAATACGATCTATAAGGCGGTGCGCGATGCGTATGAATAGCATCACGGCTATCAGAGCAACCGAAAGCAGTATCAGCTCATTCATATGGGAAATACCTGTCCGGGATGAAAAGTCATGTCAGCCCCGCCTGATTCTCGCTTTTACGGCGACGGCGGCCATCTTGGCCTTGCCCTTGATGCCGCCTTCAAAGTAGCCGTTGACCAGGTTGCGAGAGTCCTCGGCGCTCAGAACATTTTTGGCGATTTCAGCCGTGGTCTCGGGGCTGATGACGCCGGAAACGAGTTCACGCCCGGCGCTCCTTATCGCATCATGCTTAAAATCGAAAACGCCGGGTATGCCGTAGACCGCCGCGCCGGGGATCAGAATCTCCCCCGCCCACGTCCATCCACTGTTGTCACACATGAGCTTGAAATGGGCGCGCATGAGATCGAAATGCTTCATTTCCGGAAATCCGCAGGATGATATCAGAACCGCCTTCGGGCTGAGTTCATAGCGGCGCGGATGCCGCGTGACGCCGTCCTCGCCGGGGATCATCCACGGCTCAATAACGGGGATGAAGCGGTCAATCATGGTCTTCACCGGGCCTGGGAAGCCCCAGACGTAAAGGGGGGCGGCGACCAGCACGTATTGAGCGCCTTTATATGCCTCCAGAACAGGCGCGAAGTCATCCTTCTGCGCGCACTCGCCGGGCGTTTGACGCCAGCAGGAGAAACAGGCCATGCATGGCGCGACTTTCATCTTGTAAGCATAAAATTTCGTCAACTCGACGTCGCCCATGCCCTGAACGCAGAGATCGAGCATCCTGTCCGTGAAGGACCTGGCGCGGGGCGATCCGGAGATTGCGACTACCTTTGGCTTGCTCATTGATTGCTTTCCGGTGGTTCGGGGAAGTTCCAACTGGTTTCGATTTCCGACTGCTTCTTCTTCAAGGCTGCTCCGCAGGATTCGCGCACGACGAGTTCAGGCTCCAAGGCTTCCACCAAGGGGGCGGCGGTTGACGTTCCCATCCTACGCTTCAAACATTCGACGATCCTTGAGGCGAGTCGTCCGACGGGGATTCTGACCGTTGTGAGAGGCACGGGCATATATGGCGCTGTGGGGACGTCGCCGACGCCTACCAGACCCATCCCGGACGGAATCCTAATACCGTTGCGGATCATCAGGGTCATACAAATCTCTGCGCAGTGATCCGACCATGCAACCATGGCGTCCGGCAGGCGGCGCGATTTGATGACCTCGGTGATCGCTTGTTCAATCTCTTCCATGCTTGGGCCGGCTATCTGAATCTGAAGCCGGTTCTCGCTGACTCCGGCCTCCTTGAACGCTTCGCGGCAGCCCTCCGAGAGCGAGTTGCCCTCGTATTGAGAACGTCTGAGTGCCATTACTCTCCTGTGTCCGAGGTTGAGCAGGTGCGAGCAGGCCAAACGCCCAATCTGCTGAGGATCAACAATGACATGGTCGGCCCATCCGGGTTGAATTGCGTCGGTTATGACCGGAATGCCGGCCTTCTGAGCCTTCTGGAAAACGCGCGGGAGGACGCCGCCGAAATTGACAATCGCGTCTATCTCTCCACGCATCGCGCAGTTCAGGATGTGCTGGGATTCCTCCTGATCAACGCCGAAGGCAACGTAAACGCGCAGGCCCGTTGTGCGGGCTATGCGTTGGAGATGAACGGCAAGCTGGGGGCCAAGCTCATTGAGCGGGTCCGGCAGCAGCAGGCAGACGCGATTGCCGCGTTTTCGCCGCACACTTGCCAGAATCGTCTCAGGCTTGTTCCCGAGCTTGCGGATCAGCCCCATCAATCCCGGCATGGGGCGCGGGTGCGTTGTCGGATTCTTTGACATTGTGTCTCACCGTGCAACAGAGCTTATGCCAGTTCTCCACGGAAGCCCGTAGGGCTGAGAATCAACCGTACCTGTCTGCGGCAGACCGGACACTCGAAAATGTCGCCCTCCTTGGCCTGGGGCGCAAGGGGAACGTACGTGCTGCAGAACGGACATGATACCGAAGAACCTTTGGAGAAGTAATCCTGAAGCACGTTGTTGATGGTTCCGGACTCCCAGACCTTGACGAAGGCGTCCAGCATGACGGGATCGAAATGCTTTCCGCGTGCTTCCACCATGCGCTGGATGGATTTGTCCGGGGGGACGGCAGGCTGGTAGGGCCTGTGGCTGGTCAGAGCGTCGTAAGCGTCCGCGATGGCCAGCAGGCGGCCCTGCTGCGGTATGGCTTCGCCTTTCAGCCGTCCCGGATATCCAGCCCCGTCGAATCTCTCGTGGTGACGCAGGACGTAGGGCACAGCGGCCGAGAGAAATTTGATGTCGCGCAGCATCCTGGCGCCGATTTCAGGATGGAGTTTCATCTTTTCATACTCCTCCTGAGTCAGCGCAGCGGGTTTGCGCAGGATTCCGTCGTCAACGCCGACCTTGCCGATGTCGTGCAGGACGCCGCCAAGCTCGACCTCGGTCATCATTTCCTTTTCCCATCCAAGCTCGGTCGCCAGAGACCGGGCGAAATGGGTCACGCGCCATGTGTGCCCAACCGTGTAATGATCGCGCGCCTCGATTGCGTTGGCCAGCGCCGTAACGGTCATGCCGTACGTCTGTTCGAGTTCCCGCTTGCGGGCTTCGATCTCCTCAAGATGAATTACGTTCTGCACGGCCATTGCGACGGGACCGGCCATGGCGCAGAGCGTTTCAAGGTCCTGCTGGTTGAACCTGTGCGACCCGCTTCGTGAGTCAACGTAGATGGCGCCAAGCGTTCGGCCCTCGCGGCTGAGCGGCGCGCAGATTGCGCTGCATATCTGGAGCTTGGCAAGGCTTTCAGCCTCCTCAAACCGTTCGTCAACCCTGGCGTCGGCGGTCAGTACCCCGACGCCGTCGCGGATGACCCGGGATACTATGCTGCGGCTCAATACGATCCTGTCGCCTTGATGCGTGCGCGACCTTCCTGCGGCTTGCCGCGGCTCCTCATCCTCGCGCGAGGTCAGGAGCACGGCGGCGTTCTCGCAGGGGAAAAGCTCCATCAGGAAATCGAGTATGCGCTGGAACAGAACGTTAAGATTCTGTGCGCTGAGTATGGCGCTGTTGGTTCTGAAGAGCAGTTCATACCGGGAACGCAAACGGTCGAACTCCCGCTCGTTTTTGCCGAAACCGACGGGAAGAACGAGCGTTTGTGATGGGGCGACGTTGGCAATCTCGCGTTCGGAATCCGAAGGAGGGATGAAATCGAGCCTCGAGTGAAAAGATTCCGTTTCCTCGGTCACAAGGTGAAATCGGAAACGGACATCGCCAATGCTGATTTCGTCATTGTCCTTGAGATTAGCCTCCGCGATTCGGGTTTTGTTAACGTAAGTTCCGTTGTGGCTACCGTGGTCTCGGAGAATGTAACCGTTCGCGCCTCGTTCAATGGTCGCGTGGTTGCGGGAGACCGTCGGGAGCCGCAGGCTCAGGTTATTGGTAACGTCGCGCCCAATGCCGAATCGCTCCCCCAGGGGATATGCCTGCCCGGCGAGTTCCCCGTTCAATGCGATCAGCTTCGCGTTTTCCTGAAAGGCATTAGGCATCGAAGCTCCCATTTGCGGATTCGAGTCCTGAGAGGCCTGCGAATCCAGACGGCTTAATCATAATATTTGCCGCCGGATGGTTCAACCGGCGGGTATTTTGAATCCAGATGGATTCGATCAACAATAATGCCGATACGCGATGCTGCGTAATTTGATACATTATACAAAAGTCGTTAGAAATATACGGGGGGCAGTCATGGGTGCGCTTCCTTGGAGTGCGTAGGCTTGCCTACGCCTTGCTGTAGCGCAAGCTTGCTTGCGCGATGCCAGATCGTGCAGGTCCAAGCCCCGGCAAGTCGGCAGCAAGACGCGCCTGCAAAGCAGACGACCACACTCCAAGGTACGACCGTGCGCATTTCAGTGACCCCACTACTTAGAAATCCACAGTGGTTGCTCTTTTATTCGTTCGTGCTGTCGCCTTCCGCCTCGGGAGTCGTCTCTGAGTTGGGCTTGTCCTTATCGTTCCGCTCTATTTTTTCCCGCTCGGTTCGCATCTGTTCGAGAAATCCCTGGCGCAGTTCGGGATCCTTTTCGAGTTCATTCATTTCCTTGTTCACAATCCAGACTGTAAGAATCATAATCCCTAGGTAGCCAAACGCGACCAGCAGGCACCCGCTCAATATGGACGTGGCGAATATTCTGCTGAACAGAAAAGTGAATTTCAGAGGAGCGCCGCAATGAGGGCAGGTTTCGGCGCGAACGCTGACATCCTGATTACAGTCGGGACATTTTTTAAGTGGCATTCTGGCGGCTTCCCAGTCGAATTCGCATGTCACAGACAAACTGATTTACAATGTTATATTCTGACTGTATTTCCATGTATGGAACAGTGTCAATTCTTTTTTTGGTAAAGGCTTAATGCCTGCGGAATAATCTGTTATCTTGCATTCGCTTTCATTGAAGACCGATAGGAATCGAAATTTCGCCTACGAAGCAGGCAAGGGCTGTAAAATGTGCCATGATGAACACGCAAGTATCATAGCGTTTTTAATCCTCTGTGCCGCAACCGTTGCCTTCATTCCGGCGTGTCAGGAACCTGTACAAGTCAGACAGGAACCCAAACCTGACCCCGTCGCTCATGCCATGCGCTCGTTGCGCATGAACCAGATTCAGACGATTGCAACGCACAACAGCTACCATGTGCGCCCCCCGGCAGCTCTTTATTCTCTCGTCAGGCGCGCTAATTCTGAAACGGGGGAGTGGGACTACAGCCATGCCCCGCTCGACGTCCAACTGGATCGCGGCGTCCGCAGTTTCGAGCTTGACGTTCACAACATCGCGTCAGGCTTCGAGGTCTTCCACCTCCCGCACCTTGACGAAACGACCACATGCAGAAAATTCACAGCCTGTTGCGAGCTAATCAAAGACTGGTCTCTGAAGAATCCCCGCCATGTCCCGATCATCGTGCTGGTTGAAATCAAGGACGAGGCCGTCCAGTTGTCTTCAAAAATACGCCCCATTGACGAGAAGGCGCTTGATCGGCTTGACGCGGAAATCCGGTCGGTTCTCGGCCCGGATGACCTGATCACGCCCGACGACGTCCGGGGCGACGCCTCGACCCTGGAGGAGGCGATCACGATTCGGGGCTGGCCGCTTCTTGACGATGTTCGCGGCAAAATCATGTTTATCCTCCATGAGGGTGGTTCGAATCGAGAGATGTACGTGCGCAATCGCCCTTCGCTTCAGGGCCGGGCGATGTTTATCCGTTCTGATGAAGGCCGTCCGGACGCGGCGACTCTGGTTGTTGACGGCCCCGACCTTGAGACCATTCAACGGCTTGTGAAGAAGGGATACATCGTACGGACGCGGGCCGACGCTGGATTGCATGGCGATCCGAAACGCCGCGATACGGCGTTGTCATGCGGCGCGCAGATTGTCAGCAGCGACTTCCCACCGGGCGAGGCGAACGCGACGACAGGATACTGCCTGCAATTTCCGGAAAGACTTACTGTTCGCGCAAATCCGGTGATCGGGCCACCGGAACTTGCGGGAGTTGAAATTGACGGGCATCCGTCTGGAATGGAACCGGCCGCAGAAAAGATTGAAGCGCCCCGCGCACAGCAGAGAAAGGAGCGGGAATTGGAGCTGAAGGAATACCCGATGCAGTCAATTGCGCCGACCGTTACAGCGATACTCGGACTGAAATCCCCGGAGAAGGCGGAAGCCGGTCCCATGGAGGCGATAGTGAAGGACCTGGCAGGCGTGGAGCGGGTGGCGGTCTTGGGGGTGGACGCGATGGGAATAAGCATCTGGCGACGCTGGCGGGAACGTATGCCCTACCTGTCCGGCATGATCGAGAAGAACAAGTCTCAGGTCAGGGCAATAATGATCAGCAAGACGCCAGTTAACTTTTCCTGCATGGTCACGGGTGCGCGTTCCGAAGTCAGCGGGATATATGAGAAGACCGATAGCTTCGCGTGTGAAACAGTCTTCGATATCGTGCGCGCGGCGGGCGGGAAAAGCGCCGGAATGGGAAGGCGCAACTGGACCGGCGACGCGCTGTTGGGGCGTTTCGCCGACTTCTCGGCGCAGGGCAAAGCCGAGACTGACGCGCAAGTCGAGGAAATGCTGCGAAACGTGATTGAGGGACATCTTCCGCGTTTCGTCATCTGCCAGTACGGCGACACTGACGAGGTTTTCCACGCAAAGGGACCATACTCAGAACAGGCTGGCGCTTCCGCCGCCGGGGCGGATGCATGGTTGTCCCGAATGGTTCCATACCTGACCGGAAAGGGATACGGCGTCATAATCCTGGCCGACCACGGCCAACACGAGGCGAAGTGGAAGGGAGGAGGACTGATAAAAGGCAGTCACGGTGATGACACCGACGAAGACCGCCTCGTGCCGCTGTGCTGGACGAAGTAGGGCGCGGATTCTGGAGTGCGCAAGCCAAGCCCGTCTTCGGGCTAGCTTGCGCCTTTATCCCGGCAAGCCATGCTTGCCGGGGAAACAACAGACGCCGGAGCATGGTTCCGGCTGCACAAGGCGGCAGCAAGACTGCCGCACTCCAAAGGGCGGCGCAATCCACGCCGCTTTTCGTGAACACGGAGAAAACCAATGGGCATCAGCATCGGTCTGGTCGGACTCGGAGCTTTCGGCAGCGAATTTGCCGATCTCTTCAAAAGCCACCCTCTTGTGGATCGGATAGCGCTCTGCGACATGGAGCCGGAGCGCATTGCGCGCTTCGCGAAGAAGGAATCATGGCGGGACAAATTCAACGAGCGCGACGCCTACGACTCGCTCGACGCGATCTGCGCAAGCGATCTGGATGCTCTGGTCATCATCACCCAGCACTGGCTCCACGCGCCGCAGTGTGTTCAGGCGATGGAATCCGGCAAACACGTCTACAGCGCCGTGCCCGTCATCACCATCCCCGACAGCGATGAGATTCTGGAATGGTGCGACAGGCTCGTCAGAACGCATGAACGGACGGGAATGCGCTACATGCTCGGCGAGACAACATACTTCCGCCCGGAGGCCATGTATTGCCGGCGGAAGGCGGCGGAAGGGTCGTTCGGCAATTTTTTATTTGCCGAAGCGCAATACTTCCACGACGTCGAACACGGCCTGCGCGGGGTCAAGCAGCACAGGCTCGTCGGCAAGGCGGGGCTGGAGTGGATCGAAAAAAGTGCGGATTACCAGCGAAGGGGAATCCTGAGCGGGCCGATGCACTATCCGACGCATTCAACCAGCGGGCCGGTCTGCGTGATGAACGCCCGGGCGCTGAAGGTTAACTGTCATGGCACGCCCGTTCCGTCAGGCGATTCATATTTTGACGACACGGCATTCGGCAACGAGACCGCGCTTTTCAGGATGAGCAATAACGCGACGGTGAGAATATGCGAGTTCCGTAACTGCGCCTTCGCAGGTACTGAGTCATTCAGCATTTACGGTACAAAGGGGTGCTACCTGAAGAAGAACGGGCATAAGTCGGAGGATACCTGGCAGGACCTGTGGTCTGAGAAATCATTGTCTGTGGCGGAAATGCGCGATCCGCTGCCGCCTGAAGTCGTTGAGGCGTTCAGAAGATCGGGGCGTGGTGATGACTTCTATGGCGGGCACGGCGGCTCTCACGCATATCTTGTTCACGAATTCGTTGATGCCATAGCAAATGATCGCCAACCGGCAATCAACGTCTATGAGGCGGCCCATTATATGGCAATGGGAGCCGTGGCGCATAAGTCGGCTCTCAGAGACGGCGAGACGCTTGATGTGCCCGATTGGGGCAGGGCAATGTAGGGTGTGCAAGGCCGCAGGACTTGCACACGCGGCAGTGCGACCCTACAAACTGGAAGTGCCTGGTTGGGCCAGGGCAGATGAATGAGCGCTGACGCGCGCAGGAGCCTTGCTGGAAGATATATAGGGCGGGTCGTTAGCGAAGCGTTGACCCGCCAAACATGGCTCAGAATGCTACTCGAGATTCGTGTGTCTTTCACTGAGACGTTTCTTGGGGATACCTTCACGCTCCAGAATTGAGTAGACCAATGCGTCAAGGAAAAGAAAAACGGCCTCCTCAAAAAGCGTGTTATTAATAGGGCCGAGGACATACTTGTAAGCTTGGACCACGCTGCGCTCTGTGACCGGGACGATCATCACGTGGTCGGCGAACTCGGTGATAGGCGACTTTGGAACCGCTGTGATCGCGACGATCTCAGCCCCCGCGTCGCGGGCGATTTTCGCAAGCTGGAGCGGGGTCGCCGTCGTTCCCGAACAGGATATCGCCACCATCACGTCGCCCGGTTTAATTCGCGGGCATGTAGCCTCTCCCGGAACATGGACGTCCAGCCCCATCTGCATAAGGCGCATGGCGAAGCTTTCCGCCACGTATCCCGACCGCCCCCTGCCGATCACAAAAACTGTTTTTGCCTTCAGGAGCCTGCCGGTCAGTTCTTCCGCGGACGCGACATCCATGTCCTCGAAGAGCGCAGCCATGCCTTCCAGCCGCGCCTTCACGATCTCCAGCACATTACGATGGTCCTTTGTCCTTCCCATTGTGGTCTTTCCTAAGTTGTTCCCATCGCATGAGTTCTGACACTTTTCCAAGCGTCAATCCCTGGTCAATCTCCGCCATCTCGCGATGCTCACGCTCGACAACCGCCTGTGCGCGGTTTATCACCTCGACCGCCTTTTCCTGCGGTATCACAACCACGCCGTCATCATCGCCGATTATCCAGTCGCCCGTCCGGATGTATTGTCCGCCAATCTTAATCGGTACACCGATTGCGCCCATGCCCTTCGGTTCCCCGGCGCACGGGGTGACGAGCTTTGCGAACGCAGGGAAGCCCATCTTCCTGATTTCCGCAATGTCGCGTATCGCTCCGTCAATCACGATGCCGGACAGTTTGCGCTGGATGCAGCTCATCGTCGCCTTCTCGCCCCAGACTGCCGGCGGATCGCCCCCCGCGTCAACGACTATCACGTCGCCGGGGGAGGCATGGTCAATCGCCTCAACAGGTTTCGCCCAGTCGCCGGGGTATGTCCAGACGGTCAGAACGCGCCCGTGCATCCGCGCGCCGGGGACAATCGGGTACACGCAATCAAGCGCGCCGGAGTTGTGGAGCGCCTCGGTGACGTCTGCGGCGGAAGTTCGCGCAAGGACTTCCGCCAGCCCTTCCGCCCCTGCGCGCTTGAAGTATGTTGTTTCAATCGCCTTGCCGGTTTCCATGGCAAGCATGATCGCCCGGGCGGCGGCCTTTGCGTCGGGGGATTTCGTGATTGCGCCGCCGACGATGACGATTGACGCCCCGGCCTGAAGCGCGGCGGGAGCGGTCTCGGAATTAATTCCACCGGCGACGGCCACGGGAATCTTCGCGACAGCGGCAATGGCTCTGAGATCGTCCAGTGGAAGCGCGCCGCGCATCTGCATGTCTATCGGCGTATGAATGCAAAGGCAGGCGACGCCCATCTCCTGGACCTGCTTCGCGCGTTCGACCATCTTGTCAATCGCGCCGACGCCCAGAAGGTCAACGGTGATGTGCACGTCGTATCGCCGGGCGGCCTCGACGCATTCGGATATCGTCGCGTCTGATGCCGCGCCCAGGACATGGACGACGTTGGCGCCGGCCTTTGCCGCGCACTCGGTCTCGGTGCGCCCGGCGTCCATGACCTTCATGTCGGCTATGATGGTTGCCGAGGGGAAGCGGCGGCGCAGTTCACGCACGGCATTGAGGCCCTCGCTCTTTATCAGCGGCGTCCCGGCCTCAAGCCAGTCAACCCCGCCCGCTGCGGCTTCCGTCGCCACTCTGAGCGCCTGATCCAGATTCACGAAGTCCAGCGCAAGTTGCAGTGTCGGTTTCATAGATGCTCATCCTTGGATTGCGGCAGCCATGCTGCCGCCTTGTCGTTGTTATGGATGCGGCGGCAACGCGCTTGCAAGCGCGACGCCGCATCTCTTGTGCATCCATTCTCAATGATCCGCATTTGAATATACGTCCTTACAGCCTGCGCTGCAATTGCAATGTGGCGGTTATAGCGCATTGCCATATGCAGTGAATATGTCATCATATGTCACTACGAATCAGTATGATATGTCAGTCTGATGCAGCGCGGCTTCATGGGATTCAATCCGCCGGTTGCGAAAGTAGAGTCCGATGTCCATCATCACCATCGTCCCGTTGATGCAGTAAAGCGCCGTGACGATGTCGTAGCTGTGCGTAATCTTGTGCAGCACGCCGGCAATGTAACCGATCAGAACGATGAAGAGGAACTGCACGCTCTTTCCCGCCGTGCGACGGGAGCGATACGACTTCAGAATCGAGAACGGCCACGCCGCCCCGAAACAAATCAGCATTGTTATTTCGAAGAAGCTCATTATGTTTTGCTGAATTCAGTAAATGAAGTCCTCTGTCAATACCCCTTGTTCCAATCCGGCTCAATGTCTCTGGCGCTTTCCTCTGAGATATAGCAATCCGTCCTCAGCGTCTGGTGTATCGAGGTCGGCAGCCGGGGGGTGACGGGGCCGTGGACGCACAGGCGCGTGATCATCCGCTGCCACGAAGTGCTCGTGCCGTGGACGGTGATCGCGTGCATGTCAATGCAGTTGCGCGACGCGATCACCTCCGCCGGGCCGATGGTCGCGGCCTTCGGGGGGACGAGCGCGATGTCGCCGCTCATGCCGAAGCTGCCGTGAAGCGAGTTCTGCGCCAGCGTGAAGGGGCTGAGGGTGACTATGCGCGTCCCCATTTTCACCCACTCCTCCAGCGGCGCGTCGAACTCCGGCGCGTCCGGCTCGATGAACGCCAGATGTCCCGTCCAGCCCGGACCGGTGTAGCAGCCGTCTGCCCCGCCCTCGTCGGCTATCATCTTCCCATACTGCGGAATGACGTCATTTGTCGGAGCGTGAAACTGGCGGCGCGACGGGCGCAGGTCGGCGTCAATGCGGTAATAGAAGTTTGAAAGCATCGCCCGCATGAAACCCTGCGGCCAGTCCTCCGGCGCGGTAACGCCGTGCTCGTTGGCGTATTCGTCCATGGCGAAGCAGTGCAGCCGCTCGCAATTGACGCGGAACTTGTTGATGAGATACGCAACGTGGCGGTAGCTCGGCACGGGATTGGGCAGGATGAGGACGCACTTCTGCCCGGCGTCCGCTGCGGTCTTGATGCGATGAAACATGTCCGCGACGAGTACGAACTCGATTTCCGACGCCTGCATCACGCGGATGCGGAAGTCGGGGTTCGGGTGTTTCTCAATGTCCTCTCGCTTGATCCTGCGGACGCGTTCGAGGGCTTCCGTGTCGCGGAAGGGGACGTATCTGGATGGGCTGTAGTTGAATTCCGTCATGTATTTCTCCCAGCTTTGGGACGGGACTGGTCGCGATTCTGTTTCACGTCGCCGCTTTCCAGGTTCTCGCGCTTTGAGTCCGATGGTTGCGCGATCTTCGGAATCCTGAGGTAGAAATCCCGCAGGTCATTGACAATCCGAACCGCTCTCTCGATCTGAGTCATTCCTCAATCCCTCGATGTCAACCTGATCCTGTGGGGAGTTTCGCAGTAGTTTCATTTTGATGATATCATCCCTTGAAGCGACCGGAACGGTTCCAGCTTCGGATGCGGACAAAACGGCATTATCCAGTATTTGCAGGTGGTCCTCCCGCCCGGCGAGCAGGACATCTATCACAAGTGTCTCTTCACCAGTGACCTTGAGAAGACGGTGGAGTGTCAAGCCGGTGTTTTGAACATCCACGGCTCGGCGGACTCGATGTAACCCAAGCTACTCAGGCATCTTCTAACCTTATCAAGACCTTCGGGATGGATCATTATGTCAATGTCTCTGGTAAAACGCGGTCTGCCGTGGAAGGCCAGCGCGATGCCGCTGACAACCGCATACCTGACGCCGTCACGGTTGAAGGCGGAGATTGCGGCTAAGAATTCATTGTAGAGTTCCATCAGCAGTTTCCTTCCATGCGCGTCAGTTTATCACGCGATGCTTCCCAGGCAAGACGGTAATAGAATGGCTTGCGATTGGCAGAAAGGTTTTCAACGGCTACAATCTCGCGCGTGAAAAGTCGGATTCAGCCAATAGAGCGCATAGCCTACAGGAAACGACCATGAACAAGGAAAAACTGTCCTCCCGCGAGCGTGTTCGCCTGACCTTCTCCAACCAGGAAGCCGACCGTGTTCCAATCGGCTACTCTGCCAACGGCGGTATTGACCGGCGGCTCAAGGAGCATTTCGGCCTTAAGCCTGACGACGGCGAAGGGCTTGCGAAGGCGCTTGGCGTGGACTTTCGGGGCGTTGGCGCTCCATACGCCGGGTCGAGGCTTCACGAGGATATCCCGGAGCGCGGCGTAAAGGTCAACAACTGGGGCATTCACACCCGCTGGATCGAGCACGAGAGCGGCGGATACTGGGATTTCTGCGACTTCCCGCTGAGAGAAGCCACCGTCGAGCAGGTGGCCGAATGGCCGTTGCCGTCTCCGGACGATCATGACTACTCCGGTATCGCGGAGGCATGCAGGCGTTACGACGAATACGCCATCAACGGTTCGGCAGGCTTCGGGGACATCATCAACGGCAACGGGATGCTGCGGAGCATGGAGCAGACGCTCGTTGATCTGGTCACGGACGATCCGGCGGGCCTGCTGCTGGCCGACCGGCGGATGGACATCCAGATCGAGACCACGCGGCGAATCCTTGAAGCGGCGAAGGGGAGGATTGACTTCGTCTGGATGGGGGAGGACCTTGGGACGCAGATCGGCCCCATCATCAGCATGGAGACCTTCCGCAAACACATCCGCCCCCGTTATCAGAAGTACTGCGACATGGTGAAGGCATACGGCGCGTTCGTCGTGATGCACACCTGCGGGTCGAGTAGTTGGGCATACGAGGACTTCATTGAGATTGGAGTTCACGTTGTTGATACGCTTCAGCCGGAGGCGGCGAAAATGTCGCCGGAATACCTCAAGAAAATGTTCGGCGGACGTCTGGCCTTTCACGGCTGCATCAGCACGGCGGGGCCGGTGGCCTACGGGACGGTTGACGAGGTCGTGGCGTATTGCAGGCGGACTCTGGAGATCATGATGCCGGGCGGGGGTTACTGCTTCTCGCCGACGCACTGCCTTCAGGATAATTCTCCGACGGAGAACGTGGTAGCAATGTACGATACAGTGATGAGGCACGGATTCTTCCCCGGATCAAAATGAAAAAGCGCCAAACAAATAAAGAACAAAAGGCTGTGATCCTCCTCAGCGGTGGTATGGATTCCGCCACTACGCTGGCAGTCGCTGGAGCGGAGGGCTTCGAATGTCATGCGCTGACAATTGATTACGGACAGCGGGCGCGGGCGGAACTGAAAGCGGCGCGGCGGACGGCAGCCGCCCGAAAAGTCAAGCGGCATGTCGTTTTGAAGGTTGATCTTCGGGCCTTCGGGGGTAGTGCTCTGACGGACAACATTGAAGTCCCGTCTGCGGAAGAGAGCAGTGGAATCCCGGCGACATACGTTCCGGCGCGCAACACCGTTCTGCTTTCGCTGGCGCTTTCCTGGGCTGAGGCGCTCGGCGCTTATGATGTCTTCATAGGTGTGAACGCGATAGACTACTCCGGCTATCCGGACTGCCGCCCGGAGTTCGTAATGGAATTTGAGAAATTGGCCAATGTCGCCACGCGGGAAGGCGTCAGTGGGAGGAAGTTCCGCATACACGCTCCGTTGCTGCGCCTGACAAAATCGGAGATCGTCAGGCTTGGCGTGTCGCTTGGAGTGGATTATGCTTTGACATTAAGCTGCTACAATCCCAAGCTCGACGGACGACCATGCGGACGCTGCGCCAGTTGTGCCCTGCGCGAGAAGGGATTCAGCGAAGCCGGAACCGATGACCCGCTGACGAAAAGGAAATGACATGAGAATCAGATCGCTTGTTCTTCTCCTGCTTTTTGCCGCCGTAACGATGTTCAACGCCGCGAGTGGATGGGAACTGAATTCAACCCCGGACAATTCAAGGCAGGCGCTGACGCCGGAATGGGCTTTCGGCCTTTGGTGGTGGGAGGACGATGTTAACAAGGAAGAAGTCATATGGGATTTCGTCAACGGTTGCGAGAAGCACGATCTCCCCATCGCCTGCATCATGATAGACAGCCCGTGGTCAACGCTCTACAACAACTTCGATTGGGACACGAACCGCTATCCCGAGCCGAAGCAGATGATTGACGAGCTTCACGCCCGCAACATCCGCGTTGTCCTCTGGATGACGTGCATTCTCAATCACAAGGATTTTCAGGCAGACGCATGCGGGACGGACAAGGAAGACGTCTACAAGGAGGCGCTTGAAAAGGGCTACCTGGCCAACGACGGCAAGCTGATGAAATGGTGGAAGGGGAAGGGCGGGTTCATTGATTACACGAATCCGGAGGCGGTCGAGTGGTGGCATCGGCTGCTGGATCGCGTCCTGGACATGGGCGTTGACGGCTGGAAGTGCGACGGGGCGGCGGAACTTTTCTATCCCCCGTTCGGCGCGAAATGCAAGAAGGGCCACGTCGGCACGATGGATTACGTGGATTACTACTACGGCGACTGCTACGAATACCTGCTCACGAAGAATCCACAGGGCGCGACGCTGGTGCGTTCGATTGACGGCCTCGAATACAACATGAGCGGACGCCACGCGATGCGCAAGCACGCCCCCGTGACGTGGGTCGGGGATCAGCGCCACTGGTGGACGGACAAGGGCATGGACATTGCCATCGCGCAATGCTTCACCGCGATGAAGTGCGGATACAGCGTCATCGGCAGCGACAACGCGGGGTACCAGAGCTGGGGCAAGAGCAATCTTATTGACCGGACGCTCTTCCTGCGCTGGAGCCAGTGGAGCGCGTTCATGCCGTTGTTCCTGAGCGGCGGTCATAACGAGCATCGCCCGTGGATGTATGATTCAGAGGTTTTTGAAATCTTCCGCCGTTACGCATGGATGCATGACGAGATGAGACCTTTTTACTACTCGCTCGTTCGAACGGCGCACAACGGGGGGCCGTGCCTGTTCACGGTTCTTCCAGGAGAATACACCTATGGCATGGGCGGGCAATTTCTGGTCGCCCCGATTCACGAGCCGAAACCCAAGCGAACTGTCGAGTTCCCTGAAGGCGACTGGCTTTATTACTGGGACAATGACGTGAGATATTCAGGACCGCAGAAGGTCGAGTTGACGCCACCGCTGAAGGATATGCCGGTCTTCGTCCGAAGCGGGTCCATCATCCCGTTGAAGGTAGAAAGAGAATATGCTGGTCATGGCTATCGCTCCTCTGCCGGATGGACGACGCTTGACGTCTATCCCGACGCCAGTCGGAAAGCGGAATTCAAGCTATGGGCGGCAACGACTGAAGATAACGCCACAGACCTGGCCTGCGAGATGACCGAGACCGGGAATCTGACGTTGAACATTTCCGGCGGAGTCGAAAGAGGTTACATCCTTCGCGCGCGCTATCCGTTCAAGCCCGGCGAAGTTGCGGTCGCGCGCGGCAATGAGAAGGAGATTCTTCCGTGGGTGAGTTACGAAGCGTGGCATACCGCGGAAAAGGGATGGCACTACGCTGAGGGAGACAAGCGATTGTGGGTGAGAGTCCCGAAAAACGCCGGATGCTCAGTCGTCGTGACGTCAAAATCGCCGGATGCGGATGATGCAAAGGGCAAGCAAAAATGAGGAATGTCATCAACCCGCTGTCGAGAGGTGTGGACATCGCGGGATTTGACTCAAACGAGGCAGAGGGAGTCGCAAATGGATAAGGTCAGCAAGCTGATTGTATGTCTGTTCGCTTTAGTTGTGGCATTGGGCACAGGCTGTCGCGCCCGGAGTGAAGCGCAGAAAACAGCCCGGAGCAGTGATATCAGCAACGCCAAAAACGATGTTGAAAAACAGATGAGCAAAATTGAGATAAAGATCCCAGATGAATATCTGGAAGGTTCAGGATTACTGCCGAATGCTTCCTTCGAATCTGGGGATAAGACGCCTGACGGGTGGGAACTGCAAGGCGGGCTGGGCGCATGGTTCACAGGTGGGGCTGCCGGTGCGCGGGCAATTGCCGTTACGGGCAAGGGCGAGGATTCCAGCTTCTGGGTCTGCAAGGACCTGAAGTTGAAACCCCGGACGACTTATCGCCTGGGTTTCAGTCTCCGACGCGAGCCTGGCGCGACATCGGGTTGCGCAATAACAGGTTTGAGTTGCTGCAACCGGGATTTCACGCCGGGTGATAAGTGGGCGACTCGAAGTTTCGTCTTTGTTACGCCGAACAGCATGGAAGGCGTCTACCTGAGATTAGGCCAATGGCACGCTGACGGGACATATCTGTATGATAATGTGAGCCTGGCGGAGTCGTCGCCTGTGCATTCGCGCAGCGGTGACATGGTTCTTGGCGAAGGCGAGCGCATTGAAAACGGCGTATATTACTTCAATGCTCCGCTTAACTCAGAGGGATCGAATTATCATCGCTGTCTGGAATCGCATACAGCCGGATTCAACAGTTATCGCTGGGTCTTTTCAGGCGACAACTTCGTAATCTATAAACATGAAGTCGCAGGTTTGAAGCAGGAATCGGCAAGCGTTGAAATAAATGTGGGCTACTACGAGAAGGGAAACCTTCTGGTTCATGCATCCGCCGGACGCAAAACCTGGACTGAGATTGGGCGCATCGGCTCACAAAAAACGGAAACCTTCAAATTGCCTTCAGAGATGTTCCCTGCTGATGCCGTCTACATCCGTTTGTCAATGATGGAACCCGGCGCAACACGGGAGGACTCCGCGCCGGGAGCATTGCAGGTGCATGGTTATTCTTACGAGGCAAAGGCTGCAAATCAGGTTGCCGATTTTACAGGAGCTACGCGCTATTTCGACGTCCTGCGGGACACCGGCGCGCTGAAGGTTGTTCTGGATTCTGTTCCGGCCATGGAGCAGGAGGACAGGACAATCAAAGGTCGGATTTCATCTACCGGGGCTGGAATCGTCGCGCCGTTGTCCGTCATCCTTGAGACAAGTCATGCCGGCGCAGCGCCCGGGCAGGCGGTAAAGCTCATCGCCGCAGATGTGTCCGCTGAAAAGGAGTTCAGCCTGCCGTTGGATGCCGGTGGAATTGGCGTTCATGGTTTGCTGTTGGCCGTTGCTGACGCGAAGGGACAGATTCAATATCTGGCGCGAAGTAGTGTTTATGTCCCGTCGCTATTGGCATCGGATTATGGATACGCAGTTTATTCAGATGAGAAATGTGACCTCTGGTGGTGCGAAAGCACATACAAGATCAGCCGCTTTCGAACAATCCCAAAGGAGCGGGGGCCGGTTGTCCGAATCACTGCCGCCAAGGATGAATACGAGCCTTTCCAGATTGCGATTCGACCAAAGAGCGATTTGAAAGACGTGACGGTCAAGTTCAGCAACTTGGCAGGGGAGGGTGGGGCGAGCATCCCTGCATCAGAGATTACGATTGACCTTGTTGAGTGGCTCTACGTCCGGAGTCCATCCGATGCTGCGGGCTGTGTCGGATGGTGGCCGGATCCTCTCCCGCATTACACGGGGCCTTTTAACGCCCCCGGTGGGCGTAACAGCGTAATCTGGGCGACTGTTCACGTGCCGAAGAACGCAAAACCGGGAACTTACGCAGGAACGGTGACGCTACAGGCCACTGACGGATGGAGCGCGATGGCGCCACTGGAAGTCCGCGTCTTCGATTTCGAGATGCCGGCGGAAAGACACTGCTTCGGCACTTTCGGGATGTCCCCCGGACAGATTCGCCGATACCACAATCTCGAGACGGCTGAGGAATTGGACCAGGTCTGGGACCTCTACATGAAGAACGCCGCCGAGCACCGTCTCGGGCCGTACAATCCGATGGCTCTGCATCCTTACAAAGCCGGATTGAAGGGCGCCAACTGGCACGGCGGCGAGGTCGTCCCCGCAACGGGATCGGGCGACAGGACGCTGTTCATCAGGGACGATTCGGACGCGTCCGTCATCGCCGCTGACGCCTCGGACCTGATACCGATTGATCCCAACAAGGAATATCGCATTTCCTGGAAGGCGTTGACGGCAACGCCGGGTCAGGACTACCTGATTACCCTGAACACCTACGACGCCGGCGGGCAATGGATAAGTGGCAATAACATTGACCTGGCCTGCCGCGGAACCGGCAGATGGCGCAGCGAGGAGCGAGTCGTAAAGAGCAAGACCGACAAGGGCCGATTCTTCAAGCTCACAATTCGTCCCGCGCTCTGGAGCGAGAAGGGCGAACTGGTCGGCAGCGCGTGGTTCGATGACGTCTCGCTCAAGGAACTGCCGGACGGCCCCGAACTTGTCAAGGGCGGAGATTTCGGCGCGAATCCCGAATCGCTCAAGGTTGAACTGGATTTCACGGAGTTTGACAAGTCGGCGAAGCGCTACCTGGATGAGATGGGCTTCCCGCGCTTCACGCTGCCCGTCTCCGGACTCGGCTACGGCACGTTCCACAGCCGCTCGCCGGGTGAACTCTTCGGCTTCAAGGCCGGAACCCAGGAATATGAGAGCCTGATGACCCAGTACCTCGGCGGGATTCAGGATCACCTGGAAAAGAACGGCTGGCTGGGTAAGGAATACATCTACTGGTTCGACGAGCCTGACCCGAAGGATTATGAATTTGTCCGCGACGGCATGGCGACAATCAAGCGGCACGGCCCAAAGCTCTGCCGCATGTTGACGGAGGAACCGACGGAGGCGCTTTACGGCGCGGTTGACCTGTGGTGCCCGCTGACAGGGAGCTTCGACGCGAAGGTCTGCCGCGAGCGGCAGGCGGCGGGCGAGCAGATAATGTGGTACGTCTGCACCGGGCCGAAGGAACCATACGCGGGACTCTTCATTGATCATCCCGCCGTGGACATGCGCGTGTGGTTGTGGCAGACCTTCCAGAATGATGTGGAAGGCCTGCTCGTGTGGGAGACGACCTACTGGACCAGCCCGTGCGCTTACCCCGAGCCGGACGCGCAAAATCCGTGGGAAGACCCGATGGCATACGTCTCCGGCTACGATACCCCGGTCGGGCAGAAAATCCACTGGGGCAACGGCGACGGGCGTTATCTCTATCCGCCGAACCGCGAGGGCGTGAAGAGCAAAAAGAAATACGTTGAAGGCCCCGTCAATTCATTCCGATGGGAGATGCTGCGGGAGGGCGCGGAGGATTTCGAGTACCTCTGGACGTTGCGCGAACTCATCCGCGACTTGAAAAATAAGGGCGTATCAGGCAAGGAGATCGAAGACGCCGCGAAACTGATTGAGGTTCCCGATTCGATAAGCAGGAGTCTGACCGAATTCACGCTCGATCCGAAGCCGATATTCGCGCAGCGAATGAAAATCGCTGAGGCGATTGAACGGTTGAAGAAAATGGAAAGCGGATCGCGGAAATGAGCGAATCATGGCGTGGAGATGGTTTTGTTGCGGCGGCCCAGTTGGGCGCGCGCCACCATTACGCCGTTCCGGCGGTGTTCCACCAGGCCGGAATGCTGGGGAGATTCTACACGGACCTTTTTCTGTCGGTGGAATCCGCCGCGTATAAGTCCCTCCAGCTTGCCGGCGGCATTTCCGGCGCTCCGATCATTAAGCGCGCGCTGGGTCGTTTCAGCCGCGCAGTCCCGCGCGATCTTGTCACGCACTTCCCGACGCTTGCGATGCGTTACGCATGGGAGAGACGCCATGCAGCCGGCAAGGACGCCATGACCGCGCTGCACGTTCGCACGGGGATTGACTTCAACCGGCGAATCGTCAAGCGATGGTCGCCGCAGGTTCGCGTCGTATATTCCATGAACACAGCGTCGGCTGATTTATTCGAATGGTGCCGGGCGAATGGAGTTCGCTCCATGCTCGACCAGACAATCGTTGACCGGCGAACTGAGATCGAATTGGTGGCCGGCGAAAGCAGGGCTTGGAGCGGGTGGGAGCCGGCGTTCGAGGATTCAGTGGAAAAAGAACTGGTTGACGTGGAACTGCGCGAGTGGGAGGCGACGGATGCCATTCTCTGTCCTTCTGTTTTTGTCGCAGACGCGCTTGCGGCTCGCGGCGTGCCCAGACATAAGCTTTTGATGAATCCGTACGGCATGGAATTGGGACACTGGAAGGTTGACAGGTCGAACCGTTCCGGTGGGGAACTCAAGTGTCTGTTTGCCGGTCGCGTTTGCCTGCGAAAGGGCGCGCCATACCTTCTCGATGCGGCAAAGCGGCTTGCCGGGAAGAATGTTTCCGTCCGATTCGTCGGCCCTGTTTCGCTGACTGGCGACAAGCTGGGCGCATACAGGGATTGCTGCGAAATCATCGGCGCCGTCCCGCGAGAGCAGATGCCGTCGCAATACGAATGGGCGGACGTATTCGTTCTGCCGTCGGTTTGCGAAGGTTCGGCGACTGTCTGCTACGAAGCCCTCAGCGCCGGATTGCCGGTTATAACGACTCCGAACGCGGGATCGTGGATCAGGGACGGAATTGAAGGCTACGTTGTTCCCGCGCGCGACAGCAACGCGCTGGCGGATCGCATCATGAGCCTGGAGGCGGATCGGGACAAGCTGAGGCGCATGTCGGATGCGGCGATCGAATTGTCAAAACAATTTGCATGGGAACGATACGGTCCACGATTGAAGAAAATCGCGGACAATCTGCGCGACGGCGTCCCGCCCGGAGAATGGGGTGAGATATTCACGCTTCCGACGATTATCGGCGATGCCTGAAACAGAAAGCCGCTTAATCAGGGTAATTTCGGTCCGGCCACGGCGATAACTGCCTCCCTGCCGCGAAGGTATGCGCAGGCAACCCTAATCACGTCATCCGCAGTGACAGCTTGGACTGCCGTTTTGTATTGTTCAAGGTAGTCAAAGGGGAGACCATAGAATGCCAGATCGTCCACTGTATGGCAGAGCGATTCGCTGGTCTCAAGATTCAGCGGCAGCGAACCAAGCATGCTGCCCTTTGAATCCGAGAGTTCGCCGTCAGTCGCTCGCTCTGCACAGATGCGGCGGATTTCAGAATCAATCGCGTCAATGGCCTTGCGGACGTTGGAGGGATTAACTCCGGCGTTGACGCGCCATTCTCCGCAATATGGATGGAATGCCTGGCTCGAGTGGGCGTAGTACGCAAGGCCCATTTCATCGCGGACCTTGTCGCCAATCCTGCCCATCAGTCCGAAGCGTCCGAGTATCATGTCCGCCACGCGCAGAGCGAAATAGTCCGGATGCCGCCGCGGAACCAGGGGACGGACGACGGCGATGTCGCATTGGCTTTTTCCGTCCATTTCGACGACGTGCATTCCGGGAGAATCAGGGCGGGAGATTTCAGCGATTTCAAAAACCGGCGTTGTCGCGGCCGACTGCCATGAGCCGAACGCCTTTTCGACCGAAGCGCAGACCTTGTCGAATTTCAGCGGGCCGACTATGACAATCGTCATGTTGCGAGGTCCGAAGACGTTTGCGGCGTATTTCAGAACGTCTTCCCGCGTTATGGCCGCAATTGAATCCGCGTCGCCGCGTATGTCGGATGCGTAGAGGTGATCTCCGGGATAGAGGGCTTTCGCGGCTGCCATTGCGGCGCGCCATCGCGTGGAGTCCAGATTCGCTTTCAGTGAAGTAAGCCTCAGCGCTCGTTCCTTCTCCATCTCATCTTCGGACGCGGACATGTTCTCAAAGCAGTCGCGCTGGAGTTCCAGAATCCTGACGAGGTGTCCGGGGAGGCACTTGCCGCCGAATCCGACGCTTTCATGATTGCCGTAGAAGTAGACGCTGGCGCCGATACGGTCTGTCGCTTCGGCAATCTGCTTGCAGTTTCTCTTTTTTGTGCCCTGTTCGATCATGGAGGACGCGAAGCAAGCAAGCCCCTTCTTGCCGGCGGGGTCCGCCGCTGCGCCGCCGCGCATGAAACCCGCGACCGCGACACAGTGGCTTTCCGGATTCTCAATGCTCAGAACGCGCGCCCCGCACTCAAGAGTCCGCTCGCGAACCGATGGAAGCCCCTTGGCGATGGGGATTCCCAATTCTTTCTTGAATATGTCGTCCATGTTCCAGAACGCGATGTTTGAATTGCGCATGGCGCCAGGTTCCGCGATATTGAATGCCAGCGGATGAATCTGCGGCTTGCATGCGGGCGCAGCGATGACTGTTGGTGAAGAACTGCCTGGATTCTCAGGAATGAAGATGCCGACCGTGCGATTGCGCTCGGTCAGGTACGCCCGCGCAACCCGCATGACGTCGTCTGTTGTGACCGCGGCGATTTGTTCTAGCAGTTCCGATGGATCGGATTTGTCGCCCATCAAATTTCTGTGACCGATCATCAGTGCGTTGGCCGTAATGCCGTCGCGGGCATATTCGACCTGCGCCGTCATCTGGGTAAGCGCCTTCTTCATCTCGGCGGACGTCGGACCTTTATCCTTGATCTTTTCTATTTCTGCGAACATGGCGGCTTCAGCCTTCTTCGGACTGACGTCGTCCCTGAGCATCATGCCGAAACCGAACAGGCCTGGGTCTTTCTTGAACCAGCAACCTCCGCCCGCGCTGACTGCAACCTTCCTGCGATTGACCAGCGCGTCGTGAAGTCGCGCGCTCTTGCCCATATACCCCCCGCCCGACCAACTCAACGGGTGCGCGCCGCTGAATATGGCCTCAAGCACCATCAGCGGTATTCGATCCGGATGAGAGTACGCCGGGGTATGGCAGCCGCCACTCCAGTAGACCGCCTTGCCGGGGCGGCGAACCTCAAGACGCCTTTCGCCGACCTGTTCAGGCTCCACCGAGCGGACATTTGTGTTCACTGTTCCGGACGGGATCGCTCCGAAGCGACGGTTGATAAGTTCCATCGCGCCTTCCGGCTCGAAATCGCCGACGAGAACGAGCGTCGCGTTATTCGGGACGTAGAAGCTGCGGTAGTAGCCGTAAAGATCGTCCCGCGTCATGGCGCGCAGATCGCACTTGTAACCCAGAACCGGCCAGCGATAGGGATGGACCTGGAAGGCGGTTGCGTTGAGTTCCTCGTTGAGTCTCGCCTCAGGAGAATTCTCGCGTCCCTCGCGCTCCGAGATGATTACGCTTCGTTCGCTGGCGACTTCTTCGGGATTGAAAAAGGAGTTGACCATGCGGTCGGCCTCGATGCGAAGCCCCAGGTCATAATGCTCGCGGGGAAGCGTTTCGAAATAGACGGTGCAGTCGCTGTTTGTGAAACCGTTGTTCTGCCCCCCTACGCGGCAGATGCTCTTGAATATCTGCCCCTTGGGGAAATCGGGGGTCCCTTTGAATAGCATGTGTTCGACCCAATGGCTGACTCCTGTAATGCCCGGGCGTTCGTTTCGCGCCCCGACGCCATACCATATCCATACGCTGACGACCGGAGCGGAACGCATTGGTTTCATCAGCACGGCAAGTCCATTATCAAGACTGTGTTCGGCAACGCCTTTCATGCCGGGCATTTGTCTCTCCTTATGTGCAAATGTGCGATTCAGAACGCAGATTCCCGAAAATGAACATTCAAGGATTATACCGGCGGGGTGAACTGTTGGCTAACCGAACACGCGATGTAATCTCACGATTACTTCGCGCCGGTTCTGCGATATCGCGATGATTTTCGAAACTCAATGCCCAGGACGCAAAGCGTGAAAACAAGCCCGATTATTGTTACGCAACCGCCGAACATGACCCACCATGGACGATACTTGAATTCAACGATGCTCCGACCTTGCGGGACTTCGACAGTGCGGAAGAGACCGTTCACTCGCCGGATCGGCGCGCCGATTCCATTCACGGAGGCGATCCAACCGGGATAATCCCGATCTGTCAGGATTAGAGCCGCAGGTCTGGACGCCGAAACTTCAATCCGGACGCTTTCTCCATGATCCGCAACTATAGTTGCCGAACCAATCTTATCACCTTCTCCTGTTGCGGGGGGAATGGTAGTTCCGCCGTCGGCGCGGTAGACGAAGGCCTGACGATGCGGGTCGAGGGATGGGAGCAGGGGAGTGAGATCGGCAACATCTGGCGAAACCGGAAAGAGCGATTCCGACGGCAACAGGTACGCTCTCGGCAAAGGATTCTCAACGTGATTCATGATGATATCGCAGGGGTGCTTCAGCCAGAGGAATGCGCCAACCGAGCATAATCGGGCGCCGTCAACATCCTTTATGCTATATGGCGGTTTTTCCGGATAGGCCCCGGCATATCCCATCGCCAGGCGATATCCTTTCATAATTAGCGGTAGGTATTTATCCCTCGGCGTCATTATTCGGAATGGTGGACGTGCGCTCGGGATGTCAGGAAGGTTATTGATCACGCGGGAGAAATCATCTCGCGGGATCGTTCTTCCGCTTGGAAATGTCAGCGAGAGAATTCCCAGATCCAAACACAACAATGCCGGGAGAATACAGAGCGGGAGGGCATGGAATCTTCTGCTACAGTACGCCACAAGAATCGTGGCCGTAATAATCGCTAGGATCAGATGCGGATACTGCCATCTGAGCCATTCATCTGCATAGTTTGGGCAATCAGAGCATCCTTCTGCGGCGGCTCGCTGCCTGAGAAAGAATAGGAGCAATCCAAGTGCGGCGAGCGATAATATCGCGGTTATGACACAGATGATTCTTGAAGACTCATTTCGCTTTTGTCTGCCCGACATCATGCGGTCGTATTCCCATGCGCAGAGCATGGATATTCCAAGCACGAGGAATACGGTATGCCTTGCCGGAGCCCGGAATCTGCCTATGACCGGGAGATATTTAACCAATATAAAAGGAGGGAAATAACGTCCAAGCGCAAGAATTGCTCCGGCGAAGATGAATATAACCGCCAATTGCCAGAGTTTATGGTTTCGTCCATCACTATTTTGCAGGGACATTATGGCCAGAAAAATGGGAACTATTCCGCAATAGACTGTGAACTCGACCGGATTCAGGAAACTCCATGGCGTGCTGAGATGCGACGTGCAGAAGCCGCAGCGCGAGGCCAGAGGATAGAACAGCGTCGCATACCAGGACGGCGGAAGCGAGAAACCGAAGATGAACGAATCGCATTCAAATCTTCTCGAGCTGTGGAGGTAGTAGACCATTGTGGCGGCAAGCTGAACGCAACCGATTGCAGCGCCCAGAGCCATTGAAAGCGAAAATCGAAGCAGAACGCGCCGGTTCATGCCGCCCATGACAATAATGGCTGCCGTCCATGCCAGTCCTGAAAACCATACTGCCTGAGGAAATCCGAAAAGGAGTTGACTGCCCAAGACAATTCCAAGTCCGCAAACCCACGTGGATGGACGCCTTCCTTCGCATATTTTCACTACGCACCATAACCCAACCGGCAGATGGGCAAGCGTGGTGAGGAAATTCAGATGCATGATGCGCCATGCAAAGCAGGAGCTGAAGACGAAACCGACTGCGCCGAGAAGCGCGGCTTCCGTCCGCATAAAGCGCCTGAGGAAAAGGAACATCCCCGCATATCCCATCAGGAATGCCGCGGCGACTTCCAATTTGATGGTCCATTCCCAACCGAGAAACAGGCTTGAAAAGATATGGAACGGATGAAACGCCCCCAACTGTCCCTCGCCTGCGATATCCCACCCGCAGAACGTTTCCGACATCCATAGCGGAAATCGTCCGTTTCTCAGTTGTTCGGCATAAAAGTGCCGGATTGGAATGTGGAATCCGACCATATCACAGAAATGAATGGATTCCCATCGCCCGACGAATATCTGGTCGGGTTGGAGCGCTTTGCATAGCATCAGAATCAGCGGCGCAAGGGTAATTGCGATACAGACCTTCTTCGCGGCAGGCGGCAAACCTGCCTCTTTGCGCTCCCCATTGTTCTTACCGGCCTCCGACATCACCGTTCCCCCCATGGAATCCGGTGACTTCTCCCTGCGAACGGCTCAGTCAGCCTTGAATTCCAGCAGTCGCACCTGCATAGGCGCAATGTCCGCCGGATTTCCAACAGTATCCTCTGTGATCCTGTCGGTGAACGTGTCTGAATCCTTGCCTCCCGTTGTCAACCTTACCTTAACTGGCTTTCGCAGAAGGTTGAAGACGTTGACCACCCATTTTCCGTCGCGCTTCGCGGCGCGCCATTCGACGCCCCACGAAGTATTCGATCCTTCGACAACCAGCTCTACGTCACGCTTTATTCCAGCTCTGCTTATCTGTTCGTTCAGGGGATCGAGTAATTTCCCTGTATTGTCCCAGCCTTGTATCCGGGCGCTTACGATCCCGGTTGTGTTTTCTTTTGCGAATGGGCGCCGATAAGGATCGCCTGTCAGGTTTCCAACGCCAAGCGCAACAACGCGCCCCTTTTGAGCGAATTCCTTCAGTGCCGGCAGAATTTCAGGACGGACATGCCCCGCATTCGGCAGGATGATCAGCTTCAGATCGCTGAATTCTCTTTGGCCCAGTTGCTTTTCGGAGATGAAGCGGATCGGCTCGCCGGAGAATGACAACGCTTCGTATGCGTCGCTTATGGTCGGCAGATAGGCGTCATCCTGAACCATTGCGGCAATTGAATACAGGATTCCAACGCGCTTGGGCAGGTCCTGCAGCGCGACCATTTCATGCGAGAGACGCATCATGTCGAAGTGCGCCCTTCCCGCAGCGTCAACGCAGAGGGGACGATGCAGGATGCTGCCGCAGAAGTCGCTTTCTGGATCGTTTGTGCGCTCCCAGACCCAGACTGCGGACGCGCCTTGTCCGTGAAGCGCCCCTTGCCAGAGAGCGGCGTAGATGTGTTCCGGTGGAATCTCCGCCGTGTCGCGGTCTCGAATGATGTGGTTCTCGGTGTCAACAATCGGCGCTTCTAGGAATGAACATTGCAGGTCGTGATAACGGTTCATCCCGATTTGCCCGGTGGAAAATTCTGACCACGAATTGTGGTCATACATGCTCGGACAATCGTTTCCGTTCACATCGCCCATATGAGCAAACAATTCTGCGTCAGTCCCGAATGACAGGCACGAACGCGAGAAGTGCGTATCCATGACCTTCGCATGGCAGTCGGTTTCCGGAGCGATATCCTTCACGACTCCACGCATCCAGGAATGCCATGCCGCGAAGCGAGCGTTGTTGAATAGACACCAGTCGTAGTAAATGCCGCGTCGGGTAATGTCATCCGGAAACTTCGGTTCGGGTATGGGGATAAGGTTGAACGATGGGTATTCCGTGCCCCATGTCTTGTTCAGATTTGCGACGGTTGAGTATTTCTCGCTGAGAAAACGGGACCATCCTTTCTGTGTGAACGGGTCGTTTCGCGTATCGCGATAAATGGGTTCATTGGAAAGGCAGACGCTGTGCAGGGCGGGATGTCCCTTCATCAGCGGGCCAACAGCGCGAATGTAAGTCTCGATAATACGCATGGCGGCGGGATGCTCGACTGTGAACTTGATAAAGCCGCCGTCCGCGCGCCCGATCTCCGGCCATTCCTTGTATGCCCAGTCGGGGAAGTAGTGCGGGGACAGAAGCGGAATGATCATGACGTTGTTCTTCGCGGCTTCATCAAGCCCTGAGACAATGTATTCGCGGAAGCGCGTAGTGTCAGGAGCCGAGTCCTTCTCGAAAAGACATGAATTCGGTCCGCTTTCAATCTGAATGATATTTGCTCCCAGGTCCGGGAAGTCGGGGATCATCTTTCTCGCGGTCGAGAAGTGCCCGTAGCCGTTGAAGAACACAGGACGCCGTTCACGTCTGCCGGATGCCGGTTCCTCTGTATCAGCCACGTAATGGAAACGCTCGCGTCTCAACTTGCCGGTAACGTATCGCGGGGTTGCGGGAAGCAGCTTCTTTCCGGATAGGCCGTCATCCAGTTGCTTCGCAGCCTTTTCAAGCAATTTGCGGCATCCTTCCGTCTGGGACTCAGCACGCATGATGTTGCCGACTCTGATATCGTCCTGTATGAACGGAAGGAACAGTTTGACGGTTCGAAGCGCAAGTTTAGGGTAGGCAACGGGAAATTTCTGTTTTTCCGCGTCGGTCAAAACTCCTTCAAGCCGTTTTAGTTCCGCCTCCATCTTTCCATGTGCCTCCATTAAATGGACACGTGTGTTCTTTCGGACAAGCGGCGTTAGCGATTCCACCCGCAAGGTTTGTCCCTCGGCAACAGCAATAATCTGGTAATCGCCTTCCGGAATTGCGTCGGACGGTATGCCGTATGAAATGGTCAGTAAAGGACTGTCCGCAGTTATCTCCGTCGGCGCAAGTATCTTTTCTATGCTTGCCCCTTCTGTAGATACACTAATTTTTATTTTTACAGGTTGTAACGGGCTGGCGATAAGGAGCGAACCCTCAACCACGTCATTGTCGTCTACAAACTCCTTCTCGGGAAATATCCTGAGGGCGGGGATCCCGGAACCACCTTCAAGAAATACCAGTTTCGCAAATTCCCTTGGGCATTTCGACCGTCCGATCCCCTTCGTCCATTCGATGTATCCGCGATCATCCCCGTCATGGTCGTTCACCAAAATGTTGAAGCCGATAGCCCTGCCGTCTATTGCCTGATGGGGTTGAAGCTCCAACGCATCCCAGGGGATCAGGATTTCATAGTTAATAGTTGTTCCAATATTCTTTGCGGCGAATACAACCTTCTCTACCATCTTCCGCCCGGCTTCACCTCCGGGATTATTGCAGCCTTTAACCGGTCTGCCGTTTGCTAGACCGAAATCGAATTCCCGGTCGTCGGAATCGTAGCCTGACTCGCATCTGCTGCAATCGCTGTCAATCGCGATCTGGATGCTGTCGTATTTCCAGATGCCGTCGCTGTCAACCGGCGAGACGAACTTGTCGTCAGTTACTTCCACGGCAAGCACAAGCCCCGCCTGCGTCGCGGCCATTCGGAGAACGAAGGACAGATCATCATTTCCCGCGTAGTTTTCAAGGGCGATGTTATTCTCCTTCTGCGGAAATCTGAGCGCCGTCGTGGCGAAGGCTGGCCATTCCGAAAGGTCGCCGTCAATCTTCATTTTCACATTTGCCAGGATGGTGACAACAGCCATTTTCGATCTGACAAAATCTTCTTTTGAGATACGGGTAATGACCCCATTCTGAATATTTGCGCCAATCTCCTCGATTCGAATGTCGTCTACCCAGATCGAATCAGTAATGGCATCAATATTGATTCTTAAATGCCATGTGGATTCATCCGGGCCGGTGACGAACTCGCAGGAAATCTGCTGCCAGTCGAAGGTTCCACGGGGGGCCTGAATGCGCGTCAGCCATCCCGGACCTCCGCCCATCCATGTCTTGCCGGCGTCGCGCCCCTTGACCCATGCGCTCAGGCGGTATTTCATTCTGGGCCGCACAGCAACTTCCTGACTTATGCCGCCATATACATGCGGGCTTTCCGGGGTTTCGCTGTGAAGACGGACGGAAGCGGTCCCTGACTTGAAAGTATCGCGGTCAATCTGCATCTGGGCTTTGGCATCATTGGATATACCCCAATGCCAGAATTGCAGTGCGGCTCCATCGGATTCCTCAAAATCCCCGTTGCGGATCATGTTCGCCGCATCCTGCGCCGCGCATGGCAGAACCGAGGCGATAATTACCAACAACGCCAGAACGCCGCATGTCTTCATAATGCCTATCCTCCGATACAACCGGACAGGAAAAGAGTCCACAAGACGGATAGTAATGTGACATGGCGAGTGATTCAAGACGATTCAAGGCATGACGGCGACGGACGAGACATTCCTCTGCATTATTGATCAATGGCCGGAACATTTGACATATACCCGTCGGACGATGTATTGCGTGATCATTGGACTTTGAGTAATCTCTTTGAAACATGGAATGTGCTTCCGCTCCTGCCACGCATGAGCGTGATAAGTGAATAGCCTGCAGATGTAACGCATCCGGAGGGTTGATGCCTGCTCATGTTTTGGAAATCTCTGGCGTATGGAAGAAATTCAGGCGAGGGCCGAGGGTGCATTCCCTGGTTGAAGTTCTCGCTGGGTTGAGCAAGAGCGCAAAGGCGGAAGGAACATTTCGATACACGGGCGATAGATCGGCAGTTGGAGACTATGGATTGCGGTCCGGCGAGTTCTGGGTCTTGAAAGAAATTACACAGGAGTTGAAAAAGGGCGACTGCCTTGGCGTAATAGGGCCTAATGGCGCCGGTAAAAGCACGCTGCTGAAACTCATATGCGGCATATTAAGGCCAGATCGGGGCAGGATTATTACCCGCGGTCGAATTGGCGCATTGATAGAGCTTGGCGCAGGAATGCATCCATACCTGAGCGCACGGGAGAACATCTACATCAATGCCGCAATCATGGGCATGTCACGGCGTGAAACTCAGGCGCGCTTCGACAGTATTGTTGAATTTGCGGGAGTTGGCGAATTCCTTGACATGCCGGTGAAGCATTACTCAAGCGGAATGTTCGTGAGGCTTGGATTCTCCGTTGCGGCCCACTGTGAGCCGGACCTGTTGCTGGTGGACGAGGTCTTAGCTGTCGGCGATGCGGCGTTTCAAGTGAAATGCGGCGAACGCATGCGGAAAGTGCTCAAGAGCGGATGCGCTTTGATTGTCGTTTCGCATGACATTTCGATGATACTGAATCTCGTGCAATACGCGATTTGTCTGGACAAGGGGCGCGTTGTCGCGCATGGAGATCCAGTCGCATGCGCGGACGCTTATTATCATTCATCAACCCGTCCTCAGGATGCTTATCAGGCAGTGGGTGAACCGACGATGGGCTACGGCGAGGATTTTGCTTCGGCAACAATCGCCGAAGTGATTCTGAACTGCCCGGGCATGAAATCGGAAGCCGGTTTATTTACGGGCGAACCGGCAGACTGTTTCGTCATCGTGAAAACTAAAAAGCCGATCTCGAATCCTGTAGTTGGGATAATGTTTCAAAGCGCTGACGGCGCTTCGATTTTCGGGACAAACACCAAGCTCAGCGGACTTGATATCCCGATACTCAACGACGGTGACCGGATCACGCTTCAATTACCGAGTCTGCCGCTCCCTTCGGGTGTCTACACGGTTCGCGCGGCGCTTTCCGACAATTTCATGCTTCCGCATGCGCCAGACAGGTTTGTCCCAGTAAGAGTTACATCCAGGAAAGCATTTGCAGGCTCATCATTCTGGCAGCACGAGTGGAAAATAGTAAGGGCAGGGGAGGGGAGCGCTTGATGGGGCAACCCGCCTCTCGATCAACTATGTCAGAGCCTAATGTATTGAATGAAGAACGTGAAAGAATCGGCTCCGGTTGGGGCAGGGGGATTGATCCGATGCGTTTCCCCGCAGTGAAGAAATTTGCCGGGGAAACAGTCCTCGACGTTGGTTGCGGCAGCGGTGCATACGTTGAGGCGTTGAATAATTCCGGCCGCAGAGCGGTAGGGTTGGACGTCACATATTTGAATGCATGGGCTTCAATCAAGTCCTGCGCGGTTGTAGGGAACGCATCCAGCCTGCCGTTCAGCGGAGGCGTCTTTGAGACAGTCCTTGCCTTGGAGGTTCTTGAGCATTGCAGAGACGCCCGACGTTGCCTGTTGGAAATGGCCCGGGTCGCATCTCGCAACATCATTATTTCAGTGCCTGATTGCAAAGTGCCAGAGGAATGCGTGCGCGCCGGCCTCGTCCCGCATCACTGGGTGGACCGTTCACATTGCACACTCTTCACCGAAGACAGCATAAAGAGCGATATCGCCGCTGCCGGGTTAAAGGTTGCTTACTTTACCCGGATTAATGCGACACATCCGGAGATACTGGTTCTGCAAGCCTGGCCGCTAATGAGGATTTTTGAGAAACCCGTATGCATGATTGCTGACTGGTTCACAGTCAGGCGAATCAGAAGACCTCTCTGCGGCTGCATGCTGATCGTTGCCGAAAAGCCGGATTTGATGGCGCAACAAGGGGGGGGGTGAATCGAATGCGCGTTCTCCTGTTGCCGGATTACTTCGAATGGGTGCTTGGCACAATCGCGCATAACATAGTTCGTCATAATCCTGGTCATGACTTCTTTTACTTGACCAAAAAGATGGCATTATGCAATCCTGGACTTCTCGAGGATGCAGTTTCACAGGTTGACGTAGTGCATATTCTTTGCGAGCTTGTTGGCGAGGAGCAAAGGATTGCGGAATCTATTGCCGGGAATGCAACTCTTGCGATATCGCTTCACCACATTGTCAACTGGGATGAAGTTTCCAGACCATTCGACTATGCCGACATGATCCATGTTGCATCTTCAGAATGGCGCAACTTTCTTGTTGCCCGGATGTTCGATCCCGCTCGGATAATACAAATCCCATATGGTGTTGATATGAAATCATACGGCAGAATATGCGACCGATTAGCTGCTCGTCGGATTCTTGATATTCCAAAGGATCGTTTTGCAGTCGGTTACTTCGCCAAGGCGGCTAGCAACCCCGGCGATCGAAAGGGAACCGATATTCTCCTGGCAACCATCGGAGTGATTGCAGACGCCGGTTTAAAGCTCTCAATCGTCGTAACCGGCCCGGGATGGGACAAGCTGGTCGCCGGGATTCGAGCTAAGGGAATACATATCGTATATCTGCCGTACGCCTCGTCGAGGATGATGTTGACAGCATACGCCGCTCTCGACGCATACGTGATAACCTCGCGGATTGAAGGCGGACCAGTCACGTTGCTGGAGGCTATGGCGTCCGGAATACCTGTAGTAACAACGCCGATAGGCATTGCGCGTGACATCATACATGATGGAGAAAACGGTCTTCTGATTCCGAAGGAGGACGTTCACGCTGCGGCCGATGCCCTTATGTCTCTTGCAGGTGATGCTAACTTGAGGCAGTCCATCGCTGCTAAAGGCCGTGATACGGTGAAAAGCGGCTTTTCATGGGATAAGATTGCGCCTCAATTCTCGAAGTTCTACGATCATGCATTTGAGTCCGGAAAAGTTCGTCTTGGAGGTAATCGGTCCACAATTGAAACAGGACCAACAGTCGAATGGCGCGGAAGGAGAATTACGGCTGAACGCCAGAGACGCGCGGTCATGCGCGCAAGCAAACACGAATGGGCCGTAATGCTTGCTGCAGGGGGACAACGCATGGAAGCGGCGATTAGCGCTTTCCGCGGCGCTGATGGAGTGGAGGATCATCTGGATGCCGCAGGAGTTGCCGGAAAACTGGCTTCAGACTACATATTAAGGCGCTTGCCTTCAATTAAATCGAAGCGTAAATCAGGAATATAAATGCGCATCCTGACTGTAAGCAATCTCTATCCTCCCGCCTATGTTGGTGGCTATGAGCTTATGTGCCGTGAGGTCATGGAGAAATTATCCATGTTGGAGCACGAGGTTCGAGTGCTCACGAGTAATGTGCGCCTGGAGGATGTAAATCCATCAGCAGCCGCTGGACAAAGTCAGCAATGCGACTGTAGCGAAGTCATGCGTCTCCTTCGCGTGGAACAACCATTCGGCACAATTCGGAAGACCACGCCTGTAAACCTGTTGGAGCGTATAAAGTCTGCATCACTCAATAAGCGTATCCTTGAAGAGGCGGTAGAATCCTTTTCTCCTGATATCATTTTCTTCTGGTCCCTGTTAAACATAAGCCGTTCTGTGATTCTGCAGGCCAGAGAAATGGACATTCCAACAGCCTTCTATATAAGCGATCCGCTCCAGTTCGATCCCGATTCACTGTGCAGAACTCTGAACAACCAATATTCTTCTCTCATCTTGAAACCTGCGAGGCGGGTTATAACACGAGCGCTTGTAAAGCGAAGACTTGTGGTTCTGCCGCAGGACGCTCCGATATCGAACGTCATTTACTCCTGCAAGGCTGTTCTCGAGGAAGGCCGTCGCCGGGGCATTGGGCAATTTGGCGCCGTTGTTGTGCCGCATGGCGTGAATATGCGGGATTTTACGGGGACACCAGAAAGAAGATGGTATGACGGATCGCGTCCATTGAGGATCATGTACGCCTCTAGGATCGCATTTCACAAGGGGATGGAAACACTGATTCTGGCAATGAAGATGCTGTCATCTCCCGGCGGGCCGCAAGTCGAAGCGCTAATCTACAACACTGGTGATCCGGGCTATGTGACACACGTGAAGCGTCTGATCCATGAGAATAACCTTGATCGGGTGTTCGCATTTCGCGGCATGGTGGATACTTCAAAGTTGCCTACTGAAATGGGTAATGCGGATGTGTTCGTTCTCCCTTCGATTCCTCATGCTGGTTGGTTCGAATCGTGGTCGGTTGTGCTGGCGCAGGCCGGGGCAGCCGGCATGGCGGCAGTCGCAAGCCGCAGCGGCGCAAACGCAGAACTGATAACAGAGGGCGAGACCGGGCTTCTTTTTAATCCGGATGACGCGGAAGGCCTCGCATCCTGTATCAGGGCATTGGCCGCTGATCCACAGACTGTGCGGAGGATGGGAGAAGCATTGGCAGTGTTGGTCCGGGAAAGATATACTCTTGAGAAGATGGCCAGCCAGATTGAGAGACATCTTTGCCGAGTTATTGAACAACGGGTTTCCGGGAATGCCGGCGGAGGAGCAGAATAAAACCATGTTGAAAGTTGGAATGTATGCGAATCATATCTTGAATCCGTATTCCGGAATAGGCCGATATGCTGTCAACGTTGCTCGCCTTCTTCCTGAGGTCGCGCCGGATATCGCCTCGTCTCTGCTGTTCACTCGTGACACTGACGGCCAAGTTCCGGACTGGGCGACGGGAAGATCCATCATCGCAAAATGGACTGAGAAGCGGCTCTTTTCCCTCTGGGATAAAGTTAGCTGGCCCTCGGTTGAGAAACTGACAGGGGACTTGGACGTTTTTCATTACCCGCATTTCTTCTGCATGCCACACAAGTCAGCCAAATGGGTGATGACTGTTCACGATATGCTCTTCAAGGTCATGCCGGATTATCATCCCGAACGAGTGACGGATTATCTGGAGCGCGTCGTTGTGAATGGGATCGAGAAGGCGGACTGCGTCATATGTGTTTCGCGGCACACTGCCGACGACGTAATGAAATTCGCTTTGCCACGGCGCATAGAGATAGTTCACAATGGCATCGAGAGGGACATTTTTTACCCGCGCCAAACTGGCGTATGTCTCCCGGTTTTAGAGCAATATGGGATCAAGGACAGGTTCATCCTTTATGTAGGGCGCATTGACAAACGCAGAAACCTGAAGGGGCTTGTCGCTGTTTTTCGACGCTTGTTGGAAGTCTTGGAAGGCGAGTTAAGCCTGGTAATCGCGGGCGCTGAAGACAATCTTTCAGATGACCTTGCCAAAGATATCTGCAGCGTTGAAGGGCGCGAGAGGATACGCATGTTGGGCGCAGTCCCGCTGGAGGAACTGCCATATCTCTATTCTTCTGCGACGGTGTTCGTATACCCATCGGCTTACGAGGGATTCGGATTGCCGCCCCTTGAGGCTGCTGCTTGTGGCGCACCGGTCATTGCCGGAGATAATTCTAGCCAGCGCGAAATGCTGGCTGGAGTTGCTGAACTAATTGACCCCTTCAACCTTGATCAACTGGATGCCGCTTTGCGCAGGATTCTTGATTCTGAGAATCTGCGCCGTGAAATGAGAGAGGCCGGAATTGACCTGGCCCGGCGTTTCGACTGGCGCGAAAGCGTCTCCAGGACAGCAGAGATTTACCGAAGCCTGATTGCATGACGCAGGCGCAAGAGCATGACGGAAATCTTGAATTCACATCGTAGAAAACGCGGTCTAGGTTGAACTATTTGCCGCAGTGCGGTATATCCTGTCTACGATGTTCTCACGATACTCGTGATGTCATTCTTCAACGCGATGCTCTTCAACTCATACAGTTTCACATTAATCTTCCTCCCGGTGGTCCTTTTGGGCTATTTTGCGCTTGGGAGGGTGGGGAGTCTGCGGCTTGTCCTTTCATGGATGACTATCGCATCGCTTGTTTTCTACGCATGGGCCAAGCCCGCACACCTTGCTTTGATAGTCGGTTCCGTCGTCATGAACCATGTCCTTTGCAAGGCGATATGCAATAATCGTAACCCCGACGGTTCATCAGTCGGGAAGCTCTATATAACAACGGGCGTTGTTGTAAATCTTGCCCTTCTGGGTTTCTTCAAATATGCCAACTTCACGCTAAACAGCCTGAATTTCCTGGCCGGAACGAGCCTGAACCTTGCCCGGATAGCGCTCCCGTTGGGTGTATCATATTTCACCTTCCAGCAGATTGCATATCTTGTTGACGCACATCGGGGGAAGCATTCAGGGCATGATTTCCTCCAATACTGCCTGTTCGTTACATTCTTCCCCTACGTCACTTCCGGTCCGATTGTTGTCCATTCAGAAATATTGTTCCAATTCGGTTCCGCTGAGCGCGGCCGTTATAAAAGCGAAGACATTTCCGTCGGATTGACAATCTTTTTCATGGGATTGTTCAAGAAAACTGTTCTGGCAGACAGCATTGCCGCGTATGTCGGGCCGGTTTTCGGGGCGTCCGGAATCGGCATTGAACCGACATTCATTGAGGCGTGGGGCGGTTCTCTGGCATATACGTTCCAGCTTTACTACGATTTCTCCGGCTACTCGGATATGGCCGTGGGGATTGCGCGTTTGTTTGGAATTATTCTGCCTGCCAATTTCGATTCTCCGTACATTGCTGACAGCATCATTGATTTCTGGCGGCGCTGGCACATATCGCTGTCGCGCTTTTTACGAGATTACCTCTATATCTCCCTCGGCGGCAATCGCAAGGGACAGTTCAGACGGTACGTCAATCTGTCGCTGACCATGCTGTTGGGCGGCCTTTGGCACGGCGCTGGCTGGACATTCGTGGCATGGGGCGGGCTGCATGGCTTTTATCTGGTCATCAATCATGGCTGGAGAGCGTGGACGAAGTCCGGCGGAAAGAATCCCGTGAAATCCAGCCCCTTGTCCAGTTGGGTATCGCGGATTATCACTTTCCTTGCGGTAAATGCGGCATGGGTACTCTTCAGGGCTGACAGTTTTCCCGCCGCGTGGAGAATCCTGAAAGCGATGATCGGGCTGAACGGTTTCACGAATCCTGTTCCTGCAGAACTGGGCGGAATCCCCCCTGAATGGTGCGAAGTCGTGCTATTCAATCCGCGCGGATTCATGCTGATTGCCGTCCTTTGGGCAATAGCATGGTTCATGCCAAACACACAGGAAATCATGCGGCAGTATAACCCCGTCTCAAATCTCGAAAACAGGGATATCCCACAGTGGAAATCCTGGCTGGTGTGGAAACCATGTGTTCTCTGGGCGATTGTAATCAGCGCAATCGCGCTTGTTGCCGTGACACGCATGGCGCTTGTCAGCGCATTCATTTATTACCAATTCTAATAACCATGACACACTCGACCTTCTACAATCGCATACTATTGGCGCTGATGGCGATCTTCTGGTCTGGCGTGGTATTTACCAATTATGTGATTGATCCGGACAGACTGATCGGGGCATTCAATATTCCCGGCATCAACGCGGATAAAACGGAACTGAACGCGGCAGGCGGGCGAAGGACGCTTGCGGAGACAATCCTGAAAGGTGACTATCAGGCGATGATTTTCGGAACGTCTTCCTGCGGTCCTTATAATCCGGAGCATCCCGGTTTCCACGGTCTTTCCTGCTACAATACCTCGCTGAGAGGGTCCAACTTCTACGAAATCTATCAGACATGCGATTTTGCCATCCGCAATCGCGACCTGAAGACAATCGTGTTAGCGCTTGATTTCCATGGATTTACGACAACAAGGGAAGTCTCTGGGGATTTCCAGCAGTCATCATTCGCGGAGGATTGCCATTCTGTTGTGATGGCCAAATACCTTCTAGGATTTGATACATTCATGCTTTCCTTGCGCACAATCAGGAATAACCTGCGCCATCGCTCAAACACGTTGACCGATCGAGGAATGTTCAATCTGGACATGGCAATCGAGAAGGGCATATTCAAACGCCACCATCGTCGCGATTTCATTGTCCTGACCGCAAATTACATGACGAATCAGGAAACTTTTGCGGGTTATAAATATGGCCCCGATCGTATTGAGTTACTAAGGAAATTGATGAAACGATGCCGTATGAATGGCATTGATCTTCATGTAATCGTGATACCGGCCCATGCATGGCATCTTGAGGTCATCCGCGCAGTCGGCCTTTTCCCGATCTACGAGCAATGGTTACGCGATCTTAAACTTGCGGCGTCTGAAACCCGCCTCGCCACCGCAGACAGTAATTCAGTCCTCACACTCTGGGATTTTGGCGGGTACAACACCGTGACGACAGAACCCATTCCGAAACTTGGAGATACGACAACCCCGATGAAATGGTTCTGGGATATGGTTCATTGTAACCACCTGACGGCGGATTGCGTTCTCGACAAGGTTTTGGATTGTCCGAATCCAGCGCGCGCCATCCCGGATGATTTCGGTGTCAAGTTGAGTCCCGAAAACATGGAAGACCGGATTTTGGAACTCCGCGAGAAGGGCGAGCAATATCGAAAGAGCCATCCCACAGAGGTGGAGGAGATTCAACAGCTTCTGAAGGCCACAGCAAAGTATCGTCCTGTAGATCGCGCAAATTAACGTGATTTCTGAAGAGGCGCGCCGAAAAACGATTGCCATCGCTGTTCAAGCTGGTATACTCCGGCGGGTTTTTAGTTCCGGGATTCAATGAATTCAGACGTTTTTTGCATCGAAATGGTGGAGGTAATAACCATGCCAATGACGCCGATGAAGCAGATTCTGGACGAAGCAAAGGCGAAAGGTTACGGCGTTGGCGCATACAACGTCAACAACATGGAGCAGATTCAGGCCATCATGAAGGCCGCGAATCAGACCCATTCTCCACTTATAATTCAGGCCTCGCGCGGGGCGCTGGAATATACCAACTTCTGCTATCTGAAGCATCTGATGCTTGCCGCCGTTGAGGATAATCCGGAGGTCCCGGTCGCCTTGCATCTTGATCATGGCGATACAATCGAGACCGTAAAGAAGGCCATCGAGATCGGTTTCACAAGCGTTATGATTGATGGTTCGCTGGATTATGGGCATAAGACCAAGTCAGGCTCCCACGCCCCGCGGTCATTCGAGGATAACATACGAGTGACCAGGGAGGTCGTGGATTACGCTCATGCATATGGAGTCAGTGTGGAAGGTGAACTTGGAACATTGGGCGGGATTGAAGAAGACACAGTAACCGACGAGGCGAACCTGACCGATCCCGACCAGGTTGAGGAATTCGTGAAACGCACGGGCGTGGACGCCTTGGCGATCGCCATCGGAACCAGCCATGGGGCTTACAAGTTCAAGCACGAGCCGAAACTCGCCCTCGACCTCGTCAACGAAATCGTGAAAAGAGTTCCCAAGACCGCGCTTGTCATGCATGGGTCAAGCAGCGTGCCGAAAGAGTTGACCGACGCGGTCAACACCTGTCCGGCGGTCGAATTGAAGATGGACAAGCGCGTTATCCTCTTCCAAGGGCAGGAATACAATACGTCGTGTGAAAAGGACGGCGTGCGTCTGATGGCCGACCTGCTGGCAAAACCCAACATGCCTCATACAATGGGCGTTCCCATCAGCCAGATTCAAGACGCCGTGAAACGCGGGATAACAAAGATCAACGTGGATACCGACGGACGACTCGGCGTAACGGCCACTATCCGGCAGGTCTTCGCCCGCAAACCGGCTGAGTTTGATCCTCGCAAGTATCTCGGCCCGGCCCGTGATTCGCTGGCCAAAATTATCGCTGAAAAAATGGTGGCCTTCGGCACTGCTGGTCACATCGGCGATTACAAACCGAAGACTCTTGCGGACATGAAGGCGTTTTACGCTGTGAAGTAAAAAACCGCTATGACCTGACAACGACTGGACGGGCGTCTCACTGCTGGAGCGCCCGTTTCAGTTTAACTGGAATGGCGCGAATGTCAGCCAAGAGCGACATCCTCGTCGTAATTCCCACCTACAATGAGGCGGAGAATATCCGGCAACTCGCCGAACAATTACTCGCTCTTGGTCTGCCGCTTGATGTCCTCATCGTGGATGATAACTCGCCGGACGGCACCGGACGCATTGCCGATGAAATGGCAGCGTCGGATGAGCGCATTCGAGTTCTTCACCGGGAAGGAAAACTCGGCCTTGGAACCGCTTACCGGGCAGGCCTTAAAGATGCGATTGCAGGAAAATATTCATTCGCGGTGACCATGGATGCCGACTTTTCGCATGACCCGTGTTACATTCCGGAAATATACAAAGCCGCATGCGATCGGGACCTTGTAATCGGTTCAAGATATGTCTTGCATGGCGGGGTTGAAAACTGGCCACTGCGAAGGCGTATTCTCAGCAGGACGGCAAATGCTGTCGCACGGCTCGTTCTGAGACTCCGGGTTGCGGATTGCACGGCAGGATATCGTTGTTACAGAACCTCTGCTCTTTCGCGCATTGCGCTTGACGAGATACGCTCCAATGGTTACTCATTTCTTGAGGAAATGATCTATCTGTGCGACAGAGCCGGATTTCGCATAGGCGAGGTTCCCATTATCTTCCGCGACCGAAGGGGAGGAGAAAGCAAGATTTCAAAGTCGGAAATCTACAAGGCAATGTGGACACTGTTGCGGTTGCGGTGGCAGAGTCTGACCGGCACGCTTCCAGAACATTCCAAGCCGCGGAAAATATGACTTGATCTCATGCGAGAAAGAGAATTGATAAGCTGGATTCGTAGACACGCGGCGCTTCGCGGAGATGATGTGCCGATCCCCCCTGGGGACGATTGCGCCGGAATCAGGTTCAATCCCTTGCGCACTGTTCTTGTCACAACTGACATGCTTCTTGAAGGCGTCCACTATGATATTTCAGCATCCCCGGCAAAGGTCGGGCGCAAAGCGATATCCAGAGCCGTCAGCGACATTGCTGCAATGGCAGGCATACCCCGTTTTGTGGTTATAGCAGTGGCATTTGGCCGAAGAGAGACCGATGGATCATCTATTGCTTTGTGCCGGGGACTTATCTCAGGAGCAAAGTGCGAAAACGTTATCGTCGTGGGAGGCGACATAACCAGAACAGACGGGGGGACAAGCATTTGCGTTACTGTCTTGGGAGAGGAGGGACCGTACGGATCTGTGACTCGATCCGGAGCAGAGAAAGGCGACGGAGTCTATGTCACGGGCAGTCTTGGCGGAAGTATCCTGGGCAAACACTTGAGGTTCCGATCACGATGGCGGGAGGCTATTGCAATTTTAGAATGCTGCTCCCCAACTGCAATGATTGACATAAGCGACGGCCTTTCCACTGACGCATGGCACATATGCCGCGAGAGCGGCGTCGGCATGGAACTGAACGAAAACGCTATCCCGATATCGGAGGCAGCTCGAAAACTCTCCAAACTGTCCGGAAAATCGGCGTTGAGCCATGCAATAAATGACGGTGAAGATTACGAATTACTCTTTACGGTGAATAGGCACAGTGAACCAAAATTATCAGGTCTAAGGGCCGGGTGCAGACTGACCAGGATTGGGACTATCGTATCCGGTCAAGGGGTTGTCCTGAGGGGAAGGGCAGGGGAGGGAAGGGCGCTTTCTCCGGGAGGCTGGGATCCGTTCGATCGGGAGATGCCTGGTGTTAAATGAAGCAATAAGGCATGAAATCCGGCTCCGCCTTGACGGAGAACAGGCAACCTTGCGCATGGGGGAGATTTTTGGAAGAGGATGCGCGCCGGGAACAATTATTGCGCTGCATGGAGACTTGGGCGCGGGGAAGACAACCTTCGTCAGAGGACTTGTTGCAGGATTGGGAGCCGCGGAAGGCACGCGCGTTACCAGCCCGACGTTCACCCTGGTAGGGGAGTATCAGGGACGGCTCCGTGTCTTCCATTTTGATGTTTATCGCCTTGGTTCTGAGTTGGAATTTCTTGAGCTTGGAGCGGAAGAAATGCTTTCATCCGGTGGGGTCTGCGTGGTAGAATGGGCTGAGAAAGTTGAAGGATGTCTGCCGGATGATCGAGTTGATATCCATCTCGGTCATGCAGGACCGCATAGGAGGAATGCGCTGATTGTGATAATGTCAACGGGGGCTGACAGATTGGCTGGTCTGCTTCAAAAGGGCGATCCGAAATACGGGATAACGGCTCTGGACGAAGAGGACAATGTCTGACAGATTCACACAGTCGGCAAGGAATGTAATGCACTTGGCCAGGCTTGAGGCCAAAAGATATAACCTCGTATATATTGGAACAGAACTTATTCTACTGGCGCTGGCCAATGAGAAAGGGGGAATTACCGAATCAATCCTGCAACAGCAGGGAATAGA
This sequence comes from Planctomycetota bacterium, assembly GCA_022711755.1. Taxonomy (GTDB): domain Bacteria; phylum Planctomycetota; class Brocadiia; order SM23-32; family JAKLEA01; genus JAKLEA01. The sequence goes on from JAKLEA010000001.1 coordinate 201,139, forward strand.
TCCGGAGGAGGTCAGGGCGGAGGTGGAAGGCAGCGTGTTGATGGGCGAAACGCCTCTCAAGCCCAATCAACCTATCCGCGCCGCGCCGTTGGTAAGGCGTCTCGTGGAACTTGCGGCAGAGGAGTGCCGAAGCCTGGGGATGACACAAGTCGGCCCCGAGCATCTTTTTATGGCTCTGATGAGGGAACACAGCGGTGTTGCCTCTGAAGTAATTGACGCGCTGAACATTGACCGCGACAAGGCAAGACGGGCTGTCATTGATATCATCAAGACGGAAAACAGCGCTGTCGGAAAGCACGAGGCCGCATCGGCAATACCGCGCCAGGCTGACGCAGTAGGCATCGCGGATCACATCGAGGAGGAACCTACGCCTACCCCGATACCCGTCGCATCACCCGAGCCGATTAATACCCATCCATTAACCGGCCCATCACCAGCGCCGTCGCCTGCTCATGACAGGTCTGCGCCGACTGCGATTCCTGCGCATACAGCTCCCTCGTCTTCCTCAAGAATTCCGAAGCAGACTCAATCTCCCAAAAATGCGCCTGCAAGTCATGACGACGCACAGTTCGCCTGTCTTATGGCCATGAAAGCCATATGTGAAAAATATCTTATCCTGAAGGCTACGGGAAAATCCGACGCTGAACTTCTCGTTTTCCTGGCTGAGCAAATAGGGATCAAAGGCTCCTCGGCAAGCGACTCTCCGCCGCCGCATGAAGAGAAGACTCCAAGTTCGTCCGATTGGATACGTGGAAAGTCACAAAGATAATCCGCCGAAAAATGTCCGAATGCTTTACCTGTGCCGGATTTCGGAGTTTTTTTCATTGTTGCTCGATTTCTGCTTGCATTTTGTCATATCAAGTGATATTCTAAGCACGTGTGAAATGATGCATTCAGTTCGAACGACATGTGGCAGGGGATAGTCGTTCACTGATGTAGTTGTTTTTTTAAGAATTCAATCAAAAATGTTCAGCGATTTACGCGATGTCTGCCGTAAGGAGGGATTTTTCAATGACGCGCAAAGAAGCACAGGTTTTTTGGGTTGTCGGTCTGATTGTCGTTGTGATTGTTGCTGTTGTGGTTTTCCTGCCCGCCGGTTCATCTGCCGGTTCCAGCGACAAGGCAGCAAAGGACACAGGAGAATCTCCGGATAGTTCAGATATTCTGGTAGTTGAGACAGACGCGGAGCCGGTTATAGCATCTCCCGCATCTGCCACATCGTCGCCAGAACGGGTTGAAACAGCTCGGGTACCTGAATCAACACCGCCTGCCACCGCGACAATTCCCACGTTCGACGCTACTGCGGCAGCCGAACTGGCTGAGGCAAAGACGGCTGATGAAATCGAGCGCGCAGATAATCTGGCTATCAGTAAGCCGCCGCAACCTGTGGCGCCTGTAGCTGTTCCATCCGGCGCCACTGCCGGGTCTGTTGAAGTGACAGTTGGAAAGTCTCACACAGTCGGCAGTGGCGACAGCCTTGCCCGTATTGCGCGTCGGTATTATGGTTCAGAAGCCCCGGCCAACATAGAGCGGATCGTCACCGCAAATCCAACGGTCTTGACAAAGGGGACAAAGAGCGTTTTGATGCCGGGAATGAAACTGGCCATCCCCGATCTTGGCGTGGAAGCTGCTGTAAGCAGTGCACAGCCGGCTGTTGCTGAAGCTTCAAGCGCTCCAGCCGCGGCGGCGGCATCGGAGCCAACGGTTCAACTTGAGGCTGAAAAGATCCATGTTGTCGCCAAGGGCGAAACACTGGCAAAGATTGCAAGCCGCTATCTTGGGTCTTCTTCTCCGGATACGATTAAGAAAATAATGCAGGCTAATCCCCAGTTGAAGAGCGCGAATGCCATTTCAATTGGCCAGAAGATAAAGATCCCGGCTAAATAACCGATCGCATTGATTGACATGCAAAGACAAGAGACCGACGTCTACGCGCGAAATTGCCGCATGGCCTTTGCATTCGTGATTGTATCTGTGTTGGTTGCTTCCGCAGCGTGTTCAAGTCACGGTTACTTGAGCGATGGGAAAAGAAAAAAGCTCATCAGCGAAGACCTGAAGGCCCGGCGCAGTTATATCCGCCAGGAAGCGTTGATCAGATTGTCGGAAACAAATGACTTTGCGCTGGAAAAGGTCATAGTTGCTTTTCTTGAGGATCCAGCGCCAGTCTGCCGAAGCGCAGCCGCCACAGGTCTGCGCAGAGTTGGGACAAGGAAAAGCATTCCTGCTGTCGCAAAAGCCTTGAAAGAGAATGGCGAATATCCGCTGGTTCGTTGTGATCTGGCAATGACATACGCCATCCTGGCGCAGGAAGACGCCGTTTCCGAGCTTGCGCGCCTCCTTGCGGAAGACCCGAATCCGATGGTCAGGCGGACTGCCGCAGAGGCAATGGCTGTCACCGGAAGCACGAAGTGCGTGAAACCATTGCTTGACGCAATGGCATCTCGGGATGACAATATACGCATGGCGTCATGGCAAAGTCTGAAATCCCTGACCGGCATGAAAGACTTGCCTCCGGAACCACGTTACTGGGTTGCCAAACTGCCGCCGACATTGATGGGAGAGGCGCCGCAGGCTCAGGACAAGCCTGCTCAGTGACTTTCGCGCCTCCGCAGAGGATATCCTGCTACGTTGGATCATGGATGCCTCTGCTTCAGCGAAACAGATGTTTTGTTGCGACGAGGTAAGAAAAATGCGCAAGGCTCTTCTGATTCTCGCAGTTATTTGCTTTACTGCCGCAGGCATACTGATGGCTCAATCCGCCAAACCCCCGAAAAAAGGGGCCGAGCTTCCCCCTGAAGATCAGCAGACCTACCATACGCTGAATCCCGGAGATCTTGCGGTGAATTTCAGTCAATACAGGGGGCGAAGAGTTGCGCTTCTTGATCAGTTCAAGGTTGTTGAACGGCGTATTTTCCCAATGGATGAAATCAACCCCCGAGATTACTACGCATTCAGCACGTATAGCGATCTGACAATCTGTATTGAACGGAAAAACGAAGCCTTGCTGAAGTTTGCTGAAACCCTTGCCAGAAGCGAGAATATCACTATACGAGGCAAGGTGATCGGGGAGCGCCCGCCCTACAAGTATATTGTTGCTGAAACGATCGTCAGAGGGCATGCGGATAATCCATTGTCCACCGAAATCGGCGCTGAACCTGAAATCGAGGTATATATTGACTTGGACGGCGGCGGCAAGAAGAAACTGCTGGGTTCCGGAAAGTATAATCTTAAATCTCCCGATGACGAAAAAGCCCATACCCTTGAAGTGCTGGTCATGATCAACGGCAAGAAATGGGTTGCCAAGGAAGAGTGAATCGCTGAACGGATGAAACCGTGAAGGCAATCGGCCTGATGTCGGGAACTTCGTGCGACGGCGTCACGGCCTGTATATCTGACCTCTGTCTTTACGGCGAGAAGATTAAATCCAGATTGATCTCCTGGTTGAATGTTGAATATCCACAAGAGCTTCGTTCGCGTCTGTTGTCATGTTGCGCTAAAGATGGGGGTAATTCGCCCGAGCTATGCCACTTGAATTTTGCCGTTGCCCATGCGTTTGTAGACGCGGCTAAAAAAGTGGCCGTTCATGCGGACATGCCCATCGAATCAATTGATTTTATCGCATCGCACGGCCAGACTATCTGGCATGATCCAATGGGTCGGACAAACTCGTCTCTGCCAGGAAAAGCAATCCCTTCAACACTCCAGATCGGGGAAGCCTCCGTAATAGCCGAACGCACAGGTATTACTGTCGTAAGCGACTTCCGCTCCCGCGATATCGCAGCGGGAGGACTGGGCGCTCCTCTTGTGCCATTTGCCGACCTGATGATGTTTGCGCATCCTGATATCTCTCGAGTCGTGCAGAACATAGGCGGCATCGCAAACCTGACCTGGCTGCCGCCGGGCGCAGGCGTTGATAACCTGGTAGCGTTTGATACCGGGCCTGGGAACATGGTGATTGATGGAATTGTCCAAATGGCAACAAATGACGAGAAGCAGTATGATGACGGCGGAGCCATTGCCTTGAGCGGGCGCGTAAATGACGCACTTCTCGCGGAATTGATGAGCCATCCTTATTTTAACGCTGTTCCACCGAAGACGACGGGAAGGGAGGACTTTGGAAAATTCTTCTCTCGGGAATTATATGCAAAGTCATTGTCGCACAGCATGGGCTTCAATGACCTTGTGGCGACTGTAACAGAATGGACAGCGGCGTCCATAGCCAGCGCGTGCGAGCGTTTTATCGGTCCCGCTGATGAGATGATAGTTTGCGGCGGCGGCTCTATGAACCGGGCTATAATGAATGCATTGAGGCAACGCCTTACAGGATTCAGACAGGTAGTAACCATGGACGAAACAGGTTTCCCGGCTCATGCCAAGGAATCGCACAGCTTCGCAATACTGGGATTTGCGACAATCATGGGTATGCCGTCAAACGTCCCCGCGGCTACGGGGGCCGGAAAACGCGTCATTCTGGGCCGGATTACACCGGGCCGTGGATTTTCAGCGGCCTTCAATGGATGAATAAAATGCAACTGAATGTCAGATCAATCGCGCGCGTCTTTTGCATGGCGATTGCCGTGTCGCATGTCGCACTGCGAGCAGAGCCGCCAACGTTAAAACCCGCTGAAACTGTTGTCCTCTACAACGAAACTGTGCCGGAAAGCAAGTCGCTTGCGCTCTATTATGCGGAGAAGCGCGGTATACCGGTTGTTAACGTAATCGGTGTATCGGTGGAAAACACTGAAGACATCGAGCGAGTCCGTTATGAGGAGGTATTCATAACTGGGTTGAGAAATAAGTTGCATGAAGTTGGAATCGAGGAATCGGTCAGGGCAATCGCAACCATGTACGGCATTCCGTTGCGAATCGGCGCTGTAAAGGAATCGCAGGAGGTAAAGGAATATATCTGGTACGTCCGGAAAAGAATCGAGGAGAACAAACGTAAGCTTTGTGACATTATTTCGGAATTGAGGCGTCTGGGAGCGCCCGGAATGCCGCTGGAGATTTATACCCTCCCGGACAGGAAGGATATGCCGCCCTCAAGGGCGCTGCCGATTGATATGCAGTTGCTCATGCGCGATCTAGCCGACTCCTACCATGCCGCTGAAAAACGACTTGGCGAAATGCCGGATGGAAAAGAAAAGGAAATGCTGGGGGGGCAACTTCTTGCGCTTGGAACCCAGGCCACTGGACTCAAACATCTTATGCAACCCGGCGCGCTGCCGACTGGAGAAGATCCTGCTGATGTCCTTTCACGCCAGACGACAGAAACAGCGCTTCAGCGATTCAAGGTCATTGACGCAAGAATAACCTCGTTGAGCTTCAGACCGGCGTCGCCTGACCGCAGCAGATTAATGTCGGACCTGTATTTCATGAACTCCGGTGTGATGGGCGAACTGCGGGTTCTGGCAACAGAAGAACAAAGTTGGACCGGTCCGGAGACTGCCGCTGCGCTCGACAGCGAATTGAGCCTCATATACTGGGAGCCGTACCTGCTTGGAAAGTGGCTTGATAATCCCTTGTTCGCCGCGCATGACAGGCGTATCGCGTGTCGCATGAAACTTTATCGAACGCTCATGATTTCCAGACTTGACGCACAGACGCCACAAATCGTTAAACGGATGATTGATGACGCTGTCGCAACTGAAAATCAGGGTCTCACGGGAACTCTATACGTTGATGCGCGCGGGCTGGATGCCGGCGCCTTGAATGGGATGGGGGTCATGGACGTTCACCTTCGCGATCTGGCCAAGATCGCAGGAGAGAAGACATCCATGAAGGTCGTCGTTGATGATACGCCTGCATTATTCGCTCCCGGGAAGTGCCCGATGGCCGCTCTCTATTGCGGATGGTACAGCCTGGAGAAATATCAACCGGCCTTCCAATGGCAACCGGGCAGCGTCGGGTTCCATGTCGCAAGCTTTGAGGCCAAGTCCCTGCATGATCCGGCTTCCCAGGGGTGGTGCAAACGCATGCTTGAGGACGGAGTTTGCGCGACCATAGGCCCAGTGGCCGAGCCTTATCTTGTGTCATTCCCGCGTCCAGACCTGTTTTTCACCATGTTGCTGACCGGGAAATTCACCTTGGCTGAATGCTTCTGGCGGACATCCCCTTTCGCGTCATGGAACCAGATTCTCATTGGAGATCCGCTTTACAACCCGTTCTGCAAGTTTCCGGCGATGAAGACGGAAGACCTTCAACCCGGCATTTACCCTCCCGATAACTGGGGAACCTGGCCTTATGGCGAGCCATATCGCTGATCATTCGAAGTTAACAACCGAACAAGAGAATCCGCAAAGCACATCCATTGACTCAATGGACAGCTTGGGGATTGTACGACTCATGAGCGCCGAGGATGAGAATGCAGTCCTCGCCGTCCGCTCGCAGGCTATGCAGATAGCGAAGGCGATTGATATTGTGGCAGGTCGGCTTGGAAGAGGCGGCAGGCTTATCTATATTGGCGCGGGCACCAGCGGCAGATTGGGAGTTCTGGACGCGTCGGAATGTCCTCCGACCTTCCGCACGGACCCGCGAATGGTTCAAGGAATCATTGCAGGCGGCGACGTCGCGCTGCGAAGGGCTGTTGAAGGAGCGGAAGATCATCCGGATGACGGGGCCGCAGCGATCTCGGATGCTGATGTCAATGAATCCGACGTAGTCTTCGGAATCGCCACCAGCGGGACTACTCCATATGTCCATGGCGCGCTTTCTGAAGCGTTCAATAGAGGGGCGGCGACGGTTTTTTTGACCTGCAATCCTGATATTTTACCCCGAATCACGCCAGACGTTGTCATCAGACCTATAGTCGGCCCTGAGATAATTGCAGGTTCAACACGCCTGAAGGCCGGAACAGCGACCAAACTTGTCCTGAACATGGTCACCACCGGCAGTATGATAAGGCTCGGCAAGGTCTATCGTAATCTAATGGTTGACCTTCGCGCAACGAATACAAAACTTCAGGATCGGGCAGAACGGATTATTTGCCGCGTGTGTGGTGTCGAACGCAATGAGGCAATACATCTGCTGGGTGAGTGCGGCGGGCACGTCAAGACTGCAATAATCATGAAGGTCTGCGGCATTGATGCTGTGGAGGCTGGGAAAAGGTTGGATGCTGCGGGGGGCCGGGTTGCTGTCGCAGCAGGTGGCGCTATTCCCACCTCACGCTCTTGATATCGTCGTCCTCGAAAGCCTCAATCAACGCCATGGTGACCTGATCCAGGTCAACATCGTCTCGAAATCTGACGGCAAGTTCGTATTCATACAGTTCAGGTTTTCCAACCGGACGACTGTATCGGAGTTTGTGCGATCTGATGCGGATTCCAAATTTGTGAAGAATATCATCAAGTTCTTTTCGAGGCGCCCCTTTATTGAAGGAATCAACAAACAGAAGTCCATCAAACTCCTTGCGCAACAGCTTGTCTTCCAATGGACGAAGTATAAGAAGCACAACAAGCACTGTGGTGGCCGCAAAACAGCCTTCAGCGTAGAACCCCATGCCGACAGCCAGCCCGAGGCCGGCGGTGACCCATATGCTGGTTGCGGTTGTCAAACCAGTGACGGTCGCGCCGTGATGCATGATCACGCCGGCGCCAAGGAAGCCGATTCCGGTGACAATCTGTGCTGCGATGCGTCCGGGATCAGTCGCAATGCCAGGAACCGCGCAAGACACTTTTATGGAAACGATTGTTATAAGCGCGGAACCAAGGGCAAGAAGGGAATGTGTGCGCAGCCCGGCGGCGCGCCCGTGACGCTCACGCTCAGCTCCAATCAATCCGCCAAGTAAAGTAGCGAAGATCAACCGGAATAGCGGCTCACCAAACGTCATGCAATCAGCAGTTGACACCGGCGCATTCTCCTGCAACTGATTTGCCCATTAATGCAGCATATGCTATTCTGTATGAAATCGCCGACGGATTCAACAGGAGGATTGTCGATGCGCAGACATCTTGTTTACCTGCTTGCAATTGCCATATGCATGGCAGCGTGCTCGTCGTGCAAGAAAAGTAGTCCGCCATCATCAAGTAAGACATCCGGAACAGATATCGCTCAAACTGGTCGGGTCGAGCGTGTGAGCGCCGGGGAAAAGCCTGGGACTACTGGCGGCGCAGCAATTGATAAGTCTGCTACTGCGGTTCAACCCCCGATTTCTGGGGAATTTCCTCAACAGACAACCCCCGAAGGCAACATCGTCATTGAGGCCGAGTCGTTCTTTGCCATAGAGGAACCGATGGTCGTTGCCAAAATGCCGGATAATCCCCCAAGACGTGGCGCAAGAGGGGAAGTGACATACATATGGTGTCCGGAAGGTCCAGGCAACAAAGACATAAGCGGCGGACGAGGAAAAGCATTGTTACGCCTGCGTATACCAAAAGATGGAGAATACTGGCTATGGATTCGCAAGAACTGGCCTCATAGTTGCGGCAAGACGCTGGATTTTGTGCTGCGCATGGGAAGTCAACCAGGTGGAGCGGCAGTCGCTGAATTCACCATGTCCAATAACAATTATGATATTTGGGAATGGGTGCAGTGGCGCACAATTGATGACGCCGGGAAATTTCACGGAATCAATCTGAAGGCGGAAGAATACATTCTGGAAATAAAGAACCATGAAGATGGATCACGCATAGACAAGGTGCTTCTCACATTGGATCCTCAATTTTACCCGGTTCATTAAAGCTGAAAGCCAATAGGCATGGAAAAGAACCGTTACCTGCCCGGATTGACCCTCATGCTGTTGGCGGTCGTTGCCATCTGGTGGGGGACGACTTATGGTCCATACCTGGGGAATCGTGATCATTATAGGAATGTGCGTTCGCTCCAACTAGCCCTGAACGCAATATATGAGAATAATGTCGAACCTGTCGCAGAAGAAGCGTTGGTCAGGGCGGCGATAGATGGCATGACCAGATCGTTGGGTGATCCATACAGCCAGGTCTTAAGTGCGGAAGAGTTTGAAACGCTTCAGGAGGATGTGAAGGGCGAATTCGGTGGCATTGGCGTGGAAGTCAGGTACAGACCTGATACAGGCGATTTCATAGTTAATGAATTAGTTGAAAATGGGCCTGCTATGAAATCAGGAATAATCATAGGCGATGTCATATTTAAGGTTAATAGTGTGTTATGCAGGGATATGGGACAAATAAAATCATTATCAAATATTAGGGGAATTATCGGCACATCCGTAAATATCGGTATTATGCGCAATGTTAATAATATCAACAATGAGTTGTATTATAATATTATGCGAGATAAAATATTACTGCAATCTGTCAGACTTGCCGAATCTGATGAAAATGGAATTATGGTGTTGAAAATATCAGGATTCGACACGCATACGCCTGACATGCTGCGAGAAAAGCTTTCCGGATTGAAGAATTGCAGGGGGTTGATTGTTGATCTGCGCGATAACGGGGGAGGGGAGTTGAACGCGGCTCGGGAGGTTGCGGATCATTTTCTTGATTCTGGAGTTATTTACACCGTCATCGAAAGGGGAGGGGAGGTAACAGAGATAGCCCGGGCGACTAAAGGAACAGTGGTTGATCCTCAAATTCCAATTGTTGTTTTGGTCAATGATTCATCGGCCAGCGCATCTGAGATTGTCGCGTCTGCGCTTCAGGACAATGGCAGAGCAAAGCTTGTCGGATATCAGACATTCGGCAAAGGAACAATCATCCAGCCAATGAGACTCCCAAATCGCATGGGATTGATCCTTGCCGTAAGTTACTACGCAACTCCGTCTGGAAAGCGTATTGAGGGTATTGGATTACATCCTGACATTGAAGCCGGTGATCCGGCGCTTCGGCAGGAACTCAGGAGGATGAGCCTTGAGGGCGGCAATTTTGATCCGTCAAGCCTCCCGCCGAATTATCTGGAGCAACGAAAGGCTTCCGATGCGGAGCAGATGCGTATCGCGAAAGAGTATCTTTTGCATTTCAAAGCCGACTCCCAGGATAAAATACAACTGGAACAAAAGTAATCAAGTGAAACCAGCGTTGCAATGATTTGATGACTGTTATCAGTTCTGGGATAACATGGTGCAGATTAAAACTTCCTCCGTTGGCGTGGTCCAGGATTATAATATGCCAGGATGCGACATAATAATGATTATCGGACGCAATTTGGAAAGCCACTATACACGTCTCTGAAGTGTCTGCAGTATTGCGCAAGACTGAATCTGCTTTACGACAACACACATTTCTGGCATGATAGATGCACAATGAGAGATGCGAATTCAAGGAACGATGATAAGATTACCGTCCACGTTGTTATAGAAGGCCTTGTTCAAGGTGTAGGATTCAGGTATGCCACACGACGTTTTGCTGCTGACCATGATCTTGGCGGTTGGGTAAAGAATCGCCCTGATGGACGTGTAGAAGCGCTCTTCGAAGGCAGACGTTCAGCGGTGCAGGCTGCAGTTGACTGGTGTCGTAAAGGACCTCCCGCTTCGAGGGTTGAGAATGTCAATGTCACCTATCTGCAATCTGAAGGCAGATCAGATGGATTCAGAATCGCATCAGGTAAGTGAAAATTCCGATCTCTTCAGCAAGACGGGACGTATGGAATTGATAGTCAATCCCATATCCGGCCAGGGAAAGGCATTCCGACTGCTCGATAGAATCATAAAGGTCTGGCAGTCAAGAGGTTGGGATGTCCATCCACAATGCAGCAAAAATTCCGATGATGTTAAAAGAATGGCAAGGGAAATTCCTGATGACACACAACTTATTGCTGTTTCTGGCGGTGATGGAACCCTGAATCAGATACTTAATGGGCTTGAACGCTTCGATATTCCGATTGCAATATTGCCTGCAGGCACCGGCAATGTTCTTGGGAAGGAAATGGGACTGCCAAAGTGTCCGCTAAAGGCGTCCATTCTTTATGAACAGGCGCGTGTCGTTGGTGTTGACATGGGTGTTTGTAACGATCGCCGTTTCATCCTTGTCATCGGCGCAGGCCTTGATGGTGAAGTCGTGAGGGATGTTCATATTGGACGAGACTGGCATTTGAGCCAGTGGCATTATGTCCCATATATGCTTCACAGGGTACTCTTCTGTGAATTCGGCAAAGTCACTGTATATGTTGATGGGAAGCTTTTTGCGATGGATGTACACGATGTCATTGTCGGAAACACGAAGAGCTACGGTGGGCCTATTTCTGTCACAAGCGAGGCAAGCATGGCAGATGGCATGTTTGACATATGTGCCTTTCGCGTCAATAACATATTTCATTTCTGGCAATATGGATGGGCTGCTCTGTTCGACCGCATGAGGAAGGAGCCGGGAGTCCTATACACCCGCGGGCGCAAGGTCGAGATCACTTCCGATGAGCCAGTCGCCTACCAGCTTGACGGCGATCCTGCCGGGCGTCTGCCGGCTTCGATAGAATTCGCACCGTGGCAGGTCAAACTCCTCTGGCCCACGCGCACCGCCGAACCTTCGCAAGTTGTCAGGGAACTATAATCCCCTGCCCTGCCCTTCTCCATGGATGGCTTTCAGTTCGGTCCTGTCAGAATATTATCGTCCCAACATATCCTCAGGCGGTTTTCGAAGTAGGAAAAGCCTTGTCTCACGCGCTGAAATTTCAACATTGAATTCGACGGTCCCTTCTGAAATCATCTTGCGATTGAAGATATCATACACCGGGCAAGGCGATGGCAGTGTGAATGTCTTTTTTCCGCCGGTAGCACAGTGAACGGCCAGCCAGTTGCCATTGGCTGACAGAGGATCGCTCGCTTCTGAATAAATGTGAACACCTTCTTCTTTCATAACGCGACGTAGAATCGCTGAAGGAAGGTCTGGCAGCGCAGAATAAGCAGTTGTCCAGCCATCATTCGATTTTATTGCTGCGGCTGTCGAGCCTGCGTTTATGAATTTTGCGAGAGCGACTGCATTCTCGTCATCAACCGCGAATATAGGCACCTGCTCAGCCCCGGAACCGAACTTTCCCCCTTCCCTTATGCCGTTATGATCAACGATTATCGCAGATAGCGCGCCTTTCTCAATGCGTTTGAAATTTATCCCGACTGTCTTCGACATGCTGTCGAGCGAAAGCCCATCTCCAGTCACAAATCCGGGCGCGTAAAACCAGATCAGCAGATGTCCGTTCTTCTTCAAGTCGTCAAGCGCGCGCCGCCTTCGTTCAGTCAGGTGATAGGCGTCAAGAAGAACATAACACTTATGTTCCGGGACTCTCCCCTCCTCCAGGTCTTCCATCAAGTACCAATCAAAAGGCGCGCCTGTCTTGCACAGTTCACCAATGGCTTTAACGTAAGTCGCAGTTGAGACGTTATTGCTCCCCCATGTCCGCCCAGACATGTAGAATTCGCTGTCCAGTGTGGCGATGATGGCGACTTCTCTGACAGTATTTCGTGGCAGACTCATAGAATACTCGCCCCACGCCGCCATCCGCCCGATTTCTTCGATTATGCGCGGATCATGGAACCAGTTCCCCTGTTGATCCATGTACCACAATCCAACGTCGTTCGTCACCGCGTTTGTGAATTCCCTTCGAAGAACCTGGATGGATTCATCGGTTGTTTTGACATGCGTGAAATCCGGATCTCTCGCCAAATGGGTGCGATCATCTCCCTCGTCAATGAAAAGCTTGCCTTTGACTCTGATCGCTCCGGGATAGTTCCTGAAATAACCGTCTTCGCCCAGATGCCTTCTTTCGTATGAATGCGGGCTTGAGAAACAGTCAACACTTCTCAACTTGTGTGCTGCGTCCGCATCTCTGTGATCGCCTTCCTGCGGCCAATTCAGATCGGGGCTGTAACTGTAGAAAACGACCGTTATCATGTTTTCATCGCTTGCCTTCTTAACTATGCCGCAGAAATGGTCAATTGCACGGACGGTAGTTCGGTGAAACGCTTCGTAATAGTCGGAGACGTATCGCGATAAGGAAGGATCGCGGAATACCCCTATAACCCCCGCTTTGCGTTCATCAAGCGACGGGATTTGGATGTCTTCGAACTTCTGAACCTTGCGTCCCCACGCCTTGGCCAGATTGGAGGGGTTATTGCCGTACTTCTTACGGGCATGCGCTTCAAACGCTTGCCGCATCGGTTCGCTGGTGTCTGGAACATCTGTGGCGCTCCAAGCGTGCCATTCTCCATAAATGCCATTTGCCACATGGAAACCTATTATGCGGTCGGAATACGGGCTTTCCACCACATGAGCTATAAGTTTCCGCAACGCTTCTCCTCCCTCCCTCATCCAGAGATTGGATGCAAAGGATTCGTGCTTCGTCCCGCCCCAGCCGTTCTCCACCCAGCCTGTGCCGGTCGCATATTTCACTGATTCCTCCGGATGCTTGTCCATCCACCAGCCGGGCGCTGAAACCATCACTCGCGGAACTACGAATCCATCCGGATTGGCATCCAGGAAACTCAACATGATTTGATCGAATTCGTTAAAGTCGTACTTGCCCTCCCCCGTCCAGCCCAGGGGCATCGAGAATGTGAAGGTATTCAATCCGATGCGCGCAAAATTGACGACGTCTTCCCTGACAGGATTCCATTGAAAAATCCACATGGGGAAAACCGGTTTGCCGCCAACGAACAATGCTGGGGCTCCGTTATGATCGCCGATTGTTGTTCGTGTCATGAGTCTCCGCCCTTCCCTTCCTGCGATTCTGACTTTACCGAGTACATGATGCCCTCCCCTGCCATTGATGTAACGCGTCCGTGCTGGGCCGAATTCCAGCGTATACTCGCCCCCGCTCATGAAGCGCGATAACAGAATCGAGTATGGCCCAATTATTGTCGCCCTCCCCTTCTGCCAGTTCGTAATCGGCGCTTCTGGTGTCCATTCCCGCGCGAGAACCTCCTTGCCGTCTTTCATCAGTCTTGCATAGATGCGCCCATTCTGTCTGATTTTCTCAACCGGTTTGATTGTTGCCTGAATCTTCAATTCATCGCCAGCTGATAGTTCCCGTATAAATTCGGTCTTTTCCAGAGCAAGCGGTGTTCGTGGCCCCATGTACGAGTGCGGCATGAATCCCCACGGGGCGGTTCCGGGTGGCGTCCCCATCTCGACGCACTTCTGCCACTTTGAATCGTCAAAACTTGGCTTCATCCAGCCCGGAATCTCGGCAGATGAAAATTTCCACTGGGCATCCGACGCAACCACGTCGCAGGAACCGTCCTTGTAGACGATGGTTGCCTCAAGCAGCAGGCCCCCGGGGTGCGCGGCGTTGTAAATCGAGGGGCAGAAGGCGTTGCTCCCCTGGACAAGCAAATCAGTTATTTCAATTCTGTTTGTTGTCTTCCACCAGAAACCGCCCTTATGTGCCTCGCGCCCATTGATATGAAGCGTGTAGGCGTCATCACCTGACATCTGGATTACGGCGCTTTTAACAGGTTTGGATATGTCAATAACCTTGCGGAAGAATCCTTTCGGACCATGCGGTTGCTCGGGTCCCCATATCCATTTCGCCTCCCATTCAAACTCTCCAACCGTATCCTCGTAACGCGCCACGTGACCAGCCAACACAACAATTGCTGATGCGGCAAGAATACACATATTGATCACAAGTCTCATCATCGGTCCCCTGCTTATTCTTCCATGGCGCGCGCGCTGGCGGGCCGCGCCCGTTCCAGCGCCCAGCTCCGCAGCGCCTGAACATGTTCGGCCATCATCCGACTAAGCGGCACGGTTTCCGCCACATTGCGTATAATATCCGTTGTTGCCATTGGCCTTTGCGCATCAAAGGCGTCATAAAGCCCGCCTATGATGCACTGCTCAAGTTCGGCTCCGCTGAAGCCTTCGGTCTCCGCCGCAATCCGTCCCACATCAAACGTCGTGAAATCACGATTTCGTTTACGAAGATGAATTCGCAGAATCTCCGAACGCTCCTCATAATTCGGCAGATCAACGAAGAATATCTCGTCGAACCGGCCCTTCCGCATGAGTTCGGGGGGAAGTTGCTGGATTTCGTTCGCTGTCGCGATCACAAACACGGGGCGTGTCTTCTCCTGCAGCCATGTTGTGAAGGTTCCGAAAACACGCGCCGTCGTGCCGCTGTCCGTGTAATTCGAACTTGCGGTTCCGGCAAGCCCTTTCTCGATTTCATCAATCCACATAATGCACGGACTGATTGATTCGGCGGTCTTTACCGCCATGCGCACGTTCTCTTCGGAACTTCCAACAATACCTGAAAATACGCGCCCGACGTCCAGCCGGAGCAGTGGCAGCTTCCATGTCGCGCCGACTGCTTTGGCGGTCAGCGACTTGCCGCAACCCTGCACGCCGACAAGTAGCAACCCGCGTGGTTCCGGCAGGCCAAAGTCTCTCGCCTTTTGCGTGAAAGCCTCCGCTCGCTGCTTCAACCATATTTTAAGATTCTCCAATCCGCCAACCTGCTGAAGGTTTTCCTCCGGCGCATAATATTCAAGAATGCCGCTCTTGCGGATTATCTGTTTCTTCTCGGCGATGATGTCAGGGATTATGCCCAGGTCAATTTCCTCATGTAAGATCGCGCATTTCGACAGCACGTTCTCGAATTCATCGAGCGTCAATCCCATTGACGCCTTCACGATTTTCTCCATGCCCGGTTTTGTAATGGAACATTTCAAACGAAGCTTGTTTGTAACGGCTTCCAGGAATTGTTCAAGCGCGCCGGTCAGCTCGTCAGGAGACGGCAGATCAAAGTCCAGGACGGCCATCTCCTTGGCAAGTTCCGGCGGGACGATCTGCACCGGTGAAACAAGGATAAGGCTGCTGTTTCCAGCCTTTAGTTTTCTGGCTGCGTCTCTGAGCTTTCGTCGTATGCCAGGATCGTCCAGGTAAGGATGAAAGTCCAGCAATGCAAATACCGATTTGGCCCGCGCTTTGAGGGAGCATATCGCGTCCAGCACCGCCATGGGCGAATTCCTGGTGTCATCTTTCTCCTTCGGATCTGAATAACGCCACAATCCATCTGTCACGGTCCAAACATACAGGTCCTTCTCCAGGAGTGCGCAAGTGCTGGAAAGACTCTCCAAGAGTCGAGTCTCCTCCCATGAAATCAGGTATATCAGCGGATATCGCGCCCGAAGGTGTATTTCGATTTCATTCATGGCGGCAACCACCCAAGGAGACATCCTTTTGGTCAGGCATCCATCTTATCGGGATTCCATCCCGGAACAACGGCATCCTCATTTACTGGACCTGAGTAACGCTCCATCTCGCTGAAAATGCAACCGCAATACTTCTGGCGGTAAATGCTTCGTCGCCGCGCCTCCTCATGACTTTTCACGCTCAAACTTCGCATGTCCTTGTAGAAGAAACGCGGTCCATACGCGGCGGATGCCGACTCACCTGCCCTTCTTACGTCTTCATGGTTCTGGTGGCGGCTTGACAGGAGCGTAGTGCTGAACACATTTATCCCCAGCTTGACGGCCATCCTTGCCGTCTCATTCAGGCGCATACGATAACAGCCTTTACAGCGCCCGGCGATATTATCCTTCCAGTTGACTGAATCAAGAAATTCCCTGAGACCGTATTCCTCGTCCAGAAACAGCGAAAAATCCAAGGCGCTCTCAAGCGTCCGGATCGCTTTAATCCTCTTGCGGAATTCGAGCAGGGGATGAATGTTCGGGTTGTAGAAAAATGCGGCCACCTCAAATCCGCCAGATTTCAAGTCCTCAAGCGGGCCGATCAGACACGGGGCGCAACATGTGTGTAGAAGCAACCGCATACAGGATTCCAGTTCAGAAAAGCCCTTTTTGCTTTTGCCCATTATCAACCGGCGTCTTTCCAGCCATTTCGGCCCCCTTGATTGTGAGCAACCTGCCGCGCGGCGTTTTTTCAATGTAACCGTTCTGGATAAGGTAAGGCTCGTAGACTTCTTCGATCGTATCTTCCTCCTCGCTGACCATTACGGCAATGCTCTTTATACCGACCGGTCGCCCCTCATAACCGGCGATTGCTGCCATGATTCTGCGGTCCATCTCGCTCAACCCGGATTCGTCAACCCCCAGGCGCTTCAACCCGGACTCCACAATCCGCTTGTCAATCCGCGCCGCTGCCTCGGCATGCGCGACGTCCCGTATGCGCCGCAGGAAGCGATTTGCAATGCGCGGGGTTCCGCGAGCGCGTTCAGCGAGCATTCCGGCGGCGTCGGAATCAATGTCGCAACCGAGAATTCTGGCGCTGTTGGAGATGATTTGTTGAAGCTCTACCGGCGGGTAATAGTCCAATCTCTCATGGACTCCGAACCGTGCGCGCAAAGGCGGCGGCAGCAGTCCCTCGCGCGTTGTCGCCCCGATGAGCGTGAACGGTTCCAGGTTAAGACGTAGGCTGCGAGCGTTCGGCCCCTGGTCAATCATAATATCAATAAAGTAGTCTTCCATCGCGGCGTACAGGTATTCCGCGACGGACACGTTCACGCGATGAATTTCGTCAATGAACAGGATGTCGCCTTTCTTCAGTTTAGTCAGAAGTCCGGCAAGATCACGCGGACGGTCCATCCCTGGTCCGCTAGTTGTAATGATGTCAGCCTCCATCTCAGCCGCGACGATATTTGCGAGCGTGGTCTTTCCAAGCCCCGGCGGACCGCTGAAAAGCGCGTGATCCATCGCCTCGCCCCGGTGCCGCGCGGCTTTAATCCATATCTGCAGGTTCTCGACGACTTTAGCCTGGCCGACAAACTCGCCGAAATGCCTGGGGCGAAGCGTTAGTTCGAAGGATTCTTCGGAAAATCCGGCATGACCGGATAAGACATCATCACGCGTCATTTCATTCCCCGCCATTATTCACTCTCCGCCGCAAAGGCAGGACCTAAGAATATCGCAAATAATTGATGGCAGTTCATCAGCATCGCTCAACCGGCAGAACTTACCACTTAAGTGTTCTCTGCCAGGCTTCCTTCAGGTCTGCGAGATTCTCCTCCACCACCGCTCCGCCCTTAAGCCCGATCACTCGTAACCGGTTGTCCACAGTTAAACGGCCTATTCTGGCAGATGGAACCTCGCCCATCGCCTTTTCAAAGTCTTCAGCTTTATCCGGGGCGACTTCAACGACAAACCGGCTGTTGGATTCAGAGAATAACAGAACGTCGTCCCTTCGCCAGCCGGCTTGGCCCTCGTCATTGAACGGAACCTTTCGCAGGTCAATCTCAGCGCCGACTCCGCCCGCAAAACAACTCTCGGCGATCGCCACTGCAAGCCCGCCTTCTGAACAATCGTGACACGCGCGCACAAGAGCCGAGGAGGTCGCGACTGACATTGCGGCGAAGATGTCGCGCGCTTGAAATCCCCGGACGCGCGGAACCGTCATGCCCGTCAACCCCCTCGTGTAATAGTAGTGGCTGCCGCCAAGCTCGGGATACGTCATTCCAACAATGTAAATGAGGTCTCCCGGCGTTTTGGCGTCCATGCTCACTGCCATTTTCACGTTTGGCATGATTCCGATTGCGCTGATTAGAAGCGTGGGTGGAATGGCGATAACTTCTTTGCCGGTATTGAACTCGTTGTTTAAGCTGTCCTTGCCGGAGATAAATGGCGTTCCGAAGACCACCGCGTAGTCGTAACATGCCTGCGCGGCAAGAACAAGCGAACCGAGTTGTTCGGGTTTGTTTGTGTTGCCCCAGCAGAAGTTATCCAGCAACGCCACTTGGTCAAGGCTTCCACCTACTGCGATGAGATTCCTGATCGCCTCGTCAATCGCGCTCGCCGCTGAATGATACGGATCAATGTCTCCGTATTTCGGATTCAGTCCGCAGGAAATTATGAAGCCTCGCGTTGAACCAGGCACGGGGGCGCATATGGAGGCGTCTCCAGGTCCATCATTATCAATCCCGACAAGAGGCTTCAGAACGCTTCCGCCCTGCACCTCATGATCATACTGGCGGATGATCCATTCCTTGGAGCAGACATTAGGGCTGGACAGTATCGCCCTTAAGTCGTCGCCATAATCACCCTTTGCCTTGCCGACAGGCGATTTGGAAGACTTTCCTGCGGCGATTGACTCCAGCAAAGGATCAGCGAAAACCGGCGGAGTCCAGCGGGCTTCCCGTTTCAGTCGGGGCAGGCCATTGTGGACGAAATCCATCGGCAAGTCGCACACCACGCGTCCCTTGTATCTGAGCGCAAGCCTCCCATCTCCTGTGAAACGTCCGATGAATGTCGCATCAACATTTTCATCAGTAAACACTTTGAGAATGCGCTCCGCATTGGCCGGTGGGACGGCCAGAACCATGCGCTCCTGCGCCTCGGAAATCCAGATTTCCCAGTATGCCAGACCTTCGTATTTAAGGGGGACCTTCTCAATGTCGCATTCCGCGCCCAGGCGTTCGCCCATCTCCCCGACCGCGCTTGAAAGACCGCCTGCGCCACAGTCAGTGATACATGTGTAAAGTCCTTCGTCTCTGGCCTTGAGAATGGTGTCAACCATCTTCTTTTCTGTTATTGCGTTGCCGATCTGAACCGCGCTGCCGGAAGTTACTTCCGATTGGTGCGTAAGTTCGACGCTTGAGAACGTCGCGCCGTGAATGCCGTCTCGTCCTGTGCGGCCGCCAATAACAAGCACAAGGTCGCCGGCATGAGGTTCCTTGCGAGTTTTGTCACGCGGGATCAGGCCGATATTCCCGCAATAAACAAGCGGATTTCCGGTATAGCGGTCATCGAAGAAGACAGCGCCGTTCGTCGTGGGAATACCCATTCTGTTGCCGTAATCGCGCACGCCCGCCACGACGCCCTTCATCACTCTCCTGGGGTGCAAAGCTCCCCGCGGCGTCTTGTCCAGAGGCATTTCAGGATTACCGAAGCAGAATATATCCGTATTCATAATCGGTTTCGCGCCCAGTCCGGTTCCCAGCGGATCGCGGATGACGCCGCCGATTCCAGTATTTGCCCCCCCGTACGGCTCGATGGCGCTGGGATGATTATGGGTCTCAACCTTGAAGCAGATGTCAAAATTCTCATCAAAGCGAATTACGCCTGCGTTGTCCTCGAAAACGCTGACGCACCACGGTTTGTTCAGCCGTCGAGTGGCTGCGGCGATTGTTGACGCAAGAAGATTGTCTATCGGCCTACCGTTGAACTCAATCTGCCCGCGCAGCGTTTTATGAACGCAATGCTCCGACCATGTCTGCGCCAGTATTTCAAGCTCAAGATCTGTCGGATCGCGACGGGCTTTCGCAAAAAATGCGCGCACAGTTCGCATTTCTTCCAGATTGAGGCTCAACTGCCCTGTTTTACTGATTCGCAGCAGTTCAGCGTCATCAGCCTTTCGCACCGGAACTTTCTGAATCCGGAAAGCGTATTTTCCTATCCTGATGTCATAAGGAACTTCGGCCACGTCAACATGGCAATCCTCAATGGTCGCATTGCCGAGCAACCGCGTGGCAATGAAGGTGGCGTCGGATTTTGATAATTCACCATTCAGAACATATTTCCGCGCCGTCTTTACAGACCTGACAGAATTGATCTTTATATCGCTTAATCCCTTCAGCGCGCTGGCCTGAACCGGGTCCATTACCCCCGGCTTGCGGCTGACCTCGACTACGTGAACACTCCCGCCTGGCTTATCCGGCCCGGGGAACATGCCGGGAAGCCCGCGAACAGGCTTCCGTCCGTTTGGAGTCAACACGGCAGCGGCAAAGTTCTCAACAACAGGATCACAGAACAACTCCACGCAAATCCTTCCAAGCTGTTCGGGCGCAAGACGTCCCTCAAGAATGTAGACAGTGGCGTAACTTGCCTCCTGCAGCCCGGTCATTCCAAGATGACGGGCGTCGGACAGGACGTCTCGCGCGACTATGTCAGGCTGGCCGGGTTTGGGCCATACTTCAATCCTGTAAAACATTATTCGTCTCCGAATCCGATCCGCTCGGATTACTACGCATGTTCCTTGCGCATCCCAGCCCTGCGTTCATCGAGTTCCGCGCGGCTGGCCTGCGCCTTGCCAAGCAGAGCTTCGAGCGACTCGAAATCCCCTCGCCTTATCATCTCGGATACTTCGTTCAGGCTTCTGCTGAATGCGTAAAGCGCAGCCAGAACGAAATCCGGGTTGGTTTCGACGATGTCGCGCCACATGGGAGGATCGCCCGCCGCAATTCGGGTCATTCCGGCGAACCCGCCGCCGGCAAGTTCGATCGCTTCTCTGCTTGTTGCGTTCATCAGCGCCGCTGCAATCAGGTGTGGCGCATGACTTGCCTGAGCCACAAGCGCGTCATGTCTTTCAGGCGACAGTTCGACAACGCGTCCGCCTACGCCCCTCCAAAGTTCTCTTGTCTTTTCCAGAACTTCGCCTGGCGTATCCGGCAGAGGCGTCAGAATGCAGACACTTCCATCAAAAAGGTCTTCCCGCGCGCAAGCCGGTCCCCTCCGTTCGCTCCCGGCCATGGGATGCGACGGGATGTAATGAACGCCCGGCGGGACGATTGCGGCTATCTCACGGGATAACATCAACTTGGTGCTGCCTACGTCTGTCAGGAGTGATCCGCGCTTCATCATGGGCGCGGCCTGCGCGGCTAATCCTGGCATTGCCTGCACGTTTACGGCAAGCACAACAAGATCGGCTCCTTCAACCGCCTCCGGAAGTTCCATCGTTCCTCTGTCAACAGCGCCGATCTTCCGCGCTTCATCGAGAGAAACCTGCCTTCTGAAGACACCGATAACCTCCCCTGCCAGGCGCCGCCGCCTCATGGCCATACCCAGACTTCCGCCTACAAGCCCAGGTCCTATCACGCAGGCGCGCTCAAAAAGAAACTTGCTCCCGGAGGTTGTTCCTCCCGGCTCAAAACCGTCAACGCCGTCGTTTGAAACGCCCGCGTGTTGGCTCATGTTGCGGGAATGATAGTGTCACCACGGTTGGAACGTCAACCGTCAGACAGCCAATTAGCTGCTAATCTCCAAAAGATGTCCCGATTTTCCGGGCTGTTAAAACCAGCGGTCCGTCAGGATCGACAAGTTTCAATCGGGCGACGGCCGACTGCAACGGCGCTGCGACAACCTTATTCCCCTTCAATGCAACCATCTTTCCAAACTGACGTTTTGCCACAAGGTCTAAAGCGACTGCGCCGAATTGCGTTGCAAGCACCCTGTCGAACGCAGTTGGAGTGCCGCCCCTTTGAAGGTGTCCAAGCACTGCCGCTCGGCATTCCAGATTTGTTGATTCCTCGATTTCATCGGCAAGCTTCACGGCTATGCCACCCAGCCGCACCTGGTCGTGCTTGGCCTTGTCCATTTTCGCGACTGTGAGCTTGCCGCCCTTCGGCTTTGCGCCTTCCGCGACGACAACGATGCTGCAACGCTTTCCTCGCGCTCCGCGCTTTCGGACGGCATCGCAGACATTTTCCGTAGTGTAAGATATTTCCGGGATCAGAATTATATCCCCGCCGCCGGACAACCCGCCCTTGAGCGCCAGCCATCCGGCATAACGCCCCATCGTCTCAACAATCATCACGCGGTGATGGCTTTGAGCCGTCGTGTGCAGCCGGTCAATCGCATCGCTTACCACCTGAACCGCAGTGTCGAACCCGAAGGTGACGTCCGTGCAGCTCAGATCGTTGTCTATCGTCTTCGGAACTCCGCAGACGTTCAATCCCTTCTCCATCAACTGCTTGGCTATTGATAGAGTCCCATCACCACCGATGCAGACCAATCCGTCAAGCTCCCAGTTTGAGTAGTTTTCAACGCAGTCTTGCGAGCGATCTTTGAAAACAAATTCCCCGTCCGCGACTTCCTGCGCATATCGGAACGGATTAGCCCGATTGGACGTGCCGAGTATCGTGCCTCCGACAGTCAGAATGTTCGAAACCGCATCGGAAGCAAGCGGCTCTCCGTTCGCTTCGACAAGTCCCTGATACCCGTCCCGTATGCCGATCACCTCCATGCCGTATTGCACAATCGCGGTTTTTGTGACCGCGCGTATCACGGCATTCAATCCGGGACAATCTCCGCCTCCTGTAAGAACGCCTATCCTTCTGGGCATTCCTTTCTTTGCCATTTTTTATGCTCCAAACAATTAATGCCTGAACAAAACATCTCCACAGTCAAGGCAGGTTCTGTCTCCGCTCCGGACAAGCTCGGTCCGCATTCTCACCTTCGGAAGCATGTCGCGGACGTGCTTTTCCGCTATGATCCTGTTGCGCTCATTTTCTCCGGACCGGCGCAGTAGAAGATACGCGATGCAAATCTCCGCCGCAATGTCAACAACCATCCGCGCAGATAATTCCGTGTATGCCCTGTCATCATGATGTCGGAGAAAGTCAACGGTTTCCGCCAGCAGTTTCCTCGCCTCGCCGATACGATTCTTTATGTCATTAGATGATGCGTCCGGCGATGTGTCGTGCAATCGTTCAAACTCCCCTTCGAGAATTCCGCTCATGATTCCGCCTATGGCCCCAATGACCTGCATTTCAGTCGTGCCTTCATATATGTTTGTTATTCTTGCGTCTCGGAAGTGACGTTCTGCCGCGTAGTCTCGCATATAGCCGGAGCCACCCATCACGGAAATCGCGTCGGATGCGACTTCATTGCATATCTCGCCAGCATAATACTTGGCGAGCGATGTCATGCATCCGATAAGTTTGCCGAGAGGCCTGATTTGCGCCTGCAAACGCTCACCTTCAGGATGTTCCATCAACAGTCCGTTCTTTGACAAGCGTTCGATATTGCGCAGGAGGTCAACACGGATTGCCGTTCCTAAAACGAGAGCGCGGGCCCCTTCTATTTTGCGGATCATCTCTGTCAGCCGGTGGCGTATCGGTGGAAAATCTCGGACGCTGGAATTGAACTGTCTTCGCGTTTCAACAAAAGCCAGCGCATCCCGCAACGCCGATTCGGCGATACCGACGGACTGCGCGGCAACCGCCAGCCTAGCGCCGTTCAATAACTCGATGACATATGCGATCAGTCCGTATCGCCGCCTCCCCATCAACTCGGCTGGAACGCCGTCGAACTGCAATTCACATGTAGGAGATCCGTGTATGCCCAGCTTGGCCTCAATCCGACGGACTTTCAGTTGCGGACATTGTTCGCACAAGAACAAACTAAGCCCGCGAGCGTCAGCGCTCTTGTCTTCGCTTCTTGCCAGTACCAGAACGACTTCAGCGCAGCCGTTCGTTATGAATCGCTTCACCCCGTGCAGACGCCATCGTTCTCCGTCCTGTGTTGCTTTCAACCTTGCTGATCCCAGGTCTGACCCGGCGTCGGGTTCGGTCAAGGCCATTGCGCCGGTAAGTTTTCCTTCCGCCAGTGGCTTAAGATATCTCGCCTTCTGGGTCTCATCGCCGTATTTCTCAATCGTCTCGGCTACGCCCTGCAACCCAAAAAGGTTCATCAGTGACGCGTCAGCGCGTGAGACAATCTCCGTGGCCGCCGCAAAGATCGCATTTGGAAAATTCAAACCACCCCATTCCCGCGATACCGTAAATCCCATCATGCCGGCTTGACCGAGGCGCTTTATCGTTCTCCCTGTCGCGTCAGCATATTCAACGCGTCCGTCTCGAATGGAGCATCCAAACCTGTCAACATCCGCCGCAGATGGGGCGATTTCATCCGCTGCCATCTTTCCCAGCGCCGTCAATACGCGCCGGTATGTGTCAACCGCGTCTTCATAATCCTCCGGGGCGTAATCGAATCTCGCTGCGTCGCGATAAAGATTTTCCTGCAGGTCAACAATCGTTCTCAGATCGGGATCATTCAGCAGGGAAGCCAGGCTGGGATTATCGTTGAAGAAGTCAGGCATCACGTTCCTTTCCGTCTCAATGCGGAAATAAGCGCTGGAATTACACGCCTAACGTCTCCGATGATTTTATAATCGGCCATCTCGAAAATCGGAGCTGTCGGATCGCTATTGATTGCGATAATTGTTTCAGACTCCGACATTCCAGTCGTATGCTGTGCCGCGCCCGATATGCCGCAGGCAATGTAGAGCCGGGGCCTGACGGTCAAACCCGTCTGCCCGATCTGTCTTGAATGATCTGTAAAACCGGCATCCACGGCGGGCCGAGTCGCTCCGACCTGCCCTCCGATTGCTTCAGCAAGTTCATGGAGCAATTTGAAGCCCTGCGCTTCGCCCATGCCCATCCCGCCTGCAACTATGCGTTCTGCCCCGACAAGGTTCGGTTTTTCTTCGGCGGGGATGTCTGAGATAACTTTGCATTGGAGGGCAGGAGATGTATTCCCAATAGCTACCTGAACTATCTCCCCCCTGCCCTTTGCCACATTATTCTTACGGCGCAGCGCCCCCTCCCGGACGGTTGTCATCTGCGGTCTTGATTCCGGTGTGACAATCGTTGCTGAAAGCCGTCCGATGACCGGACGTATTTGCAACAGGACGTCATCGAACTGTCTACCGTTATTATCAATATATCTTCCCAATCGCAGCGATGAGCAGTTAGCCGTCAATCCTGTCCTCAGCGCCGACGCTACGCGCGGCGCAATATCTCTCCCGATATCAGTGCCGCCGAAAAGAATAATCTCAGGATTCCTTTTTCGCGCCAGTCCAATGACAAAATCCGCGCATGGAACCGGCGCCCAATCGTTAAAAGTCGGGCTGTCAGCGCAATAAATACGTTCAGCCCCCGCCGTGGCCAGTTGTTCAATGATATCCCTATTTGCCGATACTGAAACAGCGCATACAATCCACGCCCCCGCTGAAAGCTCGCGAGCTTCATGCAGGAGCTCTTCTGTCACTGCCCGCAGCTTCCCGCGAGCGTGCTCGGAGAACACCCAGATTTCGCGCTCATTATTCACGGCATTCAGCATGTCTTCAAATTGCAGGCGCGCTCCGGTTTTCTAAAATTGCAAATCCGTCTCTTCCACTGCGATCATATGATTCCCTTTGCCGCTAGCATCCTGACCAGATCGTCCATTCCAGCTTCAGTCGCAGGAATTTCCACCTGCTGGGATTGTGCCACAGACATTGCCTCTACCATGGCAATTCGTGTTGGCGAGCCTTCAATCCCGCATTGATGGGATTCTATTCCAAGATCATCCGCACTCCATTCCTCAATCAGAAGACCTTTTTGCCTCAACTGTTCGATGCCTTGTCCCTGGACTTCCGAAGGAGCGCGCGCCTTCTTGAATCGTCCTGTCAGGCGCGCGTTTTGAATCCTCGGCAGGTTCGCTCCTCTGTTGACCGTCAAAAGGCACGGAAGCGGTGCTTCCACAATCTGTGTTGATTCGTCGAGGTTCCGCCTGGCTAAAACATGACCTCGCTCAATTGACATAAGTTCGCTGATTCTTGTTATTTGCGGAAGTCCAAGCAGGCCTGCCAGTTCCGGCCCGACCTGTCCGGTGTCCCCATCGGCGGTCTGCCTTCCGCAAAGAATAAGGTCAACCGACCCGATCCTCCGCATTGCCGCCGCCAGGATGACGGCCGTCGCAAAGGTATCTGATCCGGCAAAGCGGCTGTCACAAATCAGTATTGCTTCATCGGCTCCTCGGCAAAGGCAATCTCTGAGGGCTTCTGCTGCTGTTGGCGGTCCCATGGAAACAACCTTTACGCGCCCTCCCCTTACTTCACGGATCAATAAACCCATCTCAAGGGCGCAAAGATCGTCCGGATTGATAATCGCTGGGAATGCGGCGCGGTTTATCGTTCCATTCGACCGCAGCGGTTCCGCAACCTTGACAGAAAGGTCGGGGACCTGCTTTACACACACAACGATTCGCAGACCTTCGGCCATGTAACCCGTTCCTGAAATGCCGTGTTATCAAGTATGATCGCTTGAACGACAACGAATCAACCGGCTCGATGAAGCAATCATATGCGTTTGCGAAAGCGCGTTCAAGACGGATAGATTCCTAGCTTTAACATTGCGATTACGGCTATGGTTTGAATGCGGGCTGAGTAAAGACACGTCTCCCGTTCGCGTCAAGCAATTCCGCCCGGACGTAGCCTTCATCACCCCTGATTTCATATCTTGCCGGCATCTCTCGCGTCGCGTCCAGGAGTTGGCCCCCCGACCCGATGAACCGGGTCCAGACAGTTCCCTCTGCCTCGACGCTGTAGACATCGCCGGGCACAAGAGTCGGCCTTTCAACCTTGCCAATGCGGACTGCGCATTGTTCTTCGACGCAGACATGAGCTCCATGTCTAAGCGCGTGTATAATCTTATCTGCCTTGAGCGCGCTCGCCGGAACGCTGACGTATCCTTTCCTTCGGATTCCACCCAGTCCATGAGCATCAGTCGAAAGATTTGCATAGAAGCGCAATCCGGCGCTGAGGCATTGATCCCAGAGGTCTACCGCACTTTGCAGCGGAGTCTTTTCAGGATTCAGCTCCATGTATCGCGCTCCGCCTTCATATGCCCTCTTGAAGTCCTCCTGAAGCCAGCGCTGATCGGCGGGATGATGAACGATAATCAGGCAGTCAGAGCTTCTGCGCCGAACCTCCTCTAACCCCTGTCTGATATTGAAATTATCAGTAATCGTGTCCGGCATGGGCGGCGTGAACGGGATCAGTCCGAAATGCGCCCACAACCCGCGACAACTCTGAAATGCCTGTTCGGATCCGGAGATTATCAGGAAATCACTGGATGAAATCGTCCTAGCGTCCGGAATCCTGGATGGATCCTGCATGTCCTTGTATTGAAGGCAGATGAAATCGTAACCGGCCTTCCTCACAGTCTCGCAGTGCTGTGTTATTGGAACCGAATAATCCTCATGATGTTGAAGGTCGCCATTGAACCAGAATATCTCTTTCGCCATGTGTGGTCTCCCTGTGCGTGAGCAGAATCAACAGATTCTTTCAGCGCCGTCTTCTTATTTTGGGGGCTGTTCAGCGTCTTGGCCTTTTCCGGGAGCAATCTTGTCAAACGGTGATTTCAGAACGCCGAAAACGCCTTCAACGCCTTCCTTCACGGGTTGGAACACCTCTTTCCTGACCTCAGGCTCCTCAAGCGTGCCGGTTATTCTGACTCGTATAAGGGCCTTCTGTATCCCTCCCACGAAGAAGTTGAAAGCTTCGCTCAAAAGCGGCACGCCACCTGTCTCGGTCGGAGATGCTGCAATCAATTCCATGTTAATCTTGTGGTCAAAGCTTACTGTGCCGGCGCCGGAAAGAGTAACAGACGGGCTGTTGATCACAAGACTCTGAATGTGGATTACGCGATTGGACGTATAGAATTCTGCCCTGGCGCTGTGAAAAGCCTCCTTCTTGGGGATGGAAAACTTTAAGAGACTCAGCACTGTGAGCAAACCCGGAATATCCGCAATATAACCATCTGTAACTTCTCCCCTTCCGATGATATCCAGGGTCTCCATCTTGTCGCTCATACCGACGATTGTCGCGGAGCCTGTCAGATATCCGGACATGTTCCGGTCTCTGCTGGACGTATATTTCAATAACTCGGCTAGATTTGCCTTGGTGACATTAACCCGCCCTTCAAAACGCGTGCTCCCGGGGGTAAGTGTCAGGATGCTTCCGGTATAGTTAATTATCCCGCTGCACGCCCTTCCCTCTATGTCAACCATGGGAAAACCTTGCTCAGAGAAGCGCATACGACCGTGCATGCCCGTTATCGGGATGGGGAACCATTCTGCAACTATACCACCGTCGTTGACGATTACATCTGCAGTGTAACTCTGCGGAATGCCGCTTGGCGGGGATAGAAGTATCCGCGAATCGAAACTTACCTGCCCTGTCGGACGGTACTTCTGCCAAACCTCCTTGCCGATCAGCGGAATCGCCTCAATAATTGGTTCAGTGACCGTGATATCGTCCCCGCTTATCTGTAGCATCCCGCTTGATTTCTTCGGGTCAAACCTGCCGTTCAGCGTTATGCAGGACGGCATCGTTTCCCTGGCTGATGCGGATTCTGACGGTGTTTCCAATGGCCCTGAGTCCGGCAAGTCAAGATCCAGTATCCCCCCTTCCTTGGCAATGACCCCGCGTAGGTTCTTCATGAGAATCTGATCGTTTATGACCTCGATCCTGCCCGATATTTTTTCACAAAGAAGAGGCATGAACTTGGGTCGGCATTTCATGTTATTAGCGTCAACTATCACGTGATAATTAAGGGGATCATCGTCTGATTCCTGGAAAATATAGATCCTCCCGGCGCCCAGGCCGGATGGTTGCCAATCCTGCCTGACCTTGTCTCCTATTATGGGGATCATATCGGATAATTCCTCCGTGAACATGACCCGCGGAATGTGAATATCGAAATACAACTCTCCCGTATCGAAGTTTGCCTGGCCGCTGACAGTTGTTCCTATGAAGGGGTTCTCCCGAACAAAACCTTCAAATTTCCACTTCTCCACCCCGTCGCCAAGCCTTTTCCATTCCGTGTCAATGCCAGTGATGATCCGTTCCCTGTCATCCTTGAATAAATGCCGCCCGGACATGGTGAACACGCCGCGATCGCCTATCATGCCCTCGCTGAGAATGTGCCTTTCAAACTCTATTGATCGCCTTTTCTTTACCAGCGTTTTATGTTCGGGTTTCCTGACCATGTCCGCCACGTTCATGCGCTTTGTCTGCCCCACAAGACGAAATGTCGGATTGGATACCTTTACACGCCTTATGCCCGGCTCGCCGTGCAGAACTGTCATCCAGTCGAAGAGTATATCCGCCCGCGGAATGGCGAAAATCGGTCGTGTCTCCCCCGGCAATGTCAGTTTCAATCCCTCTATGCGGATTTCTCTTGGCAGTCGAAACCTGACGTCAGCAACCTCTATTCTGCCATGAACGGCCTTCGATAAACCCCAGACAAGCCAGACTTCAGGTTCCTGTTCTGAAACCAGACCGAAGATCGCGCCGGCGATCATCCCGGCCATTGACATGACCGTTATCATTACGACCAGCGTTTTCTCATATCTTCGTTTCATTGCGCGATTTGCGCGAAAGCTCTCCATCTC
Organism: Planctomycetota bacterium; assembly: GCA_022711755.1. Taxonomy (GTDB): domain Bacteria; phylum Planctomycetota; class Brocadiia; order SM23-32; family JAKLEA01; genus JAKLEA01. The sequence continues at coordinate 230,933 of JAKLEA010000001.1, forward strand.
TCCGGGGAAATCGCTTGAAGCCTGTAACGGTCTTTCGTAGGCTCATTACAGTTGTCGCGGGACAGTTCCGGCGATTCTGATGAGCACATTTTGCAGGAGACCGACAAATGAAATCAATCATGATTATCTACCATTCTCAGGAAGCCGGCAATACGAAAAAGCTGGCGGAACTTGTCTTGGAAGGTATTAACCGTGTCGGAAAGTTCCAGGTGAAGATTGTCAATACTAATGAAGGACGTGTTGACATGGAGGAAGTTGCCGCTGCGCACGGCGTGGCGCTTGGCTCCCCTGATTACTTCACTTACGTAGCAGGCGGGCTGAAGCAATTCTTTGACGACGCTGTCATTGCCTCACGCGCCGGAAAAAGGGTGACCGGTAAACCATACGTCGGCTTCGTCACCCACGGCGGAGGCGGAGGGGCGATCAACAGCCTGGAGAAACTTGCCAAATCGCTGAATTACAACCCCGTTGCCAAGCCCGTTGTCTGCAAGAAAGCTCCGGCTGGTGATGCCGTAGAAGAAGGCATCGCTCTCGGCGCTGCTCTGGCTAGAGCCGTCGAAAAGGTTTAAATGTCGGTATGGACATTAACCCTCATTAGCAGGCCTGAGAATGGATTTCGAATCGCATAATCAGGAAGTTAAACGAGTTTGGGACGCCTTCCATAAGAGAGAACCGCACAGGATTCCTGTAATAATTGGCGCCAGCACACGTGCAAGCCTGCTGAATCCTGCGGTCAACACTGAAAGGATATGCTTCAGGGAATATACCCTTGATCCTGAAATCATGCTCCGCAAACAGTTGGAGCATCATTACTGGGTTCGTCATAACATAATGCAGGACGCAGAGATGGGACTGCCTGCCGCGTGGAGTCTGCATGTTGATTTTCAGAATATGTATGAGGCGGCATGGCTTGGCGCGCCAATACGATTCGAAGATGGCAATTGTCCCTATGCGGCCCCGATGCTGACGGACGAGAATAAGGAATCCTTCCTTGATGAGCCGATTCCCGACCCATTCGATGACGGTGGCTGGATGTCACGTAACTGGGAGTACTACGATTTCTTCCAGCAGAAACGAGTGGAAGGATTCGAGTTCATGGGACGTCCGATCGGCAGCATATCTCCATGCGCTGTCGGCACTGACGGGCCATTCACACTGGCCGCAGCTCTGCGCGGGACTTCGATTCTGGCCGACATGCTGCTTGAACCAGACTTCTTCTCGCGATTAATGGACAAACTCACCTCCGCGATAATCATGCGCATGATAGCCTATCGGCAGAGGCTCAACATGCCTGAGAAAGGAGCGTTCGGTTTTGCAGACGACTCAGTGGCAATGCTCTCACTGACGCAATACATTGAGCATGTTTTGCCGTCACATAAACGCCTTGTTGACACATTTGCCGATCCGAATCAGCCCAATTCCATCCATCTATGCGGCGACGCCCAGCGCTTCTTCCCCCTGCTGAGAGACCGGCTGAACATATACAGCTTCGATACAGGTTATCCCATCAACTGGAATACAATTCGTGCAGAAGTTGGTCCTGAGGCCGTCATCAACGGCGGTCCTGCGGTAATTCTGCTACTGAAAGGGCCGGTTCCTGAAATTGTACGCGAAACAAAGCGGATACTTGACTCCCCTGCTGCGCGTGGCGGAAGATTTATACTGCGTGAAGCTAACAATCTTGCCCCATGCACGCCGCTTGAAAACATCAGCGTTTTCTACAAAACTGCCCTTGAACATGGGAAGCTCTGATCGTTATTTCCCGACAGAATATTTTCCCGCAGTTTTGGTTTCTTGATTCCTGTACGCCGGGCTGATAGACTTGCCATTCAGCTTTGACCCGAGCATCAAGACAATGACTTGCAAATTCGCGGGAGCGAGTTGGTTGCGCAGGCTTTTGTGGCACTGTTACGACCGCCATTGGAGTAATGCCTGATGAGTCTGTCCAGCGTCTTCAAACGCGGATGGGACGTGAATTCTCTGTGGGTGACGGACTTGGCTTCCGCCACCACGCCGAGGGGCATCAGTTGTGTTCACCTTGACCTCGAAGGAACACGCCTCGCTGCAGCGGACTATTCGGGAAAGATATATATCGTCTCAACCTCCAACGGCAAACTTCTCAGCCATTTCTCACTTTCTACGACGGAGGCCGGCTGGACTCCCGCAGCAACCGCAGTTCAGTGGAGTCCTGATGGGAAAGTACTGGCCGTTGGCGACGATTATCGCGGGCATCTGCATATATTCAGCCCCACCGGCGAAGAGATGATCAATAAACGAGTCCATTCCAATGCGGTTTCGCAAATCCGCTTCCTTGCTGGTGGAAAGATAATTGCTACCGGCGGCGATGACACTCGTGTCCGATTCTGGAAATGCCCTGAGTTGGAGGCATGCGGGCGCATCCACGTGGGCGAGTCGCGGGATTTTGCCGTTGCGGCCCAAAAACGCATGATGGCCACCGTCCGCAAAGCCGGCGGCCCGGGTCCGGAACGCGTGATTGAACTGCGCGACCTTAACGAGAACGGCCTGTCAAAGGAAGTCCTTCAGGGGCACTGTGATCTGATAAACTGCCTTGAGTTCAGCACCCGTGAAGATCTTCTGGTAAGCGGCAGCGGTCACTGGGAGCCTGAGCAAAACCATGATTCCACTGTAGCTCTGTGGAAGACCGATTCCGACCAGATGATCTTCAAAGAAAAGATTCATGAGTTGGGCGTTGCCGGTGTCTTATTCGCCATGGATGACGCTGTGATAATATCTGTCGGTTATGATGGTCGAATTGTGACGTGGTCTGTTGCGTCCGATGGAAAACAAACTTCAGTCGTGCAGCGCTTAAGCCCGGCTCAATGCGCGTGTTTTGCCGAAAAAACACAGATTCTAGTGGTAGGCTTCAAAGACGGCAATGTCGAGGGGCTGAGCATAGTGCGTGGTTCAACTTCAGCCGCAACCGTGTCAGTTTCATCATCTGCCATGTCACAGGGTGGGCATGAGGAGGAATCAACGCCGGCAGAGGATACCGGACCGAGAGGCGACGATTATGAGGAAACCAGCGGCCCCATTACCGGATCCACCAGCAGAAGCCTGTCTCAAAGGCTGGCGCGCAAACGCCGCAGCATGCCGAAGGCGTTCACAAACTCAATCGGCATGTGGTTGCAACTTATTGAACCGGGCGAGTTTATAATGGGTAGCCCGGATAATATTGGCCTTCCAGACGAGCACCCTGAACACAAAATCATCATGCCTAAGCGTTTCTACATAGGCATATATCAGATCACACAGACGCAGTACAAACGAATAACAGGAAAGTCCCCGAGCGGATTCGCCGGGCGGGATAATCCGGTCGAAACTGTGACATGGTATGATGCAATGGCCTTTTGCGACAAACTTTCAAAAGAAGAGGGACGGACATACCGCTTGCCCACAGAAGCTGAATGGGAGTTTTGCTGCAAGGCAGGGGGAAATGGTCGTTACTGCTGCGGAGACAGCGCCGGAGAGTTGGCCGGTTATTGCTGGTTCGGCAAGAACTCGGACGGAACCACACATCCCGTCGGACGCAAGGATCCGAATGAGTGGGGCCTTTACGACATGCACGGCAACGTCTGGGAGTGGTGCATGGATTATTACGATGAGAATTTCTACAAAAACAGCCCGGAGATCAATCCCCAAGGGCCTGAGACTGGCAAACTGCGGGTTGTCAGGGGCGGCGCTTATGATGTCCAAAATGCTGTGATATGCCGAAGCGCCGGTCGTCTGGCTGAAGAGCCGGCCACCAAGTCTGACGCGCTGGGATTCAGAGTGATATTCGAACTCCGCAATGTAAAGTAACCCCCAGCCTCTTTGCCGATTATTCAGAAACTTTGCCCTGCAACCAGAGAAAAGGTTTGGGATGATCTTCAATATCAATACTGATCCATTGGCTCCCGCGGCCCCCGTTCGTTCTGCCCGTCCCGGTCAGGCCATTCCATTGCCTGGCTTCTAAGATCCACAGCGTCATCCATATCCCGCTCCTCCGCTGAACGGCAACCTGTCACCAAACCGGCCAGGCATAGCGCCGCTGCAGCGAACATTCGCAACAACGAAGAAGCTTTAGCCGAAAAAAGTGCGGGCGACGTCATACCACTCCTCCGTCACATATTTGGGAGTGCCGATAGTTTCGCTGAACGGAATTGAAACTATCTCGTTATTCTGTAACGCAACCATGCGACCGAATTGACGTTTGTGAACAAGTTCCGCTGCCTTTATCCCGAAACGAGTGCCGAGAACCCGGTCGAAGGCCGTAGGCGTTCCGCCGCGTTGCACATGGCCAAGAACGGTAAATCGTGTCTCAAACTTCAACTCGCGCTCGATCTCCCGCGCCAGTCTCTGCCCTATCCCGCCAAGCCTTACATTGCCGAATTCGTCAATGCTCTGGTCAATCGTAACCTCTCTGGCTTCAGGTGAACCGCCGAAGTTTATGCGCGCGCCTTCGGCTACTACGCATATGCTGAAGCTCTTGCCCCTGGCATGACGCTTTTTGATCATATCGCAGATCTCTGCAAGCGTGACCTCAAACTCGGGGACAATCACCACGTCAGCCCCGCCCGCAATGCCGGAGTAGAGGGCTATCCAGCCGGTCCGACGGCCCATCACCTCAACGACTATCACCCTGTGATGAGATTCGGCTGTGCTGTGGACGCGGTCAATCGCTTCCGATGCGACATGAACCGCCGTATCGAATCCGAAAGTGTATTCCGTCCCCCTGATGTCATTATCAATGGTCTTCGGAACGCCGACTATGCTCAGTCCCATCTTTGAAAGTTCATATGACACAGCGTGGGTGTCATCCCCGCCTACCGCGATCAGCGCGTCAAGCCCGACGCGCTGCCAGTTATCAAGAATCTTCTGCGGCGCGTGCTCCTTGTAGTGCGCTTTGCTGAATGGATTTGTCCGACTGGTTCCAAGGATGGTTCCGCCGCGTGGTAGAATTCCTGAAATGCTTCGAAGATTTAATTCGCAGGTAAGGCACTCTACCAGGCCCTTCCACCCCTGCATGATCCCAACGCACTCGTGACCGAAGTCAACGATGCTCTTCCGCACAACTGCCCGGATTACGGCGTTAAGCCCGGGGCAATCGCCGCCGCCAGTCATGACACCTATTCGCATCTCTTCAAGCCCCTCATCCGCGAGAGTTTATTCGCGCTTTCCGCCCGCGCATCGGCCTTCATTGTGGACAAGTTATTCAGTGTATCGCACTACCTTATGGTGTCAATTCCAAATGGGTTGGATATTGGGCACGATTCACATCCCGCCATCATTCATGCGCATGCATGCTCCGCATCGCGAGCAAGATCCAATAAAGCAATTTGGCGTTATCTCCCCGCGAAACGCCCGCTCCCTCTCAGCCAGAAGCCATTCACGCCTTACGCCGAAATCAAGAACCTCCCAGGGCAGTATTTCTTGAACACTTCGCTCGCGATTGGCATGGAATGCGGGGACAACTCCCGTCTCAGAAAAAGCCCTGCCCCACGCCGCCGGTTTATGATGCTCATCCCATTCGTCGAAACCGCATCCAAGACTGTATGCCAATGTCAGCGTTTTTGACAGGTAACGGTTCCCCCTGGCAAAAACGCCTTCAAGGATACTTCGCCCTGGCGTGTGCATGCTCAAGCGGATGGCGCGATTGCTCAGATTCGATAACATCAGGCTCAGGGCATGACGGAAATACTCCTCAGTCCGCATTGCTTCCCACTGAAACGGGGTATGTGATTTCGGAACGAATGGCGCGACCGAAAGCTGCACCTGAGCTTGTGAAGATCCCATGCGCTTCCGGAGCAGAGAAACGCGATTGGCAAGCTCAGGAATGGCCCTTATGTCCTCATCGGTTTCTGTCGGCAGCCCGACCATGAAGTAAAGCTTCATCCTGTTCCATCCGGCCCGGAACGCTTCCTCGATGCCCTTCATCAGATTATCTTCCGTAATGTCTTTGTTTATGACCGCTCGCAATCGGTCTGTTCCAGCCTCCGGAGCAACAGTAAGCCCGCTTTTACGAACTTCTGACATGTATTTCGGAAGGAGCTTCAGTTGCTCCCCCGCGCGCAATGATGGCAGGCTGAAATTGATCTGGGATGGATTGAATCTTGCGCAAAAACCCTCAAGCAACTTCTCCAACTCGGGATAATCACTGGATGAGAGAGACGAGAGAGACACTTCGTCGTGGCCGGTTGCGCGGCATGACTCAGCAGCCAGAGCAAGGATCGTTTCCGGCTTTCTTGCGCGAACCGGGCGCCTTGTCGCGCCAGCCTGACAGAACCTGCATCCGCCTGCGCATCCCCTCATTATCTCGATCGTAATCCTGTCATGCACAGTCTCTACAAATGGCACGATGCAACGTGCCGGAGCTATGGCGTTCTCAAGATCATCTATCGTTGATGCCCGCACTGGAAGAGTGGGGGCTTCCGGCGCCGTGGCGACGGATGAAATATAACCGCTTGAATCAGTCCGCGGATCGTAAAACGACGGCGCATACAACCCCGGAACTCGGTTGACGATTGCGAGAATAAATTCTTTCCTATCTTTGAAATCCCCCCGCATTTGCATCACGGCTTTTGCCAATGCAAGCGCCGTAATCTCGCCGTCCCCCGGACAGAATATGTCTATGAAATCTGCAAGCGGTTCAGGATTAGCGCATGCCTGGCCTCCCGCGATGATTAACGGGCATGATATATCGCGCTCGCGGGAACATATGGGTATCCCCCCCAGTTCCAGCATCATCAGGACATTTGTGAACTGTAATTCATGCTGAAGTGAGAATCCGACAATATCAAATTCTGATAAAGGCGCATAGGTTTCAAGGCTGTAGAGTGGAATGGCGCTTGACCGTAATCGGTCAGCCATATCAGGCCACGGACTGAATACGCGCTCCGCCAGGATGTCAGGGGCTGAATTAAGAATATTGTATAAAACATGGATGCCCATGCATGACATTCCGACTGAATATGTATCGGGGAATGCCAGAGCGAATCGCAATCTGACCGATTCAGGGTCCTTCAGCACGGCATTCAGTTCGCCGCCGAGATATTGAGCCGGGGTCTGAACTGAAAGCAGCAATGAATCTGTAAGCCTTTTCCTGACACTTGTCATGCGGGGATTATTGCGAGCTGGCCGATGCGTGGCAAGTAAAAGACCAGATGTCGGGAATAGTTGTCATGAAGCCGGCATGATCAAATACGATCTTCAACCGCAGAAAGATCCGCATTCAGAAGCAGGATAACGCCAGTTGATTTGCCACGCGCCGTATCAGAAAAAATCGTTTGTTTTCATTGGAATTCACCTTCATGTTTCGCTACATTAGCGTTCTTGCATTTCCTGAAAACGGGCTTTGGACAACGGATTCGCACGATACTGTCACAAGCGCGACAAGGGAAATTTTCTTGTCGGCATTCCGTAATCGCCGGCAAGACGGATAGAATTGTTAGCCGGATTACCCAACAACATGACGGCCAGATGAGGAATCAGGCGTGCGCTACGCGGTAATTGGAGACATACACGCCAACTTCGATGCCCTTGAAACCATCCTGAAGGACGCGGAGAAAAAGGGTTTCGACAGGCTTCTGTGCGTCGGAGATCTTGTCGGCTATGGAGCCATGCCGGCTGAATGCATCGAGGCCGTCAGAGCGAGAAATACTGTTGTCGTGGCGGGAAACCATGATTTCGGCGTCGTTGATAAAACAACCATCGAGTGTTTCAACTCAGACGCCCGCGACGCTGTACTCTGGACCCGCGAACACCTCAACGATGATCAGAAAAACTACCTGAAGGAACTCCAACTCGTCCACGAGATGGAAGACCTGACGCTGGTCCATGGCACGCTCTGTTATCCTGAATACTTCGATTACATACAGACTCTTTACGACGCATATCTCTCTTTCCAGGCCCTGCACACTCCAATATGCTTCCTCGGACATTCACATGTGCCGATTGTATTCTTCAATGACAATCCTATAAGTTACTTCATGGAGCCGGAGGTTGATCTGGAAAACGCTCCGAAAGTGATCGTGAACGTTGGCAGCGTTGGGCAGCCCCGGGATCAGGACGCCCGAGCGTGTTACGCGATTTTTGACGCCGATAAGAAGAAGGTCTGGATTCACAGGGTTGAATACGACGTTGAGAAAGCCAAACAACGGATTCTTGACGCTGGACTGCCGCCTACAAACGCACACAGACTGATTCTCGGCCGATAAAGTATTTCCCATAGGATAATGTTTTTGTCATACGGCATCCAGATGGTGCTTCTTAAGACGATATCTTAGCTTCGCTCTGGACAAGCCAAGCAACTTTGCGGCGCGGCTTTTATTCCCCTTTGTCGTTGCCATAGCCTGCTTGAGTAATGAATATTCAATTTCATCCAGTTTGATGCCTTGGGGCGGGATGGCAATATCCTGGACAACGATTGAAGGCGGCAGGCTGGAAGGCATTGCGCCATGAGGCCATGGGAGTTGAGCGCTTGTAATCGTATCGCCGTCGCAGAGGATTACTGCGCGTTCTATGACGTTCTGCAATTCTCTGGCATTCCCAGGCCACTTATGACCCGTAAGCTGTCGTTCGGCTTCCTGAGAAATTCCTGTCAAATGTCTGCCCATTTTTGTTGAAAAGACGCCTACAAAATGCCTCGCCAACGGAAGAATGTCATCCGGGCGTTCCCTCAGCGGCGGCAAACGTATCGGAAAGACATTGATGCGATAATAAAGGTCCTCGCGAAACTCCCCTTTCGCAACCATCTCCTCGATGTTCCTGTTTGTCGCGCTAATCAACCGCACGTCTATCGTAAGGCGTTTAGAACCGCCCACTCTCGTGAAAGTCATATCTTGCAGGAAACGCAGTAGTTTTGCCTGGAGCGTCTGACTCATTTCTCCGATCTCATCCAGGAAGACTGTCCCCCCTCGCGCCGCTTCCAACCGCCCGATTTGCATTCTGTCAGCCCCGGTGAATGAACCTTTCTCATGTCCGAACAGTTCGCTCTCCATAAGACTTTCCGGAAGCGCGGCGCAATTGATTGGAACAAATGGTTTTGAGGCTCGCTTGCTGTTGAAATGAATGGCCCTGGCGACAAGTTCCTTGCCTGTGCCGCTCTCTCCCATCAGCAAGACAGTGGCATCTGTCGCAGCCACCTCCCCCGCCATGCGAATGGCTTCAAGGAAACTGGGGGCGCTGCCGACAATATTTCGAAAATCAAAATGTTGTTCTATGTGCTCTCTGAGAAGTTTATTCTCCCTTACAAGACCGCGCACCATCATCGCTTTAGAGAGAGCCATTTCAAGACGCTCGCGCGTGACGGGTTTCTCAACATAATCCATGGCGCCAGCGCGCATCGCCTGAACCGCCGAAGTGATTGATCCATCCCCGGAAATCACCATGACCGCAAGGTCAGGATCATGCTTATGCGCGGCCTGGATTATCTGGAAACCATCAGCTCCGGGCATCCAGAGGTCAGTTATGACCAGGTCGAAATAAGAAGAATTTATAAGTTCTATTGCCTCAGGTCCCGACGTGGTGGCTATTGCTTCCGCGCCGACGGCCTCAATCTGGCGCTTGAGCAGTTCGCAGGCTTCCGGTTCGTCTTCGACTATCAGAACTCGCTGGTTCTGCATGCTTCCAGTACCTCAGGACTTGCGCCTTGCGCGCGCTTTCAATCTTACGACACAGCGGAATCCAACGTCGTCGCGCTTGATTCCGGGTTCGGCTCCGTCTCTGGTCTGGCAGCGTATCGCTGACAGGCTGTCCGCCCATCCGCCGCCCCGGAGACAACGAAGCTGCCCGTCGGACGGCCCCACAGGATCAGTTGCGCAAATTCCGTTTCGGCCTTTCTGGATTCTCAGAGAATACGTGGATGGATTATACCAGTCCAGACACCATTCCTTTGCATTGCCAAGGCAATGATGAAGTCCGAATGGACTCATCCCCGACGGCATTGCCTTTGCATCCTTCAGGCCTGCCGTTTCATCATATCCGCCACCCATCACGACCCGCTTCGGATCTGCCGTTGATCCCCATGGATACGGCAGGCCCTGCATTCCTGCGGCGGCCTTCTCCCATTCTGCCTCGGTGGGAAGATCGGTCTCCCAGTCGGAATCCCATGGCAGGATTGCATTCAGCCATTGCGTGTATTCGTGAGCGTCGGCGTAACTTACGCATACAACCGGCATGTCATCCCGGTTGAAGCGTTCAGACTGCCACGGCATGAAATCGTCCGAACGCTTGTTGTTGACAAAGGTGGTTCCCGCCGGTTCCGGGTATCCTTTCGCCTCACAGAAGGCCCTATACTGCCTGTTCGTAACCTCGTAACGGTCAATAAAAAATCGAGAAGTGTAGACTAGATGGCGGGGACCTTCGTCCCGGGCAGCCAACTGCGTCCCCATGGCAAAGGCGCCATCCCTCACCAGTACCATCTCAGCGCCGTCAGGTTCGCGCACCGTCCTCGCTCCGTAATAGTGGAGATTCTCGGGAAGCAATCTTAGTCTCAGTTGAACTGATTCCGGGAGCAGCCATGGCTTATCCCGAATAATAATATAGGCAATGAGTATTCCAGCGATGAACAACAGCAGGGCATTTATCGCAAAAAGAATCCGCCAATTCCCCTTTCTATTAATCTTCTTTGTTGCTCCCGTTAATTTTGCGTCTGAAAGGTTAGTACATGAGGCAATAAGGTCATCAGCGAGTGAAACCTGAGAATCAACGGAAGAAATTCCTGTGGTTTCATCCGCCTGTGTAAGGTTAATTATCTCTTCCTGATGAGGCCCGGCATCTGAATCATGGTCATGAACGCCTTCACCGCTCATCCCCGCTCCTCCTGTAGTTTCACCGGTCCGGAAAGGAACTCCTTCAGTGGGCAATCATCGCATGCAGGCTCACGCTTTCGACAGAAGCGCTTTCCAACCGTGACTATCTGCGCGTGAAAATCCTTGAACAGGTCCACATCGGTCGGAAGGTTGCCCTCGAAGAAATCCTTGATTTCATAATACGTTGACTCCGGCGATATTATTTCATGACGCGCGAAAATCCGATGCGTGTAAGCGTCCACGACGAAAGTAGGTTTATTCAAAGCGTAGAGAACAATCGAGTCGGCAGTTTCAGGACCGATACCGTTGATGCTTAACAAACCCTCGCGAAGAGACTGAACGCCTTGTTCTGAAAGGCTCTCGATCTTTCCTCCCCCGTTTTCTCCAAGCCAATCCAGCAGGTGGAGAAGTTTGTTAGCCTTCTGATTGAAGTATCCCGCGGGCCTGATAGCTGCGCAAAGGGCATCACGGTCCAGATAGCGCATCCCCTCATATTCTAATGCGCCAAGAGCGCGGAGATTGGCGATTGCCTTCTCGACATTTGACCAGCTCGTATTCTGAGTCAAGACAGCCCCGACGGCGACTTCAAAGGGAGTATCGCCAGGCCACCAGCGCTGATGTCCGAAGCGTGATAACATTGCTTCGTACATCAATTTCAGGATTTCAGAATTTTTTGCCACACGTGACTCCTGTAAATCGGGAGATGAAACAGCTATTCTCCCCATGCTGAAAATAAACTACGCTCACAAATGAACAAGGTCAAGCTTGGGGGCCAGGATTTTGCGCTCAACGCGCCCTTGCAAAAAACATTATTGAATCATCCCCCCGTTCAGTTTTCCACGACAGATCACCGATGTCAGTCAACAGTCGCAAACGCACAGGCAGGTCTCCAGTTCCTTTCAGCCGTATCGGCAGCGTAACAATAATATTGAAAACCTCGTTCTTTCTCCACATGTGCATGGGAGGGTTTGGAATTATTCGCGCAGATGCTCCGCCACCCGGTCCTTCAACCGATACGGAAAGAGCCACAGCAACCTTTGCCGGTTCAATACACCTGAAGTTGAACATGATGCTGGAGATTCCATCATGCCCGATATTGACCGGTGAAATTCCATTAAGTTTCACCTGCCCTGTCCCGGATTCGCCAAATTCCATTGCAAATTCAGACCAGTCTTTGGGAACGATTTCAGAAGCATGAATACAATTCAAATTGCCCTGCTCTGCATTATCCCATACCCGTCTGACGCTCAAGATAGCATCTTCCATGCCAAGCGTTCTGAAGGCTAGTGATGCGCCAAACAACTCCAGTGCAGGATCTATCCTGCTGATGGTCTTGGAGACTGGAAGCCTGTCGAGTAATTCCCTTGCAGTTGAAGCGGCAAGTTCTTGCCTGCCCTGCGAAGCGTAGCAACTGATGAGCCATATTCGCGGTTGAATACAGAAGAAATTGTCAGTATCCGCCGAGATTAATGCTTTCCATAGTGCCAATTCCTCTTCGACTTCAAGATTTCGCGTTCTTCTGAGCAGGAAAAGCGTGCTTTCATTACCATAGGGGTATCGCGCAGCCTCCTCAAAATTACGCAGAAACACACGTTCTTCGGGCTTTTTATTGAAATCGTTGACAATAAGATCGCAGGCATATTCAACGCCGGGATTCAGATGTGTATAATTTTTGTCCTTCAGAAGGATGAAATCCATCCTCGGAAAGGTGAGCGGGAAGCCAGTGTTTCTGGGAACATCAGCGTGGTGGATTTCCGGCTTGAAACCTTCAGGCGTTCGACCAGTCTCAGCCAACCATAGAAGCTGAGTCCAATTAAGATCAATGGATGAACTGGCCGTGAATATCATTGGATTTGACTTCCATTCATTCATCTTCTTCAAAGCGCTTACCAGCGATTCGGTCGGGTGTCTGGATGGCGGGAATGACAGCCAGCCCACCCCCGACATCTTCGCCGGCAGCGATCCTAGAAACGATATTCCGGTAAGGCCCCAAATAAGCTGAGCCAATCCCGCCACCAACATCCAGCCAAATGCAACTTTGCGGAATCTGCATTGAAATCCATTCGAGAAGAGCCACCCAATGAGAACGAAAAGCGGAACAAACATCGGAAAGGTATTCCGCTCCTCCTGTCCGGAAAGCAGGAATTCAGTTCCGATGTAGAAAAGACCCGCCCACGATATCAGGGGCCAGAAGCGCGCGCTCTCTTTAAATGCGAAAATGAAGGCAAAAAACGCGGGGATGGCAAGCGGCGGACCTAATCCGCTCAGCGGTAGACTCTTTGCATAAAACAGATTGGAAATATGGAAGAGATATAGTGTAGTAGCATTCGAAGGGTCATAAAACTGGCTGAAGTACCGAACCGGACAGAACAGCAGGACCAGTCCGACAGACGCGAGAATTGTGATCGCCAGTCCGGTCATGATTCCAAGCAGTCCCGGTTTCTTTTTCTTATCAGCATGTCTATTTAAATATAATGTCAACAGATCAACAGCACATATGAAACACCACATTAATACAACCAATATAAAACGTCTTCTGCACAGCATGCCCCACCCAAGCATCAATCCCTGCCCTGCGCAATACGTTTTTTTTGAACAATGCTCTGACTTGACCCAAAACCAGATTATCCATGGTGTTATGGCATAACCGGCAATGTCCGCCATGCCTCGCAGGGCATCGAACCAGAACAACGGAGTTAGAAGGCAACAAACTGCAGAAATGATGCCCGACTGCCTGTTACCGCCGGTGAACTCAAGTGTAAGGAGATAGACCCCGACAACAGCGAGTGGGCCATAAAAGCAGCAGAATGCCAGCCGTGTAATTTCCCAGCGAACCCCGCCGATGAGATAAAATGGGATCATTGGTATGGCATATCCAGGCGGCTGGGCTGATTTGAATAACTCTCTTGCCGCTTCCCAGTCGGGATTCCTGTCGAGAACGGCTTTTGCGAAACGTTCCGCTTGAAGTCCATAATGAACCGTGTCCCAGTATGGCAACGATCTGTCCCGACTTATGTATAGAGAGCTGATGATGAAGCAGGCTGCGAATGAGATGCAAGCCAGCGCCACTATCGTCCTGTTATGACTCAGCGAGGATAGTTTCATTCATTTGTGTTCGGTCAAGAGTTTTCGGAAGCAAACTTATTAATCCACACTGTAATTCCCCAGCTTGGAACAATGCAAGTGCGTTGCTTTGGTGTTGAAATGGCTGGTGCGTATAATAATTGCGTGTCGTGTCGGTAGGAACCTTAACCGCGCTTCTACAGTTCAATGGCTTTGACTTTTCACAGAACAGCGATGTCGAGCCAAGACAGCAATCAGAATGATAATCATCAACGCCCAGGCCACACTGCTAATTATTAAACCAGTCCTGATACTGCGGGATGAAAAATTGAATTCAACCACACTTTCGCCGGCCGGTATTCTGACAACCTGAAGAGCGTAATCAGCCCGATAAACTTCCGTTGCTGTGCCGTTTATTCTGGCAGTCCACCCAGGATAGAATGCCTCGTTTAGAACCAGATATGCCTTCCCCGGGGTGGAACATTCAATCCTTATCAATTCAGGTTTGTAATAAGAGATTTTTGCCCGCGCCTTGTCCCAGTCTGGCATCGTTTCCTTATCATCTTCGATGATTGCCGGAGCGGATTCGATGACTACCGTATTTCTGCAATCGAATCCTGGTTCACGCATTAGCGCGAGGGCTTCCTCAGAATGCTTTGCAAACCGGGCAACTGGAATAACTTCTACCCGCCCCAGTGCGTCATCTATCATGAAATGCCGCAAAGTTACCACCCCGTTGCCATTATCCTGATATCCAATCGCCGATTTCACCGCGAGAATGGCCAGTGGCGACATGTTTTTGGAGAAATAAATCGCGCTCGCCAGGCTGACTGGATCGTTGCCGGGTTTTGTCTTGAACAAATCATGGACCAGTGTCCAGGGTCGTCCCAACGGGTGGAGTCCGCCGCCTGCAAGATTGAACAGTCCGTTTCTCCAACAGGCGCTTTCCGGAATCAATTCTGGCGGGATTAGAACACGTCCGTATTCCAACCCCTTTGCAGCCTCGACCAACTCAGGCGGCAACCTATCCGCCGGCAACCTTCGAACAGCCACAAGTCCCCATCGGAATGCGATTAACTCGATGACTGTAATAATCAGGCATAACGCGATAAGCCCATGCCTTCGTTTCTCTGATTCCATGTCGCCTGCGGCGATAAAAACCAGAATACATGTCGTTGCTCCAGAGATAAACGCGGCGATTGCGCGCGAACCGGCAAAGCTGGAAAGTCTGATTGCGGAGTCGGTTCCAAGAGCATCAGGATGCCATGATGCAATACCTTCTGACGATTCGGTAAGCAAGTAAGCCAGGATTACGCCACAGGCTCCGGCTATGGCAGCCATGCGGAATCGCCATGTTTCTCTTTGATTCCTACGATCAGATTCAAGCAATAACGTCAATCCCACCCCTGATATTGAAGGCAGCGCAATGACGGCAAGTGAAAGCGCCCTGGCGTGAATTCTGAACAGAGAAAAACCGGGGATTAGTCCGCACAATATCCTGAATATCGGCGTCCTGCCGCCCAATGCAACAAGCAGTCCCAATGCGCCGACGCAGGCAAGCGGGACGGTTTTTCTCGGTTTGAGCAACAATCCGCCCATTGCCAGCACGAGTGTTCCAGTTCCCATTGCAAAATCGAATTCCCAGAACAACCTTTCAATCCCCTCACGGGCGCCGGGTTCACTGGAGTTGAGCGGATGCAATCCGGGCTGGAAAAACACGCTGAACATTCGCGGAGACCATGAGAACATGTCCGCCCAGTCCGAATCAGCAACGCGATTTCCATACCGGCTTAATTCCAATTCCGGTAGCAACTGGCATGACGACAGAATCGCGGCAATGGCAAGGGTTCCTCCAGGAACTGCCATTCCATATAGAAATCCCTTCATGCGCCATGCCTTTCCATCGGCAACTGCAAAAACAACTCCATAAAGCATAAGAGCCATTGAGATATAAAGGATGTATTGTGGTTGCGAAGCCATCATCGCCAGAGCCATGATTGCCCCGCCTGCGGCGAGGCTAATCATCCGCTGTCCAGATTCATGAAGTATTTTATCTATCAAAAGGAATGCCCATGGAGCAGTCGCGACAGGGACAATATGACTTACGTGACCACCCGCGACGTGGCAGGCAAAGAATCCCGACAGCGCGAATGTAACACCCGCAAACGCGCCTCCAATGCGATTGCCGCCCAATCTGCGACAGAATAGGAAACTTCCTGATGCCCCAATCAGAATATGCGTAAGAACAAACAGGCGCATCCATAGTTCGGTGGGAATCAAAATGAAGAAGAGCGACAGGGGGTGAAAAGTAGCCGCTTCAGGATTTGCGGCCAGAGGTGTTCCACAGAAGCTGTATGGATACCATTGGCGAATTACTCCTTCGCGCAAGGCTTCCCGGGCGGCGCTCATGCTGACGTAGAAAACCTCCCCATCACCGGCATGTCCGGCCGGACCGCCTTGTGTGAGCACATAATCTTCTCCGCGCGTCCATAGAGGATGATAAAAAAAAAGGACAAGCAATACTACCGCCATGAAAGGAGCTGAGTTGCGGCAACGTGTCGCCATTCCGGACATTTCTTATGCCAATCTCAAGTTGTTTCCAACATCAACAATCCCCAATCCATTATTATGGCTCCGGTTGTCTGCCGCCGCTATTCAGAGAAACTGTTTTTCCCATATCGGCATATGAAGCCGTAAGATAGGCCGCTAGGATTGGAATCTCAGCATCCGAGAAGAAAAACGAATTGAACCGCTTTGCAATCCCTGTCCCCGGATAATATTCATTGATGATGCAGACT
Source organism: Planctomycetota bacterium (assembly GCA_022711755.1). Lineage (GTDB taxonomy): Bacteria > Planctomycetota > Brocadiia > SM23-32 > JAKLEA01 > JAKLEA01. The sequence goes on from JAKLEA010000001.1 coordinate 247,602, forward strand.
GCGTTGGCGAGAAAAGGCGAGGCCACATAATCAGCCACCGATCCCCTCCCCTTCACTCCCTCCCGGCAGATTGGCGTTGGATTATACAGCCCTACGATGGTCGTCGTCATTGAAACGCAGATTGTGATCACACTGGCAATTCCGAGGACTTTCTTTGATCTGAACATGCGCGACACTGTGCTCCGCCGTGGAGTGTCATTCGGTAAACCCATCAGGCCTGCATCGCGCAAATGAATGTCAAGAACTCTTGCCGACATCAATGCCAGAAACGGAACGCATGCGAATAGAAAGCGGAATCCATACCACCATCCGCCCATGTCGGCAGTGAAGAAACAGAAGTACACTGCCGATACGCCGCAGCCTGCCCAGATCGTCAGGATCACCCGATCCCGCCTGAGCGCCGGATAAAATGGCGCAACCATGCCGAAAATCAGGGCGGGCGAATACAGGAATAATCCCCTGCGTCCGAACAGGCAATGAAAGGCATAAAGCAGGGGCGCATCCGGGCGCGATGTCGCCGCAGGCCCTGTTCCGCCGTGGAATGAACCGGGATAATCGTATGCAGACGGCGTCAGATAGAAGGGCAGCCATTGGCCTATCAGCGCGCGATTGAGAATCAAACCGGCGACTATCATCAGACTGAATCCGCATGCAATAATTGCCATTGTCCCCAATGCGGGGACGATGCCCCTGGCGCGAACATATGCAAGCCCGGCCACGCTTCCCATGAGAATCGTCGTAACCGGATCAAGCCAGACTGAAAAACCAATCAATCCGCCGCCCAGGGCCAAACCCCACTTTCCATTCATCGCCTGATGTCGAAGGACGGCATATGCCGAGAAGAGCGTTGATGCGGCGACAGTATGGGGATTTACCACTATTGCGCTGAAAACAACCGGGCTGAAGGCAAGAGCGGCCATTCCGAATAGTCTGGCGCGGGGATTAGGAACTTCCTTGTCTATGACCCAGCAGAAAATACCGGCAAGCGCCGCGCTTGCAACTCCGATGGTCAGCCGTGTTATCCAACCTGTGCAAACCGATTCATTTTTCGCAAAACTAAGTCCAAGTCCCCGGTGAAGGACGGCATATACGCCCGTAAGACATATGCTCAAGGGCATAGGCTTGTCACTATAGAAATGTCCGTTGAACTTCGCCTTGTCAACTGTCCATACATAGCGGGATTCATCAATCACGCACGTTCCACGTTCAACAAGGCATTCGGCTGTAGCCAGCCTCGAAGCAGGCCCGCCGCCCCGCGATACCCACGTCGCCGTGCATGCCGCTATCACGAACCAGAACACAAATGTAATCGGTATCGGCCTGCATAGCCTTGCGACTGTTGCGCCTGGCATTCGGTCAGACCTCCCTGCCGATACTTGACCGGTTGTGGTAGTGTTCAACACTCAACTGTGCGGCAGCAGGACTTCTTTTCCAGTCCGCGCCGATTCGTAAATGGCGCGTATCAGTTCGACTGACTTTCTGGCGCTCTCTCCGGTCACCATTGGATCACGGTTCTCCAGAATTGCCAGCGCCATGTCCTCAATCTGGATTGTGTGTCCAACCACGCTGAAGGCCATGGGGCTACTCGCGGAACCGCTCTTCTGAGCCCGATTGCAACGCGAATCATCATTCTCCGCCGGCGCATTTGGATCGGTTCCCACTGCCCACTTGGAGATATCATTGTCCTCAATGATGATTGTTCCCTTTTCGCCGTGGAGTTCCAGTTTGGAGTATTCCCCGGGGTTGACTGACGTCGCTCCCTCTATGACACCGAACGCTCCGCTCATGTATTGCACGACTGCGACGGCAGTATCCTCGACTTCGATCTTCCTGGCCAGACGGTCGGCTTTTGCATAAACGCTCTTTACATCTCCCATGATCCAGAGCAGAGCGTCAATCGTATGAACGCCCTGATTGATCAGGCAGCCGCCGCCGTCCAACGCCCATGTGCCCCTCCATGCTCCGCTATCGTAGTATGTCTGCGGGCGGAACCACTTGTTGAACGCGTCGCCAAGCACCATCTTTCCCAATTGACCGGATTGCACAGCTTGGCGCGCTGACTGAACGGCCTTGCTGGTTCGCTTCTGAAAGATGCAGCTCAGCCTTACTCCTGCAGCGCGGCATGCTGTTATCAGAGCGTCGGTTTTCTCAAGCGTGATGTCAATAGGTTTCTCTGTCATCACATGTTTGCCGTGTCGCGCGCAGGCGACCCCCTGGTCCGAGTGCATACCTGACGGCGTGCAGATGGATACGCACTGGATGTCCTGTCGCTTGAGCATTTCCCCGAGATCGCCGTATCCGGGCACTCCAAACCTGACACCGGTCGCTTGCGCCCTGTCCGCCATGGCGTCGCATACGGCGCGAAGCTCTGCGTGTTCGGCATTTTGCGCTGCCTGACAATGCCAGTCCCCCACCGCCCCGCACCCAAGCACGGCCCATCCAACCTTGTTCATCCTCTGAGGTCTCCTTTCGTGTCCTCCCGCTCAACCGGATCGTATCCGCCGGCGCAGAGGGGATTGCATCTGAGTATCCGCCACACAGCCATTAAACAACCCACTACTACCCCCTTTTTCTCAATCGCCTCAATCGCGTAATTCGAGCATGTCGGCTGAAATCGGCATACCGGCGGCATCATCGGTGATATAAGCCGCTGGTAGACGCGTATAGGGACGATGAATAACCACTTCAAGTCCCTTCCTCCGACATTGCTTGAATCCGCCCTATCAGAACGTCAAAATCTCTTTGAAGCTCGCTCCACGGGCAGCCAAGACAACCTGCGCCAGCCAGAACCACTATGTCCCATATTCCGGCTATTCTGGACTGGTTGTGCCGGAAGCCTTCGCGCAGCCTTCGGCGTATCCGGTTGCGCCTGTGAGCCTTGCGGTCAACCTTCCTGCCGATTACCAGACCAAGCCGGCTGCGCTGTCCATTGCCTGGGACAACAACTGCTGTGAACAGGCGCAGCCGCACGCGGGTCCCTTCAGCAAAGGCATAGGCAAAATCCCGCTTCAAGCGAATCCTGGCGTCTGGCGGAAAATCCCGCCGCGCCGTCATGCCTGATCCGCTGTCGCTCCTTTTCGCCACTATGCAAAGGCTATCCACAAGTCTACACATTTTCGCAAGCGGAAGCTGAATTGCTTTCACTTGAACTGTCGGGCGCAGTTCTCCCTTGACGAAACATCATGGGACTCTATATTGTGAAAGCCTACCGTTTTGCGCCTTTGTTTTCAACGGCGGTTCGGGCTGGACGGCTGCATGCCAAACGCAAGCTTGCGGCTGGATCTGTTGTCCACGTCCGCTTTTTTAGTTGGAATCTGTATGGCGTAGCGCTTGACCCGATTTGTAGTACCGCCCCGCGTTAACTTTTTTCCACAGAGAATTGCATTGCCAGAACACGAAGATTTCAGAATCGAAAAGCTTGCTAGGCTGCGCGCCGGCGGAATTGATCCCCATGGATCGCGCTTCCCGGGCGCCAGGTCAACCGAGGAAATTCGCAACCTCTGCATTCCGGAAAACGAGGGACTTCCAGTCCGCGCTGCCGGGCGGATCACCAATATCCGCTGGATGGGCAAGGCCACGTTCATTGACATCCAGGATTGGACAGGTCGCGTGCAGGTCTACATAAAGAAGAACAAGGTCAGCGACGCCAGGTTTGAGGAACACAAGCTGCTGGATCTTGGGGACATCATTGGCGTTGACGGCGGTCTGGCAAAGACAAAGACCGGCGAGGTAACGATCTTTGCCGACAATTTCACGCTCCTCACAAAAGCGTTGATCTCGCCCCCTGAAAAGTGGCACGGATTGAAGGACGTGGAAATCCGTTATCGCCGGCGTTACGTTGACCTCTTTACCAATCCGGAGGTCATGCGGACGTTCTTGCTAAGGTCGCACATCCTGCGTTACATCCGCAACTGCATGGAGAAGCGGGGCTTCGTCGAGGTCGAAACCCCCATGATGCAGTCAATCCCGGGTGGAGCTGCTGCCCGTCCCTTCATCACGCACCACAATGCGCTGGATATGGACCTTTTCCTGCGCGTCGCGCCCGAATTGTATCTCAAAAGGCTGCTGGTCGGCGGAATGGAACGTGTTTTCGAGATCAACCGAAATTTCCGTAACGAAGGCATCTCAACGCGTCATAATCCCGAATTCACAATGATGGAGGCTTACCAGGCCTACGCCGATTATACGGACATGATGGAATTGACCGAGTCGGTCATAAGCGGCATTGCCCGCGACCTGATAGGCAGTCTTAGGATTTCCTTCGGAGATATTGCGTTGGACATGACGCCGCCGTGGGCAAGACGATGTTATAGCGACCTCCTGCAGGAATATGCCGGAGTCAGACTCGGCGACTCGGAAGCGATCACATCTCGAGTCAGGATGGAACCTGCTCTTGCAAAGGTTGACGTGAAGAACTCCCATCCCGATGTGCTTGCCAATGAGCTGTTTGAGGAACTGGTTGAACCCAGGCTTTCAGCTCCGACTTTTGTGATTGACTACCCGAAGAGTCTCTGCCCGCTCACCAAGGCATGCGCCGCCGAACCGGAACTGGCACAGCGTTTCGAGCTTTACATAGCCGGAATGGAATGCGCCAATGCCTATTCCGAATTGAACGACCCCGAGGAACAGGAAAAGCGCTTCGTCGAACAGGTCGGGGACGCCGATGAACGCGAGAGGATTGACAGGGATTTCCTGGATGCACAGGGATACGGCATGCCTCCCGCGGGTGGACTCGGCATCGGTATTGACCGGATTGTCATGATTCTGACCAATAACGCCTCAATAAGGGACGTGATACTCTTCCCCTTGCTAAGGCGTGAAACAGATGAATCGAAGAATGAATGATTGCGGGGAGATGCCATCGTGGCCGGCTCTGAATTCCTGATGCGGACAAATGACCTTTGCAAGGATTATCGCTCCGGACCGCGCGTCCTGCGCGTTGTTAACCGCGTCAGTCTGAGCATTTCCCGCGGGGAGATACTGTCAATAATCGGCCCATCCGGCGCGGGAAAAAGCACACTGCTGCATCTCCTGGGCGCATTGGACACTCCGACGGAGGGGATGATCGAATACAAGAACACAGACTTGATGTCGCTTTCCCAGATCAAACGCGCTGAGCTTCGCAACCGCGAATTCGGATTTGTTTTCCAGCTCTACCATCTTCTGCCGGACTTCACAGCGCTTGAAAATGTCTATATCCCCGGGCTTGTCGGCAGGAGTTTCTTTTCCGACCGCTCCGCCCTCAAAAAGCGCGCTACGGAACTGCTGGAAGCTGTCGGACTGGCCGAACGCAGCCATCATTATCCGCCGCAACTCTCCGGCGGAGAAAGACAGCGCGTTGCGATCGCTCGCGCATTAATAAACAAGCCCGAACTTCTCTTGTGCGATGAGCCAACCGGGAATCTTGACACAAAGACCGGAAAACAGATAGTCAAACTGCTCTGGCAGCTTCATGAAGATACCGGAGTAACCATAGTCCTTGTCACCCACGACGAAGGTTTGGCCGAGAAGGCTATCAGGCGGATCAGAATGATTGACGGATCAATCACCGAATGATTATGCGACAGACTCGGTTGACATTTCAGAGCGGGCGGATATTAAGAAAGCAGGACTAGTGACTCCTTTTAGAGTGGAAGGCGGCGGTGGATTGAGATAACCACATTCCTTTCGCGCAGGAGATTGCCATGACACCCCAGGATAAACATCATGACCATTGTCACGGAGAACGCTCAAACTCGGCTTGCTCCGCATGTTCACAGGACAAGGATACAATTATGGCATGTCGCCTTGCCGGCATCAAGAACAAGATTCTTGTCTTGTCCGGCAAGGGCGGCGTCGGTAAAAGCACTGTAGCCGTGAATCTTGCCACTGCCCTTTCAATCGTCGGCAGAAAGACCGGAATCCTCGACGTTGACATCCATGGCCCGAACGTCCCCAAGCTCTTAAACCTTGACAAGGCGAAGCTTGAAGCCCGAGATGAGACGCTCATACCCGCCCGGTTCGGCGATTTGAAGGTCATGTCCCTCGGCTTCCTTGTCGCCCGTCAGGAGGATGCCATCATCTGGCGCGGCCCGCTGAAGATGAACGTCATCCAGCAGTTTATCAAGGATGTTGACTGGGGCGAACTTGACTGGCTGGTGGTTGACTGCCCTCCCGGAACCGGCGACGAACCTCTTTCCATTGCCCAGATATTCAAGTCAGACGTCAGCGCGGTCATTGTGACCACGCCGCAGGACCTGGCGCAGATGGACTCCCGCAAAGCCGTCACTTTCTGTCGCCAGTTGAAGATACCAGTCCTTGGCCTCATTGAAAACATGAGCGGGTTCACATGCCCGCATTGTTCCAAAGTTGTTGATATATTCAAGACCGGCGGTGGGCGCAGGATGGCGGAAGAAATGGATGTGCCTTTCCTGGGCAGCATTCCACTCGATCATCGCCTGGTCGAGACCGGGGATGCAGGCGCGCCTTTCGTTTCGGCCTTTCCTGATTCACCTGCCGCCAAGGCATTCCTTCAGGCGATAAAACCCATCATCGAATCTGATGGGCAATAGTCCGAGCTGACATTTTTCTCCAATCAGTTTCAGGCTTTTTCTTGCCAATCCGATGGTACCGGGCTAAACTTATATTATAAGCCTAAGGCGATTCTGCTGTGATGTTGCTCTCGACCGCAGGCATGAATTGCCGCTCTTACATGGCTTTCTTGATTTGGATGATTTCATAACACCGGGGTGAATTCAGTTTCAGGAATGGCGGGATGGAAGGTTCTGGAAACGACCAGAAAAAACAGCCGAATCGTTCTCAACGCGATACCGCTATTGACAAGGCGGGCCGGGCCGGACTTTTCAAACGTTTAAAGCAGGCGGCAACCGGCAGACCCGACGAACAACAATCGTGCGAGGGCAAGCTTGACGCTGCTCCCCCCGAAAAACCGCGCCCTCATGCAAACGACGAATGGCGCGATATAATCGGCGATATAGCCCTTCCCGTAGAGGAACCAGAGGCGGCGCATACACTCTCCGAGCATGCCGAACCGGATAACCTGCACCCGCCCTCCGAAGTCATCCCCAGCGGTAAACGGGTTGCCGAACTCAACGCCAATCCGCCGTCTGGCGCTATAAGGCTTCGCCCTGTTGGCTCTCACGGCGTCATAATAACGCTCTCCCAGCAGGTCGAACTAATTGTGGGGCGGGAGACTGAACACTGCGATATAGTCGTGCTTGACAGACGCTGCAGCAGGAAACACTGCACCTTAATACAGCGCGGCAGTCGCGTTGTCGTGCGCGATCTTCAAAGCCGCAACGGAGTCTACGTGAACGCCCACAAGGTTGAAGGCAGCGAAACCGCTTTTGTGGGCGACAGCATCCGTATCGGTCATGCCAAAATGATCGTCAGCGAATAAGATAAGCGATTGCCGCCGTTGACCGGCTGACATTCGATTCCTTATAATCACATTGAAAGAACGATTCTTTCTTTCACCCGAAGGGAAAACCATGCCCGCAAGAAAAGACTATGAAGATATAAAGGCCCGCGTCAACCGCCTGCGGGACTGCCTTTGACTACGCATCCAAGAAACAGGAACTTGAAAAGCTCGAGCAACTGATGTCCAGCCCGGATATCTGGAATGATCGAGAAAAAGCGCAACAGGCCATTACCAGGCTAAAAACGCTGAAGGAAATCGTCTCGCCCATGCAGACCATCCAGCAGGCGCTTGAAGATCTTGCGGTAATGGCTGAGCTTGCCGATGAGGAAGGCGGAGTTGATGGCGAGGCGGAATACTCCAGGGAACGCGCCCGACTTCTCGAAAGTCTGGAGAAGTTCGAGCTTGACGCCATGCTCAGCGGGGAGGATGACGGGCGCGACGCCTACATGCACATCCATGCCGGCGCCGGCGGGACGGAATCATGCGACTGGGTTCGCATGTTGCTCAGAATGTATACGCACTGGGCGGAATCCCGCGGCTTCAAACTGGAAACAGTAGACATGCTGCCGGGTGAGGAGGCGGGAATAAAGCGCGTCATCATCCATGTAAATGGCTCCCGCGCATTTGGGTACCTCAAATCCGAGCGCGGAGTCCATCGCCTTGTGCGCATCAGCCCGTTCGATTCCAACGCGCGCAGGCATACCACTTTTGCGGCAGTTGATGTAACGCCCGTGGTTGATGACGATCCGGACATTGTCATCGCCGATAACGACATTGAGATGGAGTTCCTGCGTTCTCGAGGTCCAGGGGGCCAGCACGTCAATAAAACTTCGTCCGCCGTCCGCCTCAAACACATTCCCAGCGGTATAGTCGTTCATTGTCAGGATCAACGCTCCCAGCACAAGAACCGCCAGATGGCGCTGAGCCTCCTCAAGGCAAAGTTGAGGGAAATGGAAGCGCTGAAACGGAAGGACAAGCAGGATGCGTCCTATGATGAAATGGGTGAAATCGCATGGGGATACCAGATTCGCTCATACGTCCTCCAGCCCTATCAAATGGTAAAGGACCTGCGCACAAGCTACGAAACCGGCAACGCGCAGGGCGTTCTTGACGGCAACCTTGACCCATTCATCGGCAGCTATCTCCGGATGCAGATGACAGAACAGTCGAAGACCAATTGAAACGGGAGGACCTGGCAATGGGCGTGCGCGCCGGGAGACATGGGATTTCAAGATTCTGGGTTCTCCTGCTTGCCGTAGCCGCATCCTGCATATGTGTTTCGTTGCTGGACGAGATCGGGAGTGTATCATCAAAATCGCGCAATTCGACCTACGCCGCCGAATCCGGAGAGATTCGCGTTCCCGCCAAGGCCGGGCAGTGGTACCCCTCAGATCCTGATGAACTCAGAATAAAGGTCATGAATCTGCTTGATGAGGCGCCGGCTTCCGCGTCCGAAGGGCACATACTCGCCCTTATAGCCCCCCATGCCGGCTATCAGTTTTCGGGCAAGGGCGCAGCCGCCGCATTCAGAGCCGTGAAGGATGCATCATATTCGAGAGTTATTGTCATTGGTCCTACGCACAACTTTCCGTTTCGCGGCGTAGGCGTCCCTTCGAAGATCGGATTGTTCAGGACGCCATTGGGCGATATCCCGATTGACACCGCAACCTGCCGGGACATGCTCTCTGAAGAGCCTTTCGTTGTCGGTGATGTTTATCATGGCCCTGAACATTCCCTGGAAGCGGAACTGCCATTCCTTCAGGTTGCGCTCAAGCCGGGCTGGAAACTGGTCCCGCTGGTTGTCGGACAGATTGACGGCAAAATGGCGGATGTCGTCGCATCTATACTCAAGAATATGATGACGGAAGACACGCTGTTCGTGGTAAGCACTGACTTCTGTCATTACGGCCGCGCTTTCGATTTTGTTCCGTTCACCGGGAATGTTCCTGAAAACCTTCGCGCGCTGGATATGGGCGCGGCCGATTTATGCGTCTCAAAGAACAACGCCGGTTTCGCAGAATATTGCGATAAAACCGGCGCTACGATCTGCGGGCGGAATGGAGTCCGGATTCTCCTGGCTGCACTGCCGGAAACCGCAAAAGGAACGCTCTTGCAATACTACACAAGCGGCGATCTGACGACGGATTACAAACACTGCGTCAGCTACGTCGCGATCTCGTATTCCACACAGCCGGAAGCGCTACCGAAAGGAGAAGGAAAAATGACTGAAGCGACCCAGCAGCAAGGCGAATTCACACCAGAGGAGCGAAAGAAGCTCGTGGCGCTTGCCAGGGAATCTCTGAATAAATGCGTTGTCGAAAATAAACGGCTTCTCGTCGAACCGAAGGACTGGCCGGAGAAGTTCCGACGTCCCTGCGGCGCTTTTGTCACGCTTACCAAGCATGGGGACCTTCGCGGCTGCATCGGTTACGTCGAACCGCGATATCCGCTCGTGCAAACCATTGCTGACAATGCGCTCAACGCGGCCCGTGAAGATCCCCGCTTCCCACGCGTCCAACCGCCGGAATTGAAGGACATTGAAATTGAGATATCCGTCATGACTCCTCTGCGCGAGGTCAAGGACGTCAAAGAGATCGTAGTTGGAAAGCACGGTCTTGTAATCGAAAAGGGCTGGAACCGGGGGCTTCTACTTCCCCAGGTCGCAACTGCCTACGGGTGGGATCGGGAGACATTTCTCCAGCACACATGTCGAAAGGCCGGACTGCCACCGGATGCATGGAAGCAAGGCTCCAAGATTCTCTGTTTCAGCGCGGAGGTTTTTGGCGAAAAGGATTTTGAGAAGGAAGGCGAATCGAAATGAAAGTGGTCATCAGGGCAGGCGGAGTGGGGACGCGACTGTGGCCATTGAGTCGGCAAAGCAAACCGAAGCAATTCCATGCTTTCGCGGGCGGGCGCACCCTCATTCAGGAGGCGTATGACCGTGTGGGAAAATTCTACCCATCAGATGACATATACGTCTCCGCCCCGGAATCCATAGCAGGCATGGTGCGCGAACAATTGCCGTCCGTGCCGGCTGAGAACCTGATCCTTGAACCGGCAAGGCGCGACACCGCCGCCGCAATCGGACTTGAAACGGCCATCATCGCCAGAAAAGACCCTCGCGCCGTAATCGCCAGCCTCGGTTCCGACCACGTCATCCGCGACGCAGACCGCTTCATCAATCTGCTGAAGGCCGCTGAGACTGCAATCGAGACCATGCCGGATTATCTATTTGCGCTCGGCGTCAAACCGACTCGGCCTGAAACCGGTTTCGGCTACATTGAAACGGATCAGGTTCTTATGAAAGCCAATGGAGAGCCGGTCTATCGCGTGACTCGCTTTACGGAGAAGCCTGATTTGGAATCCGCTGAGGGGTATGTCCGTTCCGGACATTTCCTTTGGAACAGCAATATGTTCATCTGGCGCGCGGATACACTCCTAAACCTGTTCAGGAAGTTTGAACCGGAAATGATGTCCGGACTGCGCGAAATCCAGTCGGCTCTTGGCTCGCCTCAGGGGGCGGACGTGCTCAGACGCGTATATCCGACCCTCAAGCGGGTTGCCGTAGACTACGCTATTATCGAGAAGACCGACAAAATGGCCGTCATCCCAGCCGATATGGGCTGGGCCGACATCGGCAGTTGGTCCGCCATTCATGAAGTCGCCGAACCTGACGCGAGGGGCAATATCGCGCACGGGCGAGAAATCATTCTGGACACGTCAAACAGCACTATTTTCAGCAATTCCGGCCGGCTTGTCGCAGTCCTCGGTATGAAGGACGTTGTCGTCGTGGATACCGGTGATACTGTGCTTGTCTGCTCTAAGCAATCCTGCCAGGACGTTAAGAAGTTGACCGATGCGTTATCGGCGGACGGCGAACTGAAGCGTTTCGCGGAATGACATCAGCCCCGCGTAAGTCTGGCTATGTACTGATCATCCTTCTCGAATTCTTCCGGTTGGCGATTCAAGAAGCGCTTAACATACGGGTGTTCGCTCTTTTTTATTTCCTCCGGCGCGCCGATGGCCACGATATTGCCTCCCTGCACTATGCACATCCTGTCGGCCACGCGGAAGCCGCTTTCTATGTCGTGCGTCACAATGACGACCGTCGTCTGAAATGCGCGCTTGATTTTCAGTATAAGCTCGTCAATCCCCGCTGCGATAACAGGATCAAGCCCGGAAGTCGGCTCGTCAAGGAAGACCAGTTTCGGATCCATCACCAGCGCCCGCGCCAGACCGGCCCGGCGGCGCATTCCACCGGACAATTCGGACGGCAGCAGTTTCTCTGCGTCTTCAAGTCCCACCAGTTCCAGCTTCATCCGCGCCATGATCTTGATGACGGAGTCCGCCAGGCGGGTATGCTCGCGCACTGGAAACGCTACGTTGTCCAGAATGTTCATTGATTGGAATAACGCCCCGCCCTGAAAGAGCATTCCGAACGTCTGACAGAACTCGCGATACTCCCTGCGCGACATTCCCCCCACATCCCGCCCGTGAACTTTGACTATTCCGGATGTTGGTTTCACAAGCCCTATTATCGTCCGTAACAGTGTCGTCTTCCCGCAACCACTCTGCCCCATGATCGCCAGACACTCCTGGCCGTATACATCAAGGCTGACGCGGTGGAGTATCTCCCTTTTCTCGTACTTCACAACCAGATCGCGCACCTCCACAACGGTTTCATGCGCGTTCTCGGCGTACGATCGCATCTCCGGATGATCAGGCATACTGGGATGGCTCTTTCAGAACGCTCCGAATACGACTCCAGTAAAAGTCACTATCGGGGACTGCTCGCGCGCCTCGTCAACTGATTTCCTGATGCTTTGGAACGCCTTCTTCATATCGTCGTAAAGCTCAGGCTCCCGCATCAGCTTTTGAAGCGTACCGTCGCCGGAATTAAGATCCGTCGTTGTCTGCGCGACATTGTCCAGTATCTTGTTCAGCTTGTCGTATGCTTCCGGGTCGTTTATCAACTTGCCTATCGCGCCCTCCCCCTTGTTTATCTTCTCAGTAGTCTGGCGTATGTTCTCAAGCGACTGGCGGGCTTCCGACGCTGAAACTTTCAGCTCTTCATAAATGGCATCCTCCTTCAGCAGTCGCCCGACGGTCCCCTTCCCTTCTGAAATCTGTTGTGTGACGCTTCTGGCATTGCTGACTGTGGCGGCTACATCGTCGGAAAGCTGGCTGTCCCGGATCAACCGGCTCACCAATCCCTTTCCCTCACGCGCTTCGGTGACGGTCTTGTTGACGTTGTCAATGGTCTCCTTGCCGGACGAAATTGCCGCTGAAAGATCTTCATACATCTTTTCGTCATTTACTAGCCTGCCGATAGTCCCCTTCCCTTCCTTGATTGTGGCAGTAATGTCTGAGATGTTGTTTGCCACTTTTCCCGCTGGTTCGATGATGTCCTGCATCCTGGTCAGCAACTGCGTGATAGAAACCTCCGGCACTGTATCGGTTATCTCGCTTCCCGGTTCAAGGACAATCGCTTCGGGGTCCGGGGAAGGAACGATAGCGAGGTATCTGCCGCCGAACACGCTCTCGCTCTGGATTTCTGCGCGGTCCTTGCTGCGTATGGTGACGCCTTTTTCGATCCAGAACGCAACAGTCACGGGCTTGGCCATTTCACGCTTCTCAAACTTTACGGCGCTGACGCTGCCTATACGCACCCCCGACATAGTTACCGGCGAGCCAACCTCAAGGCGATTCACCTCGCTGAAGCGCGCAAAGTATTCATTGCCTGGACGAAATGCCGTGTCCAGGTCCTGAATGTAAAATGTGCCGACGGCGAACATTATCAGCGCGCCAAGCAGCAACATCCCTATCAGTATCTTGCTGGCCTGATGCATTATTCTCCTCCCGACCCGCAAGCGAAGCTTGCGGCCTTACGTGTTCGGATGAAAGGCCACAAGCAGTTTTTCCATCATGTAATCCGCCACAAGCACGGCTAGAATCGAATGAACGACGGCCATCGTCGTGGCCCGGCCAACTCCCTCAGCGCCGCCCTTGGTCCGAAAACCGTGGTAGCAACCTGTCATTGAAATGATGCACCCGAAAAGCAGCGCCTTGAAGAGGGACTTGAACAAATCTCCCATCTCCAGCCAACGGAAAAGCTGGTCGTAATAGACGCTGTATGGCAGGTCAATGAATGTGCGGCTCATGAATGAGCCGCTTACGATTCCGATGAAGTCCACATAACAGACGAGTATTGGGAACATTACCAGGCAAGCAAAAAATCTAGGCGTGGACAGGTAACTTACGTGGTTGACGCCCATCACTTTCAGCGCGTCCACCTCTTCGGATATCTGCATCGTCCCTATCTCCGCCGAAAAAGCCGCCCCTATGCGCCCAGCCAGCAGAAACGCAAGCATGGCCGGTCCGAACTCGCGTGTAATGGCAAGACCGACCAGTATGCTGGTGACGTTCTCCAGGTGGAACTTTTTAAGCTGATACCCAGAATGAAGCGCGAGTATGAAACCGGTAAACAGGCTCATTACGGACACGATAAGCAGGCTCTGGTTGCCAACCTCATAAGCATGACGCACCAGAAGACGCCGGCGTCTGAAAAGCGTCGGAAAACCGCGCAGCGTTTCCAGCAGCAGGACAACAACCTCACCTGCTGATTCAAAATAGCCAAGTGTTTTTTTAAACACATTCTGCGCGGACTGCATCACTTACCTCAGAAAATGTCCCATCGTCCATCTCCAGCCGTCCTTATCGCGATCATACCGTATCAACCCGAAGAGGAAGGAACAGGTTTTTCTACCGCTGGCTTCCCGATACTTTACCACGTGCGCGAGTTCAAAGTAGTCTTCATTTATGTCGCGATTTCGCCTTGCGAATCCCCAGAGCGCGGTTGCCTGGACACGCCCGTCTGGCTCCTTTTCAAAGTTGAAAATGTCCACAAGCGGGCGATAGTTCCGCTTGAAACCCTCCGTGGCGTCAGTCCATCCATATGAGGCGACGTAGTGTGAAATTGTCCCATCCGGCTCCCTGCGCCATGTATATAACGGAAATATCGTCAGGCGATGATCCGGTTGCTGTTCAGCCCTTCGCGTGCTCATGTTCCAGTAGATGGGGACGAAGTAGTCTCCCGCGAATTCACCTCCGCTATCCTCGCTCTCCCTGATTTTCCACACGAAAGGCCATGCCCAGATCGTGCGCTCCCGATGCCTTCCCTCGTCCGGAATCCTGAGTGAGTGCTTCCAGTATAACGGGATGGCCCTGCTGTCGTCCTCTTTCGTGCTGGTCATGAACCTGCACAACGGCCAGACAAATTCCCATGAAGTCAAATTCTCCCTTGTGTCCTTCCGACGCCTGAAGACCAAGTAACCGTAGCACCTATGATAGCCAACGTCGGAAGTGGCCTGGGAATAGAACGGAAATACGCTGACGATTTTCACCGGATGTTCCGAGTCCAGCGCTTCCGTCGCCAGTTTTACAATCGGCCATGCGTAATAAGTCTGATCATACTTTCCATCATACACCTTCCGAATATATATAGGCCACGCGCGGCGGGTTTTGATCCCGGCTCCATTGCCGCCCCATGTGAAAATCGGCCATAATACATCAGTGCGTTCATTATCATTCTGGATGCTGTATGCGTAGAGCGGAAACAGGATGAAGGTCACCTGGTCCATCGCCAGAAATCTCTTGAGCTTTCCATAAATTGGAAACAACGCCCAATACTTTCCGTATCGGTTTCTGAACACCTTCACACGCTGCTCATCGTCCATGTCCGCCGGGCCTTCCGATGCTTCAATCGCCGCCTTTCGCATCTCATCCCCGTCAACCGCCCTTCCCTGCTGCGGGACTTTCTCTCCCCAGAAAAGGATCGGGAAGATCATGTGGTCCCGTTGCGGCGCTTCATTCTCTTTCTTCTTCTCCTTTGCGGCCCAGATGATCGGAAGAAGCCTGATCCGCCCGTCACCCTTTGAATTCCGGCTCCATTCCAGCAACGGCCAGACTGCCTGAAGCCGGCTGCTGCTCCCATCCTTCATTCTTTCATAATTAAACAGCGGCGCGACCACAGTCAACCGGCGATCAGGATAATCAATAAACCGCACAAGAGGGCCGATCAATTCTGTTCGTCTCACAGGCTCATGTCGCCCGTTCACACGCTCAATCTGCTCCTCATGCACAACGGCCGGCCAGAGATTGATCCTGTCTCCGGCGCATCCGCATGAAGAGAAGATCACAGCGAAAGTGAAAAACACCATCGCGCTTCGATATGGAGACACACCTTTCATCAGGGACTTTCCTGTTTCCTTATTCTCTGTTATGCGAACCTCTCCCAGTTCAGCCCGTAATACACATTGCCGGGTATTATTGCGACTCGGCTGGCGCAACACAATAGCGGGTATTCGGACCGTTACGGCATGGCGAGTAATGCCGGATGTGTCATTGCAAATAAGTACCTTCACAGCGTCGAAGATGTTGTTATCATATCCGCCGGAGAAAAGGTTGCAGGCTGGTGACTTCGTGTCGCCGGATTCATTCAGACAAACGGTTGGCACAAGGCGGGATATGATTAAATGAAAGGGGCATGAACCATGAGCGATTCACGCACAATTGAACTTAAAAACAGAATTCTGAACGCGCCTTATGAAGTCTGCATAGAAAGGGCCAGATACTTTACAGAATCCTACCGCAAGACCGAATGTATGCATCCTGCCCTGCGAAACGCGCTGGCAATCGAGCATACCTTCAAGAACATGACGGTTTCCATCCTGCCGGAGGAACGGATAGTAGGCAATCGCTCAAGCAAGGTCGTTGGGACTGTAATCCCGGTTGAACGCGGCGACTTCAACCGCGTGTTTGAGCGGGATATGGACCGCATCACAAAACGTAAATACCGTCCCTATCACATCTCCGCCGCGGACAAGAAGGAACTCCTTCACGATATCCTCCCATATTGGGATGAGAAAACCGTCCACGACAAGCGTCTTAAGTCCTGGAAGGAAGCTGGACGCCTGATCCCCATCCGCCTGCGTTCCGAGCATGGGCTGAAACGCCGCAAGGAATTCGACTTCGGCAAACTGGCCAGCCGCTTCTATCGGGCCGCCGGCATACGCCCGTCATACTGGCGCCAGGGTAGTCAGGAACTGGCCCTGCTCACCCCGTTCCTTATAACCGACGTCTTTGACGTGCAAGGGCACATCGTTCTCGGACACCGCAATGTCATAGCCGGCGGGTTGAAAGCTATTGAGCATGATGCCGCCGCAAGACTTGAGGAAATCGGCGAATCGGATAATAACACGCGCGCCTTCCTTGAATCCGTCGTCATCTGCTGCCGCGCGGCGAAGGATTTTACGGCCAGATTCAGCGTTCTTGCTGAACAACTGGCTTTGGACGCCGATCCGGTCAGGTCTGATGAATTGCATGCCATAGCCGCCAGATGCCGCCATGTCCCATATGAACCGCCTCGCGATTTTCATGAGGCGATTCAGGCCGTCTGGCTCATGCAGGCAATGTCCCTTATCGCATACGGAATGGGCGGATTCTTCGCGGTAGGGCGCCTGGATCAATATCTATGGCCCTTCTATGATGCCGGCATCCGTTCAAAACGCAACACGCGCGACGCCGCGCAGGAACTCATGGAAGAATTCCTGATCAAGACCAGCTACAGCCTCCTTACCCTACCGCCCTTTGGGCGCGAAACTGCCAGCGAGCTGGGCGCAGACCCCCAGGCAGTCACACTCGGGGGCGTTGACCGTCAGGGTGAGGACGCCACAAACGGTCTCTCCGACGTGATGCTTGATGCCACAGCCCACATCCGCTGCATGACAAACAGTCTTTCGATCCGCATCAGCGAAAAGACAAGTGATGCCTTCCTCAGGCGGGCTGTCGAGCTTTTCCGTGAGACATCAGGCCCAGCGCTCTTCAATGACGATTCCATCATCCCCTCGCTGGTCAAGTGGGGATACAGACTTGAGGATGCGCGTGATTATGCCATAATTGGTTGCGTAGAACCGACCGGAGATGGAGACACCTTTGGCGTCACGTCCGGAAACGATGTATCCCTTGCCGGACCGCTTGAGATGGTACTGCTGAACGGCGGACTGAGGATGCTTGGGCGAAAGGTCGGCCCGGAAACCGGAGATCCGCGCCAGTTCAAAACCTTTCGCCAATTCATCAGCGCCTACAAGAAGCAATTGGGTTTCTGCATTGATTTCGTCGCCAAAGGCGTCCAGGCAAAGGATGAAGTCTATGCCGCGGAATATCCGTGTCCGTTCATATCCATGGCCATCAAGAATTGCGTTCGCGCCGGCAAGGACATTACATCAGGCGGCGCAGACTACAACTTCGGCGCAATAACCGGGCGCGGTTTCGGAACAACCGTTGACTCACTGGCGGCGGTCAAGGAACTTGTCTTCGAGGAAAATGCCATCACGATGGACGAGTTAATTGCGGCGCTGGACAATAACTTCCGCGGCCGCGAGAGCCTGCGCAAAATGCTTTCCGAACGCGGCCCGAAATATGGCACTGACAATCAAAAGGCGGATCAGATTGCAACCGAACTTGCCGAGTTCTTCTGTCGGACAGTGATGTCATATCCAACCCCGCGCGGAGGCATCCTGCGCCCCGGATTTTTCTCATATGGAATGCACGTCAGCGACGGCGCCATGATCGGCGCAACACCGAACGGACGCAAGGCAGGTGAACCCGTGTCCAACAGCATCTCACCCTCCAACGCCACCGAATCAAAAGGAATAACCGCAATGCTGCGTTCCGTCTCCAATCTGGACAGCGATCTGATACCAAACGGCTATTCGTTGAATGCGCGACTTTGTCCCGCCCTGTTGCGAAGGGACGAGGATTGCAAAAAAATGGTCTCGCTGGTGCGGGCCTACTTCGGACTGCGCGGCATGCACATATCCTTCAACGTTGTTTCCAATAAGGACCTGGAGGCCGCAATGAAGGAACCTGATAAATACAAGGATCTGGTTGTGCGTGTCTCCGGTTACAGCGCATACTTCGTAGACTTGGGTGAGGAAGTCCAGAGAGATATCATGGCCCGGACTGAATTCGCCGGTTTTTGATTCCGTCATCGTAGAAACGGCGCGCTCCCATGATGGTTGTCGTCTCCGATTGGCACCTCAGCGATGGAACTTCGGGAACCTATCTGGCCCCATCTCTTATTGAGGGATTTGTTCGCGATTTGAAAGACGCTGTTCGCCGTGACAGCATCTCCCGGCTTATTCTTGTATTCAACGGTGATACGATTGACCTTCTGCGCAGCCTGCAGTGGCACCAGGCCGCCGAAGGAGATATGCGTCCTCCGCGCCCGTGGGGCGACGGCGTGAAGCCGGGCACGGAACAGAATAAAAAGGTGGAAAAACTGTTGCATTCCATACTCGACGGCGTTGAGCGGACATACAGCGTTGTGCTTTCAGAGATACGTTCCATGCCCGACGCGCTGTCCGGCCCAAGTCCTGTCTTTAAAATCGTGTACCTTGCCGGTAATCATGAATGGGTTGCAAATGTCTTTCCATCGGTTGCCGAGCGCATAGCGCGAATCTTCGGCGTGACAGACGCAATTGGACAAAATGGGAAATTCCCTTACAGTATGGACTTCAGCCGGGTGCAGATCGCCGGTTTCTCTTATCCCGTATTCGTGAGGCACGGCCATTGCTACGATGACATGAATGGAACAGGATTGCCGGAGAGGGACATGCCGGCGGTTGGAAATGTCTTTGATATCGAAGTTGTCTGCGGACTTCTCTGGAACATTAAGCGGCATATGGGCGATATTGCGCATATCGCCGCGGCAAAAATGTTCCTGAAGGATCTTGAAGACGCGGATCACGTTCGCCCTGAAGCTGACGCCTCCGGATACGTGCGCTGGCTTCTGAAAAGACCGAGCCTTGAACCTATCCGGAAACAGGCCGATTTCGCTGTCCGTATGGCGCTCAGACGGGCGCGAAGGGCTTTTAATGCGTCCCCTGTCGTTTCGTCAATTGATTGGTGGATATGGCCGCCTTCACTAGACAAGGTCAGGCTGTTTCTCTGGATGGCTCATATCAACCTCGATTGGGCAAGCAGAATAGGCAAGCGTCTTGACTGGGGGACGAATTTCGCGTGCCGTGTCGCAGCGGAACCGGCAGTACGCGAAGGGCGCGTGAAATATGTCGTCTACGGACATACACATCGTCATGAAGTGCACCATGTTGCAAACAGGAGAGGCGATATCGTTCTCTATTTCAATACCGGAACATGGCGCAAGGTCTTCTTCCGCGTCCCGAATCATTCAGCCTTCACGTCCCAATGCACCATGACACATCTGACTTTCTTCGACGAGCACGAGCAGAATTGCCCCAATCTGCGCGGGCAAGCCTACCGCATGGTCAATGCCAGCATTCATGAAGCAAAACAAATATGATTTTGGAAGTGCCTGTGCCGTTTTTCACCAATTGCGCCATTATGAATCAACCATGCGATCCATTTTGAATCACTTAACTGATTACTTGATCCCAATCTCCTGCTTGAAGGCCCTCTTATATTTATGAATATGATGTGTTCTGAGTAATCCCGCACACTGTAAATCCCTGATATTAGGAATGATATGGCATTCTGCATTGATAATTATCGGATTTTTCAGGCGTCTCCCTAATATTTTGGCACAGCGATTGCTTACTTATTTTAATGAGCGGCTGTCCCGTTCGACCAATCGCCTCCGAGCGGAGCGTCTTACGGCGGGTAAGTTCCCCCCCGGCTTACCCGCCAGCTCCGCAAGAAACCAAACAGGCGAGACTCAGCGGGCTTTTGAATTGCTCACTTGTTTAGCCTTCCGTTTCGCTGAGTTAAGCCTGATCCTTGACAGCCGGGCCTTCGAAGCTCTGGTTAGACCTCATGGAAGACATCCTCCCCGAAGGCCCGGCTTCTTTTTGTACGTAATATTTGACGTTAAGCGAATTTTACGTGCCAGGCTAACCGCCGGACGCGCTCCACGCTATTTTATAAATTCGCGATTGTCGTCCCTGTAGCCGCAGACTCATTAATCGCCAGTGTCACCCGATTTCATGGCGATAGTCCTTCACATTGCGAGAATCTTGTCCATGGTCCGGCTGAGCTTATGAACTCCTCCGACCGGATCTTCCTTGACTACGCCGACTTCAGCAGTCAGATAACCTTCATATCCAATGGACTTCAAAGCGGCCATAACTGCCGACCAGTTCAGATCCCCTTCCGTTAAATTGACAAATGACTTCGGGCCGACCTTGAAGTCCTTGAGGTGAATGCGCGCTATCCTAGTTCCAAGACTCTTGATCCAGTGTTGCGGGAAACCATAGAGAAGTATGTTGCCGACATCGAAATACGCCTTTGCCCACGGGCTATTAAATTCGTCAATGTACCTCGCAAACTCAATCGGGCTGAGAAGGAATTTGTTCCACACGTTCTCAATCGCGATGACGATTTTCTTTTCAGCGGCCATCGGCAAGAGTTTCTTAATCTGCTCCTGAGAACGGGCGTAGGCTTCCTCGTAGGTTACTCCCTCGTTGACTACAGCCGGCACGATCAACACTGCCCCAGCGCCAAGAGCTGACGCGCACTCGATTGACCTGCGAGCGCCGTCCAGCCCTTTCTGAACTTCAGCAGGATCAGCCGAAGAAAACGGGCTGGACCAATGTGCCATATTCATAATTGAAGTGATTTGCAGTCCTGTCTCCGTTGCGGCATACTTTACTTCCAGCAGGTTCTCATCCGTCTGGAGCGTTCCCGGTTCTATACCATCAAATCCAGCTTCCTTAGCCAACTTGAACTTGTCCAGAACGCCCATGCCGCCCGGCAGGCTTCCAATGCAGATGCCCTTCTTCATGTAACTGTCCTCCTGAATAAAAAGATCCCGTCTGACCCGTCGTCTGAATCCTTAAAGAATCTAGCCATAACTGTGTTGCATGGCAACCTTGAAATTGTAACCATGTTGACATAACAATCATATGATCAGACTGAAAGGCGATTTCAATGGCTGAGAAGATTCGACTTGGTGTTGTCGGTGTGCGCCGAGGGCGCAGTCTGTTGAATTGTGCAATCTGTTTCCCAGATGTTGAGGCAGTTGCTATATGCGATACCAATGCCGACGCATTAGCCGCAACAAGGGAGGTATGCAAAATACCGATTACATATTCTGACTATGATGAGTTTATAAATCATGATATGGATGCGGTAATCATTGCCACGCCACCGGAGACACATGCGGCTATGGCAATCAAAGCCATGAACTGTGGAAAACATGTCCTATCGGAAGTCCCTGCCGTCAACAAACTATCGGAATCAGAAGCCCTTCGCAAAGCTGTAGCAGCCTCTTCTGGTGTATACATGCTTGCCGAGAACTGCAACTACTGGCCGGCGGTTGAGGATGCGACTGCCCTGATCCGTGCCGGTTCGATCGGGGAAGTGTTTTATATGGAGGGTGAATACCTGCATGATTGCCGGACGCTCTTCCATACCATTGACGGTCAGACCACATGGCGATGGAGTTATCCAGCCAACATTCTATACTGCACTCATACCATGGGTCCCCTTCTCCAAGCATCCGGGCACCGTCCTGTTGCCGCAGTTGCCATGAATTCCGGTCCGTGCAGAAACTTTACAGACGCAGTGAAATCCAATACCGAGGTCCTACTGGTTAAGACCGCCGAAAAATCTCTTGCCAGAATCCGGATTGATTTTGTCAGTCCGCGCCCTGAACATGGCCATCGTTATCTCTGGCATGGCTCCAAAGGCATCGTCGAAATTCCCTTCGGAGTTGGTGAAACCGGGCGCGTCTATTTTGAGAACGCAAAGGGAAAAAACTGGCAT
Source organism: Planctomycetota bacterium (assembly GCA_022711755.1). Lineage (GTDB taxonomy): Bacteria > Planctomycetota > Brocadiia > SM23-32 > JAKLEA01 > JAKLEA01. The sequence goes on from JAKLEA010000001.1 coordinate 269,824, forward strand.
GATCTTGCTGAGGTGGCGGCGAGGGGCAAAGAAGAACTGCCGGATTGGGCCAATGCTGGCGGGCATGGCTCTGCGGAGTATTTCATGATCCGGGATTTCCTTAGAGCATGCATTGCCGGTTCCCCTGTAAGAAATGGTCTGAGTGATGCTCTTGATATGACAATTCCCGGACTTTGGGGGGTTGAATCCATCCGGGAGGAACGCATTATCATGGCAAGGGATGACATGAGCGCCCGTTGAACATTATTCATCAGCGCTTTCCATCCCTCGCGCATGTTTGAGTCATCCGCTAGCGAGTCAGTCAGCGCCTGTGCAGCATATATAGTATGATAGAAGCTCCCTGATACATCAGATGCCATATAATAGTTGATTATCGCCAATCTTGATACTGAGATTTTACTTGAAATCGAAACCGATGTGGAGTATATTGCTGAAATTGGCGAAGTGAAAAGCTTTAGACAGGAAGGATCAATGGAAACAGTTGAATGTGGTTGCGCGGAGGGAAATGCATCGGATGCGATCAAGCAGATTGCTTCTCGCGCAAAAGACAGGTTCCCCAGCGACATTCAAGCCGTTGTTGTCTATCAACCCAGACTTTCAACCGACAAGAAGAGTCAAGCGGATCTGGAAGTTGTGACACTAACGACCCCCGGCGTGGAAGATGGGGTGAATGAATTTCTGATGCGCGCCATTCAGCGCAGAAAATGGGATCAATTCGTTTCTCTTACAGTTGCGGATGCAGAACAATTTATTGAATTGGCCGAGCTTGGCGATGCCTTTGCAGTGGCTGCTATTCTTGAAGGCGAATGTGTGGTCGGAGCAAAATATGTTGAAAAACTCCGGAGCAAGTTGATTTCAGCTAAGAAGCCCCGTTCAACAGTTCCGCTTCAGAACCTTCTTGAGTCCACACTTCAATGGCGTGATGGCGAGGTTGAGCGACTGGCTCACGAAATCGCAGAGCATGTCTACTGGCTCTATTCAGCCACAACAATCAAGACATTCATGGAAGATAGCGGCAAGATGGATTATCCAGACATCGCGAAATTGGCATCACCTCAGAATCCGATCAGAAGTCTGGAACCGAAGGCTGCAAAAGTGTTGAGAAGGGTGGTTAGACTGCGTCGCAAGGTTCATGCAAACCCGTCAGACGCAGCCGCGCTGGCGTCCATGATCCGCTTGTGGCAGGATGTTGACAACTATCGCGCGATGTTGCAACATATTGGCAGTAATTGAGTTACGTCATCTTGTGGCGTGATGTTCAGCATATTTTGTGGTTTGTTTGCCAGTTCATATCCGGCTATTGGATAGATTTAAACTCAGCGATTATTTCCGAAGGCATATCGGGCATGCCACCCTCTTGGGACGCAACGAACGCGCCAATGACATTTGCCGCGCGGCACATTGCCTGAATGTCGCAACCTTCAAGATACTTCGTTACAAGAGCAGCCGAAAAAGCGTCACCACATCCGACAGTATCCCTCACCTTGACACGTGGACAGGCCATCATGCAAGAATCTGTTCTTGAGACAAGTCGAGAGCCGTCACTTCCCATCGTAACGCACACGAGCTGTAGCCCGTTATATTGGCTTAACAAGGATTCAGGAACATCATCAATCGTACACCCCAGATCAAGACAGTCCTGAAGATTAGCTGCTTCTTTGTCATTCAACTTCAGAATATGGCTGAGTTTGATTCCATCTTCTATGATTTCCCGGCTGAAATAATCCTGCCTCAGGTTAACATCAAAAACAATCACCGACTGCCGGGCGGCGTTCAGGACACTCCGAATTATTCTGCGGCTGGCTTCGCTCCGCTGCGCCAGAGAACCGAAACATACGGCACTGGCTGAATCGGCGATTTTGTGCCATGTCGCGTCGGACTGGAAATTATCCCAGGCAACGTCTCTGACGATTGTGAAATCTGGAATCCCCTCCGCCCCGAGCGTTACGAGGACTTCCCCAGTCGGTCGGTCAGTATCCCGCTGGATATACCTGGTTGTAAGTCCGGCCTTCTTTAGCACAGAAATGGCCGAATCGCCTGTTGGGTCCATCCCAACCCGGCTTAGAATTATTCCGCTGCTACCCAGGGCATTAATATGGAAAGCAAAATTTGCAGGCGCGCCGCCTAGTTTGCGCGCGCCAGGGAAGACATCCCAGAGTAACTCGCCTATTCCAAGAACGATTTTACCGATCGCATCATCTCCCTATTTTTCTTTGCCGGGTTGTTTATCTTCCTCGTTCTCCTCAATGTAGGTCTCATATGCCGGGCCTTCAGGACCAACAAAATTCGTTGGGCGACTTCTGATTATCCAAACAGCCTCTTCGAAAGTCGTCAGTGCGGCGACATCGGTTAATGTGGCGGTTTTCAGCACTTCTTCGAAGAGACATTGGGTGGCCTTGTCAACTTCCGGCAGAGTGGCTATCCCGTGAATGCATGCCAACCTTGGGAGGCTCACCTGACCTTGTCGCGCAAGAGCCGCGCTACCCACCTTGCTCCCTGACGGATCGGTTCCGATTCCAGTTCGAAGAAACTGGTCATCCCCCATGCTTCCCAATGCTCGCCCTGCGAAGTAGGCAGCCTCAGTCGGCTCACTGATCAGCAATTGCCTGAGCACTTCCTTCGACTTGGCAGTGCCTGCCTTGCGCAAGACGGCAATTGCCATCCGGCGATTTTTTCCGGCTGGCGGAGCCGGCGGACTTGCAGCCAACTCGGTTATCCTGTCAGTGCCATACTTTGCGCGCCAAGCCGAGATTGGGATTGTTGCCGTTTTTCTGTCAATTATGACAGTGGCATATAGAGAAACAAAATCCACGAAAACTGGCATCATTGATCTGGGTGGAACAATTGTCTGTGGACCACCGATGTCTCTGGCTTTTGTCTGCTCAACGATCTGTTGACTCAGGTAATTCACAGCTTCCTCTTTTGAGCCGAACTGAAGCATGGCGAAGGCTACCTGTGGCGCGCTTTCAGGCGTTACTTTCAAATCGCCTAACGCTCCCCTGTCGCCCGACAACGCAGCGAGCGCAATTGCAAGGCTGGTGACTTCGTCGGATGCGCGTCGTCCCGTCATAATTGCCTGCGCAAGCGCCGGGAACAACGCGCGGGATTCCTTAGGCGTCGTTTCCATGATTGTATTAATGATTGGGACTGCGTACTGCTCATTCATCCCCTGAAGTATCAGCCCCAGCACCTGCGCATTCTCAGGTGAGAGCCGTTTGGACATGGTTGCGCATACCCTCTGCCAGAAATCGGGGTCCTTGGCTGCGAATCCACTGTCGTAGACGCTTTTTATGGACTGAACTGCCGGAGCGTTTCGGAACTTCGCTAAAGCAAGTATAGCGGCGCTTCGAATGGTCTCCCCTGCCGCGCCGGCGGGGATTCTGCTGGTGTCGGCTTTTCCCCTGGCGATCTCATCCAGGAGATCAATTGCCTTTGGTTCTCCAAGCTTGCCGAAGGCTTCGCAGATAGCCGCCCTGACCAAAGCCTCAGACTGAATAGGCGACATTGTCGTGGAACTTCTGGAACCTGGCGGCGCTGGAGTTGGAGCGGCTGCTCCGCCAGGAGTCGCGATCATTGGGCTGATCAGAATGTCATACAACGCCTGGAATGTTTCCGCTTCCTGGATATCGCCAAGCGCGCGAGCGGCGGCAGCGCGCACCTTGGCTTCCTTTTCAAGCGCGTCAGGCGTATCATATGTTCCACTCTTGGTCTGAAACAATGTCACAAGCAGTGCGGCGCTTTCCTCATCCTGATGCTTCCCGAGATAAGCTATTGCCCTTTCTCTTACTGCAATCTCCACATCAACCTCGGCGAGCACTTTTACTATCTCGATAACCTTCGGGATCTTGTTTCGAACCTGCGGTTGCAGACAGATTTCAAGCAATCTCCCGGCGAATCCCTGTTCAGGTGGAGTCCGGGTGGTCAGTCCGGTTATCGGATCCGGCATGTTCCAGGATTCGGCAAGCTTGATCAGGACATTCTCCGGCGGTGTATAACCCATTCGCGTGAGAATTTCCGTGGCTTCCAGTTGTGACCACACATCTTCAGACTTTTCGGTAACGGATTGCAGCAGTTGGGCAATCGCTTTCCGGGATGCGCTGTCTTGCTCCGGATTCCATTCCCACGGAACACTGGCTGGAAGCGGGGTAAGCGCCTGAGGAGATTGCCAGAAACAGGCAGCAATCGTCACAACTCCCGGACCAAGCTTCGGCACGTATTCGCCTGCCAGTTTCAGCGAATTGGGAGTCCCTTGCATCATAAGCGCGCAGATCGCAGGCGTTGATCCGGCATCAGCGGCGGCTTTCAGGTAGCCGGTTGCATTATCTCTTCCCAACAATCCCAACCAGATTGCCGCAGCAGGCGCATCCTGCCCATTGGACATCATTATCCCGGCGAGTGTTCTCAGCAGTGGAACTGATTCTTCTGATGGCAAATGAGCAAGCGCGAAGTCATATAACACAACCGTTACTTCCATGAGCTTTCCTAGCGCATTGGCGGCAAATGTGCCGCCAATCTGCGCCAGTCGAAGCGCGATCCGGCCTCTTATTGTTGGATCGGAAATTTGAATTGCCAGTTGCTCTAGACCAAGGATCGCCCCCGTTCCGCCGCATCGTGAAATCTCGTCAATAACCAGCAATTGCTCGTCAGTAGACATGGCTGCAACACTCTTGATATAACCCTCATTCTCTTCCGGATTAAGAGTTGCCAGGAGAACTGAAATACTGGTGATCTTGGTTACAGGATCAAGGCTTTCGGTCTTCGATTTCAGGATTGATATGGCCTCGGGAGATGCGATCTTCCCAAGCGTGCGCATCAGTGAACTGCATAACTGCTGGTCCCCAAGAATGCCGGGAAGAACAATCTTTACTGCATTGACGGCTTCATCCGGCGCAGTCCTTACAAGGGCGGCTATAATTCTGGCTTTCAATTGAGGGTCTTCAACTTTTAAAGCTATATTCCTGAGGTGTTTCGCTCCGCCTGCGTCAGCGCACACAAGAGCCATGACCAGCATCCGCTGGTCTTCCGCCATCAGGTCGGATGAACTCGCGGCTGCCGCTGCTGCTGTGTTGCCGATTGCTCCTGCAAGCTTGAGACCGCCTGCTGCGGGCGAACCTGCGCGAGTCTCTTGTTTCTCAGCCATCTCGATCTTTTCCAAGAGCATCGCGGCTGCCCGGTTTCCAGCCTCGGCTGCCAAATCCCTTATCGCTGCGGAATAACTTCTCCATGCGAGGTGAACAAATTCAGGCGACTCAAGGAGCGCATCAGGCGCGATTTCTGGCTCCGGAACGGTTTTGATATCGGACTTCAATTCCTCATCTGTTTCCGCCAAGGTATCCTTCACAACCACTTGCAGCGCCGTTGGGGAGTTCGATCCTGCCGTCCTGCCGGCGCTTAATTTGCTGAAAAATCTCCCTCTCCTTGCGCTCCTTTCATCTTCCTCGTCTTCCGGAGTAATGGCGACGCCCCCGCCGCCCGCTGCTGCCGCTTGCTTCGCCTTCTCAGCTTCCTTTTCTTTGGCGGCTTCGGCAGTCTTGCGAGCCTCTATCATTTCCGCAACTTTTGCGCCGGTGAGAACCGGCATCCAGTGCAAACGCCGCGCAAGTGGCATTTCAATGAATGACAGCAGCGTCACTTCTTTAGTGTTCGTTTCCTTAATTGCGGCTAGTTGTTCTTCAACCCAAGCCTCCGCCTGATCGCTCTTCAATATCATACCCATGGCCTCCATGTATAAGGCTTGCGCCTGGACAGTCGCGTGCAACCTGTCAGCCTTTTCCTCAAGAGCTGTTTTTGATAAAGGCGTTAAGAATGAGCCGCTTCCGCTAATAGATGGCCGCTTTGATATTGATGGTCCCCTCCTTCCGGCGCCGGATCCTATACGCAGTCCGAAACCGCTCTTTTCCTCGTCGCTGGTATCCAAAACAGCACCCGTGCCCCCGCCGGTTGCAGCGGAAGCGGGAGCGGAAGGCGAAGCTGATGTCGCCGCCGATGCGATTCTTGCCGTTGTTTTCGCGGATGCGGGCAATTCGGCCTGTCCGAAAATATGCATAACCTCGGCGTCAACAATTTTCTCAACGCCTTCGCTGATTCGGTAATATGCGCTGCAATTGATAAAATCGCCTTCTGGCGTCTCTGAAGCGATGAATTCTATTTTTTGATCGCCCTTTTCGACGGTTCCACTCAACAGCCTGCTACTCTTGCTGGCCATCCGAACGGGTTTCTCATCTGTCCCGACAAGCGCAAGGCCTGGTCCCAGCACCAACCTGCCTACGAATTGGTTTTTCTTGGTGTCAACGGATGGGAGCGTTTCTCCAACCGACTCAAAAGCGCACACTCCCCATTCCAAATTGACCAGATCCCCCTTGGGCGATATTACAAAGTTTGCGGAAGGCATGCCCGAGCTTTGGAGCGTCAACTGCTGCCCCTGTGCCGTAGCAGGTCCGGTCGTCCACGTGCCTTTGCTTCCCCTGTTTCGGTATTGCAGCTCCAGCAGCAGGCGCCTAAGCTCGGCGTAGGCTGCCAGGTCCATGGTTGCGGCGGTCATCGGCCCAAGGATTTCAATGTTCAGTACCTGTGCGGGAAGCGGTTGGAGCGTAAATACGGACTGAACGGGTTTCTTTCCTCCCTTGGCTACAATAAGCTTCTGTGGCTCAGACTTCACCGAGAAGCGATAAACTTTGCCAGGAATCAGGATAAGCTTATTGCCGCCGATTTCAGCCTCAATCTCTCCCAGTGAACTATCCGTGTTAATCAGACATACTACAGGCATGAGACCCTGAAGAAATTCAGCCTGAGCCTTCGTCACACGGGTTGGGCCGATCTTTTCGGTCTTGCCCAAAGCCTGCTGAGCTTTCTCGTTTGAGGGATCTAGCTCGGTTGCTCGCTGAAATGCCCACTGCGATTCCCGCCGCATCCCATTTTTTGAACACCATTCGCCTAAATCAGACCAGCTTTTAGCCTCATTGCGCACTGCGGCAGCTTTATATTGTTCTCTGTAGGCCGTCACAAGTTCAGCGCATTTATTCTCGATTTCAGACTGAGGGGGCAATTCACCAAGCGGTTTACCGCCCAGATTTGTCACAACCTGAGGTGTCACAGCGGGCTTGCCTGCCAAGGGAATCTTCGAACCGGGAGCGGGAGACGTTCCGGGCGCGCCTGAACCTCCCGCTCTTGCGGCGGCTTCGGCTTTCGCTTTATTTAAGCGATTTTTGAAAAATTCCCCCGGTGAACCTTTGCCGCCCTTATCAGGCGGATTTTCTGCTTTAACAGGTGGTTTGGCAACTTTCGGCTCTTCTTTCTTCGGCCAGAAAATCACGGCTGCCACAACTGCGCCAACAAGAAGAACCACACCGGCCGCGATGGGTATCCATGGTATCCGCCGCTTCCCAGTGTCGAGCAGGCTGTCAGTTTCAAGATTGAAACCGCAGTTCCCGCAAATTGTCTTTCCAAGCTCAACAGGACGTTTGCAGCGTGGGCATATATTTGGAGCATCGCCATCGTCAACGCCTATTGCGTCAGCCTCTGCCTTGCCGCTTGCGGCGTGAGATACTACTTCGGCCTGTTTTGCGGCTATGCCGGCTGTGCCATGCGCGGCTGCCCCAAGATCCATTTCAATTTCCGTCTGAGCAAGTTGTTGTTCGATTTTCGTCGGGCGGCGCGTTTCGGGAGGCGGTTCGTCAAGCTCGAACCCGCCGGCATCATCCCCTGCCGCCTGCTGAGTTCCAGGCTCCTGCTCCGGTGGCACAAGGGGTGAATCACCTTCCAATGCAAAGGACGGCTCAGCTTCCTTTGGCGGGGGCGCTGAAGGGCGAGGCACATCCAGTACCCCCTTCTTGCACTTTGGACACAAGACTCTCTTCCCGGCCAGTTTGTCCGCAACGCCAAGCTTGGCGCCGCAATCAGGGCATTGGACGCGAATGGGCATGCTCTACTCCGCAATTAAGACCAAATCAAGCCAGTCACTGGTGCATTAAACAGCATCCTTAACCATAATATTAGGGTTGCGGATTAATTTCAATGCGTTGTCTCCGATATTCCGGAATATTCTTCGCGTCTATGCAGGACATTAGCTTCATCGCATTTCTTCGCGCAGGATTTCAACTCGAGGTGCAATGTGTCTCATGTAATCAATTATTGCTACATGTTTTCCTTCTGGAGAGGAACCGTCGAGAATATAGAAAAAGGCGGTTGGCTGGTGTCCAGCGATAATATCTCCCGTCATTAGAATCTGATCAATGTTCCTTGAAATATCAGGATGCTGGTTCCCGCCGTTGTCCACCCAGAATTGCATTCTGAATTTGGATGTGTCATCTGCTATTGCGCCGTAAGCAATGCAGGCGGCTGTGTCTCGCCAATACGACGTTTGTCCACCGGCATTCACAGGCTCATCATCCTGGCTCTTTCCGCCAATGCAACTGCCGGGGTAGAAAAAATATGCGGCGCATGGCAGCGGGGCATGGTCTGCGTTCTTCAATTCCATGAGTCTGGCATTGAAATATGATGAACCTGCGAAGAACCTTAACCTGACCAGCGCGTGATATCCGCGTTGCATAGCGCCTTGATGGCTATAAGTCCCATTCTCATTGACCTTTGTGACTGCTCTCCCGCCCGCTCTTGCTGACAGGCGGATATCAACAGTAGCGGAAGCAGGACCTGATTGCATCCGCTCAACGGAGGCAGTGTCCGGCGGTACCCAAAGGTCCTGTTCAAGCTTCTGGTGCAAAAGGAAACCGAGATCTCCAATCATCGTTCCCTTATACCGTATGAAGCTCAGCAGTTTGGCGGTTCCTGGCTCATGTGAACATTCAAGATCGCCGGTTGTAATGAGAAAGGAAGCAGGGCCGGACTTTTTTAGTTCGATTGCTGCATTTGTTTTATTATCTTCCTTATCATGTTTTCGGGTACCGGTCTGTATGTGCTGCTGCTTGGTTCCACTTGCGCCTGAGATTATGAGCGTGACCGGTTTTCCAGATTCCAAGGGCAGACCTGCGACAGACAAAACGGTCTCATCATCAAAGGATTCCAACTGCCAATGCTCAGGTTCCCCAATCAGGCCATCCGGACCGAGAATCTGTACAGATTTCACGGTAATTTCCCGCCATGGGTCAGGCATCCGTACTTCAATTACCCCGCATCTTTTTCCCATATTTGGAGTGGATTCTGGCGCGGGGAAAATGCCGACCGTCATCCTGGTGTTCGCCCCGTGAACCCACTTTTCCGGCAATCGGCTGTAAGTATGGCGAATTGTTAACTTTTTATAGTCCTCATGAACCATTCGCAGGTCGGGATCCAATTCCGCCAGGATCTCATGAACTCCCTCCTCCTCGGGCCAGGCGATATTCAGCGATGAGGTTGCTCCAGGCATGAGCTTGTTTGTTTCGTCGGTGGACAACCCATCAATAGTTTTCCTAATGATGACTTCGGCAGACGCATCGCCACGGTTAGTCACATTTATACATCGCTGATTTTCATTCAGGCTCAGGCTCAATTCGGGCAGTTTTCCGGCATGCGCCATATAGACCTGCCCGTGTATTTCAGTCGCCGCTTGTGTCAGAAGTTGATACGGCTCGCCGTTTTCCTTGACCAGTCCGTAGTTGGAGTCCTCCGGAAACGTGCTGGCAATACCGAGCGCCGGTTCATCAACCCACATGAAGAAATCCGAACCGACTACAAAAGGCCGGGTTAGCAGATAGCTCTGAAAGATTCTGAACGCTTTTGAACGTTCCGTCTGCGTCTGAACCCTCTGTCCTGCGCCGTGAAGACATGGCAGTCCGCTGTCGTAGGCCGGATAGCTCCATTCGGTTATCATCAACGGGCGCCCGCTCTTTTCATGCCATCGCATCATATCCTTGTCATAATCAATTATTTCACAGGTCTTTAGATCAATCTGACGGTAGGTATTGACGCTTACGATGTCACAATACTTTCCCGCAATGTCCCATACATCCGGCGCATCCCCCGCGAAGCGGCAACCCAGGATCATGTGATTCGGATCGGCTGCGCGAGTGGCCTCTGTCGTCACCTTGAAATACCGTTCCGCGACAATCCGGGTAAATGCGTCGCAATCAGCCTCGATGCCGGGATTAATTGTGGATGGAGGGATGATACTGTTCTCAAAAGCCGCCCAGGACTCGTATCCGGTTCCCCATGCCTCATTCAATCGCACGATCTCCGGATACTTCCCCTTCAGCATTTCAACGGCGGCTGTCTTGGCTGGATTTCCCGCCTCAAGTCGGATCGCCTCTCCAAGCAGTCGCAGTTTGTGCTCTCCCCACTTACCGTACCACTCAAGCTCGTTATCGAGAAAGTAGCCCAGAAGCCAGGGATCATCCTTCAATCTGCCGCAACTTTGCCTGGCGGTGGCCCGGCAATAGGTCTCCCACCGTGGGGAAAAGACGTTCGGGAAACCCGTCCAATGGACCTTGGGACAGAGCGCATCAATGCCTGCAAACGCGGTTCCCAAGGCGATGAATTCCATATGCGGAAGACCCTGATGACGCATTTTCGGGGAGTTGTTTGCGGCAAGGCAGTTGAAACCCCATGCCTTCAACCTGTCCAGTGTCTGCGCTGCCCATTTTTCCTCTGAACCGTGCAGTTTCTCCATGTTGCGCGAGTAAGGTGCATATCCGAGTTTCTCGCACCAGTGCGCATAGTAACTTGCATGATCGGTTCCCAGCATGTAGAAGCCCCTGCCCGACGGAGTGATCACCCACCACCGACCATCAATCTCTTCAACCCGGAAGAAGCCGGTCCCTTTTGCGGTAATAACGTTAGAGCCGAGATCATTTGGGACTGGAGGGATGTTCATTTCTTTCCTCTCCGGCTCCGGTTCCGGAGTCGCAACGCGGACAAGCACGTCGTCGAATGACGCCTCAAACGCACCGCAATCGAGCGCCGCCCTTCCGATTCTGACGGCCTTTTTCTCCGCAAATAGCACTTGCTTGATTGCCCGCATGGTTCCGTCAACTTCGGCAACGGTTGCTTTGATACCCAGTTTGTCGTGCTCAATGCGAAGGCGGTATGGGTGATTGTATTCCCACTTGAAGTCCTGATCCCCGCTGTTGACGGACTGCAGGGCGGTTTCCCCCTCCTTGTCAGCGAGCCACCGTCCGTCCAGACATTCCGTCAGTTCAATAAAATGGCCGGCATTGGATTTAGCGTCGTTGGGGGCTTCCACCAGCGCGAGGTGAAAGTAGTTCGCATCGTCGCGATAAAGCGCAATCCCGGCCACTTTCCATTCATTGCCCAATGGCTTCTCAATGGTCAGAGCGGCCTCAATTGTCTGAACGCTTCCCATCGGGGCGCATGAAGCGACAACAAATGTCTTGCCGGGGGAACTGGAGCACAGCCTGCCGCCCTCAACCCACCAGAAACCGTTGGAATCCCAGCGGTTAACGGCATCAAGCGCGTTCTCATCCGTAAAGTCTTCGTAAAATTCGACTGGCTTGGCGGCATCCTGAGCGAGTGAAGTTTTCCAGACGGATACGATAATGAGCGACATAATGAACAAGTTCGCACAAAACGCTTTTCTTCGGAATTGGCAGTAAATCATCATTTGATCCCACTCCCGACAAAAAAATGCGGCGCCTTTGTCATTGGAGAAATGTCGACACGATACAGGAACGCTTCGTTACCTGAAGCATCTGCTTCCGGGGACATTGCGCGCATGAAGCTCTCAAACACGAGTCTTTTGTTTCGATGATCACTTCTTTAGTGATGATACTCTCTATTCCGGATTGACTCAATTGTGTCGTTCCGATCTGATGGCAAATCAGCATGCCGGAATACACTCAAAGATTTCAGTAACAAGCGCATCATGGTATGATGAAACTTGAAATGAAACGCATACTCATCTTGCAAATTGTCACTTTTGCGTTCTGCGCTTATGGCGAATCCGTTTTGTCACAGAACCGCCCATATACTCAATCCGACGCATATCGAGTAGCAAAGGCCTTCGAAGTAAAGCCTCTTCCCGCCGAGCCGCGCTGGGCCGAGATATCGCAGAAACCATTCTTCACTTTCATCTGGATGTCCGATCTTCACCTGGACGGTTCCCGGCTCGAATTCATCCAGCGGGCGTTCCGCCTTGCCGATTCATACAAACCGGATTTCGTTGTCTTCACAGGCGATAACAACGCCTATGCTCCCGGCAAAGAGGTTGATGGCGTCGTGCCGCCGGTCACTCTTCAGAGGCAGTTATTCTTCAAGGAATACTTGAAGGAAAATCTTGCCAGTCCGGCCGTGGTAATCCCCGGCGACGACTGGCCTCCGGATTTCGAGAAGGTATTCGGCGCGTTCCAGTTCAGTTTCAACTACGGCGGACTTCACTTCGTCATGTTTGCAGCCGACCGATGCGCATACGGAGTCGAGGGATGCGCCGTCTACGAGGACAGCACATGGCGCTGGCTTGACGGCGACCTTGCCAGGAACGCAGAACGCCCGACAATCTTCTTCCAGCATGAAACCATGCTTCCGCCGGCATACCTTGACGCGGACAAGATGAGGCGCAAACTTGAGGGATCGGGAAACGTTTTTGCCGCCTTCTGCGGTCACATTCACGTTGATCTTGATTTCTCACAGAACGGAATCCGCCATCTTGTTTGCCCGGCCCTCGGACCCAATCCCGCGCCGGCTTTCAAATTAGTGCATGTGCATCAGAGCGCCATTATTCTTCGCACTATTGAATATGATCCGGTCGGGCAGACGTTCATTGAGACAATGAAGTGGCAGCGGATTGAAATACCGAATCGCCTCAGGGGGGCCATGCATTTTCCGCCGGACGGCGGGTTCAAGAAGGAGGATTATTGTGAAATCCCGGCACATCCGAGAGCGTCCGATCCGGCGTTATTGAATCGGGGGGCGGAACTTTTCGGGCCGATGATGCGCTTCACGGCGACTCACGGGCTTTCCAAATTGAATTCGAAGTAGGTCATCCGGCTAAATGTCTGTCCCATTCTGTTTCGCTCATATTGAACTGTGGTCTTTATTTTCTAAGGGATTTTCCACACCTTGCGCAATCTTTTGCCGATTTTCTCACTGCCGCGCCGCAACTCTCGCATTTTCCGAAGAATCCGCTCAGGTCCTTCTCGCATCGCCTGCATCTGGCAATCATGGTCGGAACTTCCGCTCCACACTTTGGGCACAACTCCAGAGGTTCAAGCGATGCCTCAAGAATCTGCAAATCATCGTGCGCAAGCAGCGCGGATTGATAGCGCTTGTCGCGGTTGGATTGAAGCAGCTTTGCTACAATGCGATCAAAGCGCGGATCGGCGGAAGGACATATACCGCCCGGCGGCGGGGGATTAAGGTCTTCAGGCTTCTTCCCAACTAGCATTTCATAGAGAACAAGTCCCAGAGAGTAAAGATCGCTCCTTGCGTCCGCGCACCCCGGATCCATCAACTGTTCCGGGGCCATGTAACCCCTGCTGCCTATCCGCTTGAATGCGCCCAGCCTGGGTTGCCCCCGTTCCGCCCCCTCGCGCATTGAACGTGCTAGCCCGAAATCGCTCAATTTCGCCTCCCCGTCCGCACTGATCAGGATATTTCCCGTCTTTATGTCTCGATGCACATATCCCATCGAATGCATGCAGTCCAGCGCAGCGCAGACGTGCCGCGCCACGCGGACTATCTGCCGGGAACACATGCCCTTCGCAATCTCCTCGCGCAGCGACGGTCCACCCACGTATTCCATCGCGTAGTATCCCGTCCCCTCCCACTGGCCGTGCTCGTAATGCTTCACGATGTTGGGATGATCGAAGAGCGCCAGCGTGCGGGATTCGTTATGAAAATGAACGATGTAGGCTTGATTCTCAAGCAGGCGGTGCGGGAAAACTTTTATAGCCGCTTCCTGTCCGGTTTCCTTATGCCGTCCTCTGAAGACGACTGCCATCGAACCCGCGCCGATCATTTCCTCGACAATATAATTCCCAACCTTGGTTCCGGCGGGGATCGTTGTGTATCCGTCTTTGCCCATATCCAGAACCGGCTTCCCTACTTCTTTTCTTCCTCAGGCGGAGGCTGGAGTTTGAGTTTGGCGGCAAGGCCGTCAATCATCTGGTCAAGCATCCATTCCGGCAGCATATTCTTTCTTCCGGATATCTCAATCGTCATGCCGCCTGCCGTATAGGCGACCTTGATGTCTCCATTGGCCCGGTCTTCGGCAATCTTTCGCTCAGGGGGCATTTTGAAGAGGACTATGTCTCCGTCAATCACAAGCTCCAGTTCGCAGGCGGCGGCCATTATGCGAAGGACGTTGCCGACAGAGACGTCTTTCACGGTCAGCCACACGGGATTGCCCTTCGGGTCCTTGTGCAGTTCCGGGCCGAGGACAATGTTTAACTCGGTTTCCTGTCGGACCTTCTCCAGCGCGTCCATAAGCGGCACTTCCTCAAGCGCAAGGCTTATGCGCTCGTCCAGCGCCTCCTTCAACTGAGGGCTGGGGTTCTCGATCACCCCGCGCATGGGCATCCGCATCTGCGCCATGCGCTGGAGCATAACCTGCGGTCCCCTGCCATGGTCGCGTTCCCGCTCCGGTTCCGGCGCATTGTCCTGCGCGCCAATCACTGCGCAGAAAACTAATGCAGTAAAAATCGCCATGCTCGTAATAAGTCCTGTCTTTTTCATTGGTTATCTCCATTCGGCTCCGGCTGAGCATCACCTTCATCCTCAGAGTTGCTTTCGTCTGGAACGGCAGGTTGATCGTCGGCTGACGCATCTGGCGCATCATTATGTTCTTCCGCGCCAGTATCATCGGCAATGGTTTTGGGATCTTCTTCCTCTGATTGATCTAAGCGTTCTGCGCGAACCGGACCGCTTTTATCGAACAAGCCATCGTTTTCAACAAGCCTGCGGCCAATCGCTGCTATAAGTCGCGCAATGTAAACATCATCGCCGTCGCCATCGCGCGCATCAGGAAAAGTTGCTACATTCCCGGAAAATGTTGTCCCGAATGAAACGTCCAGCGCGTCGGCTCCGAAAACAATGCCCATCTGCGAAACAGTCCCGCCCAGCAGTCTGAAAGGAATCTGAATGTGCGCGACATTGGCCAGGATTGTGCGGCAGAGCGAAATCATCCGCAGGTGCAGGAAAGGATCGTTAGCAACTCCTGAAGGTCCGACATACGGGATCGGCGTCAGGGACAGGATGTTGCGCGTCCGCTCCTGAAGCTTTCGCAATTCTATGAGGTGGTCAACTAACTGCTCCGTCCGCTCGCCGAATCCGTAGAGGATGGTTGCCGCGCATGGAAGCCCGATCCTGGAGGCGTCAGCCATAACCTCCCGCCACTGCGCGGCGCCGGGTTTATCCGGACAATTGGCGTCACGAAATCCCTTGGCGAACACGTCCGCGCCAAGACCGGAGACAATTCCAAGACCTGCTTCCTTCAAACGGATAAGAGCTTCGGCGGAAGTCTTCCCGGAGGCTTCCGACATGGCGATGATTTCAGGCGGCGAACACGCTTCGATGCATAACTCGGGAGCAATCGCCTTGATTCGCTTCAACAGCGATTCATATGCTTCGATTTTACGCGACGCTGAAACGGCTCCGACAAGCCGCACATGCCTTGCTCCCGCTGATACTGCGTGTTTCACTTCGTTGACGACTCGCGAAGGTTTGAGATCAAAGGCTCCCGTCTCTCCCTTCGTGCGACGGAAAGAGCAGAATTTGCACTCATATCGGCAGATGTTGCACAGAGCGATCTCGGCGTTTCTGGAAACGTAGACCCCGTTTCCGTTGAAACGGTCGCGGATCAGGCCGGCCATCTCGGCCGGCGGAAAAAGCTCCCGCGCCGCCGCCATCGCCACGGCTTCGTCGCGGTTGAGCCGCTTGCCGGATTCCACGCGCTTGTGAAATCCGGCCAGTTTCGATCTGCCGAATGCCTTTCGCACTTGTCGCCACGTCCGCCAAACAAGGTGACTTCTTACTCGCTCGATTGAGGCTACTGTATTGTCTCTCCGCCCTTCTCCACGTTTTCCGCTGTGTAAATCATCGTCCCAAGCGTGATATTTTTCTCAACCTTTTCGCCCTTCAGAATCTTCATCGCAACGTCAATCGCTTCTTTCCCGCCGGTGGGATACTGGAAGGTTGCTGTCATTATGCCCTCCTTCACATAGCGCACGCCCTCGTGCGGAAGCGCGTCAATGCCGATGAATTTAATCGTCTTCTCGCGTCCCTTCCCTTCCTGCTTAGCGGCGAGGAAAGCCCCGTGAGCGGATGGATCGTTGTGCGCGTAGACGGCGTCAATCTTTTCCAATCGGGACAAGGCGGAATTCATCTCCTTACTCGCGTTCGGCTCCAGCCACTGGCAATCCGCGTCGAAGACGATCTTCAACTCCGAACCTGCTAGGCCTTCCATGAAGCCATTATGCCGCTCCTGCCCCGGGGTGCTGGTCATCAGTCCCTTTAGTTCGACGACATTGCCCTTCCCGCCAAGCAACTTCACGAGATGTTTCCCGGCTTCCCGCCCGATCTTGACGTTGTCAGCTCCGATGAAGCACGTGTACTTGTCGCCCTCAACCTTGCGGTCCAGAACGATGACAGGAATCCCCTTGTCAATCGCATCAGCAACGGGCTGGGTCAGCGGGCGGGCCTCCTTCGGGCTGATGATAATCAGGTCAACGCCCTGGGAGATGAACTCCTTTGTCTGCGCCTGCTGCGCTTCGGATTTGTTCTGGGCATCCTTGAGTATAAGCTTGATCCTGGGATGTTCCGCCGCAGCCTTCTTTATGTCCTCATTCATCTGAACGCGCCAGGGTTCGCCCAGGTTGCATTGAGACATGCCGATCACCCACTGCTCCTTGTGTCCGGTTCCACCGCCCTTCCCTCCCCCGGAACCGGCGCCGGCTCCGCTTCCGCCGCCAGCGGAAGGCTGCTGTCTCTTGCACGAGGTTATGAGAACAAGACTTGCAACCACAAGAATCGCGGCAATCGCCCTGAAGGTCGTCTTCATCGTAAGTCCTCCCGTTAGTCGCGTCGTTTCTGTTGAATGAGCACTGCGGCGACTATGATAGCTCCTTTCGCCAGCAGGCGATAGTGCTCAGGCACGGCGTTCAGGCTCAGAATCTTATTAATGTAACCGATTATCAACGTTCCAAGAAGCGTCAGCAGCATGTTGCCTCTGCCGCCCATCAGGCTTGTTCCGCCTATGACAACTGCCGCGATAGCGTCAAGTTCATACGTTGAGCCGGCTTCTGGATCGCCGAGCGTCATCCGCGATGCATTACAGACTCCTGCAAGTCCGGCGAACAACCCGCAAAGTCCGTATGCAGCCACCTTCGTCAGTCCGATCCTGATGCCGGACAGCCGCGCCGCCTCCTCGCTTCCACCGATCGCATAAAGATGCCGCCCGAAGCGAGTGTATTTCACGACCAGCCACATGAAAACAAGCGTGAAGACGAACAGGAGCGTAACAGGCTGCACCGGGATTCCTGGCAGCGCCGAGGTCATTGTCTCAAAGAACGCCGGCGTTCCACTCTGCACCGCGTACCACTCCCGCGCGCCGGGTTGAACCTTGATCCCACCGGATATCAGCTTCGCCATGCCGCGAGCAGCGGCCATCATCGCCAGCGTCGCCACGAAAGGCTGCATCTTAGTCTTGGCTATAAGCCCACCGCACAGGCAACCGGCTACAGCCCCGGCCAGAACAGCCGCCGGAAGCGCAACTGCCACCGGCAAGCCATATGCGACAACCATCAGCGAAAACAGCGTGGCGGACATGCCCAGCACCGACCCAACAGAAAGATCAATTCCACCAGTCAGGATGACCAGCGTCATGCCGGTAGCAAGTATTCCCACCTCGGAGTATTCAAAAAGCACGTCAAGTTGCGTGTCGAGCGTCAAAAACAGTGGCCAGTCCGAGCGATAGTTTTCCGGGGAAAATATGCAGCCCAATAGCACTACCGCGACAAGGGCTAGAACGCCCCTGTAGCGGTCGGTCCAACTCTTGACCCTCGCCGCCAGCGCATTACGTTCCTTTTCTGCCGATCCCTCTTTCATGTCGGACTTTACCTCGTCATCGGTTGGCCTGTTCTATCCTGTCGTTGAGACTTGCATTGCCGCCTCAGTGACGTTTTCCTGTGTCGCTTCTTCACGACTCAGTTCCCTGCTCAGTTTCCCGCGGTGCATGACAAGAATCCGGTCGCTCAGGGCAAGCAACTCCTGCAACTCCGTGCTCGTGAAAACAATGCCAAGCCCCTGCTCCGCCAACTCGTTCATGAGGCGATAGATTTCAGCCTTCGCCCCGACGTCAATTCCGCGTGTCGGCTCATCAAGCAGCAGAACGCGCGGTTTTCGCATCAGCCACCTTCCCAGCAAAGCCTTCTGCTGATTGCCGCCGCTCAGGTTCTCAACCGGGGTATCAATCGAGGGCGCCCTGACCGACAGTTGTTCGTATAACTCCCGTCCGGCCTCCATCTCTCGACGCCGGGTCAGGATTACCGGGCGCGTCAGGGCTTTCAGGCTTCCAAGAGTCATGTTGTGCAAGACCGACATGGGGGGGACAATCCCGGCCTCCTTGCGGTCGTTGCTCAGATAGGCAATCCCGGCTTCAAGCGCTGCCCGGGGAGCGCTGATTGCGACTGCCCTTCCGCAGATCTCAAGCGCTCCGGAGGCGCGATTCCCATAACGTCCGAAGATCGCGCCCAGCACCTCGTTGTTTCCCGCGCCACGCAATCCCGCCAGCCCGACAATCTCCCCTGCCTTGACCGTGAATGAAACATCATCAACCAGATATCTGTCGGCAACCGGATCGTGGAGCCTCATGTTTCTGACGCTCAGGACCGGCTCGCCGGGAACGCCCTGATGTTTCGGCAGGAACTGGTCAATCTCCCGCCCCACCATCCACTTTATCATCATTGCCGGCGGGAGTTCCTGCGGGGTTGCTGTGCCGACCAGCGCCCCGTCGCGCAGGACGGTGATCCGGTCTGCCACCCGGTATATTTCCTCAAGTTTATGGGATACGTAAAGCAGTCCAACGCCAGAAACACGAAGCTTATCCATTAGCGTAAAGAGTCTTTCCACGTCTTCTTCCGGCAAAGTGCTTGTCGGCTCGTCCATAATCAGAAAGCGCACCTTGCGCGACAAGGCTTTCGCTATCTCGACCATCTGTCGCTCAGCCATGCTGAGGAGTTCAACAGGCTTTTCCGGTGAAATGTGTATACCAAGTTCCCCGAGTAATCTTTCCGCCTCCGCCGCCATCTTGCCACGATTAACAAGCCGAAGTCTGCCAAACGGTTCTCTACCAAGAAATATGTTTTCCGCAACCGTCATCGGCGGCACGAGACTCAGTTCCTGAAAGATAACGGCCACCCCCGCGTTCTCTGATGTCCGTGGCGAGTCCATCCGCAAAGGTTTGCCGTCAAGCTCGATCTCCCCCCCATAATCCGGATAGACCCCGGCAAGAACTTTGATCAGCGTGCTCTTTCCAGCCCCGTTTTCACCGACAAGAGCGAGAGTGTTCCCCGCGCGAAGTTCCAAGTCCACTCCATGAAGGACGGAAACCTCGCCGAACGATTTTCTGATGCCTTTCATCAGGATTTGAGGCACGTCGTCTCCCCTTGACTGCTGACGCGGTTCGCGGTTAGCGTAAGGTCGCTGCGTCCGGGTGTCAAGCCAGGCGGAAAAAGAGAGCATTTTCGATGTGAATTCCGGCAGGGCACGGCACATGCCGCGCCCTATGCTTCGTTCCATCACAAACAGTCCGAATGATAATTTCTATTCGGAGTTGCAGGGATTATGGCGTCAATTGCCGAGAAAGCTGATCTGCCTGCAGCCAATCGCAGGCTTCAACTTGTGCTGGCTGCGGCAGGAACCATCGCGCTATGCGCGTTCTGGCAGTGGGCGTATCGCGAAAACGTCTACTGGTCGTCGAAGCGATGGGTTTCATTTCTGTACGACGTCCCCGCTGCGCTTTCGATGTGTTCCTTCATGGCGCAGGCGATTTGCGAAGGATTATGCGACAGGCGATCTCCCGGCTGGCGGGCAAGGCTGGCTGCCCTTATTCCCCTGATCGCTATTCCTGTGGGCCGGACATGGCTTGGATGGATGTTATCCGGGCATCTGGCCAATGCCTTCTCAGGCGCTCTGATCCAATCCGCGCACGAGCGAGCGTCGAAAATGGAAAAGCTTCTTTACTGGATTCCAATCCCGATCGTGCTTGCCATCCGGTGGCCGCTCTTCGACAAACCGGGACACGGCGAGAGCTTGCGGGCGGCATGCGCGGCAGTAGCGATTTTCGCGGGATACGGGATAATCCATTGGTTCCTGGCAAAGCGGCGCAATGCAGACCTCAATGACGCCCTGCATCCGACGCGGGAGGCGATGAAGGGAGCATAGGAGAATTGCATGCGTTCCGGTATTTTCCCATGTCTGACATGCAGGAGACTGAAGCGTTGGCTGACGGCGTAAAACGCAAACCCGCCGGAGGGACTCCCGATCACAAGCCGCCGATTGCCGAGATCGGACTTGGAACCTCCGTCCAATATGTCAAAGGCGTCGGCCCCAAGCGATTCAAGCTCCTTGAGCGTTGCGGGATTCTGACGCTTGAGGACCTTCTCTATTATTCGCCGCTCAGGTACGAGGATCGCTGCGACGTAACCCCCATATGCCGGCTAAACGTGGACGAAAACGCCGTCGTTCGCGGCACCATCATCGCCACGCAATGGAAAGGTCCGCGCTACGGCTCCAAATCGCGCATTGAGGCCTTCGTCCGCGACGAAACGGAGCAGATCACCGCGGTATGGTTCAACGCTTCGGAACATCTCTACAAGCGTCTGATTCGCGGACACCGCATCATCCTCTACGGCAAGGTCGGCTGCTATCGCTGGCTCCAGATGGTCAATCCGACCTTCACAACCGCAGAAACCGACGAGGGTCTGGACAAATTCCGAGCAATCGTCCCGATCTATCCCCTTACCGAAGGCCTGCGGCAGGGAGAGCTATGCCGCATCATCATTCCCGCTGCTCAAACCTACGCCAACCTTGTAGAGGAAGTCGTCCCCGCATCCGTGCGGCAGGCCAATAACCTCCTGCCCGTCCAGGAAGCGCTCAAGACAGTCCATGCCCCACCAACCATCGAGGCCGGCGACACGGCCAGGCGACGCCTGATCTACGACGAGTTTTTTGTCTTCCAGACTGCCATGGCCGTAAGAAAACGCATCACCGGTCTGGCGTCCGGAATATCCTTCCGCATCGGACCGAACGTTGACAAGCGCATTCGTGCGCGCTTCCCCTTCACACCCACCGCCGCGCAGGAGAGGGCCGTGCGCGAGATCGCAGACGATATGCGCTCCGATCATCCCATGAGCCGCCTGCTTCAGGGCGACGTCGGTTGCGGCAAAACACTCGTTGCGGCATACGCCATGCTGGCCGCGCTGGCGGAAAGGGCAAAGGGCCGGCAGGTTGCCGTCATGGCCCCGACGGAAATCCTGGCCGAACAGCATTTTCTTTTCCTTCGCCGTCTGCTCGAATCCGCCCAGGTCCGGCTCATGCTCTTGACCGGCAGTCAGTCCGCCTCCGAGCGCAAGCAGAACCTTGACGCAATCCTCAACGGCGACGTTGATCTCATCGTCGGCACACATGCCTTGATCCAGGAAGACGTGGAATTCAAGAATCTGGGTCTTATCGTGATTGACGAGCAGCATCGCTTTGGCGTCGCCCAACGCCACAATCTAGGACGGAAAGGTCCTGCGCCGGATGTTCTTCTGCTGACCGCCACCCCCATACCGCGCACTCTCGCTCTGACGCTTTACGGCGAGGTTGACGTTTCCATCATTGATGAGATGCCGCCGGGGCGCGCTCCCGTTCGCACGTTGCTGTTTGATTCGTCCGAGGAGGACCGCGCATGGGAGGCCATCCGCCAGCAGGTCGCGCAAGGACATCAGGCATTCGTCGTATATCCCGTCATTGACGAGAGCGACAAGCTCGACATTAAGGGCGCGACGAGCGAAGCAGAACGCCTGCAGTCCGGTCCTCTGGCTTCCGCCCGCGTCTGCCTCCTGCACGGGCGCATGAAGCAGGAGCAGAAGGACGCCGTCATGGAGCAGTTCCGCAAGCGCAACTACGACGTGATGGTTGCGACGACGGTCATCGAAGTCGGCATTGACGTTCCGAACGCGACAGTCATGGTCATCAATCATGCTGAGCGACTCGGCCTGGCGCAGCTTCATCAACTGCGCGGGCGCGTCGGTCGGGCGCAGTTCCCTTCATACTGCATCCTGCTGGCGGAAAGCGCGGGGCCGGATGCCGCTGCGCGCCTTCGGACGCTCACGAAGACGAATGACGGTTTCAAGATCGCCGAGGAGGACCTGCGACTGCGCGGTCCAGGCGAGTTCCTGGGCACGCGCCAGTCCGGACTGCCGGAATTCCTAATCGGCAACATTGTTGATGACCGTGAAATTATGGAGACCGCCCGTCGCGACGCCTTCGCGCTGGTTGCTTCCGACCCCCGGCTTGCCCTGCCGGAACACTCAGTTCTGCGGCGCCGCGTTCTTGATCGCTACGGAAAGAGACTGGACATCGTCAGCATCGCCTGACACAATTCGTGTCAGGCAGGTTCAAACTCAACTTGAACCCACCAAACAAAAAATGTCTAAATCCCGCGTTGACTCACGTTCAAACGCCTCTGGCGGAAACACCCATGAGAATCTTCGATCTGGTCAAATTCAATAAGGATGGACTCATCCCCGCAGTCATTGTTGACGCCGCCGACGGGCAGACGCTCACTCTTTGCTACATGAATACCGACGCGCTGAGACTCACCCTTGAGACCGGCAAGGTCCACGTTTTCCGCCGTTCTAAGGGACGTCTTATGATGAAAGGCGAAACGAGCGAGCATATACAACTCGTATGCGAAGTCCTCTTGGATTGCGAGGGTAATTCGCTGGTCATCAAGGTTGAGCAGAAGGTCGCAGCCTGCCACGCCGGATACAAGACGTGCTATTTCCGCCGCTACAATCTCCAGACCGGCGAGCTTGAGACAGTCGGCGAGAAGGTCTTCAATCCCGAAAACGCGCACGGGAAGTAGACACCGTATGCGATGTTTGCTTTGGCTCTTTGAGGCGTTGTGCCGCGCCCGTTTGATTGACATACCTTCGTTCCGCCGCGATAATTGAAATCATCGGATGTCGCAAGTTTTTACGCGCCTTCCAACCCGCATAGCAGAACGCTTCACACAATGAAAGGCAAACACGCCCTTCTCGCCGGAGCGGTCTTCCTCGCCTTCGGGGGACTCCTCGTGCAAGCACAAACCGTCCAGTCCGGCGCGGATTCCGTAATCCGGGAGGACTGGCTGTCCGTCTACATCATGGGCCGCAAGGCCGGATGGGTTCGCTCCACGGTTTCTTCCGCCGTTGCCGATGGGCGACGGACCTTTGAAACGCGCACAACGCAGAATCTCACCATCAAACGCGGCGCGACCACTCTGAACATCGTGCAGGAAAGCCGCGTCGTCGAGGACGAAAACGGCAATCTGATCAGCTTCAACGTAGCAATCGAGGAGCCGAGATCAAAACGCTACATTATTGGAAAAATCGTGAACGGCGACCTGCTTTCCTATTCCGGGTCTTCACCCGAACCGGTCTTCCAGAAACGCGCGATTACAGAACAGGGGCGCTGCCCCTACTGGCTCGACAAACGCGCCCGCGAATCCGGCTATCAACCCGGGCAACAGATGGAATTCTTCGCTTGGATGCCGGAGGTTGACCACACCCGTCCGCTACGCGCGCAGGTTGCCTACAAGGGGGACGCCGAGGTTGAAATTCTAGGCGGCAAGCGCAGACTCCATCGCGCCGAGATGACTAGCGAGGGGTTCAAGGGCATCACAATGGTCAGTTGGTATGACGATGACGGCGTGATGTGGCGCAACGACACCGGCGGATTTCTGGGGCTGAAACTGCTGCGAACCAATGAAACGCTTGCGAAATCCATGGACGAGCCGGCGGAACTCATGGTTTCGACATATGTTCCCGCCGACCGGCTTCTAAGCGATCCCCGGCGCGTATGCAAGGCGCAATATCGTATCCGCGCGAAGGACGGCGCGAAACTGCCCGATTTTCCCGAAGGCGTCGGCCAGACGGTGGCCAAGGGGGGCGACGGCGAAGTAATCATCGAGATCGCGCTGTCCCGCCCAGCAGCGAGCATTCCTTTCCCCTGCAAACTACCTGCCGGGGAGCTGAAGGAATATCTGGCCGCTTCGCCGCTTCTTGAGATTGATGATCCTGCGGTCGTTCAGGCCGCCGCACAGGCGACCGTCGGCGCGAAGGATTGCATGGACGCGGCCCGCGCAATCGAAGCATGGGTCAGAGCGACAGTCAAGACCAAGGGGCTTGACGTGGGTTTTGCATCGGCGCTGGAGACGCTCAAGCAGTCGGAGGGCGACTGCACGGAGCACGGCGTTCTCTGCGCGGCGCTGGCAAGGGCGCTTGGGATTCCCAGCCGCGTCGTGGCCGGGCTTGTCTACCTGAGACCTGATGATTGTAAATCCGGGAACTTTCCATGCGGAGCCTTCGTCTATCACCTGTGGACCGAGGTCTACATCGGGCAGTGGGTGGCGATTGACGCCGCCGTCATCCCCCCGGAAGGATTCCCGGTTGACGCGACGCACATAGCCTTCGCCCGGTCTGAGCTTCACGGCCCCATGCCGATGGAGCTTTGCAGCCCGATTCTGGCGGTCGGGGGGGCGATGGAAATAGAGATAATAGAAGCGGAATGAAGGTAGCAAAGATTAAAACGTGGGGGACGACTGTAATCGCAGTGTTTGTTGTTGCTGTTGCAATAGCGATCATTGGCGCTTACTTTCGGCAACTCAGGCCCAAGGTCCTTATCGTAGGAGTAGACTATGTGCCCTTTGATTTCCTTATGCGAACATCGCAGGACGACAGGTGGCCGACACTGAATAAAATAATGCGTGAAGGAACACATGGCCGCATGAAAGTGGTCTTGCCCGTCAACAAGGAATCCGAATGGAACACAGCGCTTACCGGTGTTAACCCAGGCAAGCACGGAGTATTTGCGGCCAGACGCGGTTGGCGGAAAAGCGCAACAGGTTACGAGTTAACCCAAGTATGCGGAGAGTCAAAGACTCCGCTATTGAATAAACTCCTGACAAGAGACGGGGGAGAGTCATTCTTTACTTGGATACCTTTCCCTAATATTGGCATGGCAGACAGTATTGGGTATGCAACGACAATGACAACCGACTTTCCCGGTTCCAGAATCCAGGAAATGTCCATAGTGAGAGAGGCATATCGCCGTCCAATGACTAAGATAGTCTGTCTATTCTGGTACCCTAGAAATGACTTATCTGAATTTCCACATTCTGACACATCATCGGTTTGCGCGAACCTTCGCGACCAACACTTTAACGATGTGCTTCAGATGCTTTCAGTGAATGATCTACTATTGATTGTTTCAACGCGTCTTGAGCGCGGATGCGACCGGTTCGTGAACGTGAATGACATGTTATCGGAGTTGGGAGAGTCATTGGATGGCTTTGTCATTCGACCTTGGTCCACCTATGGCGCATATTTCGAGCTTTGTCCTGTCAACGGTGATAAAAACGATATCCCTGCCGACGTGCTGCTCGATGTCCGAAAGAAACTGGCGGAGCAGATCAGGAATTACAAGCTCCCCGGCGAGACGGAATCGCCCTTTGCATCCGTCCATACCGCAAACGAACTTTATCAGGGGCCGTATGCACGCTCCGGCCCGGATGTTGTCGCAATTCCGAAAGAGGGTTATTACGCAAGCGCTTCCCGCCCGACCGGATTTGAGAAAACGTCGAAGGACGTCGGTTCCACAGAGATTCCCGAAGGCTTTTACATCGCCTACGGCGGCCCCATTGCCAAGGGTAAAACCGCCGACGCCTGGATTGGCGATATTGCGCCCACAATCCTCTATCTTCTCGGCCAACCCATCCCCGGTTACATGGACGGTGATGTCATTCGCGGGGCGATTTCGGACGATTATCTGAAATCCCATCCCATCCGCCGGACTGACGAGAAACTGCCCGACGCCCCAAACGTCATCGAGATTGACAGCGGTTTTCAGGAACGACAATTGCGCGACGCCGGATACCTCGGCGGAGCACGCCAGGAAAACAAGGAATAGGCATCCCAATTACGTAATCACAGGGGCAATTGCGTGTTGCGGCGCGGCCGCATGAAGCGCGTCCGGATCGCTCTCGTAGAATCATTGCCCCGCCTGTCGCGGCTGTCCCTGGTCTTCGCGGATCAGGATCTTCGTTCCGTGATTCAACACCCCGTAGCCCGGTTGCGTCTTCTCCCCAAAGCGCAGTTCCGGCCGTGTGAAATATCGCCGCCTGATATAATCCCCAAGCCTCGCGCAACTCGTCCCCCCGAACTCGTCCATCTTGCCGTTGATTACCATGATGGTGTTGGCCCAGACGACAAGCCTGACGTTCTTTTCCTCCAATTGCCGTATCACGCGCTCCTGGGCGGCGGTATCAAGCTGCTGATATCCTGAGAAATCCATCAGACGGCACGCCTGCGGACGGTCAGCAAGAAACAGATATATCGGCTCGAACGGAACCACAAGAATCGGCTCCCCCGGCTGCGTAAGTTCCTCGATGGCCCGCGCCGTCGCCGTCACCGTCTGCGCCCAACTGCTCAACTCCCCTTTCTGACGCTGACGCCAAACGCCGCCGCGCGGGTGATCTACCTTTTCCCACTCGACGGTCTGCGTGTAGGACTTCACTCCCACAAACATCACGACGGCGGAAGCGATGGAAAAGACAACCGCCGACAGCACGTTGAGTCTTGTAAAGAGATGTTCCTGCCGCGTGCGCCTGTTGAGATACTCCCCCAATCGCGCAACGGTAAAGACGGTTAGGAAAGCCCACGCCGGCGTGCACCAGTAGGACATGCTGTACCACGATCCGGCGAGGAGGAACTCGTGCGCCCCGGCCAGCAGCGCGACATACCCGAAGAGAATCGCAGCCCCGCCGCCGTCCCGGAAGTCGCTCTTTTTCCATTCGAAGATAAGGAAAATGCCGCACACGATCAACACGAGGAACAACATGATCGTCCTAAATGCAAGCAGGACCTGGGCCACGAAATTCACAATAGGCTGTTTCCCAAAAATGACGCTCACGGTCTCAAGCTCAAAGCGCAGTCGTTCCATTATCGGCGGGTACTGAAGGTGATAACCGGGCAGGTATGGGAAGCAGATCGGAATTGACTCCGGCGGGGTCAGAGCCAGTAGTATGGCGTAGACTGTGAAGACCGGAATGCCGAGTATCAACAGCGCTCTGACGGTTTCGCGCGGGCGCATTGACCTTGCGCCATCGAGCCTTCCGGTCTGTTGGAGCGCGAAGACGACAATTGCAAAAGCGCCGGCGAAAGCGGCCCCCATATTCAGCTTTACAAGCGACAGCAGGACCAGGCTTATTGCTCCTCCATAGAGATTGAATCCGCGAGACCCGCATCCGTTTAAAAACCTGATGAAGAATCCCATGGCGACGACGGAACTCAACACCCCGCCTACATGGTTGGCGGTCGTGTAAGCCATCGGCATCAGAGCCTGAAAGAACGATCCGACGGCCAAGGCTCCCCCCGTCCGCAACGCGCCGCGCGCCATCCAGTAGACAGCCATTGCGCATAGGAAGCGCAGAACATTCTCGCCGATCTCAAACGACAAAATGCTCACACCGAAAAGGCGATAGAACACTGAGTAGTAGAATGGCATGATCGGGCCGTATGGCCAGTCGAAGTCAATGTATGGAACCTGCCCCCTCATCACCAGCAGAGCGGTATACAGATCGCGTCCGCGGTCGCCTGTCGAATAAAAAGTCCTGGCAAACTGCATTTCCAGCGACATGAAGGTCAGGACGGCAAGACACAGCGCAGCGGGAATGTCCCACTTCGACCATCCGACGCCGCCTTTCTTGTCGGTCCCGATTGTCATTTCTTCAAACCTGCTCCAGCGCGTCTTGCCTGAACCAGCATTCTCAGCGCTGTTCCATCGTCCCCTCGCCACGGCTCCGCCTTCGGCCCTTCGCCCCCCCTCATTCTTACCGTAGTTCCATGCATCATATAACTCAAGCCGTAACCTTGAGTGAATCCGTATGATGCCGTGATTGGGAAGTAATTTCTGATGTATTCACCGAGCTTGCGGCAATGCGAATCGCCGAAACGCTCCGACGCGCCCTTGATCCAGACACTGGTATTCGTCCAGACCGCGCAACGGACATTCTGCGCTTCCATCGCTTCAATTATCGCGTTTTCTTCCGCCTCGGACACGTTCTGATAACCGGAGAAGTCAACAAGCCTGCATACGCTGGGCCTGTCAGCAAGAAATAAGTATATGCTATCCATCGGGCCAACAAATATCGCTTCGCCTGGCATGGTTTCAGCCTCGATCCGTCGGGCCGTGTAAAGAACGGTATTGGCCCAGCTTGTCGGATCGCTTGGCATGCGCATGTGCCACACGCCTCCGCGCGGATGGCTCAGATACTCCCACCCAGCATTGGTTTTTGATATTTCGCCGACGTAAAGCTCGGATTGTTCCCTTGCGACCCAGCAGAGAACAAGCCCGGCGGAGGACATGGCGACTGCGCCAATCCTGCTTCTCTGCCGCTGGTCAAGCAGTTCTCTGGGAATCACCCGCCCGGCGAAATATGCCACGCCAGCCGCGAAACCGGCGGTCATGATCGGGCCGGCAAAGAATCCAAGCGAATACCACGATCCGGCGGTCAGGTATTCGTGCGCCACAACAAACATGAGCAAAATCAGAGAGGCCGGAAGCCGTGTCGAAGCGCCCGACTTCGCTCCCCGCGCCGGTTTTAATGACGCCACAAGTAACCATGCAAGAAGAGCAGCCAGCGCGGCAAACCATTCCATCGCGCGGAAGAATTTAAAAGATTTTGCCGCAAGCTGCGTGACGGGAACCATGGCCGCGTCATTTGCAAACTCGGAAATCTCCCGGACCAGCGATTCATCGAAACCGCTGTAAAGATTGTGATATCCCCCCATCCACGGGAAGCATCTCCCTATTGCCGCCCGGGGCATTGACGCCACAAGAGGAATATAGACGATGCAGATGATCCCGATAAAAAGCGCCATTGATAGAACGCTCGATTTCATGCCGCAGAGAATGCGTTCCATATCAAGATTTCCCGCAGATTTGAGGACCAGCGCGTCCTGAATGAACAGCGATCCGAACATTCCGGCGGCGAGCGCGACGCCTATATTCAGTTTCACCAGGCAAAGCAATCCAAGAAAGACCGACATCTTTACCAACTCCCGCCCCATTTCGGGCGAATCGGACGACTCCCCTTTGGTTCGCAAAATGCTTGCGTCGAACCTCAGCAATCGCACAAACGATATCAACGCCAGAATGATCAGAAGGATTCCGCCTATATGATTTCCGGTGTGCGACATGTGATGGATGGGCGCAGTGCATAGCCAGAGCATGGAAAGAGCAAATCCCCCTGCCCCGCCAAGGAGTTCCCTACCCAACATGAACATCCCCGCGCAACACAACATCACAAGGACCGTCTCCCCCGTCTCGTAGGCGAGCATGTTGACGCCCAAAATCCTGTACCACGCGGCGTAATAGAAAGGCATCGCCGGACCGTACGGCCAGTCGAAATCCTTGTAGGGCAGCTTTGCGTCCATCGCCAGCATGGCCGTATAAAGGTCTCTGCCACGGTCATTAGTCGGATAATCAATGTAGGCAAATGACGGGAGGAGCGTAAGGCCTCCCAGCAAGACCGTGAGGACAAGCCATAAATAATCCCTGGAAACAACGGGTTTGGGTTCGGTAACACGGGCAAGCTCGCTGGTCTCTGACGGTTTCATCTGATCCGAATGCGCTGTTTCACCAGCCGCAGTGATTGATTCCCGGCATTATTGAAAATCCAAGAACAAAGTGATAATAGCATTACGCCGACAGTCTCTCAATGCCTGCGGAAATGTGGAGGGATTGTCAGCGACCTGGGAATCCGCATCCCCATTCGCGTCATCCGTTTCACCACCTCCTGGCGCAGTCGCTCCTCGTCGGTGATCAAGCCGCCGTCAACCATTGCCAGCAATCCGGCATCAACCACGCCCTCGATCGGGGCAACGTATCCCTTGATGTTCTGAACATAGGGACAATCCGCCGGAAACACTCCGCGCGTTGCTGCGGCATCCCTGTCCAGACAGTCGGGATTGACCTCATGCCGACGGTCATAAACACGGCAAAGTCCCGTCTCCCGATCGTACCATCCGCACATTATGGGGGTCGCAAAGATCACGTCGGCGACGATCAACTTCTCGCGGCAGCATTTCCCGCATCTTCTGCAAAGTTCCTCTCCATGGGTCATGGCTGGGTATTCTAATCTGCTTCAATCATATTAACAATATTCCGCGTCATGCCGTTTTCCGGTTTGCTTCCGGATATCGTGGCCAATGCTTGTGCTTGACATGGGCGAACTCCGGGGCATATCATTCCCTACGGTCGAACGATGCGGCATCTTTCCGTCGCAACCATTTCAAAAGGAGGCGCGTTCAATGACAGTCTGTTCAAACCATAAATCGGCGCTGGGGGTAATGTGCATTGCCGTATTGTCCGCATTCACCGGATGCACGCTTTACTATCCGGTGGACGACCGCGACGACATCCGCAAACTCGCCGCCAGCACGATTGAAACATCCCCAAAGCGGGTGACGGTGGAGATCAGGTCAAAGTCCGTCATCCTAGACGGGCAGCCGGTTCATGCAAAGTCTCCCGAAGTCAGGCGATACGAGCTCCGGGCCGAGAAAGAACTGATCGAAACCCGCCGATTCAACATTGCAGCCGAAGGCGAGAAGCCGGACCTGATCGTGAACCTGCGCGTCAGACAGTCGGTCAACCGGGCGTCCACCTACTGGATTCACTGGCTCACGCTGGGCATATTCCCCGGCTTCACTACGACTGAATGCGAGGCGAGTTACGAGATTACCAGCCCGGAAGGAGAATGGATCACGGAATATACGGCCGGCTCTAAGCTAAACGAAATCCGCACATGGGCTTTCGTGTTCTGGTGGCCTTCGATCTTCGGGCTTGGCCCCGGCGTCTATGATGAGACGATGCTGGCGCCATACACGCGGCTTTCACGGAAACTCGGCGAAGAAGCGGCCCATCTAGGAGCCGCCGAAAAGAAACAGTGACTTTCGCATCCGGCAATCTGCATATCGTCATTCGGCTCACGCATGAAGCGTGAGCCGAACCTTTTTCAGGAGCAGGACGCTGATGATGACCCCGCGAGAACGCCTCATTGCGACATTGGAGCACCGCCCCATTACCGGACGCTGCCCCCACTTCGAGCTTGTCTTCTTCCTGACCATGGAGGCCTTCGGCAAGCTCCATCCAAGCCAGCGTTCCTTCGGACAGTGGCATCAGATGACCGAAACCGAGCGCCAACTGCATCGCAACGATCTGGCCGACGTGTTTATCATGACCGCGGAACGATTCGAACACAGCGCAATCTTCCTGCATCCCAACCCCGGCAGCGAGGAGGAAACGCTTCGCCTGATTGACATCGTGCGGGACAAGTCCGGGGATAAGTTTTTCCTGATGCTCCATGGCGACGCCACATATTCCATACCCGGCGGGGATCACATGATGGACTGGTGCGCGTGGCTCTATGAGAACCTCGACGACGCCAAGCGTCAGGCAGGCAAAATGGTTGACGACCAGATTGCGCGCTGCGAAAGGCTGAAGAAACACGGCGGGCTTGACGGATTCGCGCTCTGCGCTGACTATTGCTTCAACACCGGCCCGTTTCTCAGCCCGGCAATGTTCGGCGAGGTCGTCACCCCTTATCTCGCCCGCCTAATCAAAGCTGAAAGGGATATGGGTTTCTACGTCATAAAGCACACTGACGGTAATATTATGCCCATACTCGATCAGCTTGCCCAGTGCGAACCGCACGCACTGCACTCGATTGACCCGCAGGGCGGCGTGGATATTGCCGAAGTCAAGCACCGCATAGGCGACCGAGTGGCCCTAGTCGGCAACGTCAATTGCGGCCTGCTTACCACCGGGACCGATGAAGAGGTTATCGAGTCGGCGCGATATTGCCTGAGGCACGGGATGCCCGGCGGCGGATACGTGTTCTCAACAAGCAACTGCGTCTTCACGGGCATGAGGCTGGACAGGTACGAACTGATCCTCGACGTCTGGCGCAAGGAAGGCAATTACCCTCAATAATTTTTCACAAGATGCAAAGGCTGAATGCCGGACACGGGGAACCGTTATCCCGCGGTCCGGAACAGTTCGCCCATCTTCCGCCCTATCAGCGTCGCGGCGATCATAAGGCACAGCCCCAGAAACACCATCGCCCACGTCCCCATCGCGCTGGCCACGTAAGGCCCGTCCGCCAGCCTCGGCATCACCTGATATATCGCTCTTGTAATCGGGAAGAACTCCTCTTTGAACGCCAGAATCAGGCTGTTGCTGACCTCCAGCATTGAAAAAGAGAAGCACAGTATCGTCCCCGCCATCAGGTTCGCCATCACCAGCGGGATTGTCACCTTGCGCATAGTTCGCATAGTTGAAGCGCCGAGGTTGAAACTCGCCTCCTCATATCCCGCGCTCACCTGCTGGAATCCCGCATACGCCGCCCGGACCATGTAAGGCAGGCGTCTGACCGCGTAACTGGCGACGAGAAGAGCCGTCGGATCAACGAAGGGATCAAGCGGGGTATTCGTGTAAGACGCGACGTAACCGAAGGCAAGCACCAGACCCGGTATCGCAAGCGGCAGCATCACTATCGCATCAAGAACGCGCGAGCCGGCGAACTTCTTCCTGACCAGCAGATACGCTATCCCCACCCCCAGCACAATATCTACAATCGTGCTGAGACTGCTGTAGAGCATGCTGTTGCGAATACTCGGCAGCGTGAGCTTGTGCCCGAGGGCCGTGCGGTAGTGCCTGAGAGTCACCGACTCCGGCAGCACGGTCATGAACCACTTGTCCTGTATCGAGACCAGGATGACGCTGATATGCGGAAGCACGGCGACCAGCAACAGCGCGCCCACTCCCAACCATGCCGCAATGGTTCCTAACCTGCCAAGCGGCTTCTCATTCGAGCCGACCCCGCCCTTGACGATCATGGCATACTGCCGCTTCCCGGCGTAACGGTTGGACACGTAGAAGAGCGCGCCGGTGAGGACCAGAACGAATATGACCAGCGCGTAGGCTCCGGGATTGTCGTTGATGTCGGACACCCGCCGGAAGATGTACATCGGCAGGACGTCGGGATAATCGAGAATCAGCGGAGTTCCGAGGTCCGTGAGCGCCCAGATGAACACGATCGAAGCGCCGGCGAAGAATCCCGGCATCATGAGCGGGAACGTCACCCGCCGGAACAGGCTGAAACCGGAATCGCCCAGATTGCGGGCCGCATCCTCAAGCGTCGGGTCAACGTTGCCCATTGCCGCCGCCAGATTCAGGAACATTATCGGGTAAAGGTGCAGAACCTCCAGCGCGACCACCGCCCACATCCCCATCTTCGTCAGGTCAATGCCCTGATCCAGAAGATGAAGTTTCTCGACCAGCAGGATGTTCAGACTCCCGTAGCGGGAGAGCAACTGCATAATGCCGATGGCCCCGACGAATGGCGGCATGATCATCGGCAGGAGAAGAAGGCTGTTCAGGAAGGTCTTGCCCCGGAATCTGTATCGCGTGAAGAGATGCGCCGCCGGCAACGTTACGGCAAAGGTGCAGACCGTCGTAGCCGTCGCAATCGCCAGGCTCCGCCACACGGCCCCCAGCATCTTCGGGTTGGAGAAGACCGTGCTGAAATGGAACAGCGAGAGACTGCCGTTGAGGACAAAAGCCGCCCGGAAGCAGTAAATCAGCGGGTAAACGAGAAACGCGGCCAGAAAGGCAAACACTGCGAGGAGAAACAGCTTCCACGCGTGGTTTGCGATAAACCGTGAGAAGCCGCCATTCGCACTGTCTGCAACCGCGTTCATTATTCCGAATGAATTCCTGCCGAGAACCCTCCGAAACGGACACATCGCCAATGGCGGAGCATGTTAGCGATAGCGAGAGAGGAAAAGCAAGCCTCAGAAAGTGGCATGATGAATTCCGCCTTCTCCGTTAAAACCAGACAGGAAGGCATCTGATCGCTTGATTGCAGACGCCTTATTTGTGTAATCTCTCTTCATACGCTTAGTGTCTGCATAAACACGTTGTCGCAATTTTGCGCTACGCCATAGCTGGGTCGGAGTTTAAAATGCCACAGCAAGACCTCAACAAGGTAATGGCCCGGATGGAGCAGTTCATCGCCGACTTCCAGAAGAGGATTAAAGGCGACATCAGCACAATCAGGGACCTTAAGGTGTTGCTGAAAGACCTTGACGCGGAGGAATTCAACGAGTCCGACCGCGACCTGGTCTGCAAGCTCGAACGGAATTTCGAGCGTATAGACAATATCCGCGGCGCGCTGCGCATGGCTGAGAGAAGCGCGCTGAATTTCGAATGCATGACCGAAAAGGGCAAGGAGGAATAAGCCCTATCCCCCTCACGCCATCCTCGCCAGCTTATTGGCCAGAAGCGAAATCAACCCGCCCAGCATCAGGTAACCCAGCACAATTTCCATTGAAACCACGACCTGTCCAATCGCCGTGGAAGGCGTGACATCACCGTAACCAACCGTTGCTAGCGTAACCAGACTGAAATACAGAGGAGTTATCGTATTGGAGGTCCATGCGGAGGCGGAACCGATTAGAACCGGGCCTGCCATGACGTATGTTGTTCCGAAGCTCGCAGCGCAAAGGATGGACCAGAAGACCCACAGCCAGATGTTGTCTCCATAGCCGCACGAAAGCCCCCATATGAACATCCAGAACTTTTTCCAGCGATTCCCCAGCGAGTGAGTCAGTGACGCCTCAAGAAAACTCTGGTCCTTGATGTAGCGCAATTCAAGCGGATCGCACGGACCAAGCGCGTCCACGACTGCCCCGTTCCAAACGGTCGGGTAAAGAATTCTCTTTGCCCATCGCTTGCCAAAACCCTCGCGTTTTTCCCCCTGCAATCCATTGGGTTCACCGCCGCCTTTTGTCTTTTCCGCAACTGAAGACGCCTTGTCAACCATATGTTTCACTGCCAGCGCCTTCATGTCCTCCGGCTTTCGAGGTGTAGGATATAATGCCGCGTACCCTGCGAGGACCAGCATCGGCCATATCGGCACGGCGACATAAGCCCAGATCGGGATGCCTGCCGCGCCCAACATTTTCATTATTACGAAAGGAATCGCCGCCAGGAAGACAGGCAGGATCGCAAACATCAACAACGCCCCAAACTTCGATCCGGAGCCGCCCCCCCACGCCAGCGCAAAGCGTAGCAGCGTGGCCTGCACGGATTTCGGGAGCCTGACGTATCGCGTGAAACTGATAGCCGTGAGGTCGGCGTCCCGCAGATTGGCCTTGCTCAGGTCACACCCGTCCAGGATCGCGCCCGTAAGGTCAACGTGTTGCATTTTGGCTTCGCCAAGCATAGCATGCTCCAGCCTGGCCTTTCGCATGTCCGCGCCTTCGAGCTTGGCCTCCCGCAAATCGCAATCCGAGAGATCAGCCCCGACCATGCGCGCCGCGCGAAGTTTTGCGGCGTATAGCTCCGCGCCTTTGAGTACCGCCCTGCTGAGGTCCGCCTTGTCAAGGTCCGTCCCGCGCATTTTCGCGTCCGAGAGATCAGCACGAGCCAGCATGGTTCCCTTTAACGACGCCCCGGTCAACCTTGCCCCTTGAAGATTCGCCGATTCCAGGTCGGCCCTGTTGAGCTTGGCCCCGAAGAGATTTGCCGCCCTCAGGTTCGCGCCCTTCAGGTTTATCCCGTCAAGCGGCGCGCCGGTCAGACTGGCCTTTTCCATCTTCTGCGCGTTCTGCTGGAGATAACTGCGCCACTCCCGGACCGTTTCCTCCCCCGCCTCCTCAAGGTGAGTAGCGCAATACTTTGCGCCCCAGATCGCTTCCCAGGCGCATCCTTCCCTCATGCACATAGCCATGATTTCAGTTCCCTATGATCCTAAGGCAAGATTGTTTTGACCGCCATTGCCGCCTCACATACGCGGATCATAGTCAGGCGGCGTCGGACTGTCAATTTATCCGGATTTGCGAGAGGCGGCTTGCAAATTGAAATCAAACCTTGCGTTGACTTTAACCCCGCCGTCCCGGATATTGTGCGCTCTGATTGAGAAATGTCTTCCCCTGCCCTGTTGTTTCAAAGGGTACGGGCCGATTACTGTTTGGCATCATTGAATGAAGTCCCTGCTTACATTGCGGAATGCTTCGCTGGTCTTCGTCCTGATCTTTTCGGTCTGGGCGTTGTGGCCCCGCAAATCCACCGACGCAAAGGCTCCCAAGGTCGGCAGGGAATGCACGAATCCTGCCCGTTACAAATACGTCATAAAGGTCGCCCCTGGATTCTACCTGCCCGGCTTGATGCCGATGAACGTCGGGAAGCCGCTTCAGGGGCTGAACATAGTCGCCGAAGATTTTGAGAAACTTTATCCGGACACATTCATTGAATTCGTCGGAGTCCCCGGCGTAAGAGAATGGCTGGTCACGCAGCTTTCCGCCGGCCAGGCCCCGGACATTCTGAACGTCAACGTCGAGGATGTCTGGCAGGACACTCAGAAAGGCTGGTACGTCGCCCTCGATCCCTATCTGGAGGCTCCCAATCCCTTCATTGAGAAGGGCCAACCTGGCAGCGTTCAGTGGTGGGACGTCTTCAAGTATCAGGCCATCAGCCGCGGCAAGGCAGCCCCTGACGGTAAAATGTATTGCATCTCGACGGATATGGTTGAAACAGGTTTCTTTTATAACAAGGATATCTTCCGCAAGCTCTCGCTGGAACCGCCCAAAGACTGGATCGAATTCCTCGCCCTCCAACAAAAGCTTAAAGATGCCGGTTTCATTCCCATGCTGGCATATGTCGGCAATATTGTAGATTGGGGAGTGGATCTGACTTTCGATCAGTTTTATGCCGAAATACTGCCTGGAGTGGACATTATCAAAGATCCGATCCGGGAGCAGTATCTGGACGGATACTTCGACTGGGACGAGATTGCATTTCTGCGAAGCAAAGGATTCTTCACCAAAAACGATCCGAGGTATGTTGCT
Organism: Planctomycetota bacterium; assembly: GCA_022711755.1. GTDB lineage: Bacteria > Planctomycetota > Brocadiia > SM23-32 > JAKLEA01 > JAKLEA01. The sequence continues at coordinate 306,924 of JAKLEA010000001.1, forward strand.
CACTGGCAGGTTTTAAAGGACTGGCGAAAATATTTCAATAAGGACATTTCGTCCGCGGACATGATGAAACTTTTCGTCACGCAGAAGGGTGCGATGTTATGGGACGGCAGTTGGACGGTGAACAAGCTTGCCCGCGATCCGGACCTGGACTTCGAATGGGGCGTGTTTTACCCTCCCCCCATGACACGAGAGTTCCACCCCCTCTGCTGCGGAATTGAGCAGTGCGTGATAGGCGGTTCAGCAGTGCAGCTTACTGTCACAAACTCCGCCTTCAAGGACACCGGCAATCAGGAAACGTCTGAAAGGCTCAAACGGGTCATGGCGTTTCTGCAATTTCTCCACACCCCGAAGAATATAGACATCGTTGTGAACGAGTGCATGGCTTTCCTTCCCAACGTTAAGGGAGTGGAGCCGCACAAGGAGCTTTTGCCCTTTGATGAAATCCTGGCGCGGCGTTATACAACAACGAAGTGGACTTACACGTTCGACATGAACTTCAACGAGATCATGTACCGGATGCTCGACCTATACCTGAATGATGGCATCAGTCTTGAGGAATACCTGGATTGGATGCAGAAGGACCTTGACATGGCCATTGATACAATTGTTCGACGCAAGAAGATTGACTTCGCTCCGTTTGAAAAGAGATGGCAGGAACTCGCGCCGGCCCGCGCCGGGATGAAGGCGCTGCCGCCGGATGCGCGGTAGAGGCAGGTTGAAAGCCGCCCTTGTGCAGGACCGCTTAAAGACATTCCTCGGATGAAGCAAAGCAGGCTACAGACCATCGTTCGCAACAGCGCGTGTTACGCCCTAGTCGCGCCAACGTTCGCGCTGCTGGCGGTGTTTTGCCTCGTCCCTTTCGTGTGGGCGTTCGCCGCATCCTTCTATCGGTATGAAATCGGCGGCGAGGCGACATGGATAGGCATCGCCAATTACCAGGAATATCTCTCCGATCCGACCCTGCTGCCCAGCTTCTACAACATGTTTATTCTGACGTTTATAGGCGTTGTGATAACCATCGTATTTCCTCTCGGAACCGCCAAGCTAATCTTCTCCCTCTCTTCTGAGAAGGCACGTTACATCTATCGCATCCTTTTCCTCATTCCCATCGTCGTCCCGGGCGTGGCTGTAATGATGATCTGGGGCGGGATGATCTATAGCGATTCCGGTTTAGTCAACGAAACTCTCAGACTTATCGGGCAAGAAGACCTTACACGCGGATGGCTTTCCAATCCAGATACCGTGCTTTATGCCGTTTCCTGCATTGGTTTCCCCTTTGCCAGCGGCGTCAACATCCTTATTTATTATGCGGGTCTGGCCAGCATCCCGGACAGTGTTCACGAAGCGGCGCAATTGGACGGCGCGACCGGATTCCGCAAGTTCATGCTCATTGACGTTCCTCTAGTTCTTAGCCAGATCAAGCTCATGGTCATCCTGACGATCATCGGCGGGGTACAGGGCTTTCAGGGCATGTTCATCCTTACGCGCGGCGGCCCGGGCTTCAGGTCCATGGTCCCCGGCCTCTGGATGTACTTCAACGCCTTCAGCTTCCAGCGCATGGGCTACGCCTGCGCAATCGGCGTCTTCCTCTTCGTTATTATCCTGGCGCTGACCATCGTCAATCTCAAATACTTCAAGTCTTCCGAAGACCTCCAGGCTGCGAAATGAAACATCGAAAGCGGCAGGACATCGTCATCCATTCAATCCTCTTCAGCATACTTTTTCTGACGATGCTCCCCTTCGTTTTCGTCGTCAACAACTCGTTGCGCTCGAATACGGAAATCTATCACGCCTTCTTCGGTTTCCCGAACTGCATACGCGACATGACGCGATTCACCATATGGCACATGCAGAACAAGGATGACCTGATCATGCTCAAGATGCCAACGGACTCGGAGAAAACCGAATCCGTCCGGGCCGCCGACGTGCCCGCCCGAAAAGTGCCATACGATGAAGCCATGAGCCATCTCTGGAAGGAAACGACAAAAGGGTATCGCTACAGTTGGTTAGTCCTGCGCCCCTACATGGTCAACACAATCTTCGTCTGCATAATCACAATGTTGGGCGTTGTGACCATCGGTTCGATATCGGGCTACATCTTCTCGCGTTACAAATTCCCCGGAAACAGATTCTTATTCCTGATCATCCTGAGCTTCATGATGATCCCGCACGTTCTTACCCTCGTGCCCAGCTTCCTGCTGGTCAAGCGTCTGGGCATGTTGAATTCATACTGGGTACTGATCCTTCCGTCCATCGCCGGCGGACAGGTCTTCGCCATTTTCCTGTTCAAGGGTTTCTTCGACGGTCTGCCGGAGGCGCTTTTCGAGTCGGCGCGGCTGGACGGCGCGGGATACTTCGATCTCTACTGGCACATCGTCCTCCCGCTGTCCAAGCAGGTGGTCGCAGTCGTCATGGTCATCACAATCCTGGGCACGTGGAACAACTTCCTCTGGCCGTTCATCACGAATTCGGACGCGAAGTACCATGTCGTCGCATCCGGACTGTATCTGATGGGACAGAGTCAGGTGGCGTCAAACTTCTCGACCATGTTCGCGGCGTACATACTTTCCAGTATCCCCTTGCTCATCCTGTTCGTCTACGCCACAAAACCTTTCATGCAGGGCGTGACGTCAGGGGCGTTCAAGGCGTGATTCTGCGGCAGGGCTTGATATGAGGAGGCCGCCGTGGTGGATCTAAGGCCGCATCATCTTCTCGATATCGTTACGAGCATAGGTCACGGTCATGATTTTACGCCTCACCCATACGGGCATAATGTCCACGTCGTCGCATCCAAGACTCTGGCAGGAATTGATTGGAAAGCAAGGTTCGTCATCGGCGCGGATGAAATATGCCGCCCATGCAGTCACCTTGGTAAAGACGGACTGTGCAATGATGTCTTGCGGCAGGTTCAACCGCATTTATCGAAACAACATTATAACGACAGCCTCGACGCAAGATTGATGGCATGCCTGGGCATGAAGCAAGGCGCTGAGATGACTGTCCGGGAATTTCTGGAACTGATCAATCGCCACGTTCCCGGGATAGAAAACATCTGCACCCATCCCGGCGAGGCTAAGTCTGAAAGGCTTGACGGACTGGCGAAAGGATTATCTCGTCTTTTAAAACGCGGGACGATGCAAGGCGAAATTATTCAGGACGTGTAAACAAAGGGCAGACCAGACACCCTTTGCGGGCTTGACTTGCGCAAGATCATTCCCAGAAAACAAACGCCTATCAACGTTTGTCCGCGAACTTCGCATCCGTCCTGAAAACCATCCGGATCGGCAGATGATCGGACACAAGCTGCGCCAGCTTCAAATCCTTCTCAGCATAAACCGGCGTCTCACACTTGACCAGTTCTTCCTTTGCGAGATCGGATGACACAAGAACGTAATCCTGGGTCTTCCCGTCATGCATCGTCGCGGCTGATCCGCTCCGGGCGGCGATCTCCATGCCCATTGAAGCGGCTAGTTTACGCACCTGTTCTTCCGGAATGGCAAACGTGCCGCAGATGATGATGTCCGGGTCAATCGCCTTCAAGGATGCGACCTTGACGCGCAGCGTCGCTTCGTCCTGCATATCCATCTTCGTGATCTGGATGCTGACCACAACGGCGTCAAATCCGCCCTTCTTGATGAAAGCCGTCTGCGGGGCCGGCTCAAATCCGGCGGGTCCGGGAACTTCGCTGAGCACAACCCCGCCTGCCGCGAAGATGGCGTTGTCGTCGTTGCTGGGCGTATCCTTGAAAACCGATTGCGTGAATTTCTTCTCAATTTCGCTGAACTGTTTCGCCTCGGTCGGTCCGGCGATTCGCTGCAGGCACACTGCGTCGGCCTTCATTGCATCAAGCTGCGCCGTGAACCACTCGCGCCATGACTGCTTGTTCTCCGGATAACCGCGCACGTTCCAGCATACGATGCTGATTTCTCCGCCGTCTCCGGATGTCGTTTGAACAGTCGTCTGCGGAACTGCGGGCGCGCCCGCCTTGCGCTCTATGCCGGCTTTCTTGCCCTGCCCCTTATCCTCAGCCAGCTTCTCCTGTGCCTTTGCCTGCTTTTCGGCATCCTTAGCCACCTTGTCGGCGGCTTTTTCCTGCTCTTTCTTCTGGGCTATGGCGGCCTTCTCAATCTCCTTTGCCTCTTTTTCAGTCTTGCCGGCTTCCGCTTCGGCGGCCTTCGCCTGCGATTCAACGTCCATTTTAGCCTTGGCAGCCGCCGCGTCGGCCTCGGCCTTTGCCGCGTCAACGTCTGCCTCAGCCGTCTGCTTGTCCTGCGGCGCCGGAGATGTCTTCGCCGTCCCTCCCTGCTGGGAGTTCAATGCTCCCTGCACCGACTGACAACCTGCAGCAAGGCTGATTGCCAATCCGAGACCAGCAACCAGACAGAATACGGCCTTTTCCCTCGCCTGTTCCTTGTTCATCATTGACCTCCCTGATGCCCGAACCTGGAAACTCCAGACAAACATCAAACACGGCCATTTCCGGCATGATATAATGTAATCACGTCAAATGTCCAGAACCGGCACAATCCTGGCGACCTGCCTGGCGGCGGCCATAATTTCGCTAACGGCTTTTACCGGAACGCGCCTTTATGCCCAGACTATTGCACATTCGTCGCGCGAACCGCAATCGTGCGCGGTCATCGTCTGCGGAGTAACGGGCGATCAGGCTCATTTTGACCGCTTCTGGAAATTAACCATTCAGACGCGGCAACTCCTGACCGAAAGACTCGGCTTCAAACCGGAAGACGTCCGAATCCTTTTCGAGGAAAAAGACCCGGATTCCTCAATAGTCTCCGCCCGTTCGACCAAGGCGGATATCCTCGCCGTCCTCGAAGACACCGGGAAGGCTCTCCGTCCTGACGACCTTTTTTTTCTCTTCATTTTCGGACACGCCGGCACAGACGGCCATGACGTTCGCCTGCATCTGCCCGGTCCCGATATGTCGCCTGAAGAATTGACCGATGCCGTCAACAAGCTGCCGCCGTCACGTCAGGTCATCATTCTGGGAACACCTGTCAGCGGTTATTTCATGATGCCCATGCTCCGCAAGGACCGCGTTGTTATCAGCGCCACTCGGCCGACTGCTGAGATGAGCGAGACGGTCTTCCCGTATTGTTTCGTCGAGTCATTTCTCGATAAGCGAGCCGACGCGAATAGCGACGGCCTCGTATCAATAGCCGAAGTCTTCAACTGCGCGACCAAACGCGTCAAAGAGTTCTACGACGAACGCGAGCTTATCCAGACCGAGCATGCCCGTCTAAACGATACCGGCGAGGGAGGCGGCAGCGAATACGTTGACGATAAAATGCCCGACGGCCGCGCCGCGGAAAAACTGACCTTCCGCCGTATTACACCCATGTAGGGCGGGTGATAGCGTAGCGTCACCCACCGGATAGTTTCACAAAAGATACGGGAAACACGACTTTAGCCCTACCTGAACCTGTGGACTCGGAGCATGTAGGGCGGGGCGTGAGCGACGCGGTGACCCGCAAGAGATCTGTCCGCGAGGGTTCAAAGAACCCTAAACACTACAACTACGCATCGGGAAGACGCACGGGAAGCGTGGCTTCCCGCAACGGCAAGGCTGTAGCATGGCTACAGCACTCCAAAAAACGGGCGCGGGCTGCGGGCATGACCCTTGCCCGCGTAATCAGAGATCAGAGAACAGAGAAACCAGAGTCCATGGGGCCTGCGGCCACAAACTACTGGCGCAACACGGCAACGACACGAAAACCGAAGAAGTAGATGTACGCGCCCGACGGATCGAGGTCGAGGCGGTAGGCCGACCGACAGTAGTCCGGGAAGCCGTCCCACGACCCGCCCCGCAACACGCGAGAGGAACCTACAGAATCCTGACACCATTCCCAAAGGTTGCCGTGCATATCGTACAATCCCCACGGATTGGCTTGCCGGCTGGCTCCCTCGTTCCATCCATCTCCAAAGGAGTAATTCGTCGTAGTGCCGGCCCGGCAGCCAAACTCCCACTGGGCCTCCGTGGGCAAGTTGTATTCCAGCCCCTCTTTCTGGGAAAGTTTTTTGCAGAACTCCGTCGCCTCATTCCATGACACATTATTTTTCGGGCTTGATGATCCTCCGCTTCCCATTACTGCCGCGTATTGCGCCTCAGTAACCTCATAAACGCCAATGTAGAAAGGCTTCCATCCGACGACGGCGTTAGCGTCAGGCGGAATCAACTTCATCGTGATCCCGACACTGTTGACAAAACTCTCAGGCAGGTTGCCTTTCGATGCCCCTCTTTGGCGCTCCCGGCGCACGCGCCTGAGAACAAGCAGTTGCTGGAATTCCTCCTTCAACCGCTTAACTTCCGGACCTCCCGGATTCAGCGCCTCGGCCTGCTGTGACAGCCGCTCGAAGCGCGCCTCCTTTTCCGCATCCCATACGCCAACGGATGAGTCCGAACCCATGAGAGCGCATAGTTGCCGGAAATTGTCGTCAGGCCCGCTCGGATGCTCTCTTGTCATCAACCCGCGCTGGGCCTGGCAACCGACCAGAAAAAGGGGCGGGAAGAAAAACCAGGCAAGCATCACCCGACTCATCGCGTTGACGCCGATCAGCCTCATTCTTTTATGGTCTCCACGTCCTTCTCGAGTTCCTTTTTGATAGTTTCCATTTCCCCGAGAATGCGCTGGTACTCCTTGTCCAGTTCTGTGGAATGGGCCTTCGATGGTTCAGGCTTGCGGGCTGTCGGCTTTTCAGCTGCCGCAACATCTGAAGAATTGGACTGGTTTGCCGTCATGACGACTGTTCCCTCTGCGGAAAGCGCGAATACGAAATCCCCCTTGTCGAGTTTCGGGTTATTGATCTTGCCATACTGCGGGTGTTGTCCGCCCTTGCTGTAGTTGACGACCTTTACGTCAAGATACATGCCGAGTTCCGAGCCGGTGACATATCTGTCCTTGTTCAGGTCCGCCTCCCCGTCCAGCGCGTCAAGCATGCACTGCTTGAAAACGCTGCGGTCCGGGACCGTTTCATCCTCCCGGCCGGCCGTGATGTATTGTCGCACGGGCTTGGAGCATTTTTCGGTGATGTCCGTCGGGGCCTCCCGCGTCAGGTTGAAAAGCGATCCCGAAAAACATGAGTCAAATGCCGCAAGGAGATGGCGCGATTTGACCTTGAGCGACAGGGTCTCGATGTAGTTCATCCCGACAGCCTTGTCGCCGAACCCCCTTTGATCGTCCCGCAGCAGCGGGCAGTCTGTGGGAATGATGTAGCCGAGCCGCGTCCCGTCGGCCAGTTCCTCGGTATCCCCATGCCCGGCAAAGAAAAGGAACAGGGCGCGATCAGGCTCTTTTCCGTCCTCATAGATAAATTTGTTGAGCGCGTCCTTGAGTTCCTTTGAGGTCGGGTTCTCGACCAGCGAGACTGTGAAACCGAGCTTGCGGAGTTTCTCTGCGACTTCCCGCGCGTCCTTGACGGCGTTTGGCAGGTCGGGCCAACCGTTGCTGTAGTCGCTAACGCCGATGACGAGGGCGCGGCAGTCGTTGTAAAGGGGCACCTTCTCCCCGCCCTTTGTGACAGCATAGATGCCGCGCTGGGTGTCCTGGGCCGGCGTCGCCGAAGCTATCAAACCCAGAACGCCGGCGGCAAGTAGAATCAGAACGCCGATCTGCCTTGAAAGTGATGTCATTTTCCGCCCTTTACGCTCTTGTTCAACGGCCGAGTCTTACCTCATCCTGCGCCCCGCGCCCTTCCTTGCCTTCTCAAGCTCCGCCTGTAACCCAACAATCCGGGCTTCGGCTGCCTTATGTTGCTCCTCATAATCCGCAAGCATCTGATTCATCACGAAAAGGCACTGCTCCGCCCTGTCGCGCTCGTCAAGGGCCAGTTGAAGCTCTGCCATCAGGCGCTTCATCACGCTGCGCCATCCTTCGTCCGCGCTCCCGCCTGACGGGTCGGCATCCGGCGGGCGAGCGCTCAACCGTTCAACATCTTCCTCGTATTTCTTTATCCCGGACAAAGTCCACCTCGCAGTTGCTCGCGCATTCCTTCCTGGCTGTTGGTCCACTGCGGCAGCAGCGCCGCCAACCCGACCGGCGACTTGCACCGGTAAAGCCTTGTGACGGTTTGCGCGGCGTCCCCCGCATCCCGCAGGAAATGCAGGTAGCCGATCCCCGCCGCGCCGTCCCGCGCCGCCAGGTATCCGCTCGCGGTCATGCGCTCCAGTTGCGCCGTCGCGTCGGCCTCCGAACAGCGAAGGATTCTCGCGACAGCCGCAGCCGAAATCTCCGACCGCGCGGCATCGCCGTATGCCCGCTCCGTGCCGGCCAGCAGATACATCAGCCTTATCGTGTTCCTGGTCAGACGATCCATTGAAATCCTTCAGGTCGCTTTGCATCAGGCGCTTCATATGAATGCCTGCTTATGGAATCCTTACCCATTCCGCCCTCTCAGGTCAATAGCGTATTCAAGTCAAACGTACGGGGTCAGTCGCGGGCGCGTCACCTTGGAGTGCGCAGGCTTGCCTGCGCCTTGTCGTTGCGTTCGCGCATTTTGCGCGCGCTTGCTTGCGCTTCGCTGAATCCGGCAGTTCCAACCCCGGCAAGCCGGGAGAAACGGCAAGGCGGCAGCAAGACTGCCGCAATCCAAATTACGGCCGCCTGCCCGTCAGTGACCCATTACAGTCAAACATCAATCGGGTATTTCCCGCGCTTCTCGACAAACTCGACAAGCTGCCTGATCCCCTTCGGGCTGACCCGCACGTAGCACTCTCCGCCGATGGCCAGCTCGAATCCCCCTCCCGGCGCCGCAAGCCTGATCGCGTCAAGCGCCTTCTTCTTCGTTACCTCGCTCATGCCGTCAGGATCGTAGAAATCGCGGCAGTTCAAGCCGCCGTGAATGTAGACCTTGCCCTTCATGTCTGAAACGGCCCTCTCAAGCGAACTCCATCCGCCAATGTCCATAGAGGTCAGTTTCACTTCATTTGCCAGGTACTTGAAATGCTGATCGTTCGGTCCGTCCGTGTGGAGATAAAAGCTCGTCACGCCGTATCGCTCCCGGAACTTCATGTAGTAAGGCATTTGGAACTCGCGGAAGTAATCGTTAGATATCATGCTGATGTTGTCGTCAGCAAGTCCGAATCCGATCCCCTTCTTCGGCCAACCGTAGATGTCCCTGAAGTAATCGAAATATGTGACGAACGCTTCGTACATCCTGTCCAGCAGTTTGTGAATAATCTCAGGTTCCAGTACCATCGCTTCGTAGACAAGCGTCGGGCTGACCAACGCGCACGCTGCCGAAAGCGGGGGATGTATCCCGACCGTCGGTGTTTCGTTCAGACCCAGCTTTACGCCCATTTTCCTGGCGGTCTCATTGTATTTCGCGTGTTTCTCGAAGTGGTTCTTCATCAGCCGGTTCTCAGCCGGTGGGATAAATATCGCGCTCTCCGCCGCCTCGGCCACGCTGTCGAACATGTGGCAGATGCGCGGCGACGTTCCGGCAGGATGCGCCACCTCCGCTCCGAACACAATCGCCTCCCCCACAGGTCCGGCGTCGTAGCCAATCCCGCCCCGAGTGCAATGATCTGCCTTCAGATATTCATACTCCCATTCGATGCCTTTCAGGTGGACCTCGACCTGCAATTCAGGATTGTCGTAGACGCGGTCTATCGGATAATCGAAAAGCCACGCGAAGTAGCTCGTTCCGATCCCGAAGACCACCGGAACGCGGTCCGGTTCCTCGAACCGCGCCGACTTTGCCAGACGCTCACGTCTCGCTTTGCGATCCTGCTCGTATTTCTCAACGCTCAGAAGCATCGGATTTTCCTGCTTGATTCAAACAATGATGGATGAGTAATGACGGCATATCTTAAAGTCTACCCATTGTATGGTCAACTGCCTGTTGGCTACCACTTGTAGCAGGATAATGGAATGCCGGCTCGTTCCGCCGTCTTGACTTTTTCCAGGGGGAATCGTAATCTTCGTCAATCATTCTTTTCTCTTTCCTCTGTAACCCGACGGTTGAAGGCAAAGCTGCATGTCATCAGAAAGCGATTCGAGGGCCTGCAAGCCCTGTTCGATAATGCTGGAAAACAGGCGACGCGAGTGCCTGAGCAGTTCCGATCCGGAAATCTGGCAACTCACGAGGGCCGAGGCCGAGCGGCAGCGCACCCATATTGAGCTGATCGCCTCGGAAAATTACTCCAGCCCCAATGTCCGCCAGGTGATGGCCTCGGAACTTACGGATAAATACGCCGAAGGCTACCCCCGCCATCGCTGGTATGAGGGTTGCCAGGTTGCCGATTCGGTCGAAAGCCTCGCTATATCCCGCGCGAAGAAACTCTTCGGCGCCGAACACGCCAACGTGCAGCCACATGCAGGTTCGCAGGCGAACATGGCCGTTTATTTCTCCTTCCTGAAGCCCGGCGACAAAATCCTTTCCATGGACTTGCGCCACGGCGGGCACCTCACTCACGGTCATTCGCACAACTTCAGCGGACTCCTCTTCCAGATATGCCATTACGGCGTCAACCGCGAGACGGAACAGATTGATTATGACGAGTTGCGCGACATCGCCCGCGACTTCCGCCCGAATATCATTGTCGCCGGCGCAAGCTCATATCCACGGACACTGCGATTCGATCGTTTCCGCGCCATTGCCGATGAAGTCGGCGCGCGCCTGATGGTTGACATTGCGCACATCGCCGGACTCGTCGCCGCCGGGGTTCACCCCGATCCCGTCTGCGTCGCTGATTACGTGACCAGCACGACGCATAAGACGTTGCGCGGCCCGCGCGGCGGTTTCATCCTCTGCAAGTCGGAATATGGCTCGGCGATAGACAAGACGATTTTTCCCGGCATGCAGGGCGGCCCGCTCATGCACATCATCGCCGCCAAAGCCGTAGCTTTCCGCGAGGCGATGGAGCCGGAGTTCAAGATTTACGCAGAGCAGATCGTCCGCAACGCCAAGGTCCTTTGCGAATCCCTGGCCGACAAGGGGGCGAAGATTGTCTCCGGCGGGACCGACAATCACCTTTTCCTGATTGACTGCCTGCCGTTGGGAATCTCAGGGGGGCAGGCGGCTGCCGCCCTGGACAGGGCGAACATAACCGCCAACAAGAACGTCATCCCCTTCGACACTCGCCCTCCGCACGATCCCAGCGGCGTTCGCATCGGAACTCCGGCGATAACCACACGCGGCATGACCGAACCGGAGATGATTCTGCTGAGTGACCTGATATGGGAAGTCATGACCAACAGCGATGATGAGGCGACGATAGCAAGGGTCAAGTCTCAGGTTCTGGAGATGTGCGAGGCTTTTCCGGTTCCGGGGTGAATTTATAGTTTCCGCGCGGGTACGGAGCACTCACCCTACAACTTTCCCTCTCCCTGGGGGAGAGGGGGGCGTTGCGAAGCAACGACGGGTGAGGGGGGCAACGGTCAGCCCTGATCCGCAATGCGGTCCGTCGCTTCCCACCTGCTCCTGGGAGGAGAAGGAAACGGATGAAAAGGCGAAGCATGGCTTCTGCACTCCATAAAACCGCGCGCGGACTGCGGAGCAATGGGACGTTCTTTAGCGAAGCGTGAACGCGCCGAAGCCATCTTCCGCGTGGGTGCAAAGCACCCACCCTACTACTCGGCCTTTTCCGTCAGGCCGACTTCCTTTCGATATCGTGATCGGCCCAACCGCCTGGTCAGGTCTTCGAGAATTTCTATCTCCGGCAGACACTCGTCTGACAACCTGCGCATCACCACTCCTCTGACTTCCAGCAGGGCATCAATATCCGCTACCGTGGCCGCAGATAGTATATGGCGATGTTCGACCCACTCGTAGTCGCCTCCAATGATCCGTCCCCGCTTTTTCCAATCGGCACACGCCTTCAGGAGTTCATCGTGCGTCAGTTTCCTGTCGTTCGGCTTGAGTATATATTGGCCCTCGCGCGCATGGATAATCTGCTTGATCAATGCCTGCTGCTCGTCCTTGCCCTTTTTAAGATATTCGGATGACGTCACGCCACACTTCTTGAGTTCGCTATCGAAAACTTCAGATTGCATACACATTACCGGCGGTTGTCCCTTCTGTCTCTTGACTTCGTCCGCCACCTGGATTGCCGCGCTCCAGCCCTCCGGTGTTGGAAGGCTTCGAATAGCTCCAAAGGCCCAGAGTCGCATCACCATATCATCATGTTTAAGCAGAGGAATAATCAATTCTGCCATTCTCAGATCACCATATAGTATTGCCGACCTGATGGCCCACACTTTCATTTCCTTGTCTGTTTCATTAAGGGCTGCCGAGATGGAACCGAAATCTTGGGGATCACCATAGTGCCCCAGCGCAAGTACGGCGGCGGATCGGATTCCTGAATCTGTGTCACCAGCCATCGCCCTGACGGTTTCAATGGCCGGCAAGTATTGCGATACGCCCAGGACAGCCATTGCCGATGCTTTAACCATGGGATCGGTTGCTGCCTTTAAAGCGTCATGCAGAGCAGGAAGCCCCTTAGGTCCATAAACGCCCCAGATGAATGCCTGGTTCTCCGGCCAGCATATCTGTATAAAGTGGTTTGGGGCAAAGACTACGCCTTTCCGATTTCTCAGACACGCAATCAAAATAGGAATACCTTTAGGATCCTGATAAAAACTGGCTCCAAACGCCACGAAGAAGGCTGTGTTGAAATTTGCGTCCAATTCTGTCATATCCAGGATTGCCGCAACTTCTTTAGCGCCGTCCAGACCCTCGATGCCGCACAACAGGAATGCGGCAAACAGTCGGAAGATGTCGTCCTTTTCATTCTTGTCTTTGAGAGTCTTCAGTTCCTGTTTGATTCTGGCGGCGCCTTCCTTCCCGGCCTTGTGAATTACCTGTTGGGCCTCCATTATCTTATCCTCTGCCTTGTTAATTTCGCTCCGCTTTCGCTTGCTTTGTTCCGGGTCCTTGAACAGCTCGGGATCTACATTTCTCAATGCCGCGATGGCCGCCTCCAAGTCCATCTTCTTTTCAACTTTCTTACCCGCCCTCGCCTGCGAACTCAGAACAGATATCGCAAATAACAGTATCGTGATCCCCGCGAACTTCTTCCTGCTCATGCTCATGATCCGCCCCTTTCTGGCAATGGCTAATCAGTAACGTCACTGATATGGAACAGACTATATAATATAGTAGCCTTTGCCTGGTATAATTTTCAAGCGTTCTCGAGCAAGACTACGGCTACGGCATATTCCCTCTCGTGGCTGATCGCGACGTGTGTTTTAACCACGCATAGTTCCATCGCCATCCTTTCCGCTTCCCCTGTCAGGATCAGCCCCGGCTTGCCCACGTCGTCATTCACCGCTTCTATCTGCGTCAGCCGCAACTGCCCCCTCAATCCCGTCCCCAGCGCCTTGAGGGTTGCCTCCTTGACAGCGAAACGCGCAGCCAGGCACGCCCCCCTGTTCTTCAACGCATCGCAATGCGCCAACTCCCTCTCCGTGAATACCCGCTTCAGGAACCGGCCGCCGTGCCGCGCCGCCAGGCGTTCAATCCGAGCAATCTCAACAATGTCCGTTCCGAGTCCGACTATCATGTTTCACCGCTGTAATCAGACGACAGGGGCACAGCATGCTGTAGTATGCGTTTAGCGTCTACTTGCGGGATAACGATTCTCGCAAGTTCTTGTCCCTCTCCCGCCGGGAGAGGGTGGCGCGTCCTGCGGACGCGACGGGTGAGGGGCAATTCCCGTATCCTAGTCCGGCCGCTCCCCTCATCCGGCGTGCCGCGAGCGGCACAGCCACCTTCTACCCAGGGAGAAGGAAGGACTTTTATGTGCGGATAAACGCTAAACACATACATGCTGTACCCCTTCCCGGGAAATGTGCCTAATGTCCTGCGCCATTTTCGATTCGGGCAAGACTATCAAGAATCCCGATTATCTCGTCCAACGACTCGACGGCGTGATCCGCCATGCCGTAATCCTCCTGCTTCAACCGCGCATCACGTCCGACCAGCGCTGTTCTCATGCCTGCGGACTTGCCGGCCATGATATCGAATTTGTAGTCTCCGACCATCATGCACTCAGCGCCATCGCAGCCCATTGCCTCAGCCGCCAACAGCAATCCCTTTGGATCGGGTTTCGGAGGGGCATCCTCCCGCGTGATCAGCGCGTCAACCTTAACTCCCAGCACGGAGAGCGTGAGCAACGACGCCTTGCGGGAATTGCGAGTGACAATCGCCCGCTTTATTCCGCGCTGCTCTAGGTAGCAGAATAGTTCGCGCAAACCAGCGCCCGGCTCGGCATTCAACGCGGCCTCATGCTCGTGGCGCTCAAGGATTTCAAGAATCCGCGCCTGCTCCTCTGGCGGCTGGGTCTGCATGTGCTCAAGCACCGGGCCGGACTCGATGCCGATCTCGGTTTTCAGCGCAATCCAGTCAATACGAGGAACTGTGAGAGTCCCGTCCATGTCGAATATGACCGCCCTTATCATCCCTGCTGAATTGCCGTTAACGCTTTTCATTCAGACTTCCGCAATGTCATCTTCGCATATGCAAAACGCATATCGCGCGGGGCAAGTCCGACCGCAATGAGCCGCGCCCGCATCAGCCCCATCGCGCCGCGACGACAATGACCGCGACAAGCTGCACAATGGCAATGGTACGCAACGCCACGCAAAGCATAAGGATTGCGTTGACGCGCGGCGCCTCCCTGTCCGGTCTGCGCAGGGATTCCTCTATTGACAGCGCGACGTAAAGCATCTCGCTGCCGGCCCAAAGCGCTATGAAAAGCAACACCGCCCCTGCGGAGGACAGCAGAAATACGCCCAGCCTCATGCGAGCCGAATGAACCGGCGGAGCCTTCTGCTCCGCAGCGCCTTCCTCCGGCCCCATTTCAGCGAGAAATTTCCTCCCCGCATCCAGTTTGCGCCCCAGTCGTTCCTTATCCGCATTGCGCAATCCCTCGGCCTGCGCCAGCGCTTTTCTATACTTCGCTGCGGCCTGAGGCTGAAGTTCGTTCTCCCTCAGGGACCCGGCCTCGTCCAGCATCGCCTCAACCGACCTGCCCAAGGCAACCTTCTCGGAGCGATACACGGCAAATCGCCAGATCGCCGCCAGCACTATCAGAACAACAACCAGTCCCGCCACAAACACCTCTAATGCCATATGGTCTGTCTTCTTTGATACCGACGTTTCAGCTTCAGGTTGCTCTTCCGGAGCCTGCGGAGCTTCCGCCGGTTGATCCACGGAAGGCTTGATCACCACGGGGGACTTGCAGATCGGGCAACGCCCCTGCCGCCCGAGGAGTTTTTCCTCGAATCCAATCTCCTGACGACAACTTTGACACCTGACCCTGATTGTCATAGTTCGGTTCCTGTAATTAGACCGATGAAATTCGACTTCGTCGGGCGACGGACGCCCCAAGGCGTTAACCGACATCATTGTCCCGAAATACGCGCAGTTTTCAACACCCAGATTTGGAAAATCATTTGCCAGCATTGACGAAGTCGCCGGTTCTTGTCATGAACAGAATTATTTCAATGAAAATCTGGCAAAAAACACGCTTGACAACCAGCCACTGGCATCACTAATACATCAGATGCGCAGTTGAAATAGTGGAGCGGGATTTCATGTCTGTGGAAACCCCGGAGACTCCTCCACTTTCCACTCAAAAATAAATCCGGATTGCTTGAAAAACATCATCGCGTGTGCTAAGTGTCTGTTCGTAATCAGGAGGGCGAGGGCCCGCATCCCGTAGAACCTGATTCGAAATTCATAATCGTTTTTCCCCAGGAGGAGCAGAAAATGGTAGTCGTTGACAAAGAAGAATGCACCGGCTGTGAAACGTGCATCGAAGCCTGCCCCGTCGAGGCAATCTCGATGGTGGACGGCGTCGCTGAAATCAACCAGGAAGAATGTGTCGAATGCCTTACCTGCATTGACGAGTGCCCCGCCGGCGCAATCAAGGAAGAATAGCGCACCCCGCGAGCCGAACAACAACGACCGCTTACGGGCCGGAGTCGCCTCCGGCCCGTTTTGCTTCAGAAAAAGAATGAAACCTCTCGCCGAACAATTCTACGACGACATTGCCGCGCGCTATGACGACGTATACTTCGGCAAGTCCCCATACTGGCGCTTCTACAACCAGATCACCTGGCGCCACATCCGCACTCACATCCCGCCCGACCAGTCCGCCGAATGCCTTGATCTTGGCTGCGGAACCGGTTACTGGGGACTGCGCCTGGCCAAGTCGGGCTATCGCGTCACGCTCAGCGACATATCTCAGAAAATGATCGAGGTCGCAAAGCGAAAAGCTGAGGAGACCGAACCGACTCCCCGCGTCGAATTTCTAAAGGCCGATATCTGCGACCTTTCCGCGCTGGCGTCCGACCGCTTCGGCCTCGTCACCGCCCAGGGCGACCCGATTTCCTGCTGCTCTTCCCCCCCGGCAGCCATTCGGGAAATATTCCGCGTCCTCAAGCCGAAGGCCGTCGCCGTCCTGAGCGTTGACAATCGGATGGCCGGCATTGACCACTTCCTGAAAACAAGCGACGTCGCTGGACTTGAATTATTCCTGAAAACCGGCATGACCGAGTGGCTGGCGCATGACCGCTCCCGCCGCTTCCCGATCAAATACTTCACGCCGGACGAACTCCGGTCCGTAGCGACAAAAGCAGGTTTCGAGGTCCTTGACCTGGTTGGCAAGATCATCCTCCCGCTGCGCGAATACGAATCCGCGCTTGAGGACGAGGAGGAGTTCCGCAGACTCATCAAGATCGAAGAAAAACTCCACCGCGAGGAAAGCGCGCTCGGTCGCGCCTCACACCTGGAAATCGTCGTCAGGAAACCCTGTCCTTCTCCGCAGGTTACGTAGGGGCAGGTTTCAAAACCTGCCCGCCACCATTCCGAAAAATATCCCCCGTGCCCAACTTCCCGATCAGAACATACGAAGGCTCGCATCGCGAGATCGGCCTGCGCCGGGGAAAGGAACTCTCGGCAACCCTTCGCGTCCCCCCCGCTTCCGGCGCGCGCAAGGCCTTCGCAGCCGCCTGCATGGAACGCGCATCGGAACTCCATCCCCCGCTCATTGATCTCTTCGACGGCATGATTGAAGGCTCCGGTTTCGACCGCGGCGACTTCATGGTCATGTTCTTCGCGCGTCAGCAGAGCATGCTCGGTTGCACCGTCATCGCCGCCGCGCCCCCGCTCTCAGCCGCCGGCGGCACAATCGTCGCCCGCAATTATGACTGGTTCACCGCGGACCGGGAATGGCGCGAAGCCCGCATTCTGCGCCCACGTGGCTTTCCGGCCTGCGCCGCCTTCACGCATCACTGGTGGGGCAATCCCGACGTGGTCACCGAGAACGGACTCTGTGTCTTCGTCGCCTCGCTCATGCCGAAAATCGCCGAGGAGCCGGGCATTCAGTGGAACCTGCTCGTTGACGCAGCCGTGGAGCGTTGCGCGTCAACGGCTGAGGCGGTCGCCCTGCTCTCCGCCGCGCCGCACCTTCGCTCGATGAATTATCTCGTGGCGGACTCCGGCAGCGCCGCCGTGGTTGAGGCGTCCGCGGCAGGGACGAAAGTCCGCTGGGCGAAGGACGGTTTCTGCGCGGCGACCAACATCGCGCTGGGCGAAAATCCGGAGCGCATTCTCCGCGCGGAATCAGACGATAAAATACTAGCCTCCCAAGTCCCCTTCCGCTCGGTTCACAGCGCCGCCGGGATGCGGCGCGCGCTGAAGCGATACCGCCGCGCGGCCAGACTTGCCACGAACGCCAGCGCAACTGATGCCGGAGATCTCGGAAAGGTAACCGAAGACGATATCCTTCGCGTTCTGCAAGATCACGATGTCCCCGTCTGCTGCGGTCACGCCAGCCCGTATATCGAATTCAACTGGGCCACGATATGGACGTCCGTGTGCCGCCCGGCTGAAAGAGCAATGAAGGTCTCCGCCGACTTTGCCTGCCGCCCGGACTTTGCCACACTGCGCGGCATGTAGTTTCCGCGTGGGCGCTAGCGCCCGCCCTACGCATCTTAATGTTTCTTGTAATAGATCACCTGCACGGGGTCCTGCGCCCTGTCCAGAATCACCGACGCAGCCTGCTCCGAGACGGGACGGTAGATGATGTAGCGAGTGCCCTCGTTTGGCTGAGTGCCCCAGTTATCCACATTGGGCGCGATGAATGGTTCCCATCCTGTGGGAGTGCCCTCATCGCTTCCGTCATTGGGATCGAAGTTAGGATCGAACGGTTGAAGAATCAAGCACGGGAAACGATCGGCCCCATCCGGCAACCAATACACATTAGGCGGCGCCCCGGCTTTAAGCTCCCCGGTGCCGTTGCCGGGCGAACCCCCGTCAATCCACGGCAGCGTCGCGATAATGCGCCGCGTTTGTGGCGGATTGGTCATTATCCGGACTAGACACCCGTCGTAATCTCCGGCCTTCCACTTCTGCCACTGGAAGCCGTCAGAAATCACAAGATGTGAAAGGTTGTCAAAATATTTGGTTGGGAAGTCCTGATGTGCCCCGGTGGGACTAACATTCAAACTCCCGACAGCACTGATCTGCCCTTCGTCAACCTTCTCCAGCGCCTGTACCTTGATGTCGGCGGCGAAGACGTTGCTTCGCGTCGTGACAAGGTTGGCCATCGCGGCCATCATCTCCTCGCGGAAGAAGGAGTTCCGGGGGTGCATCGTCTTTGGGATCACCACCGGCAAGGGCCGGACAGTGGGATCCCAGTTGGTCGGCATATTATCATTACCGGTATTATTTGCGCCGGGATCCGGCGTCCAGCACGGCGGATCGCTCAGGTACGGGACCCTTTCGAAGAGATCGCCTAAACTGGTGTATGGACCGCGGCTAAATTCTTTGGTATCAGTGTCATCTGTTATCGAGGTTGGAGTGCCATCCCGCCAACCGCTATATTTCTCACCTATGCGATGGTTCCTGTGCAGCACAATTTGCTTTGCCATCAACTCCCTGACGTTGTTCAGGCATTCCTGACCTATCGTCTTGCCATCGGTAATATCCGTAAAGGAAGTCGTATCGTAAGGATTCCTCTTGAACTGCCAAGGCCAGGTTTTCCAGTCCGGCGCGGCGGGCGCTGCCGGCGGACGCAGGAATCTCCATTCGCGCCTGACCGCCGGCACTTCGCTTGCATCATAGAAATGAAGCGGGAAATTGTCATTCGGCGCCGGCAACCCCGTCGCAAAAGTATTCGGGTTTTCGTCCTGCCACTGGAGCGATCCGTAATATCTCTCCAGCGGGCCTCTCGGTATTGCAGCTGCTATTACCTGCCACGGCGCAGTGTTGATGTTGATCTTCCCGCTGTCGTAGATTTCCGGCCCGTGCCAGTCACCCGGTTGTCTTCCGTTGTCCGCCGCATTTGCTATTCCGTCCCCGTCATTGTCAATTTCTCCCGTTCCGATGATCGAATCCGTATCGAAGAACGGAGACGGTCCCGGCAGCATCAGATAGTCAACTAGGTTCGGGCAATAAGCCGTCACATCAGTTGCAGCAGGCAGGTACCGCGCCGCGCCGCTGGCGGTCTTGTCAGCGACGGCAGGTCTGCCCAGCAGGTTCAGCCCGCCCCACGGCACGCCGGTATGAACCTGTGAGAGATATGCCATATTGGGAACGCGCTTTTTCAAAAACCATGTTTTGATGGTTGCATCAGCAAAGTCCGAACCGTATTCGAACACTCTGTCCTGCATGGAAGGCGGCAGAAGGTCGGGCCATTCAGTCACGCTGGAATAAGGTTCAACAGTGCGGGGATAACAGGCCATGAAACCTTCCTGACTTGTTAGGCTGTCCGTCATTATCGGCGCGTTGTTGTCTCCGTACAGACGGGGATAATTGACAGGATCGGCGACCGTCAGCGGGAGAAGGCCCGGTTTAAGAGTTCCAATTGTCGCGCCGCGCTCTGTAACACTCGGCATCAGCGCGACAAGGCCGTAGAAGTTCTCCTCCCACCAGTTTGTCGGGGGATTGGTCACGCTGTCATTTCCATAGAGTTTCACTTCAGGCGTCGAAACAAGCTCCGGATCGAATTTGATTTCCGGTCCGAGCGGGCATTGCCGGGGATCGGTTACAAGCTGCAGCGTGTCCATGCAATGCCCCTCATCCGGGTCGGGCGGCGTGCCGTCGCTGTAAATGTCCTGGTTCGGATCTCCTGCCGCCGCGGTGGGATAACTGATATGCTCCCACTCGCCGGTATGATTGACCAAGGTGGTCGGCGCGATATCGCTCTCCCCTTGTGCGCCGAGTTTCACCTTGTGAACAACAACACTTTTGTTCTTCATCGGGGCGCCCGGGTCATCCTTGTCCTTCTGAATCTTGACCAGTCGGATTTCAATCTTGCTCTGATTGCCGGCGCCGTCCGTCTCCCAAAGACCGCTGAGGCAGATAATGCCACCGAGAAATTTGCATTTCGGATCGCTGAATGACACGTCGGGAAGGCCAGTCGTGGGATTAAGGATGCCAGAATAAAATTTATTATTTGCCGTATGGCTACCCGTAAAAACTTCCTCCGAAGGCGCATCAGTAATTAAATAGAAACCATGTGGTTCAATGAATCGTTTATCATCAGCAGCAGCTATAAGAGCCGCTAACTTGATCTTAGATCCATCAGAAAGGTCAGGGCCAATAGTTTTAATGTAGTGATCCCCATTTAGTGTCAATGTTACCGGGAGTTTACTGAATGTCAGAGCAGAACCATCGCCAGGATCAACTTGATAAAACTGGTCATTTGCAACTTCATAATTCCTAATACCTGGCAAAGCCCCACCCAAGCTTAATATCCTTAGTCTTGCCCTCTGATTTGCATCAGTATTGCCGTCGGCTTTAGTTCCGATCCAGATTTCATAATCACGCAAGTCGATGCGTTTGTCATAAGGGTTGTGTAGTTCGATATATTTTCCTACGGACGAAAAGTTCATTTGTGGCGGTGGAGCGGTGGTCGGTTTCAATGCAAATTGCCATGCGCTATTATCTTCAATTTGTGCTAACGTCAAGTCAGGATCACTGGATTCCCAAAGTTTCGGCCAAAAGACGGTCGGCCCACTTGGCCAGCCTGACCAATAATGACTTGTTATATCCCACCGTGCATTATTCCACGGCGTTACCATGTTTCCCAGCGGCCATAAATTTGTCCCTGATGTTGAATTTATTGGTGGGTACCACTTTGTATCTGACATTCCCGTTCCAGTGGCATCAAGAATAACCATGTACTGACTACCTTGCACACACTTGGTTGCATGATTACCGCAATCAGTCGGCAGCATCTGAATCACGGCCTCGACCTCGGATATGACCGGCGTCGGTTCGTTGCCGTGAAACTCATACCCGTCCTCTGTCGTGTAGGTCGTTATATCGCTGTCGGAATCGAGGTAATCAATCAGGTTTGCCGCCAGCAGGCCGCGCGCAACCTTCATGAAGTCCAAGTCCTTGTTGGTCTCAAATGCCGCATCCGCCGCCTCTCCGTCCGCAACAATCTTCCCGCCTGCGCGCTTGACCGTCACGTAGTATCCCAGGTCCTGCAACATTTTCTCTATGCGCCGTCCGGTGCGGATTACAAGACCGTGATGAATGATGGGTTGCCCATTCGAGTTGAACTCGGCGCTATATGGTCCCGTCGTCAGTTCCTTTGCTTCGTTCGTGCCGATCGGGGCCAACGGATCTCCCTGC
Organism: Planctomycetota bacterium; assembly: GCA_022711755.1. GTDB lineage: Bacteria > Planctomycetota > Brocadiia > SM23-32 > JAKLEA01 > JAKLEA01. Next base: position 328,533 of record JAKLEA010000001.1, read on the forward strand.
GTCGGGTGCTGGAATACCGTTTCAAGCCCCATCCGCTGCGGCAGGGGCGTCGGGACGGCGTCCATGTCCCCCGGAAGCGTCAGGCTGTCCGGCATGTAGGAGTACCAGTTGTCCCGCATGTGCGCGGGAGACGTTCGCGCGCCGTAAATCGTAGACATCAGCCCGTCGTACCGGAGCATCCGCCCCGCCAGCGTCGTCTCCGGCGAGAGAGTCGTCATGTACTCCCGCAATCCCAGCGACTGCGCGGACATGCCGATGTCATAGAATGAGAACGGGGCAGGCGGGGTGAGGAGTTTGCGCAGTCTGGAGTTCCGGGCATCCTGCCACGTGAACGGCATAGCCAGCGGGATCAGTTCGCTCAGACCATAAAATGTGTCGTCATACGCCCCATACGGTGGGTTTCGCAGAGCCAGTTTACGTAGATACGGAAGCGTCAACTGCGGGCGGCGGTCATACCCCGGCCTGACCTCCGTGCTGACCACTCCCGTCGCCAGGTCCACCCAGCCGGTATGGGTGACGTCCCCGCGGTTGGCTACGACCGTGTTGATAGGATCATCGTCCGCAACGCCGTCGCCGTCCCAGTCAACTCCGACTTTCCTGATCTCCCCCGCAGCCTCATTTATTATTTCATCATTAAGCGACGCGTACGTTGGCGCATGGATATGTAACTTCAATTCGAGGGACTCATTAATGTAGTAGAAATTGCCGTTCGGCCGGGTATTGGTCCCGTACCGTCCAATCGTGAGTTCCCCGGTCATCGAGTCCCTCATCAGCGCGACGGCATCGGCATCGCCGTAGTCCGGGTCATGTCCAAGCATCACGGCCAGCGCCCAGTCGTCATAGTTCGGAATGTTCGGCGAGTCGTCAACCAGGTAATGCTCCGGCTCCGCTGCGATGACTTCGGACGCCCGGGCGCGGAGAAGCGCAGCGATCTCGGTCTCCCCGACTGAAACGCCCTGACTGGATGCGTGATATGGCCTCTCCGCCGAATTCACGCTCTCGTCCGGATTGACCGAAGAGTCTGTCATGAAATCGGGGTTAGCCAGATCGGTCCAGTCAATTTGGTCCGCAACGAGGCTGCAATTGCCTACGGAGTTGACGTCAAGCCGCGCTCCGCTGATGTCCCTTATGCGAACGGCTATGCGGACGAGAAGATTCTCAGTTGACTGAATCCTGTCCCCCAGCGCGCAGGCGTCGCTGGCGTCAACCCATACCGCCTCCGGGGCCTCCCAGTAGTTGTCATCGTAGAAGCGCGTCTGCCAGCCGGGATCGGTCTGGTTCATCCAGCGGACGTTATCCTGCTCCGCAGGAGTAGCCATCCAGTTGTACCATCCGTTAGGCCCGCTTGGGCGTTGTTCAATTCCGGGCGGAACGGGCACGGCGTTCGGCGAGAGCGGATCGCGCCTGAGCCACCGGGCGAACCACCTGAAATCCATGCTGTTGTCCGGGGCGGACGCGCCGGGAGAATTCAGGATGTTCGGCACGGTGTTCATGAGCGAATTATTTTCCGGGGGAAGCCATTCCTCGGTCTCGAATGAGTCAAAATTCTCGTTGTCGTTGTCGAATGCGTCGCCGAAGGGGTCGGAGGTATTTGGCACACCGGCGCCTCTCAAACTTGTAATGAGACCGCCGCCGGCATCTTTTCCGTAATGATAGAATGGTTTGCCGTAGTCAGGATTCGTGATATCCCAGATGCTGCGAGCCAGTTTGCTGTAGGTGTAAGGAATACGCCTGCTGTCGGTGATTTCAACCCATGCGGTGGAGCCGGGTCCCTCGGCCACGCCGGCAGCATTTGTCACCTCAAAGAAATTCGTCCCCGTCGCCGTCACCCTGAAAGTTCCGTCATTTACCGGATTCGTGCTTGACGTTATTTTCACCGTCAGCGCGTCGGGTGGGATATCACTCAGACTCGGCGGATCAACAACCAGGGCCGGCGGGTATTTCCCCATTGTGTATCGCCAGGTGCTTCCGCCGGGATTGGCAATTTGATCAACCTTCGCCTTGAATACAAGTCGCTCGAACTTATCCCGATCTAGTATCTCCGCGACACGCCGCACGGTGGCGTCGAGGGCGCGGTCGGACGTGGCGTTCTTGCCTTCGGCGCGCACGGCCTTGTCCTCGATCATGGCCATCATGGACACGACGCCTGCAAGGGCCAGGAGGAGTATCATCAGGCCGAACGAGACCAGCAGTATGTTTCCGCGTTGTTTCGCGTTTCTCATTTCATTTCTCCTCTCCCGCGCCGAGTTCCCTTCCCTCTCCCCTGGGAGAGGGTGTCGCTTGACATGGCAAGCGACGGGTGAGGGGGACGCCGAACGCCATCCTTCCGTCAACCGCATGTAGGGCGGGTCGTTAGCGCAGCGTTGACCCACCAACCCGTCTTTCCGCGTGGGCGCCGGCTCGCTTCGAGAGACCGACTCGGTGCGAGCCGCAAGCACCTACACTACAACTTTCCGCGTGTGCAAAACCTACGGTTTCGCACACCCTACTTTGCTACGCTGTTTTACAGCGTGGGCGCCGGCTCGCTTCGAGACGCCGGCTCGCTTCGAGACGCCGGCTCGTTTCGAGACGCCGTCTCGTTTCGAGACGCGAGCACCCACCCTACCTCCCGACCTTCATCACGCGCGTGAGGTCCACGGGCGTGTTATCCGTCCCGTCCCGCAGGATCACGCCGGCGTCAGCGACCTTGAGCCAGATTTCCGCAAACTCGGGGATCTGGTCCTGCATGTAGGGGTAGCCATCCGCCGCTGACGGCAAAAATTCGTCCGTGCGATTCCAGACACCGCGTATAGTCCTGTTGCGAGAATTCCAACAACAAGGGTCATTAATTGGCGTGCTATATTCACAAAATGTGCTGAAAATGTTAGGGGCGACATTAAACTCAACGACACGCGGCCAATAATTGGGCGTAAGCCAAGTATATGTAGCAGTATCAATGTTAGGCCTTGTGTCCGCTCCCCACGTCCGGTATGGAATCCGATAATCCGTGTTGGGCAGCCTGACCGTGTATTCGCGGGAGAGGAATCGCGCGCGGAATCCGACCACGTTCTCAGCCACGACAGTCACCTTGCGGGGGACGAGGTAGCCCTGCGCCCAGGCCATAGTAGCTGCGAAAAGAATGTCGCCGACCTTGAAGTCATAATCGCCGGGAATGAGATTGGGAGTGGCGGCATACTTCTCCAAATGTTCAATATGGAATTTCTTGTGAACTCTGCACGGCCCGAACTGGATTGGGTCACCGCCCGGCGCCGGCGCGAACTCGAAATTCATCCAATCGGCCGCGTCGAACTCCAGCCGGACAAGCTCGCCGCGCCTGCCGTATCCCTGCGGAAGGTCAACACCGGGCGGCGGCGGAATCGTCGGAAGCTCCTCCACAGGGAAGAGCGATTGCCCGCCGCTGTAGCCGAATGACGGCGTCAGGTGAGAGAGCGGTATCGTGTACAGGTCGTTATCATCAATCCTTGTATCACCGTTCAGGTCATCAACCTTGCCATCTCCATTGCGATCCGCAAGCTGTTCGTATGCGCGCTCGCGAACGTAATATAAGACAACCGATTCCGATGCCCCCGCGAGGCTGTTGGATGTTTTGAAAAGCAGAGCGCTTGTTCCGTAGCGCGTCATCGCCATAGCTTCGCAGTAGATCCGATTACCGGAAAAGTTATAGGCAAAGAAGGCGTCCGATCTTGTTGAAGGCGGGCAAACCATCTTCGGCCCCGTGTATCCACCCGGCAGGGCCGACGCCAGTTCGTATCCCCAGTAGAGCATCGGGGGAGGGGCGGCCCATGGATTGGCCTGAGAATGGGCGGCGGCGAAAATGCCGCGATTGCCGCCGGGGGCGTCTTCCATGGCCATGGCAAGGTCGTCGCGCAGCATGCGGTGGCAGGCGCGCAACTGGTGATGGGCCTCCGTGCGGCCGCGGGTGGAGCGCATGAGGTCGTAGGCCATGTAGAACCCGGACATGATGATCATCATGAGCAGGGACGCCAGGCCGATGGCGATGAGCATTTCGGCCACGGTGAAGCCGCGGCTTGAACCGCGCCGTCGCCCTGGAGCGTTCGTCCGCGTTGCGGAGTATGTGTTTAGCGACTTCCTTCTGGAATACGATTCACGCGCCTTTCCCTCTCCTTCGGGAGAGGGTGGCGCGCCGTATGGCGCGACGGGTGAGGGGCATAACGATGTCAAACCCGGCTTTTCTCCCCTCATCCGGCGTGCCGCAAGCGGCACGGCCACCTTCTCCCCAGGGAGAAGGAAGGCATTCCTGCGATCAGCAATAACTGAGTCTTGGACGCTAGACACATACGTTGCGGACGAGCGCACTCCAAGGCGAGTCACAGCCGAAGCTATTTTGTTATTTCTAGAGATCATCTATGTCTGTGACCTCGATATCCGTCAGTCTGATCAGCTTTTCACGGGAGACGATGACGTAATCGGCAGGATAAGGTGGCGGAAACGGGTCAGTGGCAGCAGGCGCATCAGAGAGAAAGTCGAACGGACGATCCACAAACACGCTATTCGGGGTGACGGCCCTGATGCGGTACCAAATCCCATTTCCGTACCACTGCGGGACAGCGGGATTATTGAAATACATCTGAGCGATGTAATCCCCCACCTTCACTCTCTGAGCTACTACGCCATTGACAACCAACCTGTCCTTGAACCATGTGGTATCATCACCAACATTGGGTTTTACGAGAAGTCCAAACTGAGCCTGACTGCCATACGCCAGAACGCCCCCCGCCTGTTCCTTCTCAATGTCGAAATCCTTCCAGATCGCTATTTGGACCCGGTATCTGCAACCGGCAACAGTCGGATTCTCATCAACCGCCGGGAAGTCATTCACAGCGGGCTGGAATACGACGCTCCAGGAATAGCGGCTCTTGTTTCCATCTTGCGTATTGAAAGGCATCACGCCAAGCGGCGGGTTGTTGTAGTAACAGATTTTATACAGGTCGGCTGCCGTTGGCGGCGTGGTGGATACGTCGGCAAATGAGATCGGTATTTTGAATGTGTCGAGGGGGCCGGAACCAGAGTCTATTGACAAGCCGTATGCCAGATTTGGCGGACCTATGGCAATCGAGGCTATGGTGGCCTGAAGCAGAAGGCAGTTATCGCTTTTGTCAAGGATTGATGAATAACGGAAGTTGCCTGACGCCAGAGGATTGCACATGGGAACCTGGTTAGGTCCCATATACGTGCCTGCTGCAGCCCCGCTCTTTCGGCTCCACGGCGCAAACCATGGGAAATGCCACGGGACGGTCCCGGGTGTCGCGTTGTTTATCGGCGGGAAGTTGTAAGTAGCGGGGTCCGTATATGTCCAGGGATACAATTGGTTGTTCATCTCCGGGCAGGTGGAGAAGTTGGCCATGTAGAGGCACTGGGCCTTGAGCATGCACTTGACGTTCTCCGTGAGAGTATCAGCCACGCCGTATTCGATCGCGCGGTCGGCCTGGCTGAACGCCACGGGGAATATCGAGACGACGGACATTATGCCGACGGAGATGATCACGACGGCCGTGAGCACCTCCATGAGCGTAAAGCCGCGCTCACCCGGTACGCGGGCGACGGCGCGACCGCCCTGCCCTGCCCTTTGCGCTATCGCTTGCGCTGTCATTGCGCGCATGTCATGTCCCTCAAATCACGGCGGGTCTACCGATTCAGCTTCTCGGCCATCGCCCGCGAGTCTTCTGTCATCGGCATCCCGGAAGCGAAAGGTATCCGCACTCGGCTTGTCTCACTGGCCATCTCAGAGGGATTCTGACTCTCGAATCCATCCCCGCTGAATCTGATCACGTCCGCAACGTAACCATCAAGATCACCGGTCCCCCCGTTCTGGCGGAAGGTCATGGCGGTCTTGTATACCTGTCTGTGGTAGATGGTCCCGTAGTCGTAGGCGCGAGCCGAATCGGCTACTGGACCGACCCCGTAGCTTGCCGGATTGAACCCGTTTCGCAAGTAGGTAGCGCCAAAAGGACAAACAAGGTATGTCGAGTTCCAGATTTTACTGGGAACGGAGAAAGTTATGCGACGTATGTAAGCCGCCATGCCCATTGGCCCAGTACTCATGCCGCTGTCGCACCTTAACCGCAGAGCTAGTACGTAGATCTTCAGATAGCCGCTGGCATCATAGTCGAAACCGTAGTTGAGATTATCACCAAGGTTGATGGTGTGGTTCCCGGTATAGATCGAACTGAGCGTTCCATCATCGCCCACCAATTGGTGTGAGACACCAGTTAAGGCGAAACCGTCCGGCAAGCCCCCTGGTGCGTGAACAACATTGGGGTCGTTGATCCACACTTCAAACCAGCCTTTTTCCACACTCTCGGCGTATGTGTTGTCGGTCCATCCGAAGCAGTCACCCAATAAATACTCAATGTTGATCGTGGACTTGAGAATGATGTTTCCGGAGTTGTCCCTCAGGACTGGAGGCAAGACAACTGGGAACAGAATAACCTGGTCCGTATTCTGCGAAAGGCTCTCAATCTTCAGTCCGTCAAAACGCGCCCAAGTCGGATCAGCCAACGGGGACGTCCACAAGCCCGTCCCCACGCGAGTTGAGTTCGGAGTTTCCTCCCTCAGCACCTCCCGGTTATTGAGAAGCGCAATGCCGTTGTCAAACTCCTCGCAGTAATAGTTCATGCCACCCGGCGGGGGCGGAAGCCAAGCCGGGTTGCGGGGTAGTTCCGCCCTTTTGCAGAGAACAACACCCTCGGGAAGCCGCATCTCTCTCTCCCCGGCAATTTCCTTGTAGTCGCCGAACAACGGCTTGCTTGGGTCGGCCGGATCCGAGCGTAACTCATAGCCGCCACATACTTTCACAGTGTAGTAATATCGGAAACTCGGGTCCCAAGAGGCTGGGCTTGTTGGATAATAGGCCTCCATATATTGGGCGATGCGCAGATTCACCTCATCCGCCTCGCCTTCGACCGCCAGTGTTCTAGCGCGGATGGCCATGAGCCGGAAGTCGTCAACTGCCTTTCGCAGCGGGTCGCTGATGTAGAACTTCCGCACATTCATCAGCGTTATCGCGGAAAGCACGCCCATGATGCCGATAACGATCATCAGTTCGATGAGCGTGTAGCCGCGCGATCTGGTCCCCCTCATCCTGTGCGCCGCACACGACGCGTCTCCCTTCTCCCCAGGAAGAAAGGTTGCCGCTTGCGGTGGCTGATTGGGAAACATCACATCCGGTATCCGGTCAGTGAAGGGAGCGTTTATATGCCAGCCACTTGTAGGGGCGGGTTTAAAACCCGCCCCTACGCTGCCACGCGCCCGTGACTGACGCCGTATCACATCCGGTCCATTTATCTTGACTCTCGGTCTGGTCTTCATTTCTTTTTCCCCCCTCCGGAATAGAAGTTCGTCCCCATAAGGTTGGGGATATCTGCGTGGAGGTTATCTTTCTTGAGGGGCGCAAGGTCATCGGCATTGCTGTTGATGAACCAACCCCCGCTGCCGCCGGCGTACGTCGTATCCCCGCCGACGCCGCCATATGTCGGATCCCAGAACTCCGTATAGCAGTAATCCTTCGGGCGATTCGGGTCGTCGGAACGCCAGGTTTTAATCTCGACCTGCTCGTAAGGCGGACTCCAGATGTCAACGCCATACGGATTAACATTAGTCACGTTCCGGTTATAGGGTGAGACATTGAGATTGGCATTGAAATATGGCTGGTCTCCCCAGTAGTCCTTGATTCTGACACGATCCCTGTAAGGTATGGTATTGAGTCTGATGCTGTATTTATTATTTGGCTCGAAGCCGGGATCAAATCCGTTATCAGCTTCGTTATTGTCGAAGGAATACCAACTTGCCGGGCTGTCCGGATTGTTCATAACCTCGTTGATGCCGAACGGGCACTGCCACGTTGGGAAACCATCGCTGTCATGATCGTAAAGCTTTGCAGTCGGGATATTTATGTATTCCCCGCCGCTGGCTGTAGCAAGGAACGGTTTCGCGCTTAATGCGCCACCACCCTTTGCCAGATAGAAGTAATCCCATATGCCGTCCGCCTCAACACAACGCTGTGGCAAAGGATCGTAGATCCCGTCATCTGGAATTCTATCCGGCACATTGCCAGGCACATTTCCCGGCGCGACATTTGTGAACCTGTCGAATTGCGCCAGGTCGCTGCTATAGCGCTTCCCCAGGAAAAAGACCAGACATTCGCCGGAATTCAGTCCGTTGTTCCCGGTTCCGGTCATCGGCACCCCCCCGAATGCCCACACGCATGGAAGATCGGGAGTAGCCGTCATCGTCGGGTCGGGCGACGCCGGAATAAAATCCGGCGGGAAAACGCCGAAATCGTTCTTGTAGAGACCCATTCCGACGTCAATCTGCTGACACTCCTGCTTGGCGACGGTAATCCGCCCGCTCTTGCGCGCGCCTAGCAATGCCGGCAGCAGCAGGCCGGTCAGCACCGCGATCACGCCAATCACGATGAGCATCTCCGCGAGCGTGAAGCCGTCGCGCCGCTGCGAACGAGGCCGACAAGCGGATTTTCTTCCAGTTCCCACGGATTTCCTCCGTTCCCGCATCAACCGCCGCCCAGCGAACCCATCAGTTTGATCAGCGGCATGAACAGCGAAATGACGATGAAACCGCCGATGCCGCCCAGCATGACGATCATCATCGGCTCGATCAGGCTCACCAGACCTTCGACTGCCACGTCCACTTCTTCATCGAAGACGTCTGCGACCTTCAGCAGCATCTTGTCCAGTTCGCCCGTTTCCTCGCCGACCGATACCATGTTGCAAACCATATCATCGGTGACTTTTGCGGCCTTAAGCGGGTCGGCGATTGTCTCGCCCTCGCGGATGCTGTCATGAATGTTCTGAATTGCTCTGGCAAGAACGGCGTTTCCTGCCGTATCTCTAACGATGCCAAGCGCTTCCAGAATCGGCACACCGGACGCGATCAGCGTTCCCAGCGTGCGCGCGAAGCGCGAGATTGAGGCTTTATTGACGATGTTGCCGAACAGGGGAATCTTGAATTTAATCCAGTCAAGCACATAACGTCCAGCGCTGGACATGCCGATTACCTTGAAGGCTATGAAGAACGCGAACGGCACAACTGGAATCATATACCAGCGCGTCTTGAATAATTCTCCCGCGTACATCAATGCCTGTGTCATTCCGGGCAACTCGACGTTCATCTCCTGGAACATTTTTGAGAATTTTGGGATGATGAACACCATGATGCCTGACACGATCAGCAAGGCAATGGTCAGCACCGCGATCGGATAAATCATGGCGCCCTTGACGCGCCTTTTCAGTCGGGCGGACTTTTCTCGGAATTCAGCCAGACGTTGAAGAATCACGTCCAGCACACCGCCCGCCTCTCCCGCGCGTATCATGTTAACATACAATTTATCGAACACCTTCGGATACTTGCCCATCGCTTCGGACAAACTGTTCCCGCTTTCAACGTCATCTGCCACATCCTGAAGCACGTTCTTGAGCACGCCTGGCTTCATCTGCTCATAGAGGACTCTCAGAGAGCGGACAATGGGTAGACCGGCGTCCTGGAGCGTGGACAGTTGGCGAGTGAATGTGGTCAACTGCGCCTGACTCACACCGCCGAATGTGAACCCACGCTTTTTCTTCCCACCGGGTCCGGTTGCCGCCTTCTTGCCGGCTTTTTCTTTAACCTTTGTCGGAAACAGGTTCATCGCCCTTATCTTGGCGATGGCCTCATCAGTATTCCGGGCTTCGATCTCATCCCGGACAGCCTTACCTTGACCATTCATTGCTTCATACTGGAAAACGGGCATGGCAGGTACTCCTTGTCTATCACCGCATTGAAGCGGTAGACAGATTGATCCTGACAAATGAAATCAGATTTGGAAGTTTGAAGGGGAGCAAGCAATAAAATGACGCGCCACATGCACGAACAATGCCATGCCAACCAATTATGTTGGCCGTGAGTCGCGAATGAATCATGGATATTTCATTTTTATGCGCGACACTTGGCATTCTAGACATTTCTTTGCCCTCAAATAACCGGCCAAAATGTAAAGGCCGGCTTTTATTGCTCTATCTGCAACCGGCGAACGCGCTTGCGCGCACTCAAGCCGGACTATTATATTCTGTCTCTCCTGCCCCTCTCTATCGTATTATACATTGTGGCAAGGAACAGTCAAGGGGCTGTTTTTCTGCCGTCTGTTTTTTATGCCGTCCGGCTGAATGGAACTGTCTTCTATTCTTCAACAAGGGTTTCGCGCGCCACTTCTTCGATTGTTGTCATACCGTCATAGATCGCCAGCAGTCCAGACTCGCGGAGGCTGCGCGTTCCGTATTTCCTTGAACATTCACGCAATTCCTGAGTCGAAGCGTTAGTCAAGATGAGTTGCCGCATTTCATCGTTGAGCATTAGCATCTCAAATATCGCCATTCGCCCGCGATAGCCTGTGTTATTGCACTGGTCACAACCTCGCCCGAAAAAGAACTTCTTGCCTCGGACCTCTTCCGGGACAAGGCCAAGTTCCATGAGCAATTCTGTCGTAGGTTCAAATTCTTCCTTGCAGTTATTACAAATGCGCCTTACGAGACGTTGGCCGACAATGCCTTCTACGGTGGCACAGAGAAGGTACGGCTCCAGCCCCAGGTCCAGTAAACGCGTCACTGCCGATGGCGTGTCATTCGTGTGCAGCGTTGTAAAAACCAAGTGCCCTGTCAGCGAGGCCTGGATGGCGATCTGGCCAGTCTCAACGTCACGGACTTCGCCGACAAGGATGATGTCCGGGTCCTGCCGCAGGATAGCGCGAAGGCAGCGCGCAAAAGTTACGCCTATATCCGAATTAATTTGCACCTGCATTATGCCTTCCAAGTCATATTCCACAGGGTCCTCAGTGGTTATGATCTTTACATTAATGGCGTTCAATGCGTTCAGGCAGCCGTATAGAGTCGTCGTTTTTCCGGAGCCGGTAGGTCCGGTTACGAGGACAATCCCGTTTGGCTTTGCCATCAGAGTGCGCATATTTTCCAGTTCATCGGGCCGGAATCCGAGCTTTTCGATGTCAAGCGCAACAACGCTGCGGTCAAGAACGCGCAACACGACGCTTTCGCCGAACATGGTCGGCAGGCATGATACACGCAGGTCAACTGGATTTCCTGAGACATTCAGCTCGACACGACCGTCCTGTGGGCGGCGCCGCTCGGCGATATCCAGGCGCGACATGACCTTGATACGCGAGGTAAGCGCAAGCGCCAGATGCTTGGGAGGGGGAACCATTTCATACAGAACGCCGTCAACACGATATCTGATCTTAAATTCATCCTCGAACGGCTCAAAGTGAATGTCGCTGGCCTTATCCTTGATTGCCTGCAAAAGGATAAGGTTGAGGAGTTTTCTGACCGGGGCGATGTTGGCCATTTCCTCAAGACTGGCAATATCCACTGATTCCGACTGACTGGCGGAGAACTGGATGCCTTCATACTCCTTGTCAAGCTCGTCAATCAGGCCCTGAACGCTTTCAGTCGAATCCCGGTAGTATTTGTGTAATGCCCTGTTGACTGCATCTTCATTGCTGACGGAGCCTGTCACCTCGCAATCCAGCAGAAAGCGCAGATCGTCCAGCGTTTTCAAATGCATTGGATTGGCGAGGGCAACAGTAAGATTCCCTTCGTGATAGGAAACCGGAATGACGCGATAAACTTGAGCAACGCTTGCGCTCACGCGATCAATAACCTCTGGTGGAATCTCAGTTTTGTCAAGGTCCACTACTTCCATGCCGGCCTGAACCGCAAGGGCCATGGTCACTTCTTCGTTGGTGACGTAGTTTAATTTCACCAGGATGGAACCGATGGCTCCTCCCCTCTCCTTCTGAATGGCCAGGGCTTCCTGAATCTGACTCTCGGTGACAAGGTGCATCTCCTTCAGTATCCTACCGAGGAGTTTCTTCGGTTGCTGTTCATCCATCTCCGGCATTTGGAGTCTCCTCGACTCAATCGCGTGGTTGTTATTCCTGATCCATTGCGCCCGCGATGCTGATCACTTCATCAATCGTGGTGACGCCTTGCAGCGCTTTGCGAACCCCGTCTTCTGTCAGCGTAAGCATGCCATGTGCGCGTGCGCGCGCGCGAAGCTCATGCGTCGGAGCTTTCTTGAAGGCAAGCTCGCGCAGTTCGGGGTTCATTTCCAGCATTTCTGAAATGGCGCAACGTCCTCTGTATCCCGTATCGTGACAGTAAGAACAACCTGTTCCTTTGAAGAGGGTTATGTCTCGCAGGTCATCCGGCCGAAGTCCCACAGCCATCAGCATTTTTGCGGGATATTCGTAAGGCTGCTTGCAGTTATCGCAAATCTTACGTACCAGGCGCTGCGCCATGATGGCCTGAATCGCGCTGGCCACAAGGAAAGGTTTCACGCCTATGTCTATCAGGCGTGCAATTGCGCTCGGAGCGTCATTCGTGTGCAGCGTGCTGAAAACAAGGTGTCCTGTAAGCGCCGCTGTTATTGCGATTTCCGCTGTTTCCTGGTCACGGATTTCTCCCACCAGGATGATGTTGGGGGCCTGGCGCAGCATGGCGCGCAGGATGGCGCCGAAAGTCCTTTGAATGTCTTCGCGAACCTCGCACTGGTTGATTCCGCTCAGGTTATACTCAACCGGGTCTTCGGCGGTGATGATCTTGCGGTCGGGACGGTTAAGTTCATTCAAGGCGGCATACAACGTGGTCGTCTTACCGGAACCGGTAGGCCCCGTCACAAGGAAAATTCCGTTGGGACGACGGATTATGCTCTGAAACCTTTGATAATCCGTTTCGTGGAATCCGAGGTCGGACAGATTCAAAAGAATGGACTCCTTCAACAGCAGGCGCATGACGACCGTTTCACCGTTGGTGGCAGGCATCACGCTGACGCGAAGGTCCAATGCCTTGCCGCCGGCTTTGATAGCGATACGTCCGTCCTGGCACTTGCGTTTTTCGGCTATATCCATCTTCGACATCAGTTTCACGCGAGCCAGCACGGCATTCTGCAATCTTTTCGGCGGGCTTTCGATCTCCTGGCACTCGCCGTCAATTCGGTACCTGATTCTGACGCGGTTGGCCATTGGTTCGATGTGGATATCGCTCGCCCTGTTGCGAACCGCCTCGCCGATTAACATCGTCACCAGGCGGATGATCGGCGCCGAATCGGCTTCGTCACCGGCGCCCGGAGCGCCGACGGTCTTCTTGGATTCTTCGTCCATGCCCTCGGAGACCGTCCCCTCATCAAGGTTAGAAAATGTTGCTTCGCTGCTGGTGAACTCCTGGAGCATGTTGTCAACCGTTGATTCTTCGCCGCCGTAATATTGTTCGATTGCCTCCTCGATCTGTTCCGGCGGGGCCAGAACCGGTTGCACGTCCGATTCAAGGATGAAGCGAAGACTGTCAACAGCAAAGAGGTCGAGGTCCGGCATGGCAACGCGTATGACGCCGTTTTCCTTGCTGATCGGCATGATGCGGTGATTCAGGGCTGTCTGCTTGGGCACGGAGTCAATGGCTTCTACGCTGATTTCAACTTCGCCAAGGTCAACGACAGGGATATCGAACTGTTCTCCCACGCACTGGAGGACATCCATCTCCCTCGCAAAGCCTAGTTTTACAAGAGCTTCACCCAGTTTGATCTTTTCGGCAGACTTCTGCTGGAATTCCAGGCCTCTCTTGAGCTGATCCTTGGTTATTGTGCCGCGATCCACCAACATCTGCCCTATCAACTTCCGTTTTGACATGAACATTACTCCCGGACGCAAACAACACGAATGACTGGTTACGTCCGAATGTTATTCGTTATGGCTTACGTGGTTCCTTGCCGGCGTCCTTTGCGCAACGGAAACCGGTGCTTTTCTCCACCTGGTGAATGCTGGCTGTGCGCCGCGTAGTAGTCGCAATTCCCTTGATCGGTCCTCCACGCAGCATGGCCGTTGTTGATGAGGAGGAATACCGTCCTGAGCACCATTCCCAGACATTACCCAGCATATCCATTGCGCCAACTGGGCTTACACCTTGAAGGTATTTGTTGACCGGGGTCGTATGTCCGGCAATCAAGTTACATTTCTTGATGTCGAAGTCCTCGCCCCAGGGAAATTTTCGTCCGTCCGTTCCGCGGGATGCCCGCTCCCACTCCGCCTCGGAAGGCAGTCTTTTGCCCATCCATTCGGCATAAGCCTGGGCATCGGTGTAACTGACGTTTGTAACCGGATGCCGCTCCATGTCGGCGGGGAATTGTCCGTTTTGCCAGTGCGGCGGGGGGCGATGCCCGGTTGAGATTACGAAAGCGGCATAATCTCCATTCGTCACGGGGTATTTATCAATGAAGAAAGCCGGGAGATTGATTTTCTCTCCCCTGCGAAGTAACCCGCGTTTCTCGTCACCATATATGAACTCACCTTCGGGCACAAGTATCATGCTTTTGATGCCATGCTTGATGCGCACAACCCTAAGCAGCTCCTCAACCTGCGGTTCCTGTCCAAACTTCTGCTTAAGCTCATCAAGTTCCAGCGATGCCGCCGTCAAGTCCCCAATTTTAAGAAGATTAGCGACTTCGGCCAGTCTGGCCTTCAAATGGCCCGCCCTGGTGACGTCGGCTTTCTTTGATGCTGCTTCAGCTATTTGTTTCAATTCGTCGTTATGTCGGTCAAGGTCAAGACCTTCCTTTGCGAGTTGCAAAGCCTCATCGTAATGGCCTTTTCCCAGAGCCATTTTCGCGGCCATCAGTTTTGCCGCCGCATCGTCTTTATTCATACTCTTGACGCGCGCGGTGGCATAAGTAAAAGCCTTGCGCATCTCCTCATTCTGAGGATCAAGTTCAACTGCCTTTTTTGCCGCCGCTGCCACAGAACGGTAGTCCTGCTCCGCCCACGCTGCCCTGGCGTCACGGATTGCGAAAGCCAGGTCTCTTTCGCGGATTTTGCCCGGCAGAATCTCAAGAACCTTAACAAGATTCACATCGGACGGACGCAGTTCCAGCGCTCTTTTTATGAATACTTCCGCTTCCTCATAATTGTATTCATCAAGGCATTTCTGCGCCTTTGAGCGGAATTCTTCAAACCACTGGGCAATTTCCTGCGCTTGATTGAGAAGTTTTTTTGCGTCGGCATTATCGGGAACCAGTTCCAATGCGCCCTCAAACTCGCTGACTGCCGCAGAATAATTATGCTTCTCCATTGCTTCCTTGCCCGCGTTCAACTTTGCAAGCATCTTGATATATGAACGAAGGTCTAAACCGCATCCGCCGCAGAATTTTGATCGTATATGATTTTCAACGGAGCACTTGGGACATTCTTCAACCAGCCTTGTGCCACAAGACTCGCAATACTTCGCCTCCGGCGGATTGCGGAAATTACATTTGAGACAGGCCACAGGTCCGGCGCTGTCGGTCTGCTTGTCGCCTAGAAGACCATCAATTGCCTCGATGACTTCCCGCGCATTCTGGTAGCGGTCATCCGGGCTTAATTCCGTCGCTTTGCCAATGATGTTGCGTACATCATCAGGAACTTTATTGAGGTCCTTGCGGATCGGCGGACTGCCGACAACCAGTTCATAGAACGTGTTGCCAAGCGCATATATATCCGCCCTGTGGTCAATATTCACGGCGTCAAACTTCTGTTCCGGAGCCATGTAAGCCATTGTGCCGACCGTGTACCCGCTCTCCGTAACTTCTTCTTTTGCGCCGACTTGCGCAAAGCCGAAATCAACAATCTTCGGCGTGTCGTCGTCTGTCAGCAGGACATTGGCCGGTTTCAGATCCCGGTGAATTACACCCTTTTCATGGGCATGAGCGAGTCCTTCGCATACTGCGCGGATAATTTTCACGGAACGCATCAGGGGCATCGCTCCTTCGCGCTTTACAAGGCTGTGCATATCCTCCCCGTCAACGTACTCCATCGAAATGAAGTAACCGGCATCATCGTGATCCACGTTATAAACGCGTATGATATTAGGGTGATTCAGCTTTACTATTGCCCTTGCTTCCACGAGAAAACGCTGAAGACTTTTCTCATCCTTGATCACTCGCTTATGCAGGCGTTTTAATGCGACCGTGGTGTCGAGAATCTTGTCATAAGCCCTGTAGACATTTGCCATTCCGCCACGGCCAAGCTTGTCAAGGACCGTATAGCGGCCCCCAGCGTCATTGCTTTTGAACTGATCTGTCCTCACCTCAACCGTTGACGCAGCGCCCTGACTGTCCGTGGTGGAACTTCGCCGTGAATCCTGTTGCTCCAATTTCGTGCCGCAGTGCGGGCAAAACTGCCCTTGGATATCAAGCGTAGCCGAACAGTTCGGACAAACAAGTTTCGCACCCGAATCGCCGGAGCGAAGCTTCTGATTCTGCGCTTTTGGTTCGGCTCCACTCACGAATCAACCCATGAATCAATTAAAACAAAATCATCCGGGCACAAAACTCCCTTTTCAGGAAACGCCCGCTCGAAGAAAAGCATCTACTCTTTCGGACATGTCGGAAGAGTATTGTAATTCTGAACACGGACATGGTCAAGCGAGCGCATGACAGGATTATTTCAATCAGTATAGCCTGGAATGATCTGATGTTTGCGTGACCAGCCGGGATCCTGAATCAGCAGGCATTCATCAGGATCATCGGGCAACCGTGGTTGCTGATACTGTTTCCACGAATCGCCTTCAATGTGCTCCGTTACATCGCGATCACGGAAGAAACCTATTGCGCGCGACCTCATCTCCTTCAAGGCCTCCGCGCAAAAGACAATGCCTGCGCGGTTGCGGGTTTCCTCCGGGTCCTGCTCCCGATCAATCAGAAATTCTTTCCGATCTGGAGCGGAGTAGAAATATTTCCATCGCCGGTTCAGCGCCATGTATACGCCGTGTTCGCGCCGGTGGAACTGGCTGAATATGGTCCTTCCTGAATGTTCTCCGGCGGCGACACGGGCCAGATCAACGCCGTCAGAGCGTCCCGCATCTTCAGACATTCCGGCCGCGTTCAAGATGGTCGGAAGGATGTCAACCAAGCTTGTTGGTTCGTCACATGTCGCACTGGCGGGCACTCTTCCCCGGAACCGGGCGATCATGGGAATCCGCGCAGCTGAATCCAACATGCTGCGTTTGCCGAAACAGTCGTAGTCGCCCAGCATTTCGCCGTGGTCGGAAGTGAACAGAATGAGGGTGTTTTCCGCCATCCCGCGCTGTTCCAGAACGTCAAGCATCCTGCCGACCTGATAATCAATGAAAGATATGCAGGCATAGTAGTACGCCTTGATGCAGCGCAAGAGATTGTTGTCAATGCCGTTGTCGCGATACTTGTACCTGTTCTGGAACTTGTTGATGTAGGTATGAAGCGATTCAGGCTGATGGGGGCGCTTAGGCAACGGCATCAATGGAGCGCGGTAGAGCTTGTTCCAGGGCGTGGGGGGCGAAAACGGAGGGTGGGGGTGGATGAAACTGGAAAAGAGAAAGAACGGTTGAGACAAGCTCGCATTCTTCAGGAATTCGATGCTCCGGTCCCCCACCCAATTTGTCGCGTGAAGACGGGCTGGAAGTTGCGATGGCTGGGGAATGTAATACATCTCACCACGAGGTCCCATCGGATCATAGACGTGTCCGAACCCGTTATCCCGCAGAAAGCAGAGATAGACGTCATCTTCAACGCGCCCGCCGAGTTCCTCCTGACGCTCGCGGGTCTGGAATCCGCGCAGCGCATTAGTGTCTCGCGTAAAATGCATCTTGCCAATTCCGTGGGTCCGATACCCGGCATCGGTGAGGCTCTGCATGAAAGTGGGGCGGTCGTCCGGCATCGCGTCACAGTTATCGGCGCAGCCGGTGTTGGCCGGATACTGCCCGAAAATGAGCGAACACCTTGCGGATACGCAGACGGGCGACGGCGTGTAGGCGCTTTTGAAGAGCGTTCCGCCAGCGGCAAGGCGGTCGAGGTTGGGTGTGCGCATCACGGGATTGCCGGCGGCGCGGATAGTGTCCCATCGCTGCTGATCCGTGAAAATGAGGAGTATGTTGGGGCGCGTTTCCGCCATTGAAGTCCTCCTTGAGTCAGACCTGCTCAGTCGCCGTTTGACACTTCCGCCGGCCAGTTGTCCATTGCTTCCTTGAGGAGAGCTTTGATCCTGGGGGCAGCCTGCTCGACGAAGACGCGCGCAAGCATTGCGCCATGTTCCGCGGTCGCTTCCTTGGCGTCCTCCGATATTCCGTCGCGGGAGTGAATAAGCCGCCCCTGCGGCAGGCGCGATAGGTCAACAAGGTCCGGACGATAGTGCATCATGAGGGACGTCTCATTCTTTCCGCCGTGATCCCCTCCCCTGACGTTCACCCATCCCGCCGGCTCATAGTCTGCCATGGCAAGAACGCGGGGATAACGGTGTTTCTCAGTGAATCGCTCAACTGCCGCCTTTACGGTTTCGACATGCTTTGCGCCGTAGTGCCCCATGAGGATCACGATCATCTTGAAGCCTTCGTCGTACAGGTTCTCAAGGTGTTCGTAGACATACTGATTGACAAGTTCCTTGCTGAACTCAAAGGTATGCCTGAAGCGGGCGCACGGCTTCATTGTCTGATATCCGCAGTAGACCGGGGGCAGGACGACTCCGCCCGTCACCGCGCATAATTCAAGAGCCATGCGATGGGCCTTCAACGTGTCAAGGCCGATCGGATTCTGGGGGCCGTGCCACTCGTGCGAACCCCAGACCAGGTATGCCAGCGGACAAGTCCGTAGAACATGGTTGATCTCGCGCGGCTTCATTTCTTCGTATTTCATTGAGAGAACCTTTCTGCGCAGCATAATGAAAGCGGCTACCGTCCTGCCTGCTGCGCGCAAAACAGAAAACTCTTCTGATTCTTCACGCTATGCAATTGCCATGCCGGGAAGTTACCATATCGGACATGAACATTTCGATGAAGAATTTTGGACAAGCGACTGGGCCGATACTGACGTTAACAGTATTAGCAATTTTATCCACGGAGCGAATTGTGGCTGAACAAAATGATTGGCGACAAGCCGCCAATAAATCCATCGAGCGCATCAGGAAGGGCGACGTGACCGTTCAAGTAATCGGACGCGACGGGAAGGCAATTCCCAACGCCGAGGTTCAACTGGAACAGACGAATCACGACTTCTGGTTCGGGACCTGCTTGAACTGCCGCTTCTTCCAGCCTGACGGCGATTCCGATGAGAAAAGCAACTACCTGAGGATTGTGAAGGATTGCTTCAACTCGGCTGTTCCAGAGAACGCGATGAAGTGGTACAGCACGGAATGGGAGCGGGGCAAGACGACCTATCAGACCATGGACAGGATGCTGGCATGGTGCGAATCGAACAATATCCGGGTCCGGGGTCACTGCATTTTCTGGGACGTTGATGAATACAACATGAAATGGCTCCACGACCTTCCCGCCGAAGAACTGCGCAAAGAGGTCGAGCGCAGGGCGCGCGAAATCCCGCGAAGGTATCGCGGCAGGATCGGCGAGTATGACCTGAACAACGAAATGCTCCATGCGAACTTCTTCAGGCGCAAGCTTGGCGAGGATATTATTCTGGACATGTTCAGATGGGCAGCCGAGGCCGATCCCAAAGCCCTTCTCTATCTCAATGATTACGGGATTCTTTCGGGCGGAATATCCGGAGCCGCCACGCTGTCGCTTTACGAGGCGCAGATAACGCAGTTGCAGCAAAAAGGAGTCAAAATCGGCGGAATCGGCTGCCAGGGACATTTTGGAAACAGCATGCCCGACCCTCAATGGATAAGAACCGCGTTTGACAGGCTTGGCGCGTTCGGAGTCCCGATAAAGATCACGGAATACGATTACGAAAGCGATGACGATGAGGCCAAAGCACAGGCGCTTGAGACGGTCTATCGAGTCGCATTCTCACATCCGTCTGTGAACGGCATCCTAATGTGGGGTTTCTGGTCGAAAAGCCACTGGAAGCCCAAAGCAGCGATCTTCCGCGAAGATTTCGAGCCGAGACCGGCGGCGATTCTCTACCGGAAGCTAGTAAAGGAGGAGTGGCATTCATCGCTGACGGCCAGGACGAATGACCGTGGAGAGGCGTCTGCGCGTGTATTCTACGGTAGTTATCGCGTTCGCGCGGCAACGCCCGGCGGCCAGACAGTTGAAAAGAGTTTTGTGTTCCCCAAAGGCGCCAAGGAGCCTTTTGCTGTTCGGATTGAGATGCGCAATCCCTGACAGCATAAGCAATTCAGTGAATGCCGTCGAAGAGGCATGAGCAATGAAGAAGACAGGCAAGGAAATGAATGACGAAAACTTGATGAAATTCTCCGTGATTTGCCGCTACCGTGACGATGGAACAGGCGCATTGCGCAGCGAAGGAATGCCGGAACTGGAGGTCGGACCTCCCATTGCATTTGGGGGTCGGGCTGGGACATGGTGTCCCGCGCAGTTGCTTCTTGCCGCTTTGGAGAGTTGTTCCATGCTCACGTTCATGCGGATTGCGGGAAAGAAGAAACTGCCCGTGAAATCCTACAAGGTTTCCGCAAGCTGTTACGCGCGCATTGAGAAAGGGAACGTCGAATTCGAAAGCATTGACCTGCTGATTGAGACATCGCTCCCCAGCGAGAGTTACAAGGACCTTGCCGGAGAATGTTTCGACGAGGCCGAAGCCGCCTGCCCCGTCAGGAAGGCTTTATCATGTTCTGTGACTTCCGCCTTCGTGATGACCTTCGAGGATCGTCCTTCCCGCAAGTGTTGCGACGAGCCAGGGAAATAGCCGCGTTGACACTAGATTCCAGGCGCGACTAAAATCCCGCTTCCCATCGAAGATACTTTTCCGACCCGACATGCTTCGCAAATTGACAGCCTTGGCAATCGTCTGTTTCTGGGCGGCAATGATGAGCCTGCTGCTCAGGCGGGAGGTCTTCCCCGAGAAGCCGAAGATCGCAGACGCAGACTACTCGCACATGCTGGGTCAACGCGATGTCCGGCACGTGGAGATGGGCATTTACAGCCAGAGCTATCGGATCGGGAGCCTCGTTGCCGACACGAAGAGGATCGAAGGCGGAGAGTTCGAGTATGAGTGCGAGGTACGTTTCACTGAATTCAAGTCCGTGATGCCCCGGTTGAAGATGTTATCCAACGCCGAGATTGACGTCTTTGCCCGCGCGTCAGCGATATCCGGGCTGAGTCGGTTCGAAGCCGAACTTCGCGCCGCGGACATGGAGCCGTTTAAGATCAGCGCCATGCCCAGGGGCGATGATGAAATCTGGGTGATAATACGTCATGGCGAAGGACAGCCTGAGACGGTGAAGGTCCCCATGAGCAGCAAGAGAGTAATTTCCAGCGGGATCGGCCCGCTGTCCCAGATTCCCAAGTTGGGCAGGAATGACGTTGGGCGGCAGTGGCGGATGAAGATGATCAGCCCGTTCACCGGTCGGGCGGACGACATGGTAGTAAAAGTCGTCCGCCGTTCCCTGGCGATGCTTGGCGATCAGGAGGTTCAGGCTTATCAACTCGAAATTACAGTCGGAAAGATGCTGCTGAAGGCGTGGGTTGACGCTGACGGCGAGGTGCTTGTGCAGGAAACCCCTTTCCTCGTATCGCTGAGGCGGGAGAATCCCGCCGTTAGAATCCCGGACGATGAAAATGGTGAAGCTGGAGAACGTGACTAAGCAGTTCGCCGCGACGCTGGCTGTGGATAACCTCAGCCTGGACATTTCCCCGGGGGAGGTATTTGCGTTCCTCGGACCGAACGGCGCGGGCAAGACGACGACCATAAAGATGATGACAGGCCTGTTACGTCCGACGAAAGGGCGGATCGAAATTTGTGGATATGACATTCAGGAGGCCCCGATAGAGGCGAAGAGATGCCTCTCTTATGTGCCCGATCAGCCGTTCATATACGATAAGCTTACCGGGCGGGAGTTTCTCGAATTCGTGGGGCAGATGTACGGCATTCCGGAGGAGAAGCGGCGGAGCGATATGGCCGCCCTGGTGGAAAGGTTCGAGATCAGCGATTTTGCTGACACGCTTTCGGAGACTTACAGTCACGGCATGAGGCAGCGTGTTGTAATAGCCGCCGCCCTGCTGCATAATCCGAAGGCTCTTATTGTGGATGAACCGATGGTCGGACTGGATCCACGCAGCGCGAGAATACTGAAGAATGTTCTGCGGGAAATCGCCGACGCAGGATCGGTTGTGTTCATCTCAACTCATACGCTTGCCGTCGCCGAAGAGATTGCGGACCGGATCGGGATCATCCATCATGGAAGGCTGGCGGCATTGGGAACCATTTCGGAGATAAGGTCCGGACACAATTCCGAAAGCGGGCTGGAGGACCTGTTCCTCCAGTTGACTGATGACGCCGACGGTGAAACGAACTTCCGCAATGGAACAGACAAGCCAGGCTTGTCAGCCTGGAGCGATGAATACAAGCGTGAATAAAGCATGAATGCAATAATTGGAAGTCCCATGATGTTGTCAGAGCCGCGGACAATGGCAGTCGCAGTAGGCCTCGTCCTTGCGGCGCTGGCCGCGTTGCTGTTGCTCCTGATCCCGCAGACACGCCCGACCTTTTACCAATTCAAGATCAGTTTCACCTATGCCCGCCGCAAGCTGACCTCGCTACTGGCAGTCGGCGGCGTGACGGTGGCAGTGATGGTGCTCATAGTCGTTTTATCGGTTATGCGCGGATTCGACAAGGAGTTGCGCAGCCGGGTGCGCGGCACGCTTTCGCACATTGAGATACAAAAGCGCGGGACGATTCACGGATTTGAAGATTATCAGGAGCGAATGGCCGAGATACTTAAGGTCAGGCACGTCGCCGCGGCCGCGCCTTTCATCCGGCACATAGCTCTTGCGCGGATGTCTCCCCCGCCCGGAGCGCCGTATGCCCAGATGTATCCGGACAGCACGCTGACGGTTTCATTCAAGGCAATTAATCCTGAGCTTGAATCGCAAGTGACGGATCTGAAGGATTACTTTGCGGCTGCGCCTTTCAACAGGAAGACTCCAGACATCCTCAATACCGAATTCGCATCGCCATCAGGGGGAAAACTTCCCGCCGCTGTCTGCGGCCTTGAACTGGTGCGCGTCTATCGCAAACCAAAGGACGAGGATGAGCAGGGGTATAACTTCTGGCCGGAAGGAAGTCTTCTGGTCCTGGTCACCGCAACTGAAGACGTCGAGCGGAGGCTCCAGCGCTTCTACCTTGCCGGCACGTTTAAAAGCGGGATGTTCGATTTCGACAACAATTTCGTCTACATACCGCTGGACGCTGCGCAGCGGATGCTTGATACAAAAGGGGTGACCGGAATCGGCGTGAAACTGGACGACTATAGAAACGCCGACCCGGCCAAGATGGAGTTGGAGCGCGTTCTCGGCCCTGACTATTCGGTTAAAACCTGGGAAGAGCTTCGTTGGACTTTTCTAACGGCGGTCAAACTGGAAAGAATTGTTCAGGCGATCATCCTGTTCTTCCTTCTGCTGGTCGCTGGCTTCTGCATAATGGCAATACTGAGCATGACGGTATTCGAGAAACGACGCGACATCGGAATTTTGAAGTCAATCGGCGTGCCGAGCGCCGGGATAAGAAACATTTTCTTAATGAACGGCTTGTACATAGGCGTCATCGGATCGGTTCTGGGCGTGGCGTGCGGCATGGCGGTGTGCAGCGGATTGAATCCACTTGAACGTTGGGTTGCGAAGACGTTTGGGTTCAGCCTGTGGCCGCGGGAGGTTTATTATTTTGACGAGATTCCTGTTGACGCTTCCGCCCTGTATGTCGTTGTGATTGCGGTTACGGCAATATTGATAAGCCTGCTTTCAAGCCTGCTTCCAGCCTGGAGGGCGTCACGACTCGACCCTATCGAGACGCTTCGTTTTGAATAAGAATATCCGGGCTTTATTTTACTCCGGAATCGCTCACCCAGGACTTTGAGCTTGTCAGCCTCATTTTGAAGTTCTGAGCCGCGTTGGCGACGCCCTTGTCATCGTTTGCCGCAAGCAGGATAAACTCAACCGGACGTCCCGTCTTCCCGAACCGTTCCGCCAATGGTCCGGATATTCCATCCCATGAAACCCGACGCACGACGTAACGTTCTCTGCCGGGGAAAGATTCCGAAAAGGCCGGTCCTTCCGACATGCCCAGCAGCATATCCAGCAGACTGTCACGCGCGCGGTTTCCTATTACAATGACAGTCTGCGCCGAGGCGGAAGGAGCATATAGCGTTTCATCAATAATTATTCCGGCAAGATCGGACGTTCCTTCAGAAAGAGACGATATGTAGCTCTTTATGCTCTGGGCCTGCGCCCAGTCAGTTTTTACGTTGTTGCGTGCCACTATCTGAGCCACAAGGTTTCCGTTGTCCACTATCGGAAGATCCTGCCATCGGATGACAGGTTTCATGTCGCGGGCGCGTTTCTGGAATTCTGAGAGAGCGTTCAGCAACTTTTCGCGCGCGTTGCAAAGCCTCAGTTGAAGCGGCTCCGTCTTCGGATCATCCGATAGCGCAAGAACTTCCGCCAGAACCTCCTGCGCTGTTTCTTCGGGATTTCTGCTCCCGGCGTCACGCAGATCAGGACTTAGATTTTGCAGAAGATTCAGGTAGCGCGCGTCATTAATGCCGTCCCTGACTGCGTCCCATGCGGGCGAACAAATCAGGATATTGCCTGTCACAGAAGTCTCTGCGGGAGACGCTCCGGATGCGCCGCCTGCTGACGCGGCGGAATCAGTCGGCGCGTATTCTCTGACCTTTATGGGCGTCCAGAGTTTTCTGAATTCCTTGCGCCCGGCCAGCGCAAGCCAGCAATCCCGTCTGGCATCCCATGGAGATGAAACGCCATAATTGTGCCACAGGCCGATGGAATCGCCCGATGCGGGGGCAAGGAGACCTTGCTGAAGCGCCGTAGAAGGGATCGTTCTCGCATTGAACTCCCATTGCCACACGCTTTGCCTGGCCGACCTGAGCAAGGTGATTCCCGAAGGGTCAGGGACCTTTTCCGTGAAAGTTGCGAAAGGTTTCCACCCCAGAGCGGAAAGCTCCTTGAGCGCCGGGATATAGGCATTCAGGAAATTGTCCGTGGTCAACTGGCCAGTCAGCCAGAGCGAAGTTTCCCGGTAACCTTTATCGCGAAGGTATTGCCGCAATTCGCCCCAATACCATCTCATGATGCGGGCAGGATCGTTCATCACTGCCGGAGAAGGCCCGGCGGCGGAAGCAAATTTGTCATATGGGGCCTCAACGCAGACTTCAAGAAGGCCGGCATAAATTGCGAAATCGGTATAAACGTCAAGCTTGGAGAAATCCAGCGGGGGAAGCTGAGGCTTGGTTAAGAAGTCCGGTGTGGCTGCAATAACTTCATCAAGCGTGCGATTTGTGCCGCGAATCATGACAATCTTGTTGCCGAACAAATCAAATGGAAGGACAATGCCGCCACAACCATGTTGTGCCGCAGTTGTGAAATATCGTTTCAAGCGGACGGGATCCCAGGAAGGCATTTCGCCATTGGCCGGCATGCCGAGAACCACCGCGCCGCCCACCGCGCGAACAGAATGAACCCTAATCCTGATCGGTATCTGAGCGAGCACTTCATCCGATGAGACAATAGTCAACGCGCTTGTGTATTCGCCCGGCGGCAGGCCTGAACTGTCAAAGGTTAATGCCGCAATCCGATTCTCGCCAGGATTCAAATTGAAGGATTTTCGCTCAATCAGTATCGGATAAGGTTCCGACGACGCGTTTTGCGATTCGATGTTCTCGACAATTCTGGCTTTTATGGCGTCCACAGCAGGCAAGGAGGCCAATGACGGCTTTTCACCAGGATTGTCGCTTGCAGTCTTCAAATCAGAGACAGTCATTCGGATATTCGTTCTCAGCCTGCCGGAGCGGAGAGCAAACCAGAATGCGTAATACTCCGCCATGCCGAGGTCCGCGTCAATTTTCACGCAGGGCATTATGGTTTCTCCGCCCGGCGGAATAAATACAGTCAAAGCGCCGTCAGTGGCAACGGGCGCAACTTTGTCAACAACGGGTTCCGGTTTCCACTCCGGGATGGCGCTGGCGATGAAACCCTTCGGATTCTCACGTTGCGGCCCTGAGGCCATGGCTCCATCTTCAGTGATTCGCATGTCAAAGGCAGAGAGCCTGTCACTCTCCGTCCCTGCGCGAAATGCGATTTCATAACTCCCCTTCGGCGGAACCGGCCAATACCAGACGGTTTGAATGGTGGCTGCCGGATCCCATCCCGCTGGGATTATAAAATCATGCTTTCCAATCGTCTTTTCCCCCGCTCGCGCAATAACTGAGACGGGAAATTCAGCTCGCGGCTTGAAATTCAACAATCCTGTCCAGGATATCCTGACGGCGTTCTTTCCCTGGAGCAGACGCGCCGAAGCGACCATGTCCTTCCCCGCAAAGGAAACCGAATCCATGCCACGCAACGGGATTATCCATATTGTTGTTGTTCCAGACTTGCCTGCCGGCAAGCCCGCAGAACGCAATTCAAGCATCGGAGACTGCCCGGGGGAGGCTCTGCGAAGAACAAATGATTGCAGAGTGTCATAATCCGTCACGAGCGCGCAGCCCGCGCCATCTGTGCCAAGCCATGCGGCCCAGCCGGCAAGCGGCGAATCATTGATCGTATCGGTCTGCAGGTCCTTGACGTTGGCAGCCGTAACGCCTGAAGTGGTGGGCCAAAGCACGCGAAGCTCAGGATCGGCAAGCGGGTATTCCATCTGAATAGCCGGACGCAGTTCAGTGGGCGTTGTGTTGCGCACTGTTATTTCACAACCCAACGCCGCGCATCCTTCCCTGAGAAAATATCGCTTTACTGTGCGCCCGGGATTGGGAGCTTCCTCCTCCAAAGCGACGCTCGCTTCCGGCGGAGTTCTGGAGATATGTCCGACCTTGTACCTTCTTCCAGGCTCATCCAATTCCGTATGCCAGCCGCGGGAACCACTCGCCGTCTGAACAAGTTCCCTATGGCTCAGGCGGTCAACAATGGATACTATTGACCCTGAGCGGGTCGGAGATATAGCCACCGAGATATAATCATTTGCAAGGATATAAGACTTCGAGGTTCCATCTTCTTGTTCAAGGCATATCAATTCAGCGCGCGCGGGGGCCGGCAATATGAGCGGCATCAAGAGAATGGCGGCAATCGCCGGGAAACACAGGCGAGATGGTGGCTCTGAACCTTCTGAAGTGTTTATAAATTGAATCCTATCGCTCATGTCCGCTTCCAGAAGCGAAGAGACTGTGCGACCGCCAAAATTCAAGATCAGCCGTCACAAACATCTACGCCCATCAAGGCTGGGCCTTCATGCCTTCTATCATAACCGCCGCCGTTGCAGAACGCTCCCCGCCCAAGGCTATGTATTTCCGCATCAGACTCTCAGCTTCAGCCTTGCCGTCAGTCTTCCGGGCGATTGTAACTGCGAGGTTGAAAACTGCCGGGGCGTATGTCTCATCAAGCTTGACTGCCTCCCTTAGGGATGCCTCGGCTTCATCGTGTTTTTCCTTGCGAATCTGCGCCACAGCGATGTTGTTCAGCGTTTTCAAACGCATGGCTAATGCAGCCTTTTCCTGGCCTTTTGCTTCATTGGCCTTCTTCAAAGCTTTCTCGTAATGCTCGAGCGCCTTGTCATAAAGCCCGCCTGCGGCGTAAGCGCGTCCGATCCTGAACTGAGTTTCCGCGTCGTCCGCGCCAAGAGACTCAACGGCCAGTAGAAGCTCGCAGACCTGCAGATATTCCTCTCGCTTGTAAGCATTGTCCGCCATTACCATCATGCTGATGGCGACCTTGTTGATCTGCTCCCGGCTCACGCCGGAGTCCACGGTTGCGGGAGCAGGAGGGGTCTTATCTGAAGACGGTTCAGCCGCAACTGCCTGAGCTTGTTCCGCTTTCTTGCCGGATTCGCTTAGTTTTGCGGACAGCTCATTTATCTGAGCGTTGAGTTTTTCATTTGCCGAGGCAAGATCGCCGAGTTTTTCAGTCAGTTCGTCTGTTCTTTTTGAGGCATCGGACAGCTCTTTGAGTTTTACGGCCTGATTGTCAAGAGCAGTCTTTTGCTCATCCAGAAGTTTCTGCTTCACAACAAGATCGTTGCGGAGGCTTGCGTTCTCCCTCTTCTGCATTTCCAGCGCTTCGTCATTTCTGCGGCAACCGGAAACACCGAAGGTCAACATCATGGCAATAAACGTAAGTATGATTGAGATTCTCATTCCATTCCCTCTACCCGCGAATGCTGTCTTTGATCGCGTCTAAAAGGCGCGAAAGATCATTGTACATGACAAGCGCGAAGATGGCTATTATGATCGCCCATCCCGTGTAATAAAGGCCCGCTCTTGCTTTTTCATTCAGTGGTTTGCCGCGAATCTTCTCATACGCAAGAAGAACCAGCATTCCACCATCAGTAACAGGAATCGGCAACAGGTTGATAAGCACCAGGCCAACGCTGAGAAGGCCCAGCAAGGATGCGTATCCCCCCACTCCCCTGAGAATAACGGATCTGTAACTGACGTGAACGATGGCTATCGGACCGCCGAGATTCTTCGCGCTGACGCTCCTGTCGAAGAACCTGCCGACTGTGGCGATTGTCTGCATGAATGCGTCATAGGTCTCATAGCATCCTTCTATTATGGCCCTCCCTGGAGTTGTCCGGTAAAGCTCGCTCTCTGTCTTTCCAAAGATGACTCCTATCATGCCATCCGCTTCCGGATCAACTG
Organism: Planctomycetota bacterium; assembly: GCA_022711755.1. Taxonomy (GTDB): domain Bacteria; phylum Planctomycetota; class Brocadiia; order SM23-32; family JAKLEA01; genus JAKLEA01. Next base: position 357,166 of record JAKLEA010000001.1, read on the forward strand.
GCGTCGGCTTGACCTCGGTCTGCATGAGCTTTCCCGCGCGCTCCCACTCGAAAAGCATGGGCTTGTCATAACTGCGCTCACGGGCGAGGACGATATCCATGAAGCGCGCAATCTTTTGACCGTCAACCCGCGTCACAACGTCCCCGCCCTGCAGTCCGGAAACATCCGCCGCGCTGCCGGGGAGCACGTAGGCGATTCTCAGGCTCGGTTCAGCGAATATACTTTCAAGAAATTCCTTTGCCGCGTTATCGTCCGAAAGATCAATCTGAAATATCTTCTGTTCGCCATTGCGATCTATTTTTAACTCAACCGATTGGCAGTCGTTCGTTTCAAGCACATCAAGCTGTGTCAGGCTTGTAATCGGTTCCCCGTTTGATTCAAGAATGCGGTCATTAGCCCTAAGTCCTGCCCTATACGCAAATCCATCCCTGGCAACCTTATCGAGAATGTTTCCCGCGCTGGATATTCCAAGCCGTGTCGGAGCGACTTTTGCCGGAATTACCGTCTTGCGGATTATTGAATTATCGCGTTTGATAACAAGTGACAAGGCTTTCTCTGGAGAATCATCTATCCGCTCAATTACTTCGTTTCCCGTCATTGCGGGACGCCCATTGATTTCAACAATTTTGTCAAAACGCCCCAGTGAAAGCTTCTGCCCGTATCCGGCGGTCATCATGGTTATATTGTCAAGGTGTTTGATTTTCAGTTCGAAAACCTCCGGCACTTGATTCGGCTCGGCAGGAGCATCCTCAATCAGCAGAATGCTATCGCCGATTTTAAGTCCTGCCTCCATAGCGGGATTCCGCGCGCCCAATTCAGGCGGGTTGGCAAAATCTGTGATTTCATTGGCGATTGCAGGACTGATACCGAGCTTTCGCAACCCCAGATCAGGATCATATTCCGGAAGAATATCATACCTGGAAATCTCACTCCCGCGGGCAATTTCCAAATATATGGGTTCTTCAGGACCGCTCAAGGCGCCAAGCCTGATAAGATAATCGAAGGTGGGGTCTTCTCGGTTCATTGCTTTGACAATGCGGTCTCCCTTTCGGATTCCGGCCTCCCATGCCGGGGAACCGGGGATGGTATCGCCTACCAGCGCCAGAGGACGCGGAACACCCCAAGCAAATGCGAATATGAAGATGCCCAGCGCGAAGAGTATGTTGAAAAAAACCCCCGCGCCAAAGACAATAGCCTTCTGCCCCGGTGTTTTGGCTCCGAACTCGTGTGGTTCCGGAGCCTTACCGGTTTCCTCTTCGCCGGCAAGTTTAACAAATCCCCCGAGTGGAATTGCGGAAATACAATAATCGGTTTCGCCGTATTTTCGACCGAAAAGCCTGCGTCCCAGACCAAGGGAAAACGTTTCCACGCGCACCTTTACCAGCTTTGCAGCCAGAAAATGCCCCAATTCATGAACGATGATAAGCAGGCTGAAGCCGGCCAGGCTGAGGGCGCCGGCTAGTATTTTTTCAAACATCTGGTGGTTTCCTCGCGCGCCCAAACGTCGGCTTCAAGTATTTCGTCAAGGGTTGGCTGGCTGTTGTGAGCATGACGCGACAGAACCTCTACAGCCGTGTCCACAATTGCTGTGAATGGAATTACCCCTCCCAGGAAGGCGTCAACCGCGCATTCATTGGCAGCGTTCAGTATAACCCCGGTTGTCCCGCCTCTGCGAATGGCCTCGAAGCCGAGAGCAATGCCCGGGAATCTGTGAGGATCGGGCTTCTCAAAGGTAAGACTCCCTACCCGGGTCAGATCCAGACGCGGAATGCCAGACGCATTACGGGCGGGATAGGTCAACGCGTGCGAGATCGGAAGGCGCATGTCCGGCATGCCCATGTGCGCCATCATTGATCCGTCCTTCATTTCGACAATTCCATGCACGATGCTCTGGCGATGGACGAGAACTTCAATCTGTTCAGGTTTCAACCCGAATAGCCAGTGAGCTTCAATCACCTCAAAAGCCTTGTTCATCATCGTGGCCGAATCAATCGTAATCTTTCGCCCCATTTTCCAGTTCGGGTGTGCCAGCGCTTCTGCCGGAGTTACAGAATGCAATCCATCAAGCGGCATGTTGTACAAAGAGCCGCCGCTTGCCGTAAGTGTCACCTGCACCACATCGTCAAGGCTGGCTGAAGCAAGAAGTTGGAACAATGCGTTATGTTCGCTGTCAATCGGTATGATGACCGCGTCATGAACGGCGACGGCATCCTCAATCAGGCGTCCCGCCATGACGAAAGTCTCCTTGTTGGCAAGCGCTATTTTCTTGCCGGTCCGGATCGCCTCTATTGTAGGCAGAAGACCAGCGGCGCCTACTACGCCGATCACAACTGTATCAACTTCTTCATCGGCTGCGAGTTCGGCCAGGGCATCCGTCCCGGAAATCACTTCCGGGACGCCATTGCCAAGCTCTCTACGGAGATTTCGAGCGGCTGCTTCATCCGCCAGAGCAACCTTGCCCGGGCGGAACTCCTCGATCTGGCTTCTGAGGTCCTGCCAACTTGTGTTTGCGGCGAGAGACCGCACGCGATAATTGCCGTTCGAGCGACGGATAACGTCGAGCGTGTTTTTGCCGATGCTGCCGGTGGATCCGAGGATGGAGATTTTACGCGTTGGCGGTATACCGGCATCCCGCCTGAGCGCGGCAAGCGCTTTCCGCGGCGCAGTTATCTTCCTGTCAGCGTTGCAGTTACGGCAGTTAACGGACATTTCCTCAGATTCCATCAATTTCTTTCAACAGTTCTTCGGCAAGTCGTTCCTCGGAAACCCGGCGTAACTTCTCCCCCTTTTTGAAAATATAACCGAAATTCCTGCCTCCGGCAATGCCGAAATCGGCCTCCTTCGCTTCTCCCGGGCCATTTACAACACAACCCATTATTGCGATTTTCAGCCCTTTACGACCGGGCGGAAGCTTGGATTTTACCTTTTCAACCAGCGCCGGCAGGTCAATCATGCAACGCCCGCACGTCGGGCACGAAAGAATCTCTGCAGACCGTCTCTCCGCCAGTCCAAGCGCTTCTAGAATCTCGTATCCGGCGCGAACTTCCTCATGCGGGGATCCAGTCATTGAAACGCGAATCGTATCTCCAATACCCTCAGATAGAAGGCCGCCGATGCCAATCGCGGACTTTACCAGCGATTCCGATGGGGGGCCTGCGGCGGTAACGCCAAGGTGAAGCGGATAATCGCAACGCATAGCAGCTTCACGGCAGGCTTCCATTGTTGTCGCGACATCGCTGGCTTTCATGGAAATCACTATGTTGCCGAATCCAAATGTCTCCAGTTTTTCACAGAACTCGAGCGTCTTGTCCACCATCAAGCGGCACAGCGCAGCCTCTGTGAGCGGCAAGTCGTTCTCTTGAAGACGTGAAGCGACAGAACCGGAGTTGACTCCCACGCGGATTTTTATTCCTGAGTCGGCGGCTGTCTTTGCCAGTCGTTCAAGCCGTTTCCCCGACGGCATGTTGCCGGGATTGATTCTGATGCCGTCAACCCCCTGCCGAATGGACTCCATGGCAGTGTCATAACCGAAATGGATATCAGCAATTACGGGAATCGGAGAACCTTTCCGGATATCGCCCAGTCGCTTTGCCTCTTTCATTGTTGGGACTGCGCAGCGGATGATATGGCAGCCAAGCCCTGCAAGCTCGGCAATCTGACGGTTCGTCGCTTCCACGTCGGACGTGAAAGTTTTTGTCATGCTCTGAACACTTATCGGAGCATCGCCGCCGATGAACAGATTGCCCACGGCGACCTTTCTTGTGCTGCGGCGCTGCATGAATTATGATCCTCTCCAGAAAGATCCCGTATCGTAAAACACACGCGTGCGATAGTCGCAAATCCCAATCAGACAATGAGATGCGGCTGGTTCAAATCGTCGCGTGGTCATGAACTCTAAGGTCGGAGTAGATCGAATCGGCAAGAACATTTACTGATTTAATCGTAGCGTGAATGCAGTTACTCAGTCAAGATTCTTCGCTCTATCCTGTCATGATGACCGCCCCAGACAGCGCCTTAGCGCGTTTGACGCCGCTCTTTCCTCAATGTAATATAAACGCGTGGTCGCATTGGAATCGCATGGGCACAGAGACGCACATGGGTGAACAGTGACGGCGAAGACAGGCCGCGCATTCCGGAGGAGAAATAATGCTGAAACCTTTGAAGAAATCCCTGTTGACTGGACTTGGTCTTGTTTCAATGGCCAAGGACAAGGTATCTGAAGCCGTTGATGACCTTGCAAAGAAGGGCGATATCTCCGCCGAGCAAGGGGAAAAACTTCTGAAACAAGTGCAGGCGAAATTCGACGAAGAGGAGGCCAGAGCTTCGCAGTGGGTTCGCGAACAGGTGGAGAAAGTGGTTTCCAAAATGGACCTGGTCACAAACAAGAAGCATGACGAACTGGCCGCGCGGGTGGCCGCCCTTGAAGCAAAATGCGGCTGCCAGCATCCCGATCCAACGGAAGACAAAGCGGAATCGTCATGCTGCTGCGGAGATGCCGGGGCGGAATAAGGACGGCCCTTCCCACGCGGCAATCGTTATCGCAGATCACATTAAATAGCGCTCCGTCCTCCGATTAATATGGGGCGGCGCGAGGGGTGGAGCGATTGTGATCTTTACGGCTCCATGATGCCGCGTTTGATGTCAAGGCCTGAACACTTGGCCTTTATTATATTCTCGAATTCGTTGATGGTCCTGTTCAGAACCTCCAGCGCCGCATTGCCGCCCTCGGGCGGAAGTTTGCACGAGTATTCCGCCTTTGCCAGATAGACCATCGAATTGCAGAACGCGCTCAGGTTGGTTTCAAGGTGGGCGATATTGCCTTCTATTTTCTTGAGCGTCTGCATCCTCATGGCCTTGTGGTTCTGGCCTCTCAGTTCGATGATCATGGTGTCGAAGTCGTCGCCGTAATACAACCTCATCGTTGCGCCTCCAATTCAGATGAAAATGGAACCGAATTTCACTTCACCGAGCTTGATCCAAGCCCGATCAGGCTTCAAGCGGGACGCCGCCCTGCGCGTTCAGATGACAAAGCGCGGACGCGGAATCAGTCAGACACAAAAACGGCTGCGGCAACTGTGGTAGTCCAGATTCCCTTCTTATCGCCCTTCGCAGTCTGGCAGATGTTCCTGGTTCGAACGATTTTGCCGCTCATCCGGTAGACTTCCTTGCGTTCGTCGTAGTTCTTGTCGGGATTGAAGTCAATTCCTAACGTTGTGGCCAGCATGGTCGCGGCAAGGTCCTCTGCGTAGTCGCCGGCCTTTTCCTCGTTTTCTCCAAAGGAATGGTGTTCGCTGAGATAGCCGTACTGCTCGCCTTCCGCCGGCACGGCAAGCCCAATGGCTGAAGCGATCATCCGGTGCGGCTCGTTCGTGGCGTTATCGGCCATCACGCAGAAAACAATCTGGCCGGGAGCCATGTTCTTGAGACCGTCCGCCGGTTGCACGATCTTGCAGCCCGGGGGGAAGATACTGGAGACGCGCACAAGGTTGAACTCGGCGATGCTCGCCTTCCTGAGCGCCAGCTCGAAGGACTGGAGCTTATCCTTGTGCCTCCCAACGCCCTTGGTGAAGAAGATGCGACGGGGGACAAAGTTCTGCATGTCGTCACCCTCCACGGCGCGCGCCCGACGGAAAGACCAGTCCCGGCCGCAAGCCTTGAAACGAGAAAAGAGAAAAGAAAACGCCGCTACCCCTAAACCTCACTGGCTGGAAGAGGGTATATTCATTGCGTGTCAGGCAGTCAATCTAAATTTCCGCCCGCCCGATGTTTTTCTTCAGGAGTTTCCATTCCGGCGGCTCCATGATACAATCGTCGGCAGCGTGGGAAAAGCTCCAATTTCTGAAGGCGAACTGCAATACCGGCCAGAGCGCAGCGTCAAGGCATGTTCAGTATCATCATCCTGACCCACAACAAAGCTCCCTACACACGCAAGTGTCTGGAATCTATTTTGCAGACACGGGGAGAGGCTGTCGAGGTCATCGTCGTTGACAACGCCTCCACAGACGAAACGCATGCCGTGCTTGACGAGATGGAGACACGGATGGGAGCTGTCGGCATTCGGATGCGTTCCATCCGGAACCGCGTGAATGGCGGATGCTGCGCCGGACGCAATCAGGGAATGGCGGCAGCCTCCGGAGACATCATGGTCTTTATGGATAATGACGTAATGGCTTCCGGACCGGACTGGGCTTCCGGATTCAGGCGATGTTTTGAGGCATCGCCGCTGACAGGCATCATCGGACCGAAGCTGATCTACCCCTTCCCTCCGCACCTGATTCAGTGCGCGGGCGTCGCCATATCCCGCAGCGGGCGCGTGCAGTTCCGGGGGCGCGGCGAAGCCCGCAACGCATCATCCTTCGCAGTCGCGAAGGAGGTCCAGTGCCTGATAAGCGCGTGTTTCGCCTTCAAACGCGAGGTCTACGATCGTCTGGGCGGGCTTGATCTAGCGTTCGGCCCGATTGAGTTTGAGGATTTCGATTTCTGCTATCGCGCGCGCGCGGCGGGTTACAAGTGTCTTTACACGCCATCTGTGGAGATGTTCCACTGGGAAAGCATAACGTCCGAAGGCACGGAAAGACTCCCCAACACGTACCTCATCATCAAACACGGGATGATGTTCAAGCAGAGGTGGCGTCACATGTTCGAGAACGAAGACGGACCGCCGGATTCCGAATGCGCATGGCGCAGAATCCCTGTGCCGTCCCTTGAAGGCGAAAGAATGCGGTAGGCGAGCCGCATGACTCATCATACACGGAAGGAGCGACCTGAGAATGCCGGACCACGCAGACAACATTGAAGCGCAACTCAAGGAAATGCTTGTTGAAAGACTGTTTCTGGACATTTCGCCTGACGCGATAGCCAACGACGCCCCGCTGATGGAGACGCTTGGAATTGACTCCACACAGGTGCTTGAGATCATAGTCGGGCTGGAGGAAATATTCGGGATCAGCTTCGAGGATCAGACTGACTTCAACATCGAGCTTTTCAGAACCGTTTCGTCAATTGCTGATTACGTCAGAACAAAGACCGGACAAGCCTGAGGCTTCCACTTCCGCTCTAACAAGACAGTTTTGTGGCGACCGCACAATCTGAAAACACATTCGCGCTGGAAGCTCCAGGCGCGAGGATGTTCGGTATTCTATACGCGCATGGCGCATCGTCCGCGCGCGGAGGGATATTGGTTTGCGATGCATTGGCAGAGGAACGGCGATGCTCAAACCGCGTCATGGTTGATGCCGCGCGGCATTTCGCGTCTGCGGGTTTTCATGTCCTGCGTTTCGATTACCGTCATTGCGGCGAGAGCGAGGGCGAATTCAAGGATGTCACCGTTGACGGGATGATTGAGGATATTGGAATCGCATCCGAATTTCTGCGCCGTGAAGTCGGCGATGGAGTCCCGTTGACAATGATGGGTCTTAGATTCGGAGCGGCTCTGGCCGTCCGCGCATCACGGGTAATCCATGGAATTGCGAAAATCATTTTATGGGAACCAACCCTTGACGGCGCAAAGTACATCGCCGGGGAAGTTCGCCGCGTAGCAGTCCGCGAAATGATGACCGCAGGCGCCGGGAAGACCAATCCGCAGGACATTCTCAGGAAACTTGAAAATCAGGACGCCAGGTTCGACCTCTCGGGTTATGAACTGACAGGGAAACTCTATTCCGGAATCTGCGGCATCAACTTGACGAGAGAATTTCCTCCTTCGGGAACCGACATTTTCCTGTGCCAGATTTCCCATCAGAGCGAGATCAACAAGCAGACGACCGAATACGCTCACCTTCTTGAAAGCGCGGGATGCAAGGTTGAACAAATCGCTCTCCGGGAGCAACCTTTCTGGAATCCAATCGAAGCCACGTCATGCGGCGTAGTTGTCAGGGCGACTGCCGCATGGCTGGCAGTGGGACTCCCCTCCCCTGCCCTTGCGGAAGGCAATGACGGACATGGATGAGCCTGTAAGTTTCCAGAACCGGTCGCTAGCCATCCGTGGGATGATTGGTTCGCCGGACGGTCCTGATTCCGGCGCCGGAGTCGTCCTCCTCCACGGATGGGGAAGTTGCAGGCTAGGCCCGCATCGAATACTTGTGGAAACGGCGCGAGAGCTTAATCGGCGCGGCTTCTGGACCCTCAGGTTCGACCATCTTGGTCGCGGTGAGAGCGAAGGCAACGCGGACGACGCTACTCTGGACGGCATGATCTCCGACGCCTGCGCGGCTGCTGAATACCTTTCATCAAAAGGGAATGTCAAACGGTTGGCATTTCTGGGTCTCTGTTCCGGAGGAAATGTGGCGATAGGTTCCGCGAGCCTGATCCAGGGACGGGGGGATAAACGCGCCGCCTTTGATATTCCAGCCCTCGTTCTCTGGTCAACTCTCCCCTTCCAGACCCAGCGCAAGCGCGCCGCAGACGTAAAGCGCACGGGATTCTTCCTGACACAGTATGTCCGCAAAGCGCTGATGCCCCAGACCTGGAAGAAACTTGTTGAGGGGAAGGTGAATTTTGGCGCCATCGGCAAGGTCCTTTTCGGCCATTATCGTCGCGAGGAAGAGAAGGACGGAAAGAAGTCGAACCCGAAGGATTCATCGCGGGATATAATGGATGAATTCAGTTCTTTCAAAGGGGCCGTCCTCTACGTCTACGGCGGCGGCGATCCTGAAGCCGCAGGGGCGCGACAGGCATATGAGCCATTTTGCCGCGAGCGCGGCATCAGGGCCGAATTCCACACTATCGAGGGCGCGAATCACAATTACTATTCGCTGGAGTGGAAAGAAGAGATCATCGGGCGCTCCGCCACTTTCCTTGAAATCAACATGAAGTGATGCGCGGTTGTCCGGGTGGGATGTTTCAAGTTATAGTAATGCCGTCGGCGCGGATGTCCGCGCCGGGGAGCGTCAGTGACCGCAATTCTCGGAATATCAGCCTTTTATCATGATTCCGCAGCCGCTCTGCTGGTTGACGGCAGGCTGGTCGCCGCTGCGCAGGAGGAGCGTTTCTCCCGCCTGAAGCATGACTCAGGATTCCCGACCCGGGCAATTTCATACTGCCTCGCGCATGCCGGTCTTACGCCCGATCAACTCGATTATGTCGGCTTCTATGACAAGCCGTTGCTGAAATTCGACCGCCTGATCGAAACTTACCTGGCCTTCGCCCCGCGCGGATTCAACGCATTTCTGGAAGCGCTACCGCAATGGTCGCGGCAGAAACTCCGCCTGCCCGGAGAAATCAGAAAAGGTCTAGGCGACTCATTCCGCAAGCGCCCGATCTTCGCTGAACACCATGAATCTCATGCGGCAGCGGCATTCTTCCCCTCCCCTTTCGATGAAGCCGCAATCCTTACCCTTGACGGCGTTGGCGAATGGGCCACCGGCAGCTTCGGAATCGGGCGCGGAAACCGCGTGACCGTCACTCACGAAACGCGATTCCCTCACTCGCTCGGCCTGCTTTACTCGGCATTCACCTGTTTCTGTGGATTCCGAGTCAATTCCGGCGAATACAAGCTCATGGGGTTGGCCCCCTACGGCGAACCGAAATACTACGACCTGATTCTGGAAAAGCTCGTTGACCTGAAGGAGGATGGCTCTCTTTGGCTCGACCAGCGTTATTTCGATTACTGTCATGGACTCCGCATGACTTCCGACAGTTTCAACGATCTTTTCGGAGGAAAGCCGCGCGAACCGGAGACGCCGATTACTGAGCGTGAAATGGACATCGCCGCGTCAATCCAGCGCGTCACAGAAGAAGTCATGCTCCGGGCGGCGCGGCGCGCCCATTCGGAAACCGGGATGAGAAAACTGTGCCTCTCAGGCGGAGTTGCACTGAATTGCGTCGGCAATGGACGCGTTTTGCGCGAGGGTCCGTTCGATGAAATCTGGATTCAACCGGCTGCCGGAGACGCCGGAGGCGCAATCGGCGTCGCTTATCTGATATGGCATCAACTGCTGGGCAAAGAACGTGTCCCCGACGCTGCTGATTCCCAGCAGGGATCGCTTCTGGGACCATCATATAGCGACGACGAAATCGCGTCGTTCCTGAAATCCGAGCGCGCCGCGCATGACACAGCTTCGGACGATGACGACCTGTGCGGACGCGCCGCGAAGCTGATCGCGCAGGGAAAGGTTGCCGGCTGGTTCCAGGGGCGCATGGAGTTCGGCCCGAGGGCGCTGGGGGCGCGCAGCATCCTGGGCGATGCTCGCAATGACGCAATGCAGACCAAGCTCAACATGAAGGTCAAATTCCGCGAGAGCTTTCGGCCCTTTGCGCCGTCAGTGTTGGTTGAACATACCGAGGATTATTTCGATATTGCGCCGGCCCGGGAAAGTCCATATATGCTCCTCGTCTCGCGTGTCAAGAACGACAAACTCCTGCACCATACCGAGACTCCCCCGCGAAGCATTGATAAACTCGCCGTGAAACGCTCCGTCATCCCGGCTGTCACACACGTTGATTGTTCAGCTCGGATGCAGACCGTGGATGCGGCGCGGCACGGCGTTTATCACAAACTTCTCATGAAATTCAACGAGGTGACAGGCTGCCCCGTCGTTGTCAACACGAGCTTCAACCTGAGCTGGGATCCGATCGTCTGCTCCCCGCAGGATGCATACCGCACTTTCATGACCTCCGACATTGACGCGCTCTGCATGGGCAGGCACATCCTGCTCAAAGAAAAGCAACCGGCATTCGTTTCTGATGAAGTTGCGACAAGCCCAGTCGGTTTCCTGCCTGACCTGTGGATATGCCCGCGATGCGGCGGCGAACTCTATGTTACACGCGGCGAGATTGCCTGCCGGTCCTGCTCGGCGGGATACCGCATTCAGGGCAACATCCCTCTGATCTTCGAATCGCACGCCGGATCGCATTCACCGGATGACGTGACAGGACGGATCAAGGCCTTCTACGAAGAGACCCCCTTCCCCAACTACGACGAGCACGACACGCTGCGCTCATTGATTGAAAAATCCCGCCGTGGCGTCTACGCCCGACGGCTTGACGAAGCGATACCCTTCAACAGCAACGTTCTGGAAGTCGGCTGCGGAACCGGGCAGTTGAGTAACTTCCTCGGGATCGCCTGCCGTAGAGTCGTCGGCACGGATATCTCGCTCAGTTCATTGAAACTGGCGGAGGAATTTCGGGCGCGGCATGATCTCCGTCGTGTCCGCTTCGCGCAGATGAACCTCTTTCGCCCATGCTTCCGCGGCGGAGCCTTCGACGTCGTCCTGTGCAACGGGGTTCTCCATCACACCAGCGACCCATTCGGCGGGCTTCAATCAATCGCGTCGCTGGCGAAGCCCGGAGGATACGTCTTCATTGGACTCTACAACCGCTATGGCCGCCTGATGACCGACCTGCGCAGATTGATCTTCAATATAACGGGCGGACGCGGGGATTCGCTTGACCCGCGACTGCGTTCCGAGAGGCTTAAGGGTGGAAAACGCGAGGCGTGGTTCAAGGATCAGTATCAGAATCCGCACGAATCAAAGCACTCAATCGGCCAGGTTCTTGATTGGTTTAACAAGTGCGGGCTGGATTTCGTGCGGGGGATTCCATCGGTTGCGCCGTTCGAAGACGAGGCGAACTGCGGGTTGTTCGATCCGGTCGCGCCCGGCAACGCGCTGGACCATCTTGCGGTTCAACTCAAGCACGTCTTCACCGGTAGCCGTGAAGGCGGGTTCTTTGTCATGATCGGACGCAGACGCGAGCGCGCCGCTGGAGGACGCATACCGCATGGCCGCACATGATTTAAACTGGAACCCATCGAAACGGCAGACGCGGCTTATCGCCTGTGCCATCCTGCCTGGGATGCTGGCCATCGCCGGTGGAGTTTTGGCGTTACGCAGCGATTCCTTGCAATCCGCAGCGCCCCTCTGGATCGTATCCGCAGCGATTTCTTTGACATGCCTTGCGCTACCCCAGATCGGGTGGCTGCTTTACCTGCTTTTCAACTGCGTTACGTATCCAATCACATGGGCGCTTTCGCGCCTTGTGCCTGCGATTCTCTTCTACCTGGTACTCACGCCTTTCGGAGTTCTGCTCAGGTTGATCGGGAGGGACGCGCTTAAATTGAAGCGCGATTCCGACGCTCGCTCATTCTGGACTCCGCGGGAGCAGCCGGATAGCATGGAAAGGTACTTCAAACAGTTCTGAACGCGGGGCGGCAATGGCTGATTCAAGCGAGATACAAAAGGACGCGCAAAAGGAACTCAACCGGCTGGCCGAGTCAAGGCAGCCGGGCTTCATGCGCGAGCTTGTTGATCTTGTTCTCCATAATAAAAAATGGTGGATGATCCCGATCATCGTTGTCCTGCTTCTGGGCGGATTGCTGGTCATCGCCACCAGCAGCTCCGCCTCGGCGTTGATCTACGCGCTGTTCTGACCTTGGAGTGCGGTCGTCTGCTGTGCAGACGCGTCTTGCTGCCGCCTTGCCGTTTGGCGAAGCTTGCTTCGCCATGAAGCTTTGCTTCGGCACAAAGCGTTGTCTCACCGGGCAGCCATGATGCGACCTTCGAAGAACTCTCGCAAGCAAGCTTGCGAAACAACAAGGCGCAAGCAAGCTTGCGCACTCCAAGGAAAACCATGCCGATCTCTGGAGGATTCGCGATGCGCCGTCTCATTTCAATTCTGTTTATTTTGACATCCTCCACCCTCTTCGCCCAGGAAGCTCCGCCTCCCGCCGCGAAATTGGAAGGTGGACTTCTCAACGTCGTCTGGCAGAAGGCGTTCTCTCCCAACATGTATGGTTCCGCCAACCACGCCGACCTTGACGGCGACGGCAAGTCTGAAATCATCTTCATCACGACGCTGGACAAGAAGCTCCACGCGATGCGGCTGGACGGCTCGTTCCTCTTCGAGACGCCCATCCGCCAGAACGCCGTCAGCAACCCGTCTGTGATTGACGTTGACGGGGACGGCAAGGTCGAGATCGTCTTCGGCACCGACGCCGGGGACAAGAGCAACCTGTTCTGCGTCAATAACGATGGCAACATCCGCTGGAAGACTCCCCTGCTCTCCCCCGTCCAGTGGACGACGGCCGTTCCGATTACGTTCAACCTCGCCGGGGAAAAGGCCATCTGCGTCGGATCGGCCAGCGGGTATCTCTACTGCTTCGACAAGGAAGGCCATCCGCTCTGGGTTTTCGACACCTCGTCAGAATATTCGCGCTCGATAACTGAACTGAACCCCTTCGGACTGACACCGGCGAAGCCGAAGGAAGGCGAGCCGGACGTTTACGCAATTCAGGGGCATCTGGCCGCAGGCGACGTGAACTCCGACGGATGGGACGAGATTCTTTTCCCGACCGATCGTGGCGTTCTCTTCTGCCTGGACAGGCATGGGCGTATTGTCTGGAAATGCCGACTCGGGGCAGGAACGTCAACTGGGCCGGTGATCGCCGATCTCAACAAGGACGGCAAGCCGGAGGTTGTCTGCGGCGGCGGGACGGAGGACGCCGGGGCCGTCATGGCGCTGGCGGGCGCGACCGGGGAACTGCTCTGGAAATGCCCGATTGCAGGGGAGATAGACTCACCCCTTGCGGTTGCCGACACAGACAATGACGGCAGTTACGAAATCTTCGCGCTGAACACATCCGCTCATATTTACTGCATTGACGCGAAGGGAGAAAAGCGTTGGGAGAACTTCGCCGCCGGCGGATCATGGTCCGCGCCGCTGCTGGCCGACCTCGACAACAACGGGAGAATGGAAATCATCGCCGGGCTGAAATCAGGCAAGCTCGCCGTCTTTACTCAAGGCAACGGGAAACTGCTTCAGGAGGAATGGCTGACAAGCCCAAGCTACGCATCCCCCACCCTCGGCGATTTCGACTCGGACGGGCGGCTGGACGTTATCGTCCCGCTCAGGGGCGGAGTTATGACGCTTCTGACCAGCGCCAAGCCTTCGGGCAAGGTCGGCTGGGCAAGCTGGCGCAACGACCCCACGCAGACCGCCTGTCTCTGGAAATCCGACGCCAAACCGGTCGAGACCGCTCCGCGCGGTAGTCTTGACGGTGTCTTTATTCTCAGCGAGTATCAGGCCGACCCGGACAAGCCTTACCGAATCGAGATTCTGGCACAGGACGGCGGAAACGAAACGGAATGCAGGCTTGAGTTGTTGCGCGACGAGAAGATTCTCTGGACCGGAACCTGTACCCTGGAAGGCATCGGGGCCGCAAGAAGAGGGCGGACCGAGATTACCTTTGGCGATATCGAAGACGGCCCGGCAACTTTCAAGGTGATGGTTGGCGGAAAGGAATTCCAGCGTAAGATGGCAGTTGCGTCGGAAGCAAAGGTCCGCGACAAAATAGCGAAGTTGAACGCGGCATTACCAGCCGCCAGAGAGCATGCCGAGAAACGCGCCGATTCTTTCGCTTCCGCGATTTCCGCCGAAATGCTCAGCGATTTCGCCGAGGAGTGCGTATCCGAAGGCGATCTGGCGCTGGCGTCACGGGTGGCCGATTACGCTCGATATCGTATCCAGGAATGCGAAATGGGCGTATCTGATTCGGTGGGGATTAGGATTGACGAACCGGTTAGAAATAAACTTGTCATTAGTCAGAACAGTAATCTCAGCATATGGTATAAAAATAGAGGATTTTGTACGACTTGCCCCGTGCCTGGTGATTCTCTCGATTTCGAGCTATCGGGCCTTCTCAAGGGCAAGCCCCTTGATCGCGACTATGTCTTCGAGGTACGGCTGATTGATTCTTTCGGCACTGAAATAGCCAGAACCGATATTGTTCCGGATACTCCGACGTCGAGATGGCGCCCGGAAGCGGGTGTTTACCTGCCCATAGCTACCATCAATATCCCTCGACAACTGGCAGACAGCATCACAAAACCCATTGTTAACCCACCAATTTACGAAGGAACCCATCATCTCGTTCTAAACGTCAAAGAGCCGGGAACCGGTAATGAACTCCGACTCGGCAAAATCTTCGATAGCTCCGCTCCCTTCCGAGGTTGCAAACTGCTCACGACTTTTGACATTTATGACAGTCCCATGATCATACGTAAAATCTATACAGACCTTGGGAAAACAGTTAGAATCATTATAAATCGCAGACGAAACACCGCGGATAAAGCATCTGTCCGTTTGTCCCTGATATCTCCTGGCGGCGGAGTTCTCTGGGATGCGTCTTCCCCGGTACCGGACGGGTTGACTGCCGTATGCGTATTCAGACACCCAGCATTAGATCCAAGTCTAGGAACAGAATTCCGGGCGGAACTCTATATCGGCCAAACACTCGAGTCGCGTGTATCCGTGCCAGCGCTAGGAGCGAGAGTAGACAATCATGTATCAGTCAGTAAGGAAAATCAACTTGTGGCGGGCGACGACGGCTTATGGACTCCGATACTGATATATGGACTCGCGGAGCAGGGAGCCGATGTCTCAGTGGAAGTATTTGCCAATGGTCTGCCCTACGCCTCTTTTAAGTCCTTAAAACCGAATGCCGAAGGAAGACTTCATGAGACCCTCAAGGTCCGCCCCCATTTCGGCACCTTCGACGTCCACGTCACCGCCACAAAAGGCGACAAGAAGGTCATCAGCGGACACAAGCTCATCGCCACCGTCGTCGAAGTCCGGGACAACCGCCTCTACGTCAACGGCGAGCCGTTCATCCTGAAATCCGTCAACGTTCACGGCCTCCACGGGGGCAGCCGCGCCATCACCGCCAACACCATGCGCGTTCTTAAGGAGCACGGTTTCAACAACCTTCGCGCCGACTGGCCCCCGCTCTGGCAGGTCCAACTCGCCGGAGAACTCGGTCTGACCTACATGCCCCTCGGCCCGTTCTCCTGCACAGACACGGACAAAATATACCAGCGCTACATCACCAACGACCCCCTCTACGGCGTGCGCCGCGAGACGCAGGATTTCATCGAGATGTTCCGCGATGAAGCCGCTGTCCTCCTCTGGAACAGCGCGAACGAAACCGGCGGCGAAATCACCGAGATGCTCATTGACATGTACCCCCTGTTCAAGACGCTCGATCCGTATCAGCGCCCCGTCGTCTACGCCAACCTCGGCGAACAGGGCGAATATCGCGGCATGGACATCGTCGGCGTGAACCTTTACACCGGCTTCCGCATTGACCCGCGCGCCAACCAGTCCGTCATCGAATACCTGACCAAGACCAACCTTGCCCGCGGCAAGGCCGTGATCTTCACGGAGTTCAACAACTGGTACGGCCCCGTCCACCGCCCCGGCGCGGAGTGCATCTTCACAATGGGGCAATACGGGCTGGACATGGGCATGACGGGCACGACGCTTTACAAATCCTGCGACGTGCCGGAGCATCATCCCGGCCTGTTCACGTCGGACGAATCGCTTGGCCGAATAAACCGCCCGATGAGCGACGCGCTCAAGACCTTCCACGCCGACGTTGAGCTTGCATGGACCGCACCCGACGCGATCACGATCAAGAACCGCCGCGACTTCACGATTCAGAAACCCGTCCTCGCGGTGAGATTCCCAGACAGTCCGCGCAACGTCTGCGAACCGATTAAGCTTGACAACATCCCGCCGAAATCGGAGAGGATTGTCAAAATCGCCGAAATCGGGAGTATGAACTGCATTGACACGAGGGTGGACCACGAGACCCATTACGGATTGAAGACATTCCGCGAGGTCCGGTTGCTCAAAACACAATAGCGAATGCCGGCGCGGTCTGAGGAAGAATATCGGGCGATGCTCGCTACTCTATCCGTGGAAGTAGTTGGGAAATCATTGTCCCCAGACGGCGATGTCTCCTTCATCGTCATCCGCGCTTTCATCCCCGGCGAAGAATGCCGGTTCATATTTATGCAGGAGCTCCTTGATCTCCTCCCTTGCCGCCGGTTCCTTTGATCCAAGCTTCACGATAAACGCTGCCGGATCGAATCCCTCCGCCGGTATGTCCGCCCGACCGTCCGGACCGACCGAAGCCAGAATCCATCCCTTACCATCCGCCCCGGGGATGAACCGGATTTCAGCGCCGTCCGCAAACGGGTCCTTCGGGACGGAATCCAGGTAATAAGGCACAAGGTCATCCAGCTTGCCGGGCAGCTTGATATTCTTTGCGTGGAACATGCGGATCGCCCTGCCGGTTTCATTTACACGGCGCAGCGCGAGGTCCGACGGCGAGTCGGTCCATCGTTGTTCCTTCAGATGTGGCGACACCAGAACCATGTTCAGTAACGCAGCCTCGCCCAACGGAGAGGTCCAGTCGAGCATCACGCCGCCCTCGTCCCCCGATGCTGTCATAGCCAGCCCCTTGTATCGCGGGAGGGCGCGCTGGAACTCATGGAAGAAAGGGGCGGCGTTGGCCTCGATTTTCCCCCCGGAGAGAGACATCGAAATCGCGCCGTCGAGAATCTTGCGCGGATCGGCGTAGATGAGCATACCCGCCTCGGTCGGCAGCCTTCCGCGAAGGTATTGATACGTCTGTCCACCCTCAAGGGTGTTCTTGGCGTCGAACGCCTCCAGCGCGTCCGTCATGCTGTCCAGAGTGAACGTCACCAGCAGATGATTTTCGGCAAGCGCCGCAGTGAATTCCACCCCGTTGATAGGCTGTCCGTTGGCGCGAAGGACGTAGGCCGTGTGATCGCCGATCTGCTGTTCCTCAAGCTTTATGCCTTGCGCGGCCAGCATCTGAATCCCCGCAAGCTTCTTGAGCGATGCGATGATCTGATCCGGTTCCTTGACCTCAAAGCCCATGATCGGCGCAAGCGAGAATATTCGTTGGGCTTCGGGCTGGGCCATGAGTTCCGCGAGGTCCGGCATTTTCATTGCGAAGAAGAATTCCCCGCCGAAGCGTTTCACGAACTCATTGTAAAAGTTCACCTGGAACTGCATGAGCGCGCCGTTGAATTGCCGCGCCGAATCGAGAATGTCCGGGCGGACGGGGGCCAGGAATTCCTGAACTCCGGCAGTCAGCGCGTCTCCGTCGCCGATGTCCAGCGAGATCAGGTAATCGTAGTCGTCAGGCACGTATGCCACCCCTGCAAGGCTTCCCGGCGCCGCCCTGCTGATCATGCCGAGCAGCCCGACCGGCGGTTGCTCCATGGCCATGAGGATATGCGAGTTGAACATTCCGTCAGCGATTTCGCACGAGCCTCCGACCGCCTTCATGCGGTCGAATCCCATGAAACGCTCGCCCTCGACATCCTTCAGTAACCGGGTCCGTCGTTGTGATTTCCAGAGCAGCGATTCCATGTCAACGTAGATGGAGAATGCGCCGGGTGTCTTTACTGATGTGGATTCGCGGACGGCGCGAAACTGGGAGACTTCGAGTATCGAGGCGCGCTCGCCGACCGACGTCCTGACCGCCAGCGAGACAGCCTCCGGCGTTCCGAAAAGGAGCATGTTCCCGCAAACGGCAATAGCGGCGGGAGCCTTACCTTGCGGCGTCAGAATGTCCACGCGGACCCCGGCAATGTCTTCGCGAGTGAGCGTGGCGTCTTTGGCGACAAGTTTCAGACGCGACAGCATCCGTTCGTCAATCATCTTGCGGACTTCGTCGGAATTGCCGCCCAGGGAGGCGATGAAAACCACTCTGCCTTGCTGCAGCGGCGATTCGTCCGAGATATCGAGTATGGCGAGAGAGAGACGTTGGACCTTGTTCTCCAGCAGATCCCATATGTCCACGTCGCATGCGTATGAGGCAAAGAACTCGACTATGCCCATCCCCATTTTCAGCCCGGATGAAAGCATCTGGGACTGCCTGACGATATCGTTAGCCTCGGTAGTCTTCAGCGCCTCCATAAAGGCTTGAGGGTTGCCGAGGTCAACGTAGCCGATGGCCTCCGCTGGAACCGCCCGCGCGGGATCGGCCTCCTGCGCCGCAAGTGTGGCGATAATGCACTGTGCCAGGCAGAGGATGAGCGGAACTATGATCCTTGTCCGATTTCGCGCTGTCATGGCTTCTCCCATTTGAAAAGTCCGTAAATCTCACCAAAGCGCAACACCCCCTGACAACTGTCAGCATAGGCCTTCCCCAAATGGCTGTCAACGCAGACCGCGCTGGAAAACCCTGTCGGGGTTATGGAAACCATAGAACCAACTCTCCCCAACGGGAAGGCTGAACTCGGGCTTTCACCGAGCGCGTTGCGGCATCGTACCACCAGATACCATTCGCGTCGCCATCCGGCGGAGCGTCCGTTCGCATCAATTCGGCGCCGTCGAAGAGAATCATGCGCGGTTCAGAACCGTAGACGACGAATCCGGAGACGTCTTCAGGCGCATCGGAAAGACGGATTCGCCACGAGTCGGCGCCGGTGATTGAAGTGACCTCGAATGCGCGATCCCGACTCATGTTA
Source organism: Planctomycetota bacterium (assembly GCA_022711755.1). GTDB lineage: Bacteria > Planctomycetota > Brocadiia > SM23-32 > JAKLEA01 > JAKLEA01. The sequence goes on from JAKLEA010000001.1 coordinate 376,449, forward strand.
AATTTGCGATGGTTCCCTTTGCCATTGGCGGATGCGGCTATACAGAGTCGTTTTCCCTTTGACATTGATGCACCCCATTCCATAGTTGCGCTTTCCAGTTCGGCCAGCAGAATGCCGCTCTCGCGGATGAGAATCGGCTCGCTGCCAAGGGGCGTCGGGCGTTCGATTCTATCTCCGCCTGGAAGCTTTTCCCCGGTTCTAAGGTCCGTCCATATTCCCTTGCCGGGAAGATAGACTCGCGACGTCGCCATGTCATGCGAAACCGGCGCAAACCACAGGTCCGGTCCGAAGCAGTAGCCATCCTCAACGTCCCTGCATTTCTCGTCTTCGGGGAATTCCAGATACGGAATCCGCATGATGGGAACGCCGGTCTTGTGCGCCTCGATTGCAAGCGACCAGGTCGTCGGCAGCAGATTCATTCGGAGCCAAGCGTAATATTTGTATATCTCGACCGCGCGGTTGCCGAAGCGCCACGGCTCGCGCGGAGAGCATCCGTGCGAACGCATGATCGGGCTGAAAGCGGCGAAGGCCACCCACCGGAGATACACCGGTTCTGTGAGCGGTTGCAGCGGACGCGCCAACAGGCCGCCGATGTCGCTGCCCCAGAAGGGGAAACCGCTGGCGGAGAAAGTCAGGCCGCCGCGAATCACGGACTGAAGCCCGTCGAACGCCTCCGGATGATCCCCCGCGAAGAAACAGACGAATTGCTGACACCCCGGCCCCGCTGAACGGGCGAAGAGGAAGAAATCGTCTCCCCGCGCCTCGCGGAATACATCACTGAATGTTTTATGGTAAAGGTAATGGAAGCGATTGTGCATCCGCCGTCCCGTTTCGCCGTTGTGGTAAAGCGCGTCAACCGCCGAGTCGTCGCCATCGTCAACCATCGCGCCGGCAAGCCCGTTCTGAAGCCTCTCACGCCATTCCAGCCGAACGTAGTTGATCGTGTCCGGATGCGTGAAGTCGAAATACGGCTCTCCTTGCAAGAACAGCGTCTGTGGCACGGCAAAGAGCGATCCGTCCCGCATGTGAAGCAGAACGCGTTCGTAGTCTTTCCTCTCCCCGCCGCCTGCCGCTTTGATCGCCCCGGTGTCGGGATTCGGACCGTACCAGCAGAGGGGCTTCACCCCCGCCGCGGATATGGCCTTCAGGAGTTCCATGTTCTTGAATACCGCCGCGCAGGAGAAAATCGCGCTGTGCGGGATGTCCAGTTCCCGGAAGCGAGCGATGACGCGCAGCATCTCGCTCTTGATGTCGCTCTTGATCTCTCCCTTGCTGATCCAGCGTCCCGCCTCCCCGCCCATCCACGGCTCGAAGGCCCATCTGGGCGGAAGCAGCGGCTTGCCTGTAATGTCGCTCAGGAATCGAAGCGAATCCTTGGGATTGGTGTGCGTGAGAAAATAGAGATCGAGGACCGGACCGTCGGCGATGATGGAAACGCAATCCTTCGTTGTTCTCGCCATGTCGCAATCCATGCGATATGACGAGTCCCAGAAGAAGGCGAAGCGCGAGGAGCTAAGGAAGAATGGCGAATTCTTGTATGCAGTGTCGCGTGTTCCAACGAAACTGCCGAGTCCGGCGTCGGTTCCCCAGAGTTTCACCATCCGCCCGCGCTGATTCACGGCGTCGAAACGCTCGCCAAATCCGTAATATGCCTCGCCCGCGCGGGATGGGAACTCGACGCGCCAGCCTTCTGGTTTTCCATTGTCACCGCCGGATACATCACAAGCGATTGACATGTTTTCCAGAATGACGCTCCCGGCGCTCCCAATCAGGTCAAATCTGATGCCATTCTCAGGGTGCTTCTTCACGATCCTGATAGCAGCGGCAGAACCGTCAGCGATGCTGGGGCGGATTTCGATTTGTCCGCTTTTCTCGCTCACAGCGGATGTAACGCGCGGTCCGGCGTTCCCGTCGAAATCCCCGACAACCTCGCCACGGATTCTGGCCACGTTTGCCGACGGGAAAGAAATCCAGAGGTCAATCTCATGCCCCCCTTCAGCATTGCAACGCAGCTTGACCTCTCTGAACACGGTAATTGATATCTCTGCTCGTTCCAGAATTGCCCACTTGCGGTCTCGTTTGGGAGCTTCATCCGCATTACACAGGAAAGGAAACAGTAGGCAGATAGCCGTCGCGCGAAACATGTTCAATCTTGAGTCCACATCGCAATCTCCATTGGGGAATGGCCAACCAATAGCTAATGGCAATTCGAAAAGCCAAAGTTTGTAACCATCACACCGCCAACCATTCCCAAAGATAAGGATAACGTCATCTGATTTTCATTGCCATTCTGCTCAAGGCCGCGCCTGGTTATACGAAATGCTTTTGCGCGGGGACGGAAAGTCTGTAAGCGAAATGTGATGATGGGAGACAGCGTCTTGAAGTCTGGAGCGTTGTCTGTTATTATTACGCAAGCATTGAATTCCGCTGCCGGGGCGTAGCTCAGTTTGGCTAGAGCGCTTGGTTTGGGACCAAGAGGTCGCTGGTTCAAATCCAGTCGCCCCGACCATTTCCGCCGGGGGCGAAAATGGTAGAGCAGGAGAAAGGAGAGAGGAGAAAGTAGACCGGAATTGCGGCTTGGGCGTAGGAAGCACACGGGCGACAATCAGCGGACGCGCCCTTTCTCCTGCGGTCTCCTTTCTACTCTCTACTCTCCGCCGTCGTTTCCGTTGTCGTTGACGTTCGCGTACCAGGAGCGCCGCAATCCGCATCTGGCATGAGTAGATGAAGAGTGAGCATGGCCTTCGCATTCGAGAAACTGAACGTCTATCAGAAAGCCGTCACCTTCGCCGACAACGTTTGCACGCTGACTCGTGACCTGCCTCGCGGATACTTCTTTCTTGCCGATCAACTGAATCGCGCCGCCCTCTCCATCGCTGCCAACATTGCGGAAGGCAACGGACGTTTCACGAAAGCCGACCGGAGGAACTTCTTCGGCATTGCCCGTGGCTCGGTCCAGGAATGTGTGCCGCTGCTGGAACTGGCGCGGCGTCGGGGCTTGATCAGCGAACAAGATCACGGCAGACTGAAGGACGACCTCGAAGAGATAGCCCGCATGCTGTCAGGGCTGATCAACGGGTTGGAGAAGCGGAGAGAATGAGCGGTGTCGGGTTCCTACGCTACTGTAGAGAAGGGGAAGAAGAGAATGTATGGTTACCCAGAGGAACGACGGACATCGCAGTAAGGCCGATGACGTCTTCGAGAGAGTTCACAACGCGAACGAGGCGCTCTGTGTCGGTGAAGGAGATGTGAGGAACCGCCTTGTCATTGCAGGCGAAATCCTTTCACCGCTGCGGCCAGAAGACTTCCCGGAGAGTCTACGAGAGGATTTCTGCTGGATCATGCAAGAACTCACTCGATGGCCCGGCCGACACAAACGAGAGGGGCGTATTGAGGCAACTATGGCACGGATTCGCCGGAAGACTGGAAGAAGAATCGCTGAGCACATCTGGAAGATGTTCGTCGAAATCCCGGGACTACGGGGAAGGCCAATGTACTACTGAAAGGGCTTCCCTGAGCGGGCCCGTTGCAGCCAGGATGAAACGCAGGCATGGTTCAAACGAGCGCCAGTCGCCCCGACCAGTTCATGATAATAAAGATCACTGCCCGCCGCAGACGGGAGAAGTTCAAATTTCAGCCGCCTCATGCGGACTGTTTGTACTTGCTCTGAGACGCGAGTAAGACGCGAAAAAAGGGAATAGGCAAACCAGGGTTTTCGCGCAACTTGCAACATCTACAATCTCGGCTTCAACTGCATGATCCCCGTATCCGTGTTCTTAACCCGCTGTAGCGGGCAGCCGCGCAGCTTGTGGACCACGATCTCGGTCAGATAAAGCGTCCGGCATCCCGCGTGCATGTGGCCCGCGTATGTCTTCTCCCCGATACCCATCACGCAATGCAGGTGCGGCTCGTAATCGGCTATGATCCCCTGAAGGGCGGCCACTTCGATAGGGCCTTCAAGCTCATACATCTCGTTTTCCGCCGGATACCCCGTCGTCGTGATGTAGTGCATCGCCGCCCTGTCAACCGTCGCCACGCAACTGACTATCACGCCGGTCTGGATGTCCAGCTTGCGGGCGAGCTTGCGGATGGACTCAATAATGTCATCCCCCTGATCAAGCCTTATGGCAATGATGTCCTCAATCTGTATGCCTGTGAAGTATTCCATGATACTCCTGCTATCAGAACGCCATTAATTGAAAAGCGCCGGGCGCGACCAAGCGGCTATTTCCCCTTCAAAACATGCAGGTTGACGCAGTTGGGCGGAGTCCGCCCCTCAAGCGCCGCGATGATGTTCTCCGCCGTCATGGCGGACATCTTCTGCCGCGTGCCAGTCGAAGCGCTGCCCAGATGCGGAAGCAGAACAACGTTATCAAGCTTCATCAGAACGGGATTGACCTTCGGCTCATTCTCGTAGACGTCAAGCCCCGCCCCGGCGATTCGCTTGTTCATCAACGCCTCTGCCAACGCAGCCTCATCAATGACCGGACCGCGCGAAGTGTTGATCAGATACGCGGTCGGTTTCATCATCTCCAACTGCGCCTTGCCGATGAAATGCCGGGTCTCAGGAATAAGCGGGCAGTGAAGGCTGATGTAGTCCGATTCCCTCAGCAGTTCTTCGATCCCGACCTTGCGAGCGCCAAGCTCGCTCTCCATCTCCGGGCGGGCGATGGGATCGTGGTACAGGACCTTCATGTCCCATCCCCTGCTCCGCCGCGCCACGGCGTAACCGATCCTGCCCGCGCCAACTATTCCGAGCGTTCTTCCGGCGAGGTCCCCTCCCAGCAACTGCATCGGCCCCCACCCGGCCCACGTCCCGGAGCGCATCCACCTGTCGCCCTCAACCACGCGTCGAGACGCCGACATCAGCAGCGCCCACGCAAGGTCGGCAGTGGCGTCGGTGAGAACGCCCGGCGTGTTTGAAACCGCTATGCCCCGCGCAGTCGCCGCCGCGACGTCAATGTTATCGTAACCGACCGCCATCTGACCGATTATGCGGAGCTTTGGGGCGCAGTCCATGACGGCGCCGTCGAACTTGTCCGTCAGCAGGCAGAACACGCCTTCGCAATCGCGGATGTTCGCAATGATCTCATCGCGCGTCAGCACACGGTCCTCATCGCTCACGCGCGCGTCAAATCCCGCATCCAGCAGCATTTTCGGGCCGGAATCCGGTACCGGCCTCGTCACGTAGACCTTCTTCATCATCGGCTGAAAACCTTTCCATCTGCTCCAGTCGCAGGTTGTGCGACTTGCCCGGCAAGTTTCGCACACTATAGCAATTGTCCGAAGTCTACCACGAAGCCGTCTGCCAGACCAGAGCCGGCGTAATATCATAAAATTGCTTGCATCGTATGAATAATAACGATATTATCATATGATTCATGTGTAATACCAATTCTTGAAAAGGAGTTCCAATGAAGACATTCCGCTGCATGGTCTGCCTGCTACATTCGTGTATCATCTTGACACTGGTCTCCCTCGCTTCCGAGACAATCCCTCCGCAAGCCGAACAGGAATCTGTGGAAGAAGAACGGTGCGAACACGAACACAGCAAGATCAACACCGAAGACCCCAGCCCGGTTGCGCCCGGCAACGTGGAGATCGAGACTGCTTACTCCTTCATGACTGCGAACAAGGCGCTCGATGAGAAGGGGGAAACCATATCGCGGGGATATCGGGCGGAAAACGCCTTCGACGTCGGCATCGGAGTTGGGATACTTGAGGACTTCGACGCCGGCGTCGGCATGGGTTACGTGACCATGCGCGACAACGACACCGATCAAGAAACGGGCCGGGGGTTCGGCGATATCGGCGTCGGCGCAAGATGGCGGTTCTGGCGCGATGATAAGTATCACATTGAATTCGCGTATCTCCAGGGGCTGACCGTCCCCGTAGGCAACAGCGAGAACGAACGGGAGCTTGCGCCCGGACAGAAGTTCTGGAGCGCGGATCAGCGTTTTGCCTTTTGTAAAGACTGGCCGAAATGGACGCTTGGTACCGATTTCGGCTTCGAAATTCCTTTCGGAGAAAAACGAGAAGATTGCAGAGGCGTAGCATCCGCCAATGTGGCCGCAGGCTACAAAGTCTTTGATTGGCTTCAGCCGGAAATCGAACTGAACGGTTCGCGCGAAATCGTCAATCACGATTCCGCCTCCGAAACTCTGGCTGTAACCGTAGGGGTTATCCTCCTATTCGGCGAGAACTGGAAATTCATGGCCGGAGCGCAGCAGGTTCTCTTAGCGCGAAACGCCGACAAGGAAACATCCCTGATTGCTTCTCTCACCCTCTGCTGGTAGCATACTTTGAAACAGTTGTTCATACCGAGGTGAATCTCATGCACATGGCGGACGCGCTGATTTCTCCGGCCGTCGGTCTCGGTTTCTGGGCTGTTTCAGGAACGCTGGCGGCAAGAGCTGCCCGGAAACTGGAAACCGACTCGTCTCGCGCTCCCATGATGGGGGTTCTCGGAGCGTTCGTCTTCGCTGCGCAAATGATCAATTTCACCATCCCCGGAACCGGTTCCAGCGGGCATCTCGGCGGCGGACTTCTGCTGAGCATTCTCCTCGGCCCTTCAGCCGCGCTCATAACGATAACCGGCGTCCTGACCATACAGTGTCTCCTCTTCGCCGACGGAGGGTTGCTGGCCCTCGGCTGCAACATTTTTAATTTGGGCTTTTATCCTTGCTTCATCGGCCTCCCGATTTACCGGTTTATTGCAGGAAATGGAGATTCCCGCTCCAGATCCGCCTTCGGCATGATCGCGGCAAGCGTTATCGGGCTGGAGCTTGGCGCGTTGTCCGTTGTCGCGCAGACAGTCCTCTCCGGCATTGGCGATCTCCCATTCGGCAAGTTTATCCTGTTTATGGGCGGCATTCACCTGCCGATCGGGATCGTTGAGGGATTGGTCACGGTATCAGTCGTCGGCTTCGTCACAAAAATACGCCCGGCGGCATTGCTTGAATCATCAGCGTCGGCACAATCGGCATTCCCCGCTGCGTCGTCCGGGATTCTTGCCGCGCTGCTTTGCCTTGCTCTGGGCATAGGAGGCGTCCTGGCATGGTATGCCTCCGAGAAACCCGACGGTCTGGAATGGTCCGTAACACGCGCCACAGGCCGCGAAGAGCTTGAATCGGGCGGCGGACTTGCCGCGCGCGCGGCAGAAGTCCAGGAGAAAGTCGCCATCCTGCCGGACTATTCCTTCCGCGAGAGCGATGGAGAATCAGCCCCGTCCGCGCGGGCCGGAACCTCAACATCAGGCGTGGTGGGAAGCATAGTCACACTGCTCTGCGTATCCCTTGCCGCTGTCGGGATTGCAGCAGTCAGGCGCGGCAGGTCATCCACACCAACCAGCGCTGAACCATGAGCCACCACGTCGCGACTCTCGACATGCTCGGCCAGGGCGATTCGCCCATGCACCGGCTCGACCCCCGTGCGAAAATCATCGCTCTTATCGTATTCATCGCCTCCGTCGCGTCCTTCCCGAAATATTCTGTGGGACGGCTGACGCCATATTTCTTCTACCCGATGCTTCTGATATCCGCCGGCGGCATCCCGCTCAGGCCAATTCTTGGACGTATCATCCCCGCCCTGCCCTTCGCGATCATGGTAGGTCTGTTCAATCCGCTTCTTGACGCCACTCCGTATCAGGTCGGACCGTTCGTCGCGCGGGCTGGATGGGTCTCATTCGCCTCGATTCTGGCGCGCTTTCTGCTGACCGTCGGCGCGGTTCTCTGCACAATCGCCGTCACCGGCTTTCCGTCCATGTGCCGTGGGCTTTCGGAATTGGGCGTTCCGCGCCCTCTTGTCATGCAGATTCAGCTTACGCATCGCTATCTTTTCACGCTGCTCTCGGAGGGAGAAAGGCTCAGGCGCGCCCGCAACATGCGAAGCTTCGGCAGGTCCGGGCTGGACTGGCGAACGGCCGGGCGCATGTTCTCGGTTCTGTTCATGCGCACCCTCGACAGGGGAGAGAGAATCCACGCCGCTATGCTTTGCCGGGGTTACAACGGCAGCCTTCCCGCGTTGACACGCGGACGCTTCAACCGGAGCGACGCTCTTTTCCTCCTGGCGATATGCGTCACCTCGGTCCTTTTCCGTCTTGTGCCAGTCACTGACATGGTCGGAGGTTTCCTGAATTGAGCGATCTCGCCGTCCAGATCACCGACCTCCGCCTGCGCTACGCCGACGGCACACTGGCGCTGGACGGAGTTTCAATGACTGTCCTTAGCGGCGAAAGAGTTGCCATGATCGGTCCCAACGGCGCGGGGAAATCGTCCCTGACACTGGTCATGGCAGGAGCGATTGCGCCGACCGGGGGGGAGGTCATAATCGAGAATGTCAGGCTTGAAAAGAAGAATCTCCCTGAAATCCGCCGCAGGCTCGGGCTTGTATTTCAAAACCCCGACGATCAGCTTTTCATGCCCACGCTCTTCGACGACGTCGCCTTCGGCCCGATCAACATGGGCCTGCCGGAGGACGAGGTCAGGCATCGCGTCGCGGACACGCTGAACGCTGTCGGCCTTTTGGGAAGGGAAAGCCGTTTCCCGGGTCATCTTTCGTTCGGGCAGAAGCGAGCAGCATCTATCGCCGCAGTCCTTTCAATGGGACCTTCAGTCCTTGTCCTTGACGAGCCGACCAGCAATCTCGATCCCAGGGGACGGCGCGAACTGCTGGACCTGCTCAAAACGCTCGGCAAGACGATGGTCCTTGCGACACATGACCTTGAATTCGCCCTTTCGTTATGCGAAAGGGCCGTGATTCTCGACGGCGGACGCAAGGTCGCAGATGGACCGATTCGCGGCATCCTTGCGGACAGGGCGCTTATGGAAAATCATCGCCTTGAGGTCCCTGCCTCGCTCCTTTCCCGACCCGGCTGATGCTCTTCGCTCAGCGAAATCCGGCTTCCGGCTAAAAACACAATGGGATTTCTCCATTCCCGGTATTAGAATTCCGGCGTCAGTTTCCACCGGGCAAGACAGGCGCAGACTAACGCGCCGGATCAAGTCCAGATCAGGATCGGATGAAAGGACAGTCAGGGAAATGAAACATACAGGCGCAGCAATAATCGCTATTATTCTTCTCCTCGCGTCATCGCTGATCGCGGAAGAAGCTTCCTCAGGCAAGAACACTCCCGGGGCGGACGCCAAAACCCCCGGCGAACAGGGAAAGGAGCACCCCATGATGCTGATGAAGACCAGCATGGGCGACATCACCTTGCAGATGTTGCCCGAGGCCGCCCCGAAAACGGTGAACAACTTCATCGAACTCGCCGAGGGCAGGAAGGAATGGATTGACCCGAAGACTAGCAAGCCGGTCAAACGCCCATTCTACGATGGTCTGACATTCCACCGCGTGATTGACAAGTTCATGATACAGGGCGGATGCCCACTCGGGACAGGAACAGGCGGTCCGGGATACCAGTTCGAGGACGAGATCAACGCCAAAGGTCTTGGACTGGATAAGGGAACTGCCGAAAGGATGCCCGGCATCAATCCCCGCCAGATTCAGCAGGGCATCTTCCGCAAGCACAACATACGCTCCCAGAGCGACCTTGACGCTAAAAAGGCGATCGTCGAAAGCGAATACAAGGACCTCCTGCAAGGCTCCCCAATGAATCTTCTTGAGTTCCTGGGCTATAAATACGACGACAAACTGAAAGCCTTCGGCCCGCGCAAGGGAATGCTCTGCATGGCCAACGCGGGGCCGAACACTAACGGTTCCCAGTTCTTCATCAACCTCGTTGACACGCCCTGGCTGGACGGCAGGCACGCCGTATTCGGCAAAGTCGTCGAGGGCTTTGACGTGGTCGAAAAAATCGGCAAGGTACCTGCTGACGCGCAGAACAACCGTCCTCTGAAACCGGTGACAATCATCAGTCTCAGAGAAGTCAAGTAGCGTAATAATCCTTCAAGCGCAGGCAGAGGCGCTTTGCAACGCGCTCCTGCAGGAAAGTGCATATTGCGTGTTGCGCTGCAGGCGTCTTGCCCGGTGACGCGCGTTGACAATCCGCCGTCGGGAAACCTAACATTCAGAAATATGCCCAAAGACGCGGAAAATAATCGCTGGCAGTCTGTAACCGACCTGATCGAGGACGAACTCAGGCAAGTTGAGGAGACCGTCAGAATAAGGGCCGAAACGCCGCTCGTGAAAGCGATGCTGGAGCGAATACACGCCATCGGCGGCAAGCGCATGCGCCCCGTCCTTCTGCTTCTTTCCGGCAAGGCGATCGGTCCGATCGGCCCGAAGCACGTCACAGTCGCCGCCGCCATCGAGCTTTCGCACTGCGCAACGCTGCTCCATGACGACGTGATTGACGGTGCTGAGATTCGGCGTGGGCAGTCATGCTCCCACGTCCTCTGGGGTTCCCCCTCCGCCGTTCTCATGGGCGACCTCATGTTCAGCGAGGCGTTCAAGCTTGTCTGCGATCTCAATGAGCCTGCAGTAACGGCGTCCCTCTGCCGCGCTGTTTCATCCGTGTGCGAGGGCGAAATCCTCCAGTGGCAACGAAGCTTCGACGCCGGTTTGTCGGAAAGTGATTACCTGGAAATCACCTCCCGAAAGACAGGCGCGCTCTGCGCCGGGGCTTGCCGCGCAGGAGCGCTGTTATCAGGCGCAACACAGGCCCAGGCCGACGCATGCTTCGAATTCGGCAGCGTCTTCGGAACTGCTTACCAGGTCGCCGACGACTACGCCGACCTGTTCTGCTCGAATGAGGACACCGGCAAGACCGCAGGGCGCGATCTTGAGGGCGGACGCTACACCCTCCCCGTCCTTCGGGCGATGGCCGCCGGCAGGGATGCAGGTGATAATCGTCTGCGCCGCGCCCTTGAGGAAAGGGACGTTGACGCCGCGCGGCGTCTCCTCCTGGATGACTGCATTTTCCGTCCCGCGGCGGAATCCACGATGGAGGCCGCGCTTAACCTGGCCGAAAAGGCGAAAATCTCATTGAAGATTCTGCCGCGAAGCGAGGCCCTCTCAGGTATGGAGACAATGGCCGACAGCGTCGGCGAGATTCTGACCGCAATTGGCTCCGGAACGGTTCGGGAGGGCGGAGCCTCCCGTTGAATCGCGGCAAAAGCGGCGGCGCGCGCGAATATGGATTTCGAAGAAGCTCTAAAGAAGTGGCCCGATCTATCCCCCGACAGGTTCAGAACCTTCGGGCGATCTCTGAAGGGGACCTTCGGCGTGAAGGTCTACAAGGTAACCCTCCACGCCGGATTCACATGCCCCAATCGCGACGGCAAGGTCGGCAGGGGAGGCTGCACGTATTGCATCAACGAAAGCTTCAGCCCCAATGCCCGCGATCCCGAACTGCCCGTCGGCGAGCAGATGCGCCGGGGAATGGATTTCCTCAATAGTCGCTACGGCGCTGAAAAGTTCATCGCCTACTTCCAGACCTTCACAAACACCTACGCCCCGATAGACCGGCTGCGCAGGCTCTACGACGAGGCGCTCTGCTTCCCCGACGTCGTCGGGCTGTCAATCGGAACACGCCCCGACTGCGTCCCCGACGATGTTCTGGACTTTATCCAGAATTACGCGCCACGCGTAAAGGTCTGGATTGAGTATGGCCTGCAATCCGCCCACGACCGCACACTGAAACTCATAAACAGGGGACATGATTACGCGGCTTTCGTGGATGCCATTCACCGCACGCAGGGACGCGGCATTGAGATTGTCGTTCACGTCATCCTCGGCCTGCCGGGCGAAAACCGCGAAGACATGCGCGAGACAGCGATACGCGTGAACGCAATGCCGATGAACGGATTGAAGATCCACCACCTTTACGTTGCAGTCAACACGCCGATGGAGGAAATGTATAAAAGGGGCGAAGTCAAAGCATTGACGCTCGATGAGTATGTCAGCCTCGCCGCTGATTTCATCGAGCGCACCCGTCCCGACGTCACGCTTCAGCGCCTGACCGGGGACACGCACGGGGATTGCCTCGTAGCGCCGAAATGGAACGTCAGCAAGAGTCGCGTTTTATACGCGATATCCGCCGAACTCGCCAGGCGCGGGACATTCCAGGGCGCATTATGGGAAGGCTCCGGAGCGATTGCGTCCGGTTCCGCAGCGGGATGACCGCTCCGATATCGGATTATTGCCGGACTTTATCGGAAGGTTCCGGCCCAAGCTCAAGCCTGTATTCGCGTATTTCAAACAATCGGAAATCCCGGACCTCCCCCGTCGGAACCAGGTGCGACCTTCCCATGCTGGTAATGCCCGGCGGCGCGGCCTTGTTGATGAGGATGTATGCCCTGTCCGGAAACTGCATGCCCGGTTTCCAGACCTGCGCGGCGGGATTGAGAAACCTGATCAGGTGCGGGAGGCCGCCGGTCCAGTTCGCCGCGACAATTGCAGATGCCATGTCGTGATCGGCTGCAACCTGTTCGATCAGCGGCGGATAGGAAAAGTCGGCGAGAAGGATCGGGTTTGAAGCCGCGCGTTGACCGAGATACTCCGCCATCTGGAGCTTGTTGGCGTATGAAGGCCCCGTCGGGCCTGCCGCCCCGCCCAGCCGATTCACAAGCCGGATGTATTCCGAAGACATCATGACTCCCCCACCCGCCAGAATCGCAGTAATAAATAATGCAGGCCACCGTGCGGCAGGCATTCCTTTTGCCTTTATGCCATCAGTAATACTCTTGAGCGCCATTCCGACGGTGATAAAAATCGCCGGCATGCCGACAAAGAAATAGCATCGCTGCAAGGGTTCAGAATAGAACATCAGCGGAGGCGCTAGAAGGAAGACCAGCAGGATTATCTCCGCCGAGTTCCCTGCGGCGCTCAAACTCTCATGCCCTCCCCCCTGCGCCGGAGCGTGCTCAGGCTCTTCATTGCTGCTGGGCGCTATAGTGCGCAGTTTGGAGATTAACATAATCGTCCCGATAATGAGTAGCGATCCTCCAAGAACACCCGCCAGTTTAGGAAGCGCCAGGAATTCTTCAGATAGCTCGCTAGTCGTCGGTCCCAGATAGTATTCCGGAATCCCGGCCATGCCGAGAATCTCGAGCATGAACCGGAAACCTCTGAAAGTCGGCTCTCTCGCCGTCTTGCCACCGACCACGCCGAAGAATTTGGCCACGTCCTCGAAACCGGACCCGGACTCGAAAATGATGAACGGCAACGCCGTCAGAAAACATGCCCCCGCTGCGCAGAGCCACCACTTAAGCGGTATTCTGCGCCGCATCAGCAGCCACATGACAGGCACGGCGGCGCAGAGCGGAACGCCGGAATAATGGACCTGCGCCGTGACGCACAGAACAGTCAGAGCCAGCGCCCAGGTCCATGCCCGGGGCTTCTCCATGAAAAGCAGGCAGCAGTAAAGGCTCAGCGTCGCAAAGAAACACATCAGATCGGGCGCCCAGAGCTTGCGCGTTTCCAGAACCGCCCAGGCGTTCGTCGCCATCAGCAATGCCGGAATAATCGCCCACCCGCGCCCGATAATTCTGTGCGCAGCCATTCCGCAAAGCATGACCGCGAGAACCCCGCTCGCGGCGCTCACGCCGGCCAGCGTAAGCGGACTGTCGCCGAAAATCAGGCCCGGAATCAGCGCGTAATAGAACCACGGCGGAAACATCATGCTTTTGCTGTCCGGGCTGGAACGATGCCCGCAGAGAGGGATATTCCCTTCCAGCACGCCCAGAAGCGCCTCGTGATGATCGGCCTGGTCCCCCCGAAACTCCATGACCTCCAGACTGTAGAACCGGAGGCTGGCGGCTGTATACAAAACCAACACCGGCAGGACTAGACGCGTCAAACTACTCCAGTCCTTTTCAATGCTTGTCGTCATGCCGGTCCTCATCCGCGCGGGTGGAATCGTTTATGAACGCTCTTCAACTGGTCCTTCGAGACGTGCGTGTAGATTTCCGTTGTTGAGATATTAACGTGTCCGAGCAAAATCTGCACTGTTCTCAGATCCGCCCCCCCTTCAAGCAGGTGTGTGGCAAAGCTATGGCGCAAAGCATGAGGGTAGACATTTGCCCTGATTCCAGCCTTACGCGCATAACGCTTCACCAGCGACCAGAGCGCCGTTCGCGTCAGACGCTTTCCGCGTATGCTCAGAAAAAGCGCGGTCTCCTCCGCAGCCCCCTTCCATGCTGGGCGCGCATCCCCAAGATAATGGCGCAGATGATCCCGCGCCAGATCGTTGAGCGGCACAATCCTTTCCTTCATCCGCTTTCCGTAGCATCGCGCATAACCCACGTCAAGGTCAACGCTGGAGACGTCAAGTCCGGTCACCTCGCTCACCCGCGCCCCCGTGGCGTAGAAAACCTCCAGTATCGCGCGATCTCGTATTCCAACAGGCTCTGAAACGTCCGGGGCATTCAGCAGATTCTCGACGTCCCTCACAGTTAGAACCTCAGGAAGCCTTTTCCAGAGTCTCGGTGACTCAACCAGCGAGGTCGGGTCGTTCGGAATGATCCCCTCGGCCGTCAGGAAGCGAAAAAACATCCGGATGGCGACAACCGCGCGCCAGACCGAGTTGACCGCAAGGCCGCGCTCCTTCTCCGCAACCATGAAGTCAACAAGATGCCCCGCCCGCGCGTCGCCCGGCGCGGCAACGCCCTGCGCCGTGAGAAACTCCGTGAACCGCGTCAGATCCCGCCCGTAGGCGTCAATGGTATTCGGCGACGCCCCGCATTCGGCGGAAAGGTATTCGAGGAAGGATTTTATGTGCTCCCGCAAGGATCATCCTCTTTGATGCGTTGATCTGCTGCCGGAAACTACAGCGTCTGCTTCAGAAACTCAATGACCTCACGCCGCGCATCCGCCGTCTCCTCGTGCCCGACGTCGTAACGAATGAGCTTCCAATTCTCCGCCGCGCCAAGCTCCGCATACGCGCGCTTCATCTCGGCGTCAATGATATCCAACCCATCAGGAGGTGTCAGATTGTCCCGGATTCCCGCGATGCCCAGATGCGGCCTCGGCGCGATCAGGACGTTGATGTCCGCCGTCGTGAAACTTTTCAGAAGCCCCGGAACGTAGTAGTAAATCCCGTGCCCAGTAAGCGCATTTCGCAGGAGAAATGTGTGAAATTCTGTCAGGCAGCAAAGGTCAACAGTTACTTTGATCCGCTCGTCAAGCGCAGCCGTCCACCATGCCATTGTGCTGCCCATGGAAATGCCCATTGTTGCTATGCGTTCGGGATCGGTTTCAGAGCGCGCGATCAGGTAATCCAACGCGCGGATGTTGTCATACACCATCATCCCCCAGAGAACCCGCCCCTGCCAGAGCATGGCCTTGAACATGTCCAGCTCCGAGGTATGCGCCCGCTCTCCGAAAACCCACGTGTCAATGCATAGCCCGATCCAACCGTGCTCAGTAATAATCTTTGCGTAAGGCGGCTGTTGAAGCGCCTTGCGCCCGGCTATGAACTCCTCTTTGCCGATGTCGTATGCGCCGCCGTGCGCATGGTTATATAATATCACCGGGGCCGGGGCATTCAGTTTTTCAGGGCGCGCCAGATACGCCGGAACCGCCTCGATTCCATTCAGGTCAAGTTCGAGCTTTTCGAGAATGTATCCGTCCCGCTTCTCGGTTCGGACGGTTTTCGCCGAGATCGGCCTTTGCCTGTCCGGCAGGTCGCCAAGCAGTTCGTAAAGCTGACGCCGCCTCGACGCAACGTCGCGGCAATTTAACCCGGTCGGTTTAGGCGCGCCGGGTCCAAGAATGTTCATCGCCGGCATCGTATCGCTCATCACGTCATCCTTTCATCGCGCAAATGCGGATTTCGATCACGCAGTTCTCAGAAAAGCAACCCGAATTGTATCTCGGCAGGCTCGACCTGAATGTGAATCTTCTCATCTTCCCGCGGGACCGCGATCAGTGGGATCGTATCCGTCACAAAATGCCCAATCCTGGGAAATCTGGGCAGGGCGTAACCTTCTCCGAAGAAATAGGTTCCATGGGCAAGATACCTCGCCTGTCCGCCGCTTTCGCCAATGACTGATATTTTGAACATGTCCGCGCTCTTTCCTCCTTCGATCTTGTCCGCCCAGTATAACCTTAATCCTCTTCCTGACGGGAATAGCGGCATGGGCACAACCTCGTACCCGTTCAAAGAAACTCCATGCGAATCAGCGCCGGGAATAAATCGTGTTGAAGAATTGGGCAACCCTTTCAAAATGATCTCGCTGACGGCGGTCGCCCCGGAGTCGCCCTTCTTAAAAACGAGAACACCAAGCTTTGCATAGACGAGGCCGAATCCCGCCAGCGCGCCGCTTTCCCGCAAGTCTGCATAATATTCGACCAATTCCGCCCGGTTTCCAGTCTCGGCAAGATCAATCACAATGTAGTCCGCCTCCGGAATCCTGTGACGGCTTACGTATCTGAAAGTCTTCCGACAATGCAGCAGGTTGTTCAACTGGATATCTGTAGCGACGACTGCCGCCGACGCCGGGATCAATTCCCTAACCTGCTTGTTGATCGCCTCCCGGATCGGGCTTGGGTTGACGTAGCCCGGATCGAGAAACGCCGAGAACCTTGAAGCGCCGTAAATGTATTGCCCCGCGAAACATGAAATCGCCAGAGCCGCTGCGAGAGCGCAACATCTCGCAGGAACGCGACATCCCGCAAGTCTGATACTCACCGTAGGGGCACAACACGCCGAGCTTGAATCAACAAGGTTGTTCCTTCCGGTAAGAACCATCACCGAGGCCGTAAATAATATCGGAATAAGATGCGTGTGGTAGTGAAGGCCGACGGACGCCATGTTCGGATCATCCTGTAGAACCGTCATCAGGAATATGCCAAGTCCGACGGACAGGAAACGCCACGCTCGCCACGGAATGAAGCACAGCGGCGCAGTCAGCCACAAAAGGAGCATCCACGAATGCGCGCCAAGCAGCCGGGGCCAGAAAATCTGCGGCTTGAGAACCGGCGAAAGAACAATCTCCACAATTCCATCCCCCAATCCCGCATATCGCGACACGTAACGATATCCCGCCTCCCCGGCCGCATTCGGCATTATCACGCCCGCAACCAGGATGAAACCAAGAAATGCGCTCGTCGCAATCCCCCCCCCCACCCTTCTTTCCTTTTCAAAGGCCGTCAAATACCGGCCGAAGAAGAAATAAACCAGGGGAACATCCTCTTTCGCCAGCGACGCAATGACGGCAAAGACGGCAAAAGCTATCCAGTTTCTTCGCGCGGCGAAGAAGAACGATGCGAAGATAAACGGCAATGCAAGTCCCTCGGCATGAGGTCCGCGTCCGTCGCAGAATGATAACTGCGTCATGAACGGATAAAGCCAGTAAGCCGCGCAAAGCAGAATGCAGGACGCCGGTCGAATCCCTAGATGAAGCGCCAACAGAGCCAGCGGAACCGCCCCCGCTGCGATGGCCAGCGAGTGCGCCCATATCATCACCCCTGGGCCATTGAAGAGATTGTAAAACGGCGCAAGCGCCGCCAGAATCGGGCAGAAGTGGTCCTGAAGATAACTGCCGCCGTCGCATCGCCCGTCCGATGCGAGAAATCGCCCCTGGGCCGTGTTCTTTACGACTTCCGTGTAAATCCCCGCGTCGCAGAAGTTCAGCAGATGACCGCGATGGGCAGATGAAGGGACATCGGCGTACCACGCCGCCGCGATCAGGCTTCCGATCAGCGAGACTATAATGACATGTTTCCGCGCCAGTCCGCAGGTAACCTCCACGCCGTCGCCATGTGAAAACGCTTCTGCAATTTTCCCCGCCATGGAGCCGCATAATGCAATCAATCCAGCGAGAACAGCGCATATGCAAAGACTGACAGCGGGACTATATTGGACCTGAAACTGTGAAAAGGGACCGGAGAAAAGAGGATATGAACTGAATGAAATCCTGAACAGCGGAAGCCATCCCGCCGCAAAAACGCACGCGCCGCAGGCAAGCAGACCAAGCGCAGCGAAGACCGCCTTCGCGGGTATGCGTCTGTTCAGAATATCACGCTTCTCCCCGCTCATGCTCTCAATGCTCTTTCCCGTCTTCCTGTTTATCGCAGTCGGCTCCGCTGGACGAGCGCATCGGTTTTGCTATCAGACGCAGCGCGTCGCGCGTCGCCGGCGTAACCTTCGCGCCCTCGGCAATCCTCAACCCGACCACCCAGACAATCCTCTCCCCGTCACAGACAAGCGCAATCCTGTCCCTGAAATGTTCTGGAACGTCGGATTCGCGCAGAAATTCCTTGAGCTTTTTCGCCCCCGGCGCTCCTAGAGGGTGGAACCTGTCCCCCGGCCTTCGTGTCCTGACAACCAGCATTCCGCATCCGGTTGCGTCAATAATCTCCGAACGCCCTTCCCATATAGGCCCAAATATCGAAAATCCGGAAACTGAAGGGGTTGCCCTGCACGCATATGACGTTCCCCCGGAAATTCTGAAATCCGAAATCAACTCAGCCTTTTCTTCCGACGCGACCGTCTCCGCCTCAATAACAATTCCTAAATGCGCCAACTCAGTCCGGCCCGGAATCTGAAGCGGTATCTCCCCATTTCCTGCGTTTAGACCTTTTGTCAAATCTCGACCTGAAGCGTCTCTCATATCTTTCCTTGCCGCGTCTTCCACAACTCCCTTCCCCTTTTCCCGCGATATCTTGAGCCTGTTCCCCTCTCGCCAGGCATTCCACCCCCTCCCCAATGTCTGCCTTCCCTGGCCACCCGCCGCCAGTCTCAACCGTCCCAGAGATTCCGCAGAAACCGGAAAACAATCCTGGAGTTCAAACAGGCTCTCCATGACATAATAAGCCATGACGGCTGGCATGTCTGCCATGACATCGGCGTCCATTCCTATCGAATTTCGCATCTGCTCGACCTTCAATCTTCCGACTGCGTCAGCAACGAGAGCAGATAACATTTCGTCTGCGCTTCCGGCAATTTCGGCCATGCGCCGAAGCGCGTCGCCGACTCGCGGATTCAACCGCGCCCTGAGCAACGGCATTATTTCATTGCGAATCCTGTTCCGGGCGAAATCCGGACTGCGGTTGGACCCGTCGGTTCGGCTCGTCTGGGATAAAGAACGCAAATAATCCTCGATCTCCCTGCGTGATGAGGCCAGAAGCGGCCTGACAAGTCGTATCTTTCTATTCTCCCCCTCCCCCCGGACGATCATTTCCATAGGTCGTGACGGCGTCATTCCGGCCAGCCCCCTCAGCCCGCTTCCCCGGACCATGTGCAGCAGCACCGTCTCAGCCTGATCGTCGGCATTGTGGCCGACCGCCACAATGCCCATCCCGCGTTCCCGCGCAATTCCGCCAAGAAAGCGGTATCTGGCGTTTCTTGCCGCATCCTCGATTCCACGTCCGCTGCGCCCAGCCATAGCCGGAACGTCAATCCATCCCAAGTGGCAAAGCGTCCGGAATTCCTCGCCCAGTCGTTGAACGAACTCCGCATCGGCGTCGGCCTCAGCCCCCCTCAGCCCGTGATTCAAATGCGCTATCTCAATACGCCAGCCCCTGGCTTCCCTGTCGTTAATAGCCAGAAGAATCCTGAAAAGCGCCACGCTGTCCGGCCCGCCGGACACCGCAATCAGCACCCCGGCATCCCTGGGAACCAGACCGCCTTCATCAATGAAATCTCTGACCTTTGATTCAAGGTCACTCTTTCTCCGCCCTGTGTCGCGTAGATTTCTCATCAAAGGAACCCGCTAACTAACAATCTTCTGAACTGGAATAACATTATGTTTTGAGGTGGAGACAATATCCATTCAGAAACGAGCATTCCCTCTCCCCCCGCGATAGTCTCTTGACCCCGCGTATCCCGTCTGATAAACCCGTCGAACATCGAGAATCATGATCAACGCTGTATTCGGCGAAAATGAACGGAGGATAGGACGCGATGGAAGAGATCAAGGTCGGCATGATCGGTCTGGACACGTCCCACGTCATGGCGTTCGCGGACATACTGAATGACCCGAAACACGCCTATCACGTCCCCGGCAGCAGAATCGTCGCCGCCTATCCTGGCGGGAGCCGCGACTTCGCCCTGAGCTGGGATCGGATGCCGAAGTTCCGCGATCAACTCGTCACAAAATACAAACTGAAAATCTGCGATTCGATCCCGGAGTTGGTCGAACAGGTTGACGCCATCCTGCTGGAGAGCGTGGACGGGCGCGTTCATCTTGAGCAGTTCCGCCGGATCGCCCCTTCCGGAAAGCCGGTCTTCATTGACAAGCCATTCACCGTTGACCTCAAGGAAGCGCTTGAGATCGAGCGCCTCGGCAGCGAACACGCCTGCCCCTTCTTCAGCGCTTCATCGCTGCGGTTCGATTATAACGTGCAGAAGGCGCGCGAAGATTCCGATCCCGTCATAGGTTGCACGGCGTATGGTCCGGCCTCGCTCGAACCGACGCAGAAAGGCATCTTCTGGTACGGAATTCATTCCGCCGAAGTGCTCTTCACTCTCATGGGCGCGGGATGCAAGGCCGTGACGTGCATCGGCAACAACGACACGGACGTCGTGGTCGGGCGCTGGGAGGATGGGCGAATCGGCGGCATCCGCGGCATACGCAAGGGGCAGGCGGATTTCGGCGCGAAACTCTGGCGGGAGAAGAAAATCCAGGATGTCTCCCTCTGCAAGGACCCGCCCTATTATCCCCAGTTGATGAAAGCCGTCATGGGACTCTTCAGGGAACGCAAACTCCCCTTCGAGACCCGCGAGACACTGGAAATCATCGCATTCCTGGAGGCTGCCAATACAAGCAAGTCAAAAGGCGGCGCGGAAGTCCCCATCGAATTCGCCTGACACGTTCGGGAGGCATCGCTTGGCGTCGCTCCGTCTTTTTGAAGCGTATCCGAAGCTTGAGGAGAAGCTTCCGCGCGTCCCGCTTGCCAACCTGCCGACTCCCGTCGAAAGGTTGGCCGCGCTGGGCGACCGCCTCGGCCTGCCCTCGCTTTACATAAAACGCGAGGATCGGATCAATCCAGTCTACGCCGGTAACAAGGTCAGACCGCTGGAATTCGTTCTCGGCAGCGCCAGGGCCAAGAGCGTGAAGCGAATACTGACCATCGGGCCGATGGGTTCCAACAGCGTAGCTTGTACGGCTACACACGCACGTTCCCTCGGCATTGACTGCACAGCCGTCCTCTTTCCACAGCCGCAGGCCTCATACATAACCCATAACCTCGCGGTTGACGTCGCGGCCCGCGCAGATTTCGCAATTTCCGCCAGCAAGTATTTTGTCCCGCTTACCGCCGCCCGGGCGATGCTGGCAAGACTCGTGAAGGAAGGACGCCTTCCCTTCTATGTCCCAGCCGGGGCTGGTCTGACCGTCGGTTATGCGGGCCACGTCAACGCGGCGTTTGAATTGAGACGGCAAATTGATGAAGGCGTCCTCCCGGAGCCTGACTACCTTTTCCTTGCGCTGGGCACATGCGGAACGGCGGCAGGTTTGTCTCTCGGCGTAAGGGCCGCCGGACTCCGCACTAAGGTCTTCCCCGTCCGAATCACCGACCTGATTGTCTGCAATGAGCGCATAACAGCAAAATCAGCAAATACCACTGCCAGGCTACTTCACGATCTTGATTCCTCATTCCCGCTTATTCAGTTCCGTCCCGCAGAATTGAACGTCCTTCACGACTATGTCGGAAATGGTTATGCGCTGCCGACGCCCGCATCCAGAGAGGCCACCCGCTTGCTACTTGAAACCGAGGGGATCGAACTTGACAGCAGTTACACGTCAAAATCCTTTTCCGCGATGCTGGATTTGAAGGACAAGCTGGATTTGGCGCATAAGACCGTGCTATTCTGGTATTCGCGTCCGGCGCTGAAATTTGATGTTCCCTCCGATCTGCGGGAACGACTGCCGCGCGCATGCCGCAAATACGTGGTTCTCAATCAGGATGAAACCTCCGCAGGACGGAAGGAGGCCGGAAACGTTCCCCCGTCCAGCGACAGCAAGGTCCAGCGAATGTCCAACAAAGAAGACGGCGGTCTGCTGAAGAAGGGCGACATCGCCCCCGACTTCGAGGTCGTCACTGTCAAGGGCGAAACCGTGTCATTGTCCCGCTTCAAAGGCGGCAAATACGTCTGCCTCGTATTCCTGCGCTACGTCGGTTGCCCAATCTGCCAGATGACGATGGTCCACCATAAGCGCGAATACGATCGTCTGGCAGCCGCCGGAGCGGACGTCATCATCTTCGCGCAAAGCCCGAACGAGAAACTGCGCAAGACCGACGCAAAAAAAGACTTTCCCTTCCACCTGGTCGGCGACCCGGAACGGGAAGTCTACGGCCTTTATGGAGTCGGACGCGGCGGACTCAAGCACATCATCCTTGGCTCCCACGTCGCAGTAAAAGCCACTCTGAAAGGTTACATGCACGGGGCGCTGGGCGGCGACGAATTCCAGCTTCCCGCCGATTTCATCGTCGGCCCTGACGGGCGCATCGCCATGGCCCATTATGGTCGCCACGCCGGCGACAACATGGCCCCGGCCCAACTCGCCGAACTGATCACAAAGAACCTGAAGTCAAAGTAGGCGCGCAATGCAATACGTCGAGATCGTCGAACCGGAAAAGATGCACCTGATGGGACTGATGCTGGCGCATCTCTTCGAGAAGAACCTTTCCAAACCCGGCGCCGCCGACAGGCTGAAGAGCAAGGACAGCAGGATCGGCATCGGCGCCGGCGGCATGAAAATCACGCTCCACATGAGCGATGGGCGCGTCATCGTCAGCAAAGGCTTTGAAGGCAGAATTGCCGCCCGAGTCGAGGGAACCATGGACGGATTCATGGCCTTCGGCGTCCATCGGAGCATGGTAGGCCCCTACCTCCAGGGCAAACTCAAGATCGCAGGAAACCCCTTCGCGCTCCTGCCCATGCTCTGGCTGACCAAGTTGTAGGCCGAAAGCAACCTCGTTCACATCATCCTTCTCCCTGTAGGAGAAGGTGGCGTTCGCCTTGGCGAATGACAGATGAGGGGAATGATGTCCATCTCGCCCGTCTCGGAGACGATCTGTGCAATCAAAAGAACTTTCCGAAGCGCTTTCAACGATTATCCCCCCCGACCGCGTTCTCATTGACGACGCCACACTGACGGAATACTCGTCGGATATGACCGAGACGCCCCCCGCGCGCCCGGACGCAGTCGTCAAGGCGCATACCCGGGACGAAATCGTCTCCCTGGTAAGGTTCGCCAACGAGAATCGCGTCCCCCTCATCCCTGCCGTCGCAAGGACCAACCTGGGCGGGCTTTGCCTGCCGGATCATGGTGGAGTCATCGTTGACCTTACGGAGATGCGTCGGATTATCGAAGTTAATGAAAATGAGATGTACGCCCTCATCGAACCGGGTGTCACGTTCGGTGACATCAGCGCCTACCTGAAGGAGAAACACCCCTCGATCCGCTTCGGTTATCCTCTTTCTCCTCCTTATACTTCGGTTTGCGCAAACTGCATCTGCGACGGGCTGGCCAATCTCTCCATGCGCCACGGCGCAATGTCGGAGTGGGTGAACGGGATGGAAGTCGTCCTGCCGAGCGGCGAAGTCATCGTCACCGGCGCAGGGGCAGTCTCCCCCGTCTGGTTCGGCCATGCTCCAATCCCCGACCTGGATGGTCTGATCTTCAGTTGGCAGGGGACCACCGGCATAGTCACTAAAATGGCCGTGCAGCTCTGGCCCAACCTGCCGCTGCGCAAACGCATGTTCCTGCTCGTCGGGACGCACATTGACGCCTTCAACCTCATGCGCCGCTTCTGCCGCACGATGATGTTTGACGACATAGGCGGCATGACGTGGCCGACCGGCAAGATGCTCTTCGGCATCAAGCGCCCCGCCGGAAAGGACCCCACGGAACCCGGAGCGTTCGTCTACCTCGACTTCTCAGGAAATATCCCCGAAGAAATTGACTGCAAGCTGAAGATGGTCCGGACGGTCCTCGCCCGGGCGCGGGCGGAAGGCGTGAAATCCGAAGACCCGATCATGCTCGAGGATATCGTCAAACTCAACGAGCGTTTCGCCAAGTTCGCCGAGTTCCCGACTACCCTCGATTTTCTGCTGGATCACGGCGGCGGCGGGCTGACATGGGTGGGAACCTACGGCCCCACGGCGGCGTGGGACGAGGCCGCCAACCGCGCCGAACAGATCATGGCAAAACACGGCTTCGCCCCTACAATGGTGTTGAGACCCATGAAGGGCGGCCACTTCGGCGTCTTCCGCGTCATCACCATCTTCGACAAGAAGGACGCCGCAGAGACCGAGCGCGTCAGGCAGTGCAACCGCGAGCTTGGCCGCATGGCCCTTGACCTCGGATTCGTCATCTACAAGACGCCAGCGTGGGCCGTGGAGATGATGCTTGAGCGCATGAATCCTGAAACTCATGCACTGATGAAGCGGATCAAGAAACTCCTCGACCCGAACAACATCATGAACCCGGGCAAATGGAAGCTCTCGTGAGGCGGAGGCTGTTATTCGCCACATTCCCCCGGCGGGACTCCATCTTCGATAATCATGGCCTTCACAACAAAAGTATAAACCCCCAGCGGATTCGGTATCAGCGGGAATTCCAATACCTTCACTCTCCTGGTCTTTGACGCCACCTCAAGCAGCGGCGTCTGATCGTGCCACATCCAGAACGTCCGGCGCGCATACGTCGTGACCGCGCCTCTTGGTCTGCAACCCGCCGGAATATCCGGCGCGTCCTCGACCATCAATATCGGTATCGCCGGACCGTCCAGCGAAAGCAGAAACGCCCCCCTGTCCAGGGATTCGGAGGAGATGAGACAATCTCCGGGTTTCATCAATCGCGACACCTCGGAAACAGCGCCGGCCACTGTATAGGTCGGATGAACGGAGCGCCAGCCGACCGTCAGCGCAGCATCCGCAACGTATAAGCAAGCGCACAGGCATAACGCAGACCCGGCCAGACTGCCTGCCGAAATAAATCTGCGGAAGCGCGACGTAATCATCTCCTGCATGAATGCCGCGTCGAGAATCAGAAAAAAGAAGAACAACGCGGCCATGACCGAAACCGGAAATGCCAGCGCATGAACCGATGCGGCGTCATCTCCGGCGCATCTTCCGAAGTAGATAAAGTATCGCAACGCGCTGTTTCCGACCAGTAATCCCACATACGCGCATATAAGAACGCCGCCGAAAATAAGAAATGCCTTCCTTTTCTTCGAGAAACTTCGAACTCCCCTGAATCCCTCCATCAGCCCCTTGATCCCGCCGGAAATCAGGCTTGCGTTCAGGACCGTCAGGGGCACAAGGGCATAAATGATCCTCCGCTCGATATTCTCGAAGGATATGAAGCTGGCCGCATAGATGCCCGCCGTCCAGAGCAGCATCAGAAGTTCCGCGCGCGAATGGCTGAGCTGGGCTTCATTGTCAGTGACCGCTCCGCCCTTCCTTCTCGCCGCGAACTTCAGCAGACAGACCGCCCCGCCCGCATGAAGAACCCAGAAAGTCGGCGATATAAGTGGGTTGCACGAGATGAACAGTTCCCGGAGTCTTGACAGAATCGGCGTTCCTGAGCGGAAGAAATACGTGCTCTGTACCTTCCAGTGAGCCACCCACGCCTCATGCTCCAACGCAAGGCCGACCCCCGCCGCAATGCCAAGCGCAACCCACGGAATCGTAAAAAGGACTGCGTCCCTGACCTTCCAATCGCCGGATTTCAGACAAAAAAGAACAAAGATAAACGCCCCCGGCGCGGCATATCCTGCGCTGAGTTTTGTTGCTGCCGCCGCCGCAAGCGCAATCCCGGCGACAAGCGAACTCCTGCCCCCCCTCTCCGTCAACGTGAAATAACCCAACGAAAGAAAAAACGTCGCCATGATTTCAGGCGCGAAAGATTTCCTGACCGAGAAAAAAATGGCATTGGAACTCAGCAGCCCAACAGCGATTATCGCCGCCTTCGCCCCCATTCTCCGCCTGACGAACTCCGCCAGAACAATAACTACTCCGGACGCAAAGCACGCGGACAAGGCTCTAACCGACAGCCAAGTCGGCCCAAAAGTCTTCATGGAAGCGATTGCAGCCACCTGGAAAAGCGGGGAATTCCAGGAGTTATCCAGCCAGTTGACGCGCCACTGCCCCAGCTTGATCAGATACTGCGCGTTGGCGCAATACTGCATCTCATCTGTGAATTCGCCGATGAGATTATCCCACGGCGGATCGCTTCTAAGCCACGCCCAGCAGAACAGAACGCCAAGCAGCGTCGCCCAGAAGCAGGCCTTCCCGGTAATGCCGCCGCCACTGATGTTCTCAGATCCGCCCAATCATCCTCTCCGATCAAACACGAGTCCGACGCAGGGACGCGGCATGTATGCTGTTTGTTTTGGACTGCGGCAGCTTGATGCCGCCTTTTGATGCCGAGGCTTGACTCGGCCGACGTCCATGCCGTCCGGCATCGCAGTTGAAACCCGCGACGATACAGAGAATAATGGATTCCGCGTCGCTGTGGAAGAAACATACCCGCCTTGAGGGCAGGAATATTCTCTGTCGCCGCGCTTGCGGACAACCGCCGGAAGGAGCTCAACATGCCGGAATCTGCCACGCCTGGAAAACCTGAATTCATCTTCGAAGAAGCGCCTTTCGAGGAATGCCACGCAAGCACTCTTGTTGAACTCGCCAACGGCGACATCCTCTGCGCGTGGTTTGCGGGATCAAGGGAAAGCAACCCGGACGTCGCAATCTGGCTGTCCAGACGAACCGGCAACGGATGGTCGGAACTTGTCAAAGTCGCCGACGAGGGTGGCCTGCCCCACTGGAATCCGGCCATCTTCCGGATGCCGGATAACGAAATCCTGCTTTTTTACAAGGTCGGCCCAAGCCCACGCGAATGGTGGGGACGCCTGATCCGTTCCCGCGACAACGGCATCACGTGGTCCGACCCGGAAGACCTTCCGAAAGGCATACTCGGGCCAATAAAGAACAAGCCGCTCCTGATGAGTAACGGCGAATTGCTCTGCCCCTCAAGCACGGAGACTCGGGATGAGTGGATCTGCTGGGCGGAGGTCACGCCGGATGCCGGGAAGACATGGGAACGCTTCGGCCCCATCGCAGTGCCAGGCATCAGGCGGGGGCTTATCCAGCCGTGCTTCTGGGAATCCGCGCCGGGAACCATCCACGCCTTCATGCGCGCCACGTCCGACATCGGCAGGATATGCCGCGCCGAATCGCGCGATTACGGGCGCACATGGTCCGTCGCGTATCCAACCGACCTCCCGAACCCGAACAGCGGCATTGACGTATGTCTTCTGACAGACGGACGCTTAGCCTTGATCTACAACCCGACAACCGCGAAGCGCACGCCGATCACGCTTGCTCTTTCCAGCGACAACGGCCAGACGTGGCCATGGCGCGCCGATCTTGAAACCATCCCCGGCGAGTTTTCATACCCCGGAATCATCGCATCTGACGGAGGCCTCTCGCTCTGCTACACCTGGAGGCGTGAAAAAATCAGATTCTGGAGTTTATCGGCAGCAGATCTTCAATAAATCCGATCAGGACAACAGACTCGCGGTTGAGAAAAACACCCGTTGTTTTTTTATCAGATGCCGGCCTTATTTCTTCTATTATTCATTAACTGCCCGCGAAATCGCCTGCAAGTTCCCCTGCCAGCGGTCTTCCGGGATGTCCTCGGTAATACCCATTATGAAACGGTTTCCCGGCCTTGCAGCCTCAATCAGTTCGCGCGTCGTCCTCTCAATCTCCTCTATCGAGCGCAGGTGAACCGATGACGGGAAGTTGATCCAGAGGAACTTGCCGGGCCACGCCGCCAGCGCGTCCGAAAGCGTCATGTCCGTATCTGGCGACGGCGTGAACGCCTCGACGTAATCCAGTCCGCTCTCTGCAACGTCCTTAGCCCAGAGCCTGTTGTTACCGTCCAGGTGAGAGCCAATCTGCTTTCCGTGCTCATGGAAGACCGCCGCCGCCTCGTTCCACAGCGGAATTACGAATTTCCGCAATCGCTCCAGCCCCATGACCTCCGGAACTTCATTGCCGCCGTAATTCGCATGACCGGCAGGCGACCGTGCAATCAAAGGATAAAGCTCGCTGTGCTTGGCCGCCATCGCATTGCATAACTTCTCAATCTCATCGCGCCGCTCGTCCCATTCAATCGCAAACATCTCCAGCCCCATCCAGTGAACCATGATCTCGTGCAGCGGCGTCAATCCGATCCCCGCCCGCAGGATTGCGTCCCCTCCCCAGCGTTCCTGCGCCCGGACATGATTCTCATAGCGTGTCTCGTATCGCCTGTCCCCGATAATGAAGAGCAGACGCTTATAGTCCTCAGGCCCTTTGAACATATGTTCAATATGCCAGGACGTGAATCCCGCAGGGCGCTCCACAGAGGTCAGTTCGCCCAACGGCGTTTCGGTCACGTGCTCCACGTGCCCCGCGCCGTCCCGCGTGAAGTTCCTGCTGCGATGCCTGACGTTCGGCGTATGCGTCGCCACCACGCCGACGCGCCTTTCCACAACGCATAGGCCGGCATTTCGCAGTTCCCTCTCAACGGCGCACGGCGGGATCATGCACTCGTAAATCGTGAAGGGCGTCTTGTCCGGAATTTCGCCCCTCATGACCGCCTCGACGCGCTGTCGCGGAGTCGGCATATCTCTACCCCTTCGGACGTCGTGGAACGTAAACGCTCAAGCGCGGAATCAGGCTACTCCAGAGGCGTTCCAACATCTTCGAGCTTGACCTGGCTCCACTTCCAATCGCCGGGGTATTTATGCAGCACAAGCTGCCTCGCCTCCTCGGCTGTCGCAGCCGCCGCCTTGCCATGAACTATGCCCGGGACGTTCCATTCGACATTCCACGGAAGCGTTGTCTGACCCGGTTGATAAACTAGGGATGCAGTCGCTTTCCCGTCCGCTGTTTCTCCACGGTATTCCTTCGCCTTCATTGCCGTCATTTTGCTCCTTTGCGAATCCGGCCTGTTTTTTTCCCAAAATCGGGATGACCTATGAACTGAATCTTCTCCAGCGAGGATATCGCGCCGTAAGCCGTCGTGTCCAGCAGAATGGGCGTAAGGCTTATGCAGCCTTCCATCACGGCGGCTACGTCGGTATCCGCATCCTCAGGTAGGTTGGACATATGGACTGCTATCTGATAAGCGTCCTCATCGCCAATCCTGCCGCGCTTCTCAAAGTATTCTCCAACGAATTCCACCCCTAACCGTGTGATCCGCAATTCTCTGGATGTTCTTCTGGATGCAGACGGTATGTTCAGATTCAGGATCACTTTCGGTGGAAGGTTCTCGAGCATGACCGTCTCCGCGACTTCCGCAGCAATCTCGCCTGCCGTCGCAAAGTCTGACGGTTCAAGCACTTCCATCGAAACAGCCATGGACCTTACGCCGAACATCGCCCCCTCGACCGCCGCCGCCAGCGTCCCGGAATAAAACGTCGAAACCCCAACGTTCAGCCCCAGGTTCATGCCGCTTACAAGCAGGTCCGGTTTCTCAGGCAGGAGTTCGAGAATCGCCAGCTTTACGCAGTCGGCGGGAGTCCCGTCCACAACGTAAGCCGGTATCCCCTCAGCCTCTATGACCGCCCTGCAATGAACCGGGTGAAGATAGGTGATTGAATGCGATACCCCGCTGTGATCCCGCGCCGGCGCGACAATGCTGATTTCTCCAAGTTCGTCCAGACTTTCCCTGAGCGCATTCAACCCGGACGCATGAAGCCCGTCATCGTTGGTCAGCAGTATGCGCGGACCAGGTAATATCTTCCCGTCGCGTTCCGATGACTGTTTTTGGCGTTTCACTCAGAATCCTGCGGTTTTGGCTTGAATTTCTCAGGCTTCGGCCCAGGTTTCAATTCGCCGACATCGCCCATCGCGGGGCTGACAACGACAATCCCGACGAACGGCCCGCCCTCCCCATGCTGCTTGATCTCAACCGGCGATCCCTCCGGGACAATCACAGTCGCGCCGCTCTCGACGAAGTAACGCTGCTTGCCGACGGCAACTATGGCGCCCCCCCGCCGCACAAGAATCACAGCATCCCTGCCGCAGAAACGCGCCGGCGGCATCTCCTTGCCCAGATCAACAATCAGCGTATGAACGCTCAGGTTCTCGGACTCGACTTCGGCAGGCTCAAGAATCCATTTCTCGGCCTCCCCTACTGCAGGTTGGCCCTTTGCCTCTCCAACCCCAAGAACCTTATTGTCCGGGATTCGGCTGAAGTCCCTCTTCCACCAGCATCCCGGGCACGCCAGGCACAGACATAGCATCCCGGTTATGAATGCGACTTTCATCATTTTTAACTCCTGCAGCGCGGTTCCGGCATTACGACGCAGCACACAGTAGCGATAAATCTACCCCCCCCGCCAAGCGCAGCGCAAGCGGTTTCTTGCGGATTGCAATGCAGGATGCCGGTACCTGCCCATCCGGAGCGCGCGCGTATTAGGAGTAAGATTTGTGCAGCACGTCCGCATGAAGCCCGGGCTGGAAAGGAAATCTGGATTTGTTCCGCGAAGGTTCAGAGAACCTGTCCTACTTGTCGGCGCCCTTTTCATGCCGATCAATGTCATTGGATTGTGACGCGCCTTGACAGACGCCGGGGGCGGGCATAATCTTCACCGAAGATGATAAAGCCCGACTATCGCCGCTGGGCCGCCCCCGCGCTTCTTGCCCTGTGTTTCGCCGTCCCCTTCATGGCCACGATGAAGTCCTACGGCCTGACGTGGGACGACGCGTATCTCCGTGCCTTCTGGGGGGAGCGCAACCTGCGTTTCTACCTGTCCGGTGACGGGGCGTATCTTGATCCGGCGCGGATCATGCCCTGCGATTTCGGACCGGGGCGGCTCGACCTGCGGCAGTCGCCAATGATGTCCGCGTGGCACATGGTACTGCCGGCCTCATGCTCGCTTGCGGCAGCCTGTGACAACATTCTGCGCCCGTTCATGAGTCCGATTGACGGGCGGCACTGTCTGAATCTCATTCTGATCGCCGGATTCGCCTTCTTTCTGTTCGCATATTCGCAGAGGGGGGGATTGTCGCGGGCGGCGTTCTTCGCAATTCTCGCGCTGATGACGCATCCGCGTTTCTGGGCGCACGCGCATCAGAACGTCAAGGATGTGCCGGAGGCGCTCTTTTACTTCGCTTCGCTACTCTGCCTGGTTTCCCTGATCGAAACCGGGAAGGCGGGATGGTCCGTTGGATTCGCGCTGTCATGGGGGCTTGCGCTGGGCACGAAGGCGAATGCCGTAACGGTTCCCTTTGTCGCGGGTCTGGCGCTGCTGCCTCTCAGCGGGTCCGGATTGGATGAAATCAGGAGGAAGCCTGCGCGCGTTATCGGGCTGATCGCGCTTGGGCTGGCGGGGGGCGCGTTGGTCGCATTGTTCTTCTGGCCGATTGCGTGGCAGTCGCCGCGGGAGGCGATAGCGGCGCACTTCAGGTTCCTGGCCAACCATCGCGCGATGAACGAGAATCAGGAGTGGACGTGGCGTCCGGTGGCGATGGCGATTGCGACGATGCCTCCGGTTCACCTGATCGCGCTGGCGATTGGAGCGGGGTATGCCGGAATCGTGAGAGGGGCGTGGCGGAGGATGGATTTCCGAGCGGCGGCGATATGTGCGCTGATGCCGCTCAGGACAGCCGCGCCCGGCGCGCTGCATTACGACGACATCCGCATATTCCTCGAGTTCCTGCCCGCAGCATGTCTCCTGATGGGTTTTGGGATTGACGGGCTGTTGAAGCGAATCGAATGCGGGGGCGCGGAAAAGGCGCAGGGAATGACGGCTGATGAGAGAGGGGGGGGGATGAAACACGCCCATGCGAAAGCCAGGATGGGCATGTCGGCTATGGCGGCGCTCATTCTCGCCGGGCCTGCGATCCGGCAGATAGCCGCGTATCATCCCTTTGAACTGACCTACTGCAACTTTCTGGTCGGCGGAGCGGCGGGGGCGGCGAGAAATCATCCGGACTGGACGGTTCAGGATTACTGGTGCGCGTCCTACAGGCTTGGATGCGGGTGGTTGCGGGAGAACGTCAGGGATGATGCGTATCTCTGGACGCCGGTCTGCTGGCCGATTCCGGCGGTGACGGCGGGGTTGGAACTTCCGCCGAACATACGCGTTCTGGAGCCTGCCGGGGTGGATGACGACAGCGCCATTGCGGAAATGATACGACGCGGGGCGGACCGCGACATTTACGTCATGGCGGTTGACCGGCCCAATCTTGCATTATCCTCATATCCGCTTTGTCTTGAACGCGGCGAAGTGGTCAAGACGTTTTCCAATCACGGTTTGGACCACCTGATAATCAGAAAGATTTCACGCGCTGTTCCGACGGACGGCGAACCGGCACAGGAAGCGGTCAGGAGGCAGTCCGGGAAGAAATGAGTATGCAACCTTTAGAGAATACCGATCGCGCGTCCGGCGAAATCATTCCGGACGGACTCCCCGAAACGCGCATTCAGCGACGCAATCGGTTTATGCTTGTCTTCGGGCTTCCGCTTGTGCTGGCCATAGGGCTTTATTCCCGGACATTCTTTTATGATCTGACCGGAGACGATTTCTGCCTCATCGAGCGCGCGATAAATTCCGGTCCGTGGTGGACGTTTTTTATTGGCCCGGACACTCTGAAGGATGTATTGAAAACTGAGGAATGGAAAGGGGACGTTGTTGCTGATGCAAGCGATGTCTTCCGTCCGGGATTGATATGGTATTTCAAGCTTGGCTGGACATGCTTTGGAAAGTGGGATCCCGGATACCGTCTGCTCAAGTTCATGGCGATTATCGCGTTCATTTACGCCGCTTCGCGCCTTGTCGCCAGATTGGCAGGCGTAAATGAGTCGTGGTTCATGGCGGCTGTCGCCTGTCTTCTGTTGATAAACGATAATGTGCAGTGGATAACGACGTTGCAATGCTGCGAGACCGCCACGTTCGTAATGGCAGCGGCGACGTGCGCGGGAGTTCTGGCGCATGACCGTTGGGCCAGGACGCGGCGAACCGGATGGCTTGGGTTTGCGGCGCTGCTGCTCGCGTTCGGATTATGTAATCGTGAGAATGCTGTGGCGCTGCCGGTCATGGCGGCAATATTGGACTTTACTGAGAGGCGGCGATTGAGAACGTCATGGCCCGCGTGGGCGGCATATGGGATTGTCATCGCCGCGTATTTTCTTGTCAGGTATGGGTATTACGGAGGGACGCTCGGGCAATACACGCAGATAGGTCGGAGCGACGGCGCAGCGGGCAAAGCGCTCCGGGTGATTCCATATTCCCCCCTGTTCCTCCCGCGCTGCGCGGTCAGGGCATCCATATCGCGCATATCGCTTTACGAGGCATTGATTCCAATCGGGGCTGCGATTCTGGTGTTTGCCGCGCGCGGGGCCGGACGGGAAACGCGGCGGCTCGCGGCTCTTCTCGCGGCGGCATTCGTGTCGTTCGGGCCGGGTTACATGATGGGATTTCATCCCCAGCACATGGTGATGCCGGCAGCGATGTTCGTCGGGCTTGTATTTTGTTTATCAATGCCGGTCTTACGAGCAATATCCGCCGGTTCTCGACAGACGAAGATAAGGTGGGCCGGTCTGTGGGCACTTTTCGGAACTTATGCGGCAATCTCGCTTTCGATATACGCGGGATGGGGAATAGCTCCGAAGGAAGACCTTCGAGTCCAGAGCATCCGCCGCGAGGTGCGACGGAAGGTCTGCGAAATCGCCGCCGATTCTTCCGACCGGCAGATGATAGTTTTCCTCCTTGTGCCGATTCATATGCGTTTCAACCTGTTTGAAAACACTATGTCCTCGGCCGTGCGATTCTGGACGGACGGGCGATGCGAGGGGCACACCGTTTTCACCTTCTACGCTGAAGATTCCAGCCGCCCGTACCGGCTTGGCCTGGTGCGACTGAAGCCGCTTCAATACGCATTGGAACTCGGCAACGTTGTTTTTGCCCTGCCGCAGATAAGGATTCTGGGAAGCGTGGCCATAAGCGATTTTGCGACCGTCGCCGTCAAGCGCAAGACATCAGCGGACGGGGCGGACCTGGCCTTGATCGAGCTGTCAGGCGAATACGCGAAGAAATTCCCGGCTATTCATGTGCTGGTCTTCGACGGGGAGGAGCTGCGGGAGTGCGATAAGGTCGTTCTGCCGTCAGGCGCAGACCACAAGTAGGGCTGATGATGCGACGCGCAGGTTATCGAACAGGCTTGCGGAATCCCTGGTCCGGAACATCTGGGAGTTTTGATAGCGGGCTTATGAAGGGTTTGCCGAGACTTTGACGCACTCGCCTTTTGATATTCGAGCAGGGAAGAGTTACGCAATGGATCATCCAGATCGTGCGGACGTTCAGGATCGGCCTGCCGCGCCTCAATTTCTCAAGGAAGTCCCGAGGACTGTCGAAGTCTTCAAGCTCCGCTACGGCGTGCCCGAGTTCGAAGGGGAAGTGCGCGTCGCTTCCTGCGCCCATCGCGATTTTCATCTGAGCCGCGAAAGCCTCGCACCGCCGGTCGTCAGCCGCGATGAAGTTACGCGCGTTATAAACCTCAAGAATGTCAATCCGGTCAATAAGGTCGAAGAGTTGTTTGGATTCCAGCTTTGACGGGACGATGCGACCCAGCGGGTGCGGGACCATGACGATCCCGCCCTGAGCATGAATCGCATCCACCACCTCGCGGGGGCTGAGTCCGGGAGGGATGTATTCCTTCAGAAAGAGGCCAGTTATTTCGCCGTGGGTGGTCTGAATTTCCTCTCCGACAATGATTCCCACGGGGGATTCAATTCGAGCCAGTTCAATCGCGCCGCCGATTTCGTTGTGATCGGTAATGCAGAGATAGTCAAGACCCGGCACGCGTTCCGCCTTGCGCAACATGCGGACGGGGTCTGCCCACGTGTCCCGCGACCATGCGGTGTGAACGTGCATGTCAACGCGGACAAGGCGGCGCGGGGTCGGTTGTTGTTGTCCGATGTCGGTCATTGATTTCGTGATGCCTGGACAAAATACCCGGACAAACGGGACGAAAATCGTGGCTGACTTGTCTATAATGCTCTCAAGTGAACCCTCAGGCAACAGAAACCCGCCTCTTGGGGATAATGATTGCATCGTTTGAATTGGATCGAACCGTGTGAAGGAGGTTGAAGGAAAATGGCCAAGGGCAAGGAAGAGCGACTCTACAACGGCATTGTCCTTCCGTCCGAATGGCCGCCGCTTGATAACCAGCTCTACCGTGAACCTAAAAAGCCTTCATATCTCATCTCTCCGCCGAAGGTCATCCCCATTGACATCGGCAGGCAACTCTTCGTTGACGACTTTCTTATTGAACAGACTGATTTGAAGAGGACGTTTCATGCCGGAACATACCATCCGGCCGGTCCTGTGCTCAAGCCTGACAGACCGTGGGAAAAGGAAACGGCTATGGTTTTCAGCGACGGGGTCTGGTTTGATCCGTCGGATCAGCTTTTCAAGATCTGGTATATGGGGGGATATTGCGAAAGCACCTGCTACGCTTACTCAGAGGACGGGTTGAAATGGGAGAAACCGTCCCTGGACGTCGTCAAGGGGACGAATATCGTCCATCAGGTCCGCCGGGATTCGGCGACCGTCTGGCTTGACTTGGAGGAGCAGTATCCCGAGGCGCGGTTCAAGCTCTTCATTTATCCGCTCAACGAGGACAAGGGAAAGTTTTGCGTCTACTTCTCGCCGGACGGCATCCACTGGAGCGACTGCGTAGTCAAGAGCGGGCCGACCGGAGACCGGGCCACGGTCTTCCGCAATCCGTTCCGGAAGGTCTGGGTCTATGGCATACGCGAATACATTAAGGGTCATGGACGATGCCGCCGATATTGGGAGGACACGGATGTAATAAAGGCGGCGGGATGGAAGGCGGGCGAGCCGCCGCTATGGGTCGGTTCGGACGATCACGATCCACAGCGGGAAGACCTTAAGACACCGACGGAACTCTACAATCTTGATTGTGTGGCGTATGAAAGCCTGATGCTCGGTCTGTTCAGCATCTGGCGCGGGCAGCCGAAGGACCGCGCGAAGCCGAACGAGGTATGCCTCGGCTTCAGCCGGGACGGCTTTTACTGGGACCGCCCGGACAGGCGTCCGCTTGCGCCGGTATCGGAGCAATACGGGGATTGGAACTGGGCAAACATCCAGTCGGCGGGCGGCTGTTGCCTGATTGTCGGGGGCGAGTTGTGGTTCTATGTTAGCGGTCGGGCCGGAGTTCCCGGCTCCAGCAGTTCCGGCGTGTGCGTCACGAGCATAGCAAGGTTGCGCCGCGACGGATTCGCCTCGATGGACGCCGGGGAGGCGGGGGGGACGCTGACGACCCGACCTCTGATCTTCAACGGGAGCCGGTTGTTTGTCAACGCATCAGCAAAGAGCGGAGAATTCCGCGTTGAGGCGATTGACGAACGGGGAGAAGTTATCCAGCCCTTCAGCGCGGTTGAATGCGTTCCGATTTGCGCGGACGCAACGAAGGCCGGTGTCGCGTGGAAGAAATCCGATAACGCGTCAGCGCTGAGCGGAAGGCCGATCAGACTCCGCTTCCATCTCAGATCCGCGCGCTTGTATTCATTCTGGATGAGCACGCGCGCATCCGGAGAAAGCAACGGATACGTAGCCGCCGGTGGGCCAGGATATGGCCACATGCAGGATGTTGCGGACTGAATCCGGTTGTGACGCGCATACCGGGACATTTCCGAGGGAAATTTCAGGTTGTCCTACGGTTGACATGTGTCGGCGGATATAGTACATTGAATGTCTTGTTTTTGGCGCTTGATCCCCAGTGGGGGGAATTTGACCGGTTTGGAGAGTCCTGATGGGGCAGACCAAGCGAGAATCCGGAGACACCGCGAAGAACCATCTCAACCGCACGGACCTTGACAAATACAAAAAGGTCCTTGTTGACCTGCGGTCGAAGCTGGCAGGAAACGTCAATTACATGGAAGATGAGGCGCTGGGCAAGTCTCGCCAGTCCGCAAGCGGGGATCTGTCCAACGTTCCTATCCATATGGCCGACATCGGAACCGACAGTTTTGAGCAGGACCTGATGATCGAGCTGATAGAGAACGGCGAGGCTGAGCTTCGGGACATTGATGTTGCCATAGCCCTAATCGAGAAGGGGAGTTATGGCTTATGTGAGGATTGCGGAAAGCCGATCCCGAAAGCCCGCCTGAACGCGATTCCATACGCCAGGCTCTGTCTCGACTGTAAGAGCCGTGAGGAACGGGAGACGGGCAACTGACCCCTTCCCGGATTCGTGAAAAAGACTCGGTCAGAGCATCAACCGCCTGCGAAAATCGCCCCAACCAAAGACACTCCGGATAAAGGGGCAAAGAATCAGGGAAAGCTGTGGCTGGCGATACTGTGCTTCGTCGGCGGCCTGGCGGCTGATCTTATAACTAAAAGTCTGTACTACGAACCGTTGCTGGAGAAGCGCATTGTCGTCATCCCAGGATTTCTCCAGTTCATGGGGACTAAGAACACCGGCGGCGTGTTCGGCATGGCGCAGGGCAAGGTCTTATTACTGATTCCTCTGTCGGCAATCGCTTTCTTCATCCTGCTGAAGTATTACAAGGAATCCGACCGGCGACGGATTCTGCCAAACATAGCGACGGGGATGATTGCGGCGGGGGCAATTGGAAATTTTTATGATCGGGTTACTCTGCATTACGTCCGTGATTTCATTTACATGAGCCTCCCGAACCTTGAATTCTGGCCGTGGGTTTATAATGTTGCAGATGCGCTCATCAGCATCGGCGTTGTCTTTCTTGCGATTGACATCATACGGACGCCCCAGCCGGTAAAAAAACTTCAGGCGAGACTGCCGAAGGGCGGCAACCGGGACGCTCGAAATAGCTGTTGAAGGTTTTTCACAGGGGGATTTGCTATGTCAGGAGAAATCCGTTTTGGCAGCAGTCAGGTTGACGTCACCCCGCAGGTCGGCGTCGAACTGTCGGGATACCTTGCCAGACAACAGCCGTCGGTCGGTTTGCATGACCGCATTCACGCGCGATCTCTTGTCATCGAGTCCAGCGGGCGGAAGGCCGTTCTCACAGTCTGCGACGTTCTCGGCTTCCCGGACAAACTGGCCGATGAAATCCGGCAGGCCATTGCGGAAAAGGCGGGAACCGACGTTGACCTTGTAATGCTCTGGGGGACGCACACCCATTCCGGCCCGGCTGTGGCGTCGCTGAATAACTGCGGAACCCCCGACCCGAAGTATATTGAAGTTCTTCGCGCCGGGGTCATCAAGTCCGCCGGGGAAGCCGCTAGAGAACTCAGACCGTGTTCACTCTATTGGGCGCAGACAACGTGCGACGTATCGCGGAATCGCCGGATTGCGTGGGGAAGCTCCCGCGCTGCCCCGCCGGTTCCGAAGGAACTGAGCCTGATCTCATGCAACGATCTGGAGACGGGAAAGGTTCTTGCCACGCTGATGCACTACACATGCCATTGCGTAGTCATGGGAGGGGAGAACCGGCTGATTTCAGCCGATCTGGCGGGCGCGGCAGCGGGGGAACTGTCGAGAGTCTTGTCGGGGAGTCCCACCGTGCTTTATGCAAATGGAGCCTGCGGGGACATCAATCCGAACGCCCACCCGGCGGGATTCGACACGCTGGCGCAAGTCGGCGCGACGATGGCGCAGTCGGCAATGTCGGCATTATCGAAGCCTGAGAATATCGCTTTGGATGGAATCGAGGGAAGGTTTGCGCAAGTTGAACTGCCGGCCAGGATTATGACAGAGGCGGATCTGTCGGGTATGGCCCGGGAATGCCGGGAGCAGGAAAGGAAGGCGCGGACGGAAAACGAATCCTTCAAGGCGCGGATGTTTGACGCTCATGCCATGTGGGCGGAAGGGCTTCTTGAGAAGTCGCGCGCAGGGGCATATCCCGCTAGCATACAGTTGCGCATCCATCGCCTGCAGCTTGGTCCGGTGAACCTGCTCGGACTGAGCGCCGAGCCGTTGAGCTACTTCTCGCACGTTCTACGGGACGCCGCGCCGCCCTGGAGTCTGCTGGTTGGATACTGCGACGGGCTTTACGGCTACCTGCCCAGCCCGGAGGCCATGCCGGAAGGGGGATACGAGGTTAGCGACGCCTGTAAATACTATGGAACGCCCCCGCTGGAGGCCGGCGCGCCGAGAGTGGCGGAGAAGGCGATAAGAGGGATGCTTGCCTGATGAGCGTGCAGGATATGCGAAAGCTTGGGCTTTTGCACACGGAGGGATAATGCGAGTTTCGTAGGGTGTGCGAAGCCGAAGGCTTTGCACACGCGAAGGATACGACGAGTACGCCCGTGCCGCGTGTGCAAAACCTCAGCCCTTCGTTCTTTCGGTTTCGTATACCCTGGAGGCCGAAACGCCGCTTTTCCGATGGAATGCCAGGGCAGCGCAGTCTATGATTTTCACTCTGACTCATTCAATACTAACAGGAGGTTTCAAATGAGACTCGGCATTGCGGCTTCACTTGCGTGTTTCCTCATTCATCCGGTAGTCAGCGGCGCTGAACAAAAGACATATTCGCTCAAGGTTTCACCGCCCGAACACAAGCGGATGAAGGACCCGATAACCGGCGCGGAACTGCTTTTCATAGCCACGCATCCGGCCAAGGATGTGAATTTCTACTTCCACGAGCGTTCCTGGATGGCGGACAGCTCGGTCGTCTTCTTCAATTCCAGCCGCCCTGAGGGCGGGCTGATGGGCTACATATTCGCCACCGGCGAACTCATGCACGTAACGACACCGTCCGGCTCCGTCCGCTGCCCGACGGCCGCGCGCAACAAAAATGCCGTCTACGGGGTTCGCGGAGCGGACGTTGTAGAGATATCCATTGACGTCCACGAAAGCGACGATCCGGCGGCGAAGCCGTCCGAGGTTATTGCGCGGGAGCGTGTGATATGCACATTGCCGGAGCAATACAGAAGTTGCGGCCTTCTCAACGAGAACTGCGACGGATCGCTGGTTTCCACTTATTGTGGGAAAGCGATTCTGCTGATTGACACGGCATCCGGCGCTGTGCGTGAGCTTTGGAGCGGCGAACACGGCGGGCACGTGCAGTTCAGCCGCGTAACGCCGCATTACCTGAGCTTTGCCGGGCGGGAGAACCGCCTGATGATGATTGACGTTCGCGACGGCCAGCCCAGGACGATACATCGCCAGGTCCCCGGCGAGATGGTAACGCACGAGTGTTGGTGGGTGAACGACACGATGACCTACTGCGGAGGCTACCGGGACGGGGAGGCGGCAGTGCGCGTGATTGACGTCCACAGCGGGCAGGTTCATATCGCAGGCGCCGGCGCGTGGGTTCCGTGGCGATATGAGACCACGAAGGTCGAGCCTGACCCGAAGGACATGCTGAATCGCTGGAACTGGTGGCACGCGGCGGGAGACGAGAATGGGCGCTGGATCGCCGCCGACAACTGGTACGGGGACATCGTCCTGTTCGACGCGAAGACAACGCAGATGCGGCGTCTGACGCTGGCGCACCGCGTCTACAGCCGGGGCGAGCATCCGCACGTCGGCTGGGACCGCCTGAGCAAGCGCGTCATCTTCGCGTCTGCGATGCTGGGCGGGGAAGACGTGTGCGTGGCGACAATTCCGGAAGAATGGGGACCGGACCCGGCAACAGAAGG
The DNA here is from genome assembly GCA_022711755.1 of Planctomycetota bacterium. Lineage (GTDB taxonomy): Bacteria > Planctomycetota > Brocadiia > SM23-32 > JAKLEA01 > JAKLEA01. The sequence continues at coordinate 416,952 of JAKLEA010000001.1, forward strand.
GCTGATTATGACCAGTTTGGGGTTGATAGAGGGCGGAAAATAAAGATTAGCGATATAAGAGGAGAAACCAAGAACGTGCACGAAAAGTGACAAGATGGGTTCGACGAGCCTACGCGAATCCATGTTGGTAAATATAAATACGGATTGGTCCGCATAGGTTCAGAGAACCCATCTCCCTGTTGACTCAATTTTCATAAACGTTACAGGACATATCCAAACTTCCGCTTCTCCGCGAGTTCCCTTTCCGATACAATTCCACATTCCGATGCCTCAATTGAAACAATGAATCGTCCGGCAGACATTGAATGAGACCATTCGAATTAGCGCGCAAACATTACTACGAAAGCCTCCTGCGCCAGGTCAACAGGCTTGAGGCGAAAATCAGGCCCCTCAGCGACGAGGAACTGAAACGAGCCGCCATGGACCTGCGCGAGCGGCGTTACCAGGGAGCAAAACTGGACGCCCTCCTGCCTGAACTTTACGCCATGGTCCGGGAGGCTTCGCGCCGGACTCTAAATATGCGCCATTACGACGTCCAGATCGTTGGCGGCATCGGCCTGCATCATAAAAATGTCATCGAGATGGAAACCGGCGAGGGCAAGACCCTCGTCGCCACCCTTGCCGCCTGTCTTCATTCCCTTGGCCATAAGCCTGTCCACATCATCACGGTTAATGACTACCTTGCGGAGCGTGACGCGAAATGGATGGAGCCAATTTACAGAATGCTGGGCTTCACCGTGGGCTGCGTTTTATGCGACGCCGGGATTGAGGTTCGCAAGAAGGCTTACGCCTGTGATATCACCTACTCGACCGTGCGAACGCTTGGTTTCGACTTCCTGCGCGAATGGTTCGAAAAGGACCCTACAAGCCTGGATACACGCGGAGATTTCGTGGGGCTTTATTCCGTCCTGACCGAGGGACGTGAGGAATCCTGCCTGCGCGGGCGTCACTTCGCAATCCTCGACGAGGCTGACAGCGTTCTCATTGACTTCGCCCGCGCGCCGGTGGCAATCACGGAAAAGGACCCTATGCAGGCTCCCCCGGACGTCTATATGCTGGCCAGCAAGTTCGCCCTTGAACTCAAGGAAGACGGCGATTATACGATCGAGCAGGTTCGCAAGAAGGTCGAATTGAAGGATTCCGGCAAGCAGAAGGCGGACTGGATCTCCAAAGAATATGCATACCTTCGTCTCTCGCCTGAGACGTGGGAAGACAGGTTGATTGACGCCATCACCGCCGAGAAAATCTATGTGAACGGGCGCGATTATGTCATCCAAGGCGAAAATGTCATTCTCATTGACGACATTACGGGCCGCCTGCTGCTCGGGCAGCGCCTGGGACAGCAGATGCACCAGGCGATGGAGGCAAAGGAGAAGCTGCCCATCCAACCGCAGACGCGAGTGGCCCGCAAAATCACGGTTCAGGCCCTGTTCCGCGCCTACAAGCAGCTCGGCGGCATGACCGGCACGGCATGGGGAGCGCGCAAGGAATTCAAGGAAATCTACCGAATGCGCGTCCTGCGCCTCCCGACCAACCGCCCGATCAAGCGCAACCGCGCGCCGGATAAGATATTTCATACTGCGGATGAAAGATGGGACGTCGTGGCGAATGATATCGCCAGGGCGCACTCCAGGGGGCAACCGGTGCTGGTCGGAACGCGATCAGTCCGCGCATCTGAACAGTTGAGCGAGATGCTGAAGGCGCGCGGCATTGATCATCACCTGCTGAACGCGACAAATCACGCGGCGGAGGCCGAGATCATCAAGGGCGCAGGGCAGATGGGCACAGTGACGGTCAGCGCAAACATGGCGGGGCGCGGCGTGGATATACTCCTCGGGCATGGTGTCGCAGAAATTGGCGGCCTGCGCGTCATCGGAACGGAACGGCATGAAGTCGCCCGATTCGATCACCAACTCGGCGGGCGATGCGGACGCCAGGGCGATCCCGGCGAGGTTCAATACTACTTCTCCGTCCAGGATGACATACTGAAGGCCCTGCCGAAAAAAAAATATGAAGCGATCCAGAAGCGATACTCGAAAGGCAAGGGCGAGATCGAGGACAGGGGACTGCGCAAGGCATATGACAAGGCGCAGGACATCATCGAACGCTATTTCGCGGAGGTTAGAAGAAACCTGATGGTTCGAGACGAGTTCTACGAATACCTGGAAAGAACGCCGGTCTGAAAAATCTTCCCCCCCCCTCCCGTCAGTAATATATAATCATAACATATGAACATCCCTCTCCCGACGGGATATCGCGTCGTTGCGTAGCAACGGCGGGTGAGGAGGAGAAAATTGACCGCTGAGAGCGAACCAGACTGCATTATACTTGATAAACTAGACTCAGAATCTTCCGCGCGTTTCCACCATGTCCCGCATGATGAAGATTCGGTCTTCTTCCGCCCCCGGCGGAACCTGGTCTCCTGCGGCGGCGATTAGTCGAGTACTCCACTTCCGCAATTCAAGCCAGCGCATCACAGCCCTCTTGAAATCCTCGATGTCAACCCGCGAATACCACAGGTCCGGCGGAATCCCGCCTGAAAGGATCATTTCCCCCGCCTCTTCGCGGCATTCCTCCGGCATCAGATCGCCCATCGGCGCGGGCGTCACGGCATCAGCGCAATCAGCCCCTATCTCCCGAAACATCCTCAATGCCCCCCGCAATCGTCCGTCAATGTGAATAGCGACAAACTTCCCCGCCGCATGAAAGCGCCGGATTGCCTCAGCGTAGTAAGCCTGCGACCATTCCGCGAAGAAGTGCGGCGGCTGAATGTCGCTAGAGAAATTATCCCCCATGATGACAACTTCCGCCGGAGATTCCGCCAGCATGTCAACGCACTTCAAACAGTTGGCGTTGATCGCCTCAATTGCGTCCCTCATCTCCTCCGGCCAATCCGCGACTGCGTATAGCGTCGCTTCCGCTCCCATCCAGTAATGCATCAACTGGCCCATCGCGCTGTAGCCCGTCATGCCGTAGACAACCCCCGTGCCGCCGATGCAATCAACCCACGGCTTATACAGTTTCCATCGCGGAACGTACTCCCTTCCTGCAAGGGCATGGGCCAGAACGTGGAGATCGTCGCGCGTTCTGACGCCCCATTGCGAGATACCCCATGCGTAATTACCGGCCTCCCATCTGCGCTTCCTGCGTATGACTCCGAGCGGGGTTTCAATCTCCCATGTGATTTCGCTCCAGTCTGCGTTCTTTGTCACCGAAGTCCTAACGTCCAGCGGATTGCGGACCTCGAAGAAGCATGCCCCGTTTGCCATGTAGAAACCTACGTCGTGCCGCTTGTGATACTCGATTAGTTCTGTTTCCGGTTTCATGTAGGCGGCGCTCAGGTCCCACGGCATCCGGTTCTTCTCATAGAACCAGTGCGACAGGTCAAGCGCGAAGGGAACGACGTCGGGCATCCCGCCTCGGTAGACCGTCAGCAACCTTTCCCGGAGATTCATAGCCATGTCGAAATCTTCAGAAAACTATCCTTCCCCCGCGTAACGCGCGAAGCGCGCCGCGAGAAGCGCGCAGCATGGGGGGGAAGGTGTCGCCCCGTCTTGCGGGGCGGCGGAATGAGGCAATGCCCAAGACCATTTTACAGAACCCAACCGAAAAACGCTTGTTGATAAACACGTCCGACAGATTGTACACTAACTCTCCCGGAATCATGATGAACTCAGGAGTCATAACATGAGCATCCTCTCTGCAATAGGCAACACGCCGCTGGTAGCGCTGAAACGGCTCAACGCCAACCCGCGCGTAACCGTTCTGGCGAAGCTCGAGGGCAACAACCCCGGTGGATCGGTCAAGGACCGCACGGCGCTTTACATGATCCAGTGCGCCGAGCAATCCGGCGAACTGACAAAGGACAGGATCATCCTCGAACCCACCTCCGGCAACACCGGCATTGCGCTTGCCATGATCGGGGCGGCGCAGGGATACCGCGTGAAACTCACGCTGCCGGAATGTGTCAGCACGGAGAGACGCCACATACTGGAGGCTTTCGGGGTGGACGTTATCCTTACCCCCGCCCGCGAGGGGACCGACGGCGCAATCCGCAAGGCTCACGAAATCATTGATGCCGAACCGGGCAAATACTATATGCCCAACCAGTTCGTCAATCCGGCCAACTGGCAGGCGCATTACGAGACCACCGGGCCGGAAATCTACGCCCAGACCAACGGCGAGGTTGACGTTTTCGTCGCCGGCATGGGCACGACCGGAACGCTCATGGGCGTCTCGCGTTACCTGAAAGAGAAGAACAGGAATATCCGCATCGTCGGTGTCGAACCGACGGTCGGACACGCCATACAAGGCCTGAAGAACATGGAGGAGGCGATTGTCCCGGCAATCTACGATCCGTCCCGGCTTGACGAGAAGATCACGATGCCGGACGGAACGGCCTTCGAGACGGCGCGTCAACTGGCGACGCATGAGGGAATTTTCGCCGGGTTGTCCAGCGGCGCGGCGGTCGCGGGGGCGCTCCAGGTCGCAGCGGGCATGAAGTCGGGGACGGTGGTAGCCCTCCTGCCGGACCGTGGAGACAGATATTTGAGCACCATGCTCTTCCGCTCCATATGCGCCAAATGCCCGCCGTAATGTTTGACTGAGCACCCGGTAGGCGATAAGCGTGTCCCGTCAACTGCGCGCGTCGGGGATTCCGGCGGCTCTGCGGATTTCAAAGGCTAGTTCCTGCGCCTCGACCGGCGGAATTGAATCTCCCACCAGGCATGTCCGTCCTCCCGACTCGATTGCTACGGTCCATTCCCTGCCCAGAAATTCCTCGTAATACCATCTATTATGCCACCTACCATCCGACTCGCATTGCGCTTTTATACGATCAATCCGCTTCAATTCGAAGGTAACCGTTCTTTCCCCTAAAAAGGATTTGGAATAAACATTCAAGGAACCATCCCTGATTGTTATCTCCTGGCGTCCAACCGATAAATCGGGCGGTGACTTGACATAGGCATAGGCGAGAACACCCAGAAATACTACTCCAAGCAATGCGAGTAACCCGCCCTTCGCGAGAAGAAACAGGAATATCGCAATCGAGAGCAGGCTTATCAGACCAAGAAGTAAATAGTATGAGTCTGCTCTACCTGCTTTTACGACTATGCGTGTTCCATTTTCCTCTTTTATGCCTGCCCAGCTTCTCAGAGGAGCTGCGCTTGCAGCACTGACGCCGCATGTGTCGAATCGTTCTGAGACAGGCACTGCATTAGCGGATTCATTGGCTCTGGCCGGATAAACTGATTTCGCCACGGGAGAATCTTCACCCGAAGACTGTAGTATTGCTTCCTGTGCTGTTGCAGGCCCACTCTCAACAGCCGGCGGAACAAACCCGCGGCGCTTCAATGCCAGTGACAAATCGCCAATAACCTCGACTGCTTCGTGAACATCAAGATCGCGTCCAAAGGCATATTCAGTCTGTCCATATCGAAACGTGATACCGCCGCCTTTGAATGCACTGCCCCCGATGTGAGGCATCCAGAGCAATACATACCATCGCATCGGAGTCGCCCGCATGGGGCCGACTTTTTCCAGATCAAACAAAAGGCTGTCCTTAATCCCCAGCATCCTCTGGGTGATCATCATCTGTTTCGAAGTCGCAAATACCTCCTCGTAGCCTAACCAGCTCCAGGAGTAGAAACCTGCCATATAAAGAAAGAAGAAAGACAGGAGAAACCATATGCCTGCGCCATGCGCAATCACCGAATCCCAAGTCACTGCTCGAAAGGCTATCAGGACAATAAGACACAAGAATAGTGGCGCTGCCACAGGCAGACTCACGATGACAATCTCCGGCATCCTTCTGCTCGGGCGTATGGTCAGACGAATCCCCCCGCCATCATCCGATATTGTCCAATGTTTCTTTGCCGAGAACATTTGCCTGCCTCTTCTTCGCTTGTGCTTCTTCATTATACTGCGTTAGACACCCGCGTGTGAAGCCGCTGAAACGACTCTGAAACGACTTCTGCATGGATGTTGCAAATCGTATCGCAAGCGTTTAAGCTACTCTCCCGACAGTTACGATTGTTCGGTTCATCCCCGAACGCAATCCCTTCGCGTTTCAATCACATTTCCATCACCCCGGAGGCTTATCATGGCCAAGATCGCATTCATCGGCGCGGGCAGTTTCGGATTCACCCGCGGACTCGTCAAGGACATCCTCACTTTCCCCTCAATGTCCGACGCCACGCTGGCGCTCATGGACATCAACAAGGAACGCCTTGAATTCATCACCAAGGCCGTACAACGCATCATTGACGAGGGAAAGTACAAGGCCACGGTTGTTGCGACCACCGACCGCGCCGAAGCCCTTAAGGACGCGGACGGCGTCCTCTGCACCATCCTGTGCGGCGAGGTGGACATCTGGGGTTACGACATCACCATCCCGAAGAAATACGGCGTTGACACCAACATCGGCGACACGCGCAGCGTCTCCGGCGTCTTCCGCGCCCTGCGGACCATCCCCGTCATGGTCTCCATCTGCAAGGACATGGAGAAGTATTGCCCGAACGCCATCCTGCTCAACTACACGAACCCCATGGCCATGCTCTGCCGCGCGATGCAGCGCGAATCCTCCATCCAGGTCTCCGGCCTTTGCCACAGCGTCCAGGGCACGGCGGGGATGCTGGCGCACTGGATCGGCGCGCCGATGAAGGAGATTGATTACGTCTGCGCCGGCATCAACCACCAGGCATGGTTCGTCAAATACGACTGGAAGCGGCAGAATGCCATCCCGCTCATCAAGCAGGCCATTCTGAAGAACAAGAAAATCGCCAACGAGGAACACGTGCGCAACGAGATGTTCCTGGCGCTGGGCTACTACGTCACGGAATCAAGCGGGCACAACAGCGAATACAACTGGTGGTTCCGCAAGCGCCCTGATCTGATCGAGAAATACTGCACCCACGGCACGGGCTGGAACCCCGGCGAATACGGCTACATCCTGAAGCATTACAGGGCCAGGCAGAAGTCGTGGAGGAAGGAAATACAGGCGTGGATTGACCAGAAGGGGCCGCTCAACCTGCAGCGCGGACACGAATACGCAGCCTCGATCTTCAACGCCTACCTTGGCGGGGAGCCGTTTGAGTTCAACGGCAACGTGCCCAATAAGGGCATCATCACGAACCTGCCGCAGGACGCCTGCGTCGAGGTTCCGGTGGTGGCCAATCGCCGCGGGCTGAATTCCATCCACGTCGGAGCGCTCCCGCCCCAGTGCGCCGCGCTGAACAACGTCAGCATCGCGGTCGAGGAAATGGCGGTCGAGGCCTGTCTGACAGGCAACGCGGAACTCGTATTCCAATCGCTGTGCTACGACCCGCTGTGCGCGGCGGTGATGTCGCTTGACGAGATCAGGAAGATGACGAAGGAGATGCTCAAGAAGAACAAGGCATACCTGCCGCAGTTCAAGAAGCTGGATTTTTAAACGATGAGGGTGATACTCCTGAGGCAGGGAACAACCTGCTTCAGGAGCGTCGCCTGAGTTCTTGTGCTGATAATATTCTTCAGACTGTGGCGCAGTGCGTCCGATAGCTGTAATCCCGGACAATACTCCTAAGCGAACAGACTGCTCCCCGTTCCCTTATATTCCCGACCGTAATAGAGACTCAGCCGTTTGCCAGCGATTCAAGCTTCGTGATCCAACCGTCGAAGTGCGGACATTTCGCTCGCATCGTCGGAAGGCCGATTTTCTGGACTACGATAGGCCCCGCTGACGTTTTCCTGCCCTTGTATTCCGGTATCTCCGCGATGATCCGCTTGGATGGCGAAGTCTCAGCGCCTTCGTCAATCAACTCCGGTGTATCGAATGACTTGGTCAATGTAACCAGATTCCGAATTGCTCTTTCACTTTCGCTAAACTGAATGTTCAGATTTCCCGGATCAGCCAGAATCAGAGCTTCAAACTCGTGAAGTTGAATGTGCGGAATAAAGCGGTAGTCGCCAAGATCGTTGAACATGGCGCTCTCGATCCTTTTCACCTTCTCATAGGGATCCGTCATGCCTCTTGCCTCATTGCGGCCGGGGAAATCGGACGGGAGTGCATATAAGTCGAACATTGTTGTGAAGCGAGCGTCGGAGTTCCCGTCCTCTGCCATCCAGCGACGGATATCGTTCCTTACCTTGCCATAACTTGTCACCCCGCCGCGATGAATTGCCGAACGCTTGCGGCCGGTCATCACACATCGCGCATCCCCGTATATGCCCAGTACCACCAGATGCGGACTGAGGACTCGATTAACAAAGGTTTCTTCGGTCTGACCTTCAACAATGAAATGAAGCCTGACACTCATGCCGGTCTGCCCCCGATGACATTCTTCTCCCATAGTTCGGAAAGCGAATACTCCTTCAGCCAATCACCAAGCGCGTCAGGATTCAGACGTGTAAAGAGCGATTCTCGCCCTTCTCTTTCAACGACGACAATGTCTTCAGGATCGAAGTAATCCACCAACGCAGCAGATTGTGTGGCTACAATTACTTGAGTATTCAGTGATGCGCTCTTTATCAGGCCAGCGATGATACTTATGGCGTGGGGATGTAGACCTAATTCAGGCTCGTCAAGAATCAAAACTCTCGGCAGGTCTTTTTGGGGTTGCAACAGTAGGGCCACAAGAGCCATCACGCGTAACATGCCGTCGGACGCCTGCGATACATTGAAAACCCTATCACTTTTGTGTTCTCTCCAGCACAGGAGAAGAGAGTTGTATTCCGGTTCAAGCTGGAAGTCGGCAAAAAACGGAATAATTAGGCGAATTGCGTCAACTATACGTTGGTAATACCCGGGTTCGGATTCGCGGAGACGGCGAAGGAAGGGGGCGATGTTGGCGGCGTCTTCTTTAAGCCACCTTCCATCATGCATGTTCCATTTGCTTCGTATGCGGGCGGAAGCGGAGGTGTTGTGAAACTGAAATACATTCACCGCTCGGAGAAGATAAAGCATTATCTTACCGAATTCCGCGCTTTTCAATTTATTCCCCTCAAGCAGTGCGGTGGGACCGCATAACCTGAGTGTGTCCTCTGACAAGACTAACCGTGACTCGCGATGACCGGAGCCGAGTTCAAAAATATCTAAAATTGAATCGCGAGACGGAAGATGCATGACGGGAATAATGAATGCCTCTTTTGCATAATACAAGCTGTCTCCGCCTGCCAGAGCGAGTTGAAATGAATACTTCGATTGAGTCCCCGCGAGTTCCAACTCGCAGTCAATCTCTTTTGTTTTGCTGGATCCATCATGCAATAGTGCGCTTGCTCCGCCCTGCTCAGCCACATACACCTGCAAGTTGCCGGGTGGAGCGAGCATCCGGGAAAGCATCTGGAAAAATGAAATGAAGTTAGACTTACCAGCACCGTTCGGGCCTATCAGCACCGTAAGCGGTCCCGGCTCGAAGTTTTCCAACTCCCGGATGGTCTTGTAACCTCTGATCGTCACACTCTTGAGGCAGTTTTCCATCAGTCATTCCTCGCCGGCGCCTTGTGTGAAAGCACCGCCACCGGATTGCTCAACACCCACGGATACATGTCCCCGCCAGCCGTGAGAAACGCCTCCAGACGGTACTTCCCCGGACGGGCGAGCGCCATGTCCAGCGCGTCGGCATGGTCGGCCCAGTAGATGTATCCGTCGCGGAACACGCGAATGTAAGCGGCTACCGGCAACTGCGCCTTAAGCCTCATGCCCTCGGAAAGCTCAATGCTCTGCCCAAAGGTCGCCTTCCGCCCGGACTTGTCCTCCGCCCAGAATCCGAATCCCTCCGTCGCGCAGAGCCAGTCAAATCCGACGTACGACTGCCCCGCCTTGAGAGCCTTCAGCAAAGACTCCTCCGTGCATTCGGCTCCCCAGACGTGATTGAGCGTGTGCGGCACTGTGATCTCCAGCGGATCCAATTGCGCGAGAAACGGCCCCTTGTCCAGGCCGAACGAACCCTTCATCATCGTCGCGACCGTGCCCTTCTTGATGTTTGCGATCTCTTCCCCTTCAATCACGTCAGACACCCTGACACCGCCCTTGTCGTCCGCCTCAAGCTTGATGCCGACGTTCTTGTGCGCGTCGTTGGCCGTGATGCCCGGGAAAACGGATTCCCTCGTCCGGTTGATCGCGTCCCAAACCAGAATGTGATGATACGGATAATCCACGATCACCTTCAGAAACTCGTTCGGATTGTTGCGCCACGCGCCCAGTATCTGCAATAGCGACAGGGGCTTGTCCTTCATGCTAAGTAGGATGTCCTTGTCCCGGTCCAGACAGTCGGAATGGATGTTGTAAATCTCCATGCCGTCGCAGTTGTCCGCCAGTATGGACGCCACGCTTGCCTCTTCTGTGTGACCGGCGAAGTAGCCGGTTTCACGCGACGTATCCCCCTTTGGAGCCGCCATAATCAGTCGGCAGCCGTCTTTCGAGCCGTTTTCTGTTCCCGGCACAATGAGCAATCCGTTCAGGACATCCCGTTTCATCATCGTCCATTCTTTTCCCTCTCCGACCGGGTGGTCAGTGAAGAAGACGGCTTTCACGTCGAACTTCTTGGCAACCTCGGACACCTCTTCATATGTGGTCCTGCTGTCATGGGAAACAAGGGAATGGAAATGCGTGCAGATGCGCATAGTCTCAACGGGGGGTGTCAGTTGCTTGCGCGATGCGGCATATGCATCCCGATCCTTTGCCAGAGCATTGAGAAACTCGCCCGATGTTCGCTTTGCCATTGCACTCCGGGCCGGCTCCGCAAGCTCCTCAAGGCAGGCCAGGATGCGCGGAGCGGTGTCAGGCCCGGCGCTGTTTTCCTCGCCGTATTGATCATCCTTGCGCCCGTAGCAGAACGGGGCCTTCTCATCCCACTGGCACTTCGGAATGATGTAGCCTATCTCGTCGCTGGCCAGACCGATGACGATCTGCGTCCGCGGCGACGGATCCATGAGAATCGCCTTCTCGGGCGCGGCGTCCGGGAAATCCGCCTCCGGCAACGTCGGGTGCTGAATGCCGCCGATGACAAGCTCCGGATACATCTCCCCGGGCACGCAGATCAATTCCAGATCGCCCAGGAACAACCGCGAAACCTCAGTACGTATGCAGTTCGTTCCCGCCGGGATACCAGCCTTGACCTCCTCCTCGCCCGCCTTGTGGACCTTGCGCTTCATCAATCCGGCAAGCACCGCCATCGTGAACTTCGGATTGGCGACCTCAAGCAGGAATGCCTTCGACTTGACCTTGAAAGGCGTCAGTCTGATCGGCTTGGCGCCGGCAAGCCCCTGCTCCGCAAGATTGGCGGCCTGCAGGCCGACCTCGATCGTGAAGTCCGGAATGTTGTGGTCGTTCAGCTCCCGCCCGTCGGCAGCCTTCAATATGTTGCCCGGACTCATCATCCCGCCGACCGGCCCGTTGAAGAACGTGACCGGGCAATCAAGGTCCTTGCGCAGTTTTGAGAGCATGGAGCCGAGGTAATCCTTCGACAGTTGGTAGTTGCGCGGGCCAAGCGATTCCGGATGATTCGTCCAGAAGACCACCGCGCCCAGCAGTTTCCCCTCAGGCGACTTGAAGCCGAGAACGCGAAGCCGCCCCTCCTCAACGACCGGGATGCGGTCGTCGTAAATCATGTAATCGCCCTGCGCCTGCCCTATGACCGCCTGCGCGGGCTGAAGCTTGCCGGCGGCCTCGTTGACGGCCTCGACAGCCTCCCGCTTGATGCGCTCGACGTATTCCGGATCAATGCCTGACTTGAACTCCGACGGCCCCCACATGCCCATCGTGTCAGGACCTTCGTGATTGTGCGTCGTATGGATCATAACGTGATCGAAACCTTCCAATTTTGATCGGATTTCCTCGGTTGTTTCGTGAAACAGCCCGATCACGTCAATCGAAACTATCGCGATCTTCCGCGTCCCGTCGGAAAGGACGATGGCGCGAAGTTCGATCGGGTCCATCACCCCGCGCGCGTCGCGGTTCTGGCCGTAACCGGCCATCCATACCTTCTTTGCCTTCCAGTCGGGCGTGATGTCGCGCGTGACCATGCTGAAGCTGAGGGACTCCTCAGCGCGGGCAAGACCGGAAATCGCCAGAAGGGCAACCGTCAGAGAGGCCGGAATCGTCAGGCTGTTGTTGCTCATTTCTTCTCCTCGTATGAACATACGCACTGCAATCGCGCGCGGCTTGATGCGCTTTCCTTAAAGACAATTATACTGCCTGCAGGCCCGACTCCGAAAAAACCGTTCGGGTTCGGCGCGATTTCCTCGACTGTCTACAGGCACGTCAAAGGGAAACGCAGCAATCGAACCTCGTTCGTCTTGTTCGGTCTCGCAACCTCGGCATATGCGAAAACCTCATCCCCGACAACCAGCCAGTGGGAATAGCGCCATGTGTGGTACTGCCCCGGCGTGGTTGACTTCAGCAACGGCTCGGTCGGCGTGAGATCGAAGAAGTTCTCCAGGTCGGGGGAGTACGCAAGTCCGGTGGCGATGTTATAGACCGGGTCAACCCACGACTGGCTGGAGCCTTCGTAGACGAAGAGATAACCCACCGCCATCGGCAGGACGCAGGCAGGGCGGCAGTAGAAATCGTGCCAGCCGGAGTTTTCCATGATGCTCCGCTCCGGCGACCGAACCCACTTCTCACCGTCGTCGCTGATGAAATGGAATATGCGTTCGATGCGGTCGTAGCCGATCACGAACATATGCCACCTGCCGCCAGTCCGGATCACAAAGGGGTCCTTGTACCCGGTGATGCGGGCAAAACCATCGTCGGGATAATCCACTTCGATGACTTTGCGCGCGGTTGCCGGTTTGAATTCCGCCGGATCGTCGGCGTCGTCGAACTTCAGGATGCACCACCCGCGCGGGAATCCCGCGCACCCATAGAGCTTGAACCTGCCGGTCAGCGGGTCATGAACAATTGCCGGACGCTCGAAACCGGCCACCCCCGCGTCCTCGCGCTTGATACTCTTGACGTGCTTGAAGTGAACGCCGTCCGCGCTCTTGAGAATCCGAATCTCGTATCCTCTCACCCCGCGCGGAGAATTCCCCTCCCGCATTCTGCACGCGAGGTAGAACGTTCCGTCGGCTCCGCGGCAGACAGATGGCGCGCCGGCCCACCATTCCGGGGTGTTCTGGTCAGGTTCAAGTATGACGGAATAACTGTTGTTCGCCTTCAGGATCGCGTCGAACATTTTAAATCGACCTTCGTTAAAAGGTGTCTAGTGTATGTCAAAACACTGAAACTCCCTCTATCTTGGCCGACATGGAATCTCAGTCAAGGGAAAAGCGTAATGCCAAAACACCGTCCCGCGTCAGGGTTTGAGGAACATGACCGCCGCCTTTACCCCGTTGTCCATCCATATGCGCCGCCAGTCAGACACTTCGTTCCAGAAAGCTGCCCAAAGGGGAGAACTAGGATCGTTTCTATACGTTCTGGGATTCACCGCCCCCGACGGGGCCGGTAGATACGAACCGCAATCGTCCACGATTACGCAGCCGCCGCTGCGCACCTTGTTAATGGCAATCATCGAGCAATAGCTTCGGTATATCCCGTCCACAAAAACGAAATCCAGAGAATCGGCAGGCTTGCCTTCCAGAATGCCGGCGTATTGCGTATTCGCTCCTCTGTCATCGTCGTGGCGCCCTGTGCCTTCCTTGTCGCTACAGATTATATATTCCACATTGGAAATGGACCTTTCCCGCAATCTGCCGGACACAATCTCATGCCAGCGCTTATCGTGCTCAACGCTTGTAAGATCTTTCACGCGTTGCGCCAGCCAGATTGTGCTGTTTCCGGAGCCGTATTCAAAGCCGATATCCGTCGGGCGTATATACGAATCCAGAACCGGTATGAAGTTCTGCGCCACCCACGGCGTTATCGGATTCATGCGGCGATACGCGATCTCCAGTAGTCGTGACGCAACATACTTCGGCGTCCATGAGCTTATCATCATCGTCGCGAAATCCTCGTTAACAAAAGCCCATCTTCATCCGGTGCGCCAGCATAAAAAACCGATTTTATATTATGCTCGCCGACCATATTTGACCAGCAAGAAACTGGAAAATCGGTGATTTTGCTGGAGAATTCTCAATTGTCTCCCGCATGCCCCTATTTCTCTGCCTCGCCAATATCTTCTGATCATATTTATCCCCCCCCTGATATATGAAATCATCGATCATTAGCGCTCGGAATCATCTGTTGCATTACCACCGCAACAGCCTGCCTTCAACTCGATTTGCGCTGCCAATGCAACTGAATGGTGAACAGTCCTTTCGCCCCCCCCCCCCATCAATCCCATCCGTGCCCATCCGTGTTTATTTGTGGCTGCTGTTTTACAATCCAGCGCAACCGCCGTCAGCTTATGGTAGACTGCTCCGCCGTCTCTTTGACGGCTTCTCAGGAGATAATCCGTTTGAATTCGGCTCTCTGCATCATCATCGTCCCGCTCGTAACCTTCATGGCGGCCTTCGTTCAGGGCGCGTCGGGTTTCGGTTTCGGCCTCGTCTGCATGGCGCTGTTTCTCGATTTCATGGGCGTGCGGGATGCATCGGTCATCGTCACCTGCTGCACCTTCTGCCTCAACCTGGTGATCCTGTCGAAGCTCTATAAGCATTTCCAATGGAAGGGGATCGTCCCGCTTTACTTGTCGGTGATGATCGCAATACCCATCGGCGTATTCTTTATGGCAAAGGCCGACCCCGTAATCCTGAAGAGAATCATGGGAGCCGTGTTGATTCTGGGCGGCGTCTACGGCGTCATTCCAACCCTGACAAAAAAGAAATGGCATCCTGTCCGCGCCGGAATCCCCTGCGGATTTCTGTCCGGCCTCATGGCCGGGGCATTCTCAACCGGCGGTCCGCCCCTTGTCGCATATCTCTCCACTCAACGATTCTCCCGGTATCGCTACTCGGCCACACTTCAGGTCATGTTTTTCAGCGCGTCGGTCCTTCGCATGATCATGATGCAGCAATTCGGACTCATAAGACCGGGCGTCATCCTGCTGGCCGCAGTCGGGATGGTAACAGCAGTCATCGGCTCAGCAATGGGACTGAAGGTGCTCACCAGACTGTCGGACAAGACAGTCAGACTGATAGCCGTCGTCTTCCTGCTGATATGGGGAATACGCTACGTCTTCCTGTAAATCCTGAAGCCTGTTCATTTCTGTTTTGCGGCGTCATCCGGACGTAGCGGCAATATAAGGGCGCTGGGATGCGCATCCCCCATCCGCAGAAAGTTCCGCGCAATCCGCGATGGAGTCGCGTCCGACGGAAAATGCAGACCGTTATTGGGGTTTTTCTCAAAACGCGGATAGTTGGAACTTGAGACGTGCAAGCCGATCCGATGCCCCCGGTTCAGAATCCAGCTTATCGGCCCCAGGTCAAAGCGGACCTCCATCACCTGCCCCGCCGACTCCGGCGGCGGCGACTCCTTCTCGAATCCGTCGCGGAAACGCAATCTCAGGATGCTGTCCATCATGAGAATCCGCCTCCCGTCGCCCGGCGGGTAGACGTCCATCACCTTCGCCGTTATGTCAGTATCGGGACAATCCGTTGATACAAAAAAACGAACGGAAACCTCTCCCGTCACCTCAAGCGGATCCCTCAACGGGCGCGACAGGAACTCCAGATAATCGCTGCGCCCTACCGCCGCCTTCCTCTGGTCGAAAGGCCCGGCTGGAATCGTCAGATTGGCCCCGCCGAGCGTCGGGAACGGATCGCCCGGATCGTAGCAGAATCCCATCGCCCCCATCGCGCACATGGGACGGGACGGCGTCAGGCTACCGTCCGGATTGAGAAAAAAGCTTGTCGGCTCGGTTGCGAACGGCGGCCAGTCGCCCGCCGTTCTCCACTCGTTGCCCGGAGCTGACGTATCCGAGTCGTCCCCCAGGACGTAGTAAGTCACCGCAGGCTTGTCCATGATCCCGTTGCGGACGCCCTTGCACCAGTAATCAAAGAACTTTTCCTGCTCTCGGCTGACCTTCACATCGAAACGATTCTGTTTGAACTTGTAGTCCGGGCTGACGTCAGGGCCGTGGGACGACCATTTCATGATGAGCTTCTGGTTGCCCTTCGCGCCGGGACCGCCGTTGTGCTGCCGTGACCTGAAACTGCGAATCGTGCCCTCGGCGAAGATGTCATGCCACCCCCCGACGTGCAGAGCCGGCGCGGTGATCTCCCCCGCCCTTGCTTCAGCGTTGTAATATAACCAATACTCGTCATAAGTCGGATGCGACTTCCACATGTCAATCACGTGCGGCAGTTTCTGCATCGTAAGCCATTTCTCGCACATGCACTTCCGGAAGACTCCCCCCTGGTACGAAAGCTGTCCGTAGAACGAACATGCCGCCACGTCAATATGCTGGCACGTTATCTTGTCTGATGATGGAGCCATGAGCGTTTGTGTTATGCCCAGGGCCGATCCGCCCCACGTCGCAATCTTCCCGTTGCACCACGGCTGTGCGATCAGCCAGTTGACGGTATCCTCCCCGTCGCGCAATCCCTCCCGCCAGCCGTCCGCCTGCATGCAGTCGTCCCTGCCCTCGCTGCCGTCCCGCCCCCGCACGCTCTGGATGACGAATGCGTATCTCCTGGAGACGAATCCCTTCGGATCCACGCCCCGCCCGTAGACGCTCCTTGCCAGGACAACCGGAAACGGCGGCTTCCCGAACGGCAGGTGGATATCGGTAACGAGTCGGGTTCCATCCCTCATGGGAATCATCTCCGTGCGCTTCTGCGCAGCGGACAGCTCGATGCAACCCAGCAACGCTACAGCGAACAGAACGCGCAATATCCTCGTTTGTAGTTTCATGCCACCGATCATAACAGATTCTCTCAAGTTCAAATCCTTCTTTGTGCCTTCGTATCTTTGTAGTGAAAACACTTCGCCCAATCCATGCCTTTGCGATGAAATCTTCACTGGCGCTTTGCTAATCTGATTTTCGGTGTAAAATCTGCTCGATCCCGTCGGACCGTTCCGCCGGGATTCCCCAATCAGATAAACATGGAGACAAGCGAATGTTCTCATGCAAACCACCACTGACCTGTTCCGTGATTCTGGCGCTCATGTCCGCCGCGCGCTCAGACGGCGCCGTGACCACCGGCAGCCTGCTGGACGAGATGACCGATATGACCAGGCTTTCTCAATCCCCCTCCCCAGCCTACAAGTGTAAACAGTTCTCCTCCTATGACCGCCGAAGCGTCGCCCCGTACCTGCCGGGCTGGTTCGACAACTCCGACGGCTTCGGTAACGAACCAATCCCCAATGTGCTGGCCACCCTCAAGGAACCCGATGCCGACGGCACAGGACGCTACCTTCTGGCAGACGTAAGCGGCCCCGGCGCGATTGTCAGAACATGGACACCGCACCCGCACCCCATCAAGGGCAACCTTGCCATTTTCCTTGACGGCTCTAATACGCCCATCTGGCAGGGAGACCCCGACGCCTTCGTCTCCAATCGCCCAGCCTGTTTCACGAAGGACGGCAAACCCGCCCAGGATGGCTTCCGTCAGGTGGACGCCAACTACTTCCCTGTCCCCTTCGCCATGGGGCTGCGCGTCGAATGGACGGGGCGCATCAAGGACCTGCACTTCTACCACATCGGAGTCAGGCTATACGAACCCGGAACTGAGGTCGTCAGCTTCCAGTCGAAAGACGTCGAAACATATGCCGATTCCATCGCTAAAGCCGCCCGCGCCCTTCAATCCGCCGATGCATGGCGCGAGGCCGAACCCGCCGGGGAGCGCGTCCCCTTCTCTGTTGCCATCGAACCCGGCGCGGCGGTCGAAGCGATCAAACTCGACAAACCTGGGATGATCGCAGAATTCGGGATCAAGCTCGAGGCAAAGGACATCCCCGCCGCGCTGCGCCAGACGATTCTCTCGGGTTACTTCGACGGATCATGGCAGCCGCAGATCGAGTCCCCAGTCGGCGACTTCTTCGGCTCCTGGCCGGGCATCACCCCCTACGATTCCATCCCCATGACCGTCCGGGCAGACGGAACGATGGTCTGCCGCTTCGCCATGCCCTTCCGCCAATCCGCATTGTTGAAACTTCGCAATCTCGGAAGGGACGCCGTGCGCGTGACCGGATGGCGCGTGGTCAAGGAAAGTCAGAACTCGCCCAAAGACCTTCTGCACTATCACTGCAAGTGGCGCGTCAATCACGGTCTCGAAGCATCCGGCGGAACTGAAACGCGCGATCTTCCCTTCCTGAACGTATTCGGCAAGGGCGTCTTCGTCGGAGCATCCGTCGCAGTCCTGAATCCCACCCCGATCATCACCGGCGGCGGGAGCTGGTGGGGCGAGGGCGATGAGAAAATCTGGGTTGACGACGATGCGTTCCCGTCCTTCTTCGGCACGGGAAGCGAAGACTACTTCAACTACTCATGGAGCAGCAACCGCCTCTTCCAGCACGGCTACTGCGCCCAACCGATGTCCAGCGGCCCGGCTTCTCGCGGCTACTGCGTTAACACCCGCTGGCACGTCCTCGACGCAATCCCCTTCAGAGGGCACTTCGCCTTCTTCATGGAACTCGCCCATCACACCTACACCCCCGGCCTGAGCTACGCGCGCACAACGCACTACTACGCCCCGCCGCAAACCACCGACGACCATGTGAAAATCTGCCCTCCAGACCTGGAACGCGGCATGGACCTGCCGGCGGACTGGGAACCGTCCGTCTACCTGGGATGCAAGGAAGCATCGCTCTTCTACCAGGCGGAGAACTGCGCGGACCTCTCCAAATCAAATGTTTCTGTCATCGGCGGAAGGATGTGGTCGCGCGGAAAACTCATGGTCTGGAAGCCGCAGGCCGAGGGCGAACAACTTGATATTAATCTGAAGGTTCCCGAAACCGGGAAATACCTCATCGCCTGCGTCTTCCGCGTTTCACCTAACTCCGGAAAATTCTCCCTTGCCGTTGACGACCGGCAACCGATGGCCCAGGTCGCCGATCTATACGCACCGCACCTCGAAATGCTCCGCGACCAGTACTTCGACGTCGTGGAACTTGATCAGGGACCGCACTCGCTCCGCCTAATCAGCCGCGGGAAGAACCCGGAAAGCGCCGGGGCGGAGATCGGGTTGGATTTCATAATGTTATGGGAGAGAAAGTGAAGGCCATAGTCAACACGGGGCCGAACCGCCTCGAAATGCTCGATATGCCGCTGCCCGAACCCGGCCCGGGGCAGGTCCGCGTCAGGACCGCCGCCTGCGCCATCTGCGCAACGGACCTTCAGATGATCGCCGGATGGGAGCGCACCGCCTTCCCGTGCGTGCCGGGTCACGAATGGTCGGGCCGCGTTGACGCCGTCGGTGAAGGCTGCGATAAATCGCTCATCGGCAGTCTCTGTGTCGGCGAGAACGTCCTGAGCGACGGGGGGGAGGTGGGGTTCGAGCATCCCGGCGGATACGCGCAATTTCTTCTCACTGAGGCCGCGAATCTGCGAGTTCTTCCGGACGCCTTCGACCCCATCGCCGCTACGCTGATCGAACCGCTGGCCGTCTGCGTCCGCGCCATCGGAAAGCTGGGGGGAGGAATACGAGAGCCGGTCCTCATTTTCGGCGACGGCGCAATCGGTTTGATCTCCCTAATGCTGCTAAGGCGCTCAGGCGCGCGCGAGATCACGCTTATCGGGGGCAGGAACGACAGGCTCGCGCTTGCGGGACGACTCGGCGCTGGGACAGTCCTGAACTACCACGACCTTGGCTCACCGATGGAGAACGAGATTGCGCGCCTGGCATCATCGCACGCCTCCCCCGCCCGGAAGCCAGGCGAAACCGGAGCGCTCGGACATTGGCCTTCAATAATCGAAGTGTCAGGATCCGCGGCGGCAATCAGGGCCGCGATGAATCTTGTCTCGCAATGCGGGCGGATTCTCGTCGTTGGGGATTATGCCCATGCCCGCGCTGATTTCGCATGGAACAACCTCCTGCACCGGGAGATTCAATTGATCGGCAGCAACGCCAGCGCCGGGGCGTGGCCGGAGGCGGCGCGACTGGCCGTCGGCGGGCTGTCACTGGCACGGCTGGTGACACATCGCCTCCCCGCTGCTCAGTTTGCCCGTGGAATAGAACTGCTGATCTCCCGCTCCGAAGGCACGATCAAAGTCGTATTGGAGTGGCAATGAGACTCCGTCCGCGTGGCGGACGGCTCCAAGTAGCTCCCTATCGGGTTGATAATATTTCCGTCTGTCCATTGCCGATAACATCCTCCGACGACCACGTCGTCATACCTTCAGACGATGGGGATATCGCCGGGCCGGAACCTGCCGGTAAGCATGAAACCGCCGCATACAGCAGAAACACTGTCACTTGCTTCAATAATCTCCACCTCAAATCAGACTTGCCGAATGAAACCGCATTTTTTAATTTAGTATGGAATACGCGCGCAGGTTCTTATGAAGTCCAAAATAATCCTGAACCGGAAATACCGGTTGCCAGGAGCATCGGTTTGCAGAACAATATTTCCGGCGTCTGATGACCCTGATTCTTTTTCGGGAGAATGATGATATGCCCGACAGAAACAAAGAGGCCAAACCCCAGGCATTCGTCCAGACGGCGAAGTCCGTAATGGACGGACTGGACCGATGGAACCAGGTCGGCGAGGACGAGGCAAACGCCGTCCGCGACATGGCGCTGCGCAACGAACTCTCCGGCGGCACGCCCGTCGTGCGCGAGTTCGAGGAGGAATGGCGCAGGCGCACCGGCTTGAAATACGCCATCACGACCTTCAACGGAACTTCTTCGCTCTACAGCGCCTATTTCGGCTTGAAGGTTGGCCCCGGCGATGAGGTCATCTGCCCGACGTACACGTGGATCTGCACAATCTCCCCAGTCCCGCTTCTGGGGGCCAGACCGGTCTTCGCCGAATGCGTCCCCGGCGGCGTGACCGTTGACCCCGACGACGTGCGTCGTCGCATCACCTCCCGCACACGCGCCATCGTCGTCGTCCATCTCTGGGGCTGGGTATGCGACATGGACGCCATCATGGACGTGAGCAAGGACACCGGCGTGCCGGTCATCGAAGATTGTTCTCACTCCCATGGCGCGTTCTACAAGGGCCGCCCCGTCGGCTCAATCGGCCATGTCGGTTGCTGGAGCCTTCAAGGTTCAAAACCAACCAGCGCCGGCGAGGGTGGCGTCATCGCCACGAACGATCCGGAAGTCTTCGACCGCGCTTGCCTGATCGGTCAGGTCAACCGCATCAAGGGTATGGACCTGGTGACAAACCATTACCAGCATCTTCAGCCCCTCGGCACAGGGATGAAATTCAGGGCGCACCCGCTGGGCATCGGCGTCGCGGCGGTGCAACTGAAGAAACTCGACGCGCTGAACAAGCGCCGGGCGTCGTTTGTCGAAGAAGTTGAGGCTGGCCTTACCGGTGTGCCGGCTCTGCGTCCGATTCCGTCCGCGCAAGGCTCTCAGCGCGGCGGATACTATGGCTTCCCGACGCTTTACAAACCTGCTGCGCTTGACGGCGTTCCGCGCCAGACGGTCATTGAAGCGATCCGCTCCGAGGGCGTGCCCGTCAACCCCGGCGGCTACGAGCTGCTTCACAGGCTGCCCTACTTCCGTGATGGATTTGATCTCTTCGGCCATAACCGCGGTCCGATCTGCAAGGAGGACAAGGCTGGTTTCGACGCGCCCTGGGCAGGCTTCAAGGAGGGCGACTTCCCCATCAGCGAGATCGCCCATGATAACTTCATCTTCCTTCCCGTCTTGAGCGACCCCGCCCCCGAAGCGGCATCAAAGATCGTGGCGGCGATCAAGCGGGGCGTGGAAAAAGCTGCGAAGATGTAATACGCGCGAAACCGATTGAAGAAAATGTAAGGTGGGTTGCAAGCGTCCCGCTTTTGGCGGGCGCGTTGCGCCACTAATGCGCTGATGGTCGGAATCGTTCCCCGATCGGAATTCATGCTGACCTTCAAGGAAAAACTGATTCGATTCGTCATAATCATTATTCTGCTCGTCGTAGGCGCTACGGCATGGCGGCTTCATCAATCTGGCCGCGCTGTGACGCTCAATAATATCAAGCGCGAGATAACAAGGGAGGCTGACGAAACACGCGCGGAAACCGACGTGAAGAAAGAGCAATTGAAAAAGGACGCCAAAGAGGCGGAAGACAAATTCTGGTATCCGTGGAAGTATAAGTAGGAACATCATTTCAACAAATCCATGAGTATCCTGGGATAGTAATGAACAGTCTGAAGCGCTTTCCTTTCCAGTGAAGGCACTTGCCATTAAAAGTTGAAAGGCAACAATACCGGGCAAGCAGTATCCAGGCAAAATTTATACCGCGCTTCATATCTTTGCGGCTGTGCGTTGAAATCAGCTCATGAACGGGCCTGCGCCTGAACCATTACCGCCCCATGCTTATTTCCAGGCTTCCTATGCTCATGGATAGCGGAAATTCGCGCGGGCGCGGCGAGTCGGCGATGTGGTAGAATATCCTTCTACTTCTGTAAGAGGAGACAAGCGAATGCGCCATGCGATGAAAGAAACACTGCAGAGCCGGTCATGGTTGCCGGGGGCGGCAATCCCGGTCATGATGTCAGCATTACTCCTGCCTCTCTTAGCCGCAGCAGAAGAACACCGAGAACTCGCCCCTCGTTTCGGCAACCTGAACGGTCGGTGGGCATTCAGGCTCGATCCCGGACAGACCGGCGAAAAGGATGGCTGGGCCGCGCCTATCCTTGACGATTCCGCCTGGCAGCAGATCCTTGTGCCGGGACTCTGGGAAGAGCAAGGGGTTACAGGAGAGCGTGACGCGAAAGGCAACCCGCCTGACGGCTACAACGGCGTCGCCTGGTACCGTCTAAAATTCATTATCTCAGCGGACTGGAAGGGGAAAGACCTTAATCTCTGGCTTGGCCGCATTGACGATGAAGACAGAACCTATCTGAATGGACGCCTCGTAGGCGAGACCGGCCCCGGCATTGAGCGGGCCGTGATGGTGAACCGGTTCTACAGCGTGAAACCGGAGTTCGTGAATTTCGGCAGAGAGAACGTTCTGGCGATGCGGGTCAGGGACGGAGGCGGGCCGGGAGGGATCATCGGCCCCAGCCTTTCGCTGCTGCCCGCCGGAGCGGAGGAGACCATGATGAAGAAACTGCCGCAGGAAAATCGTCCGTTGTCAGAGCGTTTCAGCAATCCGCCCGCGAATGCGCGCATCAACAAGATCATTCACAACTGGCCGGATTCTCCGGACGAGCAGGACTACCTGATTTCCTCTTTGATCTCGCGCGGATTCGGCGGCGTGACGAGCAACGTCTCGTTCCAGGATTACCTGGTGAGCGAGCAGAAATGGCAGGCCTTCATCAGGGCCGTCAATAAGTCCAAAGAAGTCGGCATGTCGCTCTGGCTTTATGACGAGAACGGATACCCGTCAGGCTCGGCCGGCGGGCTTGTCCTTAAAGATCATCCCGAATGGCAGTCTCACGGGCTTCTCATTGCCAACGCAGAATCGGACGGCGGGAAGGTCTCCATTGACGTTCCGCCCGGAACGCTTGTGTCAGCCGCCGCATACCCCGAAAAGGATGGGCAGGCCGACGTTGCGAAGGCGGTTGATCTGAAGGCGAATATCGCCAATGGGAAGCTTGAATGGACAGCCCCGGCGGGCAGGTGTCGGGTAGTTGTTGTCACCCAGGATGTCATTTACGAGGGCACGCACATGTCCGTCTGCCTCGCGCAGCACATGCCCTTCATTGATTACCTGATTCCAGAGGCGACTCAGAAATTCATCGAGCTTACCCACGACGCATACGCCAAACGCTTCGGCGGCGACCTCGGGAAGTACTTCGTCGCGACCTTCACCGATGAGCCGTCCCTGATGAGTCTGTTCCTGAAGGGAATGCCCTACAGCGTTCTTCCGTGGGCGCCGAACCTCCAGTCCGAGTTCAGGAAACGCAGGGGATACGATCTTGATCCGCTCGTCCCGCTGCTGATCATGGATGCCGGCGGGGCGGAGCAGAAGGCGCGCCACGACTACTGGCTCACCATCGGCGAGATGGTCTCCGAGAACTTCTTCGGCCAGATTCAGGAGCGATGCGCAAAATACAATATCCCATCCGGGGGACACCTGCTTCTGGAGGAATCCGTGACAGCCCATGTGCCGCTCTATGGCGACTTCTTCCGCTGCATCAGGCGTCTTGATGCGCCGAGTATTGACTGCCTGACGAGCATTCCGGCAGAGGTTCCGTGGCATGTCGCAAGGCTCTTGAGCAGCGCGGCGGAGCTTGAGGGCAAGACGATAACCATGTCCGAGACATCGGACCATTGCCAGCGTTACCGTCCCGAGGGCGACAAACGCCCGGTCTACACGGTCAGCGAAGCCGAGATCCGAGGAACCTGCAACCGCCTGATTCTCAACGGCATCAACACGATCACAAGCTATTATTCCTTCAGCGGGCTGGACGACGACGCCATGAATCGCCTTAACAACTGGGTCGGACGATGCTGCACGACGCTGACCGGCGGGCATCAGGTCTGCGATGTCGCACTGCTTTATCCGTCGGAAAGCCTCTGGACGCGATTCGTGCCGTCAGCGAAATGGACGGAATCGGCGAAAAACGCCCACGACGTTGAATCCGCCTACCATGCGGCGGAGAGGAACCTTTATGAAGGCAGGCGCGATTTCACGCACGTTGATTCCCGAACGATTGCGGAAGCAAAGGTCAGCGACGGATCGCTGGTTTATCGAAACCTTGAATGGCGCGTCGTTGTGCTGCCGAATGCGGACACAATGCCGCTGAAATCGTGGCGTAACCTTGCCGATTTCTGGAAGAGCGGCGGCGTGGTTGTCTCGATCGGCGTTCTGCCGGCTAACAGCGAGGCCGAATTTCCATCGAATGAAATCCGCGACATTGCGAAGGCGATTTTCGGCGACGGCGAAGGCGCGCGCGCGAAGAAAAACGCCGCCGGCGGCGTCGGGGTCTTCCTGCCGCGCGATTCGGTGAACCTGCTGGCGTCTATTCTGAATGCGCTGCTCGAGCCGGACGTCAAAATCAGCGATTCGGCGACGCCCATCCGCGTAACGCATCGCAGGATTGACGGTCATGAGATATGGTTCCTTATAAATGACGGTGAAAAACCCGTTTCATGCAAGGCCGACCTTTCAGCATCCGGAGCGGGCGAAAGGCTTGATCCCTCGATGGGAACAATCTCACAACTTCCGTCAGGAAATGACATCGCATTGGACTTGCAGCCCTACGGCGGAATGCTGTTCAGATTTGCCAAAGTCGCGCGCCCGAAGAGGCTGACGCCGGAAGTAACCGTTTTTCCGGTGAAGTTTTCTGAATAAGCGCTGAATCGGCGGGATTCTGGACACCAACCGCAAAAGGGCATAAACTATCCTGAAAGCAGTGTAAAAGGCAGAATCAGGGCAATGGAGATGCAGGGACGGAAACTTGGAGGATTCGAACTCAGGGAACGCCTGGGAAAAGGCGGAATGGGGGAGGTCTATAAAGCCTTTGACCCCGGCCTTGAGCGCTTCGTGGCTGTCAAGATACTCCCTGATGCCCTTGCCCATGACGACAAGCTGAAAGTCCGCTTTCTAGGCGAAGCCAGGACTCTGGCGAAGCTGAATCACCCGAACCTTGTTCATATCTACGCAATAGGCGATGAGAAAGAGACCAGCTATTTCGTGATGGAGTATATAAACGGATGGACCATAACGAAACTGCTGGAGCGATGGAAAAAGCTCCCCCTCCAGCGCGCTTTCGCAGTGATCGGAGAGATAATGGCCGCGCTGGACAGCGTCCACAAGGCGGGACTTGTTCATCGGGATATCAAACCCGCAAACATCATGGTTGAAAAAGGCGGGCGGGTTGTTCTGATGGATTTCGGTCTGGCAAAGCTCATTGACGAAGGCGGGGCGATACAGTTAACAACCGCGGGGATGATCATCGGCACGCCGCAGTATGTCAGCCCGGAGCAGGCCCGGGGAGAAAGGGTGGATCACCGCAGCGATATCTACTCGCTTGGCTGCGTGCTCTACCAGTTGCTCACCGGGAAGCCTCCGTATGAGGCCAAATCCGCAATGGGCGTCCTGACAAAGCACGCTCATGACCCCGTGCCACAGATACGCGCGGAACTGCCGGATATCGAGCCGGAAGTTGAGAAAGTCGTGACTAGATGCCTTCAAAAGGCTGTCGCCGAGCGATATCAGGATCTTTCCGAAATGGCTGCGGACATGGCGCAGGTCTACCGCAGCAAATCAATCATGGGCCTGATTCCGGAGAGCGTGAGGCAGAGCCTTCGCTCATCGGCTCCGCTTTCCGGCGCGTCAAAAGTTCCGGTAGTGGAATTGCCAAGTGCAGTTGACGACCCGACCACTCCGATAACAATCTTGAAGCCGAAACGGTGGAAAAGGGGGATTCTGGTCAGCACGGTCATATTGATATTGTTGCTCGTTGCGGCTAGACTTGTGTCTGTCGCAGTAAAGCCCGATCCTCCGGGGCTTAAAGGTTCCATGAGGACCGCCGACGGGGCGGACCTCGACGCAGAGGTCGTATCCTACGATCCGGAGAAGAAGGCGATGGTGGTGAAATACGACGGCAAGCGGGAGACGATCCCTGTGAGTCAGTTGAGGAGTCTGGAGATAAGCCTGCCTGAAAAGGAGCGATGAAGCCGGCGCCGGGGGGCGACTGATCTAATGCCAAAAAGTAAGATAAACTCCGGAACGGACTCTCTTGGCCGATGGGTAATACGCGGGATCTTTATTCTCGTCTTTGCCAGCATTGGCTATTTCGTTGCCAGCGTTCTGGAAATGAACGTCTTCAAGGGAATACTGGCCGCCCTGTCAGTCTCCATTATCTCGGTGCTGTTCGAGTCGGTCATCGGCGGGCGCCCGCTATCCTTCATCGGCGTGCTGATTTTCGGTTCCCTGCTCGGTTTTGTGGCGGCAGGCCTTGCCTTCCAGGTCTGGACGTTCGTCATGGGGACCGACTTTCCCAAGGAATATTTCGGCACGCGTGTGGTTGACGTGAAGTCCGGCATGCCGAAGGAGGCTTTCTCTGCGGAGGAGCAGCAGAAACGGACCTTTGCCGAGGTTGAAAACGTCCCCCAGGAAAAATTCAACGGAGCATTGCGCCTGACGCTCACCGTTCTTTTCAGCTACATCGCCATAGCGATCCTTTACAGAAGCCGCGACCAGTTCAACTTCATCATCCCGTATGTGGAATTCCGCCGCGAAGAACGCGGACTGCGCCCAATGCTCCTGGATACAAGCGTAATCATTGACGGGCGGATTGCGGACATCTGCCAGACGGGCGTCATTGACGCGCCGTTCATCGTCCCCCAATCCGTCATTAACGAGCTCCAGGGCATCGCGGATTCCTCCGACAAGCTGAAGCGGAATCGCGGGAGGCGCGGTCTGGACGTCCTGAACAAGTTGCGTCAGAATCCCAACCTGGACGTCCAACTACGCAATGACAGCGAAGTCCCCGGCGACTCGGCGGACAGAAAACTCGTGATCCTGGCCAAACAGATCAACGCCAAGATCATGACAAACGACTTTAATCTGAATAAGGTCGCAAAGCTGGAAGCCATTGAGGTGGTCAACATCAATGATCTTGCCGGCGCGCTAAAACCCGTAGCCCTGCCCGGAGAGGACCTGAAGGTTAAAATCATCAGGCCTGGAGAGGAAGCCGGCCAAGGGGTGGGCTTCCTGGATGACGGCACGATGGTCGTCGTGGACCAGGGGCGCAATCATATCGGCAAGGAACTGAGCGTGACCGTCACCAGCACGCTGAACACGAGCGCGGGACGCATGATTTTCGCCAGACCCCACGAAGGCTGATCCGTGCGGGGGGCGGTTGTCGAGGGGCCGCGCGCCGGACTGACTGGCCTCGCGCCTGTTCCCTCGCTCAATTTAATGCAGGATGCGCAATGAGCGTTTCAACCCCCTTGATGAAACAGTACCTGAGCGTGAAACGGGAGCACCAGGACGCCATCCTGCTCTTCCGAATGGGGGACTTCTATGAGATGTTCCACGACGACGCGAAACTCGCCTCCCGCGTTCTGGGTCTCACGCTGACCAGTCGTGAAAAGGGCGAGAACGCCGTCCCAATGGCTGGTTTCCCGCATCACGCCTCTGAAAGCTACGTGCGCCGCCTCATCCAGGCCGGGCATCGCGTGGCCATCTGCGAACAGGTCGAGGACCCGGCCGACGCCAAAGGCATAGTGGCCAGGGACGTTATCCGTATCATCACACCCGGCACGATCACCGAGGATGGGCTGCTGGAGGAAAAGCGGAATAACTTCCTGCTCGGCCTCCTCATAGGCGGCGGCAACCGCGTCGGACTGGCGTGGGTGGACCTCAGCACAGGCAGGTTTCAGCTTGTGGAAGTATCCCGTGAACAAATGCCGGGGGTTCTTGCCCGGATCATGCCCGCGGAAATCATCTGCCCCGACGGCGCTGACGATAGCGCCGGATTTAACGCGCAGGCGCTTCGCGATGCGACCGGCGCGGCAGTCAGCCTGCGTCCGGCATGGGAGTTCGGGGCTGAGGCGGCGCGCCGCTCGCTTCTGGAACATTTCAAGGTTGCGACTCTCGAAGGCTTTGGTTGCGAAGACGCCGGACCGTCAATAGGCGCCGCCGGCGCCGTGCTGGCCTACCTCCAGGACACGCAAAAGACCGCGCTGGCCCACATTAACAAGCTGGAACGCTGCCGTTCGGATGGCGTCGTCGCGCTTGACCGAGCCACGCAGTCAAGCCTCGAATTGCTGGAAACCATGCGCGGCGGCGACCGGCTGGGATCGCTGCTTGGCGCGTTGGATGAGACGCTGACGCCCATGGGCGGACGGCTCATGCGGGAGTGGATTCTGTCCCCCCTGCGCAGCCTGGATGATATCCTCTCACGGCAGGATTGCGTGGCCGAGTTGCGCGGCAAATCCGAAATTTGCTCGCGGCTCAGGAAGATACTCGGCGACGTCCATGACATCGAACGGCTTGCAGCGAAGGTCAGTATCGGCAGGTGCAATGCGCGGGACTTTGTCGGCCTCTCGCGCTCAGCCCGGCAGCTTCCCGCGCTGAAATCGGAGCTTGCGAAGGCCGGAACTTCCGGCCTTGCCGCGTTGCGCGGGCGGATTGACACGCTCGAAGACATCCGGGCTAAGATAGACGCCGCCATCCTGCCCGATCCCGCCCTGACGCTGCGGGATGGCGGCATGATCCGCGACGGTTATAACGCCGAGCTTGACGAACTCAGGCACATCTCCAGACACGGGCGCTCATGGATCGTTGACTTCGAACAGAAGGAGATCGCCCGCGCGGGCATCCCATCACTGAAGGTCGGGTTCAACAAGGTCTTCGGCTATTACATCGAGATCACCAACGTCCATGCGGAAAAGGTCCCGGCGGATTACGTCCGCAAGCAGACCCTCAAAAACGCGGAACGATACATAACTCCGGAATTGAAGGACTATGAAAACAAGGTCATCTCCGCAGACGAGCGCAGCAAGCAGCTTGAATATGAATTGTTCCAGCAGATCAGGGACGAAGTAGCCGCAGAAGTGGCAAGAATGCAGGAAACGGCATCAGCCGTTGCCGAGACCGACGTCCTTTGTTCACTAGCCCAGACGGCGCTGTTGCGAGGTTACTGCAGGCCGGAACTCGACAACTCGTCAAATCTGGTTATAAGGGACGGAAGACATCCGGTCCTGGAGCAGATCATGACGGATGAGCGTTTCGTCCCCAACGACGTGGCGATTGACGGTGACGGAGCGAAACTGTTGATTATCACCGGCCCGAACATGGCGGGGAAAAGCGTGTACATCCGGCAGATCGCTTTAATCGTTCTGATGGCGCAGATGGGATCATTCGTGCCGGCAAAATACGCGAAGATCGGACTCGTGGACAGGATTTTCACACGCGTCGGCGCGGGTGAGGAGCAGTCGCGCGGGCAAAGCACTTTCATGGTCGAAATGCTCGAAACCGCCAACATACTTAACAACGCGACGGATCGCAGCCTGATTGTTCTGGACGAGGTGGGCCGTGGAACGAGCACCTTCGACGGCGTCAGCATTGCCTGGGCCGTAGCGGAATACATTCACGACGCCATCGGGGCGCGGACGCTGTTCGCGACGCATTATCACGAGATGGCGCAACTTGTGGAGGTCATGCCCGGCGTAGCCAACTACAACGTGCTGGTCCGCGAGTGGCAGGACGAGATCGTTTTTATCCGCAAGGTCGCTCCCGGCAGCACTGACAGGAGCTACGGAATCCACGTCGCCCGGCTGGCCGGGCTGCCCAAAGAGGTTATTTCCCGCGCCGGGGAAATCCTCGCCACGCTAGAATCCCACAGCCTTGACATGACACAGAGCGGGGAAATGGCGAAACCACGGGAGAAGTCGGCGCCGAGTCCGAAACTCGTCCAGATGCCGCTTTTCAGCCTGCCCGATACCCGTGTGCGGGAGGTCTTGAAAGCGCTCGACCCCGCAAAACTGTCGCCTGAGGACGCGCTGGCAAAACTGAGGGAGTTGAAGGATATCATATCTGGAGAGGAGACGGAGCGTGGGCGTGGAAAATCGCGCAGGTAAATGCAAACCACAAGGGGCGGCGATGAACATGATACCCATCAACCGGTTATACATAGGTGACGTGTAGACCGCCCATTCCTGATCCATGGGAATATGGCTTTTCACTTTGGATTTCCAAATCCCATAATAAACAGGTCACAATCATTGCCTTGATCGCTCCCTAATCGCCGGAAGACATACCCGCCAGACCGGGAAAAAGAACACCGCGAAGCCGTAACCATGGACAGAATGGATTCCGGGAAATCTTCATACACCAGTCGTAATCCGCGCCTTGACAGGCAAAGATTCTCGCGCAAAACTACCATCTATCGGTATCAGGCATGTCGAATAATGCGTCTCGGCAACTTCGGGCGCGAAAGGAGCAATTGTGAAATTCCTGCGATTTCTTGACCGTGTAGGGCGCAACCACACAGGCATCCTGAAGGACGGCGAGACCGTTATCATCGCAAAAGGAACCCCCTTCTACGGCCTTTCGGAAACTGAAGACCGGATGCGGCTGTCGGAAGTTGCCTCTTTCCTTCCCCCTGTCTACCCGCCCAACGTTTTCGCGCTCGGGCTTAATTACGGCCTTCACGCCGCCGAAACCGGCAAGCAACCGCCCGATCATCCGATGATCTTCCTGAAGGGAACGAACTCCGTCACCGCACACCTTCAGCCCATCCGTCTGCCCGCCCCCGCACCATGCGAGGTTGACTATGAATGCGAGCTTGCCGTCATCATCGGGCGCACGGCGCGCAAGGTGACGCCCGGGCAGGCCCGCGACTACATCCTGGCCTACACCTGCGGCAATGACGTCAGCGCGCGCGACTGTCAGACTCGACTCGACCTGCAATGGGCGAGAGCCAAGTCCTTCGACACATTCTGCCCGCTTGGCCCCGTCGCGGACACAGACTTCAATCCCTCAAGCGCTCGTATCACGACCACGCTGAACGGGAAGATCATGCAGGATTCAAACGTCTCCGACCTGATATTCAACGTGTTCGAGCTTGTCAGCTTCATCTCTCAGGGCATCACCCTCTGGCCCGGAACGGTCATCATGACCGGAACCCCCAACGGCGTCGGCTTCACCCGCAAGCCGCCTGTCTTCCTCAGGCCTGGCGACACCGTGGAAGTCGAAATTGGAGGATTGGGAAGACTGATCAATCCTGTTGTGGCGGATAACGTCTGATATTTCGGATCAGCGCAATTGCCTGCATAAAGATGCGTATGAAATCAGTCCGTGCTGCCGCAGAAAGCGACTGCGCCATCTCGCGTTTTTTCGTAAGGGGTCACTGACGGGCTGGCGTCCGTAATTTGGATTGCGGCAGTCTTGCTGCCGCCTTGCCGTTAGCCGCAGCTTGCTGCGGCCTGATGCGGGATTCCCGGCGGGCAAGCCCGCCTTGGTGAAGGCGCAAGCAAGCTTGCGCAATCCAAGGAATTCAGCCCTTCAGTGATCCCATACGTTTTTTCTTAAAGACCTTGACATTCGTCCGGCGCAAAATACGATATCGTGGTCTTTGTGAATTCCCTGTGTGCGGGGTCTTTTTTTTGTCGTTAAAAGGAGGTCCGATTGTCATGAGAAAACATTTGAGTTTGGTACTGTTGTTGTTGGCGACCTGTCTGTCCTCGGCTTGGGCGGACCCAATATCTTCCTATTATCTGACTGCCGATAATTTTGACTTCGAAGTCCAGGGCGCAGCCGTTGTCAACACGTGGGCGACGCAGGCGCCGCAGATGGAGTATCCGATCGCCATCTCCGGCGGGACGATAAAGACAACAAGTCATATGTTGGGCATAACCGGAGCTGAGTACGATCTGGCCGGCAACTACACCGGCAATAATTATGTAGCTACTCTGGATCAATGTTACGACGGCACCAGCGACGGAACTTACAATTACACGGTTCAATATCTGACCGGCGATGTATATCGCACCGATCTGGACTGGCAGAATCCAGTCCTGCTGTTCAACATCGGAGACGGTTCGGAACTGGGCATCACGTACGACGGGACGAACAACAGCCTGTGGGTTTCTGATTTTGACACCGATACCGTGCGCAACTTCACGATGGGGGGGGGACTGATCTCCTCATTCTCGGCGGGAATCGTCAGTCTCACGTGCCTGGCGCTCGATCCGGCCGACGGCACCCTCTGGATGGGAAGCCAGCTTACTGAGGGTACATTTTACCAGTACTCGAAAGCCGGCGTCCTGCTCGATACAGTGACGTATGGCCCACTGGCCGGCGTGAATACGCTCGGCGGCGAGATGGTTCCTGAACCCGGATCGCTGATCCTGGTTGGCTTGGGCGCGGTTGGTCTGGCGATTTATCGCCGGAAGAAGTAGATTCCGTTGCCGGGCGATTTCAGTCAGATGGAATGGCCCGCGCGACGAGAAACATGTAGGATGGGTTCTTAGCGACGCCGCAGGCGACGCGTGAACCTGCCACAACAACAAAAGAGTAAAACCCGTCGGATTCGACTTTCCGACGGGTTTTTCTTGTACTGTCGGCGCCCGGCACCCGGCGATCAATGACGCGGCGACAGGACATTCTCACCCCGATCTTTCCTTTCTCCGTCAAATTCTGGGGCGAGGGACGGCCTTGCCCGGTCCATTTGCGTGGAGTATTCTCTGATTCAGGTCGTGCCCATTTTCCCGCCGCTCTATCAAGGGGATGTTGACGCCATGCGAACTGCGCAAATAGCGCTTTCCGCCATTATCGCCATGATCTTCTGCGCGAGTGGTTCCGCTCAATGCGCCGAACCGGTCCACGCGGATAAGAAACTGATTGAATACGGATGGGACGTTCCCTACCCCGACTACATCCGGGCCAATATCAAGAAGATGGAGAAACGCCCTTTCGACGGCCTGATTCTCAGGCTCCGTCGTTCTGGAAGCAAGGACTGGCAGGACGGCGGGCGCATTTTCACCCCCCAGCGATGGACCGAGGATGAATTCAAGCAGACGTTCGACGACATGGCAGCCATCGAGTGGAACAAGTTCACGGAAAACTTTGTCTGCATGTACGCGGCATCGGACATGGACTGGTTCAACGACGAACATTGGGAAGCCGTCCGTAACAACGTGCGCCTCGTCGTAATGGCGGCGTGTTTGGGACGCTGCCGGGGCATATGCTTCGATCCGGAGCCTTACGGCAACAACCCATGGACCTACGGGGAAACCATCCACCGCGAAAAGCAGTCGTTCGCGCAATACCAGGCCAAAGTCCGTCAGCGCGGCGCGGAATTCATGCAGGCCATCATGTCCGAGATGCCGGAGGCGGTCATCCATACCTTCTACAACTTCGCCCTTTTCGACCATATCAGCGACATGGCCGATCCGCGCGTGCGTGAACTTGCGCTGTCCAGGCATCCATACTCGCTCTACCCCGCCTTCCTGAACGGCATGCTGGACGCCGCCGGGCCGGGCATCCGGATCACCGACGGCAACGAAAACGCCTACTACTACACGAATCGTCTGCCCTTCTTCACGGCTTATCACTCCATCCGCCAGCGCAGTCTCACCCTTGTCGAGCCGGAGAACCGCGACAAATACAAGCTCCAGTTACAGGTCAGCCAGGCGCTCTACGTGGACCATCTTTTCGGCCTGCGCCAGCCGAACAAGTACCCCAGCAACTACATGACCCCAGAAGAACGCGCGAAATGGTTCGAGCACAACGTGTACTACGCCCTCCTGACCAGCGACCGTTACGTCTGGCTTTACAGCGAGCGCATGAACTGGTGGACCAACGAGAACGTGCCGCCCGGGTTGGAGGACGCCGTTATTTCGGCGCGCAAGAAGGTCGCCTATTGCGCCCCGATGGCGATTGACCCTTTGCCCTCAATCCAGGCGGCCGAACGCCGCATGGCCGAAGAAACAAGCGGGAAACTCGTCCGCAGGACAGCCGATATCGCGCGCCTGCCGGATGGAATCGCCCCGCCGGTCGTTGACGGCAAACTAGACGATCCTGCATGGGGCAAGGCGTCCGCGCTCGAAAAGTTTCTCCCGCCCGCATCCGCGCCGTCTGACGCCACTCCGGCGCAAACTAAGGGACATGTCGCGTATGACGATCAGGCTCTCTACATCGCTTTGTCATGTGCCGAGTCTGAACCGGGAAAGATGAGCATAGTGGGGAATGCAAGGGACGACAGCGTCTGGATGGGCGACAGCGTTGACGTCTTCCTGCATCCGGCGGAAGCGCCCATCCTCCACTTCATCCTCAATCCCCGCAACGTTCAGTGGGATGCCTCGTTCAACGGCCAACAAGAGAACCTGTCCTTTAATCCGGACTGGAAAAGCGCCGTGTCCGTGGAAAAGGATTGCTGGAACGTCGAGATAGTCATCCCGTGGGCGTCAATCCTGGTCAATCAGCAAAAGCCGCGTCCCGGGCAGCACATCAGGGCCAATATCTGCCGAAACAGGTGCCACGCCTCTGAGCTTTCGACATGGTCGTCCGTGGTTCAATTCTTCACCGAATCGGACAGCCTCGGAAAATGGGTTTTCAAGTAAGTCGTCCGGCAATTCATTTCGCAATCGCGCAAATCCATGCGGCGGCTTCGAGTCTGGTTTGACCGCGAAACGCTTTGGCGTTAGAATGCCCCTTATAAAGCAGCGAGGTATGACGCGGATCCAGACGGAGGGTCTTCCCGGTCTTTCGGAGGGGGCGTCGGGTAAGACTGATGATGGCAAAAGACACAGTTGGACACGTTGACAGGCGCACAGACAGTCGTTCCGCCTGGATTTTGATTATCACAGCGGTCACTGGCATTCCGTTCCTGGCCGGTTGCAGCGCATCGCAGCATAAGGAAAAGACCGACAAGAACGTTTACGGCATCGTTGACGCAAAGCAGAAGAACGTCACGGGTCAATCCACAGACTTCAGCATCGAAAAACCCGCGACGAACCTTAGAGCGACCGTACAGTCCGATGTCGGGCACCTTCCCCCCGCCGGTCCCGGAGCCGACATGCCGGACGAAGTCGCCGCCAGAACGCTCTCCCTCGACGAAGCCCTTCGCCTTGCCCCGACCTCCAGCCGGGATTACCAATACCAGAAGGAAGAACTCTATCTCTCCGGACTCGACCTTGTCCTGGCCCGACACGAATGGTCCCCCCTCTTCTCAAGCATGATCGAGGGCGGTTATACCTGGGACGACAGGGAGGAAACCGTTGACGGCTCGGCAACGCTCAAGCTCCAGAAAAAGCTTATCACCGGGGCAAGCACGGCAGTCTCATATTCGGTTGGGGCGATCTATTTCCTGGGCAGCGATATGCGCCCGGAGATCACAAGCTCGCTGGATGCATCCTTCGTGCAGCCGCTCCTGAGAGGCGCAGGACGGGCCGTGGCCGAGGAGAACCTGAAGCAATCCGAGCGCGACGTCATATATCAGGTTCGGGCATTCATCCGGTACCAGAAGAAATTTTCCATTGATATCACAAGCGCCTACCTGAATGTCCTGCGTCTTGCCGATCAGGTCCGCAACGAATGGCAGAACTATCAGAATCTGGTCAGGAACCGCATGAGAAGCGAATTCCTTGAGCAGGCCGGTCGGACTCCGCTATTTGAGGTTGATCAGGCGCGGCAGGCCGAGCTTAGGGCGCACAACAGTTGGGTGCAGACCAAGGAACGTTACGAATCAGAGATGGACAGTTTCCGTACCCGTATCGGGCTTCCGCCGGACTGCGCCGTTGCGCTCGACCGCGGCGTGCTGGCATGGATTGAAAGCAACCGTCCGGCGGAACATGAGATGGATGCTTTGAACACTTCCGAAGCCGTGCAGATCGGATTGGATAACAGGCTGGACCTGATGACCCAGCGAGACAAGCGCGCCGATGCCGAACGGAAAATATACGTCGCCCGCAACGGTCTCCTGCCGCAGCTTGACCTCGTCGCAAACGCCTCGGTTGACGGCACGCCCCCCCGCAACTGGGATCGGATGCAGTTCCACCGCGGAACATACTCAACCGGGCTAAGGCTCGATCCTGGTCTGGACAGAGTCAAGGAAGCGGCGACCTATCGCGCAGCCATGGTGAATCTGGAGCGCGCAGCGCGAGCGCTTGAGCAAAAGGAGGATGAAGTCCGGACGGACATCCGGGAAGCGATTCGCCAGCTTGAGGGACAGCGCCAGAGCTATGACATCCAGCGCCGCAGCGTGGAGCTTGCCGCGCGCCGCGTAGCAAGCGTCTCCATGCTCATGGAAGCCGGCAGAGCTTCAATGAGAGACCTCCTTGAGGCGCAGGACGACCTTGTCAGCGCGCAAAACTCGCTGACCTCCGCGCTCATAAGCCAGACCATGGCGTGGCTGCAATACAAGTACGCCAGCGAACAGTTCGAACTCGACACGCAGGGAAGACCAACGGACCTTTTCTCGCAATCCGGCGGGGAAACCGCTCCGGCCGGAACAAGTCCTACCCCCAGCGATAAGCAACCTACAGGCGGAACAGAATGAGCGATTCACCAGAAAGCGCCTCGACAGGAACCGATAAAAAACATCCTCGATCAGGCATAGCCGATCATGCGAGGACCGGCCAGAAACCGCCGCGCAAGCCCCGGCGCAGAACATACACGTATGCGATTATCGTCGCGATTGCGGCAATCGGAGCATGGCTCATGCTCCGTCCGGACGCGGAAAAGGAAAACGACCGGCAGGATGCCGTCTTCACCGTCATCAAGGGCGACCTGCCCATAACCGTCAGCGAATCCGGCAGCGTCGAAAGTCAAAAAAATGTTGAAATAGTATGCGAAGTAGAAGGCATGTCAACAATCGTCTTTGTCGTGCCGGAAGGCTGCGACGTAAAGAAAGGCGATAAACTCGTTGAGCTTGACAGCAGCGACCTGCGGGACCGTATTCTCCAACAGGAAATAACCGTTCACAGCTCAAAAGCCGCAAAGATCAACGCTGAGGAGAGCTTGGCGATCACTGACAACACTCGCCAGAGCCAACTAAAGCAGGCCGATCTGACCATTGATTTCGCGGCATTGGATCTCCGCAAGTTCCTGGAAGCCGACCGGAAGCGCGATATCGCCAAGGCCCAGATGGATATTGACCTCGCCGAACGGCAGCTTGCCCTTCAGGAGGACCGCCTGCAATGGAGCGAAAAACTTGCCGCCGCCGGCTACGTCACCGTTGCGGAACTCAAGAGCGACCAACTGCTTAAGAAAAGATATGAACTCAGTCTTGAGGACGCGCGGCAGGCCAAGAACGTGCTGGAGGAATATACGCATCCCCGAATGCTGAAAAAGCTGGAAGTTGACCTGGAAGAGGCCAAAAACAATCGCGAACGCACCGATGCGCGAACGGCAAGCTCTGTCTCCCAGGCCAAGGCCGATCTTGACGCCAAGCAAATGAGTCTTGGATTGACCGAGGCCAAGCTAGAAAAACTGAAGGCCCAACTGGAAAAAACAATAATTACCGCCCCGCAGGACGGAATGGTCGTCTACTTCCAGGACCGTTGGGGCAACCGCGAGCCGCCGGAAGTCGGCAAACAGGTCAGGGAGCGCCAGGGACTTTTGACCCTGCCAAACCTGACGTGCATGCAGGTCAGGGTGGAAGTTCATGAATCCATGATTGGCATGATCCAGACCGGGATTCCAGCAACCATTATTGTGGATTCGCTTCCGGACAAGGTATGGTCGGGAGAGGTGAAGATGGTCGCCGCCGTGCCGGACAGTCAGGGACGCTGGCTGAATTCCGACCTTAAGGTCTACAGCACAGTTGTCGCAATCAACGCCGGTCCCGATGAAGTGAAGCTGCTCAGGCCTGGCATGTCGGCGCGTGTGGAAATGCTGGCCGACAAGGTGGTGGATACTGTCATGGTTCCAGTCCAGGCGGTAACGCGACGCGGAGATGACTCCTATTGCTACATCGTCGGCCTTGGTTCGCCGGAGAAGCGCAAAGTCGTGGTCGGCAAGAGCAGTGACAAATTCATCCAGATCATTTCCGGACTTGCCGAGGGTGAAAAGGTCCTTCTTTACGCACCAGCCCTTCCCGAAGCCGGAGTCTCTGAAACCGAGGCAGGCGGCAAAGCGCATCCCGGAGACGATAAATCCGCCCCTGAAAAGCCCTCAGAACAACAGCAACCCACTCCGCCCTCCGCGTCATCACAACCGGGAGCAGGCGCAGGCGGTGGCGGCGCCGGACCGGTGGACAAGGCTAATCGCCCGCCGCGCAGCGACAAACCCCCGAAACCTCAGAAATCGGGACGTAATCGCGGCTGATACGATGACTCAGGAAAAGCAGACAAGAGAGTTGATCCGCTTGGAATCCCTGTGGAAAATCTATCGTTATGGATCCGTTGACGTAAAAGCGCTGCGCGGGGTCAACGTCTCCATCCGCGAAGGCGAATACGTCTCGATTATGGGCCATAGCGGTTCCGGCAAGAGCACCATGCTGAACATACTCGGTTGTCTGGACAAGCCATCACAGGGAAGTTACTGGCTGGACGGGCAGGACGTGGCCAAGATGGAAGACGACGAACTCTCTGAAATCCGTTGCAGCACGATCGGATTCATATTCCAAAGTTTCAACCTGGTGCCCCAACTGGACGTGATCGAAAATATTCAGGTCCCTCTCTACTATGCCGGCTGGCCGGAGGATGAAAGCCGCGGCAGAGCGATGGAAATGGCTGAAAAAGTCGGACTGGCGGACAGGATTGACCACAAGCCGACGCAACTTTCAGGCGGTCAGCAACAGCGCGTGGCAATCGCCCGCGCACTGGCAAGCGATCCCCTGCTCATCCTGGCCGATGAGCCGACTGGAAACCTGGACACCAGCACCTCGCGCGAAGTGCTGGAAATCCTTGACGGGCTGAGCGCGGAGGGCGTGACACTCATACTCGTCACTCACGACCCCGAAGTCGCCAGGCACACCCAGCGCGTCCTTTATCTCGTGGATGGGAACTTCCAGAAGGACGGCCCGCCGGCTGAGGTGCTCCGCCGATGATTCGGCATATAAGCAGAATCCTGGTCACTGTAAGAGTAGGCATTAAGGACCTTGGGCGTCATAAGCTTCGCTCCGCATTAACAATGCTGGGGATCATCTTCGGCGTCTCCAGCGTCATCGCCATGCTCAGCATCGGAGAAGGAGCAAGCAGAGCCGCCCAGGAACAGATCAAAGCCCTCGGAACCAACAACATTCTGGCCCGCAGCGTCAAACCCGCCGACGAGGGAAACGCGAATCAGTCCAAACAGCAGCATATGGCCAAATATGGCCTGACTTATAAAGATGCGGAGCGCATTGCGACCACGATCCCTAACGTCAAGGTCATCGTCCCCCAGCGCGAAAAGCGAGAACAAGCGGTCAGGGACAGATATCGCGTAGAAGTCCGCGTCGTCGGAACAGTCCCCTGGCATACCGATGTAGCCGGGGGCAAAATCATCCGGGGGCGATTCCTGTCCTGGGACGACATGCGCGCCAAAAAGACCGTCTGTGTGCTTGGCGCCACAGTGGCGGAACGTCTTTATCCGTCAGGAGTTACGCTCGGATCTTTCGTCAGACTCGGAAGCCAGTATTATCGGGTCGTCGGAGTGCTGGCCCCTCGTGGGATGGTTGACACCGGGGGAAAAAGCTTCGACTCCGACTCAAACCGCGATGTCTACATCCCCCGCACAACTTTAGTTGAGCGATATGGTAAAATCACAGTAGACAGCATGACGGGCAATTTCGTTCTGGAAAGCGTCGAACTGCACCAGATCACCGTCGAAGTCAAGGAGACGATTGACGTCGAGCCAACCTCACTGGCAGTCAGAGCAGTATTGGATGCTTTCCACCCCAAGAAGGATTTCGAACTGCTGGTCCCCCTTCGCCTGCTGGAACAGGCCCGGGAAACGCGCCGAATCTTCAACATTGTCCTGAGCAGCATTGCCGCAATCTCCCTCCTTGTCGGCGGCATCGGCATAATGAATATCATGCTCGCGACCGTGACGGAACGCACACGCGAGATCGGCATTCGCAGGGCCTTGGGCGCGAAACGACGCCATATTGTCGCCCAGTTCCTTGCGGAAACCATTGTTCTAAGTATTCTCGGTGGGCTGTTCGGAGTTATCCTGGGCGTCGCAACCCCTGCAGTTGTAACGCGTTTTGCCAATCTTCCAACCGTCGTAACGCCCGGTTCAGTGATATCCGCCTTCGGCATATCCGCGCTGGTGGGAGTCATCTTCGGCCTCTATCCGGCCGAGAGGGCATCGCGGATGGATCCCATCGAAGCCTTGCGCCACGAATAGCCAGAGACGCCGATATCATTCGGCATCTTGCAGGTCCGCAGCCAGGCGTCCAGCCATCTCGCGGGCTTCCCTCCGGTTCTTCACGGTGCCGTCAAGCTGTGCCTCCCGCACCTGCTTTAGAATCTTTGAGAAAACCGGCCCTGGCTCAAGCCCCATCCTGATCAGATCCTTGCCGCGTATCAGGGGATCCGGTGATATCTCCCGCTCAGGGATTCCTTCCTTGATTTTCATGACAAGATCGTAGTGGCTGAGATCGCCCGAGCTTGCCATAGCATCAACCTTGTGAATCTCCGCCAGTTCCCCGAAGCCATCCTCTGCAAATAGTGTCTTCAGTTTGCTCAAGCGCATCTGCGGCGCGTGAAGGAAACACATGTGCCTTCCAACAAGCCAGAGAACGCGGTCGGTCGTCTTCTTGCTGAGTTTCAGCCGTTTGCAGATATGGCGCGTCAAATTAACGCCTATTCGTTCGTGGTCGAAAAATCGCCCCGGCGGCGATTCCTTTTGTGCGTCCGGTTTCCCTATGTCGTGAAGAAGTGTCGCCAATGCAAGTTCAAATGACGGATGCTCCGGTATTCGATCAAGACAGATCATTGTATGCGTGAAGACATCGCCTTCCGGATGCAGATTCCTGGGCTGCTCAATCCCTTTCAGAGCAACCACTTCCGGCAAAATCCGCTCCAGAAGTCCAAGTTCGTCCATCAACCGGATTGCAAACGCCGGACGCCGCCCTGTCAGAATATGCTCCATTTCAACAGCGATGCGTTCCGAACTTATTCGCTCGATTAAACCGGCATTCTTGCGTATCGCTTCTGCGGTCGCAGTCTCAATCTCGAATCCAAGCTTGGCTGAAAACCGTGCTGCGCGCAACATCCTGAGATGATCTTCCGAAAAACGGGCTTCCGGATTGCCGACAGCCCTGATAATCCTAGCCTCAAGGTCGGCCCTTCCCCCGACAATGTCCATAAGCTCTTCCGCTTCTGGATCATAAAGCATTGCGTTGACGGTGAAGTCCCGGCGCTTTACATCCTCTTCCGGAGAACAGAAATTGACCGAATCCGGACGCCTCCCATCGCTGTACTCTCCTTCAGAACGATATGTGGCTACCTCGAAATCAAATTCACCGATTCTGACTAGAACCACCCCGAAAGAAGCGCCTACTGCCCGACATTCCGGGAACATGGCCATGATTTCATCTGGCCTGGCCGAGGTGGCTATGTCAATATCCTGCGGGCTTAGCCCCAATAAAGCGTCCCGAACGCATCCCCCGGCGAAATGCGCTGAGAATCCGCCCAAACGCAATTTTCGCGCTATTCCATGCGCAATCCTGCCTTGCGGCGATTTTGTTAATTCATTCAGCATTATTGACAATCCCTGCTTAGACAAGGCTCTGTAATGACTACTATATCCGCCTTGTCCGCGCTTTCCATACAGCTAACTTACAGTCTTGATTTCACGCATTTTATGTCAAAAGACCTCTTGACTTTCATGTCGGAAAGTGTATAATAAAGTGAGCTTACACTAAAGGAGTTTTCTATCCTTTATGCTCTCCGAAAGGAGGGCTGGATCGTGTCAAGCCTCCCCCTCCACTTGGCACGGTCCTTTTTTTTTGCGGATTTCCCCGATTGATATCTCGTAAAAACCCCGTTTCTTTCACAGGAAACGGCGCAAATCGCAAACACAAGAATTCGCTTGAAAGCCTGCCATGCCTGATTTACATTGCCTATGTAATTTCGACGTGGTTGTTGCGACCGCGGACGAGAGGTTGTGAATGGAAGCTTAGACGATAATGGTTTCACATCCCAGAAGCATCGGCCTCAAGCGAAGAAAAACTTCTGCCACGCCGGTTGCGACACAATTGTGGGGACGATCAGTCGGATAGAAATTCTGTCGTTCATCAGGGAGGCGACCGCCGCATGGCCCCGCCGGATGCAGGCTCTATTTCCCCTATAAATGTTCCGGGATATCAAATTCTGGAGCCTCTCGGCTCAAGCAAGTTGGGCAATACCTACGTCGGGCAACAGATATCCCTTCATCGCCCGGTCATTATCAAGACCATACATCCCAATATCACCCGAACCGACGGAGTGCTT
The DNA here is from genome assembly GCA_022711755.1 of Planctomycetota bacterium. GTDB lineage: Bacteria > Planctomycetota > Brocadiia > SM23-32 > JAKLEA01 > JAKLEA01. The sequence goes on from JAKLEA010000001.1 coordinate 459,738, forward strand.
GAAGCGCTTGTGCATGAACTGAGCGCCGCTGCGCCTGTCATGCACCCCAGCCTGGCGGTGATCCTTGATTGCGGAATCCACGGGCGGACTTTCTATTATGTGCGGGAATACCTGGAAGGCGAATCCCTTGCGAAAGCCATCTCCAGCGGCGAACCGGTTGAAGAATCGGAAGTCATCGAACTGGCCATTCCATTATGCAAAGCCCTCGTCAAACTTGACGGCTACGGCCTCGTGCATGGGAATATCAAGCCTGAAAACGTCATTTTCTGCAGCGATGGACGCATAGTCCTGACCGATTTCGGCCTGATCAGGCCGCTTGTCAGCAGAACAGCCCTTAAATCCGGGCGCGGGGATGGAACCCCTCAGCCCATGGAGGAAAGGCTCCTCTTCGTTGCCGATCCTTTATACATGCCGCCTGAATGGCCCAACGAAAGCGCTTTCCGCGATATCAGAACTGATATCTACAATGTCGGCCTCCTTCTTTTCTGCCTACTCACAGGCGCTCATCCGTTCCACGGCCAACCTCGTGACATACTCCGGATGCAGATGGAAGTCCCCGTGCCTGCGCTCAGAGACTCAACCCCGCGAGCCGGGGAGGCAATAGCCCATCTGCTGGCACGGATGACAAGTAAAAGGCTGGATGACAGGATAGGCTCCGCAGACGAACTTCTTACCGCAATTCAACAAATCGCAGGGCATAGCGATGACTTTGCTGCTCAACATTCTGCCTCTCCCACCTCTCCGGAACCGGTCGCTATCGCACCGGCTGTTCAGGCAGTCAACCCGGGCTTCCAGGAAACAGCTTCGGGATTGCAGCTACCGCTGGGTCTTCTAGGCGCCCAATTTCAATCACAGTCGCCTGTTGTCATGGAACAGGCCGATGGCAATGCTTCCCCGGACGCTCTTGATGAGACGATGACAGACCTTCCGGGAATCTCAGATGAGAACGTGAACGCCGAAATCGCCCATCAACAACCCCAGCATCCTCCCAAGCTCCCTCTCATTGTCCCGCCTCAGACTCCCGCACTGACCACAACCAGGTTATCAGGAACACCTTGGACCAAGTCGGCAACATCGCGGACAGCCGACCCTCGATTGTCCGGGCGGATGGCAAAGTCGAAACCGCCGACCCCCGGTGTGCCTGTCGCTTCTCCTTCCCGAGATGACCGGGAGGAGGAAATCAGCCATACGAATGGCATTGAAGCCACTGATGACGAAATGGTTGAAGACAGCGCCGCCCCGCCCCCGCAGCGCGCTGATGGCCCCAGGCTTTCACCCAGAGATCGTGTTACAATCGAAATTCTTGACGGTGAGTTGAAAGGCCGTTCAGAGAAGTTGTCGGAAGGGTCAAAGATCGTGATCGGAAGGCGCCAGACATGCAATCTCGTTTTGGACGATAAACGGGCATCAAACCTGCATTGCACGATTATACGCAGGGACGGCAGAATCGCCGTCATTGACAATGGAAGCCATAATGGAACCCGTGTCAATGGGCGCGATATTCAACAAGCCGAACTATTCCACAACGATCTTATTAGAATCGGCAGAACCCGGCTTCGTATCTGCGTGGCAAGAAGCTGAACCTGCCCGGTCATCCCCAAAGCGCCACGTAAAGGGATATCCGCGCTGTCGCAACCGCATCCAGAACAGAATCAGGCATCCCTCCCGCGAAACAGCGCTGATACCATAACTGCCCCTCAGCCATGCACAACCTTTTGTGTTCAGGCAGGAACCTTCGCCTCAGGAAATGCGCGAATTCAACCCATTCAAACCGTCCGTAAGCCCTGAACGGCTGGCCGTCCAATTCTTCACATGCCACGCTTCGCCCAGCGAGCACGGCTTCAATCACCGCGCTTTCGCTTGGCTCTTCCGCAAATACAATCGTGAACAACCTGCCAAAATTATCATCCAATTTCGCTGAGTGCACATCAGACGACCCCACCAGCGGATACCTTCTGCCGGCGTCGGCAAGGTGATCCATGCAGCGCTGTACCGCCAGACTGTTGTCCTCCGGCTTGACGTCGCCGAACAGTTCAATGGCGTCCATCTCCCCGTCACGCAGACACTGGTGCCAGATCTCCCGGTCAAGGTCGAATCTTTCCGCGCTCACCCAGTAAGGATGCGCCAGCACGGCTATCCCACCCTGCGCATGTATCTTGCGAATGTGCCATAACGTCTGCGCGTACAACTCGCGCTTCAAACCCGGGACGAGATCGCTCCGGGCTTCCAACTCCTTCACGATCGCCGCATGTTCCGCAATGTATGTCTGTGCCTGATTGCCCAGGGCATCCAGCTTCAACTCGTCTACCGGCGACTGAATGCCTATTGCCACGATATGCCCGCCGGGATAGTCAGGGTGCGATTCCTCGCCTCTGACAACCAGAATGTCCAACCCATTCGCCTTTGCAAACTCGGCAGCCTCAAGGCACGGAGGGAAACGCCGGTGGTCCGTGATCGCAATGAAATCCAATCCAAGCAGACGAGCCTGGATGATTCGGAAACCCGGCGAACATTTTCCATCCGAATAAGTAGTATGAGAGTGCAAATCCCCGACATATGGCCGATACCGCGCCATTTCTTCAGACAATGCGAAGAAGTGGAAAGTCTCCACAGGCTGGTCATTCCTTGTAAGAATGACCGCATACTCCCCGCATATCGGCGGTTCGTAAAGGAAAATCAATTTATTGCCGACGGTCATCACACCTTCCAACTGCTTCTCTACAGATGTGCTGACCTTCGATTTCACGTGGATTCGGTATCTTGCGCCGGAGACCAGCATGTCATTACGCGCCGGACAATCAATCGTGAAATTCGCCTCGCGTCCAGTTCTGCAAACCAATGGCGTCAGTCTGATTAGCGGAAGCATGTTGCTGTTTATTCTCCTGTAGCCTCTTCGTCCCGCCGCCTACTTGAAGGCAGGCGCGAAGTTGGGTCTCGCAGCGGGCTTGGCTGAAGGTTTCGCGGCTGGTTTAGGTTCAACAGCCTTCTCTTTTGAAGGTTTCGGAGGGGATTCCTTTACGACTTCCTGAGCCGGTTCCGCAATTGACTCAGATTGTCCGGATGCCTCTTCGCTCCATGAAAACGGCTTGCCTGGTCTGGAAGCATTTGCCCATTCGTATCTGCCTACCTTGGAATTATAGACCACGGCGTTTTCCGGCTCGACAAGCCATCCTGACAGACGGCCCAGCAGCGTCATCGCGCCCTCATCGTCATATCTGTCAGGCAACATTTCCTGGGGCTGTGCGCTGACTTTGGACATCAGAATGTTCATGCGCTTAATCGCCAGGCGGCGCTCATTCGGTTCGCATTCGCGCGCCATCATTATCAAGAGCGTTACGTCGGCGCAGGCCATTACACGATCCTCGACCTCCATTGATTCCAATTCCGCAATCGGTGTCGGAGTCTCTTCTTCCTGGAGCCTTTTGTTTATATCCGCGAATTGCTGCGTTAACTGCTGGTTGGTCTTTGCCATCTCCCCCATTATCGGGCTTACCATCTTGTTCTGTGCTTGGAGCAGCTTCTCCTTTATCGGATTTCCGCCCGCCATTTTCTTGATCTCATCATCAGTCAGTAATTGTGCCTTCCCGTCCTTAAAGTCCTCCGGTTTGGCGTTCATCATTCTTTCCATCGCCTTCTGCGCCAATTCCTCAGCCTCAGCCTGCTTCGCCAGTTCCGCTTCCGAAGGCTGATATCCCATCCTATATACAAGCATCATCAGACCAAGCACCGCAACTATCCCTATGCCGATGTTGCCCATCGGCACGGCCTGAGATGCGCCGGCTGACGTCCATGCCCACCAGCATAATCCGCACAAGGTCACACCCAGTATTATTAGCATAACCCATGCCTCCGGCTTCAGACCGGCCAGCACGGGCGTAACAGTCAGCAACATCGCTCGTCCTCCGCCCATGATTTATGCATCAGCCCCTTATCCGTCAGCGGCAGTATATCCGCCCGCCGATTCAACGGCTAGTCGCCCATGCAGACGCCGACAAGTCTGGCCGTCTTCACAAGCGGATGATCCGGCGGGACAACCTTTTTCTTCCCTGCCACTTCTTCAAGAGGAACCGGCACGCAATCCTCTCCCCTCGCCGCAACCATTACTCCAAACTCCCCTTTTGACGCAAGTTCCGCCGCCCGGGTTCCCAGCCGCGATGCCAAAAGCCTGTCCGCCGGCGTCGGCACTCCCCCGCGTTGCAGGTGGCCCAGCGCCGTCACCCGCGTCTCCAGCCCCGTCAGTTCCTGCAACTGCCTGGCAAGCCGGATGCTCTTCGGCTCCTGCCATCCCTCCGCCTCTTCATCATCGCCCTTCTTGTTCTTTTTCCCCTTCTTCGCCTCTTTCGCCGCCTCCTTCGCCTCCTCCTTCGTCATAACGCCTTCGGCTACCGCCACTATGCTGAATCGCTTGCCCTGCCGGTTGCGGTCAATGATAGCGTCGGCGACCTTTTCGATGCTGTACGGGATTTCCGGAATCAGGATGACGTCGGCCCCGCCGGCAACGCCCGCCGCCAGCGTCAGCCATCCCGCGTTATGCCCCATGATCTCGACAGCCATGACGCGGTGATGGCTCTCCGCCGTCGTGTGCAGCCTGTCAATAGCCTCCGCCGCAATCGTCATGGCCGTATCGAATCCGAATGTGACATCAGTGCCCCAGACGTCGTTGTCAATCGTCTTGGGCAGCGTTATGACGTTCAGACCGCCCTCCGTCATCAGGTGATAAGCATTCTTCTGCGTCCCACCGCCGCCCAGACAGACAAGACCGTCCAGATGAAGCTCATTGTAGTGGTCAACTGCCACTTGGGTCATGTCGAGAATTTCCTTGCCCACCGGGAACTTCTGTGGCTTCTCGCGGCTCGTGCCCAGGATTGTCCCGCCCATCGTCAGGAGGCCGGAAGCGTCGGATAGGCTCAACGACCGTGTCCGGTTCTCCACCAGACCGCTGAAACCGTCCAGGATGCCGACACAGTCAATCCCGAACGCGCCCGTTGCAGCTTTGACGACTGCTCTTATCGTCGCGTTCAATGCCGGGCAATCCCCGCCGGATGTCAATACGCCAAGACACTCGACCTTCTTATCCTTCCCCATCTAAACGGTCTCCTTTCAAGCAAGCATGCAATTCGAATCATGCATCTCCCATATGCAGGAATGCCGGATCCGTTTTCTCTCTCAGGCCAGTTTGAACATCATACTTCGCATGATCACGGAATGAAATGAATCCTCCAAACCGTACAATAAAAAGGGCGAGAAAAAACTCGCCCTTTTGCGAAACAATCGCGCCACGCTATGGCTTACTTCTTTCGGCGATATAGCGCCAGACCAAACGCCCCGAAGGCCAGCATCGCCAGACTCGACGGTTCCGGCGTCTGCAATGTGACGCTGAAATCGTTCACGCGGGTGCGCAATTGCGTGGTGACGAAGGTATCGTTGTCAACGTAAAAGCCGACTGCGGTAATGTTCGAGAAATTCTGTGAAGAATAGGTCGCGCCGGCTTGATTGAAATTCTGCGCCAGACCCGCAGGATTGTATAGCGCCCAGTTTCCGTCATCGGCCGCGCCGAAGGTCAATGAATATGTACCCGCCGTTCCCGGATCGAAAGTAGTCTGGGAAAGATAGAGTTGGCCGCCTTCTTCAACAAGCCATCTTCCCTGCCAGTTGCTTCCCACGGGGGTTACGATAGTAATTGAAAAACTGCTTGTGGCATCAATGTACATGTTCGTGGTGGGACCGATTCCGAGGAAGTTGGTCTTGTCCCACAAAACTACCGCGTGCGTTTGCGAAGAAATAGCGCTGGCCGCTCTGTTAAACTCGATTTCATCTGCTGCGCCGTTTTGCCTTATCCGGGCGTTGGTCCATCCGGTTGGCGCGCCGGTGTTCAACTGGCCAACCACGTTGCCGCCGCTGAAGGTGGCGCTTGTGCCGGCATAACCGGTGGCGGGGCTCATGGTTGTCGAGCGGTTATAGTTGCGTCCCCTTCTGGCATCGTCGTTAGTCAAGTCTCCGTCAAGATCCAACCCCGTCACGGTATCTGCATTAAAGTTCTGTAGATTCTGGTTGGCGGCGGCATAATCCCCGCCCCAGTTGACAATTTCCAGCGGAAATGCGACTGCGTCACGCTGACTCCACACGGCACCTGCAACGACCAACATCGCTACCAGAAATGCCCTTTTCATCTCGGAACATCTCCTGCCACCCATTGCTGAAACAATCCCCTGCACTCTGGACAATTCCTGATAATATCCAGGCACGGGCGGGCAGCGCAAGCGTTTTTCCTGATTCGTATAAAAAAAAAGAGGGCAGGTTTTCACCCGCCCTCTTTTCACCGTCTCATCAGAACCGGAATGCCTATTTCCTGCGTCGGTAGAGCGCGAGGCCAACCGCGCCGCAGCCCAACAACATGATAGTTCCGGGTTCGGGGACAGCAATCGTCAGTGTGCTGTTGGTCATTGTCTGATCAGCATACCATTGCTGTGTGCCGCCCTGATGCCATCCGAGTTGTGTTAGGGAAGCATCCCAGTTGAGATCCCAGATGTTACCCGGCGTGGCATCGGCGCTCACGGTGATGGTGGCCATGCAGAGATAATCATTCACGCCGACGCTGGGAGTCGCCTCGGTCTGCACGGGCGTGGTCTGATTTGTAATCAGCATTTCATACCCGTCAGTCCACCCGAGCACTCCCTGATAATTCAATACCGGAGAATCTGCGCGCCACATATCCCTGGATCCGCCATCGGCATCCGAATCATTGACCCAGGCAACAGTTCCGGTATTTCCAGAGCGAGTATTGATGGTGACATCCACCTGCATGGCGTTCACACCGTTCGTGAGGCCGCTGACATCTGCCAGGCAGAATACAACCTGCACGGTCCCGCCTGGCGCCACAACAGGAGGCAATCCGGTCGTGGGATCAAAGACCTGCAATTCCCAAGCGCTGACAGCCCGGGATAAGACAAACAACGCAACCACCACTACAGACAGAATAGTCCTCTTTGTCATCTGAACCTCTCCCATGAACATTGAATGGGCAATGTTAGTTAAATGTATCTTGATTATGCCCAATCGCCGACTGCTTTGTCAAATGGTAATTCCATTTTCAGAATTTTTTTTTCAACACCGGTTTCAGCAAGTGAAACAGAACTGTACTCCTGTTTGTGACATGTTACTTGTCACCTTCAACAGCATCCATCGTTTCCTGCATCTGCGCCCACACGGTCTCCGCATCGTGATCGTCACCAATTTCAGCAACCTGCCCAGCGTAAATGACCGCTAGTTCCTGGCTGACAATCATGTCGCCGGAACCAATCGGTTCAAGCGGTTCAATCGTTGAAAGCCGCAGACCGAAGTAGGATTCAAGCGTTATTCTATCGGCAACCAGCACGCGGCCGCTTCCATCCAGATCAATCCGCGGATTCCAGAGCGGATCTATCGGTCTGCTTCCAAAGGCGTTCTCAAGGGCGATTCTGTCATCCACGAGCACACGCCCATTGCCGTCAATGTCGCCGGGCAGGACCTTGACATTTCGCAGATAGTCGCCGCTTTGCAGCGGGTTGCCGGCCACGTCCGTGATGCCTGGCGCCAGCAGCTTTACCTTAATCCAGTTGTAGTCGAGATAACCGCCCTGCTGGCCGTCCGGATCAGACCAGGTGAAAACAAGCTGATTACTTGCCGGTTGTGATGAAACGGCTGAAATGGAAACCTGCCTCAATCCGGCGCTGAACGCCATCGGATCGGCCCCGATGGAGACGCTATCATCAAACTCGAAGCCTGTTACGTCAATTCTGATCCACGGAATGACTCCTCCTTGAGAGTCAATCACTGCAAAGTCAATGTCGCCTAACGCCCAAGCCCCATCTGTGCTTCCGATCCAGCCGGATGTAACCTGCGGCCCGACCGTGTCTATCGTCACCGGGTCGCCGTCGCTTGAGTCGTTGCCGGCCAGGTCGGTAAAGACCGCGTTCGCCGGATGCGTTCCATCCGCAAGGCTCGGCGCGGTGAAGGCATACGTCCCCGCCCCGCCGACAAGTTGCGACACGTCAACCACGCTGTCGCCGTTGTAGTCAATCTCGATCAGCCCGGCTTCGCTCACCGTCACGTCAAACGTCGGCGTGTTGTCGTTCGTGATGTTGTCGGTGTTCGAGATGCCGCTGTCGCTTGCAGCCTGCAGGTCAATCGCCACGCTCGGAACGCCGGTGTCAACCGTCACAGGATCGTTGTCCGCGCCTTCATTACCTGCTATGTCGGTGACCGTGACATTCACCGGATGCATCCCGTCAGCCAGCGCGGGGGCCGTGAATGAGTAGGTTCCCGCGTCCGCCACCTCCAGTGAATCATCAATTACGCTGTCGCCGTTGTAGTCAATCGCGATCAATCCGGCCTCGGAGATCGTCACATCAATCGTCGGCGTATTGTCTGAGGTGATGTTATCGTCATCGTAAAGCCCGGTGTCGCTGCCGTCCTGCAGGTCAACCGTCACCGTCGGGGCTTCGGTGTCAATCGTCACGGGAAGCCCGTCGGCGATGCTGTTGCCGGCAAGGTCGGTGAACGCCACGTCAACCGGCTGGATGCCATCATCCAGCGCGGGAGCCGTGAATACATACGTCCCGCCCGCGCCGACCAGCCTCGATTCGTCAACCACGCTGTCGCCGTCGTAGTCAATCTCGATCAGTCCGGCCTCGCCGACCGTGATGTCAAACGTCGGCGTGTCGTCCGCCGTGATGTTGTCGTCATCGTTGAATCCGGTGTCGCTGCCGGCCTGCAAATCAACCGTTATCGCTGCAACGGCTGTGTCTATTGTCACCGGATCACTGTCCGTCGCCGTATTCCCAGCTACGTCAGTAAACGTGACGTTCGCGGGATACGTGTTGTCCACAAGCGCCGCCGACGTGAACGTGTATGTCCCGCCCGCCAGCACAGGCAGCGTCTCGTCCATCACGCTGTCGCCGTCGTAGTCAACCTCGATTACGCCAGCCTCAGCCACCGTCACATCAAACGTCGGCGTGTTGTCAGCCGTGATGTTGTCCGTGCTGGACGATCCCGTGTCGCTGCCGGCCTGAAGATCTATTGTCACTCCAGTAACCGTGTCCACCATCACCGGATCGCTGTCCGTAGCCGTGTTCCCGGCTACATCCGTGAACGTGACATCAGCAGGATACGTGGCATCCGTCAACGCCGCCGACGTGAACGTGTACGTCCCGCCTGTCGCCACCGACAGCGAATCGTCAATCACACTGTCGCCGTCGTAGTCAACCTCGATCAACCCAGCTTCCGCCACCGTCACGTCAAACGTCGGCGCGTTGTCAGCCGTGATGTTGTCCGTATTCGACGCGCCAGTGTCGCTGCCAGCCTGAAGATCTATTGTCACTCCAGTAACCGTATCCACCGTCACCGGATCGCTGTCCGTCGCCGTATTGCCCGCAACGTCCGTGAATGTGACATCAGCAGGATACGTGGCATCCGTCAGCGTCGCCGACGTGAACGTGTACGTCCCGCCCGCGACTACCGGCAGCGTCTCGTCAATCACGCTGTCGCCGTCGTAGTCAACCTCGATCACGCCCGCTTCGGCTACCGTCACGTCAAACGTCGGCGCGTTGTCAGCCGTGATGTTGTCCGTATTCGACGCGCCAGTATCGCTGCCAGCCTGAAGATCTATTGTCACTCCAGTAACCGTGTCCACCGTCACCGGATCGCTGTCCGTGGCTTCCCGGCTGTAGCTATCGGTGAAACTGACATTAACCGGATACGCGCCGTCAATCAAAGCCGGGGACGGCGTGAACTGATATACGCCCGCATCGGCAACACTCAAAGATGCATCAATCACGCTATCGCCGTTGTAGTCAATCTCGATCAAACCGCCCTTGTTGACCGTCACATCGAATGTCGGCGTGTTATCAGCTGTCAGATTGTCGGTATCTGAATCGCCCGTATCGCTTGCAGCCTGGAGGTCAATGTCAACCGTGGGCGGTATGGATATGTATGTGATATCCACATCGTCATAGTATGCGGTGTGATTGACCGTATCCCATTGCAGCATAGCGATATGGTTATTGCCCTCGACCAACTCGCTTCCGCCGTCAATTCCGAATGCAAAGATGAAATCACCCAGTGCATCGCTGTTCTTCATCCCTTCGAGGGCATTGGCGTTATAGACGATGACTGCCTCATCAGGCGCGAGGCCGGATGAGATTACCGAAGCGTTCGGATTCTCAGTAACGCCTCCGCCAAGATCGTCTACCGGATTGAGTTCAACCAGGCTGTTGCCACTGAGCCACGGCAGGTAGCGAACGTTCGCGCTTACCGCATCGCCGCGCCCTGGTCCAACGCCGTTCGGGCCGTCTGACGAGTTCCACCAGTTGCCGCGCGCATCAATCCTGTCAGTCGTAATTGAAGGATTATCATACCTGTTCAAAACGCCATAACCGGCATTGCCTGCCATGGCATTCCACATGGCCGTCACGCCCGTTGAGTATGAATTCGAATCGCCAAGAACTCCTGACACTATGCCGTTGGCATTGCAGGCAATTGCATTTTCCATGATGCTCAACGGCCCGGTCACACTGTTGAGCAGTATTCCGGCATGATCTGCGCCCGGATCGGTCCCGCACCCAAAAATCAGGTTCCCCTCAATCGAACTCATGGCCGAAGCGCCTGCCATTTCAATGCCGACTTCAGAGGACCCTATAATCGCGTTCCACTGGATGACTGCAGCGCCGACGTTCTGCAAGGAAATACCCTTCAGGTGCGCTCCTCCGATCAGATTTTCGCTGATCGTGACGTCAGCCGACGGCCCTGTCATCAGGATTCCGTATGTTGCGGAGTTATTGATGGTATTGTCGGCGATGAGGATGGAGCCTGCGTCTGCGGGGCCGCCAATTACTATCCCGCCCGACTCCGCGGGAACCGTACCCCCCCCGCCTGACGACACATCACTTATCACGTTGCCAACTATCTGCGTCGCGCCGCCAAACCCGCTCTCTCCCGTCAGACTCAACAACGCTATCCCCTCATTGGCCACTCCCGTCACCGTGTTGCCCACTATCTCCAAATCCTCAAACCCGTCCGTCATCACCGGCGGCAACGCCCCAACCGCCGTCAGCGCCACTATCCCAGCTCCAGGCGTCGGCACAAACAACCGTCCTCCTATATCATTGC
>JAKLEA010000010.1 GCA_022711755.1 Planctomycetota bacterium
AGCCACGACAGGTCAATGACCCTGCCCACGCGCTTGAGTATGTGCTCCTCCGGCACCAGATCGCCAAGCTTGCAGTAGAGGAACAACTCCTCCTGTCCGCGCTGCTTCTTGCCTATCACAGGCTCCCTCCATCCATCCCCCATTTCGCATTATCCGCCTCTCTGTCTTATCTCGCTTACATCTTATCTATATCAATAGCCTTTTTCAACAGCCCCACAGTCACCTGTTCACCGCATCCATTGGGAGAACGAGTAGAGTCTCTTCCAGGCCACGAGCAGTTCGGCGGGCCGGAAGCGGTAGCGAAACACGCGCGTCCTCAACACCCATACGTTGTAAAGGGGCATGAAAACCTTGTATATGCGCAGCCTTGGCCCCGCGCAAATGAGCTTGACCAGCGGAAGCGTCCAGGGATGACGCGCTGCAAGCGTGAAGAACTTGTGCAGATTCTCCATTCTGCGCTTCTCGCCGGGGTTTGCGAACTCCAGTGGAGAGGCGGCATACTCATTGCTGACGTTCTTGCCGTCCATGTCAGCCTTGAGATGGCCGTGCTCGCGCGCGTACTCGTGAACCGCCGTGCCAGGGAAAGGCTGTAACATGAAGGGTTGCGCGCAACTCACCTTGTTGTCTATGTTGAACTGCAGCGTGTCGTAGGCTGCCCGAAGCGACTCGCCCGGGTTGCCAATAAGGTTCATCGTCCAGGTTCGTATGCCGGCGCGGTGCAGAATCGCCAGCGCTTCGACCATTTGTCCGCGGGATATGTCCCTGCGCAGTACTTCCGTGCGCATCCTGTCGTCGGCGCACTCGATGCCGATCAGGACGGAGTTGCAGCCGGCCTTCCGGAGTGACTCGACGACCTCCTCCGAAACGATATTCGGCCGCAGGCACACCGAAAACGGCAGGCCGACTTCGCGCGAATAGATATCAGTGAATTCCCGGACGAACTTCGCCGTCCTGCCGAAGGTGTCGTCCACTATGAGGACATGATCGAGCGGGTAGTCCTTCCTGACGTTGTAAATCTCTTCCACCACGTTGCCGGGGGAACGCTGGCGCACATAGCTTCCGAGTCCTCTGTAGAGGCTCTTGTAGCGGTCGTTGAAGCAGTAGCTGCACGAATAGGGACAGCCCCTCGACGTCAAGAACGCCTTTGTCCCCTGCGCGGCCAGAGGCGGAAAGGCCCTGTAGAGCATTTCCCGGTCGGGAAAAGGCAGAGAGTCGAGATCTTCGACCAGCGGACGTAGTTCGTTGCGCCGTATCTTGTCGCCGTCCCGTACCCACAGATTGCGCACCGCGCCGGGATCTTCACCCGCCTCAAGAGCGTCCGCCAGGTCCAGGAGGGCCCCCTCTCCCTCGCCTACGCACAATGCGTCGAGCCACGCGTTCTCTTCCAGGTATCCGGGGAAGAACGTGGCGTGAGGACCGCCGCAGATGATGAAGGCCTTCGGTAACTGCTCACGCACCTTCCTGCCGATGCGCGAGGAGACGTCGCACTCGGGCGTCGTGAAGCTGATCCCCACGATGTCCGGGCGCCATTCCATAGCCGAGCGCATTGACCTTCGATTCGTCGCTATGGCCATGCGGGTTTCGTGGCCATGCTTTTTCACAACGGCCGAAAGGATGGCTATCCCGACCTCGTCTATCTCAGGATGCTCGTATTTGGCCAGGAGAATGCGCAAGGACACTATCCCAGGCGAGAATAGGGCAACGCGTGGAAAAACGAATTGTATGCCTTCCACTCGCCGAGTGCAAGAGTTGAAAACCGTGTGAAAACCGGAGAAATAGGGGGGACTCTATAAATGTGGCAGATAAGCTCAAAAAAGCGCGGGGGGGGAAACGGCATTGCCCCGCCTCCCGGTGCGTGGTAGTATGAAGTTGTGATGGTTATTGGGGACGTTACCCTATTTTTTGGGCGACTGTTAGGGCAGGTCTCTAATAACCAAACATGAAATAGGGTAACGTCCCCAATAAGAGATACGCTTTCATGAAAATCGGCATCATCGGTCTGCCCCAGTGCGGGAAGACCACTGTTTTCGACGCGATTACCGGCGCGGAGAGCCAGGTGGGCAGCTTCGCAGGCCCGGGCAACTTCAACCTTGCCGTGCTGAAGGTCCCGGACGCCCGGCTGGACTTCCTCCAGGAACTTTACGACTCGAGAAAATACGTCCAGGCGACCATCGAGTTCATGGACGTCGCCGGGGCCTTTGCTGCCCCGACCGACGCCAACGCGGAACCCTCCTCCGCAATCGCGGCCCTGCGGGAGGCGGACGCCATCGCCGTCGTTCTGCGCTCCTTCAAGGACGAGAGCGTGCCGCGTCCCGACGGCGGCATTGACCCCCGGCGCGACTTGGCGAAAATTCATTCCGAACTGATCCTCACCGACCTGGTCGGCGTGGAAAAGCGAATCGAGAAACTCGAAAAACAGGTCCTGCGCCCGACCGTCCGGCAGAAGGAGGACAAGGCCGAACTGGAGTTGATGCGCCGCTTCAAGGAAACGCTTGACGCGGAGAGGCCGTTGCGCGAGGCGGCCATGAGCGACGAGGAGAGCAAGAAAACGCGCAGCTTCGGCTTCCTGACGCTGAAGCCGGAGCTTTGCATCGTCAATGTCGGCGAGGACGAACTTGGCCGGGACGATTGGGCGGCGGCGCTGGGCGTCCCGCCTGAGCGCGTCGTGGCCATGTGTGGCAAGGTCGAGATGGAACTGCGCGCCCTCAGCCCGGAGGAACGCGCCGAGTTCATGGCGGACATGGGGATAAAGAACTTCAGCTCCGACAAGGTTGTCAGCAAGGGATACGCGCTCCTGAAGCTGGCCACGTTCCTGACCGCGGGGCCGACGGAGGTTCACGCCTGGACGATCAACGAGGGAGATAACGCCGTGACCGCCGCAGGCAAGATTCACACGGACATGGCGCGAGGGTTCATCCGCGCGGAGGTGGTCGCCTACGACGATCTGAAGCAGCACGGCTCCATGAAGGAGGCCCGCGCGCATGGGCGCGTCAGGCTCGAGGGCCGGGACTACGTCATGAAGGACGGCGACGTGGTCGAGTTCAGATTTAACGTGTGACGCGCGCGGCGCATCGCCTTATGAGGCCTGCCTGATGGTTGGACAGAATGACGCGAAGACGAAAGCGGATTCCGTCGGCATAATCGCCGGCAACGGCAGTTTCCCCTTCTCCTTCGCGGACGGCGCGCGGAAGGCGGGGCGCCGCGTTGTGGCAGTCGCCCTGAAGGGGGAGGCCTCCCCCGACCTTGAAGGCCACGTTGACGCCATCCACTGGACCGGCCTTGCGCAACTGGGGCGCTGGATCAGGATATTCCGGGAGGAGGGCGTCTCGCGCGTCGCGCTCTGCGGCGGCGTCACGAAGGGCCGCATCTACGACCCGCGCAGAATCCTCAACTACGCCCCGGACGCGCGCACGCTCAAGCTCTGGTTCGGCAAGGCCGTGAGCAAGCGCGATCATGACATCCTGGGCCTGCTGGCCGAGGAGCTTGCCTCGGAGGGCATTGAGCTTGTCAGTTCGGTCCTCTACTGCCCGGAAGTGCTCATCGAGGCCGGATGCATCACGAAGCGCAAGCCGACCGAGTCCGAGCTGCGCGACATTGAGTTCGGCTGGCCGATAGCCAAGGAGATCGCCCGGATGCAGATCGGGCAGACTATCGTCGTCAAGGAGCAGTGCGTCATCGCCGTGGAGGGGGTCGAGGGGACGGACGCCGTTCTGCTGCGCGGCGGCGAACTCGGACGCGGCAACGTGGTGGCCATCAAGGTTGCCAAGCACAATCACGACGAGCGTTTCGACATTCCGACGATCGGCCCCAAAACAGCCGCGACGCTCAAACAGGCTAAGGCAAGCGTCCTGGCCGTGCAGGCCGGCAGGACAATCGTCCTGGACCGGGAGGAGACCGCGCGCGTGGCTGACGCCGCCGGCATCTGCATCCTGGCCAGGGAATAGCCGCGTCGCCGGATGCGCCTTTCCAGCGCCGTCCTGAAACATGCCAGACGACATTAAAAAAAAGACGGCGGCTTCAAGGAAAGAGCGCGTAGCCGCGGACCTCTGCTGCGCGGCGTTCTTTCTGGCGATAGTCCTGTATCTCTACAGTGATATGGTTTTCGGCGGGCGTTATCCGATGATGTCGGATCAGACGATGTACGGCGCGCACAGCCCGACCTTCCTGAAGTGGGCGCTGCATTCCGGCGAAATTCCGCTCTGGAACCCATTCAATTCCTGCGGCGAACCCTATGTTCCGAGCATCTACTCCTGCACGCTGATTTATCCCGGATTGGCCGTCCCATCCCTCCTGTTTTCCGGGGGCGCGGTCTGGACCGCTGTTCAGCTTGTCCACATATGGGCGGCCGGGTTCCTGATGTATCTGTATTTGAGGACGCATTCTGCGTCCGTTGTCGTCTGCGTCATGGGCGGGCTGGTCTATATGCTCAATTCGCACATGCTCATGCGCCTTCAGTTCCCGGTGGCGGGGTTCGTGACGAGCCTGATGCCGCTGTCGCTCATGGCATGGGAGAGGGCGCTGCGCCGCCAGTCCCTCCTGTCACTTCTGCTCGCCGGCCTGGCGCTGAGCCTTCAGATCAACGGCAACCAGGTCCAGGTGCTGGGATTCTGCGGGTTGGCGCTGGCTTTCACGTGGCTTTTCGACTTTGCGAACGCCGTCCGCGCAAGAGCCGGAAGGGCGAGGATCGCGATTCTCCTGGCCGCTCCGCCGCTGGCTTGTTTCTTCGCTCTGTGCTTCAGCGCGTATTTCATGGCGCCGCTGCTGGAATACTCGCGCCTGAGCAGCAGGGCCATCGGCCTGAACTGGGAGGCGGCGACGCGCTACAGCCTGCCGCCGGCCCACTTCCTGACGTTGCTGATCCCGAACCTTTTCGGGAACTCCGAACCTTCCAGTTTCTGGAACACCCGCGTCGGCTGGCACTGGAACGGCGCGTGTTACGCCGGGCTTGCGGCGCTGCCTCTGACGCTGATTGCGCTGTTGCGCAGGTCGTCGCCCGAATCCCTTGCGGAGGGCGCGGGCGCAAACCGTCTTCGCTTCCTGGCGATTGCGGGAATCTTCTCCGGCGCGGCGTTCTCGCTGGGCAGATACTTTCCCGTCATGGGCGCGGCCTACGATCTTTTTCCGCCCTTCAGAACGCTCCGATGGCCGAGCATGGGGCTGGTCATGCTCGTTTTCGGCCTCAGCGTCGGTTCGGCAATCGGCTGGCATTCATTGACGGACGCGCTGGCTGCGGCGCGAAGGGAATCACCCGACGCGCGGAAAGTCGCCGGACTCATCCGCAGAATCGCGTGGTGCGGACTGGCAGTTTTCTGTCTCTTGAATGCGGCGCTGTGGATTTCCCCGGAATCGGCGCTCGGCATTTTCGCCGGGGTTTCGCATTCGGCGGTCTCCTCGCCGCTCCATGAGGAGGCATTCAGGAACGGCGGCGGGGTTGTGCTAGACGCGCTGCGATGGTTCGGAGCAGTCGCGCTGGCGCTTTGCGCCTGGGCCGCGTGGGCGCTTCGGGATGTCGCCCCCGGCGCGGGATCGAGCATTCCCCGGGCAACGCCGATGGAGCGCGCGGCCTGGCCGGGAACGCGGGGGATGATTGCGATCGTCGCGTTTCTCGCAATCATGCTGGTTGATCTTATTCACATCGGCAAACCGTTATGGGTGACGTCTGACGTTGACGTGGCTCTGGCCGACGCCGGCGCGCCTCCAGGCGCGGAGAAAGTCCCGCCGATGGCGCGCTGGTGGACAACTAACGCGTCCTCGGTTCTGGGGGGGCTTCACGGCTGCCGGGACGCGCAGACCTACCTGACGCTGAAATCATTGCGCGTGCCGTACCTCAATCACGCCGGACCGGATTTCTCGGCCTGGGGGATGGGACCGATATGGCCCTGGCGATGGACGTTGCTGACCCTGCCGTTGTCCGCCCCCGATTCCTCCCCGGAGTCCCGCGCGAGGATTCTCGGCCTTATGGGCGTATTCCGCGAATTCCGGGTTGACCCCATTCCCAGTCTCGATCTGCGATTCAGGGCGTCGTCGCAGCCCGTGCCGGATGATCTCAGGTTCGACCGCGCATGGGTCGCGACGAAATGGGCAAGACTGAAACAGTGGCAGGGGGCTGAGGCCGTCTGGAAGGGGATTTACGACCTGCGGGGCGTGGCGATACTCGAAACGGAGAATGATGCAGAGATTTCAACGGCTCCAGCCGCGTTGCCTGACTGCGCGACAAGCGCCGAGATCGGACTGCCGGAATACACCGCCAACACGGTTTGCCTCCGGGTCAGGCTTAACGGGAACGGCATCCTCGTTCTCGCGGACACGTATTATCCCGGCTGGAGGGCATGGGTTGATGGCGTTGAGACGCCGATCATTCCGGTTGACGTTCTGTTCAGGGGGTTAAATATCGGCCCGGGGGACCATGAGGTCCGGTTTGAATTCATCTCAGAGCCTTTCTACATGGGGGCGGCAATAAGCGCCGCAACATGGGCGGTTACGCTGGCCCTCTTCATTCTGTCGTTGTTGCGCCGGCGGAATTTTATAAAGCTGGAAGGCCGGGCGATTAAGATTTTGGCGGGGCAGTTCTGAGATTTGCCGGGTCAGCGGGGGGCGGTTAATTGAACATGTCCGGCATCATCTCCCGGTTGAACCGACGTATAAGATCGTCGGTCTCCGCCGGGTCGCTGGCGGCCAGCGCCTGATCCGCAAATGCGCGGGCTTTCTCCATCGGGACGGACCTGATTATTTTCTTGATCTCGGGGATGACCAGCGCGGGGGACACGCTGACCTGCCGAAGGCCCAGCCCCAGGACCAGCATCGTGAATTTAAGGTCCCCGCCCATTTCGCCGCATAGCCCGCACCTGATCTTGTGCTTCTCCGCCGCGTCCACGGTCATCTTGATGAGCCTGAGGACGGCGGGATGCGCCGGGCTGTACATGTGCGCAACGCGGCGGTTGTTCCTGTCAACGGCCAGCGTGTATTGAATGAGGTCGTTGGTGCCGATGCTGAAAAAGGAGACCTCGCGGGCCAGTTCCTCGGCCATTATCGCCGCGCTGGGGACCTCGATCATGACGCCGACCTCGATGTCGGCCTGGTGGGGAATGCCCTGTTTCTCAAGGTCTTCGATAACCTCGGCCATTATCGCCCTGGCGCTGCGGAGTTCCTGGACCGTGCTTATCATGGGGAACATGATCCTTGCGTCGCCGAACTGCGCCGCCCTGAGTATGGCCCGCAACTGCGTGCGCAGCAGCTCGGGATTGGCCAGGCAATAGCGTATGGAGCGGCATCCCAGGAAGGGATTGCGCTCCGAGTCAAGATCGTGCCCCACGAACTTGTCCGCCCCCAGGTCCATCGTGCGGATGATGATCGGCTTGCCGTGCAGGAATTTTATGGCCTTGAGATAGGCGTCGAAGTGCTCCTGCTCGGTGGGGGATTGCTCCTTGGCCAGGTACAGGAATTCGGTCCGGTAGAGTCCGATGCCCTCCGCGCCGTGCGCAAGGCATCCGGGCACCTCCTTCGGAAATTCTATATTCCCGAAAATGTCCACCTTCACACCGTCGGGAGTGACGGCGGGTTTGTCGCGGTACTGTTCCAGCAGCGAGCGGTCCCGGCTCTCGTAGACGCTCTGGCGGCTGCGGTACTCCTCCAGCGTCTCCTCGTCGGGGTTGATTATCACGACGCCGGTGGAGCCGTCCACGATGAGGACGTCGCCGCCGGACACGTCGGCTGTTATGTTCTCCAGGCCGACGACTGCGGGGATGTTCATCGCGCGGGCCACGATTGCCGTGTGGCTGGCCGGGCCGCCAAGGTCGGTGGCGAAACCCTTGACCATGTTCGTGTCAAGGGAAGCGGTCTGAGACGGACCGAGATCGCGGGCGACGATGACGACCTCGTGATTGAGGTTTTTAAGGTCTTCGCGGCGCCTTCCGGTCAGTATGCGCAGGAGGCGGCGCTCCAGGTCGTTCATGTCCGAGGCGACCATCGCCAGGGAATCGTTCTCCTGGAAGATGCGACGCCATCGGCGTATGACCCTTGAGACGGCAACCTCGGCGCTGATATTGTATTCCTGGACGGCTTCCTTGAATTCCTCCAGGAAGTTGGAGTCCTGAAGCATGGCCGCGTGGCCCGAGAAAATCTCCGCGACGCGCGGGGCGATACGGTCGGCGACCTGCTGCGTCAGCTCGTCCACCTCGAACAGCGCCTTGGCGAACGCCTGCTCGATGCGTTCCTTTTCCTGGGGAACTTCTTCGGGGGAGATGGCGATCCGGGAGAACCGGACACCTTCGGAGTCCAGCACGAAGGATTCGCGTATGGCGATTCCAGGGGACGCGGCTATGCCTCTTCGAATCTCCATCAGATATCATCCGGGCCGAAGCCGAAATTGGTCCTGACCAGTTCGACGATTGCGTTGACGGCTTCCGCCGCGTCCTTACCCTCGGCGCGGACGGAGAGTTCGGTCCCCTGCTCCGCGGCCAGGCCCATCAGTTCAATTATGCTTTTTGCGGATACGTCTCTCCCGTTTGCGCGGATGCGCACGTCGCACTGGAACTTTCTTGCGGCTGCGGAAACGCGCGTGGAAGGACGAAGGTGCAGACCCTTGGTGTGGGTTATCACCACCTTGCGGGCGCAACCGTTCTCCCCAACCGCCGCTTCGCCTTCCGCTGCGGGATCCATGATCTCCGGCCTGTCCCCCGGCATTTCAGGATTCGTCAACTTCCTTGAGCACGTCAACCATGCCCTGCGCGTCCGGCGCGGTTCGCAGGAACCGGTTGAAGTCGTCGTTGCGTATCAGCGCGGACACCCGCTCCAGCGCCCTCAGATGATCGCTTCCGGCGTCCGGCGGGCTGATTATCAGAAAAAGAAGATAGACCGGCGCGCCGTCAAGCGCATTAAACTCGATGCCGGTCGCCGAACGCCCCACAGCCCCGATAACCTGCTTGACCGAGGCGTGTTTGGCGTGCGGCACGGCTATGCCCTTGCCTATCCCCGTGCTACCGAGCTGTTCCCGCTTGGTCAGCGCGTCCACAAGGGGCTTGACCTGGCTGGGACCGGCCAGCCCCGCGTCGCGGAGCGCCTCCACAAGCTCGACTAGCGCCGAGTCCCTGTCCGTGGCCTTCATGGCGGGCAGCACCGCCTTTGCGCTGATGAAATCCAAAAGCTTCATTTTCGTTGTCTCTCTATCAGGCCGCGCGGCGGCTGAATCGCCAGCGCCGGACGGACCTTCCTTTGCCCCGGGGCGACCGGCGCCCCGGCGGCTACTGTTGTTCTTCACGCCTGTTGCTCCTTGGACCTGGCGCGCGATCTGCGCGATCCCTTGACGCGGCTCTCGACAATCTTGTCATGGCACTTGCGTATCTGCTTCTCCAGCTTCATCGCAGCCGCGTCAATGGACTGGTACATGTCCGACTCGTCGGCGTGGGAGGCAAACCTGCTGCCCTTCGGTCCCATCGCGACAAACTCGGCCAGCTTGCGCCCATTGTCAACATTGAGCGTTACGTCAATGGACTCGATCCTGTTCCAGAACCTCAGGAGGTGTTCCGCTTTCGCGCGGGCGTGTTCCTTCAACGGTTCAGTAACCTCAACGTGTCGCCCGGAAATCGAGATCTGCATATGCGCTTACCTCTTCATGTGATCATCGAACATGGCGGCATTCATTCGCTGCGCCGTGTCTTGCATGCGCGGCGTCGGCTGGAAGATCGTGGTTCAGGCCTCCATTACTCCTCTCCTGTTCACGACTTAGACTTGAAACAGGCCTGAGCTTGCCCTATTCTAAGCCCGCGCCGGCAGACAGTCAAGCGTTTCAGGACACTACGACGTTCCCCGCGGGCATGAAACCCGTCCGGAAGCCGTCCATTGAAGGTGTTTTCAATGTGCTATACATCACTCGGATTTCATGCCGGCCTGGCGGCGTTCCTCCTGGCGGGCGTCTGCCTGGCTTCTGAGGCCCGCGCCGCTGATCCAGGCCCCGGGACCGTCATAGCGGAGCGCTTCCGGGCGCTTTCAAGAGGCTCCCGCTGGACGCGGATCAAGGCCGTCCCCCTCCAGTTCGACACCTTCCACCCTCAGGGCATGACGCGCGTCGGGGATCGCTTCTTCCTCTCCTCGGTTGACGTCGTCAGTCGGATCATCGGGCAGGGCAGGGGGCATCTCTTTGAGTTCAGGGAGGACGGCAGCCTGGTCCGCGATGCCCGCCTGGGCGAGGGGGCGATGTACCATCCCGGCGGCATTGACTGGGACGGGGATGCCATATGGGTCTCCGTCGCCGAGTATCGTCCGGACAGCAGTTCAGTCGTCTATCGCGTGAATCCGGACACTTTCCAGGCGCGCAGGCTCTTCACCTTCCCCGACCACCTCGGAGCCATCACTCATGACGCCGCGACGGGGACGCTTTTCGCCGTAAGCTGGGGCTCCCGCCGATTCTACACCTGGAAGACGGAAAAACGTGACGGGGAGGTCGCCGCGACCAACCCCGACCATCCGACGAAGCGCGCCAACGGCAGTCACTACGTGGATTTTCAGGACGTTCAGGGCCTGCCGGGGACGCCCTATATTCTTTGCAGCGGGTTGAGCGGATATCGCCCGCCTGAACCCGCTCCCGAACCTCATCAAGTGGGGAAGGCTGCGGAAAGTCCCGCCCCGACGCTCGACATCCTGACGCCGAAGTTCACGCTCGGGGGGATCGAAATGCTGGATGTCCGGTCCGGCTGCCCGGTTCACCAGGTCCCGATCACGTTGTGGACGGAAAAGGGCAGGATCATGACCCAGAATCCGTTCCTTATCGAGGCGTCCGGCGCGGGGCTGAGGGCGTATTTCATACCGGATGACAATCGCTCGATAATGTATGTTTATGAAGTCGAGGCAAAGCCGGAGCCGTGACCGGACCGGATAGCCTGGCGCCGTCGCCTGTTCCCCTGAGTTGTGACGGAGCTGCCGGGCGCGGCAAAGAGGATCGTGGGCAAACGCTGAAGCGGCTCAAACCGGGTTCGAAGCGGAAGGACGCAGTTGAGATAAGAATGATATCCCCAGAAATCAAAAATCCAGATGACCCCGGTTTCTCTTCCGCCGATGGACCGCCAGTCCCGCCACCCCCAGCCCCAACAGCGCGATACTACCCGGTTCCGGCACAGTGTTCAGATCCATAACGAAATGGTCGTAGCGATTCGTGAAAGCGGCGCTGAGGGCGTTCCCGGCCCCGAAACCGAACGTGATGGGAAGGCCGGACGAACTGAAATCAGGATGCGAAGTTATGTCCCAGGCGTTGTAGCTCGTCCAACGGACAAAGTCATCAGCCGCAAGAACCCCCGAAGACACGGTATGCCAGCTCGACGAGGGACCGGTAACGGGGTAGGGCGCCACGTGCGTCGTGGTGTAGTAGACGCCGTTCTGGTAGGCAACAAAGGTGTAGGCCTGTCCGTCGCCGTAGGCCGTTATGCTGCGACAATTGAGTTCAAAGGACACGTCTTGGATGGCGCCCGTCGAGGGATCGAAAACCATTGCATTACAGCGGCCTACGCCCCACGCGGATGGTCCCGTGTGCGTCGTTATGACCAGGCATGGCGAGGCCGGGCTACCGTCTCCGGCCAGCGATGTCATCGAGACGGAACTGCCCGGCCCGACAAAACTGGTGGTGTTGAACGCCCATCCGCTGCTGAAGCTGTCTGACTCGACATGGAAGAGAACTCCAGCGTGGCACGCCCCGGCCAGGACAACCACTGACACCCATGCCAGAAGCCCGTTGATCTTCATCGGATTGTCCTCCATTCCCCAAAAAGCTTTTTCCTGCTGCGGCAGATGACGCGAATATTAGTGTCTTACGATTTGTCGAATCAGTCAATATGGAAAACAAGTGGAATCAGCTTCTGGAAACGCCATGCTCTCTCTGCTTTTCATAATCCATCGCCATAACGCCGAAATTGCTGGCGGTAAAAAAGCGCGTCTCCAGAGAAGACGGACGCAAAACAGACCTATACATTCCAAATTACAGCCTCGCTTCCTTTTCTGTGGCTTCATATTCCTGACTCGATCCGCCCCGCCCCCGTGTTCATTTACACGGCCCCACCGGCGTATTAGAATCATTATCGAAGTTACTGGAGGACTCATCGGATGAAATCTGTGCGTCGCGTCATTTGTCTGGAATCCGTCCGCCGATTCGATTCGCTCTCTCGCTTGGGAGAAATGGAGCCGCGCGCGGCGGATCATGGAAAACCGGCATATCGCGTCCGGCATATCGCGCCGTTGCGCGTTGTCCTGATGCTTGCCGCAGCGTTTCTATCATGCCCCGTCATCGCGCTGAGCCTTGCCGCGGACGCGCCGGCCGAGGACGGCGCGGACCTCGTGAAAATGCTCGACGCGCCGATCCTCTTCGCAAAACGCTTCAACTACGTCGGCCTTCACATCTATGACACCTACTACAAATGGCATCCCGGCGGCGGCATTTACATCCTCGAAAACCCGTCCGCCCCGCGCGCGGAGCAGCGAATCCGCCCCGTGATTGACCCGACCACCCCGGAAACTCTCGGCGAGGGTATCTACAGCGAGCCGGACCTCTCATGGGACGCGACGAAATTCCTCTTCTGCCACAAGCCCTCCGCGACGGGCTCGACGAGCGTCTACGAAATCGGCATTGACGGGAAGGGCCTGCGCCGGATAACCGATCCGGGGTCGTGCTGCTGCGACTATAAGGGCGGTTACGGCGGATATCACGACCTCAACCCGGCCTATTTGCCCGACGGGCGGATCGTCTTCACCTCGACCCGGCTGAACGGCCTTGTACCCTGCGCGAACACCGGCGTGGACATTCTGCACGTGATGAACGCGGACGGCTCTGGCGTCCATGCCATTTCCGTCAACAATGTTAACGAATTCGATCCGTGCGTCATGCCCGACGGGCGCATCCTGCACGGGCGATGGGAATACGTGGACAAGACGGCCCTGACGCAGCAGAGCCTCTGGACGATCATGCCGGACGGCGCCGCGGAGGAGGCCGTCTACGCCAATAACATGGTCCATCCGGAGGCGATCCTGGACGCGCGCCCGGTTCCCGGGGAGCCGGACCTGCTCGTCGGAACGCTCACCCCGCACAACTCCCCTCCCCGCGGAAGCGTCGCCTTCATCAACATGCGCGCGGGGAAGAACTCCCCCGACGCCATCTTCAACCTGGAGCATCACGACGCCCCGACATACGACGGCGGGGAGTCCTGCGAGCCGTGGCCGATCTCGCGCGACGTCGTCCTATACAGCGGCCAGCCGGCGAACGGCAAGCCTAACGCGATCATGATGATTGACCGCGCCGGACGCCGCGCCGTCGTCTATTCCGACGACGCCATTGACTGTCACAATCCCATCCCGATCAGGCCGACGCAGAGGCCGTCCGCGCCGATCAGCGTGGCCGATCCCTCGCGCCGGACGGGGCGCTTCTATGTCCAGGACATCTACAACGGACTTGACGGCGTGAAGCGCGGGGAGGTGAAGAAGATCAGGGTGATCGAGGAGACATCACGCGCAAGCGCGACGCCGGGCGGGGCCTTCAATCAGACCTTCCTCGTCAGCGGCGTCCTGGCCTTCAGCGTGAAGAACTACCTCGGCGTCGTCCCGGTCGAGGATGACGGCTCGGCCTACTTTGAAGTCCCATGCGGGCGGGCCGTCTACCTTCAGGCGCTTGACGCGGAGGGGACGCTGGTGCGCAGCATGAGGACGTTCGTGCAGGCCGCGCCGGGAGTGACTCGCTCGTGCATCGGCTGCCACGAGGAGAAATACTCGACGCCGTCCAATCTGGGCCGCAGCAAGGCGATCAACCGGGAGCCGTCGCAGCTCGAGCCGGAATCATGGGGGAGCGGCTACGTGGACTTCCCCGGCATGGTCCAGCCGATCCTGGACCGGCATTGCGTCCGTTGTCACGGCGGGAAGGAGGGCATCAACGCCGCGCTTGACCTCAGCGGCGGATGGACGGAGTACTTCAACATCGGTTATGAGAACCTGACGAGCCGCCGGGAGACGCAGTTGACGGCGCACCTGATCGCGGGCATTGACTGCATGAACGGCACGTCGTATTGGTCCGCGAAAATCCTCCCGACCCGTGCGCACGGCTCCGGCGCGGCCCCCATGGCGCGGAGAATCCTCAGCGGGCATGACGGACGCATACCCGATCTGACGCGGACCGAGCGCGATCTCATCATGGCGTGGATTGACTCGAACGGGCTTTATCACGGGACGTGGGACTACACGGACGCCGGATGCAGTGTTCAATCCTGGCAGGGGACGCGGAGCGCGCTGGTGACGGAAATGACTGCGGCCGGCTGCGCGGAATGCCATCAGGATGCCTCATTCGAGAACGACTGGTTCAACCTTGAAAAACCGGAGATGAGCCGCATTCTGCGCGCGCCGCTGGCCCCAGGCGCCCGAGGGGGAGGCCTTGGCTGGTGCCGCGCCCGCAAGCCCGATCCGAACAGACAGCGCGTGAGAACGATCATAGGCGGCGTCTATCTGCACGGCGCGATGCCGCTTGAGCATTTCGCTCCGAAGCCGTACGCACCGCCGGACAGGTCCGGCGATCCGGTGGTGTCCTTCGCCTCGACGGACGACCCGCATTACCGCGCGATGCTCGACATCATCCGGGACGGGCGCAGGGAGGCGCTGCAGAAGCCGCGCTCCGACATGCCGGGCGCGAAAATCCGCCCCGGCCTGCCCCGGCAGCTCATCCCCCCCCCTATGCCGTCGCCTCTGCCGGAACTCTCCGCCAGGACGGATAGCGACGCGGTTGTTCGCCTTTCATGGGAGCGCTCCGCCAGAACGATCGGCCTGTCCGCAGAACTGCACAGGGGCGCGTCCCCCGACTTCAAGCCGGGGGATGACACGCTCCTGACCGCCACGACGCTCTTCGAGCTTGAGGACGCGGAGGCTCAGCCGGGCGTTCGGCATTACGCGTTGATCCTCGTTTCGGGAGGCGAAAGAAGCGCGCCGATCCGGGCGAGCGTGGAAGTCCCGCAGGCGTGCCCCCCCCCCGCGCCCGTCGGACTGAGCGCGACTCCGCAGCGCGGCGGAGTCGCGTTGCGCTGGGCGGAGCAGGGGGATTCCCTGGCGCGATATCACGTCTACCGCAGGACGAAGGATTCAGCCGGATTCGAGAGATTGACAGGGGAGCCGATCCTGCCCCTGACGTACGCGGACAACAGCGCCCCCGCCGGAACCGAATCGGCATACATGGCGCGCGCGGTCAACCGGCGCGGATTTGAAAGCGGAGATTCGGAGACCGCGAGCGCGACGCCTCTGCCGGAAATCCGCGAGCCGGTGTTCGCGGCTGATTTTGCGCAGGACGCCTCCGCCGCGCTGATCTCCGGCGGCAGGGAAACTGGAGCGATCCAGGGCAAGGCGCGCATTGCGGACGGCGCGCTCGACCTGCGGAAGGGCGGCTTCGTCACCTTCGCCAAGCGCCCGGCGTTCGACGTCACGCACAGGATATCCGTCGAGTGTCTGGTTCGTTTCGACGCGCCGGGCGAGATGCCTGTCGTCCTCGGCTGCGGCCAGTGGCAGGTCTCGGGATGGTTCCTTCAGAAGCTGGGCGGAACGTGGCGATGGCATGTGGCGGGGATTGACTGCGACGGCGGCCAGCCGGCGATGGGGGAGTGGCTGCACATCGTCGGGACTTTTGACGGGCGGACCGCGCGGCTCTATCAGAACGGGCAGTTGGTAGCGGAGAAGACGGGAACGGCAGCCCCCGCGCAGTTCGGCGGGCCGTTGCACGTCGGGCAGTACAGCGGCGGTCCGGCCGGATCGTATCAGGTCATCGGACGGATGCGCGGCTTGAAGGTTTATGAGAGGGTTCTCACGGCGGATGACGCGAAGGCCGCGTTCGAGGCCGGGAGGCGCCCGGAGTTGTGAGGACGATATATATGAAAGGAACAGCGATTTTCTTCGGAACGCCGGCGTTGCGGTGCGCGCTCATTACGCCGGCGGAAGCGGAAACCAGGGCGAAATCGCCGACCATAGTCCTCGCCTATGACGGGAGCGGGGACTTCGGTCCCGGAACCCCGGGGACGAAGACCGCCGGCTGGCAGGAGGCTCTGGACCATTGCGTAAGCGCCGGGCATGACATTGAATTGTCTGTGGGCGATGAAGTGATAATCGAATGCGGAAAGTCATGCAGACTTGATATCAAGCCCCTGAAGGCGCGTTGATCAGTGTCGCCACCGGAGAGCGGCGTGTTATAATCCCCACGCCGATCCCGCCCGGCGGATGGCGCGGGAGCGCGGCCTGAACCGAAAATTGAGGAAGGGAGATTCGTCCATGAAGAGCGCAAAGGCAAAAGCGTTGACGTTCGTCGCGGCGGCAATCATCGCCGTATGCGCGATTGAGGGTTGCAAGGCACGGAAACCCGGCGGAGCCACGCCGGGCGGGGTGGCGGTCGAGAAGATCAAGATCGGCTTCATCGTGAAGCAGCCGGAGGAGCCGTGGTTCCAGTACGAGTGGCAGTTTGCCGAGGCTGCGTCCAAAGACCTCGGCTTCGAGCTTATCAAGATCGGCGCGGGCGACGGAGAGAAGGTGATGGCCGCGATTGACAACCTTGCCGCCAACAGGACGCAGGGCTTCATAATCTGCACGCCGGACGTGCGCCTCGGTCCGGCAATCGCGGCAAAGGCGAAGGCCAACGGCCTGAAGCTCCTGAGCGTGGACGACCAGTTCGTCGGGGCGGACGGCAAGTTCATGACCGATGTCCACTACCTGGGAATTTCCGCGCGCAAGATCGGCCAGAACGTCGGCAAGACGCTCTGGGAGGAGATGAAGAAGCGCGGATGGAAGATGGAAGAGACCGCGGTAATGATGATGACGTTCGACGAGCTTGACACGGCGCGGGAGAGGACCGAGGGGGCGTTCGAGTCGCTGGTCGAGGCCGGCTTCCCGAAGGAGAAGATATACAAGGCTCCGCAGAAGACGTCCGACCAGCCCGGGGCCATTGACGCGGCCAACGCCCTGCTGACCAAGCATCCGGAGGTGAAGCGCTGGCTCGTCGCCGGCATGAACGACAGCGCTGTGCTGGGCGCCGTGCGCGCGCTGGAGGGGCAGGGCTTCAACGCGGAGAACACGCTGGCCATCGGCATCAACGGGACCGACTGCATCTTCGAGTTTGAGAAGGAAAAGCCGACGGGGTTCTTCGGCTCAATGCTGCTGGCCCCGAAGCGCCACGGCTACGAGACCGCCGAGATGATGTTCAAGTGGATCAAGGACGGAACCGAGCCGCCGAAGGACACGCGAACGGTCGGCATGCTCATCACCCGCGACACATATAAACAGATTCTCGCCGAACAGGGACTGCTGAAGGACAAGAAGTAGCGGCATGTTTCCAGCTTCCTGGCGCGATCCTGCGGACGGTTTGCGCGCGGGGCGACAGCAATGGCGAACGATTCCCCGTATCTCCAGTTCCGGAACATCAGCAAGAGCTTCCCGGGCGTCAAGGCGCTTGACGGCGTTTCGTTCTCCGTCCGCGAAGGCAGCGTTCACGGACTCGTGGGCGAGAACGGCGCGGGGAAGTCCACGCTGCTGAAAATCCTCAGCGGGGCGTACGCGCCGGATTCCGGGGACATGGTCCTGGGGGGGAGGCCCATGGTCTTCCGATCCACTGCGGAGGCCTTCCGCAACGGGATTGCCGTCATCTACCAGGAACTGCAACTGGTCCCCGAGTTGAGCGTCGCGGAGAACCTTTTCCTCGGGCACATGCCCGTCCGGGGCGGGCTTCTGGACCGCAGGCGGCTGCGCGAGGCCGCTGCTGCCCAGTTGCAGACCATCGAGGAGGGCATTGACCCGGCGACGAAGGTCTCGCGCCTGCCCATCGCGCAGCGGCAGATGGTCGAAATCGCAAAGGCCCTTACGCGCGGCGCCCGGGTTCTCGCATTCGACGAGCCGACCAGCAGCCTGACTGCGCGTGAGGTCGCAAAACTCTTTTCCGTAATCGCCGAACTGAAGCGCCAGGGCAGGTCCATACTTTACGTTTCGCACCGGCTTGACGAGATTTTCGAAATCTGCGATTCGGCCACCGTCTTCAGGGACGGACGCCGCATTGAGACGTTCGAGGACATGGGCGGCGTCACCCGCGACGTCCTCGTCAACCGGATGGTCGGGCGCGACATCAGGGACATTTACAACTACGCGCCCCGGCAGCTTCACGAGCCGGTTCTCGAGGCCAGCGGCCTGGCCGGGCCGGGTTTGAGCGAACCGGCATCCTTCAGCGTCGCGGGGGGGGAGGTACTCGGCGTCTTTGGTCTGGTCGGCGCGGGGCGCACGGAATTGTTAAAACTGCTCTACGGCGCCGTGCGCAAAACCGGCGGAACGGTCAGGCTGGCGGGTGAAGACGTCGTAATACGGAAGCCCGCCGACGCGATCGGACGCGGGATGGTCCTCTGCCCCGAGGACAGGAAGGACGAGGGGATCATTCCCATCCGGTCGGTGCTGGAGAACCTGAACCTCAGCGGCAGGCTCAGCCGGGGGTTTTTCATCTTCGGGGATTGGGAGGGAATGAACGCCGCGCGACAAATCGAGCGTTTCAGGATCAAGACCCCGTCGCCGGCCCAGTTGGCGGTCAACCTTTCCGGCGGCAACCAACAGAAGGTGATTCTCGGGCGGTGGCTTTCGGAGAAGGTGAAGGTTCTGCTTCTGGATGAGCCGACACGGGGCATTGACGTCGGCGCGAAGAGCGAAATCTACGCCATCATGCAGTCGCTGGCCCGGGACGGCGTGGGCATTGTCATGGTCTCCAGCGACCTGCCGGAGGCGCTTGGCGTTTCGGACAGAATCCTTGTGATGCGGAGCGGAAGGATTGTCGCGTCCGTTGACCGCAATGACGCGACGGAGGAGAAGCTTCTCAAGCTGGCTCTGCCGGCCGGGCCTCAGGCGGTTGCGTCATGAGGCGGGAAAGAGCATGATGATTGCGCGGCATATCGCGCTCGCGCGCGCATGCGCGGCGCCGTGAGTTTCAGATAAAGCAATGAAGGAAACAGATAACAAGACGGGAGCGCCTGCGGCGGGATTTCTTCGCGGCGTCTGGGAGAACGCGGGCATGGCGCTCGTCTTCGCGGCGATGTTCGCGGCGGCGGCGATGTTCGTGCCCTACTTCTTCACAGTGACAAACATGAAGGGCCTTGCGCTGTCCGTCTCAATGGTCGGCATGGGCGCCTGCACTATGCTTTTCTGCCTGGCCTGCGGACATTTCGACCTTTCCATCGAGTCTATTGTCGCGTTCTCCGGAGTGCTGGCGGTCGTGGTCGCAAACGCGCTGTCCGGGAGCATGTCCTCGTTCTCCAGCGTCGCGCTGGGGATGGGCGCAGGCGTCCTGGCGGGAACTCTTGTCGGCGTGATGAACGGGGTAATTGTCGCGAAGTTCGGCATCAACGCGCTGATTACCACGCTGGCGACGATGCAGATCGTCCGCGGGATGGCGCTGATAACCTCCGGCGGCAAGGCCGTCGGCATCAGCGATGAGAATTTCTACAGATTGGGGCTGTCCGATCTCCTGGGCGTTCCGACGCCGGTGCTGATAACGGTCGCATGCTTCGTCATCTTCGGTTTCCTGCTCAACAGGACGACTTTTGGCAGGAACACCCTTGCCATAGGGGGGAACGAGCAGGCGTCGCGCCTTGCCGGAATCGCGGTGGACAGGACGAAGATCGCCATTTTCGCGATGCAGGGAATGGTCGCCGGATTTGCGGGCGTCGTCCTAGCGTCAAGGCTCACCAGCGGGCAGCCGAACATAGCGCAGGGCTTCGCGCTGGAGGTGATATCGGCCTGCGTGCTGGGGGGAGTATCGCTGACCGGCGGTGTCGGGACAATGCCCGGCGTGATCGTCGGCGTCCTGATCATGGGGATGGTTCAGAACGTGATGAACCTGCTGGCAATCGAGGCGTTCTGGCAGTACGTCGCGCGCGGGGCGATACTTCTGTCGGCGGTGCTTTTCGACAGATGGAAGCAGAGGCGCTTCCACAGGTGAGGGGGGGGGGAGGTAGGGTGGGTTCTCCGAACCCGCGCGGTTCATGCAGGGCCGCCCGTTGTCGGCATATACGCTCAGCGCCGACCCTCCGGAATGTTTTTCCACCTTTACGGGTTTGCCGCCGCGCAGCTTGCTACATCTCCACAATCCGCCAGTCAATCTTCTCCATGTCGTTGGTCCCAAGTCCCATTTCGGCGGCTTTTGCGATATAGAGCGGCTTGCGCCCGGTCATGAAAAGGTCCGTCTTGTTGCGCTCCTTGCGGGCGGCCTGGACGAGTTCCAGCGCGACGCGGTCCATGGCGACCGGATCGGTCGCGACGATGACGGAATTGCGCAGCCACTGATTCTGCGGTTTGCTGGGCATCGGCCCGCCCTCGAATACGCCCTTGAAGGCCGTGCAGATCGAAATCCGCCTCTTCGTCTTCACCGGCTCCATCGAGTTCACAACGGGGATGTAGGGATTGCAGTTGTTGTCGTGCATGTTGCTGGGCTGCGCGACGACGGACATACTGTGCGAGAGATTCTTCAACGCGCACGTGACGCCCGCCCCGCCGTGATCCTTCAGGTCCGGCAGGTTGATGATGCAGTCGGTCTGCTTCGTGATGAAGTTGGTCAGGCGCGTCTTCTTGTCGTGGACCTCGATCTCCGGCCCGAAGGTCAGGTCCGGCGCCATGCAGCCCTTCACGTCAACGTCCCTGCCTTCGACGGATGCGATGTTGCCGCGCTGCGCGCCGATGTCCTGCAGGAACTCCATCATGATCGCGGCGATTGGCGCGTTGGTGCGCATGAAGTCGAAGGAGAGGGAGTTGAACTTCAGCCCGATTTTGTCTTCTGGCGAGACGTAGCAGCGTAGCGCGTCGGAAACGCTGGTCTTGCCGGTGAAGAGGCAAAGCGCCCTGGCGATCATCTCGCGCATGACGGCGGGATCGGGCTTCTTCTTCTCTGTCTGCCATTTCGGGTTGACGACCTCGACGACGAGCGATTTCGCGGTCGGCGCGGCGTCCGCGGCCTGGGCGTAAAGCGGAATGCGGAGGGCGCTCATGACGGCGGCCGGCCCGCTCAGCAGGCTCCCGGCCCCGGCTGCGGCGGCGCTCTTAATCAGTTGGCGTCTGGAACATCTTCCGTCGGCTGAAAAGGACATGGGTTTCTCCTGAGGATACGCTGAGGCAATCACGTCTTTATAAATTATACCTGCCGCAGAGACGCGGCGTTAGAGAACACTGACGGGCGCAGACCTTGCATACCGGCTCGAATCGGTTTGTCTCTTCGATTCCCGGCGAGGCCATGTATAATTCCCCCGTCATTTTCAGAAAGGAGACTACCATTGCTCAACTCGAAATTTCCGTGCATATCAGTCGCGTTCGCCGTTCTGTCTTCCCTGCCGGCAAGCGCGGAGATAAGGCCCGCGCGCCTTCGCTGCGAATACCGCGTCAATCCCCTCGGCATTGACGCGCCGGCCCCGCGCCTGACGTGGGCGCTTGAATCCGCCCCCGGCGATTCGGCATCGCGGGAGAAGCCGTCGCGCGCGCAGGTTCAGTCCGCATACAGGATCATTGTCGCAAGCTCGCGCGCCGCGCTCGACGTCGGGCGGGCCGACCTCTGGGACTCCGGCAAGGTCGCGTCCGATCAGACCGCGCACGTCGTCTACGACGGCAAAATACTGCGCTCCGGGATGGAATGCTGGTGGAAGGTCCGCGTCTGGGACGGAGACGGTAACGCCGCGGATTCGGAGCCTGCCGCGTGGACGATGGGATTGCTTGAGCCGTCGGACTGGACTGCCAAGTGGATCGGCTGCGACGAGGCGGCGGCAAAGGCGCAGAAGCCGCTTCACATGCTGACCGGGGCGGACCTTGCGGGATGCAAATGGGTCTGGCATCCCGAAGGCGATCCCGTGAAGAACGCGCCGGAAGGAACTCGCTTTTTCCGCAAGGCGATTGAAATCCCCGGGGGCCGCGTCGTAACCGCGGCCAGGATCGTCATGGCGGCGGACGACAGGTTCGTCCTCTTTCTGAATGGAACCGAGGCGGGGCGCAGCGGAGACGGGAACGACACGTGGAGCGCGCCGTCCGTTTTCGACATGAAAGGCCGCATAGCGCCCGGACGGAACTGCATCGCCGTGGCGGCGACAACCGTCGGCGGCGGGCCGGCCGGGCTGATCGGCAAGCTCGTCGTTGAATTCGAGACGGGCGAGCCAATGGTTGAAACGCTGGACGATTCCTGGAAGGTCTCAAGCGCTGAGGCCGAGGGATGGAAGGGCGCGGAATTCAACGATGAGAAGTGGCGGCCCGCTCGGGTGATCGCAGTCATCGGCGATTCGCCCTGGGGCACGCCGGGCGGATCGGGGCTTTATCTCCCCCCCCCGCCCCGTCTGCGCCGGGAGTTCACGCTCGACAAGCCCATCCGCAGGGCCGTGCTATACGCCTCCGCCTTCGGCCTTTACAAGGCGGGCATAAACGGGAAACGCGTCGGAGAGGATTTCTTCACGCCGGGTTGGACGGACTACAAGAAGCGCGTCTACTACAACACGTACGACGTCACCGGCATGGTCCGCCAGGGCGGGAACGCGATAGTCGCCACGCTGGCCGACGGATGGTATTGCGGCTACGTCGCGTGGGGCCGCATCCGCAACCGCTTCGGCAGGAATCCCCGACTGCGGATGCAGTTGAACATCGAGTTCGAGGACGGCTCGACGCG
The DNA here is from genome assembly GCA_022711755.1 of Planctomycetota bacterium. GTDB lineage: Bacteria > Planctomycetota > Brocadiia > SM23-32 > JAKLEA01 > JAKLEA01. Next base: position 22,652 of record JAKLEA010000010.1, read on the forward strand.
CGTCATCGCCACGGACGAATCATGGCGCGCCGCGACCGGCCCGCAGCTCGAGGCCGATTTCCTCATGGGCGAGACCTTCGACGCCACGCTCGAAACGCCGGGATGGGACATGCCCGGCTTCGACGATTCGAAATGGCTTCCCGTCGCATGGACGCAGAACGTCACGGCAAAGGTTGAGGCGTATCCCGGCGTCACCGTCCGCAGGACGGGCGAAGTCCCGGCGAAAAAGATCACGTCCCCGGCCAAAGGCGTTCACATCTTCGACCTGGGTCAGAACTTCGCCGGGTGGGTCAGGCTGAAGGTCAACGGTCCGCGCGGGACAAAGGTGGTCATGCGTTTCGCGGAGGTTCTGAATCCGGACGGAACCCTTTATGTCACAAACCTTCGCGGGGCGCGGGCGACGGACTATTACATCCTGAATGGCGGCGGCGAGGAGGTCTGGGAGCCGGACTTCACCTTCCACGGCTTCCGCTACGTCGAGGTGACCGGCTACCCCGGCGAGCCGGGTCTTGACACGATCACTGGCGTTCGCTGCAACTCGGACGCGGAGATCACGGGAACTTTCGAATGCTCAAACCCGATGGTCAACCAGCTTTTCAGCAACATTGTCTGGACGCAGCGCGCCAATTACATCGAAGTTCCGACGGACTGCCCGCAGCGCGACGAGCGCCTGGGCTGGACCGGCGACGCGCAGGTCTTCATCCGCACGGCCACCTTCACGATGGACGCCGGCGCGTTCTTCACGAAATGGCTCGTTGACCTCGAGGACGCGCAGCGCGCCGACGGCTCCTATACCGACGTCGCCCCGGACGTCGGCCTCGGCTCAGGCTCCCCGGCATGGGCTGACGCGGGAACGATCTGTCCCCATGCCATTCATCTGGCATACGGCGACAAGAAGGTAATACAGCGTCATTACCAGGGAATGAAGCGTTACATCGAGTTCCTGCGCAGGCGCGGCAAGGACCCGCTCTCCCGCTTCCTGAAACAGCCGACGCTGGGCAACCTGCTCAAGAAAAACATGCACATCCAGCCCGCGGCCGGCTACGGCGACTGGCTGTCCATCAAGGCCGACACGCCGAAGGAGGTCCTCGCGACCGCCTATTACGCCAACTCCGCGCGGCTCATGGCTGAAATGGCCCGGGCGCTCGGCAACGAGGAGGACGCGAAGGAATACGGTGATCTCTTCGACGAGGTCAGGGAGGCGTTCAATCAGGCGTTCGTTTCCGGGGACGGCCGCATCCGGGGTGAAACGCAGACGTGTTACCTGATGGCTCTGGACATGGACCTCCTGCCGGAGGACAAGCGCCCGGCTGCCTTTGCGCATCTCGTCGAGGACATTGAGAAGCGCGACTGCCATCTCTCCACCGGATTCGTTGGAATCAAGCACCTGCTGCCCGTCCTGACGCGCTACGGGCGCGGCGACTTGGCGCACAGGCTGCTGGCCAACGACACGTTCCCCTCATGGGGTTACAGCATCCGCCACGGCGCGACGTCAATCTGGGAGCGGTGGGACGGCTGGACGGAGCACGCCGGATTCCAGGACCCCGGCATGAATTCCTTTGCGCATTACGCCTTCGGCTGCGTCGGGCAGTGGCTGTTCGCGGAGCTTGCGGGGATTGACGCCGATCCGGCGGCCCCCGGCTTCAAGCGCGTAATCGTCCGTCCCCATCCGGGCGGCGGAATGAAGTTCGCCCACGCAACATACAGGTCCATCCGCGGCGATATCAAGGTCGCCTGGGAATCGAGCGACACGCTATTCAAGCTCAACGTCGCGATTCCGCCGAACACGACGGCCGTGGTTCACGTCCCGGCGGGCAGCGACGGGAAGGTCTACGAGGGCGGAGTTCCGGCGGCGCAGGCAAAGGGCGTCAGGTTCGTGAGGCGGGAGAACGGGATCGCGATCTTTGAGATCGGGAGCGGGGAATACGAGTTCGTCGTAAAATAGTCCCGACGCGGAATCGCCGAAATAAAGCGGGGCAGGCCGGAAAAGCCTGCCCCGCATTCTTTGCGTTCCAACCGCGCGGGAACTTATCCCTGCGCTTCATACTCCGCGACAAGCTCCGGCGGAAGGTTGAAGTTCGACGCGACGCTCTGCACGTCGTCGTGGTCCTCCAGGTCTTCCATGAGGCCCAGAATCTTGCGCCCGTCGTGGGCGTTCAAATCAACGTAACTGGTCGGATTGAGGGCCAGTTCGGCTGACTCGATCTTGACGCCTTCCTTCGCTTCGATGGCCTTCCTGACGTTCTCGAAGTCGCTTGTTTCGCAGACGACTTCGTACGTCCCCTCGCGCCCGCTGATGTCATCCGCGCCGGCGTCCAGCGCGATCTCCATGGCCTCGTCTTCGGTCTTGCCCGGTGCGCTGAAGACGATGACGCCGCGCTTGACGAACTGCCATGACACGCAGCCCGCCGCGCCGAGGTTGCCGCCGTGCTTCTCGAAAATCTTCTTCAGCTCGGGGTTGGTCCTGTTCTTGTTGTCCGTAAGCGTCTCGATCATGACGGCGGTTCCGCCGGGGCCATAGCCTTCGTAGGTCACGTTCTCGATGACGAAACCGTCCAACTGCCCGGTTGCCCTCTGGATGACGCGGTCAATCGTGTCCTTGGGCACGTGCACGGCCTTAGCCTTTTCCAGCGCCTGGGCCAGCTTGGCGTTGATCTTGGGATCGCCGCCGCCCTCTCTGGCGGAGGCCATCACGACCTTGAGAACCTTGCTCCACTCCTTGCCTCTTTTCGCGTCTTTCGAGGCCTTCTTGTGTTTGATTGTCGCCCAATGCGAATGTCCTGACATTGCAGCTTGCTCCGTTCTGAATTTGTTCTTTCTTTTTACGTCGGCGCCGGCGGTCCGGCCGGCGCGATTCAGGCCTTCCCGGATGTTCCCCGCGGACTCCCGGGATGCCCCGTCGGCGAAAGAATATGGTGCTTCAGCGCGTGCCGCCTGTAGCTTTTCATTGCCCGTTGCCTCCTTCAGGAACGGCCTTGCGTATCTTATCCAGAATCGCCTCCTCGGAGAACCCCGGAAGCGGCGTCTCTTGTCCCTTGCGTATCTCCAACGCCTTGCGCCAATCGCTCACGGCCTGCGCGGAGTTGCCCAGCTTCATGTGCACGTCGCCGCGATGATCGAAAATCACCGAGTCCTCTATCTTCCCGCAGGCCGCGTTGAGCAGCTCCAGCGCGCGCGCAACCCTGTCATTCTCGCCCTTTTCCAGGCCCTGCCGGTAGAACACCCACGCCAGGCTGTCCAGGTACGCCGGATTCTCCGGCTCCGCCTGCAGTGCCTTCCTGACCAGCGACTCGGCCTCGTCAAGGTTCCTGCCCTTCTCCGCATAGAAGTAGCCCAGGTAGTTGTTCGCCAGCGCAAGATCGGGCTTGATTTTGAGGATTTCGCGGAAGTGCTTTTCCACTCCCTCCCCGTCGTCCGCGCGATAACATGCCTCCCCCAGGGCGTACCTGATCTGTATCTGGGCTTCCGGCATCTTGACCGCCGCCAGCCGTTTCTCCACAAGTTGCGCCGCCCCCCCCCCCTTCTCAGCGTCGCGCGACGCCAGGCTCAGGAGCAGCAGGAGCGCCTCCGGATTCCCGTCCAGCCGGCCCGTCTCGGCCTGTTTCATCAGCTTGCCGAGCGCCAGCGTCCTTTGCTTGAGGGCGTCTTCGGGCTGCTTGAGCGCGGTGTGGACGTCTTCCAGAATTTTGTTTGGGCGCCAGTCCTCGGGCTGAATCTCGGAATAGCGCGCGAAGAACGGAACGGCCTCCGCCAGTCGCCCCAGGCTGACGTTGCACAGCCCGCACCTGAAGAGGGCCGGCGGCTGCCGGTCGGTTGTAAGGAGGTATACGCCCAATGCCTGCGCGAAGGCCTGCCTGGCGTAAAGCTCCTCGCCGATTTCAAGCAGCTTGTTGTCCGGCAGCGGCTCGCTGGAATGGGCGTTGGCCTGAACCTCGGCGGCCAGCTTATCAAGCGACTCGGCGGCCTTCTCCGGCTTCTTGTCGGCCCTGTAAATGTCGAAGAGCTTCAGCCTGATCCTGATGATCGGCTCGATGTATCGCGTGTTGCTCAGGATGCGGGCCGCCGCCTCGTAATGCGGCGCGGCCTCCGGCGCGCGCCCTCCGGCGGCAAGCATGTCGGCAAGGGTGACGCGCTCCTGAAGCGTCTCATAATCCGGCAGCAGCTCGACCATCCTGCTCAGATCGTCAATGATGCCGTCTTTGTCGCCCTTGCGCTTGTGTATGTCCAGCAGCTTCCGCAGGACCCAGAGCTTCTCCTGCCCTGATGCGTCTGCTCCGGCTGTATCGCGGGCCTTGACGAGGCATTCCAATGCCTTGTCGTCGTCCCCCTCCTTTATCGCCCGCTCCGCCAGCATGAGGCTGAGCCTGTAGTCGTCCGGAGATTCCTGCGCGAGCTTGTCGAGGATTTCCCTGGCCTTTTCCGCCCTGTCTGTGCTTTCGTAGCAGAAGGCCAGCCTCTGGCGGACGAGCAGGTTGCTCGGCGCGAGCCTGAGCGCCTCCTCAAGCTCCGCAGTCGCGGCGTCCCACTTCTTCAGGAGGATGTAATGATATCCCGCGGCGTAATGCGCCTCGGCCTGGGCCTTGCGGGCAAGTTCGGCGTCCCGCAGCAACTGCCGGGCAGCGTCCTCCCGCGCGGCTTCCATAAGGGCTTTCCGGGAGTCCAGCGACGTGTCCCCCGGTCCCGGCGTTTCCGTCTGGGCGATTTCATTCCCCGGGGATGCGTCCGGCGCGGAAGCCGCCCTTGAGACTGCCGGTGAACCGGACGGCGCGACCGTCGAACATGCCGACGTAAATAAGAGGCATGCCGCTGCGCACGCCGCAAAAACGCGGCCCGGCGACACTGCCCCCCGACCAGTCGTTTCCCCGGCCAACAGAATCATATTATTCAATTATCCCGTCAAAACCAGCGGTAGTCAACGCCGCCGGGACTCATAGCACCACCTTGTTGAGCGGGAACTCGATTATCCCTTCGGCCCCGCGCCTTTTCAGCAGCGGGATCAGAGACCGCGCCTGTTTCTCGTCCAGCACGGTCTCCACCGCGTAACCGCCGTCCCCCGAAAGCGTGGATACCGTCGGCTGTCTCAAAGCGGGCAGTATTTCGACGACGGACTTGAGTTGCGCGGCCGGGACGTTCATTTTCAACCCCACCTTGCGCCGGCCCACCATTGCGCCCTCAAGCAGCATGCGAAGGTTCTCGATCTTCTCCCTCTTCCATGCGTCTTTCCACGATTCCTCGTTGGCTATCAGCACAGTCATGGATTCCATCACGACGTCCACTATGCGCAGCTTGTGCGCCTTGATCGTCGAGCCGGTTTCCGTCAGCTCCACTATCGCGTCAACAAGGTCCGGCGCCTTGGCCTCTGTCGCGCCGTGGGAGAACTCCACCTCGGCGTCCACTCCGTTGCGGCAGAGATACTCCCGTGTGACGTTCACAAGTTCCGTGGCGATGCGCTTGCCCTCGAGGTCCCGGACTGATTCCACAGGGGAGTTTTCCGGCACGGCCAGAACCCAGCGGATCGGCGCCAGCGACTGCTTGGCGTATTCCAGCGCGCAAACCTCCTGCACGCCGGAGTTGTTCTCCAGCACCCAGTCCCTGCCGGTAAGCCCGGCGTCCGCTATGCCAAGCTCGACGAAGCGGGACATGTCCTGAGGCCTGATGAGGCGAAGTTCCAACTCGGGATCGTCAACGGTCGGGTAATAGGAGCGGCGCGATATCTGCACCATCCATCCCGCCTTGGCCATGACCTCCACGGTTGCGTCCTGCAGGCTTCCCTTCGGTATGCCGAGTTTCAGAATACTCACTTCCTGCGTTTTCCTTCCTTGCTGCGCGCTGCGGTTGTCAGGTCGCCTTTTTCGGGGCGCGTTTTCCGGCGGCGGGTTTCTTCTTCAGCGGGGTTGTCGGCTTTTTCCCGGACGGTTTTGCGACGACGGCTTTCGCCTTCCCTTTTTTCGGCGCGTCCGCCTTCTTTGCCGGGGTTGCTGGCGCCGCCGGTCGCTGCGCGGCGGCTTTGGGCTTGCGCGCCGCCTTTGCGTATTCCTCCAGCGCGAAGCGGCATTCCGCGCGCGCGATGCACGCCGGGCAGTTCGGGATATCCCCGGCGCAATGATTGCGCGCGTGTTCCGCCATGAAACGGTGGAAGAGCAGCAGGCCGTCCTTGCCGATGATCCCCTCAAGCTCGCGTTTCGATTTCTGCGTCACGCGCCCGGCGTCCAGGAGGCCCAGCCGCTGGCAGAGCAGCGCGCCGGCGTCATCCAGCGGCAGGTTGGGGGAATTCATACAGGTCAGCAGCACCGCCCCGACGGCCCTCTCGTCCGTTCCCGGAAGGCTTGCCAGATAGGCCTGAGCCTGGGAGACCGTCAGCTCCCGCAGGAAGTTCAGCGATATCCCGCGCTTGCTCTCGCAGACCCCGTTCAGCAGCGATTTGAGCGAGGCGGCCTTCTGCCTGGCCATGTCGCCCAGGCAGGTCAGGCAATCCGCTATCTCGCCCACGGAGCTGACGCGCACCTCGTTCCAGTCCACAAAGTTGCGCCGCGCGGCGGCGATGGCTTCGTTCGCCTTCGATGTGGGGGTGTCGCATCCCTCCAGGACGGCCAGGATCAGATGTTCAATGGGATCCTCGTTCTCGCCGGCCGGTTGGGCCGCGACCTCTCTGGCGAGAATCTGGCGGATTCGGGACGCCAGTTTGCTTTTTGCTGTCCGGCTTGACGCCATCTCGCGAAATCTCCTTCGGCGGCTGGCGGGCCTATTCCTCCCGCCTGTTGTCTTTCATCGCCTCTTCAATGAGGCGCATGACCTCTTCGCCCTTGCGGGCGGAATCGTCAAGCTCGAACTTGAGCGCCGGCACGTGCCTCAGCTCAAGTTTTCGGCCTATTTGCTCCTGGATGTAACCCCGAGCGTGGTCAAGGCAGGCCAGCGCCTTCGTGCGGTCGGCCTCCTGGCCCAGGATGCTGACTCCCACCTTGGCCTGCATCAGGTCCTTCGTGACTTCCACGCTTGTTATCGTCACGAATCCGATGCGCGGATCCTGCAACTCGAAAAGGACGATCTGGCTGATCGCTCCTCGCAGGGCCTCGGATACCTTGTTTCGTTTTCTCTCGCCCATCCCGCCCTCGTGATCTCCGCCGGGCTTTTCAGAAAAACTCAATCTCGTAACCGGCCAGGATCGCGCCCGGCGCAGTCCTGAGCATGTTCACTGCCTGATCCAGCGCCCCGTTAACGTAGCGCCGGTCCGTCCCAACCATGGCCACGGCAAGCTCGGCAGACTGCCAGAGGTCCTGCCCGCCTGTCTCGGCGACGGAGACGTTGAAATCGTTTCGGAGGCGGTCCTTCACGCTCCTGAGAACGTGGCGTTTCTGCTTGAGCGAGCGCGCTTCCGGAATGGTCAGTCGCGCGGTCAGGATGCCGACAATCACGCGCGTTCACCTCCGGCGGGCCGCTTACTCGCCCTTGGCTGCCTTTTCCGCACGCCGGGCCGAATCGAGCGTGCGATGGATTTTCTCCACGCCGAAGCACTCGATAATGTCGCCTTCCTTGACGTCGTTGAAGCCGGCAATCCTTATGCCGCACTCCATGCCGGATGCCACCTCGCGAACGTCGTCCTTGCCGCGGCGCAGGGATTCCACCGCGCCTTCGTAGATTATGACGTTGTCGCGCAGAAGCCGCAGGCGGCCCGAACGCACCATCCGGCCCTCGCGGCAATAGCATCCAGCTATGTTGCCGACCCTGGAGATGCGGAAGATCTGGCGCACTTCGGCGCGGCCATGCGCGATTTCGCGCTGCTCCGGCTCCAGCATGCCTTCCAAGGCCGCTTTCAATTCGTCAACAAGCTCATAAATGATCTTGTAGGTCCGTATCTCGATGCCGCGCGCCTCAGCGGCCGCGCGCGCCCGCTCGTCAGCCACGACGTTGAATCCGATGACCACCGCGTCAGATGCGTCCGCCAGCAGCACGTCCGCCTCGGTGACGCCACCCACGCCGCTGTGCAGAACCTGGATGTCCACTTCCTTGGTGCCGAGTTTCCCGAACGCCCCCGTCAGCGGTTCCAAGGAGCCGAACACGTCCACCTTCAGGACAATGTTTAGGTTGCGCGTCTGCTTCGCGGCCATGTCCGCGAAGAGGTTTTCCAGGCTTATATGCTTGCGCGCGCCCAGTGCGGCCTCGCGCTTCTTGACCACGCGATCGTCGGCCACCTTGCGCGCGGTGTCCAGCGTCTCCACCACGCGGAACTCGTCCCCCGGCTCCGGCACGTCGTCAAGCCCGATGATCTGCGCCGCAACCGACGGTCCGGCCGTCTCAATCGGATCGCCCGTGTAATTGAACAGCGCGCGCGCCCGGCCCTGGCTGGCGCCGCATACGATGATGTCCCCGACCTTCAGCGTGCCGTTCTGCACCAGAACCGTCACTGTGGGACCGCGTTCGGCCTGAAGTTTTGCCTCCAGCACGCGCCCCATGGCGGGCCGGGAGGGATTGGCCTTCATCTCCAGAACCTCGGCCTCCAGGGATATGCGCTCAAGCAACTGGTCAATGCCCTCCCCCGTTATGGCGGAGACCGGGCAAACGCCCGTCTGCCCGCCCCACTCCTCAGGTATCAACCCTTTGCCCGCAAGCTGCTGCATGACCTTCTGGGGGTCGGCCTGGGGCTTGTCCATCTTGTTCATGGCTACGATGATGGGCACTTCCGCAGCCTTGGCGTGGGAGATCGCTTCCTCGGTCTGCGGCATGACGCCGTCATCGGCGGCCACAACCAATATTGCTATGTCCGTAAGGTTGGCGCCCCTGGCCCGCATGGCGGTGAAGGCCTCATGCCCCGGCGTGTCCAGGAACGTGATCGGCCCCCGGCTAGTTTCAACCTGGTAGGCGCCGAAATGCTGCGTTATACCCCCGGCCTCGTGCTTGGCCACGTCCGAACTGCGTATCCGGTCAAGCAGCGACGTCTTGCCGTGGTCCACGTGGCCCAGCATCGTCACGACCGGCGGCCTCGGCCGCAGGTCCTCGGGCTTATCGTCCTGATCCGTCGCCGCCTTGAGCTTCTCCTCAACCGTCTGCGCCTTCTTGACCACGATCTCCAGGCCGTGCTCCATGCCCAGGAGAACCGCTACCTCCTCGTCAATGACGTAGTTGAGCGTGGCCTGAACGCCGTGCTTGAACATCAGATCCCTGATCAGCTCCGGCGCGCGAATCCCGGACTTCTCGGACAGCGATTTCAGCGTTATCGGCGGCGTGATCTCGACCTTCGCGTCCCGTTCCCTCTTCGGTTGAACCCGGTCAGCACGGCGTATGATTATGGTCCTCCGGGCAGGCTTGGCCTTTCCGGCGGAGGACGTGAATTTCTCCTTGCGCTGGTCGCTGATCGTCACCGTATGCCCGGCGACGTGGGTGACGGTCTGCTCCGGCTCGAAGGGGCGGGGACGGCGCTTCTTGGCGCCGGCTTTCTCCACGACAACCAGATCTTCCCGGCGATCGGCCTCCTTCTCCTTCGGCTTCTTGCCCTTTTCACCCCGCTTGGTGCTTTCCTTCAGCGGTTCCGGCATCTCCGGAGCCGGTCGTCCCGGAGCCACTGTCACCCGGGGTTTGCCCATGTCGAAGCGCCTTCGCGGCGCGGCGGGAGTGTCCGCCACTTCCTTCTTCGTCCCCTTGCGCACGATGCGGGGGCCGGTGATTGTCGGCGTGGCGTCCCTGGGCGTTATGACGACGGGTTTGGGCTTTGCCGGCTTCTTTTCCGGCTTGGCCTTTTCCTCGTCGGCGGGTTTGACCTCCACGACTTCCGGATCCGCAACTTCCGGGGGAGGCGTTTCCAGGGCTTCCGGCGGTGGAGGCTCCGGAACGGCGGGCGCTTCCGCGACCGGTTGAGGCGGCGCTTCCGTAACGGCGACTGCCGCAGTCTCCGCCACGGCTTCCGCCATGACAGGAGCTTGCGCCGGTTTCTCCTCCGGCGGAGTCTCCGGGGCGGGCTTCGGCGGCGCAGGTTTCTGCTTCGGCGGCGCAGGCATCGGCATCCCGCCCGGCCCCATCCGGAAACCCGCCGCCGCCGCTCCCATGTAAGCCGCCATCTCGGGGCTGTACGTGCGCGGGGCGGGGGGCTTGGATCGCGGGGGTGCAGGGTGAGGCGGGGCAATCGGCGCGGGTTGAGAAATCGGGGGGGCGGCCTGCGGCGGTTCTGCCGGAGGCTGGGCCGGTTGCGGTTGTTCTTCTGCGGGGGCTTGCGGCTTCGGGCCGCCCAGGATTTCCGTTATCCGGGCGACCTGCTCGTCTTCAAGTACGTTAGCGTGATAGATTACTGTTATGTAACCCAGTTTCTGACATGCGTCTACTATTTCCTTCCAGCCTACGTTCAGTTCTTTGGCCAGACTGGATACGCGAGTTTTTGCCACAGCCGTTTCCGTGCTTTCTCTTTGCGGTTCTGTAACAGCGGCGATCAGCTTCCGCCGCGCAAATCAGGTAAGAAGGCGCCTGCCTACTCATCGGTGGCGCCCTGCTCCCTGCCGTCATGCTCAGTCTGTTCCGCCGATCCTGTTTCCGGCGTCCCACCCGGCTGTCCCCCGACAGGTTCAGCCTTGGGCGCGTCGTCGGTTCCGCCCTGCTCCGCTTCAGCTGGGGCGGTTTCCGCGACAGGGGCTTCAGCGGGGGATTCCACTGCCGGAGCAGCGGCGCTGGCGGCCTGCTCGCCGGCGGCCGCCGCTTCGCCTTCAGGCGTCGCTTGCGGCGCGGCCACTATGTCAATGTCCCACTTCGAGAGCTTTGAAGCAAGTCGGACGTTCTGCCCGCGCTTGCCGATGGCCCGCGACAACTGGTCGTGCGGAACCGTAACAAGCGCGCGTTTGCTGTCTCCCTCCTCGATCAATTCGATGGAGTAGACTTCGGCGGGCTTCAGCGCGTTGGCTATCAGCATCTCCGGGGCGTCGCTCCAGCGGACAATGTCCACCTTTTCCCCGCCCATTTCGCCCGTTATGTTCTTGATGCGCGTGCCGCGCACTCCCACGCAGGCCCCGACGCAGTCAATGCGCGTGTCCTTGCTGATGACGGCCACCTTCGTGTGCGTGCCCGGTTCCCGGGCGATGGCCATGATCTGCACGACCTTGTCGGCGATCTCCGGCACCTCTGTCTCGAAAAGCCTGAGAACAAGGTCCTGATGGGTGCGCGAAAGCACGATCCGGGCGCGAGTGCCGACCTTGCGCACGTCAACAATCATCGCCCGTATCCTGTCGTTCGGATGGTAAAACTCCCCGGGAATCTGCTCCCCCCTGGGCAGAATCGCCTCCGTCTTGTCAACTGTCACCACCGCCGCGCCGCCCTCCATGCGCCGGACGACGCCGCTGACAAGGGTTCCGAGCTTTGTCTCATACTCGGACAGGATGGAGTCCCGTTCCGACTCCCGGATGCGCTGCATGATGACCTGCTTGGCGGTCTGGGCGGCGATGCGGCCAAGCTCTGACGGATCAATCGCCTTCCCGTCCGCAGTGGCGGCGACTTCCCCCGACTGGCGGTCCACGGTGATGGTGATCTCCCGTGAACTGCCGTATTTCTTCTGAGCAGCATGCGCCAAGGCGGTCTCCACCGCCTCGAAGATGCTTTCCCTGTCAATATCCTTGCTCTTGTGCAAGGCTTCGACAAGTCTCAGTATCTGTTCGCCGTCTCGCATCGCTAACTCTTTTCCCAACTGCCGTTTGTGACCGGGCCGCGCAAGCGTGGAAAAAAAAGAGTGGGCTAAACCCACTCCGTGCGCCTGGCGGCCTTCCGGCGCGTTTGCCCGCGCCGGGGAAACGTAACGCTAATAGTAACCTATTCAGGCGCGTTGTCAAGTGCCATAAAATGTAATTGCTGCGGCAATTCCGCAATCTTCATTCCGGCTTGACACCCGCTGCGCGGATATCTATAAAGCCTTGTTGACGTTTTCATGCGGCCCCACTGCGAAAATCGCGCCGACCGCTTGCGCCCGCGCCTGCCGGAAATGAAAATCCCCTGCCTGCACACTATTGCGAGGTCAACATGACAATGCGCCGCGCCCCGCTGATCCTCGTCCTGCTTCTGCTCTTTCTTGCCGCCTCCTGCGCCGCGATCAGGCAAGACAGCCCGCAGCCTGCCGCCGCCGCGGAGACTCCCTCGCCCGGCGTCAAGGCCCAGGGGCAGCCACCCGCCCGGCCCGAAGCCGGGAAACCGGTCATCAAGGTTGATACATGGAAGAATGGCGCAAAGACAACGTCAGGCGTCTCATACGCCGGCGATAAACTGACGACAGCCGACGGCGAAACCCTTTCCCGCGACGACCTCAAAATCCTGAACGTGATTCCGCCGGCCACCGAGGCGGTCGGATATGCCGGCTTCATGCCGCTGACCCCCGCTCAACTGGAGGAATATCGCAGGCGCGCCATGAAAGCCGCCGGGGATTTCCCCGGCATAGCCGGCGTGGCCTGCCTGGATCACGGAGTTGACGGACTGAAAGAGGACGGCGGGCACTATTACCGCTACCACGGCCTCGTTCTCGTGCTGAAGGAATCCAGGCTGGACGTCGCCAATCTCTCGCTCTGGTATGAGGAAGGCCGCACCCGGTCCAGCATCCTGCTGGGGCGGAGCATCCAGCCGGACGGCTCTGAAAGTGTCCTCAAGCCGGGCATGATCAAGGTCGCCTCTCGCGCCGAAGAGGACATTTATTTTAACAAGAATGACAGGCAGGTCTCCGCAACCATCCCCGGCGTGAAGATCGGCTCGCTGGTGGAGTTCATCTACGAAATTGACCTGTACAACCCCGACGATCCGGAACTCTTCTTCCCAGGATTCACCTTCCAGGGACAGGAGCCGTTCCTGGACAGCATCCTGGAGGTCAACATCCCGAAGGCCAGGAAGCTGAATTACGCGACCCGCAACATGGCGAAGGAGCAATCCGTCCCGGAAATCGTCACCAAAGATTCCATAACGACTTATCGCTGGGCGATGCATGACGTTCCCCCATTCGTGCCGGAGGCGATGATGCCGCCGGAGAATGATGTCCTGCCCAACGTCCGCTGCTCCCTGTTCTTCGAGTGGGGCAAGCTCATGGAGGGCGTGGCGAAATTCCAGCGCGAAAGGATCGCCGTCACTCCGGAGCTTCAGAAACTGGCCGACGATCTGACTGCCGGAATGCGGAGCGACGATGAGAAGATGAAGGCCATCTACGAGTGGGTTCAGCGGAATATAATCTATCTTTCGATAAAGGGATCGCGCTCATCCGGATGGTCCGGCCACCCGGCGATCGAAACCTTCAAAAACGGCTACGGCGACTGCACGGACAAGGCGATCCTGACGGCGACGTTGTGCAAGGCCGCCGGCATCGAGGCGCAACCCCTGATCGTCAAAACCAACAGCGAGGCCGCCGCCTACACGGAAATCCCCTGCATGGACGCCAATCACTGCATCAACGTCGTCTACCCGGACGGCAGGCCCCGCGTGATTGACGCCACCGCGTCGGACTACCGCTACCCATACTTCAGCGCCATGGACCACGGCATCAAGGGGGTTAACTGCGTCAAGGGCGAGATCATTGACATCCCTGTCCCCCCACCGGAGGACAACCTGAAGACTTCGGAGCAGGAGCTTGTCCTTGCGCCGGACGGATCCGGAACGTTGAGCGAACGCAATGTCTACAACGGCAATTATGAGGCCGGACTGCGCGGCTACTGGAAGACCGTCCCCCCGAACGAGCGAAAGTTCTACATGCAGCAGTATCTCCAGCGCGAGCGGCCCGGAGCGCAGTTGATCGAGTGCGAATTCGCGGACGTCATGGACCTGACAGCCGCGTTCAATCTCAGGATGACATACAAAATGCCGCGCATGGCCACCCCGGCGAAGGACCTGCTCCTGCTCAGAATCCCTACGATACAGAAGGACTTCCCGGAAATCGCCAAGCCCACTCGCCAGTTCCCGATCAGCACATACACCAGCCGGGGTCTGCGAACGTCGCTGACCGTCAGACTGCCGGAAGGCTTCGAGGTTGCGGCGGTTCCGGAGAAGCTGGCTGTCGAATCGAAACACCTTCATTACGCAGGCGCGTATGCGATCGAGGACTCCGGGCGGACGCTGAAGGCGACCGAGGAGTTCGACCAGAAAACGCGCTGGATTCCCGTGGCCGACTTCGAGCAGTACCGGGCGGACGCCCTCCACATACTGCGCTGGACGCAGCGGCAGATTGTAATAAAACGTGTTAACAAGTAGTGCCGGTTCTCCGAATCCCATGCCGAGTCGAAAGAAACGCGGGACGGCATGTCGAACATTGGATGGGCTGGTTCACGCTTCGCCGGCCCCCCCTTTGGCAGAGACAGGGCTGGCGCTCCGCGCCCACGCCGGCGCAGTCGAAGTAATTCTACTGGGAGAGAAATCATGACCGCGATGACCATGCGCGAGAGATTGCTTGCGATACTTCAGGGGCGCGAGGTTGACCGCGTGCCCTTCATCCAATACGACGGGCTTGCGGCGCCGACGGCGGAGATATGGTCGGTTCTTGGGCGTAACAACCTGGGCATCGTGCGCTGGTGCGGAACTCACCGCGCGGAGACGCCACACTGCAAAACGACAAGCGAAGAATTCACGAGGGACGGTCTCAAGGGCGTCCGCAACACGCTGCACACCCCCGCCGGCGACCTTGTCGAGGAAAAGCTGATCGAACCGACGTATGGAACCGGTTCGACGAAGAAGCATTACATCAAGGACCCCGGGGACTACGCGATTCTCGCGGCGTATCTGCGGGACATGGTGATCAGCGACAATTCCGAGGGGCTACTGAAGGTCATGGCGGAAATCGGGGACGACGGCCTTCCGCACGCGGCCGTCCCGCGCACGCCGTATCAGCAGTTGTGGATACAGTGGGTGAACCTTGAAGACCTGACCTATCATCTTGCCGACTGCCCGGAGCGGGTCGAGGAGTGCGTCGAACTTATGAACGGGCATTTCCAGCGGATTTTTGAAATCGTCGCCAAATCGCCGGTTCCCTACATCTGCTTCCCGGACAACATCACGGCCCCGGCCATCGGCGTTTCCAACTTCGAGAAATACTGCGTTCCCCTTTACCGGCACATGGCCGACATGCTGGCCGAAAGCGGGCGGCTGATTTTTGTCCACATGGACGGAAACCTGAAGGCGCTGTGGAACGCGATCGGAAAATCCGGCGTTTCCGGTCTCGATTCCCTCTCCCCTCCGCCGGATAACGACACGAGCGCGGCGCAGGCCGCCGGGATGTGGCCCTGGATGCGGATTTTCCTGAATTACCCGTCGTCGGTCCACATCATGCCGGACGCGGTAATACGCGAGACTACGGAGCGGATTCTGGCCGGGGCCGGGCATACGGGGCGTATGACGATCCAGATTTCCGAGAACGTCCCGCCGGGCGTCTGGCGAAGGAGCTTCCCGATCATCGCGGGGGCGATAGAGGATTTCGGGAGGCCGTGACACGAGACTGGAGTTTCAATTATGAGAATATACTGCGGAGTCGCCGGCATCGTTGCGGCGTTGGGCGTTCTCTCCAACGCGCGGGCTGAGACAACCGATCGCTTCTTCGGCGAGCCGGTGAAGCTCAAGGGTCGGCACATTCACTTCACAAGCTGGAAATACGTCCGTCCGGGGAGTTTCGCCTGGAGGATTCAGCGTGATCCGGCGGCGAACGAAGCGGAGAAACTTCAGGGCGCGTGGCTCAAGGGCGACGGTTCCCGGCCGGCGGTCTTCGAGCCGATTGACATGCCGCGCGGTGTTCGCCTTGTCGCGCAACAAGCGCAGAAGGTCCCCTTCAAACCCGGTCAGATGGCCGCGAGCGTCTTCGATGAAGGCAAGTTCAAGGCGTGGTATGTGACCGATCCGTGCGCGCAGCCGGAGCCTTTCAGTTCGAAGGACAAAATCCTGCCGGGACACAACGGCCACGTTTCCTACGCCGAATCCGCGGACGGCGTCGCATGGACGATTCCGAAACTGGGCCTGTTCGAATACGCCGGAAACCGCGACAACAACATCGTTTTCCGCGGCGACTTAAACGGTTCGACGCGCGGATTCCACGGCGGCAGCGTTTTCATTGACCCGTCCTCGAAAGAAGAGCGCTACAAGATGCTCTACCTCGGCATCATCACCGACGAGGAGTGGGAGGCTTTCGCGAAGAAGTATCCAGGCGAGGCGGACACAATGGCGCGGCGTCCTGACGTCGGGGGCTTCCGTTGCGTGGTTGCGGTCTTCGGCGCGGTGTCGCCGGACGGGATTCATTGGACGTCCCTGCCGGAGCCGCTGATGATCCAGCACGCGGACACGCTTAATACCTGTTATTATGACGAGGACATCGGGAAATGCGTCGCCTACGTCCGCGCGTGGCAGGTCAACGAGCGCGCGCCCGGATTCGGGGCGGCGAACTCGGACTGCTGGATTCCGGTGGGGCGGCGCTCCATAGGCCGCGCGGTCAGCGACGACTTCCGGCACTTCAGCAAGCCGGAGATAGTCGCCACGACCGACGCAGACATGCCGGCAAGCCACGTCTTCTACACGAACTGCAAGACGACGTTGCCGGACTGTCCGGACAACCACGTCATGTTCCCGTGGATATGGGAGATGGAGAGCGACGGCGGGTCGGTGTGGCTGATGTCCAGCCCGGACGGGCGGAACTGGTCGCGCGTTCCCGGCGGGCCGGTCGTGCCGTGCGGGGAGCCGGGCAAGCCTGACGGCGCGCTGGTCGTGTGCAGCGGAAATCTGTTGGAATGTCCTGACGGGACGTGGGCGCTGGCATATTCCGGCGCGCCGATCCCGCACAAGTACCCGGGGCGGGATATCAACTTGCGCAAAGGACTCTTCCCCGGATTGCAGGGCGCTTCCGGGCTGGCCGTCTGGCCGAAGGGCAGGCTCGTCGCTCTCCAGTGCGACGAAGAGGGGGAATTTGCGACCGTAGCCGTAATCCCGCCGGGCGACAATATCCGCCTGAACGCCGTTGTAAAACCAACAGGCTACATCAAGGTCGCATTGCGAAAGTTCGGCGGCGGCGATATTGAGGGGCGAGGCTTCGACGACACGGATCGCTTCGCCGGGGACGATCAGGCTTTCCCGATAACGTGGAAGGGCGAATCTTCGTTGAAATGCGAAGGCGCGCCGGTTGTGCTGCGATTCAGGATGCGACAGGCGAAACTGTTCGGAATTGAGTTTCACTGACAGCGGGAGAGCGATCAATCCGATCGCTTTCAGGAAAAATTCCTCTGCCAATCTGCCACTCAGCGCGCGCAGACGCATGGCGTGAGAAAGACATGGCGGATGCTTTCTGACTTTCGATTCATTGTGATGACGGGATTCGCGGTCTTCTACTTCAGGGCCGCGCAATTGGACGACTCCTCGCCCATTCTGTTTTCCGGGCTGTCTGTGATCGTGTCGCTGATCGTGTGGACGCGGTGGGGCTGGGGATTCTGGGGGATGGTACTCGCGCAGTTTCTTCTGTTTGTCCTGATCGCCATATTCCGAATCGCCCGGGAGATTCCGAGTCGACGCAGAGATTGATGGCCCCACAACTCCCGGCGCTCCTGGCAGGCGAAACTTGCCTTCAACGGGATATTTGCGGTACCATTCATACCGACGTTGCGGCGCTGGCGGATCGGCTGGTTACTGCAAATGGGAGGACTAAACGTGTTGCGGAAAATACTGCTGACGATTCCGGCATTGGTTGTAATGTTTTCGACGGTCGCGTGGGGAGAGCCGATTGCGCCCGCCGAGAGAATCCAGCTTTTCAACGGCAAGGACACGTCCGGATGGGACAGGTTCGTCGGCGAAGGCGACCCCGCCCCGGTGTGGACGGTCAAGGACGGGATTCTCCGCTGCGCCGGAGCGCCGCACGGCTACATCAAGACGCAGGCCGAATACAAGGATTACATTCTCCATCTTGAATGGCGCTGGGACGGGGAGCCGGGCAACAGCGGAGTCCTCCTGCACATGTCCGGACAGGACGCCATTTGGCCGAAGAGCATCGAGTGCCAGCTTTTCAACGGCCACGCAGGCGATATGATCGTCATGCAGGGGACGGAGTTCAATGAGCACAAGGGGAAGCAGGGGATATGTGTCCCGCAACGCAATCCGTCCAGCGAGAACAAGCCCGGCGAATGGAATCGGTATGACATCGTATGCAGCGGAGATTCCATCACGGCGTTCGTCAATGGCGTCCTCCAGAACGAGGCGACCGGCGCGTCCGAGCGCTCCGGAAAGATTTGCTTCCAGAGCGAGGGCGGGGTCATCGAATTCAGAAACATCTACGTGGAGCCGGTTGCTGCCGTCGCGCGGCTCTGGAACGGCAAGGACTTCGCGGGCTGGACGCGCTTCCTGGGCGAACCGAACGCGGACCCGGACAAGACATGGAAGGTCGCGAACGGCGTCCTTCGCTGCTATGGAAAACCGGCGGGATACATCAGGACCGATGCGGAATACGAGAATTACGTCCTCCACGTCGAGTGGCGCTGGGCCGGCGGCATGTGGGGAGGCAACAGCGGCGTTCTGATCCACATGAGCCAGCCGGACATGGTCTGGCCCAAGAGCATCGAGTGCCAGCTTGCGGCGGGCAACGCCGGGGACTTCTGGGTGATCGAGGGGACGGAGTTCGACGAGCACAAGCGCAACGACGGCGGGCGGGCGGACGGGCGGCGGATGATGAAGCTTGGCAAGTCCAGCGAGAAGCCGCGCGGGCAGTGGAACGCATACGACATCACGTGCAAAGGCAACACGATAGAGGTCATGGTCAATGGAGTCAGGCAGAACGCAGCGACAAACACATCGGTGTCAAAAGGTAAGATATGCCTTCAGAGCGAGGGCGAGAGGATCGAGTTCCGAAACATTTATCTGCGTCCGATAAAGTGACTCAGCTTGAGGAGTTATGGAATGTCCGCCAAAACCTTCGGTCTGACGGTTTGCGCTCTCCTGTTGTCCCTTGCTTCATGCGCCGGATCGGGCGCGCGGCCTGCTCCGATTTCTCTTGCCGGCGAATGGGAATTCCGCCTCGACCCGAACTGTGTCGGAGCGCGGGAGAACTGGTCAGCCGCCGCGTTTGGCGAAAAGGCGCGCCTGCCGGGAACGACAGACGAGAATCGAAAGGGGGCGAAGAACGACAAGGCCGAGGTCTCGATGCTCAGCCGTGTTTATACATACGTCGGCCCGGCATGGTATCGCAGGGAATTCGTGATTCCGGACGAATGGCGCGGCAGGCGAGTCAGCCTGTTTCTGGAGCGCTGCCACTGGGAGACGCGCGTCTGGCTTGACGGCGCGGAGGTCGGCATGCGCGACAGCCTTTGCGCTCCGCACGTCTACGATCTCGGCGAGGTTGCGCCCGGACCGCACAGGCTGACGATACGCGTTGACAACTCGATCAAGTATGACGTCGGGCGGTGGGCGCATTCCATCACGGATATGACGCAGACGAACTGGAACGGGATTGTCGGGCGGATTGAGCTTTCCGCGCATGATCCCGTCTGGATTCGATCGGTTCAGGTCCATCCGAATGTCAAACTTCGCAGGGTAAGAGCGGTCATCGAAATCGGCAACGATCTCGGAAGGGCGGTTGAATGCGATATTTCCGCGATGGCAAAGCCGGCCCGGACGATTGACGCCGAGGCTGGAACGGCTGAAGCGGCCATGAAGTCGGCGGCGAAGCGAGAGTCTATTCCAGCCGGGGGCAGGATCGTCGAGCTTGAGGTTGAAATGGGGGAGGGGGTCGTTCTCTGGGACGAATTCAATCCCGCCCTTTACGAAATTGACGTTTCGCTGGATTCGGTTCGCGGGGGGGATTTCTCGGATACGCGAAGTGTTCGATTCGGCATGCGCGAGTTTGCCGCAGCCGGAACCCGATTCACGCTGAACGGGCGTCCAACATTCGTTCGCGGCAACCTGGAATGCTGCATCTTCCCCATGACCGGGCATCCGCCGACGGACGTCGCGTCATGGCTCAGGCTGTGCCGTATTGCGAAGGAATACGGACTGAATCACGTCCGCTTTCACTCGTGGTGTCCGCCGGAGGCCGCGTTCGAAGCGGCGGACCTGGCCGGGGTGACGTTCCAGATCGAAACTCCGGTCTGGACCGCGCTTGGCGCGGACGAGAGGACGGACGGCTACATCCGCGCCGAGGCCGACCGCATCCTTGAGGCGTACGGCAATCATCCGTCCTTCTGCATGCTTTCCGTGGGCAACGAGCCTTCCGGGGAGAACCAGAAGAAATTCCTGGCCGGCGTCGTTTCCGAGTGGAAGCGCAAGGACGGGCGGCGCCTCTACACCGGATGCTCCGGGTGGCCGGAGATTCCCGAGAATCAGTACCACGTATTACCCGGTCGGCGCGGCCCGCTGAGGCTTCACGGCGGCCCGCTCGGCCCGAGAACAGATTTCGATTACGCGGCAAGCCTGGCCGGTTGTCAGGTTCCGGTGATAGCGCATGAACTCGGCCAGTGGTGTGTTTATCCAAATTTCGAGGAAATCCCGAAATACGCAGGCGTTCTCCGCGCAAGGAACTTCGAGACATTCCGCGATTCTCTTGCTGCTCACGGCATGAGCGATCAGGCGCGCGACTTCCTGGCGGCGTCCGGAAAATTACAGGTAATACTTTATAAGTCCGATATCGAGGCCATGCTGCGCACACCGGGCGCGGGGGGATTCCAGTTGCTGCAACTCCACGACTTCCCCGGCCAGGGAACCGCCCTCGTCGGAATGCTTGACGCCTTCTGGGACTCCAAGGGCTACGTCGCGCCGGAGGAGTTCCGTCAGTTCTGCTGCGAGACGGTTCCCCTGCTCCGGATGAAGAAGATGACGTGGACGACGGCGGAGAGATTCGAGGGAACGGTTGAGGTCTGCCACTTCGGCGCCGCGCCGATCATGGACGCGCAGCCTGAGTGGACAATCACGGACTCCAGCGGAAAACAGCTTGCAGCGGGAAAACTTGAGAAGCGGGCAATCCCGCTCGGAAACGGAATCGGTCTTGGAAGGATCGATTTTGACCTGAGCGCCGTGCCGGCTCCGAGCGAGTTAACGGTCGAGGTCTCGATTGCGGGAACGCAGTATCGCAACGACTGGCGCATCTGGGTTTATCCGGCTCAGGTTGACGTTTCAATTCCGGAGGGCGTGAAGGTCTCGCCTGAGTTTGGCGAGGATGAAATCGCCGCTCTCAAGCGTGGCGGGCGGCTCCTGTTGTTGCCCCGGCTTTCGTCGCCGAAACATTACGCGGCGTCGTCGTTCGAGCCGATCTTCTGGAACATGCAGTGGTTCCCCGGCCAGCCGCGCCAACTGGGCGTTCTGTGCGATCCGAAGCATCCAGCGCTTGCGGAGTTCCCCACGCGATTCCACAGCGACTGGCAGTGGTTCGATCTTATGAGCGGCGCGAGGCTGGCGATTCTCGATTCCTTCCCGGCGGGGTTCCGCCCGATAGTGCAGGTCATTGACGACTGGAACACGAATCGCAAGCTGGGCGCGGTGTTTGAGACCAGGACGGGCGGCGGACGGTTGCTTGTTTGCTCGCTCGATCTTGAAAATAACCTGGAAAAGCGCCCAGCGGCGCGGCAGTTGCTCCGCAGTCTGCTTCGATACGCCGCGAGCGACGCTTTCAATCCTGCGGATGAAATTGAGCTTGCCCGGATTGCGGAAATCATGCGCGAGCCGGATCTGAGCGCCGTTTCAACCGACAGCGCGGCGGGCGGCTACCCCGGCGCGAACGCGGTTGACGGCGATCCGAAGACAATCTGGCACACGCCCTGGGAGGGTACCGCGCCGGACTATCCCCACGAAATCGTGATCAAAATGAGGGATACGAAGCGCATTCGAGGAATCCGCCTCCTGCCCCGGCAGGACGTGGCCAACGGATTCATCAAGGATTTTCAAGTGTTCGCCCGGGCGGGCGTGGACGGTTGGGGGGAGCCGGTTTTTTCAGGGAGTATGCAGCGCGGCCCGGCGGCGCAGGAGCTATTGTTCCCCTCTCCGGTCGCCGCGCGATACGTCCGCTTCGTCGCCCTGTCCGGTCACAACGACAAATTCGCGGCGATAGCGGAGATTGAAATCATCCCGGCGGAGTGATTCCGGAAAGCAGAGGCTGTCGCCTACTGTTGTCCGTCCTTGACGGTGAGTTCGACCTTCTGGACATAGGATCCCGTCTCTGTGCTTCCCTTGGTGGTCTTGACAGTGAAATCGTCGCCTATCCTGTTCCCTTCATCCGAATACTCCACAAAGCCGAACTGATTCAGCTCAGGCATGGACTCACGAAGTCTGTCACGGCTACCGTCAGGGTCTGTCATGTGGTGCGCCTGCGCAGTGTCACACTCAGGATTTTTGAATCCCTCTCGCGAAACATACTTCCGGTCCTCATTGTTCTGATCGTCCCTTTCGGCAGCCAACGCCAGGATCGCAAAATAGTCACCTTCAGCACGGGTCAAGTTTCGCCTCTCTTGGCTCGGCAACAATTCAACGTCCCACGAAGTGATGTGCTTAGGGGAGTCATTCCCCCCTCTTGCGCTGAACACCATCGCCCGTGGTGTTTCCGTGGACTTTTGCCCCGGTTTCGGTCCCTGCTCCCGCGCCGCAAGCCGCCCATCTAGCAGCGGCCCCCGGACATTGTCGGCAGCATCCGCCGCCGCCGGGATCGCCGCGCCACCGGCCACCGTTCGCGATACAGCACTTGCGGTTTTTTCCTGCAACCAGTCATTCGCCTTTATCACGATGTCTTTTGGCGATAAAGGTCCGACAAGGCCACAAATCCTCTTGAGTCTCCATAGGACATCCAGCACTTGCCAGTATGAAGCCTGTTCCTCAATGCTTCTGGGAGGAAATTGAATGTGAAACATCGGTGACAAACCAGCTCGCCCGTCCTTATCAAGTAAGCTTTCAGGATGATGAAAACCAAGCCATGCAAAGAATTCAGGCCACCATTCAATAGGGATTTCATCGGGCGTCGGCGGGAGTGCATCGGATAGCCTTTTCACACGACCGGCACAATCCAGCCATCCGAGACATTCCCATACGACAACATAAGACTCGACTGCTTCTGGCGTCGCGCAAGAGAACAATGATTCCTTGGCCTTTCGATACGGGGAACTCTTGAGTACCGCCTTGTCATAGGGTGGTATGCAGTGAGTGCCTGGGAAAAGAGGGGAAAGCGAAGAATCTACCATTGGATGCACCACTGTAATAGCAGCCACTTCGCTTGACGTAAGCCCCTTGCCGAATTGCACAAGCCCTACTTCAAATACAGAAGGTGCTTTGAAGGTCTGCCCAGGGCGCTTAACCAAATCAGTTTCGACTTTCTTCCCGCTGTCTAGCCAGGAACGGTTTAATACCCCACATTGCTCCGGCGACAACTCGCAATAGAACCACGGCCAATATCTTCTAGAGAGGGCGATAGAATCAAGAACAATCGCGTTACCTTTTGATATTGGTGCACGATCCCCATAGCCATGATCCTTGCACTTCTGATCGTTCGGATTGACATCTTGCCAGCAGTGACAGCATACGGGAACATCCCACGGGGGAAACCAGTATCTACGCTCGCGCTTTATTGTCTGACTCTCATTGACGCCCATTGCGGATCGCCCTCCGCGCCCGTGAATGACTTTGCGGCGGCAGGCTGTCACGGGCGAGTAGCAGCTTTTCGGGAGCTACCCTATCCGCCGCGTTCTTGTCAGTTTCGTTTCCCGCTTACTATCACAACCACTTCACCTGTCGCGTGAAAAAAAACTCGGCAATGTTCCCGAAATCGGGCCGACCGTAGCCCCCCGGAAGGAATCGCCGCCGCGCACAAGGCGACGTTTTGAGCCATGCGGGAGGAATATCTGATTTCGCCAAGAGCTTCTTCGCCGCGCCAACATGCGGCCTGACGGCCAAGATGAAACTTTCGTACAGCGTTCCCGGCGTTCCGATCTTCCGCAAGTTGTCTGCAGGCTTCCCAAACTGGAATAATATCTCGCAATGGGAATCATAAAGAAACTCCGAAGGAATCTGGATACTCTTTGTTGCCGTGTCATAATTGTTATCTAGCGCCTCTGGTGTCTTGTCTGTGGAAACAGTTCTTCTACCTCGCCCGCTTGCTTTCGCTCTGGCTCCTGCTTTCGCTTTAGCTCTTGCTCTCGCTCTCGGATCCTATATGCCTCTTTCGCAATTTCGTACTGTCGCATTCTTTCCATTTCGCGCACAGCGATGGGAACAGGATATTGCTCCTTCAGTATTCTCTTGGCTGCGTCCATACTCAATGCATATCTAGGCACTGTCCTTTCGGTTTCAATTCCTGCTTGGGCATGAGACTCAGGCGTAGCTGAATAGGTGTATGTTCCCGCCCATATGAGGATAGGGGTCTTTCTCTGTTCTCGCACCTTAATGTTTTCCGTTCGTATTGCCTCCTCAATACGTATTGCCTGCTCAATAGATGATAACATGGGACCTCTTTCCTTGCCATCGATATAAACAGTGCCTTCGAACTCTTGCTCGATATTAGGATCAGTTAGGAAAAAAACACCATTTCTCTCTATTACTAACTGCTGGTGCGACCATTGTTGTGACGTCTGTGTGAACACCATTTCGTGGCTGAGGAAGTAACAAAGCGCGCCTTTACCCTTGACTACTTGAAATATCTCGTAACTGGAAACTGACGCGTTTCCTTCTATCAAGAAGGTCACATACTCATCTTGCTCCGCTGCCAACTTCTGCTCTGGCATGAACCAGCGTCCCTTGTATTCGATTAGACCTTTGGCTCGTTGCTCTGCCGCGAATTCTACTTTGGCTTTGGTTTCCGCTTCTGCTTTGGCTTTGTCAGCTTCAGCCTTTGCCTCTTCTTCTTCGGCTTTCGCCTTCGCTCTTGCCATTTCTTCTTCTCGTGTTGTATATCCTAGCGCGGCCCTTGATTCATCCGAGAGTAATTGCCATTGGACCTTCGCTATCCCTGTCGAGTGTACAAAGACGAGGATATCGCCTTCTTTTCTCAGGAGCCGTGCCCTTGTATAGCTCTTGCCGCTGTCAAGGGTAATAGTCATATCCTTCTGTTCATCCGCCGCGGCGCAGGGTGTGACAAACAGGCAATAGGCAAGGCTCAACGCTACAGCAATCAGTTTTACCGCCACTTCGCGCCATTTCTGTGCGGGACGCGCTACGAACGAATCGCGTTTCTGGGCCGTTTCTGTTGTCCCCGTCGTCATGTTTGCCTCCCTTCTTGCCGAGAACTCAGGCTGTCTAAACTGTCACTCCACCTACCCATGTGATTCTGTTTCGGTCAGCGGCCAGTGTCTACCTCTTTTCCTTGCGGTTGATTCCGCCTCCCCGATGTTCCATCAATCAACCGTAATTGTCAACGTTCTCTCCGTATTTCAGGTTCGTCATTCGCTGCAAACGCCGTTGAACGCAACCTGCCAATGCGTTACGATTCTCATCGTTGCATTCTTTTATTTACTGCGGAGAACAATCGCCTTGGCCCGACGACAGAATCTTACCGGCTGGCTTTTCGCGTCGCCCGTCGTCATCGGGCTGCTCGTGTTCACCGGCTATCCGTTCCTCGCCTCTCTCTATCTCAGCTTCTGCGAATATGACATCTTCAACCCGCCGACCTGGGTCGGGCTGAACAATTATCGCATCCTCTTCACTCGCGATCCGCTGTTCTGGACGTCGCTGAAGAACGTCCTCTACTACACCGTTTTCGCCGTACCGATGGGAATAACCTTCGGCGTCGCGCTTGCGATGCTGCTTGACGCAAAGATAAAGGGCATAAGTGTCTATCGCACAATCTTCTTCCTGCCTTCCATCGTCCCCGTCGTCGCGACGAGCGTTCTCTGGCTCTGGCTGCTCAATCCGCGCATCGGACTTGTCAATACGCTGTTGAGGTTGACCGGCGTGGCCGGGCCGACGTGGCTGGGCGATCCCGCGTGGTCGAAGCCGTCGCTGATTTTCATGGGCGTCTGGGGCGTCGGGGGGAGCATGATAATCTATCTCGCGGGACTGAAGGACATCCCCGTGACGCTCTACGAGGCCGCGCTTGTTGACGGGGCGAGCACGTGGCAGCGCATCCGCCACGTCACGCTTCCGATGATTACGCCCGTGATCTTCTTCAACCTTGTCATGGGCCTGATCGGATCTTTCCAGTATTTCACGCAGGCTTTCATCATGACCGGCGGCGGGCCGCTGGATTCGACGCTTTTCTACGCGTTGCACCTCTTCTACCAGGCGTTCATGTATCTGAAGATGGGGTACGCTTCGGCGATGGCGTGGGTTCTCTTTGTGATTGTCGTCGCGGTGACGGCCGTTGTCTTCAAGACGCAGGGACGGTGGGTCCACTATGGACGCTGAAGCCAGGGCAAGACTGACGCCTGTCGGCATGGCGTTGCTGGTTGCGCGGATAGCATCCGTCGCCGCCGCGGTTGCCGTCGCGCTCTGGCTCTACCTGGGCTACACCCCGCCGAAGCGAAGCTCCTACCCCGGACGCGAAAAGGTCATCTTCTGGCACATGTGGACGAGTAACTGGGCGGAGGTTATCAACAACATCTGCCGCCGCTTCAACGAAAGTCAGGAGCGCTACGAGGTTGTGCCGCTGACCGTCTGCGGGGGGAGCCTCAAGACGCTCATAGCCACGGCAGGCGGCGATCCGCCCGACTGCATGGGGCAATGGGAGACGGTCATCCCGGCGTGGGCCGAGCGCGGGGCGCTCACCCCGCTGGATGAACTGATGGAGCCGGGCGACTGGGCGCGGCTGCGCGACAAGATGTACCCCGCCGTGCGCGAAATCGGGACCTACAAGGGCCATTTCTACGGTCTGGCCACCGGCATGAACATCTGGGCCTGCTACTATCGGCCTAGCCATTTTAAAGAGGCCGGTTTCGACCCGGACAAGTTTCCGAAAACGCTTGAAGAATTGGACGCAATCGCCGAGAAGCTATACCGTTATGACAAGAACAACAACATAACGCGCATAGGCTTCACGCCATGGGGCTTGAGCCACTGGATAGCGCTTTTCGGGGGCACTTTATTCGATTACGACCGTAACGAACTTTCGATCTGCCACCCGCGCAACATAGACGCGCTGGCGTGGATGGCGGGATACTCGAACAAATACGGCTACGACCGCGTCCTTCAGTTCCAGGCCGGGTTGCCCAGCACGATGGAGGCAAGCTGGCCGTTCATGAGCGGGGCTTACTCCATCGTCGTTGACGGCCAGTGGCGCATTCAACAGATTTTCGAATACATGCCCAACCTTGATTATCGCACTGCGCCGATTCCGCCCCCCGCCGGCGGGAAGGAGAACGCCTGCTGGTCGAACGGTAATTTCATGATAATCCCAAGCGGGGCGAAAAACAAGAAAGGCGCGCTGGAGTTCATGAGCTTCTGGTCGGGGGTGAGCGATCCGGCCCGCGCGGCGGAATTCTACACATGGGGCGGATGGCTGCCGATTACGCCGGACGTGGCCAATGCGCCAATCTACCAGGAATACATCCGGAAATTCCCGGAGTTCAAGACCTTCGTTGACATCATGTCGTCGCCGAATGTGCAGGTCACGCCGCCCACGCCCGTGCAGGCGTATCTCATGCACAGACTCGGTTGGGCGGAGGATGCCGCAAGGCGGGAGGTCATGTCTCCGAAGGCCGCCCTTGAAACCATCCGCGACGAGGTGGATCGTGAGTTGAAAAATACGCGGGTCTCCCTGAAGCCCGCTTCTTGAAGCTTTGCTTCTTGAAGCGCTGCTTCTTGAAGCGCCGCTGCGCAAAACATGCAAAAGCATTCATTTTACACGCGACTGGCCATTCATGCGGTCCTGATCATCCTGGCGGTTCCATTCACCATGCCGCTGATATGGATGATCAGCACGAGCCTGAAGACCAAGGAGCAGATATTCCCGAACGAGGTTGTGACCTCGATCAGTGGATTTCTGGCCGAATGGCGTCCCAGCCCGGTGCGGTGGGCCAACTATGCAGAGGGGCTGCGTTATGTCCCGTTCCCGCTTTATCTGCGCAATACGCTCATGCTCTGCGCTTTCAATGTCACCGGCGCGGTGTTGTCCAGCGCGCTGGTCGCATACGCTTTTGCGAAACTCCAATGGCGCGGCAGGAAGCTCATATTCAGCATTGTCATCGCCACCATGATCCTTCCCGGTCAGGTGACGATGATTCCCACGTTCGCGCTCTATCGCTGGCTGGGTTGGTATGGGACCTATCTACCCATGATTGTGCCGGCGTTTCTGGGCAACGCTTTCTTTATCTTCCTGCTACGGCAGTTCTTTATGACAATCCCTGACGATCTTTGCGACGCGGCTCGCATTGACGGATGCAGCGAGTGGGGCATCTTCTGGCGCATGATGCTACCGCTTGCCAAACCCGCGCTGGCGACCTGTGCTCTGTTCCAGTTTCTGGGGACATGGAACGATTTCAACGGCCCGCTGATCTACCTGAACGATCAGAACAAGTACACCCTGGCCTACGGTCTGCAACAATTTCTAGGCTCGTATGGCAGCGAATGGGCGCTGCTGATGGCCGCAACGACGGTATTTACGATACCCATTATCATCCTGTTCTTCTTGGCGCAAAGGACGTTCATACAAGGAATTGCGACAACGGGGTCGAAGGGTTGAGCGCGGATTTATGCAGGGATTTATAGAAATGCCGCGCAATTATGCAGTCAGAATGCATAATTGCACGATGTAGATACCGGTAGCATATACTGGGCGCGACGTTTAGGACAATAACGATACAAGCATTGGAATTCGTTTGCCCCATCGCTTGCGCATATGATAACCTTCTCCCAACTCTGATCCATCGGCATCGGGAGGTAGTATCATGTCTGGTTTTCCTTCACCGGCCTTGATCCTGGCGGCCTCGGAAGCGATGCAAACGGCGGGGTGGCAGCCGTGGGCATATCAATACATCATCGGCGGAACCGTCTTTGCCATCGGCATGGCGCTCTGCGTCAAAACGAAGCAGATTGACCTAGCGACGTCTCGCGGTAAGAAAACCTTCGCGCTGATGCTTGTCGGACTCGTTGTCTACGCCCTGCTTCAGGGTTTCATGCAGATGGTTCTGCCTTACATTTAAAGGAGCGACGCCATGAATCTCGCCATGATTTGTCCCTTGCTCCTTCAGGCGCAACCGCCGCGGCATGCAGGGCATTGGATTGATTATGTCATTATCATTAGCTACATAATCGGCATCACCATATTCGGGCTTGCATTCGGATCCCACGCAAAAACGACGGGAGATTTTTTCTTCGGCGGGCGTCGTTTCGCGTGGTGGCTGATAGGAATGTCGTGCGTGGCGACGACGGTCGGCTCATATTCATTTATGAAATACTCCCAGCAGGCTTATAAGCATGGCTTCAGCTCGGCGCAAACGTATTTGAATGACTGGTTCCTGATGCCGTTCTTCATGTTCGGGTGGATTCCGATAATCTATTTTTCCCGTGTCACATCTGTGCCGGAGTATTTTGAAAGGCGATTCAACGCAAAGTGCAGGATTCTGGCAACAATTTCCATCCTGCTCTATATGATCGGATACGTAGGATATAACCTGTTCACCCTCGGCAAGGCTCTTGAAGGAATGTTGGGCTGGCGGGTCATGACCGGGGCGATAATCGTCGGTTGCGTATGCGCGATATACGTGCATTTCGGAGGCCAGACATCGGTCATAATGACGGACCTGGTTCAGGGAATGATACTGCTGATCGCCGGATTCCTGATTCTTGTCGTCGGTTCTATCATGCTTATGGACCATGGCGGATTCTGGGCCAATTTTCCAGGACCTTTCAGGTCTGCCTTCCTCGGGGTAAGGGAGCCGCATTCCTTCCCTGCGGCAGGAGTTTTCTGGCAGGACGCCATGGCTAACGGCGTGGCGGCCTATTTCATGAACCAGGGGATGCTCATGCGCTACATGAGCGCAAAGAGCAATCGTGACGCGAAGAAGGCTGTCCTATTCGTGGTATTCATGTTGATGCCTCTTGCCGCAGTCGCAACGTCCAACGCGGGATGGATAGGACGCGCAATGGTAAATGCCGGCATGCTCTCGGCAGACAGTTCGGCGGAGCATATCTTTGTCATTGTGTCTGATAAAGTCGGCGCGGCCATTACGGCAAGCTCCGGCATAATCGGCTTTTTCGGATTGATGATGGCGGCGCTTATCGCCGCGTTGATGTCAACTATTGACTCGCTCATCAACGCAGTTTGCGCCATTTCAGTAAATGATATTTACCGACCGATTGTGGAGCGCAGGCTTCACAAGGACTTGCCGGATCGCCATTATCTGGCCGTCGCGCGCTGGACCGCCATCGGGGCAACGCTTGTAGGAATCGCCCTGGTGCCGATCTTCATGAGCTACGACAATATGTACGTCGCACATGGAAACTTCATCGCCACAGTAACGCCCCCGATGGCCGTCTGCATCATGTTGGGGGCATTCTGGAGGCGATTCAACGCGAAAGCCGCGCTGGCGACACTCGTGATCGGATCGGCTTGCATGGTTCTTACCTACGTCAAGACCCCCCTTTCGGACGGCACGCCGTTCAATACCTGGCTGATTGACCTGGTCTCACACGGCGTCATTCCCGATCCCAAAAAAGGGCATACATACATGCGCGCGTTCTTCGGGCTGGTTGCCTGCGGGGGCATCGCCTTCGTCGTGACGATGCTGACTGCTCCTGCTCCTGAGGAGAAGACGAAGGGCCTTGTGATGGGTTCGATCCGCGACGCCATGAGGAAGCTCAAAGGCGGAGAACCGAGCGAGGAAATAGGTGAGAAACTGCTGCTTGGTGTTGTAGCGGTTGACCGTCCCGAAGGGGAAAAGGACCTTGTGAAGATACATCCCGACGATCTGGCGAAGATGAAAGCCCGCCCTGGCGACATTCTTTATGCGGCGGACAGGCGATGGTGGTTTGGAGGCGCCCGTTCCGCGCACTTGAAGGCCGGAGAGCCTGGAACATGCCCGGGGAAGGTCGAGATTGACCGATCGTATCTTCAGCCCGGCGAGTTGAACAAGCAGACCCACATTGTTGTCGAAAAAATAATGTGAAGAAGATTGACGAGGACAGACAGTCATGAGAACGCTCACATTTGCCGTTCCGATTCTTCTGGCATCCGCCGCTTCAATCGCGTTCGCGCAGCAGGATGATTTGATGAATGAGGATTTCGAGAAGGCCGGCGGGAACATCCCCGCAGGCTGGAAGGCGGTGAGCGGGAAGTGGAAGATCGAGAGCGGACGCCTTGTGGCCGACGCGCTTGACGGGGAGGCGTACATCCGGGCGGGAGACGAGGGCTGGACTGATTACGAGATGAGCGCCGATGCCGTGTTCCTGAAGGTCAAAGAGCCGTCGCGCTGGCTCTCCCTCATCTTCCGGGCGTCAGCGGACGGCAGGGAGCCGTGGTCTCAGTTCGCCGTGCGGCAGCAGGCGTCAAAGGACAGCGGCGTGGAATTCGCCGTGAGGATCGCCGGCGGGGGATGGAGCGTTCGCGCGCCGGACAAGGCGGCGGCGGATTGCAGGATCGGGGAGCCGCGCAGGCTGCGGATCGCCGTCCGGGGGCAGAAGGTCGAGGCGTTTCTGGACGATAAGCCGCTGTTCGAGAGCTGGTTTTGCGTTGACAGGTCGAACGGCTGCGTCGGCCTCGGCGCAAGCGGTTGCCTGGCGGCATTCGATAATGTGAAGGTGAAACGACTCCCGCCCGGGCAGCCCGCGCAAAAGCCGGCGGACAATCCGGGGCGTTGCGAGTGCGTGGCGCACAGGGGATTCTCAGCGCTTGCGCCGGAGAACACGCTGATCTCCGTCGTGAAGGGCATGGAGGCCGGGGCGGACGGGTGCGAGTTCGACGTCTACCTCAGCAAGGACGGCGTTCCCGTGCTGATGCACGACGACAAGCTTGACCGCACGACCAACGGCAAGGGCAGCATACACAGCTACACGGCCGAGGAGCTTGGGAAGGTTGACGCTGGGTCGTGGAAGGGCGCGCAGTACAAAGGCGAGCCGGTGCCGAAGCTTGTTGACGTCCTGCGGGCCATGAAGGGCAAGGGCGTGACGGCGGTCATCGAGATCAAGCAGGACGGCATGGCGAAGGAGGTCATGGACGCGCTGAGCGAGACAGGAATGATGGACAACGCGGCGATAATATCATTCAAGGACAAGGCGCTGTTCGACATCAACAAGCTTGGCGGGAAGATGCCGCGCGGGTTCCTGCTTGGGGAGAAGTTGAGCGGAACGACGGCGCAGCAGGCGGATTACCTTGTGATACGCGCAAAGGCGTGCGGGGCGAACGTACTGGACCTGAACTACAGGATGCTCAATCCCGAGCTTGTCGCGGAGCTTCAGAAGCGCGGGTATCCGGTATGGTGCTGGACGGTTGACGAGGAGCCTGTGATGAAGGCGCTGGCGGAGTGGGGCGTGGACAGCGTGACGACGAACCGTCCGGACGCTCTTGTTGCTCTCAGGAAGCGCATGGGCGGCGCTAAACCGTAGCGAAAGGGCGGAAACGAGGCGTTTTACGCAACGGGCGAAAAAGCGAAAAAAAAATGTGGAAATGGCCGGAAATTCTCTTGACTCTGTCCGAAGAGTGGATATCATGGTGCTTCTCTCACAAACCCTGAAGCGCACAAACGCGAGGGGTTGACTCGGGAGGCCCTGATGACTATACTTAATGGAGTCAGGGCGGCGAGACAGTTCTTTGACAACTAGGAATGCGAAGCAGGAGCGCGACGGATCTCGCGTAATCAATCAGCGACGGCGGCTTCGGTCGCCGGAGCGTGTTTGATTCAACCTTCAAAAGGTGACAGGGATTCGGATGTGCGTCCTGTCGTGTGTGCGATGCTTGTCCGAGAGCCCATAGATCTTTCCTTTGTAGGGTTTGATCCTGGCTCAGAACGAACGCTGGCGGCGTGCCTAACACATGCAAGTCGAGCGAGGGCGGCTCTTCACGGGGCCGACCCGAGCGGCGAACGGGTGAGTAACACGTAGATAACCTGCCTTTCGGACAGGGACAACGTCGGCCGTTCTTCGGAACGGTCTTTAGCGAAAGTGACGCTAATACCTGATAGTCTCGCGCTGCCGCATGACGGCGCGAGTAATGGGCGCCCGCAAGGGTGTCGCCGGAAGAGGGGTCTGCGGCCCATCAGCTAGTTGGTAGGGTAATGGCCTACCAAGGCAAAGACGGGTAGCTGACCTGAGAGGGTGGTCAGCCACACTGGGACTGAGACACTGCCCAGAGCCCTACGGGGCGCAGCAGTGGGGAATTTTCTGCAATGGGCGCAAGCCTGACAGAGCGACGCCGCGTGGAGGATGAAGGCCTTCGGGTTGTAAACTCCTGTCAGGAGTTAAGAATGTCCGCCGCCAACCACGGCGGGCTGACAAAGGCTCCAAAGGAAGGCATGGCTAACTCCGTGCCAGCAGCCGCGGTAAGACGGAGATGCCGAGCGTTGTTCGGAATCACTGGGCATAAAGAGCACGTAGGCGGCTTTGCATGTTGAGCGTGAAATCCCCCGGCTCAACCGGGGAAGTGCGCCCAAAACTGCAAGGCTTGAGTGCGACAGGGGAGAGTGGAACTCTGGGTGGAGCGGTGAAATGCGTTGATATCCAGAGGAACGCCGGTGACGAAGGTGACTCTCTGGGTCGTAACTGACGCTGAGTGTGCGAAAGCCAGGGGAGCAAACGGGATTAGATACCCCGGTAGTCCTGGCCGTAAACGATGGGCACTTGGTAGGGGAGGTTCCGAGCCTTCCCTGCCGGAGCAAACGCGTTAAGTGCCCCGCCTGGGGAGTACGGTCGCAAGATTAAAACTCAAAGGAATTGACGGGGGCTCGCACAAGCGGTGGAGTATGCGGCTTAATTCGAGGCAACGCGAAGAACCTTACCAGGCCTTGACATGCTTGTGGTAGGAAGCCGAAAGGCAGACGACCTCGCAAGAGGAGCTTGCACAGGTGTTGCATGGCTGTCGTCAGCTCGTGTCGTGAGACGTCGGGTTAAGTCCCTTAACGAGCGAAACCCCTGTTCTTAGTTGCCAGCAGGTTATGCTGGGCACTCTAGGAAGACTGCCGTCGTCAAGACGGAGGAAGGCGGGGATGACGTCAAGTCATCATGGCCCTTATGGCCTGGGCTGCACGCGTACTACAATGGCTGGTACAAAGGGATGCGAAACCGCAAGGTGGAGCGAAACCCAAAAAACCGGTCCCAGTTCAGATCGGGGGCTGCAATTCGCCCCCGTGAAGGAGGAATCGCTAGTAATCGCGGATCAGCTACGCCGCGGTGAATATGTTCCCGAGCCTTGTACACACCGCCCGTCAAGCCATGGAAGGTGGCGGTACCCGAAGTCGTCAGCCCAACCCGCAAGGGAGGGCGACGCCCACGGTAAAGCCACTGACTGGGACTAAGTCGTAACAAGGTAGCCGTAGGAGAACCTGCGGCTGGATCACCTCCTTTCTAAGGATAATAGGGCTGCGGCCTTGTGCCGCGCCTGATCCAAAGAACCTCGGATGTTTGCGCGCGGATCTTGCGCGCCCTGCTCTCGCATTCCTGGAAGGCCCCAAACAATCAGACGCAGGGCGTCTGGAGTTGGGCCGACCTGACCGCAACAGGCGGGCCTATAGCTCAGTTGGCTAGAGCGTTCCCCTGATAAGGGAAAGGTCACTGGTTCGACTCCAGTTAGGCCCACCATCGCAAGCGCTGCCCCGGAGGGCGCGCCCCTTCGGCAGGCAGGCATATAGTCAGCCGTGGGGATGTAGCTCAACCGGGAGAGCACCAGCTTTGCAAGCTGGGGGTTGGCGGTTCGAGTCCGCTCATCTCCACCAGACCATGCGGGGCCTTCGATACAGTTTTTTTGTTTGCTCTTTGACAACGGAATAGCGGTAACGACGTGGCAAAAGGCCCGACGGCGGGGGTTCATAGTCCCCGCGCTGAGGGTCTCAATGCCGATGCTCGAGTGGTCCGAGGAGTGAAAGTGACCGGGTGCGAGCTGAAAAGGGTGTATGGTGGATGTCTTGGCGTCAAAGGCCGATGAAGGACGTGGTAGCCTGCGATATGCCTCGGGGAGCTGGCAAACAAGCTTTGATCCGGGGATTTCCGAATGGAGCAATCCGCCGACCATTGGTCGGCATCCAATCCTGAATTCATAGGGCTTGGAAGGGCACGCAGGGAAGTGAAACATCTCAGTACCTGCGGGAAAGGAAAGCAAACGCGACTCCCCCAGTAGCGGCGAGCGAAAAGGGATGAGCCTAAACCGGCGGCAGGGAAACCTATCGCCGGGGTTGCGGGACCCCGCAAGGTTCAAGCAAGCGTTAGGCGAACTGCACTGGAAAGGCAGCCCACAGAGGGTGATAGACCCGTAGCCGAAAACGCAAGCGAGGACCGGGGAATCCCAAGTAACGCCGAGCCCGTGAAACTCGGCGTGAATCAGGGAGGTCCACCTCCTAAGGCTAAGTACCTTTGACGACCGATAGCGTAAAAGTAGCGCGAGTGAAAGATGAAAAGAACCCCTACTAGGGGAGTGAAATAGAACCTGAAACCATACACTTAGAAGCGGTGGGAGCCCTGTGGCAGGCCGTCTTCGGACGGTCTGTTCGGGTGACCGCGTGCCTCTTGCATAATGAGCCTGGGAGTTACCGTCGTGTGCGAGGTTAAGCGCCTCAGGTGCGGAGCCGAAGTGAAAGCGAGCGTGAATAGCGCGATAAGTACGCGGCGGTAGACCCGAAGCCGTGGTGATCTATCCATGGTCAGGTTGAAGCGGATGTAAAAGTCCGTGGAGGACCGAACACACTTGCGTTGAAAAGCGAGGTGATGAACTGTGGATAGGAGTAAAAGGCTAATCAAACCCGGTGATATCTGGTTCTCCCCGAAATAGCTTTAGGGCTAGCCTTGCGAATTCTGCGGCGGGGGTAAAGCACTGATTGGGTTTCAGGCCTTCACCGGTACTGTACCTAGTCAAACTCTGAATACCGCCGTAAGTTATCGCAGGAGTCAGACCGTGGGGGATAAGCTTCACGGTCGAGAGGGAAACAGCCCAGACCGCCGGCTAAGGCCCCTAAACACACGCTAAGTGGATAAGGATGTGAGAATGCTAAGACAGCCAGGATGTTGGCTTAGAAGCAGCCATCATTTAAAAAGTGCGTAACAGCTTACTGGTCGAGCATTTTCGCGCCTAAAATGTATGGGACTTAAGCGTGTTGCCGAAGCCGCGGGATCAGATTCCGTTCGCGGAGCCTGATCGGTAGGGGAGCGTTGCACTCTGCGTTGAAGACGGACGGTAACGACCGTTGGAGCGTGTGCAAGTGATTCTCCAGGCACGAGTAGCGATAATATGAGTGAGAATCTCATTCGCCGTAAGCCTAAGGTTTCCTGGGGAAGGTAATTCCGCCCAGGGTTAGCCGGGACCTAAGTCAAGGCCGAAAGGCGTAGACGATGGACAGCAGGTTAATATTCCTGCGCCGCCGTGACACGATAAAGAACGCCGATGGTGCGAGGACGGCCAAGCCGCAAGACCCATTAGACACGGTCGAAAGGGTTTAGCCCATTCGTGGCCGATCCGTCCCCCGAGAAAAGCCGTTTGGCGGAGTGTCATGCGCGCCCGTACTAAGACTGACACAGGTAGGCGAGGAGAGCATCCTAAGGCGCTCGAGAGAACCGCCGTTAAGGAACTCGGCAAAATTGGTCCGTAACTTCGGGATAAGGACCGCCTCCGGTCCCTCTTGTTCGCAAGGGGAAACCGGGGGTCGCAGAGAATACGCCCTGGCGACTGTTTACTAAAAACACAGGTCTGTGCCAAGACATCGAAGTCGATGCATACAGACTGACGCGTGCCCGATGCCGGTAAGTTAAGGGGATGGGTTAGTCCGCTTCGGCGGGCGAAGCTCCTAACCGAAGCTCCGGTGAATGGCGGCCCTAACTATGAGGGTCCTAAGGTAGCGTAGTTCCTTGTCACATAATTAGTGACGTGCATGAAACGCGTAACGACTGGGGCACTGTCTCAACGGCGGACTCGGCGAAACTGTAGTCGTGGTAAAGATGCCACGTTCCCGCAGCAAGACGGAAAGACCCCGTGGACCTTTACTGTACCCTAGCATCGGGTTTCGGTATGGTCTGTGTAGCATAGGTGGGAGGCTTTGAAGCCGCGGCGCCAGCCGTGGTGGAGCCGCAATGTGAAATACCACCCTTACTATGCTGAAGTTCTAACCGCGACCCGTGAATCCGGGCGCGGGACAGTGTTAGGCGGGCAGTTTGACTGGGGCGGTCTCCTCCCAAAGAGTAACGGAGGAGCCCTAAGGTTCCCTCAATGCGGTTGGCAATCGCATGGCGAGTGCAAGGGCACAAGGGAGCTTGACTGCAAGACCAATAAGTCGAGCAGATGCGAAAGCAGGGCTTAGTGATC
The DNA here is from genome assembly GCA_022711755.1 of Planctomycetota bacterium. GTDB lineage: Bacteria > Planctomycetota > Brocadiia > SM23-32 > JAKLEA01 > JAKLEA01. Next base: position 59,937 of record JAKLEA010000010.1, read on the forward strand.
CGGCGGATCCGTGTGGAAGGGCCGTCGCTCAACAGATAAAAGGTACCCCGGGGATAACAGGCTTATCTCCCCCGAGCGTCCATAGCGGCGGGGAGGTTTGGCACCTCGATGTCGGCTCGTCGCATCCTGGGGCTGGAGAAGGTCCCAAGGGTTCCGGAGTTCACGGATTAAAGCGGCACATGAGCTGGGTTTAGACCGTCGTGAGACAGGTCGGTCCCTATCTGCTGTGGGTGTTGGAGACTTGAAGGGGGTTTCCCTCTAGTACGAGAGGATCGAGGGGGACGGACCTCTGGTGTTCCAGTTGTCCCGCTAGGGGCATCGCTGGGTAGCTATGTCCGGAACGGATAAACGCTGAAAGCATCTAAGCGTGAAACCCGCCCCGAAAATAGGTCTCCCTGGCCCTTGAGGCCATAAGGCACGTCGAAGACTACGACGTTGATAGGCGGGAGGTGTAAGGGCGTATATCTAAAGGCCCTGAGCTGACCCGTACTAATACGCCGACTGGTTCGCACACGCCTCCGGGCAGGTCATTGGATCTCCTCGGACCACACGAGCATGTCGTTCCGCTGTTCCGTCAAAGAGCATCTCCTTTTTCCCGGTGATCATAGCAGTGGGGAAACACCTGTTCCCATCCCGAACACAGCAGTTAAGCCCGCTGCGCCGATGGTAGTGGGGAGCAACCCGCGAGAGTAGGTCGTTGCCGGGATACTTCTTGAAAAAAGCCCGTTCATCACGCGATGAGCGGGCTTTTTTCGTTAACGGCAGCACCGAGCGCGAATGTATAATCGCAAGTGAAATCAAAAGACGAAGCGCGGCAGGAGGCAAACGAAAATGACAGAGATTGTATTCCTTATCGAAGAGGATCCTGAAGGCGGATACTGCGCGAGCGCCGCCGGCGCGGACATATTCGCCCAGGCTGAGACGGTTGACGAACTCAAGGCGCAGATTCGAGACGCCGTTGTATGCCACTTCGACGACGAGCGGGAAAGGCCGCGCATTGTGCGCCTTCATTTCACCAGAGACGAAGTGATGGCGATATGAAACTCCCGCGCGACCTGTCGGGACGCGAACTCTCTGCAATGCTGCGCCGATGGTAGTGGGGAGCAACCCGCGAGAGTAGGTCGTTGCCGGGATACTTCTTGAGAAAAGCCCGTTCATCACGCGATGAGCGGGCTTCCCCCTCATTCCCGGCGGATGTCGAAACACGGCTACACGACGAAGACCCGACGCAAACGAGATTCATTGATCCGCCCCGCGGTGACGCGCATGGTTATCATTGTTGCGCCCCATGATATGCTTTCATGAAGATCGGGCAATTTCCATAAAGGCGCGGATTCGGGCATATTCCCCAGGTTCATAGCCGGATAATTTTATTGATGGTTGTCTTTTCATCTTTGAAAATGGCGGCAAGGCCCCCAACTCAAACATGAATCTTGGCCGACGGGTTAAAATAAGCGGCCATGCCCTACAGTGGCAATCCAGCAGTCTGCAATCGCATTTTTCATTATCGCTCTTTTCCATGGAAGTCTTTACCTTCAGACCGGTAATAGTCATTCGGAAACTCCAACTTTTCCCCAGTTGAAACGATACTGTTCCGTTTCGCATGGAAACTGAAGGCGATTTTTCCATGCCCCAAGCGATTCCAAATGTGATCACGAGCATGGCGGGGATGCCGACGATCGAAAAATAAGTCCAGTCCGCAAAATCGCTGCCGGAGAATAAAACAACAAGTCGTGCGACAATTGTGAAAGGGACACAGACGATGAGCAAAAGGAATAGCAGGTTGTTAACGGCGCATCGCAATCTTGGCGGATTCGCCAGAACCAGTCGTTCGTTTTGTCTTGCATACTCGGCCAATCCCGCGCATTTCGCCTCAAGGCAGCTCTCGCAATAGAAGACCCCGTCCCAGAGCAGGACGGCTTTCTCTCTTGTTAACGGCTGGGCGCAGACCGGGCATTTGTCATCCGGACCGAAATCCGGGAATTCTCCGCGCCGCCAGTATGCGTCTGCGACGCGCTCCTTTTCCGCGCGTTCCGCCTTGTCGGAGAGTTCCAGGGAGGCTTTCCATAAATAGAGCGTATGCGTGTTCCAGCCGCAGACGGCGGGCGGTCGCCAGTCGCGCCATTTCCTCTTCACGACGGGCGAGATCAGAATATTTTCGCTTACAATCTTTCCCCTTTTCTTTTTGGGCAGCGCGCCCCATCGAACCTTCCGCAGTGGAAAGGCTCCTTCCTTGTTTTGTGCGTAAGAGAATCTGACAACCCCATCTCTTGCGGCGACGGTCAATGCGCGGCGGCGGTCAATCCAGCGAATGAGGGCGACTACGGATATTCCAAAAGAGAAAAACAGCAACGCAAAACTTCCGGATTCGCGGCCAATGGATTTGGTTAACCCATGCGTTTCAATGATAGTAATTGTCAGAAGCCATAAGCCGATCGGTGAACAAACCATCGCTGCCAGCCCAAGGTTTTCCAGGAATCTTGACGGGATGGATTCCGTCAGGCTGTCGTTGCTTTCGGCGAATGGCGCAAGGCCGGGGTGGACTGAGTCCATGCACCGGCGGCAGTAATCCCGCCCGTCCCAGAGATGGACCAGCTTCTCCCCTTCCGGGGCGCTCCGGCACAACGCGCACCTGTTTGTCTTTTCCGCCTCGCACATGGCATGTCGCCTACGTAAATCATACCGGGGGGAGGTTTGACAGGAAATGCGCAACAGGGTAGCTTTGCAACGGATCAATGAAAGGCGCGCTACATGGCAGGGAAAGGAAACGCGATATGCAGACGGCGATGTTCGGTCTGGCGGCGGTCGGAATACTGGTTGCGGCGACGGCGGCCTCGGCGGGGGACGCGGTCTTCGAGGACGTCCACGCTGTCAAGATGCAGAAGAACGTATACGGCTACCGGGGATCGAACGGGGATTTCGTCCGGCTCAAGGACGGCGCGATTCTCTATTGCTACACGAACGGCGGTATAGTCGCGCGGAAGTCGTCCGATCTCGGGAAGACGTGGGGGGATGAATCCACGCTCGTTCCGGCGCCGAAACCGCCCGCCGGGGGATACATTTGCCATCCAAGCTTCCTGCGCCTGAAGAACGGGAACATCCTGCTTTCCTACATCTACAGCACGTATCCCGCCACGCCCTACCACGGACACAATTACTACCGCCTCTCCGCCGACGAGGGCGCGACGTGGACCGAACAGTACCTGATGACGCCTTATCCGGGCTATTGTATCGTCCACAACGACCGAATCCTGACGCTTTCGACCGGGCGGATTCTGGCGATGGCGGAATACAAGGCCCATTTCCCGTCATCGAACGACCACGGCGGCTACGTCGGCATGTCGTTCTACTCCGACAACGACGGGCTGAGCTGGTATCCGAGTAAAAACACCGTGGATATGACGCCGGTGGAGGTGCAGGAGGCTGACGCGGTGGAGCTAAAGGACGGGGGCGTGATGATGTTCGCGCGGACCTACAGCGAACACCCGGTCAGGGCCTACTCCGCCGACGGGGGGGAGACATGGTCAAAGGGGGAGGTGATAAAGGAGCTTGAAATGCCCTGCGCCGGACTGCCGACGGTGCGGCGGATCCCCAGGACGGGCGACCTGCTCTTCATCTGGATAAGCGAGAAGGCGAATGACAAGCAAGACCCGAAGATCCTCAGGCGCTGCGCGCTGACCTCGGCGATTTCACGGGACGATGGGAAGACGTTCGAGAACCTTCGGCACATCAGGCGCGATCCGGAGGACGATTTCGGGTACCAGTGCGTGGAATTCGTCGGGGATGATCTGGCGCTGGTCGGCTACCATGCGCGGGATGGTCTGCACGTTGCGCGGATCGGGATTGACTGGTTTTACGGGAAGCCGGAGGAGGGCGCGAAGTGAGTGGAATCGAGGATTCAACGCCAGAGGAACTGGCGGCGCGGATAGGCGAGGTTTATCAGGAGGTCACGAAGTACGCGCCCGGCAAGGCGGGAAGAATTGGCCCGCGCGAGCGGAATCCGGGGCCTTACAAGGACTACCCCGACGCGAAGCGGATATCGCTTCCGGAGCCGCAAAGGGACTTGGGCGCGGGGTTGTGGGGGTTGTTGGAAAAACGCCGGAGCAGGCGGGACTTCAGCGATGAGCCGATGACGCTGAACGAACTTTCGCAACTGCTATGGGCGGGGCAGGGCGTGACTTGCGAGCGGCACGGCTTCCAATTCCGAACAGCGCCCAGCGCGGGTGCGCTTTATCCGTGCGAGACATACGTTTTCGTCCATCTCGTCGAGGGGCTTCAGCGAGGTTTGTATCATTACCCGGTCCGGCGGCACGAGATCGAGCTGGTAAAGTCCGGGGATTACCGGGCAGGGCTGGCGGAGGCATGCCTCGGACAGGAGATGGCGGGGACGTGCGCGGCGGCGTTTGCGTGGACGGGAGTGATACCGCGGTGCCGCTCGAAGTACGCCCAGCGGGCCTATCGCTACGCTTACCTCGACGCTGGACACATCGCGCAGAATCTCTTCCTTGCGGCGGAAGCGCTGGACCTGGGATGCTGCAATATCGGAGCGTTGTTCGACGATCAGGTCAACGCGCTGCTTGACGTTGACGGGCGGGATGAGACGATACTCTATATCGCCGTGACGGGCAGATAACGCAACTGCGCGGCGGGAGAACGCGACATGTCACAACCGATTCGCATACACCCCGGGAATCCGAAGATTTTCGAGTTTCGCGGCAGACCGCTGGTACTGCTTACCGCCACGGAGCATTACGGGGCGGTGATGAACCGCCCGTTCCGATTCGAGCGCTACCTTGAGGATGCCGCCGAAAAGAAGATAACGCTCACTCGGTTGTTCACCCTTTTCCGCGAGCTTCAGAGCCACTGCAACCCCTACTCCACGTGCAAGCCGGAATCGCCGGACTACGTCTCTCCCTTCAAACGGGTCGGCCCAGGCAGGGCACTTGACGGCGAGCCGCAATACGATCTGGATCAATGGAACCCGGAGTTTTTCGACCGTCTGCACCGGTTCCTGACGATGGCATCGGGCTACGGCATCATCGTGGAAGTGGCACTGCTGAGCAACACGTACGGCGACAGCGTCTGGTCCCTCAACCCGCTGCACCCGCGCAACAACGTCAATGGGATCGAGGAGATCAAGTGGCCGGAATACATGACCCGGCGTCATCCGCGCCTTTTTGCCCGCCAGGCGGCGCACGCGCGCAGGATCGTACAGGAAACGAATCGCTACGACAACGTCATCTATGAGATCTGCAATGAGCCTGGAGGCGACCTTCGCGCCGAGGGAAGTCCCGCCGCATCAGAGGTCAACGAATGGCTGACGGCTCTCGCCGGCGTCATCCGTGAAACAGAGTCCGGACTGCCGAACAAGCACCTCATCGCCGGTCAGGAGGCGTTCGCCTACGAACCGTGGGAGCAGAGGTCCGACAGGTCGTTCCGGGATTTTCCCGTGGACTGCGTGAACATGCACCCTCTGCCCAATACGACCTACGGCGGCAGAAGCTACGACATGGGCGCGTTCATGTCCAAGCAACTGAAGCTTCGGGCCGTGCGGGACTACTGCCTCGCCACATATGATTCGCCCAAGCCATTGAACTTCGACGAGGACAACGCAGCGAGCCAGTACAAGGATTTCGACGGATGGACCATCCACCGCAAACGCGCGTGGACCACGCTCATGTGCGGCGGCCACTACGACTACATTGACTTCTCAATCATCAACTATTGCGAGACCGGGACGGAAGAATCGCGGCGGCATATCCGGACGTGGATGAAGCACCTGTCGGAATACATACATTCGCTCGATCTGGTCAAGGCGCGCCCGGCTCCGCGCATCCTGCGGAAGCGCCCGGAACATACGATCCCCTCCGTGATGGCAGCGGGGAGTGAGGATATCAGCATCTACCTGGCCGACGGGCGGGAGTTGGGAGAAGCCGGCGCGGGAGAGACCATCAGCGGCGAGGCGGTCTGTGATCTGCCGGATGGAGACTTCGAGGTCGCGTGCTATTCGCCGGTCACGGGGCTTTACTCCCCCTGGTCGGCCATGCGCGGAGGCGCGGGCGCGCGCCTTGCAGCGCCTGAGTTCAGGCACGACATTGTTCTGCGAATACGAAGGCGGTTGTAAGACACGACGTATTCAGGAAGACCTTTCGACGGGGGGGAGTGGAAAGGAACACCGCGAATTGCGGGCAACTCTTGCGCCATGCCAGGATGCGGCGGCGCTATTCCTTGGCGTCCCGCGAGTCGGTCTTCTTTCTTCCCCTTGCCAGCCTGACGGCAAGCACGCCTGCTATCACTCCCGACGCGATCCACAGAGGAGCCAGCGTGTCGGCAATTTGAGCGATCAGAAACATTCCACCAATCCCACCTTCCCGAACCCCCCGTTGTCCGCCGGGCGTTCGTCGCCTCTGGCCCGGTTCCGGCGTTTCTTCGTCCGTCACAACTCCCATGCGTGCGATAACGTCCCACAGATTCTCTGCGCGCTCCCCTTGCGCATGTCGGGATGATAGCAGACTCCGCGGCAGGAGTCAAGCGCGGAAAAGACGGCTGGACGAACCATGCGGCAATATTATGCCGGTTCCAGCCCCTGGCGGATGATGAGGGCGGCCAGTTCCGCCGGGAGCCGCTGGATCGCGGTGTCCACGGACTCGGCGCAGCGGGAAATGACGAACTTTACCCTGACCTGGTATTCCTTCAGGACGGATATGAGCCATTGGAGGGCTTCGTGTTCGCATTCGACAAGGTAATCCAGGCTCAGATGAATCTCGCCGTCTTCGTTCTTGAGGTAGTTGATGACCTTGCGGGCCAGAAGCCGGGTGTTGACGCGGTCCATGGTTCCGCGCAGTTCGACGAGCATCGGGCTTTGGCTCCAGTTGACGTTCACGTCAAGGATGCTGCCGTTCATGCGGCCCTTCATGCTCTCGGCGGTAAGTTCGTATACCGACGTGCGGTAGTTCTGAACGAAGGTCTTGGGCTGATAGACGTTTTCGCCTCTTGCCACGCGCCCGGCCTCTCCGGCGGCGTAGAGAAGGGCGGCGCTTGAGAGGGCTTTCTGTTTGATGGTCATCGGTCCGAGGATTTCTTCGTACTTCGCCATGACCTCATCCGTGTATTTCAGCGCGTGTTCGTTATGGGCATATTTGCGCAGAACGGTCAGCAGGGGGCGCAGATAATCCGCGTTCTCGCGTATCTTTTGGGCGCGCTTGCGCATCCAGGGATCATCGTATCCGGCGAGGGTTTTGCTTCCGCGGATGATTGTGTCGCACATGCGCAGTAGGGATGACGCCTGGACGTCGTAGTCGTACTTGAAGGCGGCCTTGAGTGTTTCCGACGACTCCTCGGCAGTGAAGTTAGGATGGCGGAACCAGATGTAGTGCTGGCCGTGCCACTCCTCGTAGGGCAGGTCCTTGCGTATGAGGCCCTTGCTGTCGTAGTCGGCGTAAAGGGCCGTTCCCGGCATGGGGCCGAGGCCCATGAACTGGACGTAGTCGGACTGCATGTCAACGATGAAGCGGATGTCGTCCCAGATGCTCTCCTTGTCGTGCTGCTCCAGGAAGAGTATGCCGGAGGCCAGGACGCAGACGCCGTGTTCGCGCAGTTCGCGGATCATGGACTTGATGTCCACGCCGCGGTTCTTTTCGTAGACTTCGTATTTGGATTCGACTCCCATCCAGAGGAAGTTGACGCCAAGCTCGGCCAGGAACTTCACGCCGACCTGATTGATAGTTTCAGCGGAGCTGAACAGGCCAAAGCGGAAGAGCTTGTTGTTTTCCTTCATCAGCTTGACGAGTTCTTTGGCGCGTTCCGGTCTTTTCAGGAAGTTCTCGTCCATGACGAAGAACTCGCTGAAACTGGTTTTGGCCTCAAGCTGGCAGCATGCGTCGAAAAGCTCTTTGCCCGTGTCGAAGTAAGGCGTGTATTTCTTGTCGAAGAAGTGGCTTGTGGCGCAGAAACGGCAGGCGTTTGGGCAGCCGACGCCGGGGATGAGGACGACGGAATCGGACTTCAGCGGGATGCCGAGGACGTGTTTTGAGAATGCGGCGACGAGGTCGGGGTGCTTAATCGGTCTGTCCGTGTCCTCTCCCAGAAGTTGGCGCAGCCACATGACGCCTTCGCCGCGGCAGATGTAGTCATGCTGGATGAGATTCTCGACGTTCGGAATCTTCGTGCCGTGGCCGCCGAGGATGATCTTGGTGTTCGGGGAGTGTTCGCGGATCAGCTCGGCCATGCGACGCGCCTTCACGAAGTTGGGCACGATGAAGGAGATGCCAATGTAGTCGTAGCCCTTCTTGATTTCCCTGACGAAGCGGTCAATGGACGGGAAGTCAAGGACCGTGGCCGGGGCCTTGATGTTTTCGGCAAGGAAGTAAAGGCCGTAGCTCTGATGATGGAACCGGATGGAGAAGATTCCCTGCTCCCGGGTGACCTGATTGTGGAGCAGTTCTATTACGTTTTCTTTTCGTCCGTATTCGTCGTCAACGCCGTAGGGACCGAAGACAGAGGTGAGCAGAATTCTCATTACAGACTCCTTATGCGGGCAGAAACAGGAAAAATTGATTATATCGCCGGAGTCCGGTTTAGGGAAGAGATTTTTCAGGGGTTCCGTACGGCGTCAGTCACGGGGCCGGGGCGGCGTAGGGGCGGGTTTCAAACCCGCCCCTTAGTGGCTGGTATATAAACGCCCCCTTTACTGATCGGATACGGGGTTCCTGCGCAGCACATGGCGCGCCCATTCAGGCGGATATGTTCAGTCCAGAAATCCCGCAGCAGACAAACCTTCCAACCGTCACACTCAGGGAAAGCCCCCCTCCTGTCGCTTGCGCGACGTCCTCCCCCCGCCGTTGCAACGTCAAACAATCCCGGTGGGTTTCTCCGCGCGGCGGAGGGAGATTGCCCTGATATGGGCGGAAGGGAGGCATTGGGAAGCGCCATCGTCACAGGCGCGGGATTCAGCTACCCGGATAAATGGACGCACCCGTACAGTAAAAAGGCCGATCCCGACTTTGATCGAGACCGGCCCTGTTGTTCGTCTGCTCAAACCGGAGAGCTATTTAGCTTTTCTTCCTGCGGACGTAGACCGCAACGGCGATGCCCATGCCCAGAAGAGCGAAGGCGCCGGGTTCCGGAACGACAACGTGTACGATGAACGGCTCGCCGGCATGCAGCAGCAAGGGATCATGCGGTACGCCCATCCAGTCCGAAGCGTCGTAGTAGTTCAGGAACAGCAAGTAGTCGCCCGGGGCTGCGGCGGCGTCAACATGCAGAGTGAAATCGGCCGGCCGCATTATGCCAAGCTCTTCCACCAGTGGCGGATTGTGAATGGTCATCAACGCCTCAAGAGGCGAAGGGTTGGCGGGTATCAGCGGAATCGGCGTTGGCGCGGAATTGTCAAACAGCCCGTCGTTCTCAAACCACATGGTTTGGTCAATGTCTCTGGCAATAATGGTGAAGATTCCCGGCGCGTCGGCTTCTATATCAGCGCCAATCCCGCCTACGCCCGTCGGCGGGGTGGCGTTAAGCTCCAGGAAAATATCGAAGAAGGAATCCGGCATTACGAAGATTTCATTATCCCCGCTTATGCCGGTAGCCATGTCGCCCTCGAACAACCCGAAGAGGACGTCCGCGCTTGCCGCGCCGGAGAAGGCCAGAAAAATCGCCAACGCCAAGCCCAAAACTATTTTCTTCATGGCTCTGCCTCCCGACTCAATCACACATTGCCTTCGATGAACGAAATGACATAGTTAGGATTATAGACATTACGACTGTCTGGGTCAAGGCGAATTACGGATATTTCTTGGGATCGGATACCGTGGGAATGGCAGGCGCGCGGGGTTATTCTTCGACCTCGAAGGTTGTTTCCCCGGTCATCTGCAGGTGTCGCATGATGCGGCGTATTCGAATTAGAATATCGTCAACACGAGTGGCGAACGGCTCGGCGTCGTCCTTTTCCGCGAAGTGCCAGAGGCTTTCGTTGACCAGCACCAGGAGCGTGCGGGTGTTGCGCCCGGGACGGCGGTTGCGGGCCGCAAGATCGGCGCAAAGCTCCTGGGCGACGAGGGCGAGGCCTTCCATGTTGCGATGTTTGAGTTCTCTTGCCTTTTCGGCCACGACGCCCATGAGTTGGGCGATTGATTTGAGCAGTTTGCGCTTATCGGCGCGATGATTCTCAAGGTAAAGAATATATGTGGCCATTCTGCGCAGCGCCACGCGGCTGTCGCGCACGGGGTCCGGCGTTCCGGTTTCGGCGTTTGGCTGGTTATCGGTGGCCATATGCTTTGCCGGGAGATTCGACCGATTATTGTCCGAGTCTGATCCCGCGCATGTACGGTTTATCCCTGCGCATCTTCCGTGGCGGAGTCCTGCGCCGCAGCTTGGGCGAGCTGCTTCGGGGTTTTTGAGCCGTCAGACGCGGAAGTCTGATGGCTGACAAGGGCGACCACTTCAGGGACCCCCCATTTTTTCAGTTCCTGCACGAGGCGGACGACCTCCTCCGGATCGCCTCTTACTGTGTAGACCACGGTGTCGCCGCGGCGATATCCCTGGACGCCGCGGTTTATGCCGTCATCAATCCCTGCGGGAAGGGCCGCTCCCTCGGCGACGCGTTCGACGGCGACCGGCAGGGCGGGCGATTGCTTCTGCCGTCTTTTATGCATGCGATTTATTTCCGTGCAGAGCGTTTGTGCGAAAAGTCATGCAATATTCGCATGGTAACCCAATCGCGGGCGGCAGGCAACACTACGCATCCGGAAAAGGAAAAAAGCCGACCTAGAACACGCTTAGCGGGTCTCAGGCCGGCTCTGTGTAATGCTGAAGACGATCCCGGTTTTTACTGAGTTTCGTCCTTCTGTCCTTCTCCTTTTGTGACACCCATGACGGCCCAGCCGCCAAGCGTGCTCAGCACAACGATTGACAGGGAGAGACCTATGGTGGACAGAAGCTGCATGTCCTTGGCGCCCCCGATGATGTCTCCGGCGGCAATGACGATTGCCGCGACATAACCCGCCAACATAACGGCTCTGACTGTTGATTTCTCTGGCATTTCAATCTCCTAAGTGTTTGACACTTGGCCCGTTACAGCCCCGGTTGCCCAAAATCAGACGCCATGATTCTACTGCGGGCATGGGGAAAGTCAACATTTTTTCACATGTCGGCATTTTTCCGCAGGGGGAAAGCGTCCTGCGTCCATCCAATGATGGGTAAGATATTGGCGTTCTTCGCGCCGCACTCGTAGAATGCGATGCTGTTTATCCGGCGATGTGGCCGGGCGCAGACCGAACCGGGGCGCAATGCGAAGCGCCCCCTCATGAAAGGAGTTTAAAAAGATGGCCAGGATTCCGGTTGCGTTGCAGTTGTATTCCGTGCGCGACGATTGCGCGAAGGACCTGCCCGGCGTGCTGAAGGCCGTGGCGAAGATGGGTTACGCGGGGGTGGAGTTCGCGGGTTATCACGGGTTCAGCGCAAAGCAGTTGAAGAAGCTGCTGGCCGACAACAAGCTCAAGGTCGCCGGCACGCACCTGGGGCTTGACTCGCTTCTGGGTGAGGAGCTTCAGAAGACGGTGGACTTCAACAAGACCATCGGGAACAAGTATCTGATCGTGCCGGGGCTGGCCGAGGAGCGCCGCAATTCCCGCAAGGCGTGGCAGATCACGGCGGAGATTTTCAACGGCATAAGCGGCAAGCTTGTGAAGATAGGGATGCGCACGGGGTATCACAACCACTCCATCGAGTTCACCCCGATGGACGGCGAGCTGCCGTGGGACACCTTCTTCGGGCTTACAGACGAGAAAGTCGTCATGCAGTTCGACACGGGCAACGCGATGCACGGCGGAGCGGACGCGGTTCCGTTCCTGAAGCGCTACCCGGGCAGGGCCACGACCGTCCACCTCAAGGAATTCTCCAGGACGAACGACAAGGCGCTGATCGGCGAGGGCGACGTGGACTGGAAGAAAATCTTCAAGCTTTGCGAAGGGCCGTCCAGGACGAAGTGGTACATCGTAGAGCAGGAGAGTTACGCCTGCCCGCCGATGGAATGCGTGGCGAAGTGTCTGGAAAACATCCGCAAGATGGGACGCTGATTTCGGCTTGAGACGCCGTGGGCGGCCGGGGCGCCGCCTTCGGCGTCACATTCGAACAAAGGTTGGCAAGCGCGGACTTCTATTGAAATGCCTTTGACGGCGCATTAGCATTGCGCTCTGTTCATTTGCGTCTGTTTCCGTCTTGACGGTTTTTCTTTCTGGGAGAATTTCGATGGCGAACAAGTTGCGGGTCGGTCTGATCGGTTGCGGCGGAATCATGTACGGCCATGTCCAGCGCCTGCTTTCCACCGGGAAGGTTGACATTGTGGCGATGATGGATCCCATAGCGGAACATATCGCGCGGCACAAGGCAGCCGCTCCGGCGATCAAGGACGCGGCGGAATTCAAGGATTACAAGAAGCTGCTTGCGGCGCCGCTGGACGCCGTATGCATTGCCAGCCCGCACGTGCCCCACGCGAACCAGATTGTTGATTCGCTGAAGGCCGGCCTGCACGTCCTCTGCGAAAAGCCGATGGTCACCAGCATCGCTGACGCAAAGCGCGTCCTGGCGGCTGAGAAAAAGTCCAAAAAGGTCTTGCTGCTCTCCTACCAGCGGCACTACCACCAGATTTTCCGCTACCTGCGCCGCGTGGCCAAAAGCGGCCAGCTCGGCGAGATACAGTTCATCCAGGCCCTGCAGTGCCAGGACTGGAAGCGCGGCGTCGGCGGCACATGGCGCCAGGACCCGAAGATCGGCGGCTTCGGTCAGATACTCGACTCCGGCGCGCACCTGCTGGACATCCTGATGTGGACGATGGACCTACGCGTGACGGAAGTCAGCGCGTTCATGGACAACTGCGAGACGCGGGTTGACATCAACTCCGCCGTCGCCGCGAAGTTCTCCTGCGGAGCGGTCGGCAACATCTCCATCATCGGCAACGCGGCCACGTGGTGGGAGGACATCACCGTAGGCGGCAGCGAGGAGACGATCTTCATCCGCAACGGGCAGCTTCAACACAAGGCCGGACGCAGCGGCGAGATGATCACCGTCGCGGGCGGCGAGATCAGCAGTCCGGATCACAACTTCGTTGACTGCATCCTGAACAAGGCCGAGAACATGTCCCCGAGTCTGAGCGGTCTGCGCGTCATCGAACTGGTCGAGAGCGCGGCGAAAAGCTCGAAGGCGAAGGGCAAGCCGGTCAGGGTTCCATACACGAAGGCGTAGGCAGGTTCTGTTTCAAACATGAAACCCCGGGCGCGGCGGAGAACTCTCCGAAACCGCCCGGGGTTTGTTATTAATAAGTATTGCGATGGTGTGGGCGGCAGCCTTTTTTACGCCGGCGGCAATCCGCGTCACTGACCCGGGACGCGGCTCTCTCTTACAATCACACGGGACGGCAGCGATCCTCGGAAATCGCGGAAACACCCCCGTAACTGCGTCGCCGACTGAGGGTCGGTCGCAAAGAAGCTGACGACGTTGTGGCCGCAGATCGTGTTATCCTGAATTTCCCATTCCCCGATTTTTATCCAGGCGGGGGGGAGGCTCCCGAACTTAGTGTCCTCCAGCAGCCAGTGATCGTAGAAAACTGCGATCCGGACGCCCCTGTCCTCGGTCAACCGTCTCACAGTCTCAGAGTTGAATGTCCGGGACATCATGGCCCTGGCTGCGGGAAGACTGGCCAGACCCCCCAGGTCAACACATTCAATATCGTTGAAGAAGTTGACGGCGCCAATGTCATTGACGGCGACGACGTTTCCATTGAAGAAGCGATTGATGAACCTGGCAATCTGGTATGGTTGCTCGTAAATGTTCATGGCGGCGGAGCAGGATACTGAAAATCCGCCGGTCGCTCTTAAGAGCAGCGGGCAGGCCGCGATGAGCAGCGCCAGGGCCAGCGTCGCCTTCGGCAGCAGGTCCTTTCCGGACTGCGCAAGCCAGCCGCTTTCACGGCACAGTTCCGCGATGCCCGCGAATATCCAGAAAATGCCAAGCGCCATAAGGTAAGCCTCGTAACGATAAAGCCATCCGGTGCGGGCGAAGGTCAGGTGCAGGAATGTGGCCGCGCAGACAATCAGAAGGGACAGACTGATGGCGTCCGTCCATAATCGCCGGTATCCCTTCCATCTGAGCGAGACGAGGATCAGCGCGAAACACATGAGCGCGACGATATGGGGATTTTTTGTGAACGGTCCAACCGCCTGCCATCCTTCAATCTTCATGCCCGACAGGTAGATTTTGTTCAGGAATCCGGTAGTCACCGTGTCAAAGAGGCCCGCTAACTTGAATCGGCTAGCCATGCCGCCCTTGAGGACGACCGACGTCGGGAAGAACATCCAACCATGATTCATGGACCATGTGCCGTATATCACGGGGACTGTCCATGCCGCCGCCCCTATCAGGATGGCGGGGAGAATCCTTCGCCTCAGCAGCAGCATGCAGCAGATCACAGCCGTCAGCATCAGGCCTTCATATCTCACGGCGCAGCAAAGGCAGGCCAGAGCGGCGGTTCGCGCCAGACCGGCCCGGCTTTGCTCCGGGCGGCTGATGTAATTGACCGCCGAAAAGACAAACAGGAAGGACAGGAGGACGTGGAGCGTGTGTTCCATGCCGCAGAAGCAGATGATTGGAAGCGGGATCAGCATCGTCACGCCCGTAGCGGCCAGTGTCAGCGACGGGCCGGAATTGAAATGGCGTTTCCCCGCCAGCCAGAACGCGGCAATGCAGCAGATTCCGAAGATGACGTTCAGAATCAGAGGCATCCGCTCATCCGGCCCGAATGCCATGAACATCCATCCCAGGAGGAACGTCCAGAGGGGGGACGAGGTGCTGGAGGTGAATTCATGCCGCGTAACGCCGAAGACGCCGTGCTGCGCATAGTTGCGCGCCATTGCCATATGGATATAAGCATCGTCGAGGGGGTATACCAGCCTTGAATCGCACATGCGCATGGCCCGATCGCACAACACCCATGTTGATATCGCGAACAGCGTGGCGGCGGCGATCAGCGACAGGCGCTGTGTTCTGCAATTCACGGCGGGAGTTTCATTGAGCATGATCGGGCCTCGTTATCACGCCAATCGTAGATGACGGGAGGGCGAACATCAAGACAATCGCCTTGCGCGCAGGAGGGGGGGCGCTGGCGAACTTGAGTTGCGGCACAGGCGTCTGGCCCGCCCATTGTCACCGCAGTTGGGACGGTTGCGCCATAATAAACACGCTATCTGCTTATCCCTTGCCGCGCATGTCTTCATTAAAACGCCAAGCCACGCCCCCCTGGTTTCAGGAATGCGTGGCTTGGCAAGCTCGCTTTTGCGGTTTAGCCCGTTTTACAGGTCGCAGGGTTTCACGGTCTTGCGGCCATTTGCCTTGCACCTTTCGACGGCCTTGCCGAGCAGGCAGGCCACCTTGCAGCTTACGGCCGGGATCATTTCGCCGGACACAAGAACATCCTTGGATTTGAGGTAAGCTTTAACCTTGCTGCCTACGACGAGGATCTCATGAGCCTCATCACAGCACGTCTCTGCCTTCTTTGCGGCGGGTTTCTTTGCGGCTGCTTTCTTTGCCATTTTGCGTCCTCCCCTTCCTTTTCAGGGCTTTAGTAATGGAACAATTCGACGTAAACTTCGGGTCGAAATATATCATCTCCCCGTTGGCTGTCAAGGGAAAAATTGTGATTTGTTGTGTCTGGAAGCAAAATAAATCCCAAGTATGGTATCCCCTATTGTCGCAGGATGATGATTATTCACCCCATTCCGCGCGCTGCGCCGGGACAACTTATGACAGATGAAGACCGTTTATATGTGGAGTATGGCGCTCCACGCCGGGTATTCCGAAGCGGGTTATTTCACGCCGGTCAGTTTGAAGACCCATGCGTGCCGGCAGGGGGCGCTTCCCGGGTCCAACGCCGGGGTCTCTATCGCAATGCCCTCGCCGTCGGTTCTCCACTTGAGCGCGCCGGGGACGCCAAGCATGGTAGCCGCCGCCCCTTCGCCGGGCTTGGGGGTCCGGAGTTTTAGCTCCCTCCCCGGCCACTTCAGGCATATGGCGTAGACCGCGTCGCCCTTGCTGGTGTAAAACACCCAGTGGGAACTCCCGGAGTAGTCGCCCTTCAGCCCGTGTCCCGATGCGGCCTCAGCGCCGAGGGAAAGCCTTTCGGCGGGGATGACCTGCTTGGGCAGGCTCTTGCTCGACCAGAGGAGTTTCATCACCGAGTCGCCGCTCTTCTCATAGTATTCCAGCTTGATCGGGTATCGCTTTCCGGCTTCGAGCTTTATCTCCCCGGCGTCCTCCGCCGCCACGTGATCCGTCCAGTTGTCTATGATCTTTTTACCGTCAACCCAGAGGCGCGTTCCATCGTCCGAGACGGTGTGAAATTTGTATGTCTCAGAAAATTCCGGCTCGACGAAACCGGTCCAGGCGGCTGTGAAGTTGTCCGCGGGGATGGGCGGCTGAGGCGAGTCCTTTTTCCAGTCGAAGTCAACGCGCGGGTCCAGCCGGGTGATTACCGAGTCGCTTGCCTCGGATATCGCGCGCCAGCGTTTCGTGCCGTAGATGGCCTCGCCGTTGACGTTCAGCCATTCGCCCATTTCGATCAGTCGCTGCTGCATGATGACCGGGATGCGCCCGTCGCTTGTCGGGCCTACGTCCAGCAGCAGGTTGCCGCCCTTGCTGACGATTGAGACCAGCAGGTGGATGAGTTCCTCGGCGGTGCGATACTCGCCGAGTTCCTCGTTGCGGTTGTAGCCGAAGGACGCGCCTATGCCCCGGTTCTCCTCCCACTTGCGACCGGCGAAGAGTTCCTTGCCGCCGCCGACCTCGCCGTATTCGGTCGTGAAGTAACCGCCGTGCCTGCTGCGGCACTCCTTGCCCCAGCGGTCGTTGACGACGACATCCTCACGGCACGGGGACTCGTTGAAGAGCCACGCCAGGAACTCCGGGCTGCGCCAGGTCTGCCACGGGTGATCCCACTCGCCGTCGGAGAAGATGACGGAGGGCTTGTAGCGCGTGACGACGTCCTTGATCTGGGGGAGCATGTGCTCATTTACGTAGCGGTTCACGTCCTGGCGATAGACCGGGTTGAACCACTCATAGAGCGAGTAGTATATGCCCATTTTCATGCCGCGCGCGCGGACGGCGTTTGTGAGGTCGCCGAGAAGGTCGCGGTGCGGTCCGACGTCCGCGCTGTTCCAGTTCCAGCTTTCGCGGCTGGGCCAGAGGCAGAAGCCGTCGTGGTGTTTTGAGGTGAGGACGACGTATTTCGCGCCGGAACGCGCGAACACGTCCGCCCATACAGCGGGATCGTAAAGTTCCGCCTTGAACATCGGAGCGAAGTCCTGATACTTAAAGGCGGCCCCGTAGGTCTTCTCGTGGAATTTCCAGGTCGGACCGTTGCGGTTCTGCATCGCGTCCCAATACCACTCGGAGTAGGTTCCCTTCGGACTCCAGGCGGGGACGGCGTATACGCCCCAGTGGATGAAGATTCCGAACTTCGCCTCGTCAAACCACGGCGGGCACGGCCTGGAATCGAGCGATTCCCAGGTCGGCTCGAATTTCTCCTGAGCGCCCGCCGAAAGACTGAGCAATCCCGCCAGCGCAACCGCATGAATCATCGCCGTAATCCTCATGGTCATCCTCCTTTGGCTATGCAACCGCTATGGACATTGAACGCCATTGCGTCGTATGCTTCAAGTCCCGATTTTCATGTTTCGACGCATTCTCGCGCTGGAGAAGGAAGATGCCGAACGAAAAGGACAGGCGCATTGTCAGGGACCTTGCGAAGAAGGTCGCGGAGATCGCGGACCATCCCGATCAAGAGCGGCGGCGGAAGCTCTGGTTCGATCACAACGCGCTGAAGCTGGTGAAGCCGCCGATCTTCGTCTCCCCGGAAGGGGCTTGGGCGGAGATGATGCCGGAAAGCGCGCTGGTGTGCGAAGACGCGGGGATGAGAGGTTGGGAGCGCGGGCTGAGGATGCGCATATTCGCGTGGGAGAATTTTCGCGACGACGAGGTCCATGACGCGGACGTCCACGTAGGCTACTGCGTGAGGCAGACGGGCTGGGGGGCGGAGCCGGAGATAATACGAGGCGATACGCCGCGGGGGGCATACAAATGGAAGGGTGTCATCCGCGACGTCGGGGACCTGGCGAAGCTGAAGAAGCCGACGGCGACGCACGATCCGGATGGCACGCGGCGCAATGTCGAGACCGCGCAGGAGCTGCTTGGCGACATCCTGAACGTCCGGGTCGGCGGCGGATACTGGTGGTCGCTGGGGATAATCGGGGAGCTGGCCTACCTTCACGGTCTGGAGGAAGTGTTGCTGGACATGTGCGGCAATCCGGAGTTCATCCATCGCGCCATGTCTTTCATGACGGACGCTCGGGTGGAATGGCTGGAATCGCTTGAGGCTCAAGGGGTTCTGAGTCTGAACAACCGCAACGATTACGTTGGATCCGGCGGTTTCGGTTTCACGGACGAGCTTCCGTCGCCGGGGTACGACGGACGCGCAAGGCTGAAGGACATGTGGGGATTTTGCGAGGCGCAGGAGATTTCCGGGGTGTCCCCGGCGATGCACGGCGAGTTCGTGCTTCAGTACCAGATGCGGATTCTGAAGAAGTTCGGGCTGAACTGCTACGGCTGCTGCGAACCGTTGCACGGAAAGTTCGACATGATCCTGAAGATTCCGGGGCTGCGCAGGATTTCCATCAGCCCGTGGTGCGACATGAGAGTTGCGGCCGAGGCGCTGAAGGATGATTACGTGTTCTCGTGGAAACCAAACCCGTCCGAGGTCGTCGTCGGCGAGTTCAACGAGGATCGGCTCAGGGACATCATCCGTAACACGCTGGAGATTGCGAAGGGCTGCCCGGTCGAAATGATCCTGAAGGACACGCATACCTGCCAGAACCAGCCGGAGAGATTCACGCGGTGGTCGGAGATCGCGCAGGAAGAAGCGGGTCGGATCGCGGCGATGCGCTGAACGCCGGACGCGGCTTTGAATTGAGCGATGATTGAAAGGATGAACGCATGATCAATCGGTTGCCGGGAATGCTTTTGGGAGTTGCGCTTGGGCTTTCGGCGTTATTCATGGTTTCCTGCGCGGCGGAAAGCAAACCCGCCGCTGATGCCCCTGCGCCTGCGGCGGCGTCTGAGGCATTGTCGCCGGCGATAACAACGCCAGCCGTAGCGGTTCCGGCGGAAACCGCGCCGGCCGGGCCGGCAGCTCCGATCGAGACGGCGGCGGCGAAGAAGGCAAACCTTAAGTTGCTGGCCTGGAACGTCCAGTTGCTGCCGACGACCCTGAGCCGATTCGCGAAGAGCCTGCAGAAACAGCAGGAATTGCGCGCGCCGTGGATCGTGGAATACCTGAACGCGCAGGACTACGACGTCGTCGTGCTGCAGGAGGTGATTGACAAGCGCGCCACGGAGAAGATCAAGGAAGGATTGAAGGCAAGCTATCCTTACATCATCGCGCCGGTTCCGGAAAAGGGCGTAGCCGGGGCGAGCGGGGGGAACCTCATCGCCAGCCGTATTCCAATGAAATACGTGGCGCACATCGTGTTCGAGAACGTGGCCGGGGTTGACCGGATCGCCACGAAGGGGTGCGTCATCGCCGAGGGTGAGAAGGACGGCGTGATATTCCAGATCGTCGGGACGCACTTGCAGGCCGGGCATCAGGAGGAGAAGGACAAGCAGTACGTCGAGATGGGCGATAAGGTCATCAAGCCGCATCGCCGGGACGCCGTCCCGCAGATACTGGCCGGCGACTTCAACACCGACGAGGGGACGGACAAGTTCGAGATGCTGCTGGGCGCGACAGGGATGCGGGCGTATCCGATGACGGACCCGCGGCCATTCACGATTGATCCGGAGAACAGTTGGAGCCGTCCGGGCAAGCGCCTCGGCAGGCCGGATCACATTTTTTTGAATCCCTGCGGGACCGGTTCGACAATCATCGGGCAAACAGTGCAGAGGGCAAGGAGAGAACACGAGGGGAAGATCATGGACCTGTCGGATCATTACGGACTGATAGCGGAAATTGTCCTGATGAAGTGATTCATTGAATAGCTCGTTTGGAGTCCTGCGATGGCGGATGACAAGAAGAACGGGGAGGCTTCCGGCGCGGTTGTCGGGCGGCGGAGAGGGAGGCTCAGGCGGCTGCTGATAGTTTTGGGCGCATCAACTCTGGTCATTTTCATTGCCCTTGCTGCGCTTGTCGTGTCGCTCCAGATGGCTGAGGAGAAGGCGGATTTCAACACCATCGAGGCGGCAAAGGTCTCGATGGGGGCAACGAGCCTTGTCGTCCCCGGGCCGGGCATTCCATTTGCGACCGCCATGCCGAGCAACAACAACCTTGACATATGCCGGTTCCGGGATCGGTTCTACTGCGCGTTCCGCAGCGCTCCGACGCATTTCGCCTCAACCGAGACCAGGCTGCGCGTCATGAGTTCCGCGGATGCGGAGACGTGGGAGCGAGAGGCGGAGTTCGCCTACGGCTGCGACATTCGAGAGCCGCGCTTTCTCGTGTTCAAAGACAAGCTGTTCCTGTATTTCTTCACCGCCGGGAAGAACATGCTGTCCTTCACTCCGGACTTCATCCACGCGACGGAGTTCAAATCAGCTGGCGACTGGGCCGTTCCGCGGAAGGTCTTTGAGAAGGGTTACGTCGTATGGCGCGCCAGGGCGATTGCCGACAGGGCGCTTATGACCGTTTATGACGGCCTGAGCCTCTACCGGGACACTACGGTCAAGTCCCGCGTCAGGATGCTGGAGTCCGACGATGGCTATGATTTCAGGCCGTTCTCGGAAAGGGACATCAGCAATGAAGCAAGCGCTTCAGAGGCCGATTTCGAGCTGGACGACGACGGGACGCTCTACGGAACAATCCGCATGGAATTCCGGGGCAGCATGGTCTGCCGGGCGCCGAAGGGGGAGATCGGCAACTGGACGGGGCGGTTCAGCCCAAACAAGTATGATTCCGCGCTGGTCTTTAAACGCGCCAATGACATCTACGTCATTGCACGCCGCAACGTCGCGGGAACCTTCAACCGCGATTGCAGTTTTCTGCCCGAAAGGCTGCAGGCGGCATGGTACCTGACCAGGTACAGCCTCACTCGCAAACGGACGTGCCTCTACAAACTGGACAAGGATAATCTGGAACTGCTGCCGCTCTTCGATCTGCCGTCATGCGGCGATACGGCATACGCCGGGATTGTGCCGCTGGACGATAAGCGCTATCTCGTCTTCAACTACAGTTCCGACATTGACGGGTTCGACTGGCCGTGGCTGGGAGGGCAACTGTTCGGAAGCAATATCTACTACACCGAGTTGGAGTTCAGGTAACAGCGATCCGTGGAGGAATCGCATGGCACGATCGCCTGCGCCATCGGGAAAAGGCGAACCGGGCAACGCCGGATGCCGTCTGGGCGACTTCACTTCTCAAGCCGACGCCTATGCGCGATCCAGGCCGGACTATCCGGAACGGCTTATTGACATTCTGATCGAATGCGTTGGGGTGAAGTCCGGCGACAAGGTGGTGGACATCGGGGCTGGAACCGGCATATTTACAAGGCAGCTTGCAGCCCGGGGATTCACCGTGACCGCGATTGAGCCGGGCGAGGCGATGCGGTCGAAGGCACCGCCAATGTCCGGCGTCGTCTGGCAAGACGGGACTTTCGAAGAAACGGGAATGCCGTCCGAGTCGCAGGCCTGGGCGACGGCCGCCCAGGCGTTCCACTGGGCGGATCCCGCGCGGGCGCTCCCTGAAATCAGGCGTATACTCAAACCCGGCGGGTATTTCTCAATACTCTGGAATAACAGGACCGAGGACCCCGCAGGCGTTCTCAAATGGACTCGTGAAGCAATCGAGCGCCTGATTGGAAGGTTCGACGACGAGCATCACGACAACCGAGATTGGCCGGCGATTCTACGCTCTACAGGGGATTTGACGGATGTCCGCTTTCACGACGCGCCCCACGCGGCGGCGATACCGGCGGAGCGCTACATGGACATCTGGCGAAGCCACAATCGCCTGAATGTGGTTGCAGGGCCGGAGCGCTTCGGACGTTTCATGGCGGAACTGGGGAAATACCTCCGGGGCAGGGGAATCAAGACCGTGACGGTTCCCTATATTACGCGCGCATGGACGGCGCGGCGAAGATAGCGGGGGAAGGTTACCATCTGCCCGGCCCTGTGCCGGTCCATTCCGGCATCCAGTGTTTCATGATCTCCGGCGGCGCTTCCCTGCTGGGACGGTCGGTTATGATTTCGTATATCTCAACCTGATTTTCCGTGGTCCTCAATGCGCAGAACCGTGTCAGATAATCGTCCAGGATGCGCTGCCCGGCGTTGAATCTTTGCTCTGCTTCCGGGGTTGCGAAGAACCTTTCAAGCCCGGACCTTTCGCGCGTCTGCCTCATCACGTGCGTGAAACCCTTACTTGCCAGAAGACAATGCAGCGCCTCGGGCGACGAGCAGTCCGCCGCCAGTTCGCGGATTTGCGGAGCCTCATAGAAACTCTCGAAGACATATTGCTGGTTCAGCGGGTAGCCGCCGTTGAAGTCAATCAGCAGGAAGCGCCCGGTCCAGGGGGGGATGGTTTTGTTCGCATAGTTGATTGCGTCCGTCTGCGGGGCGGTTATGACGCCCTTCGATTCCACGCTGTAGCCCGGCTCAAGAATCGCCGACAAAAGTTGCGGCGACAGGAGGATATATTCCCGCCAGACGCTCAACATCAGTACAAGAACAATCGTGGAGACAATCGGCTTGACCACCACCGTCGCCCGTTTGCCGGAGGCGAGAGACATCATCCTTGACGCCCCAAGCCCGGCGAGAATCATCGTGACGGACAGGGCGGGCAGGAGGAAGCGGACCTGCTGGGAACCCAGCGACCAGAAGACCCAGCCCAAGACGGACGCGGCGAGAAGAATCCTGAATCGCCTGTTCCTCCAAAACAGGATCAGCCCCGGCGGGACGAAGATGAGATGGGCAGGGCTGAGGAAGCCGGCGAAATAGCGGTAACCGACGCGATCGAAGTGCATGGCGACATTCCAGGGCAGGAGCAGGTAGTCGGAAAAGCTGCGCCCTACGCCGATTTCGCGGTGCCAGGCAAGGAGGTTGCGATGCAGATTCGGCGTCCAGTCAGGGCCGCCGAAGACTTCATAAAGCATCGGGTAGACCGGATTGCCGGTGAACATATGGTTCTTGATGAGCCACGGCGCGATCATCAGCGCGGCCGGGACGGCCCACTGCAGGGCGGGAAGCCCGAAGCATGCAATGATGGATGAAGAACCGCCTGTTATCCGGTCGGTTGCCTGCGCATCATCAGGTCCAGCGCCTGTAGGGGCGGGTTTCAAACCCGCCCCTGCGGCATTATTTCTGAAGGCGAGATGCAAGAGCAGAAGAAGTCCGACCGTCGCGGCGGGAAAGAGGCCCGTGTATTTCGTCGCCATGCACATACCCGCCCCAAACCCGGAGATGACAAGCCGGTTACCCGCGCCACAGTCCCTCCACTGGAGGAATGCGTAAAGACTCAGCAGGAACCAGAATGTAAGCGCGAAATCCACATAGGGGCCGTAGCAGCAGCAACTGTTGGCGAAGAACAGGATGGCGGCGATCAGGCCCGCCCGCGCGTCGCCGAACCATCGCCGCGTTATTGCGACCATGAACAATGCTATACCCGGCGCGAAGAAGGACATGACAAGACGGGCAAGGGACGCTCCGCCCAGACCAAGGCAGAATGTGAAGAGCATCTCCCCGCCAAGCGGCATGTTGGAATAGACGTTGAAGGGGATGTTGCAGAATCCGCCGTGTTCAAGATAAATGACAGGAACCGCGAAGTGATAGGCGATCTCGTCAACGTCCGGCCCCCGGAACTGGCCAGTGAGAAACCAGACGGAGATGGGGGCGACGAGTACCGCAATCCAGAATATCGCGCCCCGGCCGCCTTCGCGCGCAGGCGGCTTTCCCTGCTCATCGTTTCGGCGAAAGCGGGCAAGACCGTATCCGCCCACAAGCGCAAAGACTATCGCCACAACCGCAAGGCCGGGCCTGCCGAGCGTTCCGGTTGCGCACAGTCCGATGACGATCGTTATCAACGCGCATATTCCGACGCCGCAGGAGACGGCGAAGTCGTCAAGGAATTCCCCGGCGCGCTTTATCAGAAACAGCCTCCCACAACCCGCTGCCGAGGCGATCATCAGCGCCGCAAGAGCGAATGTGAGGGTGATTTCGAAAAGTCTTTCGGGGGTGGAGGTTGTCGCACGGCCACGGCATATGCCCAGCAGCGCAAGGCATAACGCCGCAGCGAAGGCGAGAACCGTTCCGGCGGCAAGACCGGAGCGGCGCACAGAACGCGCTGGATTGTCGTTGTTCGGGGAGCCAGACATACACAAAGCACTATATCCGTATCCCCGGCGGACGGGCAAGGTTGCTTTCCGGACGGGGGTCTGGTATCCTTTTTCCGCTCCGGCGCGGTCAGGCACGATCGCGTTGGAGGGCGGTGAATGAGACGCCGGGGCGCGACAGCGTTCCGGCATTCAGCCGGTGGAGGAACAAAATGTCCAAAGGACAGGAAAAGCGGATACGGGACGGATACGCGCTGCTCGGCGAATCGCTTGCC
The DNA here is from genome assembly GCA_022711755.1 of Planctomycetota bacterium. Lineage (GTDB taxonomy): Bacteria > Planctomycetota > Brocadiia > SM23-32 > JAKLEA01 > JAKLEA01. The sequence continues at coordinate 84,565 of JAKLEA010000010.1, forward strand.
GAACGCGGGATTGACATTGCCGAGGCGCGGAAGCAGTTGGAGGCGTTCGAGGTCGAGGTTCCGTCGTGGGTGTTCGGCGAGTTCGGCGGCGGCAGGTTCGGCGCATACATGCCCCCCGGCCCGGCCCGCAACGCGCAGCAGAAGATTGACGACGCCGCCTTCTGCCACAAGCTCACCGGCGCGGCCCCCCGCGTCGCCATTCACGTCGGCTGGGACAAGCCCGTGGACGTGGAGTTCGAGAAGGTGAAGGCCGACGATTTCGCCGGTCTGGCCGCCTACGCGAAGCAGCAGGGAATCTCCCTCGGCGCGGTCAACCCGACGCTCTTCCTCAAGGGGACATACTTCGGCAGCCTCAGCTCCCCGTTCGACAAGGTCCGCAACCAGTTGATTGAGCATTGCATCGTTTCGTGCGAGATCGCGCGGAAATACGCCGACGGGCTGGTGACCTACTGGCTGCCTGACGGGTCGAATTATCCCGGCCAGCGCGACCTCTGGAGGCAGGAGAAGCGCTGCCGCGAGGCCTTCCGCAAGATTTACGACGGCGGCGGCAAGGGCGTTACGCACCTGATCGAATACAAGTTGTTCGAGCCGGGGACCTACTCGACGCTCATCAGCGACGCCGGCACGTCCAAGGATATCGCGCTTGAACTCGGCGACCGGGCGGGCGTCCTTGTTGACCTCGGGCATCACGCGCACGGCGTCAACGTCACGCAGATCGTGGCCAGGTTGATCGCGACCGGCATCCCCGCAGGGTTCCACTTCAATACGCGCTACGCAGCGGACGACGATCACGCGGTGGAGCCGAACACGCAGATGTACGGCATCTTCTGCGAGCTGGTCGCGGGAAACGTTGTCACGAACAGGAGCCGGGCGAAAAACTGGGCGTACATGATTGACCAGTGCTCGTCGCTTGAGAACCGCGTCCACGCCATACTGCACTCGATTGACTCGCTGCAAATCTCCTTCGCCAAGGCGCTGCTGCTGGACCGGAAGGCGCTGGCGGAAGCGCAGAAGGCCAACGACATCATCGGGGCGAACCGCATTTTCCTTGACGCATTCCTGACGGACGTGAGGCCGCTGCTGCGTCTCTCGCGCATCGAGCGCGGCCTGCCGGCCGACCCGGTCGAGGGCTACAGGGCCTCCGGATACCAGGAGAAGATTCAGAAGGAACGCGACAAATAGTCCCGTGACAGGCAGACGGGGGCGACATGATGCGCCTCTGAGACGACGTTATTTCGCTCCAGCGATCAGATCAAGAGACAAGCCGACTCAGTGAACGAAATCTGGAAAGAAGGCAAGGCGCACATTCTGCCCTATGCGTGGTTCCTCGTCTGCATCTCCGCCTTCGGATGGTTGCAGACGAAATTCGGCGCCGAGAGCGCGAGGTACTGGGGCTACGCAGCGGCATACGGCGGCGCCCTTCTCTTCCTTCTGATCTTTCGTAAGCAGTACGCGGAGATCAACTTCAGAACCCTTGCGCCGGAGCATTGGAAACTGGCGCTTATCGTCGGCGCGGTGGCGATATTTGTCTGGATCCTGCCCTACCACCTTGCAGCCGAAGGCGTCCGAAAGAGCGATTCGGTCTTCGGCTGGCTCGGCAAGCCGCGCGAGGCGCTCAAGCCGGGTGACCTGCCCGGCGCGCTCGGCGTCGCCTTCTTCGTCCTGAGGGCAATAGGATACTGCTTCATAACGCCGGTGTTCGAGGAGCTATTCGTCAGGTCCTTCCTCAACCGCTACATGATACAAAGCGATTTCCGGAAGGTGAGCTTTTCGGATTATGACGCGACGAGTTTCTGGGTGTCGGTGGGTTGGTTCGCGCTGAGCCACCCGGAATGGCTCGTCGCCGCCATGTTCTCGATCATGTTGCAACTTCTGCTGTATAGGACGCGAAGGTTTGAGACGTGCGTCATCGCGCACGTCGTGGCGAACGTCGCGCTGGTGATTTATGTTGTCGCCACCGGGCGATGGGATTTGTGGTAAGGCAATGCGGGATTTGAAATCTCCGATTTGGTATCTCAAATTTCAAATCTCAGCTCCGCCGCGCCCGGTCAGTTTTTCTTCAGCACAATCCACTGTCTCTGCGTCAGCGCGCGGGATATGAGCGTCATGCGCAGATCGGCGTACGCGCTCTTCGGCGCGTCAAGGGCTGTCCGGCGATAATCTTCACGGAATTCAACAGCCAGCGGTTCTTCTGAAACGATCTTGAAGTCCGCCGAATACGACCATCCGCTCCTGCCGGCCTTGACCGGCTCCGGCAGCGAATACACGGAATATCCCGTCGGCGCTGTTATGCGGACTGTGTTGCGGACAAGCGAGCCGCCGTACCAGAACAGGTCGTAGCGCCGCTCGACTCTTCCGACCTGGGAAGGGTTGAACCCGGGCGTAGGCAGCGTATTAAGGCAAGAGGAGGCGTGGGAGAGGGACGATTTTGGCGGCATGTGCGGCGTCGGGGCAATAGTGCGGCGAGCGCCGCGTCTGTTAAGGGGAATTCCATTGACTTCTGCCGGGATGGGCCGGATAATTCGGTCAATGTCAGGGGAGTCATAGTCGTCTGTCAGAAGCCATGTTGGAGAAAACGAAATGATTCGGAAGCCGATGGTCGCCGTTTGCGCAGTCCTGTTTGCCGCGTGTCTGCTTTGCATGCCGGTTCGCAGCGACTTCATCGCGTTGGAGTCTACTCTCGGCGCCGTGTCCTTCCCAGGCGTATCAAGTACTCAGGGCTGGTCGTTTGCCGTGGGACCGGCCGCAATCACAGTCACGGAACTCCTCGTTTGGGACCAATTCGGCAACGGTCTTGTCGCTGCGCACGACACGGCCATCTGGACGGCCGGCGGAGCGCTGGTGGTGCAGGGCACGGTTCCCGCCGGTTCAGGCCCCTCAGTTACGGATGGGTATGGGGCGGTGTGGCGCAGCGTGGACGTGCCTGACACGCTGCTGACTCCAGGGAACTATGTCATAGGCAGCCTGTACGGCCCTTCCGACGATAGAGATTTCTTCTTCGGCACGGCAACGACCGGCCCGAACATAACGCATATTCAGGGCCTCTATACCACTGGCTTGGCCCTCACTCTTCCGAGCAGTCCTTTCGGCATGAATGACTCCTCCTTCGGCCCGAACTTCATGGCTGTGGTTCCGGAGCCTGGCAGCGTTGCGCTGATGGCCATCGGCGCAGCGGGGCTGGCGCTGTATAGGCGCAAACGCAAGATGTAGGATGTGGCTGGCGCTGGGGGCGAAGGTCGGCGCGCGAAATCCGGTGACATCATAGAATGGCTCTAAGATAAGGAAAAGTGATTGTCGAGAAACGGCTCCGCAAAGCCGATTCTCCTGTATTCTTCTCTGAGCGTGGCGCTTATCTTAGCGCTATTCGGGACAACATACGGATTTCTCAGCCCGAGTCCTTTGCCTTCACCCTTTCGCCGCGGCGATCATCCGCGCGACGACGCCTTCCTCCCTGCACGGCCCGGCCATGTCCTCCCCTGCGATTGCCGCCGGCAGCCTCTTCTTCAGTCCGCCTCTTGAGAAATAGCTGAACATCTCCAATTTCCCGGCAGCGACGTGATGCCGTCCCGCCTCACTCCTTCTTCAGCACAATCCACTGTCTCTGCGTCAGCGCGCGGGATATGAGCGTCATGCGCAGATCGGCGTACGCGCCCTTGGGCGCGTCAAGGGCGGTCCGGCGATAATCCTCCTTGAACTCAACGACCGGCGGTTCTTCTGAAACAACCTTGAAGTCCGCCGCATATGACCAGCCGCTCCTGCCGGCCCTGACAGGCTCCGGCAGCGAATACACGGAATATCCCGCCGGCGCTGTTATCCGGACCGTGTTGCGGACCAGCGACCCGCCGGACCAGAACATGTCGTAACGCCGCTCGATCCTGCCGACCTGTGACGGGTTGAACTCCGGCGTTGGCAGGCGCATCAGGATGAATTCGCCGGTGATCTGCGCGCAGTCCGGCACGGAGTATTGCCGCGTCAGGACGAACTGCGGCTCCGCGGTGGCGAAGTCGGAATGCTCGATCTTTACGAGATGCGCGCCGGGCAGGCGGGCGGCGACCTCGCTCAAGGCCCAATCCGCAAGCTCGGCCTTTGTCATCTCCTTCAAGCCGCGATATGCGCGGGCATTGTTGCCGGCGGCCTTCATCGTTTCAGAGATTTCGGCTGTTCCGTTCTCCGCGATTTTCACGTCGAACGTCGCCTCAAGCCCCTCCTCCTCCAGTTCCCTGGGCGGGATTTCCACCCAGTCTCCGGAGGGAATCAGCAATGCGCGGGACGCCTGGTAATCGGCGTCCAGTTCTCCGAAACCGGAGCTTTCGTCTCCGGACATCAGCCAGACGCCGTCCCCGACCGCAACGCGCAGGATCAGGTCCGCGCTGCCCAGAAGACTTGGAGCCTTCGGAGAGGCGGCGCGGCTTCTGGGAGCGGCGAGGGCGAGGGTCGAGTCAACGCCAAGCTCGGCCAGGACTGCGCGAAGGAGAAGCGTTTTCTCCGTAAGCGTTCCGTAGCCCCGCTCGGCAGTCTGCTCCGGAGAGGACTGGACAAGCGGCAGGTTTCCGGGATGTATCGCATCGAGCTTGACGCCAGTCCGAAGAACCTCGAAAGCGGCTTTCGCCTTGTCCATGCCGGTTGCGTTTTCTTTCAGTAAGGCGCGGCATCGCTGAGCCAGGGCTTTAACGGTCTGGCCCGGGGCGGATTGGGCGTCAAGGGCGATCCCGTAAGCCGATGCTGCGTCCTTCCACGTCGTCGCGGGAAAGGCGACGACCAGGCGCGGCAGAAAGCGGGACAACGGCGGCATCATCGGTTCGGGCAGAATCTGCGGGGTCTCGTCCGCCGACCACGAAAGTTCAGTTCCGGAAGGCGATGCCGACGCGGGTTTCAGGCCGTTCGATTCCTCGACGGATGCCTTGGCCCCCCCCTCAAGGATCAGTTCAACTGTGACGTTCAGAGCCGGTTCCGATCCGCCGAAGATTGCCTCCTCGAGGAACGGGTGAAGGGCGTCCGCCTTCCCGGAGACGCGGGTGCGAACGGAGAAGGTCGCTCCGGGGTTGGGGCCTTTGAGGGTGTAGCGAAGCCTGCGCATATGGTCGTAGGTCGGGCGGTCGCCGTAGAGGGATTCCTCCTTCAGCGCCGCGTCGGAAAGGTGCGAGACCTTGCCGTCCGGGGAGACGGTCAGTCCGTGGACGATCTCCGCCTGCTCCCACTCGGGAAAGAAGGCGACGGTTCCGAACGCCGTGTCCTCGCCCTTTTCCTTGAGGATTCGCCAGACGGTCCATGAGTCGTTCACCCAGGTTCCGTCGCCGCGCAGGATGATTCGTTTCTTTGAGCAGAGGGTGACTATCCCGGCGTCGGGATACTTTTTCTCAAGGTCTTCGGTCTTCAACTCCAGGGCGCGGGCGAAAACGGGTTCGGCTTTCGCCAGTTCCTCCGCCGTCGAGCAGTCGTTGAATTCACGGGGCCGCTCGAAGTCAATGCGGTCAATCGCTGCAAGGTCCCAGGTCTTGACCTCGTCGCCGATGCGGAAGGTCGTCCTGCCGCTCTGGGGGTCAATGCTTTCGAGCAGCCCGCGGTATTCCTCCCCGGACTGTAGGTAAAGGACTTCCTCGGCGCGGATTGCGGCGGACGTCAAGATAAACGCCGCCAGGATGGCCGCAATCTTCAGCGCCGTTATTGCATTCGTTGTGTTCATGTCCGTGATCTTTACCTTGAAAATGTTTCAACCGCAAGGCGGCGCAAAACGCCCGCCCTTCTTCCTGAAAATGTCCGCCAGCGCCAGGAGAGCGGGTTTCGGCTCTCCGTTGAAATCCATTACGGCGCAGTTGGCCGGGCACGGATAACAATCGTGCCCGCTCCAGAGCATGAACCCGCCGCATCGCGGGAAGCGTTCCTTGCAGGCCCGCGCCGCGTAGCTCAGCGCGTCCGCCTGGCGCTTCTGGCTCCACCGGACGAACTCCTCCAGACTGTCCGGATTGCCGCCCTCGCGAAGGTAGTCGGGCCACTGAATCCACCATCCCAGCGTGTGCTTCCAGAACGCATTGTCGCTGTCCGGCGTCATCGCCATCTCGCCGCCGTACTTCCGGATGATTTCGGCGGACGACGCTCCGGGCATTCCAGACTCCGAGCGGAACAGCGCGTCGTCCCCGTCCCAGTAAGCGTACCACGAATCCAGCGATCCGGCGTGGTTCCACGGGCCGTGGACGTCGTGATGGACGCCCTTGCCGAACTCGGACTGCGACGCCCCGCAGCGCGGCCCGCTCGGCGACGTCGGCACGTACTTTCTCGCGGGATCGTTCTGCTTGACTACTTCGGCGAAACGTGCCAGCAGCGGGTGGCTGGCGTCGCACGGCCTCTCCATCCCGATCTTGCCGCCGTCCGCCCCGCCGAGAAGTTCGTTTCCGCCAGACCAGATTATCAGCGACGGGTGATGCTGCCGCCGTCGTATGTATGACTCCGCAATACTCGCGAGTTCGGAGATCGCCGCCTCATCCTCCGGGGGCCAATTGTCCAACCCGGAAGACGACAGCGGAAACTCCTGCCAGACCATGATGCCCATCTCGTCGCAGAGGCGATAGAAACATTCCTTCTCCAGGTACGCCCCGCCCCAGACACGGAAAAGATTTATCCCGCAGTCGCGATAGACGCCTATCCGCTTGCGGTAGTCCGCCTCGGTCGCGTCCGCGAAATTCGGCAGAAGCGGCGGAAAGTTGACGCCCTGAAGGAAAGTGTCAATCCCGTTGACCTCGCAGAGCCACGGCTCCGCGCCCGCCGCCGCGCCTTCGCAGGGCTTCCACCGTATCGAGCGGAATCCCGTCCGGCTTTCCTTTTCATCGAGGACGCGGCCCTGGGAATCCAGCAGGCGAACCTTCACGCCATACAACATCTGCTCCCCGTTGCCGTTCGGCTGCCAGGGCGAAACCTGTATGCCTTCGGCCTTGATCTTCAGTCTCGCTTCGGCCTTGAACCTCCGGACTAATGCGCCGGCGTCCTGCCCAACCTCGACCTCAACCTCTCTGCCCGCCTCAAGGGCCAGATCGGCGGAAAGAGTCAGGCTGCCCAGCCCGCTCTTCAGGTCGTAGTCCGTGAAAAAGCTGACGCTCTCAATCGCGTCTCCGTCGCGGATTTCAAGGCAGACATCGTCCCATATCCCGACCTGCACGAGGCGAGGAACCCAGTCCCATATGTAGTTGAACCGCGGCTTCCATTCCCGAATCTGCGACGTGTAGTTGATCTGTCCGAGCTGGCGCGGGTTTTCCGTGAAGACGATGCCGAGAACATTCTCGCCGCCGGCAAGCAGGTCCGTAATGTCGAACTCGTACGGAACCTGCGAACCTTTGAAAGTCCCGGCGTCCTTGCCGTTGATGCGGACGCAGCCCTGGTAATCCAGCCCCTTGCAGATAAGGACCTTCCTCCCCGGCGCGGCGACCCATTCGGCAGGCAGCTTCGCCTCGAAGACCCAGTGCCGGTTCTCGACCCATTCGCACTGGCGTGAGTTCAGCTTGACGTTCCAGTCCGGCAGGATTCCAGCCTCCTTCAGCGCGTTCTGGACCGAACCGGGAACCTTCACCGCCACGGGGCCGACGTCCCGCCCCTTGTGCGCGTTGAGCGAAGCCTGCCCTGCCCCCGCCCATCGCCAGACGTGCGGATGCCAGCCGGTGAGCGTCCATTCAAGAGATGCAAGGTCATGTCGTATTCTCATGTCAATCCTTTATAAAAGTCGTTGCGCAAGATGGGCGCTCCGCGTCAGCGTTGTCCTCTGCCGTCCGATGGCGAATCTTGATTCGCCGCGAGGCCATGACTCGCCCGCAAACGAAGTCTTCTCAAGCAAGCTTAAGCATCTTGTTTCTCGTTTCAAGCAATGTCGGCAGGTTTTCGCGTATCACGCGCCAGACTTGCTCATCGTTGATAAGATCATATCCATGAATCAGGACATTGCGAAAAGCGATTATCTGTTGATAATCCTTGATCACAGATGTGACTTCCGGATCGTGTTTTGACAGCCGCCTCACAGCTTCGCCAATTATCTCGAAGTGTCGTTCGACGGCAGCCTTCAACATTGGTTGTGAACGATAATCATCAATGGACTTTCCCTCGGTGGCTCCCAGTATGAACAGTACCGACTGGCGCGCGTCCTCCAACCATTTCCATGACCTATGCCGCATAGACAAGTTCCCGGGACTTGTTCATTTCTTCAATGAAGTAGCGGTTTCGGGACGCTCCGGCCATCACAAGATCAACGCTGGTCCCCAATAGTTTCTGCAATGCGTCTCGCAACGCAAAATAATCCGCCAGCCACGGCCCGAGATTGCGCCCTTGCTCATATTCGACAAGGAAGTCAATGTCCGAGGTTTCCGGATCAAAAGAATCGTCCGCGGCGGAACCGAAAACCTCAAGTCGGGCAACGCCGTACTCGCGGCAAAGCCTCTCGATTTCTTCGCGCTTTGTGTAAATCAGGGCGATCATCTTTCATTTCCGGGCGTTGGCCTGAATGACTTTCCGAGCCGTTAAGACCGCATTGTTCATGATATACTATAATCTCTTGCTTTCAACAGGAGAATTGCAGGTTGGATTATGTCCGATCCGAATCCATGCCGCGCCTTTTACAATACCATACCTACAGAAAATCCCATTCCCGCAACCAGCGGAAGACATACCCAGCGGGGGACGTGGCGCGTCCCCGCCGGGCGTAGGCCTCGCGTTTCCGCTTAAAGCCTGACTTCGATCCCGTTCCGGCGCATGTGTTCCTTCACCTGCCGGATCGTGAACTGGCCGAAGTGGAAGACCGACGCGGCCAGAACGGCGTCGGCATGGCCCTCTTTCACGGCCTCGACGAAATGATCCAGCTTTCCCGCCCCGCCGCTGGCGATTACGGGCAGGCCCGTCGCGTCCGCAATCGCCCGCGTGAGCACGAGATCGTAACCCGCCTTAGTCCCGTCGGTCGCCTTGCTTGTGGGAAGAATCTGCCCGACTCCCAGCCCGGCCATCTCCTTCGCAAACTCGACGGCGTCCTTGCCCGTCGCCGTGCGCCCGCCGTCAATGTATACCTCGCGTCTGGACGGAAGTTTGTCGTTCGCGTCGGCGTCAATGGCGATGACGATAGCCTTCGCCCCAAACTCCGCTACCGCTTCCCTGACCATCTTCGGATCGCGGAAGGCCGCGCTCGAAATCGAGGCGCAACTGGCTCCCGAAGCGAGCGCATCGGCGATGTCTTTGACGGACTTGATGCCTCCCCCGACGGTCAGCGGAACCTTCACAACGGCGGCGACCCTCTTCAGCACGTCGAACATTGTGCGGCGCTTCTCAATCGTCGCCGTTATGTCCAGGAAGCCGATCTCGTCGGCTCCGCCCGCGGAGTATGCCTGCGCGGCCTCTACCGGGTCTGCGGCGTCGCGAAGCTCGACGAAGTGGACGCCCTTCACGACGCGCCCTTCCTTCATATCCAGACAGGGGATGACTCTTACTGCGCCCATCGTTGCGGCTCCTTTCGGGAACGGTTGGAAAAGGTTGTGCCAGAACCGCGCAGCATCATATGTCGCACAGGGCCGGTAATCCATACGCAATCCCATCACGCATTTGCGCGAAGGTGTGGGCAAAGGCGTATCTCAACGCGCTCTTTCCGGCGGCATCCTGCAGATGCGGAAAATCGGCGCATTGCATGAACCGGGGCATTGACTTTTCCCACAGAAATAGTAGGATATACACAATTAAGGTCGTCCATGACTTAATGGCCAATCAACAAGGAGGCAGTGACATGCTCGTAAAAAAGGTTTTGACGTGTTTTTTTGCGTTGGCGATGATGTGCGCCACAGTTTCGCGGGCTGGTGTCTTAACAGACCCTTCCGGCGATGCGGCTCCCGGAATTTATTTCAGCTATGACCTGCTTGGGTTGAGCGCCCTGCCAGTCGGTAGCGACTTGGTCGTCACGGTTCCGTTTGTAACCGGGCCTTTGTTCCCCGCGGCCATACCCGGCCCATCTTCACTGTTGAATGAGGCGCTTTATGGCTATGTCGAATTCGACACTGACCAGAATCCCGGCACCGGCAGCCCATCATATATAACAAGTTTATTGGCGGTTCCGACCGGTCTGGGGGTTGACTACTTTCTTGATTTCTGGATGGAAGGATCGAATCCGGGGATGGTCGGAGTCTTTAACACGACCAGCGGATTTGTCGGTCTCGCGCCGATCGTCTACGGTCCGACGGATGTAACAATCACCACTCCTCTTGCGATGTTGGGCGGAGATGATGGAATAGTAAGTGCGGGGTCCATCATTGGCGACTACAATGGCCCAACAGACTACGTTGTTCCGGAACCCGCGAGCGTTCTCCTGCTTGGGCTGGGCGGAGTCGCTGTCGCCCTGAGGGCGCGCAAGTCCCGCAAGTCGTAACGCGGATGTTCCTTTTGTTGTGAGAATTCAAAGGGCGCGCAAATCCGAGTGGTTTGCGCGCCCTTCTTCTGTACGTGCGGGAAGCCAGGATATCATGCCGCCGCGTTTCGGAGTCAGCCTGCGGCTACGCGAGAGCGCGGAACGACTGTTTTTCCAGCCGCGCCATACCCGTTTTCCCGGATAGACTGTATAATATGACGAAAGATAGGATTCCGGTTCAGGCTCAACCAGCACGGGAGAATATCCATGCCAACAGGCATTAACCGTCGTAGTTTTGTGAAGGGGGCGCTCCTGGCGTCCGCCGCCGGCGCGTTAAACCTCAGGGCCGATGAAGCGAAGGCTCCCGCCGAGCCGAAGCCGGGATTATTTCCGGCTCCGGAAGGAGACGGCAACATCGGCAACCTCTGGGTCAGCCGCCTTCTGCTGGGCGGAAACCTGCTCACGCACTACACGCACAGCCGGGACCTGGCCTACGTCTACAAGCTTGCCGAGCATTACAACACGGAGGCGAAGATCCTCGAGACGCTGGCCCTTGCCGAGCAGCACGGCGTCAACACGCTCTCCGTCCACACGGTCCCTGCCATCCTGGCGACCCTTCAGAAACACCGTAAGCTGGGCGGGAAGATGCAGTGGATCATCTGCCCCACCACGCCCGTTGACGCTCCGGGGGACGGCTTCGCTAATCAGGTTAAAGAGCTGGCCGACATGGGCTGCGACGCCGTGTATCTATGGGGCGTCCATGCCGATAAACTGGTGGGCCGGGCGGAGCTTATCGCCAAGGCCGTGCGGATCATCAAGGATCACAAGCTGCCCGCGGGAGTCGGCGCGCATGACCTTCGCGTCGTCACCGAGTGCGAGAAGAACAAGGTTGACAACGATTTCTACATCAAGACCTTCCATCACCATCACTACCCCAGCGCGCCGCGCCCCGATCAGGTCGTCAATCCGTATAACGAAGTGCCGGGCTACTGGTGCAGCGATCCCAACGCCGTGATCGAGACGATGAAGAACGTTCAGAAACCCTGGATTGCGTTCAAGGTGATGGCTGCCGGCGCGATCCCGCCACAAAGCGCATTCCAATACGCCTTCGACAGCGGCGCGGACCACGTTCTCGCCGGCATGTTCGATTTCGAGATCGCGGCCGACGCGGACATCGTAAAGTCCGTTCTTGGGAGCGTTAAAAGGACGCGCCCCTGGCACAGTTGACCTGAGTTTAGTGCGTGTATGAAAAGGGCGCCAACAGGTAGGGCGGGTTCTTTGAACCGACGCGGACCGCGCGCGAAAGCGGCATGGGTTCGTGCTTGAAACGTCAAGCGACGACCTTCCTACCCCTTTTCATGCACGCTCTTAGAGGGTTGAACATGCGTAAGTTAGGAGCGGTCGTAGTCGGTTGTCTCGTCCTGGCGTCCGTCAGCCTGGCGGGGGAGGCTGCGCCGAAGCCGAAGGAGCATCCGTTATTCGCGTTCTGCATGGACACGCACGACGCGAAGGCCCGCACGCTGGAACAGCAGGCGGAACTGATAAAGGAACTCGGGTTTGACGGCTGCGGACATCTGTGGCTGGACAACGTTCAGGAGCGGCTGAAGACCCTCGACGCCAGGGGCCTGTCGCTGATCCAGATATATCTGAACGTGGACATCGCGCCCGGCAAGCCCGCATATGACCCGCGGCTGAAGGACGTTCTCCCGCTGCTGAATGGGCGCGGCGTCATGCTGGCCCTGCTGGTCAACGGCATGAAGCCATCCGATCCCGCCGGGGACGACCGCGCGGTGGAAATCGTCCGCGAGATTGCCGACGCGGCCGCGGCCAGCGGCACGCGCGTCGTGCTATATCCCCATTCCTACTTCTGGCTGGAGCGCGTGGAAGACTCCTTCCGCATTGCCGCGAAGGCCGACCGCCCGAACGTGGGCGCGATGTTCAACCTCTGCCATTTCCTGAAGGTGGACGATGAGAATAACCTGAGGCCCAAGCTTGCCGCCGCCATGCCGCGCCTGTTTGCCGTCAGCATCAACGGCGCCGACACGGCGGAGGAGATACACGCCGGCAAGGGCAACTGGGTGCAACCGCTTGACAGCGGAACATTCGATATGGCCGGATTCCTGAAAATGCTCAAGGAACTCGGCTACAAGGGGCCTATTGGCCTCCAGTGCTACGGCCTCGCCGGCGACGCCCGCGATCACATGACCCGCTCCATCAGCGCGTGGCGACGCCTGAGCGCCATCCTTGCCTCTCCCAGGAATCCGCAGGACAAATAGAATAGATGGGAAAAAGCCGATCTATTTACATGACTTGGCGGCTATCCCCCTATCATCCTCGCCACGCCGTAAAGTATGGCAATCAACCCAGCCACCACCGCCCATGACAGGACAAATCCCGCGATGTCCACAAACGTGAACTTCGGCGCCTCGAAATCAGGATGATTGATGAACTTCGATCGGTTCGGATCGAGTTTGATCTCCCCCTTGCCCTCGTCGGCCACGCTGACGTGAAGCTTGGCGAAGAAGGGGTCCAGTTTCTCCGCCGGCTGGCGCTTCGTCAAAAGGCTGACCACGATCAGCAGGCCGAACTCCACCGGGAGGAACACCATCGCGCGATGCGGGGCGTCCCAGCCCAGACCGTAATTAGTGAAGGCCCATGCAGCAACCGTCCCGATAACGCTGGCCCATACTCCCCATGCGTTTGCCCGTCGCCAGTAGACACCGATCCAGAAAGCCGCGCCCATGAAGCCGATGAACTCCATTGATATTTTCAGCAGTTCTGTAAGCGACGGCATTGCGAAGGCGCAAGCTATCCCGCCCAGCAGGATGCCGAGCGAGGCAATGCGTCCGACAAAAAGGTAATGCTTGTCGCCCCGGTCCGGGCAGATGTGCTCGTAAAAATTCCGGGTAAAGATTGACGACCCGCAGACCATGTAGGTTTCGCAGGCTGTCACGCCCGCCAGCATGCACGCCAGCATGAGGCCCCGAAAGCCGGTCGGCAGAAGCTTCTGTATTGAGCGCCCCCAGACCTGTTCGGATGTTTCATTGGTTATGTCGCCGGCGAAGAGCGCAAAGCCGATGACACCGATGAGAGTCCATGCAATTGTCAGGAAACGCTTGACGAAGTTGCCGTAGCACATCCCGACGCGGGCCTCAAGCTCCGTCTTGCCCGCCCCGGTCATGGTCATCACGTGCGGTTGCACGACGATCCCCGTCAGGGAAATCAGTGACATCATGATGATGAAGGAGAGCGTGCCTTCCTTTGCCCCCTTCGGCGCCACGATGCTGAGCATTCCAGGAACCTGGGAGAGCTTCGCGGCCATCGCCTCGCTGCCTCCTGCGGCCTGGATTCCGAAGGGGATCAGCATGATCGAAAGCGCGATGATCATGATGCCCTGGATGATGTCCGTGTAAGCCGCTGCAACCAATCCGCCGGTCATCACATAAATGGCCGAGACGACAGATACAAAGATCACAGCATAACCGAGTTTTATCTGCCCTCCAGTCGCCCCCTGGATCGCTCTGCCGGCGCCAAGCATGATCTGGGCGATGGTCATGACGTAGAACGCAATGGCGATGAAGGCGTAGACCTTCTCCAGGTTTCTGGAATATCTCTCCCGGAAGAAGTCGCCCGTGCTGATGTAGCGCAGGCGGCGCGTGATCGGCGGGATCATCCAGTAGAAAGGCGTGCAGAAGAGCCACATCCACTGGTACCAGATGCCCCCCAGCCCGACCCTGTAGGCCGCCCCGGCCACCTGCACCGGGTTGTCCGTGTGTGTGCCGCTGCACAGCGTATGGAAGATCAGCACAACCTTGCCGAGCTTACGCCCGCCGATGAAGTAATCCTCCTCGGTCTTCACCTTTCGCGACATCCAGAGGCCGAAGAAGATGATCCCCACGAAATAGAAGACTATCATCAGGAAGTCAACGATATGCAGTCCGAACATGAAGCAGAGCCTCCAGAACAGTTGACGGCGTTCCATCGCCGAACCGTATGCGGCCGCAGATTACAAACACCGAACGACGGAGCATATTATCCATATCCGGCGAAGCCGCGCAACGACAATCGCCGGTTCGCGTCAATCCGGCGGGGTTATTTCCGAATGTCCGCCAGGTAATCCTGCAACGCTCTCACTCCGATGCGCCCGCTCTTCAGCGCTTCAATGCCGGCGGCCGCCGCGGATGCTGCGGCAATCGTCGTTATGCACGGAATGCCGTGCATGCACGCCGCCGACCTTATTTTCCGATCAGCCCCCGCGGAACTCCACCCCAGCCGCGACGGCGTGTTTATGAGCAGTTGTATTTTCCCATCCGTCAGGTAATCCAGAACGTGCGGACGGCCCTCCTGAATCTTGTTCACGCGCTCCACCGGGATGCCCTGCGTGCGCAGGGCCAGATACGTCCCGTGCGTCGCCAGCAGCTTGAACCCCAGGCGATGAAACCAGTGGGCTATGGGCGTGACGGCGCGCTTGTCCTCGTCCCGCACGCCCAGCAGCAGCGTCCCCCCGGTCGGCAGCGGCTGCCCCGCCGCCGCCTGGCTCTTTGCGAAGGCAAGGCCGAACTCGCGGTCAAGCCCCATCACCTCGCCCGTGCTTTTCATCTCCGGTCCGAGGACGATGTCCACATTTGGAAAACGATTGAAGGGGAACACGCTCTCCTTGACGGCGACGTGCTCGATGCCGATGGAACTCGTGAAGCCCTGCTTCTTCAGGCTCTGGCCGAGCATTACCTTGGTGGCGATCTTCGCAAGCGGTTTGCCGATGGCCTTGCTGACAAAGGGGACCGTGCGCGATGCCCGCGGATTGACCTCCAGGATGTATACGTCCGACCCCTTCACCGCGAACTGGATGTTCATCAGCCCCCGGACGTCCAGCTCCCTGCCCAGCGCGACGGTCTGGTCCTCGATCACCTTGATGATGCTCGCGCCCAGGGAGAACGGCGGGATGGCCATCGCCGCGTCGCCGCTGTGAATCCCCGCCTGCTCGATATGCTCAAGGATGCCGCCGATGACGACCGTCTCGCCGTCGGCCACGGCGTCAACGTCAACCTCGATGGCGTTCTCCAGGAACTTGTCCACCATGACGGGACGGTCTTCGCTGACCTCAATTCCCTCCTTCAGGTAGGCGGCAAGCTCATCCTCGCCGTGGATGATGGCCATCGCGCGCCCGCCGAGGACGAAGGACGGGCGCGTGATAACGGGGAATCCGAGCGAGCGGGCCAGATCCGCCGCCTCCTTGCGATCCGACGCCATGCCCGACGGCGGCTGCCGAAGGTTGAGCTTCTTGACCATACGGTTGAAAAGGTCCCGGTCCTCGGCGCGCTCGATGCTCTCGACGCTTGTGCCGATGATGGGCGCGCCGGCGTCCAGAAGGCTGCGCGCCAGGTTCAGCGGCGTCTGCCCCCCGAACTGCACGATGATGCCGTCCGGCTGGAGCCGGTCGGCGATGTTCAGGACGTCCTCGCAGGTCAGCGGCTCAAAGAAAAGCAGATCGCTCGTGTCATAATCCGTGCTGACTGTCTCCGGGTTGGAGTTGACCATTACGCTTTCGAAGCCCATCTCCCTGACGGCGAAGGCCGCCTGGACGCAGCAATAATCGAACTCAATGCCCTGGCCAATGCGGTTCGGCCCGCCGCCGAGGATCATGATCTTCTTCTTGTTGGAGCGGCGCGCCTCGTCCTCCGCCTCGTAGGTCGAGTAGTAGTAGGGCGTATAGGCCTCGAACTCTGCCGCGCACGTGTCCACCAGCTTGTAGGACGCCGTCACCCCCGCGGCGATGCGGCGCTTTCGCACCGCCGCCTCCTGCGTCTGCCAGAGGAACGCTAGCTGCCGGTCGGAGAAGCCGCAGCGCTTCGCCCGGCGCAGCAGGTCCTCCGAAGCGTCATACAGGCTGGGGCAGTCGCAAAGCTCGGATTCAAGCTCCAGGATTTCGCTCAACTGCGCGATGAACCAGGGATCAACCTTCGTGAACTGCGCCACTTGCTCCGCCGGCATCCCCTTGCGCAGGGCGTAGCGGATGTAGAACAGCCGCAGGTCGTTGGGCGTCTGGAGTTTGGCGCGCAGTTCGCCTTCGTCAATGGTTCCGCCCTTTGCCAGCGCGTCCTTCCTGTCAAGGCCCAGCCCCGCGCGCCCGATCTCAAGCCCGCGGATCGCCTTCTGCAGGGCTTCCTTGAAGGTCCGCCCGATGGCCATGACCTCGCCGACCGACTTCATCTGCGTCGTCAGGATCGGATCCGCGTCCGGGAACTTTTCGAATGTCCAGCGAGGAACCTTCACGACTACGTAGTCAATTGTCGGCTCGAATCCCGCGCAGGTTTCCCTCGTGATGTCGTTCGGAATCTCATCCAGCGTGTAACCGACGGCCAGTTTCGCCGCGATCTTCGCTATCGGGAAGCCCGTCGCCTTCGACGCCAGCGCCGAGGAGCGGGAAACGCGGGGATTCATCTCCACCACGACCATCTCCCCGTCCTTCGGATTGACACCGAACTGGATGTTCGACCCGCCCGTCTCGACCCCGATGGCGCGGATGATCTTCGCCGAGGCGTCGCGCATGAGCTGGTATTCCCTGTCCGTGAGCGTCTGCGCGGGGGCGACGGTGATGCTGTCGCCCGTATGCACGCCCATCGGATCGAAGTTCTCGATTGAGCATATGACGACGAAGTTGTCCGCCTTGTCGCGCATGACTTCAAGCTCGTATTCCTTCCAGCCGATGACGGAGCGCTCGATAAGAATTTCATGGATGAGGGAATACTCCAGCCCGCGCTTGCATATGGTCTCGAACTCCTCGTGGTTGTAGGCGATTCCGCCCCCCGTCCCGCCGAGGGTGAAACTGGGGCGGATGACTGCGGGAAGCTCGACGAATTCCAGAATCTTGCGCGCCTCGTCCATGTTCCGCGCGAAGCCGCCCTGCGGGCACGTCAGCCCGATCTCGTCCATCGTCTTCTTGAAGAGTTCGCGGTCCTCCGCTTTGTGGATGGACTCGCGGTTGGCGCCCAGCATTCGAACGCCGAATGCGTCAAGCACTCCGCGGTCCGCCAGCTCCACGGCCGTGTTCAGCCCCGTCTGCCCGCCGAGCGTCGGCAGCAGGGCGTCCGGCCGCTCCGCCTCGATTATCTTGGCAACCATGTCCGGCGTGATCGGCTCAATGTAGGTCCGGTGCGCCGTCTCCGGATCGGTCATGATCGTGGCGGGATTGCTGTTGACGAGGATGACCTTGTAACCTTCTTCCCTGATTGCCTTGCACGCTTGGGTTCCGGAATAATCGAATTCGCAGGCCTGGCCTATGATGATCGGGCCGCTGCCGATGATGAGAACCGACTGAATGTCCGTACGTCGAGGCATGGCACTCCCCTGCTTGCTGGACGATGTCCCTTGCCGCTTCGGTGTGCCAGACCGTCGCGGCCGCTGGGCAGGCGCATAACGCGGAACGCGCCCTGGGTGGTCAGGCGGAATGTTATCCGCCCCGCTCGCCCCCGCGCAAGGCAAAACGCGGGCGGCGCGTAATGGGTCACTGACGGGCGGGCGGCCGTAATTTGGATTGCGGCAGTCTTGCTGCCGCCTTGCCGTTTCCCCCGGCTTGCCGGGGTTGGAACTGCCGGATTCAGCGAAGCGCAAGCAAGCGCGCGCAAAATGCGCGAACGCAACGGCAAGGCGCAGGCAAGCCTGCGCACTCCAAGGTGACGCGCCCGCGACTGACCCCGTACGGCGGCGCGGGCTTCGAATATGAATCCATGAGTCTTCTTGACTTGCCGCCCCCTTGCACTATCATCCTCATCTGCGGCGACTGCCGCGCGCTTGAAAAACGACTCTATCCGGGAGAACCTGAATGGAACCTGTCAAGGTGGCCCTCGTCGGCATCGGCGGCATGGGCGGAAGCCACTTCCGCAACATCATCGAAAACGAAATGTATCAGCTCGTCGGCGTCTGCGACATCGGCCTCCACCGCAAGGACGTGCAGGAGCGCAGGAAGATCGCCAAAGACAAGGGCATCCCGTTCTTCCGGGATTACAAGGCCATGTATCGGAAGGTTGACTGCGAGGCCGTCTTCGTAGCCGCCCCGCACCACTGGCACGCCCGCATGACGATTGACGCGCTCAAGAAGGGCTGCCACGTTTTTACGGAGAAGCCCCCCGCCGGCTCCACCGCCGACGTGATGAAAATGATCGCCGCGCAGAAGAAGGCCGGCAAACTGGTTGCGGTTGGGTTCAATCCCAGCGCCAGCCCGGCCGTCCAGGCAGTCAAGCGCCACATCGCCAACGGCGACCTGGGGACGATAAAGCAGGTCACGCTGGCCATCCTATGGTGGCGGGAGAACAGCTACTACCGCCGCGCCAAATGGGTCGGGCGCATGAAGATTGACGGCGTTGACTGCTCCGACGGCTGCATGTGCAACCAGGGCAGCCACGGCATCTTCCAGGCGCTCTACCTGGCTTCCGAGAAGAAACATCCCTCGCTCAGCGCGCCCTCGGACATCGAGGCGAATCTCTATCGCTTCCACACTGCAAGCCAGTTCGAGGCCGAGGACATGGCCTGCGTCCGCGCGACGCTTGACGGAAAGAAGGGTAAGAAACTCCTTGCCTACATCACGACGGACATCAAGGACAAAGAGGATTTCTGCGACATCATCGGAACGAAGGGCCGGATACGGGTCGGGGAGCCGCACATCATTCTCAACGACGGGAGCAAAATCACGGTCAAGCAGGAGGAAGGCGTTCCCAGCAAGCAGCAGAATTTCGCCCTGGCGATCCGGGGGGAGGCGGAGCTTTACTGCCCGCTGGAGGAGGGGGCCAAGCAGGTGCTGCTGACCGACGGGGCATACGCGTCATTGAAGCGGAAGGTCAAAGTCGCTCCGTGGGGCGCATTGGAAGACGGCTGCGCCGCCCTGATGCGGGCGGTCGAACAACGCTGCCTCATCAGCGAACTCAAGGACAAGCCGGACTGGGCGTAGGCAGGAGCCGAGTCAGGGGCGTAGAGCATGACCGGATTCCGGCAATCGGACTTCCCGCGTGAAGGCGAGCGGCGTTTCGTCAGTCGCTTTTCTTCCCGCGGCCGAAAAGAGCCTTCTTCGCGTCCTTGTGCCAATCCTCGCCGTCCTCCGGGCACTTGTAGTACTTGACTCCGCCGATGATCGGGTTGTCCTCGATCTGCTTTTTTCGTCGTCTGAAATTCGCGGTCAGGAACATGCCGAACATAAACCCGCCTATGTGCGCCCAGTAGGCGATCCCGGCGCCTTTCGGCAGCGACAGCACAATCACGCCCGGAATCATCTGGAACAGGAACCATACGCCCATAAAGAAGACGGCGCGGATTCTGAACCGAATCAGAATGGACAAAGATGGAAGAAAGCAGACAATCCGCGCGCGGGGAAAGAGCAGGGCATAAGCGCCAAGGATTCCGGATATCGCGCCGCTGGCGCCGACGCATGGGATCTGCGACATCGGATCCATCATGAAATGCGCCAGGCCCGCGGCGAATCCGGAAAACAAATAGAAGACGATGAAGCGCAGGTGGCCGAGATAGTCTTCCACGTTGTCGCCAAACAGCCAGAGGAACCACATGTTGCCGATGAGGTGCCACCAACTCGCGTGAAGGAACATGCTTGTGATGAAAGTCCATCCAGAGTGAATGGAAAAGATGCGAAAACTCTTAACGGCGTCAACTGTCGCGCCGGGTGTCATTCCATACCCGGTGATGAACGCCCTGATCTCCCGTTCATTCATCGTGGCTTCATTGACGAAAACGGCGAGATTGACCAGGATCAGGATGGCAACGACATAGGGCGTCGTTCGGGAGCGATTCTCGTCATGGATAGGTATCATCGCTTCCCCAATCCCCGTGTTCGGGAGGCGTTGCGACCATCATGCGCGTCGCGCATTCGCGCCTCCGTCTCTCTTGCGTAATGTGTTCGAAGAATGCAGCCTACCCCGGCCTCCAAACACCCTTCAGTACCGCCAACTGTTTCTCGGTGATCGCGCTTATCGCTTCAGCGGCCAGCGCGAGCATTGCGTCCAGTTGCTCCCGGTCGAAAGGCTCCCGCTCCGCCGTGCCCTGCACCTCGATGAACTTTCCCCCGCCGGACATGACGACGTTCATGTCCACCTCGGCGCGTCTGTCTTCCTCATAGTTAAGGTCAACCATCGCCTCCCCGTCAACGATCCCGACGCTGATCGCCGCGACCGAATCCAGAACCGGCAGCGCCGCCAGTTTCCCCCTTGATCGCAATTCCGCCAGCGCCAGCACCGCCGCCGGAAACGCCCCGGTGAGCGCCGCCGTGCGCGTTCCGCCGTCGGCCTGAAGCACGTCGCAGTCAAGCCAGAGCGTGCGCTCGCCTATCGCACGATAATCTATCGCCGCTCGGATGCTGCGCCCGATAAGGCGCTGAATTTCGCTGCTGCGTCCGTTAATCTGCCCTTTGTTCCGGTCCCGGGAAGTGCGGTCGAGAGTCGAGCCGGGAAGCATGTCGTATTCCGCCGTCAGCCAACCCGTCCCGGACGCCTTCGCGTGCGGCGGAACGCCGTCAACGATCATGGCGGAGCAGACGACCTTCGTGTTCCCGAAAGAAACGAGGACGGAACCGTGGGCGTTCTTCAGGAAGCCCGGGACGATTTCCAGCGGGCGCATTCGGTTATTCTGTCTGCCGTCGTTTCGCAAGAGGTTTCTCCGTGATGGTGTTTTCGGCGGGGCGGAGTCCGGGGCGAGTTACTGCCCGGCGCCTCCGGTCAGCCAGTCGTGCTTGCCGGTCTGGATATCAACCGCCTTTTTAAGGCACGCCCTGGCCTCGTCCGGGCGGCCCAGGATGCTCAGCAGGCTCCCCTTCTGCCGCCACGCTGCCGAACTGCCGGGGCGGATCTTTATCGCTTTGTCGCAGCAGTCCACGGCGTCCTTGTATTTCTCAAGCTCCGTCAGGGCGACGGCCTTGTCAAGCCATACGCGGTCGTCATCCTCCTTGATTTCGTGAGCTTTGGCGAAGCTTTCAACCGCCGCCTTAAAATCGTTCAACATCGTCAGCGCCAGGCCCTTTTGATACCATGCCTCTGCATTCTTGCTGTTTTTTTTCAGGACTTCGTCCAGCCGCGGGATGGCCTCCTTCGCCCTGCCGAGCCGCACCAGAACCGCCGCCATCCGCGCCGCGGCGTCTTCATCAGAGGAATCAATGTCCAACAGAACATGATATGCCGCCAGCGCCTCGGTAAGACGATCCATGCTGGCCAGCAGCAGCGCCTTATTTGACCAGGCGCGGGCATAGACCACGTCAACCTTGGTTGCCTTGTCGAAGCATTCCAGCGCCTCCTCGTGCTTTGCCGTCTTCCCCAGCAGAACGCCCTTGTTGCACCATGCCTTGGCGTGGTTGGGTTCAAGGTCCACGCATTTCGTGAAGCATGATATGGCCTTATCAATATCGCCCTTCCGGGCTAGGGCGAGGCCCTGCGTGTAATAATGCTCGGCTCCCTTTGTCTGGCCGTCCTGCGTTTCCATTGCGCGTCCGATTCTGCTCCGTCGCGTCTGCCGGAGTCATCATGCCCGTGGGGGACAACCTTATGTTAAGACCGGAAGCCGCTGTCTGCAATGTTTTTCGGCATTTATCGCAAAGGTCTTCCCGTTTCCGTACGTCGTAACGGCCCGCCCCGGGAATGGGGGCGGGCCGTCTGCCGTCAATCACCGTTCAAAAGGCTTATGCGCCCTCGCCGCAAACTTCCGAAGGGCGTTCTGCTTCAGACTGTGCGCTGATCAGAAAATCAGCGCCGCGCCGCCGAAGACCTGCCACGCCTTGTAATCCTTCATCCCGAAGAAATAGCGGAATCCGGCGTAGACCTTCAGGAAATCCGTGATCGCCACGCCGGCGTGGGCGTCGGCGACGTAATGGGACTTGTCGTAATTCTCCTGCGCGTCCCAGTCCCCGTCGCGGTCGTCGGAAAGAACGTGCGCATGGAGGAGCTGGGTTCCCACCGTCAGGCGGTCTCCTATCGGAACGGCCACGTACGGACCGGTCAGGATTTCGTGCGAAATCCATTTGTTGCCCTTGTCCGTCACGGCGACCATGTAAAGCGAACTGAACCCGACGTGGCAGAAGCCTGCGTTCTTGTCCACGCGCGCGAACGGAGCGCCAACCCCGATGTTGTGCTCGCGGGTATTGTCGGACTTGTCAACAGCGCCCCCCGGCATCATTGTGCTGGGCGCGACCGTGACGGTCGCGTCAATGTCGCTGCTGTAATGAATCCAGCCGCCGGCGACTCCGCAGTCGAGCGTCACGGGTTGCTCATGCGCTTCGCTCAGAACTTCGTAAGCGCCGAATGCCGCGACTCCGGCCACGTCAATGTCAGCCTTTGCGCGAAGCTCAGTGCCGGGCGCGAGCATGTGCGTGGTGCGGGGCTTTATCTTGTGATACGGGGCTGCGATGCCCGCGCGAAGCCTGTCCTTGCGCCAGATCGCTCCCGCATATACCGCGCCGTACCGTTCGCCCTTGACGTGCGGCCACCCGTTGTCGTAGTCATTGTCATCCCACTCAAAATTCTCATACTCGAAGCGGGGCGGAACAGTGGTCAGTCCCCCGCCGATTGCTCCGTCCGTATTCGTCGGCGGATATTCCCCGGGCATCATCGGCGTATTGACGCATACGTCAAATATGTTGCGGGTGACAAGACGATTATAGCCCATCGGCAGAACCGTCATGCTCTCCACGATCTGGTCCACCACTCCGGCGACCGTCTGGGCCGCCGTTGCCGGACGTGACGCGAACGCAAGAATGGCCAACGCCGCGCAGACAAACATCCTTCGCAACTGCTTCTTCACTTTTCTCCTCCGAATCACAAGAAAAAAATGAGTCAGGACGGATGAACCAAAGGGTGAATCCCCTCCGGATCAACCGCCGCGCAACGCGGGAAAGGCCCGTTGCCTTCCCCCTCGGATGCTTCAGATTCGATCAACCTGCAAAAATGCGACGGCGCAGTCTAGAAGGGCGAACTGTCCTGCGCAAGACTTTTCTCCGCATTAATCGTGATTTGTATCACGATATGCGTTGCCGATCAATCTGCAAGAAATCGCCTCCCAAACCATCAATAAACTATTGCGCCTTACGGAGTCCCGCCTCGCGGTCAAACTCCATGATCCTCGACTGTCTCCACATCCCCAAAGCGCTTATGATAAAGGTCGTGCAGGAAATCACGAATACTCCCCGCGCCCCGAATCCCGGCTGGCGGCTGAGCCACATCCCCAGGAATGGCGCTGTGACGGACCGCAATCCGGCCAGTGTGACGTGCAATCCCATGTAATGATGAACCTTTTCGGGTGGGGCGAAGTAAGTCGTTCCAAGCGACCAGACCAACCCCCCGCCGCCCGACACCAGTCCCCAGAGCGTGCGCACGACCGCGATCGTTCCCATCCCATGCGCGGTTGAAAGCACGCCATAGCTGATGCCGTAGACAAAATCAACGATGACGCGCGTACGCAGAGGCCCGGCCCGGTCCACCCATCGCCCCCAGAAGGGCGCGGTCAGTATGGCCAACCCCTGCGGGATCACAATGATGGCCAGCGCGGCCTCCTTGTAACTGGCATGCATCTCCTCCTTCAGGAACAGGGTGAAGACCGGAACGGACATCAGGTTGCCGAAGCCCATCATGAAGAAGAAAATCATGTAGTTGCGGAAATTCCGGTCGCTCTTCCAGACCGCGTAACACTCCCGCATGGAGAAATGGCCGCCGGACTTCTTCTGCGCTTCCGTCTCCCCCCGCGCGCGGATGTTGCGGAACGCAAGCATGGCGGCCAGGCCGAACATGCCGGCTGCGGGCAGGACGTAATGGTAGCGCTGCGGATCGCCGTCCAGCAGCCACCCGAAAAGGCTTGCGGACAGGGCTTGGAGCGCCCCGCTGGCCCCGGCGATGAAACCCACCAGCCGCGCCCTTGCCCGCATCGGATAATTGAACGTGATGATTGCGTTGCCGGCGGGCAGCGAGATCATGAAAGCCATGTGGAAGACGCCCGCGAAGATGACGATCTCCCATGACCGGTTGGCCATGCCCATCATGATCATCATCAGGCCGCCCACGACGTATGCCGCGCAGACGATCCTGACCTTGCGCCGGGCCTCCGCGAGATTGGCCCCGAGAAATCCGAGCAGTCCCACCGAACCCGGTATAGCCGCCAGCGCGGAAATCTGCCACGGCGGGGCGTTCAGCGCCTTCGCGGCGACGAAGTCCACCATCCCCGCCGCGCCGAACATCATGCCGGCCGTTATCGCAGTCGTCAGATGCCAGCGGAATGTGTGCGAGGCGTCTTCGGGTATTTCAAACTGCTCGAGCAGAAACGCGCAGAGGCCCAAGGGAATCATCCTTCATTCAAAGCCGGTTAATCACGGAACGGCGCAATGGTAGCCGTCCGGAATGCGTGGTTCAAGGCGATATCTTGCATTCATCGCAGGCACGGCTCGCTTGACATCGGGATGGGCGGCGATATGATTGCATTTATACGATTCGATTCAAGGCCGTCCGAGTTTTCCCTCTCCCCATTGCCTGGTCAGGCTCCCCATTGCGCCCATAATGTCGGGAACGTTCCTCAGACTGACGGGGCGACGCAGCCGGCCGGGATAGAGGGAACATGAGCGCGGCGGCAGTCGTCTGCGCGATGGCGGACAATGAGACGCGTGTCGCGTCTTTGCGATAAGTCATGAAGCATGTTCATCCATGTCAAGGAGGACGCCAAGGTGAGAAAAACAGTCATTCGGTCGGCGACGGTATTCGCCGCTGCGGCGCTGGTTGCCGTCGTGTTTTCAAGTGTCGCCCGGGCGGAGGATTTCGCCGGTCTGGTCGGCAAGGCCAAGGCAAAGCAGGCCAAGATTGACGCCGAGATCAAGGACCTTACCATCGTTCAGCAGATGGTCGGGCTGATGCCACCCGAGGCCGGCGGCAAGAAGGCAAAGGGCGGCGAACCGGAGAAGGTCACCGCAGACATGAAGGCATACATCAAGGGCGACAAGTCGCGCATCGAAAGCGACATGAAGATCCCCGGCATGGAGGAGCAGATGAAGGACCTGCCCCCCGCGATGAGGGCGCAGATTGGCGGCTCCATGAAGACGACCATCATCTGCGACGGCAAGAACGCCGTCATGTTCTCCCCGATGACCGGCAAGCGTCCGCTTCCGGAGGCGCAGTCTCGCGAGATGTCCGCGCGCCGCGGTTGGTGGGAGTGGATGAAGACCGGAACCGTCACCGGCGAGGAGAAGGTCGGCGACCGGGAGGCCATTGTCGTCGAGGCCACGCCGGAAAGCGGCAAGGAGACCCCGTTCACGAAGATCTGGATTGACAAGAAGACGCTCCAGATGATCAAGGGCGAGGCCAAGAACGCCAGGGAAGGCGTCATGACCGTCACCTGCTCCGACTTCAAGAAGGTGCAGGGCGAGCTTGAAATCCCCTACAAGACCGAGATGAAGCAGGGCGACAAGCTGATGTCCACCGTCACCGTGAAATCGGTTGAGGTGAACAAGGGCCTGGCCGACGAGCTTTTCGATCCTGAGAAGTTGAAGGCCGACAAGCCCGCGATGCCGATTCCGGGCGGGATGATGCCTGGATACAAGCCCGGCAAGAAGTAGACGCCGCGAAACCTGCCGATTCGCGTTTCAGGACATTCGAAGGGCGGGAGAGCCGAACGGCCTCCCGCCCTTTGTCATGCGCCCCGCGTTGACAGCCATGCCGGTTCGGGCTAATTTCACGACATGCGCGAATCCCCCCAGCCCGACGCCGGCAATGCGCGCCGCAACTCCACCGATCCCATAAGCGGGATGACGGGGCGGAAGCTGCGCCCCGGCTGGTCCGCTGCAATATGCTGCTCCATCGCCGTCGTATGGACGCTCCTGATCCTGGGGCGGCAGTTCGGGCGCGTCAACTACACGACGCAGGATCGCGGGCGCGACCTTTACGTCGCGTGGCGGGTGTCGCTGGGGGAACTGCCTTATCGCGATTTCGAATGGCCATACGGCCCTCTCGCTCCGATCTATTACGGCACATGGTTCCGGTTTTTCAGCCCATCCATGCTGACGTTCGAGATGGCGGAGACGGTCGCCATTCTCCTGGCCGGTCTTGGTGTCTTTATCGCATGTTCCCGCTTTGCCGCTGACCGCGCGCGCAAGCCCGAGGGATACGCCGCCGGGCTTGCGGGCCTGCTTGGATACCTCGTCTGGCTCCTTGTCGTCCCCATCCATCATGAGGCCCACACGGGCAACCATCACCTCGGCGCGTTGTTCATATGCGTGGTTCTCTGGACGCTCTCCCGCATGACCGAGGCGGAAATAGAAAGGCGCGACTCGGTCACGCTCGGCTTGGCCCTGCTTCTGCTGTCATGCGTGAAGCTCAACATGGGTCTGGCCTTTGCCGGCGCGGCGACGACACTGCTGGCCGTCCGGATCGGTTCAATGCCGCCGGCGTCAAGGCGGACTTCTTTGCGGGCGATGGCCGGCGGCGGGTTGACGCTGATCATCGGCCTTGCGATCTTCTACGTTCCGCTGGTCATCGAGACTCCGACCGGGTCCCTGACGCGCTGTTTCCCCTTTGCGGCGGGCGCGCATCACGACTACGGCTCCGCGTGGCGCCGCGTCGCCTTCGATATCAAGGAATTGTCGCTGCGTCTTGATGGCGTGCGCTGGCTGAAGGTTGCGGCATTCGTCTTTACCCAGCTTCGCGCGCTGGTCTATGCGATTGCTCTTGTTACCTGCGCGCTGTGGCTCGCAATCGTCCTGTTGGGGCGCAAGAGCGCTGCATGCCGCGCGCCTGCCGGGACTAACGGCGGGGGGTTGCCGCCGGGAATTGCCGGTCCGGCGGTCATTCTTACGTGCCTCGCGGCGGCGGGGCATGAGCTTATCCTGGCCGGATCGTGGTACTCCGTCGCATACTGGGCCGCTCCGTGCGTGGGCGTCCTTGTCTCGTCCCTGGCCGGCATCGCCCTCGGCGGCGCGTCGGGCCGAAAGGGAAGGCTGGCCTTTGCCGCCGCGGCCTTGTGCGCGGGCGCGGCGATGATCATCGCGTGGGAGGCCGGAAGCATCTACCTGGGACAGGGGGAATGGAAGCTTGTTGACCATCCGCGCGGCGGGGTCCTTCACCTCAAACGCGCCGCTGAAACGGATGACTGGGCCGGAACGGTCGCCGCCGCATCCCGCGAAATCGCAAGCCTGACCGAACCAGGAGAAGCGATCCTCGTCGCGCCATTCGATCCGGTCTATCTCTTCATGAGCGACAGGGAACAGGTCTGCCGGATCGTGGACTTCTCGGGATATCAGAATATCTCACCCGACGAGGAGGCGGCCATAATCCGCGCGGCTGAAGATCGGGGGTTGCGGCTCATCGCGCTGAGCAATAACGCGACCGGGCTTGGCGGTGAGCGATTCGGCGCGCCCGACTGCCCGACGCTGGCCGGATACATCGAGAAGAACTTCAGGCCGCACAAATCATTCGGCCCCGCCGATAAACCCGGCAAAAGCCATTCGTTCCACGGGGTTACGCTGTATCTTCGAAAATAGGCTTCAAGGCCGGGGCTGGGGATTGAACGGCGTTTTTCGTTCATAGATGGTTGCGCCGTGCATTGCGAAACTCATCCCGGCGGATTCGTTGTTTCCTAACCGGACCTTTTCCTCGTAATTGCTGAGTATGTAACGCCCGAGCCAGGCGCAATGGCTGTGCCCGAAGCGTTCGGCCGGCTTCTCGTTCATGATCACGGTCGTATTGGTCCATACCACCAGTCTTACGCGCTGCTCCTCCATTTGCCGGGCTATCTCCCGCTCCTCCTCTTCCGTGACGTTCTGATACCGGGAGAAATCAACAGTGCGGCAGACCTGCCGCCTGTCGCTCAGGAACAGGTGCAGCGGATCGAACGGCACGACCAGAATCGGTTCGTCCGGCGGGGCATGCCTGGTGATGTAATCCGTTATCTTTGATATGGTGACCGACCACGGTTCCGATTCCTCGTAATATGCCTGATGCCATACCTTCCCCCTGGGCATTGGCAGGTAGTAGAATCCCGGCATGTTCTTTTCGCGGAGCAACTCCACGAGCAACCATGAAGTCGAGAGCGCCAGGAAGACCGCGAGGCAGGCCTCGCATATGTAACTGAAGCGCAGCGGTTTTCTGCCGCCGTCCTTCGCTCCCGATGGCGGAAGCCCGTCAAACGAGGCGAAGCAACGTTTCGCAAGGACAAGGGGCAATGCCGTCAGAACAATGCCGGGAACGTAATATAGCGAATACCATGAGCCGGAAATCAGGAATTCGTGCGATGAGCCGAGCAGCGCCGCCGCCAGCAGCAGCAGCGTCCAGTCATCGGCCCCGCCGAAACGCTTCTTCATGATTCTGCGCCCCATAACCGCCGCCGCCAGCGACATCCAAATAAAGAAATTGAGCGAGCAGGCGCGAATGTATGACCAGAAGATATCCGTGAAGGTCAGCGCCAGGGCCATTTCCTCAAGGTTAATGCGGATGAACTTGAACACGTTGCCGTATTCATGGTGCGATTTGCTCATGAATGGGAAACATCGTTCGATCCACGCCTCCCGTAGCCCTGTCGTAAGATAAATGTAGACGGCGCAGACGATGATGCCGACCGCTCCGCAGGCGATGAGTGCCGTTTTGACGCCCGGCGGCCTGCATGAAGCGCGCTCAGCCTCGGGCTTCCTTCCGACCTCAATGAGCCTCCATGCGGTCAATACTGCCCCGATTGAACCCGCCAGCGCGATCCCGGCGTTGAGCTTCAGCAGCGTCAGCATTCCGCAAAAGACTGCGATGACCGCCGCGCAGGCGTTCGGGTTGCCCCGCCCCTTCAGTATGCGAACCGCCGCGATCAAAGATATCTGCGCGCACAGGACGCACAGGATGTAATTCCCCGAATGCGCGCGCGCGCCCATGATGAACGTCCACACCAGCGGCGCCGCCAGCCCCAGCGGCATCCCGACAAGTTCGACGCCGAGGTAGAACATTACAATCGCCGCGGCCATGGATGCGGCAAGCTCGCCCGCGCTGTAGCTCAGCAGGCTGGTCCCCAGCGCCTTGTACCATGCGGCGTAGTAGAACGGCGCGGCAGGCCCGTATGGCCAGTCGAAATCCCTGTATGGCAGCCCGCCCTTGAGGATCAGGTCGGATACGTAAAAATCCCGCCCCTTGTCGTTCGTGGTCATCATCGAATGATACGCCACGAATGAACCGTAACGCAGCCCCATGAAGACGGCGATCACCAGTAGAGCGCCGATTCTGAGGCGGAATTCCTTCCATTTTCTGCCGGAGAGGGAAGTCATGCGGACCAGCGGACCTCGTCAACCAATGTCCATGTCCAGCATCGTCATCAATTTGGCCGATACTTCCCCGACCTGCGTTTCCGTCAGATCGGGGTTCAACACGTCGTATTGCGCGCCGTCCTTGCGGTTTTTGAAGACCAGAGTCTCCCCGGCGTCGCCGCGCCTGATGTCCACGATCTTCATCAGCCGCCTGCGCATCAGGTAAAGCGCCATGACGTATCTGAAGGCGAGGCGGGACTCGCCCCCCTCGTCCCCGAGCCGCTGGAAGAAGTCGTAGACCACCGAGTCGTCAACCATGCGACGGGACGCCTGGTCTTTGCGCGGGCGCCGCGTTCGCCAGAAAGAGAACAGAGAATCTCTTATCTGCTTCTCCCAGCATCCGGAGCAGAAATCCTTCCTTTCGAACGACTCGTCCCAGTCGTAAAGCGCGCTGAAATAGGTTTCCTCCTCGGCGAACTCCCTGCCGCAGGCCATGCATTGCTTCGACGCTCGTGATACGTTCCAGTCCATGTCGCCGGCCTCAGCCCTTCATGACTTCCTCGACCGCCGCGATCGTGTCGTTCAGGAATCTCAGCCCCTGCGCCCGCGCGTTGGCGACCTCTCGCGTTGCGCGTTCCGCCTCCTCCTTGTCCTCGAGGCCGGCCGTGTTTATCAGGACGTTATACGCCGCCCCCCTGATTGCCGCCTCCGCGAGTATGGCGCACACAGCCACGTCCGTCACGAGGTGCCGGTTGCCGACCCGGGCCAGCCTTTGCGTAAAGCGCAAGACAGACAGGCATTCGCGGATCACGTCCAGCGGAACGCTCATCGCCCCGGACAGCGCGGCCTGGAGCGCCTTCTTTCGGTCGGCTTTTTCGGCGTCGGTTCCCTTAGGCATGTCCTGCGCGCGCTTGTATTCCCCGTAGGCCAGCGCGTCCGCGTCCGCCAGCCGCAGCAGCCTTGCCCGCGCCCCGTCCATCAGGTCCAGCATGCCCTTCACTTCGTCGCTGACGTCCTTGTATTGCTTCCTCCCGACGGTGAAGTTCGCCGCCATGCAGCCCATGCTTGCGCCCAGCGCCCCGGCCAGCGCGCTGACGCTGCCGCCGCCGGGCGCGGGCTTTGCCGACGCCGCGTCGTCAAGATACTGCCGGATCGTCCCGTCCGCGTAATTGATGTTCTCGCTCACTGTGGCGCGGGTTTCCCTTCTTCGACTGGCGGCTTCTCCTCCGTCGCCGCTGGTTGCGGAACGTCAAAATCGGGGCGACGGGGCAAAGGCTTGCCCTCGTAAATCCTGACCTGCGTCCCCCTCCGGACGAAATCAAATAGCTCCTCCACGTCCTCGTTGCGGAGCCTGACGCAGCCCTGGGAGGATTCCGTGCCTATCGTCTCCGGCTTGTCGGTCCCGTGAATGCCGAATCCGGTCAGCCCAGGCTTGTTCTTGAAACCCATCCAGCGTGTGCCGATCTCATGGCCGGGTTCGCCGAACTTGATCACCTGCCCGCCGGCGTACCAGTCCGGGTTCTCCTGCATTGTTTCGATCTCGCATTCCACCACGGGCGTCTTGCCTTCCTTGCCGAGGCCGACGCCGTACTCCTTCACGTAAATTCCGTCAAGGTAGAGCGTGAGGGTGAAGTTCGTCTTGTCAACCTCAAGGGATGGCTGGCCGGGAATTATTTTCAATTGCTGGCCGACACGCACGGTGTCGTCCTTCATGCCGTTGACGCGCCTGATGCTGCTGATCGTCACGCCGTTGCGCCGGGCGATGAAGGTCAGGTTGTCCCCCTTCTTTACCGTGTCAATCGTCGCGCCCTCTGTTTCAATGGGCGTGAAGACGAGTTTCTTGTTAATTTCGTCAAGCTTTTCCCGCGCCGCAATGCGCTGGTCGGCGCTTCCGAAGCGGTAGACCGTCGTGAGCGGGCGACGGGCCTCTATGCGGTTCCCCGCCTGCAGCAGGCGCATCGCCTTATCCCACGCCGCCTGGACGCCCTCCGCGCTTACGTCCTCGACCAGTACCTTTGCCGCCGCCCCGGCCGCCGCAGCCTTCTCAACAACCGCCGGGGGCTTTATCGCTTCCTCCCCGCCGCCCGGAATCGGCTCAGACTCCCTGGCGGGCGCCGCGATTGCCGGCTTGACGGCTGTCTTGTCCGCCGGTTTCTCCGGCGGGGGCGTTTTGGCGGCGGTTGTCTGAGCCGGCGCCTTCGCGTTCTTTGGCGGATCGGAGGCGGGGGCCGTGGAAGTCGGAATCTTTTCCGCATCCGCGACAATCGCAGCGGTCTCAGTAGGCTTCTGCTCCCCGCCGCGCGTCCTGGTTATCAGGGCGTAAGCGCTTGCGGCAACCACCGCGCCTCCAATGAACAGGGCCAGTCTGCGTTTGGTCTTCTTGCGCATTATTCTCCCTCCGTCCTGAACTCCCTCCAGACGTCCCGTCCGCAACAGCGGACACGATCCTGTGACGATATGTTCGAGACGCTGCTCAAACAACGTACGTATCAAAGCGGACGGCGGGTTGTCAAGGGAAAACGGCGTTTGTTCGTGTTTGCGGGCATTTTCATTTCCGTGGATGGCGCTTCGCGTGAACTGGATATGAGCGGAGAGGCGGCGCGCAAGGCTGCTCATTAAACCTCGCATAAAACCGTTTCCGCTTGCCCGCCGCCCCGCTTTTGTGTTAGAAATATATTGTCCAGCCAAAGGATTCGCTTTGCGACCAAATCAACTGTTTTCCGGCTGAATAAGCGGGCGGCGCATGCGCCCTCGGACGGCCTCAAAACAAGGAGACACTGCCACGATGCGCAACATCAAAATCATAATGACGGCGGCGCTTGCCCTCTGCGCCACTTTTACGGGCTGCGCTTCCATAATCAAGGGCGGCAATCAGCAGGTGACCATCAACTCCGAGCCAAGCGGGGCAAAGGTCACGATCTATGACGCCCGCACCAACAGCATAATCATGACGCAGCAGACGCCCTGCACCGTTCAGTTGAAGCGCGGCGCGGGATACTTCAAGAGAGGAATGTATAAGGTTGTTATGGAAAAGCCGGGTTATCAGCCGTCTGAATACCAGCTCGGCGGTTCGATCAACGGCTGGTATGCGGCGGGGAACCTGCTTGATCCGACTCTGCTGGGATATCTGGTGGTTGATCCGATCACCGGCGGAATGTGGTCCATGGACAGGGACAATCTGAGCGGTTCGCTGAGCCAGGGAGGCGCAGTGGCCGCTGCGGAGGCTCCCGCGCCCGCCGCGACACCGTCCGCCGCGCCCGCCCCCAAACCAGCGGCGTCCGCGCCGGCGGCTACTGCCCCGGCTCCGGCCCCCGCGTCAGCAGCCCCGCCCAGCATCCGTAACATCCACGTCCTTGTGATCGGCATCGCGGATTATCAGGGCGCGATACCCAAGCTGCGCTATACGACAGCCGACGCCAAGTCGTTTTACGACTTCTTCAAAAAGGACCCGAACAGCCCCGCCCGCGCGGCAAACGTCCACTTCCTGGGCGATGAGCCGAACGAGGACGGGCTTGTCGCCGACAAGCGCGGCATCCTGCTTGCCATGAACCGCTACCTTGTTAAGGCCGCTGTGAACAAGGAAGACATGGCCATAATGTACTTCGCGGGCCATGGCGACCTGGGCAGCCATCCGTCGAAGGGCACGGAATATTACCTGTTCCCGAAGGATGCCGAAATCAGCGACCTGTTCGTCACTGCCATCGAGCTTTCGGAGTTCCAGAGGATGTGGAGCGCCATACCGGCCAGCACAAAGCTGCTGGTCGCGGACGCCTGCAATTCCGGCGGCTTCAGCGGAATGCGCGGCATCGGCGGCGTGGGCATAGAGGCCGCCGCGCAGACCCCCGGCGGAGAGGCGAAGGCCGTTTTCAGCGCCTGCAAGAACGACCAGAAGAGCATGGAATCCGAAGACCTCGGCCACGGCCTGTTCACCTACGCCATGATGGAAGGTCTTAAGGGCAAGGCCGACATGGTGTGCGGCAATAACGACGGAAGGGTGACACTGGCGGAACTGAAGCGATGGGTTGACCAGCAGGTCCCGCTCGAGGCCCGCAAACGCGGCGGCAACCAGACCCCTGTCACGAGCATGGTCGAGGCGTGGGGAGAGGTCTACCTGACAAAGTAGCCGCGCCTCAACGCCCGTAATCGCCGGGGAAACCGCGGAAGGCGTGATCCCTTTTTGGGGGGGCATTCTCATGCCGGTTCTGAATCGTGTACCGTTCGGCGTATTGGCGGGCATGGGGCTTGTCGTCGCGCTGTTCCTGTCGGGAGCGATATTCGCGCAAACCTCCCCCCAGCCCGCAAAGGAGGCAGGAAATCCGATGCAGAAGGTTGATTTCTCCTATGCGTTCGCCATGCCGCACCGCATGACCGTGGCGCTTCCGGACAGCAGCGATAAGACCATACTCGACGTCTACGGCGACCACATCGGCGTCCGGTGGACATACGGCAATCTTCTGAATGTCCCGCTGGCGGCTTACGCGCCGCTCGGATCGTCATGGTCGGCGGCGCTGTGGATCGAGATGGACGGCGCGCGGTTGCCCGTCGGGGTTTATTCCCGCGCGGAAGGCTGTCTGCCGGTTCTCGATTGCGCATTCAAGAACGACAGCGGCGGGGCGAAACTCCGCTTCACCGGCGGATTGAGCGCCGCGCTGACCCGCGTCACGGTTTCCAACACGGATTCCAAACTGCATAAACTCGCGGTCGTCTTCTCGATGGACGGCTCATTCGGGGAGGTTCCGGGATACATAGTCGCGGGCGATCCGCTCGATTACATTATCGCGGGTTGGAGCGACGCCGCCGACCGCGTGCTGGCGCTGGCCGTCGGGGGGAAAAGTCCGCTTCGCAAGGACACGACGGGCCGGACGATCGCGATGGAATGGGAGCTTGCGCCGGGAGAGGAGCAGTCCGGGTGGCTGATCCGCCCTTATCGCGCGTATGAGCGCGACGTCGCCCGCCTGCGCGGCGCCGACTGGGAAAAGGAGGCCGGGCAGGGCATCGCGACATGGAAGGCGCTTCTGGGCCGGGCCGCGCGAATCGAAATTCCCGATCAAGGCGTGCGCAATTCGTATTACGCTTGCCTGGGAGATATCTTCATCATGCGCGAACCCGTCGCGGGGGGGTACATCGCGTCATCCCCCGGCACGGAGGGGTACCGATGCCCGAACTCCATCGAGGCCGCTGTTGCGGCGATCTGCCTGGATCAGGCGGGGCTTCCGCGCGAGGCGGCCGCCGCCTACCGGATGTGCCTGGACCAGCAGGGGGAGGACGGCAACTGGGCTGACCCGAAGGGCTGGGGACACAGGTTCTGGGCGTCGTCGGGCTTCAAGGCGTGGTACGTCATGGAGCATTACAGGCTAAACGGCGACAGGGCGTATCTGGAAGCCGAATATCCCCGTATGCTCGCAAGTTCCCGCTGGCAGGAGAAACAGAGGGCGCGGACAAGAGTCGAAGAGAACGGGCAACGCCCGCTCACGTGGGGGCTGATGCCGCGCGGTGTGGGCGACTGCGGGCTTGACGCCGGTGACGGCTGGTACGGTGTCTTCATCCCGCACAACATCTGGGCGGTCTACGGCGATATGCTTTCGCTAGAGGCCGCGAGAATACTTGGCAAGACTGCTGATGCTGCCGAGCTTGAAACGATCTGCAAGGCGGGGCGCGACGCCCTGATGCGGACGCTGGAAGAAGGCGCGATCCGCGAGGAGGGTTATCGCTGGATTCCGGCGTCGCCGCTCAACAAGGCCGGAAGCCGGTGGGGAGTCCTCAACGCCGTGTTTCCGTGCGGGCTGCTGCCCGGAGATCACGAACTGATAACCGGCACGCTGCGCCACATGAACGCGAACCTCAGCCCCGGCGGGCTTCAGATGCACACCGGATGGATGGCGCAGGGGATGTGGGTGGCCATATCGCTGGACAACATCGCTGAGGCGGAGCTTTCGCGCGGGAACGGCGACGAGTTCGCGCGGCTGCTTTACGCCTGCCTGAACCACGGCACGCCGCTTTACACGTGGTGTGAGGAGCGCGGACCGGAGCCGGGATCGGGGGCGATTTCGGGCGACCGGCAGCACCTCTTCACCCCGATTGCCGTGGCCCGCGCAGTCCGCGACGCTCTTGTCATGGAGGACGGCGGGATGTTGCATCTGGCACGGGGAGCGGCGCGGCATTGGCTGGGCGGCGGGGAGCCGGTCGGCGTCAGCAACATGCCGACCCATTTCGGCCCGGTATCGTATGGGATGCTCTTTGACGCGACGAGTCTGCGCGTATCCGGTAGCGTGTCATTCCCGAAGAAATCAGAGCGGAAGACGATGAATCTGGCGGTTCTGCACATGCGGCTACCGGATGGGTGTAAGGTCAAGTCGGTGAATCAGGCATCAGGCGCGGTAGCACTGCCGGACGGAAGCGGGATACAGTGGGAATCGCCGCAGGGGAAGGTCGAGTTTGAGGCGGTTATTCATGCGCATTAACAGTCCGAATTGCTCATTTGCCTTCGCATTTCACGCCGTTGAATACGCGCTCCAAGTCGTTATCGGTCAAGCCTTTTCAGCACCGAGCGGGCGTGGCCTTCCAGCCCCTCGGCGCGGGCCATTTCCACAATATCCCCAGCGGCTTTCGCCAGCCCGTCTTTTTCATACATGATGACCGCCCGCTGGCGCAGGAAGGCTGCGCATGACAGCCCGCTGAAGAACCGCGCCGTCCCGCCGGTGGGCAGGACGTGCGACGGGCCGGCGATGTAATCCCCAGTCGCCACCGGCGTGAACCGCCCGACGAAGACCGCCCCGGCGTTGCGGACGAGCCATGAGTCCTTCCTTGCGTTCTTCGTTTGTATTTCAATGTGTTCCGGGGCCATTTCGTCTGCCAGTTCGATGCTCTGCTTCGTATCCCGTGTGACGATCATCAGCGAAAATCGCTCCAGACAATCGCGCGCATCCGCGGCTTTCGGGAGGTCGGACAACTGGCTCTCAATCCTCTCCCGCGCGGCGTTGACGACCGCCGCGTCGCAGCAGAAGAGGACGGCGCTGCCGGGCGCGTGTTCGGCCTGGGAGATCATGTCCGCCGCGAGGCATTCGGGGTCAGAGGACGAATCGGCGACGATTGCGATTTCGCTTGGGCCGGCAAGGGAGTCAATCCCGACGTGCCCGAAAACCTCCTTCTTGGCCAGCATGACGTAGAGGTTGCCGGGGCCGGCGATCATGTCCACGGCGGGAACGGTTGCTGTTCCGAACGCCATTGCGGCGATGGCCTGCGCCCCGCCGAGGCGATAGATTTCCTTCACTCCGGCCTCCTCGGCTGCGACAAGGCGGTCCGGAGAGACCGAGCCGTCGGGCCGGGGGGGGGTGCAAAGGACAATTCGTTCCACGCCGGCGACGTTGGCGGGAATGACGTTCATCAGGACGCTGGAGAATAGGGACGCCGTTCCGCCGGGGACGTAGATACCTGCCGAGCGGACGGGGGCGTAGACCTGCTTAAGCGTGTATCCATCGCAGTCCAACGGCGCTGCGGGCTTCGGGAGGATGTGCTTCTGGAAGCGCCTTACGTTCGCGGCGGCCTTTTTTATCGCCTTGACGAGTTCCTTCGGAACCGCGCGGCGGGCGGCGGCAATTTCCTCCGGGCCGACGCGCAACTGCGCGGCGGTCAAGCGCGCCTTGTCGAATCGCTCTGTAATGCGCAGCAGGGCCTCGTCGCCGTTGGCGCGGACGTCCTCGATGATCTTCCTGACGGACTCCTGGGGGCTGACGCCGCCGGACTTCGCGTCATTCCCGGCAGCCGCCACGTCCCCGAGGACGCTCAGGCGTTTCTTTAGAGAGCCGAGGGCCTCGCGCGCGTCGCGCAAGGCCTGCCCGGATTTTGATGCGTCAATAATTCTTATGTTCATGAATCCGTCTCCGTTGGGTATTTCATTGGCAATGGATCATTGACGGGCGCACGGCCGTAATTTGGCGACGCGCAAGCAAGCTTGCGCTGCAGCAAGGCGCAGGCAAGCCTGCGCACTCCAAGAAGAGCGCCCGTCACTGTGGTATTACTTTCATTGTAATGCATCGAACTCCGTGACCCAGCGCGCGTTCTCTGCGACCTGGTCGCGGAATTTCGGAAACATCCCAACGACAATCGCGTCCGTCGGCTTGATCCCGGCCAGCGCGTAATGCACGGCCTCGCGCGTTGTCTCAGGCGTTGCGCAATGTCGCCCGGCTGCGAGAATCTTGAACGCCAGACACGTTTTCGGCGTCGCCCGGATGGTCGCCAGCATCCGGTCCCGGTCCTCGACGAAGAACTTCTCCGAACCGGCGTCCGCGCCGGGGCCGGCGACAATCGCGCTTTCGCGCTTCCTGCGGTTCAGGTTGTAGACGCAAGCCATGTAGAAGTCAACGTCCCAACCGCGCTCCTCGGCATGAGCGATGACCTCCGGGATGTGCGTTCCGAGTCCCACGCTGACGCCTGCGTCGCGCATGATTTTCAGATACTCCGCGACCTCGCCAATGCGCCCTTCGTGCCAGAAATTGTCCGTGCGGGAGCCGTGATGGTAGACTCCGATCGCGCCGAGGGAGGCCAGCGACCTGATGTGGCGCTTTTGATCGGCCAGTTCGCTGGCCGTCTGCGCGATCCATTGCAGGTTGCCGCCCTCGTTGCGGAATTCGTTGAGGACGCGGGCGATGTGCGCGTCGCCCCGTGCCTGGATGGTGTTGATCCCGGCGGCTTCGCAGTCGCGCAGCGTCTTCTTGATCGTCTCGGTCGTGAAGTAATCGCGCATTTCGCGGCTCAGTTCGTCGCAGACGTGGCTGTTGCCGCTGAATGGATTGCCGCCGATAATGAGGCGCGAGACGCGATGCTGGCCGAAGGGGATGGTTGGCATCGGCGGATTCATGCGGGTTCCTCAGCAACTGAAGTTGAAGGGGCGCGGCTCCCCGCCCGAGAGCCAGACGAGCGCGGCCACCGCGACCCAGAAGACGTGAATTACGGCCTCCCCGACGATGAAGCCGATGCCCATATTCCGGGCGAAGGCGGCCATGCGCGTGCCGCCGTAGCGCAGCAGGGCGAACTTGATCGCCCACGCGAGCATCATGCTGAACCAGACGCGCTCGCCCGGGCGGGCAATGGCGATGAAGTAACCCGCCGGATGGATGGGCCACCACGGGAAACGCAGGCGAAGGGCCGAGATGACCGCCATTACGCCGGCGCCGACCATGTTGATGACAATCTGCCCGGAGCGGTTACCGGTCTCAGCCGCAGCCAGGGCGTTGCCGCCCAGTGTCATCAGCGAAATCGTGCCCCAGAAATCAACTTTCTCGCTGCCGTACTTGTAAATCAGGATCAGCCCGACTGCGCAGGCGGATATGAAGGCAATGCCGAGCGCGGAACCGATTCCCCCCAGCATCCTGCGCCCGGGACGGGAATCAGGCCCGGCGGTGACCCGCAGCGCCGTGTGCGACATCAGGAGCGGATGATCCCGCTGATCATAACAGACCGCGCCGGTGACGAGCGCGACGGCGGTCGCCTTCTTCGTAAGCATCCCCTTGCCGAAGGTTTCGACCAGATAGGGGCCGCTGCGGAAGTCCGTCTGAAGGTAGGTCATCCCCGTCTCCGCCAGAACGCGCATCAGGCCGACGATGATCATCAGGTGCAGTCCCATGACAATTATCGCCGCCCACAGCGGCATCCCGGCCGCGAATAACCACGCCAGAAAGACGGCTGCGCAAACGACCGCCCCGATCGCCCATCGCCTTTCGCGCATCAGGTCCAGGGCGAGCGCCTTCTCCCGGCTAAGGATCGAGGCGGCGACGTTTTTGTAATACCGCCTGCCGATGTATAGGAACATTATGCAATAGACCAGCAGCGCGCCGGGCTGCGGCTCCCATGTCATCCAGGAGGTCATCGGCCTCCCGGCCAGACCGGAAATGATCCTCCAGACCTGCACGAGCATGAAGCAGAACCAGATGCTGAACGTGGTATCCAGGGACAGAAGCAGACCGATGCCGACCATTGAGAAGAAGACGCTGCCGATGAAGAGCCACTCGGAGGCGTAAGTAAGCGGATGCATGAGCCATATGCCCCAGAACGCGAAGTTATATTTGATGATGGGGACTTTCGGGTAATAGGCGTTCAGGCCTGACGCCATGCCGACAATGAACACGACAGCGAAAGCCATCCAGAACGCCTTGCTTGAGAACAGGTCGTTCATGGCGCGCCCGCGGGTCGGCGGCTCGGTGATTACAAGCGGAACCTGCGCGGACGGGAACGGAAGATGCTCCGCCAGCGCCCACTGGCGCAGGAAGACGGCGCCGAGGCAGAGGACGAGTCCGTAAAGCGCGCCGATGCCGATGATCCAGCCCGCCAACGCGCCGACCCACGCGCCCCACGGCACGGCGGAAATGATGCCAAGACCTTCAGCCCGCTCCCGCCCGACGCCGGCCATGAAGTCGTTAATGATCGGACTTTCGGGATCACAGGCCGGCGCGAGCCAGGATGGTAGTTCCTTGGCGACCGGCTCCCATTGATACGGGCTGGAGATCATGAGCCGGTATGGCATGACCATCGTCGGCAGCAGATTACGCACGAGACCCCAGCCGCTGACGCCTGAGGCGGCCCAGATCAGCCCGATGGCGACAAGCAGCTCCCCGCGCGCCAGTGCCGCCCGCGGGGAGACACGCCTGAGCAGGCCGTTTGCCGCCGCGGCGACGACCAGGAGCGTCACGACGCCGGGCGGGAGCAGGATGCCGATAAGCGGACTGTTTCCCAGCGCGCCGGCGTTGACGTAATCCGCCGCGACGATGAGCGCCGCGCCGGTCAAGCCGATCAGGACGCTGCGCGCGGTGAACGCTCTGGAACTGTCGGCGGCGGTATCCCTCAATTCGCTCATACGGAATGTCCCGTTGAAGATTACAGGCCCGACCCTCGCCGCGCCGCCCTCGCCTCGGCGGACCGACGCAGGCATGAAGATAATGGCTGCGGGGCTGTGAAGCAAGGAAAGGTATCTTCCCGGGAAAGCCCGCCACCGCGCCGGCGATTGATTCCCCGCCCGATTTCGGATAGCTTCAAAGCCGTCGGATCAACAAACGGATTCAAGGAGACCGCCGATGCGTTACCGGGCATGGTTCGAATGTTTCGCCGGGTGCGAGGGGAAATACAAGCTCACGGACATCATCTACCGCTGTCCGAAGTGCGAGGGCCTGCTTACGGTCGTCCACGACATGGAAGCCCTGCGCCACCGCAGCGCCGCCGCGTGGATGGACATCTTCGACCGGCGATACAAGCGCACGGAATGGCCCTACGGCTCCGGCATATGGGGCAAAAAGGAATGGGTCTGCCCGGAGGTTGAGAACGACAACATAGTCTCCATGTACGAGGGCGGAACAAACCTGTTCTGGGCAGACAGGTTCAGCAAGGATGTCGGCCTCGACGACCTCTGGATCAAGATGTGCGGCAACGAGCATACAGGCTCTTTCAAGGACCTCGGCATGACCGTCCTGGTAAGCATGGTCAAGCAGATGCGTTCCGAAGGGATCGAGGTCCCCGCCGTCGCCTGCGCCAGCACGGGGGACACGTCCGCCGCGCTGGCCGCCTACTGCGCGGCCGCCGGCATCCCGGCCATCGTTTTCCTGCCGCGAAACAAGGTCTCCAGCGCGCAGCTCATCCAGCCCATCGCCAACGGCGCCCTGACGCTTTCGCTTGACACAGACTTCGACGGCTGCATGAAGCTCATCCAGGAAGTCTGCGCGAAGAACAACATCTACCTGGCAAACTCGATGAACTCCCTTCGCATCGAGGGACAGAAGACCGTCGGGATGGAGATAGTACAGCAATTCGACTGGGAGACGGTTGACTGGATCGTCATTCCCGGCGGCAATCTCGGCAACGTGAGCGCGCTGGGCAAGGGCTTCAGCATGATGAAGGAACTGGGCATCATCAACCGCTACCCGCGCATCTGCTGCGCCCAGGCCGCGCGGGCCAATCCGCTCTACGAAAGCTACAAGAAGAACTTCCAGGAGTTCGAGCCGAAGAAAGCGGAGAAAACCCACGCCAGCGCCATCCAGATCGGCAACCCGGTCAGCGTCAACAAGGCCATCGCCTGCCTCAGGGAGTTCAACGGCGTCGTCGAGCAGGCCACGGAGGACGAGCTTGCGGACGCATGCGCGCGGGCCGACCGCACGGGGCTGTTCACCTGCCCGCACACGGGCGTCGCGCTGGCCGCGCTGATCAAGCTGGTTGACCGGGGGGAGATTTCCCGGCGCGACCGCGTCGTCGTGATCTCAACGGCCAACGGGTTGAAATTCGCCGATTTTAAAATCCGCTACCACGAGGGGCGGCTGGAGGGCGTGGAATCCAAGCGTCCCAACCTGCCGGTGGAACTGCCGGCGGATTACGACGCCGTAGTCAAGGCGATATTCAACAGATTGGAGAAGGCCGGATAACCCGCGCCGCATGGGCGCGCCGGCGCAGATGCGCGTTGGCGCGGAGGCAGGAGAAGGAGCCATGTCAGTCTCGATGATGCCGGATCGGACAAAGCCGTGATGTTGCCGTGGGCGTGTGGCGGAACTGGCAGACGCAAGGGATTTAAAATCCCTTGGGAGTAATCTCCCGTGCGGGTTCAAATCCCGCCACGCCCACCAGCCAAATGGCCGTTTCTCGGCGTTCTGTGCAAACCGGTGGCGAAACGGCGACTTCAACCGTTTCGCCCTGTTTGTTTCAATTTGTTTCAGGAAGTAGCCCAAAGTCGCCGCAGGTACGGCAAGTTTCGCGGCAAGTTTTTTCCGGGCGAGAATTGTCAAAACCGGGAGGCAACCGTCCCGTCCCCGGGGGTACAGTCTGGCTCCACGACTGGGACTCTATTCGAACTCCCGTCCGCATAGTCCGATGGTCAAGAATTCTGCCGTGCCAAACAGTCTGCTCCGGCGGCTACGATGAACATCCCTGGCCTCAGCGGTCTCTGCGCCTTCGCCTCCCGCCCAGCCGCGTGAGGTTGGCGGCGCCGAGTCCCAGCGCCAACAGCAGCCACGGCGTCGGCTCAGGCGTCACGTGCAGCGTGAAGCTCCCGCCGCTGCCCACGTCCGACGGGTCATACGGGAACCCCATCCCGTCGCTGGCCCGAGTCAGCGAGAAGTCCAGCACATAGTCTCCCAGAGGCGCTGACGGATCTACTTGGCACAGGAAATGCGCCACCCGATAGATCCCGCTCGCCTCGCTGCCCGCCGTGTAGTGAACCGTCTCCAGCACGAACGGAACCGTGTCGTCCAGTCCCGCAGGAACAGCCGCCGAGTTGTCCCACATCCCGTCGTTCTCATACCACTCCGTCTCGTCTATGTCCCGCGTTAGGACATCAACAATCCCGGCCGTGTCCGCCGTCAGGTCCAGCCGGATTCCACCCACAGGCGTGCCGGCGTCTGCGTCCATCTCGATGCTGAGCCAGAACAGGTCGCCCGGCCCACGCTCGACCTCCTGCGCCGTGCCTGCCTGCTGCATCGTCCCCTCGTAGAGGGTGTATACCACGAATGCCGATGCGTCCCTTGAGCATAGCCACGCGAATAATCCCAGCGCCAAAGCGATTGCAGTCTTTCTCATTGTTCCTGTCGTTCCTTTTCCGGATGGGGGTGCGAAAATTCCTGAAAACTAGATAACTTTGTTGCCGACGTAGACACGCGCCATGAGCATGTCGAACGTATCAAGGTGGCCGTCGCCGTTGATGTCGTAGCGCGCCGTGTCGGCCGTTATCGCCGCGTGCAACTGCGCGCGGATGTTCAGAAGGTCGAACGAGTTGACCATTCCATCGCCGTTGGCGTCCCCGCGCAGGACGACTACCGAAAGATCCGCGTCGCCCGTCACGC
Source organism: Planctomycetota bacterium (assembly GCA_022711755.1). Classification (GTDB taxonomy): domain Bacteria; phylum Planctomycetota; class Brocadiia; order SM23-32; family JAKLEA01; genus JAKLEA01. Next base: position 127,970 of record JAKLEA010000010.1, read on the forward strand.
TGTTGCCGGCGAGGTCCTTCACGCCGCCCAGCAGGCTGATCGTGTAGGTGTCAACGTCCGGCAGCGGGGCGGACAGGTTCACCGTCAGAATCCCGCCGGCTGCGCTCATGCCGGAGATCAGGCCGCTCTGGTCGCCGTGGCTGACGCCGATTATGTTCAGGTCCCCCGGCGTAACGTTGCCGGCAATAGTCTCGTCCAGCGTTATTAACAGCTTCCTGATGCCGGCGTAGCGGCTCTCAACGTAGCCGTCCGCCATCGTCGTGACGATCTCGCCCACGCCGTTGCCGTGCGTGACGGCTGTCTGCCAGCCGTTGACGGCAATCTCAGGGGAATCGGTGTCAATTGTTGTCGAGTCGCCCGATGCAGCCGTGTTGCCCGCGATGTCGGTGAAGGTGACGTTCATCGGGTGAACGCCGTCGGCCAGCGCCTGCGACTGGCCCAGCAGCACGGAGACGTTGTTGCTGCTGAAGTTCGCCGTCGCCAGGTCGCTGTTCCCGTCGTTGTTGAAGTCAGCGCTGAAAACGCTGTGGGGGCCTGTGCCAACCGCGTAGTTCACATTCGCCCCGAAGCCGCCCGCCCCGTCGCCAAGCAGCACGGAGACGTTGTTGCTGCCGCTGCGGTTCGCCGTCGCCAGGTCTGCGTTCCCATCGCCATTGAAATCGGCGCTGAAAACGCTGTAGGGACCTGTCCCGACCGCGTAGTTCACATTCGCCCCGAAGCCGCCCGCCCCGTCGCCCAACAGCACGGAGACGTTGTTGCTGCCCGAGTTCGCCGTCGCCAGGTCGCTGTTCCCGTCGTTGTTGAAATCGCTGCTGAAAACGCTGCCGGGGTTAGTCCCGACCGCGTAGTTCACACTCGCCCCGAAGACGCCCGCCCCGTCGCCCAACAGCACGGAGACGTTGCTGCTGCCGTAGTTCGCCGTCGCCAGGTCGCTGTTCCCGTCATTGTTGAAGTCGGCGCTGAAAACGCTGATGGGGCCTGTCCCGACCGCGTAGTTCACACTCGCCCCGAAGCCGCCCGCCCCGTCGCCCAGCAGCACAGAAGCGTTGCTGCCGCCGCTGTTCGCCGTCGCCAAGTCGCTGTTCCCGTCGTTGTTGAAGTCAGCGCTGAAAACGCTATAGGGCTTAGTCCCAGCCGCGTAGTTCACACTCGCCCCGAAGGTTCCCGTCGAATCGAGCGCCGTGAAGGCGTACGTCCCCGCCGCGACAACGTCCCACACCTGATCCGCCGCCCCGTCGCCGTCATGATCCAGTTCGATCGTCCCTGCGCGGTCCACCGTCATATCGAAAGTCGGCGTGTTGTCGTTAGTGATGTTGTCCGTATTCGACACGCCACTGTCGCTGGCGGCCTGGAGGTCAATGGCGACGGACGCCGCAGTGTCTATCGTCGTCGAGTCGCCCGATGCAGCCGTGTTGCCCGCGATGTCGGTGAAGGTGACGTTCATCGGGTGAACGCCGTCGGCCAGCGCCTGCAACTGGACAAGCAGCACGGAGACGTTGTCGCTACTGTAGTTTGCAGCAGCCAGGTCGCTATTCCCGTCGTTGTTGAAGTCGGCGCTGAAGACGCTGTAGGGGCTTGTGCCAACCGCATAATTCACCGCCGCCCCGAACCCGCCCGCCCCGTCCCCCAGCAGCACGGAGACTTTGTTGCTGCCGAAGGTTGCCGTCGCCAGGTCCACGTTCCCGTCGTTGTTGAAGTCGGCGCCGAACACACTGCGAGGGTACGCGAAAACCTCATAAAACACCGCCGCCCCGAAGCCCCCCGCCCCGTCGCCAAGCAGCACGGAAACATTGTGGCTGTTGAAGTTTGCAGTAGCCAGGTCGCTATTCCCGTCGTTATTGAAGTCGGCGCTGAAGACGCTGTAGGGGACCATGCCTGCCGCGTAGTTCGACGCCGCCCCGAACCCGCCCGCGCCGTCGCCAAGCAGCACGGAAACATTGCTGCCGAAAGAGTTTGCGGTTGCCAGGTCGCTATTCCCGTCGTTATTGAAGTCGGCGCTGAAGATGCCGTAGGGGCTGTTACCAACGCTGTAGTTCACCGCGGCGCCGAAACCGCCCGCGCCGTCGCCAGGCAGCACGGAAACGTTGTCGCTGCCGCTGTTTGCCGTCGCCAGGTCGCTGTTCCCGTCGCCATTGAAGTCGACGCTGAAGACGCTCCTCGGGGAGCTGCCAACTGAGTAGTTAACCCCGGCGCCGAACCCTCCTGACCCGTCGCCCAACAGCACGGAAACGTTGTTGCTGCCGCTGTTTGCCGTCGCCAGGTCGCTGTTCCCGTCGCCATTGAAGTCGGCGCTGAAGATACTTAGTGGGGTTGTGCCAGCCGCGAAATTCGTCGGCGCGCTGAAACCGCCCGCCCCATTGCCTAACCGCACGGAAATGTTGTTACTGCCGGAGTTCGCCGTTGCCAGATCAGTGTCCCCGTCGTTGTCGAAGTCGGCGACATAAACACTATAAGGGGCTGAACCGACCCCGTAATTCACCCTTGGTCCGAAACCGCCTGCCCCATTGCCAAGCAGCACGGAGACGTTGTTGCCGCCGGAGTTTGCCGTTACCAGGTCCATATTCCCGTCGTTGTTGGAGTCAGCGCTGAAGACACTTCGGGGGCCTGTGCCGACCGCGAAATTCGTTGCGGCGCCGAAACCGCCTGCCCCATTGCCAAGCAACACGGAGACGTTGTTGCCTCCGGAGTTTGCCGTTACCAGGTCCATATTCCCGTCGTTGTTGAAGTCGGCGCTAAAGACGCTACCGGGACCGTTGCCAACGCCGTAGTTCACTGCGGCGCCGAAATCGCCCGCCCCGTTTCCAAGCAGCACGGAGACGTTGTTGCCTCCGGAGTTTGCCGTCGCAAGGTCGCTGTTCCCGTCGCCATTGAAGTCGGCGCTGAAGACGCTGTAGGGGGATACTCCGACCGCGTAGGGACGCGCCGCGCCGAATGTGCCCGTCGCGTCAAGCGCCGTGAGGGCGTACGTGCCGGCCGCGATCACTTCCCAGACCTGGTCAGCCGCGCCGTCGCCGTCATGGTCCAGCTCGATCCTTCCGGCCCCGTCAACGGTAACGTCGTAGGTTGGGGTATTGTCGTTTGTGATGTTGTCCGTGGCGGAAACCCCGGAGTCGCTCCCTGGCTGAAGGTTAATAATCACCGAACTCAGCAGAATCCTGCGCTCGATCAGGTCGAAATGGTTTCTCCAGACCAACCGACCTTTTGACAATCTTCCAAGCTTCTTTGAAGTCTTCTTGCCAGTGAGTTCCATTGACATTAAGCATGCCTCCGGTTGTTCAGAAGAATTATCTCATGAACGGCGAGATTCGTAACATTGACTACCGCGAATCAACGCCCGACAGAATGGTCGTAAATGCTTCGGTTTGGACAGAAACGATGGCCTCAGCCCCGAAGAACAGTTGGACTAATCGCTTATCTATAGCGCAGTTATGATGACTTGTCAAACATCACTGCTGAGATGCTGAAACTATGAAGCAAGCCCCCTTTCAGATCTGGGAGCGACTTGCCGTGCGCGAGTCTTCCTTTCATGCCACCGCGACTATGTGCCTCCTCTACAACAAACGCGCCATCCCCTGACGAAACACCGGATTGCCGATCCCGTAAAACTTCCTTGGCGGCGGCGGGCCGGCGGGTTATGCTTGTAGCCCCGCGATCCGGCTCGCGCCGACCGCGGGGAAAATGTAGCAAAACGTCATTGCCGAGGAGATTCCGATGGCCATGCGAAAGGCCGCGATTGCCTTTGTTTTCCCGCGCAGCACGTTCGAAGACTGCTTCCACATCAAGGAGCGGGAGCGGCTCCGCGCCGTCGCGTCCAACTGGCACGACGCGCCGGAGAAGATCACCCCCGGAGCCGTCGAGGCGGAAATCAGGGGGGCGGAAATCTGGCTGGGAGGCTGGGGGGCGAAGTTCACCCCCGCCATGATCGAGGCCCACCCGGAGTTGAAGCTTTACTGCCATTCCGCTGGCTCGATCAAGGGCCTGATTCCGGAGAATTACTGGAAGCTCGGCAAGCGCGTCGTCACGGCCAACGCCGCCATCGCGCTGGGCGTCGCGGAGACGTCGCTTGCGATGCTCATCATGGGCCTCAAACGCTTCATCCCGCACTGGCGCAACATCCGCGCGGGCGGCTGGCGCGCGGCGGACGTTTCAGCGAAGACGAAGGAGATGACTGGCATCACGATAGGCGTCGTCAGCGCCGGGGCGGTCGGGCGCGAAGTCCTGAAGCTGCTGGGCAATTTCGACGTCAGACGCCTGCTGTTTGATCCATTCGTTGACGCGGAGACGGCGGCAAAGCTGGGCGCGGAGAAGGTCGGGACGCTGATGGAAATGGCCCCGCAGTTGGACGGGTTGGTCCTTGCGACGCCGAAGCTGCAGGAGACGAACAAGATGATCGGACGGGAGTTCCTGCGCGCGCTGCCGGACGACGCCGTGCTGGTGAACTGCTCTCGCGGGGCGGTGATTGACGAGGCGGCGCTGATCGAGGAACTGCAGAGGGGGCGACTTTTCGCCCTGCTGGACGTGACGGAGCCGGAGCCGCCGGCGGTGGACTCCCCGCTTCGCAGCCTTGACAACGTCTTCATCACGCCGCACATCGCCGGCGCGATAACGAACGGACGCCACCGGCAGGGACGCCTGATCCTGGATGAGATCGAGCGCTACCTGGCCGGAGAGAAGATGATACACGAGGTGACGGAGGAGAGGTTCGTGATAATGGCGTAGCGGATGATGTGGTCTGTCCGGCTGGAATGCGCTACGAACGATGATGCAAGAAGCAAGGCTTGGCGTCCATGGACTGCGGCGGCTTGCCGCCGCCTTTGCTGAGGGCGAAGCTTGCTTCGCCACGGAGCTTTGTTCCTCCGCGAAGCCTTGCTTCAGCCCGCTGTGATACCGCGCGCAAGAAAGCTTGCGCACTCCAAAGCGTCGAACTCGGAGATTGTGGACTTCTTTCGCTCGAGGTTGAAACAGATGGACGATTTGAAGGTTTTTTCCGGGAATTCGAATCCCGCGCTGACTGATGAGATCTGCCGGTACCTGAGCATCAGGCCCGGCGACGTGGCCATCACGCAGTTCCAGAACCAGAACATCAAGGTCAAGATTAAGGAAAGCGTCCGGGGCCAGGACGTTTTTGTGGTTCAGACCTCATGCCCGCCGGTCAACGAGGGCATCATGGAACTGCTCATCATGATTGACGCGCTGAAGCGCGCGTCCGCCGGGCGCATCACGGCCGTGTGCCCCTACTTCCCGTACACGAGAAGCGACAAGAAGGACGAGCCGCGCATTTCCATAACCGCGCGCCTCATGGCCGATCTGTTGCAGACCGCCGGGGCGGATCGCGTCCTGACCATGAACCTGCACAGCGATCAGATTCAGGGTTTCTTCCGCATCCCGGTGGACCAGTTGGACGCCGGGCCGATCATCTGCAATCACTTCCGCAAGAAGAACCTGTCCAACTTCACGGTGGTTTCGACCGATGCCGGGCGCGCGCGCTGGGCGGCCACATACGCCGCCGCGCTGGAGCTTCCCCTGGCCATCTGCGACAAGCGTCGCATCGGCGACAAGCAACCGGCCAAGGTTGTCAACGTAATCGGCGACGTCAAGGGGCGCTATGCGGCGATCTTCGACGACGAAATCCTGACCGGCGGGACGATCTGCTCGACCGTCGAGGCGCTGCAGGAGTTCGGCGTGCTGGGCGTTCACGTCAGTTGCGTGCACGGCGTCCTTGAGGGTGGGGCGATTGAGAAGCTCGAGGCGGTAAAGCCGACGGAGCTTATCGTCACCAACACGGTCCCCCTTCCCCCGCACAAGGACCGCCCGTTCATAACGAAGTTGTCCGTCGCGGAGCTTTTCGCCAAGGCGATTCGCAACATCCACGAGCGCGAGTCCGTGAGCATCCTGTTCAAGACGGGGGAACACAAGATACCCGACCCGTTCCAATTGCATTAGGCCGGCGCGCGGGACATCCCGAACTACACGCATGAAAATACTTGAAACGATCGCGCAGCGAATCTCCGCGGCAACCGGCCTGCCGGCCGGGGAAGTTGCCGCGCAGTTGACCCCGCCGAAGCGCCCCGAGAACGGCGATTACGCGTTCGCGTGCTTCCCGCTGGCCAAGACCCGGAGGGGCAACCCGGCGGCACTCGCGCAGGAACTGTCGGCGGCGATCAAGGCTGAGCCGCCCATTGCATCCGTCGAAGCGGCGGGGCCATACCTGAACTTCCGGGTTGAACGCGCGGCGCTGATCGCGGAAGTTCTGGACGACGCCCGCTCGCAGGGACCGGGCTGGGGACGTTCGGACGCCGGGCGGGGCAGGACGATCATTGTCGAATACTCCTCCCCGAACATCGCCAAGCATCTGGGCGTGCATCATCTGCGCTCCGCGGCCATCGGGCGGGCGATCTGCAACCTTCACGACGCGGCCGGCTGGAAAGTAATCAGCCTGAACCACCTGGGCGACTGGGGAACGTCCTTCGGGCAGCTCATCTGCGCATACAAGCGATGGGGCGAGGGCAAACCGCCGGAGGAATTGACGGTTGATGAACTCCAGCGCCTGTACATCCGCTTCCACGCCGAGGCGAAGGCGCAGGAATCGCTGCTTGACGAGGCGCGGGCATGGTTCCAGCGCCTCGAGGCCGGCGACGCGGAGGCCCGCAGGCTCTGGCAATGCTTCAAGGACGCAAGCCTGAAGGAATACGAGCGTTTCTACAACTTCATGGGCATACGCTTCGACCGTTTCACGGGCGAGAGCGGCTCAGCCCCGGAGGTGGATGCCTGCGTCGAGCGAGTGAAGGCGGCGCTGGCAGGCAGGAAGACGAAGCAGGGCGAGGACGTATGCCGGATAAGCGACAACGCGCTCATTGTGGACCTCAGCGACGACGACATGCCGCCGCTGATCCTGCAGAAGAGCGACGGGTCGAGCATCTACGCCAGCCGCGACCTGGCGACGGCGGAGCTGCGGCACAGGGAATTCGGCTTCGACCGATGCGTCTACGTCGTCGGCTCCGAGCAGAAGCTCTACTTCCGCCAGGTTTTCCGCGTTCTGGAGATGATGGGTTATGAGTGGGCCAGGGACTGCGTCCACGTGGATTTCGGGCTTATCAAGTTTAAGGACGCGGGCACTGGGGAGGTGCGCAAAGCCAGCACGCGCCGGGGCGAGATTGTCATGCTGGAGGACGTGCTGGACGAGGCGGTCTCCCGGGCGGCGGCGAAAATCCGCGACAACAAGGAGCGTTTCGAGGAGTCAGACGATCAGGATGCGGCGGCCCGCGCGATCGGGCTGGGCGCGGTCGTCTTCGGGGACCTGAACGTGCGGAGGGCCAAGGATGTCATTTTCGACTGGGATTCCATGATGGACTTTGAGGGCGACACGGGGCCGTACGTGCAGTACGCCCACGCCCGCGTGTGCAGCATACTGCGCCGCTACGGCGCGGAAGTCCCCGCCGCGCCGGACGCCGGGTTGCTGAAGCTTGATGACGAATTCGCGCTAGCGAAGGAGATATCAAGATTCCCGGAGGTGGTGAAGGACTCGGCGCAGACCTGCGAGCCGTGTGTTCTGGCGGGATATCTCTTGAAGCTTTGCGCGGCGTTCGGACGATATTATAATCTGGGGAACCGGGATCGCGATCTGAGAGCGCTCTGCGACGATCCCGGCGTAAGCGCCGCCCGCGTGGCGCTTGTTGACGCGGCGCGCCGGACAATCAGCAACGGACTGGGCCTGCTTGGAATCAGCGCGCCGGAGAAAATGTGAGGCATCACCAACGCCGAACACGGAACTCTGACGGGAGCATAAATGCCTCGATTCAAGGCGGTCTTCTTCGACCTTGACGGCACATTGTGGGATTCGGCCAAATCGGCCGGGCACGCCATCAGGGCCGTTTCCCCGCGCATCGTCAAGCGAATACCAGCGTTGTCTGTCCCGATGATCGCCAAGGGGCTTGAAAAGAAGCTCCACGAACTCATCCTCGAGCGTGGCCTGAACTCCCAGGAATGGCTCGACCAGGGGGAATGGTTCCACAGGCTGTTCCTGGAGCACGGGGTGGACGACAACCAGTTCGCGCAGGAAATCGCCACCGCCTTCAAGGCTGCCCGAAAACTCACCATGAGATCGTTCGTCTTCCCCGGGGTCGAGGAGACGCTTGAGGACCTGGAGCGGGACCACGCCCTCGGCCTGATAACCAACGGACACTTCAGAAACCAGAGGATGACGCTCGATTCGCTGGGGCTGACGCGCTTCTTCACGCATATCATCGTCAGCGGCGACGAGGGCATTCACAAGCCGGACAAGCGCATATTCCTCCGCGCGCTGGAGAAGGCCGGCGTAACGGCGCAGGAGACCATCTACGTCGGCGACACGCCGAAGATGGACATCCCCGGCGCAAGGCAGGTCGGCATCACGGTCGTCTGGTTCTACAGCCGCAGGAAATCCCTCCCGCCGGGCAGCCCGAACCCGGACTATACCATCACGTCCATCCCCGAGCTGATTGACATCGTGCGGAACCGGAAGCGTTACGACACGCCGACAGACTTCATCCAGTTGCCGATCCAATGATCGCCGCCCGTGCGGCGGGCGCCCCCGGAATGAACGCTCAGGAATTCATCAGCAGGTTCAACCCCGCCGGCCTCAAGCCGGTTTATGCCGTCCACGGGGAGGAGCGCTACTTTGCATGGCGGATCATTGACCTGGTCCGCAAGGCCGTCGTCGCGCAGGCGGGGCCGAACTCCGTCCACACAGCCGAACCGAAGGACTCCTTCACCGACTTCGTGAGCGCGCTGCGCACGCGCTCCCTCTTCGCGGAGACGGACAGGCGGCTCGTGCTGATGGAGGACGCGGACGACTTTATTCAGAAGAATCGCGAACATCTGGAGCATTACCTCGAATCCCCCTCCCCCGGCTCGGTCCTCCTGCTCTCATGCCGGAAGTGGAACGGCAGCACAAGGCTGGCAAAGGCCGTGGATAAGATCGGCGTCTCAGTCGAGACGCGGCGGCTGTATCCGAATCAGTTGCGGGCGTGGCTGATCGAGGAGGCGAAGAGACTGGACAAGAGGTTGATGACGGACGCGGCTGACATGATCGCCGAGGCCACGGGAAGCGACCTTTTCGCGCTGCATTCCGAGATAGAGAAGCTCAGTTGCTACGTTGGCGAGGAGCAGAAGATCACTAAGGACGACGCGGCGGCGGTCTGCAATCAAGCGCGTCCTTATGAGATTTTCGAGCTTACCGACGCCGTCGGGCGTCACGACGCGCGCAAGGCGCTCTCCTGCGCCCGGGAACTGCTCAAAGGGGCGGGGAGCGAGCGCATACTCTCGATGCTGGCGTGGCAGTGGCGGCGGCTCTGGGCGGCCAAAAAGACGGCCGCGGCGGGGGGCGGGCCGGAGCAACTGGCGTCCCTGCTGGGCGTGCGGGGCGGCTCCTCCTACCCGTTCAAGCTCCTTATGGGGCAGGCCGAACGCTTTACGGAGGATGAGCTTCGCCGCAAGGAGCGCTTTCTGGTCCAGGCGGATATCGAGTCCAAGACGACGTCCATGACGGGCGACGCGTATGGGCGCATGATTGAGACGCTCGTCATAAGGCTTTGCTCGTAGGGAGTACGAATTCAAGGCGCTGAGAACTTGACGGCGCTTTTACGATAAAGATGGAATAATCATGAACGAGCGCGGCGACGGCAGTAAAGAAACGCGCGGACCCGGACGCCCTTCGGAGTGGGCGGTTGGATTTCTCAACCGGATTTTAGGCCCTCTACTGACTATCCTGTTTCGTCCCACTCTATCGGGTTTGGAGAATCTGCCGGCGGATAGGCCTTTTCTGCTCGTTGCGAATCATTCGGGCGGCCTCGGACTGGCGGAATTGTCCTGTTTCGCCGCTCTTTATGCGGCAAAGTATGGGACGGGACGTCCGCTGGCGGGATTCGCGCTGCCCATCGGATTCCGAGTCTGGCCGCTGTCGGCGATACATCGGGCGCTGGGATCGGTTCCCTCGACATATGAGGCCGCCGAGGACGCGCTGGGCAGGGGCGTGCCGCTGCTCGTCTTCCCCGGCGGTGATCACGAAACACTGCGCCCCATCTGGCAGGCGAATCGGGTGGACTTCGCGGGACGGTGCGGCTTTCTTCGTATAGCGCATAAAGCGAATGCGCCGATCGTGCCGATGGGCATCCGCGGCGGACACTTCACCGCGCCGATACTGTTACGCTCAAAAGCCCTGGCATGGGCGCTTGCGTTCCCGCGCCTGGCAGGGGTGAAACGATGGGGAATCAGCTTGTTCGGCCTGATTGTCAGCGGCGTTATTCTGACCGCTCCGTTCGCATGGGTCATCCGGGTGATACTCGTGTGGTTGTGGCTCGGATCGCCTTTTGTCTATCTACCCATAATCCCGTGGAGGATTCGCTTTATCATTGGCAGCCCTTTGCCCCCTGATTCGCTTTTCTCGCCTGATGACCACGATATGGGAAAGGCGCTCGACATTGTCGAACAGGAAGTACAGAAACTTGTGAACCTTGCCTGAACGTTGCGGGACTGAGCCTAATCAACCGGCTGCGACTTCCTTGACCTTGGCCACAAGTTTTCGCCCGTCGTATTCATACGCCAGATTATCGAGGAATGCCTGTCGTATTCGCTGATGGCGTTCTTCCGGATTCTCGGGGGACTCCCCGATTTCCCGCATGGCCTGCGCAATGGACTCCGGATCGTCCGGATCGCACACGGCCCCGAGCTTGTATTTCAATATGAGGTTTTCCATCCCGGGGTAATTGGGCACGATCATCGGCAGCCCGCAGGCGGAATATTCCCCGACCTTGTTGGGCGCGCAGTAGAAATGGCCGATGTAGATGTTCCGATAAAGCATGATGCCGGCGTCGGCGACGATGGTGTGCTTGAGAAGGTCGCGGTGATCCATGCGCTCTATCAGGAGCGCCCTGCCCTCCAGCCCGTGTTCCTTCACGTATCGGACGCATTCCTGATAATAGCGTTCCTGCGGGTTGCCGCCGATGGCCACCATGCAGTAGCGCTCCGGGAGTTTTTCAAGCGCCTTGATCATCTCAAGGTTGCAGCGCTCGTCCGCGATCCAGCCCTGGTAGACGATTATGAACGGGTTTTTCGGGGTCAGCTTTTCCTCCAGCTTGCGCCGCATCTCAGGATCGCGGGGCGGCATCGGCCAGTCGGAGGGAAGGGAGACCCGGACTGAGAGCGGGATGTCCGCGAGCCGGTGGAAACAGCCCAGTATTCTCGCCCGGTTCGGGCCGTTGGTGACCACCAGGTCGCTGCGTTTGCAGATGAATTTCTCAAGGCGCTCTATGATCGGCCTCAGGCCCGGCTCAAGGCTTTCGTGCGTGTGATAAACGATTTTCAGCCTTTTCAACGGCCAAAGACCCATGATCGCGACGGCGCACGCGCCCATGTCATTGATATGGAAAACCTGCCCGGGGTTGCGGCGGCGTTCGCGGCGTATGGCGCGGGCGAAACGGAGGTGATCGAGAATCTTGCCCATCAATCCGGGACGCAGCTTGCCGTCCGGATGCGTCTCAATCCACTCCAGGTCCCCTTCCTTTTCGTCTCCGAGCGGGCTTCTGCCGCGCTTGTAGCACAGGACGCGGACTTTCAGCCCGTTGGTTCCCAGGAACCACGCGGGCATGACGATATGCGGGGCCCTCTCCAGCGTCGTCTTGGTTATGAAACAGACTTCCGGTTTGCTTTCGGCCATTTGATTCTTCGCCCGGAATCCGCTCCCGAACGAGTCTCCGACCTGCGGATTCTGAAGATTAATTACATCTACCAGAGATCGCTCATCGGCTCCTTCGTGAACTGCGGGAACTTGTCCGTCAACTCATATACATTTCTCATCCATTCCAGCGTCCTGGGCAATCCCTCCTCAACCTTCACCGTGGGATTATGCCCCAGGTCGCGCATGGCCTTTGATACGTCCGGACGCTTGCTCATTACGTTGTTGGAGTCCTTATCCTTGAAGGAAACCTGACTCCCGTCAAGGCCCACGGTCTTTAGAATGATATCGCTGATTTCCTCGGTGGGGCGACAGTCTGTCCCGCCGATGTTGTAGACTTCGCCGGCTTTGAAACGCTCGCAGACGCGGGCCAGGGTGGGGATGAAGTCGCCGATGTACATATATACGCGGTCATAACCCCTGAACACGGTCCACGGCAGGCCGTGAAGCGCGCGATAACAGAAAAGGCAGATCGCGTTGCGGTAGGGGTGATAGAATTCTCCCGGTCCATAAACGTTGAAAAAGCGGCATCTTACGACCGGTATATTGAACACTTTCTGGAAGTTCATTATCTGGAGTTCATTGGTCCACTTGCTTACGGCATAGTCATTCGGCGGACGAAGCGCCTTGCGGTCCGGCAGGTCCTCGGTCATGGCCTCGTCGGTCATCTCGCCGTATATCAATGACGTGCTGGCATAGATGAGCTTGAACCCCTTTTTTCTTTGAAGTTCGAGGATGTGGCGCGTGCCTATGGCATTGGTCTTCCAGAGGGTTTCGTAGTATTCCTCGCCGCTGGTGCGCCCGAATTCCGCCGCCAGGTGGTAGACGTAGTCGTAATCCTGCTCGAAGACGCGTTCCATCTGACGGTATTCGGCAATGTCTGCCCTGATGTAGTAATCGTGACGCTGGTGCTGAAGGTCGCATCCCCAGACCTCGTGCCCCATGCGCCTGAGCGTCGCCGTAAGAGGTTTGCCCAGCGTTCCCATGCTGCCTGTTATTAGAATCTTCGACATCTTGGTTCCTCTTTTTCAACGATCATCGTTCGACGTCGCGCGTCCGCAAAGAATGATCCGGACTTTGCGGGCGCGAGAACACGCGGGCGAGCATTCCATGATTTTTTATTGACTCCGGCAGGAAGACGGCATGAATGCTCCCCTGACGTGGGACAAGCATAGTCAATGCCGCCGGTCATGTCAAAGGATTTGTTCCATCCGCTTGCGCCGCGCCATGCTATGCCGTCATTTCGCCCCCGGAGGAATAACGGATCAATCCACAAGCGGCGGCGATTCGACAGCCCGGTAATAACCGACGAGTATTCTGTCTGCGCCGGCGTTGCCGCGCATCCCGAAAAGGCCGCGCCATGCGAAAACGTCCGGCGCTGGGAATGCGTACATGGAGCAGCGCGGGCGGATTTTCCGCCCGCGCTGTTGACATGCAGACGCAATTTCGTCCAGGAAGAACTATTTGGCCGGAGTTGCCGAAGCCGCCGCCTGCTCCGTCCCCTCAGCGCCCTCTTCGCCAGGCTTCTTCGCCGGGCCTTTCTTGGCCTTGACGATCCTGACCCTGACCTTGGGAAGCCCGTAGACGCTGTTCCCGTCAGCCCATCTGCCGTCTTCGCGAAGAATTGCCAGCCGCTCTGTACGGGTGAGCGTGCCGCGCTGGCGCACCAGACCTGACGCTATCTTAAGGCTCTTGTCTCTTGACATCTCTTCCCGCTTCGCCGATCCGAAGGCGCTACTGAGCTTTTACCTTTGACGCATAGGCGGACTTGAAATCCTTGTGCGCCTTTATGCGCGAAAGCAGGCTCTGCAGCTCCGGATCGTTCTTGTCAGTAAAACGACCCGCGCAAAGCACCACGTTCTTGCCGCCGCTTACCGGCAGCAGAAACTTCTCATGCCCCCCAAACATATCAGCAGGGAGGCTGTCAAGCAAGCTTTTTGCAGAATCTTTGCGCTTGCTGCTGACCGTGAAGAACATCGCGGTCCAGAATTCCTTCGCGTCCGTCGGGACGCTTGACACAACCGCCTTGGGCGCGCCGGATGAAAGATCCTGCGCTTCTCCGTCCCACGGAGTCGGTTCCGTCACAACAGCCTGCGTATCCGCGACGGACGGGGTTTCAACCACCGCTTCGGCTGCGGGCTGATCTTTCTCCGGCGTGTCGGCGTTGACTTTCGACGCCTGGAACATCAATGTTCCCAACACCGTGAACACAACAACCGCAGTCAGCACACCGAAGATCAGCGTGTTACGGTTTAGTTGTTTGAGTTCGGAAGCAGACATTCCGTAGAGATACTTCGTGCTGCTTCCCGTGGTTTCGACGCTCATGCGCTGAGAAGCGCTTGGCTCGGTTCCGGACGACTTCTTTCCAGGCGTCGGCGGCACACGGCCGATCCTGTAAACACTATCCCCCTCGTTTCCCTGTGGCATTTCTATCCCTCCTGGACGCAGACGATCGGCGGCGGTTAAATTATTCCAATACCGGCAGCCGCCAATTCCGGTCCCCGATTCGGAAACGGATGATACAACGCCTCCCGCCGAATGTCAACAGAATTTCCATAAATCTCCAGAAAATCAAGACCTGTGGCAAAACCCGGCTTGTGGGGATAAGCCTGGATACCATAGGTTGTATCATGAGTTGCTATGGTGTATATATGCTGTATGGCGCAGGTTTCATTGTGCGCGTCAGCCTTCGCCGCATCGCTTCAGAAATTCTTCAACGAATTCCCGCAATGCCGGGTCTTCTGCTATTTCTTCTTCCATCTTCGCCACGGCATGTCGCACGGTGGAGTGATTGTTCCGGTTGAAATAAGCCCCGATCTGTTCGAGCGACTCATCCGTTGTCCTGCGCATAAGGTACATGCACAGATGGCGGTATCTCGCTATGGTTCGGACGCGACGCTTGGAATGCAGATCGCTTCTGCTGATTCCGAAGCGCTCTGTCACAGCCTGTTCGATGTGCGCCGAAGTTGTTTTTGGCGCTACGACGCGGGCGCCTCCTCCACATCCCCGCAAGGCCCTGCGCGCAAGCTCCGCTCCGGCCTCGCCGATGCCTTCCATTTCCGCATAGGCCCTGACGCTATGAAGCGCGCCCTCCAGTTGCCGGACGTTTTCCCTGCACTGCCCGGCAATAATTTCAAGGGCTTCCTCGTCGCAATCCAGTCCCATTCCTTCCGCCTTAGCGCGGAGAATGGCCAGACGGGTTTCATAATCCGGGGCGTCAACCTTTATTATCAGGCCGGCCAGTATCCGGCTGCCCAGATTGGCGTTCAGTTTTGGAACGTCTTCCGGAGCGGCGTTGGCCGCCAGCACAACCAGGCCGCCACGATCTGTTACTGCGTTGAACGTATGGCAGAATTCTCCCTGTGTCGTGGCCTTGTTGCCGAAGAAGTCCGCGTCATCAATAAGCAGCGCGTCGCACCCGCGGTAGCGACGGCGGAATTTTTCCATCAAGTCCTTTCCGCCGCGCAATCCGCCAAAAAACTCGTTCGTCCAGCTTTCGGCAGTCGCATAAGTCACATGTCTTCCGTTCCCGGCGGACTCAATGGCTTCCCGAATGCCTTTCAGCAGATGTGTCTTGCCCAAGCCTGATGCGCCGTGGATGTATAACACATTGAATCTGGGGCATCGCAATCCGGCAACTTCAAGACAGGCGGCGTAGGCCATTCGGTTGCAGTCGCCGACGATATAGTCCTCCAGGCGCATTCTGCGGGCGGCCTGGGCGTCAGTCTTATCGGACGCGTCCTCCTCGCCATTCGTTTCCTTTTGAAGCGTTGTTTCCTGGGATTTCCGGACGGCTTCAGCGTTCTGCATGCGTATTTCCCGCTCACGGCGGAAATCGCGATAAAGCTCGGTTGATATTCGAAAACTGACTTCTATTCGCCTGCCGGCCAGTTCCGACGCGATCTTTTCAAGAATATCGCGGTATCTTTCCTCGAGGAACTGTTGTACCACGGCGTTGGCCACGCCGACGCAAATTTCCCCATCGGAACTGCGGAGCAGTTGAGTCCGTGCGAACCAGAGGTCGAAGCGCCTTGTGCCAATATTCTCGCGGAGCCGCGCCTTCACATCCCGCCACATGGCGGCGTCCAGCGTTATTTCCCCGTCTTGCTCCGGTTCGGTTTCGCGCGCCTCAAGTTCCGAACCAAGAGGGTGTCCTTCCTCCCGCATTTTGTCCCCTGCTCCCGTGTCGGCGGGCCTGCCCGCCGACTGGTTATGTCAATCGCCATAAGGATTCCGATGCGTAAGGCGCATGGCCCGTCTCCGGAATTGCCTCCCGCAAGCGGTTATGCCTCCCGCATAAGCCGCAGCGGAGCGTTTGTCATCGCAACACGTGCAGAACAGGCGACTTGCAGACGCATAGGACTTGCTGCGCCACTCAGGTCCGGCCGTTTCCGGCCATATCCTTTCGCTAAATCGCGCCGGTTTGCCGGCGTCAGAGGAACAAAGCAACGATACTGTGGGCGCCAAGCTCGGTTATCGGGAACTTCTTTGCGTCATGTGCGCCACACGAGCCGATACGAATCCGGCGACAAAGCCGCATTTGAAAAGCGCCGTCAAAGAAGATATCGCCCTGGCTTCAGGGCGAACGGCATTATCGCCAGCCGGACGAACACTGACTCAGCGGCCACGCTTGCGATACAGCCTGGGCCTCGGCCGCTTAGTCTGTCCGCGTGTTACGACCGGTTGCTTCGTATCAGCCCTTATCCAACGTCGTTGCGGGCTTCAATCCGGCAATCCGGACACTCTCTGCGAGCCGACAAAACCAACATGCCGTCACAGGCGAGTTTCCTCCACACCGGTCGTTTCCCCACGTTCGCTGTCCCTTGCTCCTTCCTTTCCTGCGTCCTGCTGAGTTGGCGATTTTAGCCTTCCTGAAGCAGGTGTCAAAGCGAAAACACAAAAAAGTCCAGGGGCAGTACATAACTCATTGGCGTGAAGCGAATTATCGCGTTCCGGAAAAATTTCATGGGGGGGAGTGTTAGAGAAATGTTAAGAAAAACTGGGTGATGAGAATATGGCGACAAGTTGATGAAAGTCTGATGATTGACGCTCACATCACTTTGACTATCATAATGATATGACAATTTGCAAACGAAGGTTGATTTCCGCCTTTCTCCACCGCGGCAGGGAATTCCGACTTGGCGATTCAGGAAAAAGATGACTCAGGAAAGTCTCTTATCCCCGCCTCCGCAGCGCTCAGGCAAACATCCTCAGACGGCCATGTGTTTGACAGGTATAACATTTTTCTTGTAAAGCTCATTTTGTCTCTTATGACACTGCAACCGGGTCACAGAACGCCGTCGGATTTCATGAGATCAAGCGCCCTGTCGAATGCCGCAAGTGTCTGCGCGACGTCCTGTTCCGAGTGCGCGGCGCTTATCCATGAATGCTTTCCGGGGGTATCCACCCCCCCCAGAAGCATCGCGCAACGGAACTTGTGGATGACGGCGGAATTTTTTGATTTCAGTTGTTCTGGGGAAATATCGAATTGGGGGAAATCAGCCGCCCGACCGCTCCATCCTCCCCCCCCCATCGCCATGCTGTAGCCGGAGCTTAGCCCGTAAGCCGCCCACGGCAACCCGCGATTGTCAATGATCGCATTCAGCCCGTCGCGAAGCGCCTTGCCTGTCGCGTCGGCGCGGGCGCAGGCCGAACCGTCCGAAACGAGTTCCAGCGTCTTTACGCCCGCCGCCGCCGAGACGGGATTCGCGTTATATGTGCCCGGATGGTACATCTTGCGCGAGGCGTTCCATTCCGGATCGCTCCCGTATGCCAGCAGGCGCATGATGTCCTCCCTCCCCCCAAGCGCCCCGCCCGGGAATCCGCCGGCGAGAATCTTCGCCATGCACGTCAGGTCTGGTTTGACGCCGTAGAGCGCCTGCGCCCCGCCGGGGCTGACGCGGAATCCGGTTATGACTTCGTCGTAGATCAGGACGACGCCGAGCCGCCGCGTGATATCGCGCAGCGGTTTATGGAACGCGGGCCGGACCGGCACGTCCGTGAAACCCCCGCCGGTTGGCTCGATGATGACCTGGCCGATATCGGGGTCTCGCTTCAGCGTCTCCTCCAGGAGTTCGGGATTGTTGGCGGGGATGACCACCATATTCTCCGACACGCCGGGCAGGACTCCGCAGGGCAGGACCTTGCCGAAATCCGGGAAGACGCCATGCATGGCGTGGTCGTTCCAGCCGTGGAAGTGCCCCTGAAATTTCAGTAGCTTGGGCTTCCCGGTGAAGGCGCGGGCAAGGCGCATTCCCATCAGAGTCGCCTCCGTCCCGGAGTTGACGAAGCGAATTTTCTCAACCGACGGCATGAGCCGCATCACGGCCTTCGCCCATGCTATCTCCAGTTCGTGGCAGGCTCCGAAGTGCGTTCCGCATCCAAGCTGCCGCCCGACCGCTGCGATGACCTCCGGATGACGATGCCCGAGGATCAGAGAGCCGTGGCCGACCCAGTAGTCAATGATCTCGTTGCCGTCAACGTCCCATTTGCGGGAGCCTTCGGCGCGCCTGATATAAATCGGAAAAGGCTTCAAGAACCGCCCGTCGTGCGTCACGCCGCTCGGAAAGCATTTCTGCGCCTTTTCATAGAGCGCGGCGGAACCCGGAAACTTCTTGCGGAATTCTCTCTCAATGATTCCATCGGCAGCCATGCAATCTCCCCTCAGGGATTTTCCGCGTAAGCGGTTAATCCTTATCAGTTTTCACTTTCTTCTTTCTACTTGCTACTTGCTATTCGTTTCCCTGTACCACTCCACGAAGGACTGTATTCCCCTCTCGATTGGGAACTTCGGCTCATATCCCAGCAGTCTTTTCGCCTTGGAGATGTCCGCGTAGGTCGTTGAGACGTCGCCCGGCTGGAGCGGGCGGCGGTCAATGACCGCGTTTTTACCGAGCGATTTTTCGATCAGGCCGATGAGCGACGCCAGCGTGATGGGAGACGAGTTGCCGAGGTTGATGATCTCGTAGCCCATCGGGCGCTCAAGCGCCGCGACTATTCCGTCGCAGATGTCGGAGAAATAGGTGTAATCCCTGCTGGTCGAGCCATCGCCGAAGACCGGGATCGGCTTTCCGCTCTCGATCAGCTTCGTGAATTTGTGGATGGCGAGGTCGGGACGCTGGCGGGGGCCATAGACCGTGAAGAAGCGCAGGCACGTCACCGGCAGGCCGTAGAGATGGTGGTAGGTATGCGCGTAAAGCTCGCAGGCCCGCTTGGTCGCGGCATAGGGGGATATCGGCCTATCGCCGCGAAAGTCCTCGGAGAAGGGGACCTGCGCGCTTTCGCCGTAGATGGAGGACGAGGAGCCGAAGACGAACATCGAGACACCGCTGCGGCGGGCAAGCTCCAGCAGGTTCACCGTGCCCAGGCAGTTGACGCGCTCGTAAAGCAGCGGCTCCTCGATTGACGGGCGCACGCCGGCGCGCGCGGCCAGATGAACAATCTGCTCCGGTTTCTCCCTTGCGAAGACGTCGCGGCAGAACGCCTCGTCGCAGATATCCCCCTCGCACAGCGCGTAATCGCGGTTGGCCAGCGCAGCGGCGACGTTGCGGCGTTTGATCTTCGTGTCGTAAAAGCCGTCGAAATTGTCAATGCAGACAATGCGGCGTCCGGACGCCAGGAGTCGTTCAACAAGATGGGAGCCGATGAAGCCGGCGCCCCCGGTTACAAGAATCGTCAAGGCAGGACCTCCGTGCAATCGGCGCGATCAGTCGCGCCGCCATCCCCTCCGAACATGTCCCATCCGACGCGGCGCTTCGCTCATCGCGCCCGATGGGGACTTATGTAGCAGATATTTCAACCGCGCCCGCATGTCAAGAAATATCCGGAATGGCGGAGGGACGGGCGCGCGCGCCAACGCAGACGGGTATTGTTCCAGTTTCCGATGCGCTGTTCCCTGTGTTCATCGCTTCTCCCTTTGAATTCGCAGTCTTAGCCGCTTGCGGCGTCTGGGGGTAGCCTCGGGTGCAACCCGTGGATTGAGCCGTTTGTGACCAACAAGCCCGTGAAACGGGCGCTTGAAGTTATTCAAGCCGTCAATCGCCCCGCCTGGGGCTTTGAAAATATATTTGACGTTATCCACGGGCTTGCGCACCGAGGCTACCTACAAACGCCCTTCGGGCTGGGAAAACGACACGCAAAAGGCGTCCGAAGGCATGTGAACATACCGCCGGTTGCCATCTGAAAATGGACTGCTTTCATACCCGGATAAATTGGCGCACCTGAGGGGCGGGGCGCGCATTCGACAAGATGGGTGACATGCATTACCGGCCCTGATTGACTGTTGCCGCCTGTCCCGGTACGCTGATTCCAACATGCAGCGCCGCCCTGTGATTCCCGACCGCGGGAGAACGGCGGGGCGGCTGAATGAATGGGCGCAAGTCCTTGTCCCGCTTCGTGCATTGCAGACTCACCGGAAAGCGAGAACGCCTATGTCAGGAATGTCCTGGAGGTTGCTGCCTGTGTGGGCGTCCATGACCGCCGTGCTTGTTTCCTGCGCTTCGGCGCCGGAAGAACGCCAGCGGACGTTCTACGTGTCGCTCAGCGGCAATGACGCATGGTCAGGAACGGTTGCGGAACCCAACGCGGGCGGGAGCGACGGTCCGCTTGCCACTCTGGAGCGGGCGCGGGAAACCCTGCGCGCGGCGCCGAAGGACATGCCGCGGCGCATTGTCGTCCGCGGGGGGGACTACCATGTTTCAAAATCGTTCGAGCTGGGGCCGGAGGATTCCGGAGAGGAGCAGTCCCCTGTCGTCTGGCAGGCGGCTCCGGGCGAGAAGGTCCGGCTCTGCGGCGGGCCGACCCTGACTGCGGACGCCTTCAGTCCGGCGACCGATCCGGCGACGCTGGGCAGGCTTGATCCGGGCGTTCGCGGGCATGTCATGCAGGCGAACCTGACGGAACTCGGCATCCCGATCCCGGAGGGATATCCCGATAAGTTTCACGGCGCTCCGCCCGGCGCGGAGCTTTTCTTCAACGGGAAGGCCATGACGCAGGCCAGGTGGCCGGACGATGGTTGGGCCACCGTGGCGCGGATAATCGAATCCGGCTCAAACCCGCGCGAGGGCGACACGGGGGGAAAGCCCGGCGTCTTTGAATACGCCGGGGACAGGCCGAATCGCTGGAATGTCGAGGAGGGGGTATGGCTTCTCGGCTACTGGTGTTTCGACTGGTATGAGGAGGCGATCAGGGTCAAGTCCATTGATCGGGAGAAGCGCCTGATAACCTTCGTCGGACCGCATCTCTACAGTCTTAAGCAGGGCAATCCCTCTCCCCGACGATTCTGCGCGATAAACCTGCTCGAAGAGCTTGACCATCCGGGGGAGTATTATCTTGATCGAAAGAAGGGGATTCTCTATTTCCTTCCGCCGGCGGGGCTTGCCGGCGCGCGCGTGACGCTCTCGACGCTGGACTCCCCGGTCATATTGCTGAAGGACGCCTCGAACGTCGCGATTCGCGGTTTTGCTGTTGAAGCCTGCAAGGGCAACGCGATTGAGATTCGCGGCGGCGCCGGGAACCGCATCGAGGCCTGCGAGATCAGCAACACGCGCCAGTTGGCGGTCTACATTGACGGCGGAGCCGGCCACCGCGTGGATTCGTGCGACATACACGACACCGGGACTGGCGGCATCAGGCTCGGCGGCGGAGATCGCAGGACGCTGACGCCGTCCGGGCATCTTGCGATCAACAACCACATATGGGACTTCTCCCGATTGCAGTTGACCTATGCGTGCGCGATCTACCTCGACGGCGTCGGCAATCGCGCGGCGCACAACCTGCTCCACGACTCCCCCCACATGGCGGCAGCCATCGGCGGCAACGATCACGTCTTTGAATATAACGTCATCCATCGCGTATGCACGGAGACGGACGACTGTGGCGCGATCTACAAGGGAAGGAATCCGTCATGCCGCGGCAACGTCATCCGGCACAACTTCTGGTATGACATTGGAAGACCGCTGGGGCACGGCAACGCGGCGATCTACTTCGACGACGGGGACGGCGGGGACCTTGTCTTCGGCAACGTCTTTTTCCGTTGCGGAGAGCCGGGCAGGGGATCGTTCGGGACCGTGTTCTCGCACGGGGGGCATGACATCCGGGCGGAGAACAACGTCTTTGTCGAGTGCAAGCGGGCGCTCGGTTCCGCCCCGTGGAATGATGAAGTGTGGAAGACCGCCGTCAACGGCGGGCTGGACTGCTTCTGGAACAAGAGGCTGCTGGAGGAGGTTGACATCACCAAGCCGCCCTACACGACCAGTTACCCGGAGATTGTCGGCTTCATGGACCCGCAGCCGGGGCAGGCGCGCATCAGCCGCGCGAAGCTGAACCTGATCGTCATGTGCGGGGAGGCGAGCGGCGGCAACTGGAGGTCCGAGCCCGGCGACAACTGGGAAACCAACGATGACCCGGGTTTTATTGACGCTGCAAAGGGGGATTTCCGCCTCAAGCCCGATTCCGAGGTTTTCAAACGGCTGCCGGGATTCCAGCCGATCCCGTTCGAGAAGATCGGGCTTTACGCCTGCGATCTGCGCCCGGCGCCCCCGGTTGAAGAGTGGAAGCTCGATCCGCCGAAGCCGATCAAGCCGTAATCGGCCGGCGCTCATGGGCGCGGTTTCTGTCGCGTCGCATTTGCATCGAAGGAGAAAATGATGGAACTGGGAATGAGCAGAAGCGCGATCTGTGTTGCGGCCTTGTGGTCGCTGGCGAGCATGCAGGCGACGTCGGAGACCATGCTGATGGACTTCGAGACCGACGCCGATCTGAAGGCCTTTCATTACGAGGGCCGCGGGCCTGACACGCCTGTGAAGGAGCTGGCCAGTGTCGAGAGCTTCGCCACTTCCGGCATGTTCTCGCTTCGCTTTGAGACCCCGGCGTGGAAGGCCGGAATGGCCGAGTGGCCCGCCTTCGAGGGCAGGCCGGCCATGACCGACTGGACCGGCTTCGAGCGCTTCGTATTCGAGGTCACGAACGTAACTGACGCCCCGCAACGCCTGTTCCTGTTCATAAGCGACTCGAAGAAGGCGACGCGGGACGGATACCACGAGCAGATACACATGGCGCCGCGCAGCTATCGCCGCGTAGTGATACATCTCGCGCAGGTAACGGCCAAGGGCGTGGATGTCGGCGATATTCGCGTCCTGCATTTCTATACCGAGCGCCCCTCGACGGACATGAAGATTCACGTTGACCGCCTCTGCCTCCTGCCCGCAGGTGACGACTTCCCGGCGGTTTCAGATCCCTATCTGAAGCAGTTCGCCAAACTGCTCAAACCGCGCATGGATTCCTCCCGCCTGCTGCTGCGCGAGACCGGCGAAAAGCTCAGGAAGGCCGCCGCCGCGTCGCCGGAGATCGGCGCATGGGCGGATGCGTCGCTCAAGGAGATCGAGGCGGAGATAACGCGGATTGAGACCCTCGCCGCGCGCGGGGACGCCGCCGTGCTTGACGGGCTGCCCGGACTGGCGCTGCTGGAAAGCAGGCTTGAATCCCTTGTGACGGCGGCAAAGCTTCGCGCTGACTTCGCCGGCGTACGCGGCAAGGTCGAGGTCAAGGGCGGCGCAAGGAAGGACGTCGTGGTCGGCTTCGCAACCTCGATGGAGAAGGTGCTTCCCCGCGCGCTGACTTCGCCGCTTAACGTCGCCCGGGGGCGCGAGATCAGCCTTGCGCGCAACGAGCGGGAGAGCTTCCAGGTCGTGGTCCTGCCCTTCGAGGGCGATCTGAAGGACGTCCGCGTGAACGTGACGGACCTGAAGGGAGAAAAGGGCGCTCGCTTCGAGAAGAAGAACATTGACGCGGTCGTCATGGGCTACGTGAAGACCGCGCAGACGCCGCCCTACGGTTCGCCGCACGTCGGATGGTGGCCCGACCCGATCCTGAACTTCCAGACGACGTGCGACGTCGCGAAGGGCGACGCGCAGGCATTCTGGATCCGGCTGCGCGCCCCGAAGGATCAGCCTCCGGGCCTTTATCGCGGGAAGATCGAGATTGAGGCGGTAGGGAGGAAGATGTTCTCCTTCGACCTCGCCGCGCGCGTCTACGGATTCGCCATGCCGGACGCGACGCCCCTGCCCCTGGCCGTCACTTTCTGGCCGATGTTCTACGAACCGAACGAAACCGGGGGCTACCGCGAGGGCGAATTCCGCGACGAAACGTGGAAAACGCATAAAATGGAATGGGCCGAATTCCTGGCGGATTATTACCTGAGTTATGACAGCCTCTACTCTTTCAAAAGCTGGGCGCCGGATTTCGAGATTCTGGAGCGATTGCATAAGGAGGGACGCCTCGGCAGATTCAACCTCGGCTACTACAGCGCCTGCGGGCAGGGCGAAACAGAAACCGGGGAATGGCGCAAGGCGACGATTGACGTGATCCGCCCCCGATACGAGAAGGCGAAGGAACTCGGCCTGCTGGATCACGCCTACATCTACGGTTGCGACGAGAACCCGGAGGACCGCTTCCCGTTCGTGCAGAGGGCGGCGGAACTCCTGAAAGCGGAATTCCCCGGCGTTCTGGTGCTGACGACGACCTATGACCACAGCTTCGGCACGAAGTCGGTCATCAAGGCGATGGACGGTTTCTGCCCGCTCACGCCGCGCTTCGAC
Organism: Planctomycetota bacterium; assembly: GCA_022711755.1. GTDB lineage: Bacteria > Planctomycetota > Brocadiia > SM23-32 > JAKLEA01 > JAKLEA01. The sequence continues at coordinate 152,276 of JAKLEA010000010.1, forward strand.
GCGGAGCTTGCCGCGCAGGCCCGCGCCGCCGGCAAGGAGGTCTGGTGGTACATCTGCTGCGGCCCGCATCATCCGCACGCCAACATGTTCGTGGAATACCCGGCGATCGAGGGACGCCTGCTCATGGGCGCGATGACGGCGAAGCTCCGCCCGGACGGCTTCCTGTATTACGAAATAAGCATCTGGAACTCCCCGCCGATAGAGTCCGGCCCGTTCACTGCCTGGAATCCGAGAAGCTGGACGACCTACAACGGGGACGGAAGCTGGACGTGCATGGGCCCCGGCGCGACGCCGCTGCCCACGATCAGGCTGGAGAACTTCCGCGACGGCCTGGAGGATTACGCGTACTTCCGGATACTGGAGGCGACCGTCGGCATGGTCGCCGATTCAAGGCGGCTTTCCCCGCAGAAGACCGAATGGATCGAGAAGGCCCGCGCGCTGTTGAGCGTTCCGGAGGAACTGGTCAAGGACACTGCGAATTACAGCCGCGATCCGGCGGCGGTCTACAAATACCGGAACAGCATCGCGGAGATGATAGAGGCGGCGGGCGTGGATCCGGCCGACCCGTGGGCGAAGCGATAAACGAGGGGCAAGGCCCGGCAGAATCGCTTATCAGCTACGGCTTGTAATCCTTCAGATGCAACAACGATGTAGCACAGCCGTCCCGGCTGCATCGGAACCGTACGGGCGAGACGCCTGCGCTGCAATTTGCGCCGATCAATAATCAATCAGGCAACAGCGATGAATTGGCGGCCGGAATGAAGCAGTCAAGGGCGATGACCTTCGGGCGTTACGACTACGCCGCGTTTCTGAGTTTCTTCGCGTACGCATCCGGATCGGTGGCGCTGCCCGTGGCGCTCGTGTCGGTGGCGCGCGATCTTGGATTCACCCTTGAGGAGGGGGGGATGTCGGCGGGGGGGGCGCTTCACCTCGGGCGCACGATCCCGATGGTGGCGGCGATGCTGATGTGCGGCTTCGCCGCCGGGCGATGGGGCAAGCGCAGGACGTTCGGGTGCGCCGTGGTCATGATGGCCCTGGGGATTCTGCTGTGCGCTTCCGCGCCGGGATACGCCGCGCTGATGGCGGCCCTGATGCTGGCGGGAATCGGCGAGGGCGTGGTCGAGGGGCTGGCGACGCCCTTTGTGCAGGACCTGCACCCGGTCGAGCCGGGGCGCTACATCAACTTCACGCACTCGTTCTGGTCTGTCGGCGTTCTGACGACCGTGCTGGTTTCCGGCGGGCTGATGTCGCTGGGGGTCTCATGGCGCGTTCTGGTGGGCGCGGTGTCGGGCGTGTCCTGCATCGCGGCGGCGCTGCTTCTGATGCCTTCGCAGAAAGGGCGCGAGTATCCCGAGCATCCGGAGCCGATCCACTGGATAACGGTCTGGGGGCGGACGTCGAAGATTCTCCGGACGCCGGGGTTCTGGCCGTTCTTTGCCGCGATGTTCGTCGCCGGCGGCGGGGAGTTCTGCCTGACCTTCTGGTGCGCGAGCTTCATCCAGTTGAATTTTGTGGACTCGGCGTGGGCGGGCGGCGTCGGAACTGCCTTCTTTGCGGGGGGCATGGTCCTGGGCCGGACCGGCTGGGGCTACCTGATCAGGCAGCATCAGTTGAAGCATCTCATCGTGTGGTCGGCGATCGGCGGCGTCATCGTCACGCTCTTCTTCCCGTTCGTGACCGATCTTTGGGCTTTGTTCGGACTGCTCTTCCTTTCAGGGATCGCCACGGCCCCGTTCTGGCCGAGCGTGCAGAGCTATTGCGCCGACCGCCTGCCGGAGACGGACGCGACCATGCTCTTCATCATCCTGTCCTGCGCGGGGATTCCCGGCTGCGGTGTGTTCACGTGGTTGATGGGCTGGATCGGCAATCAGAGCGGGGGGCTGCGGACGGCGTTCTATCTAATACCGGCGTGCTATGTGACGCTGGCGGCGCTTATCGGGTATGACTGGTGGAAGTCGGTAAGGGGGAGTCTTATACGAGAGCAACCGTAGGGTGGGCGATTCGAACCCACGCGAATGATACGCTTCACCATTCTACGACACTGTTCAGTTCCGCCTTGAACGAGAGAAAACTTTTCGCGGTCTTCCTTCTCCCTGGGGAGAAGGTGGCGCGTCCATAGGACGCGGCGGATGAGGGGCTTGTTCGGGGGAGAGCGTCATACTGTTCTGCCCCCCCTCACCCGTCGCTTCCCGCGTATGCTGCGCATACGGCGGAAGCGCCACCCTCTCCCGGCGGGAGAGGGATGATTCTTAAGAGCTATGGCGATATCTTGCTTTTCGCGGTGCGGAAGGGCGGGCGAGTCGTGCCTCGCCCGCAGAAAGCGGCATCATGATGCCGCAGTCCAAACCGTTCAACTTTTTATTCGAGTTCCCTGATCCGTATGTTCTTGAACCACACGTCGTTGCCGTGATCCTGGAAACCGATGTGGCCCTCGCGCTTCATGTCTTTGTAGGCGATTGGGAACTTGTTGTCCGTGCCGTCGGGATTCTTATGGGCCTCTTTCCAGTCGTCCAGATTCATGTCAATGATCTGCTCGCCGTTCAGTTCCACCTTGACGCTGGGGCCTTTGCAGGTCAGGACGCAGTGGTTCCACTCATCTGTCGGCTTGCAGGCGTTCTTGCTGGGGGCGAGGCAGTCGTAGATCGCGCCGCAGTCGTGCTTTTCAACCTTTTCCTTGCCGTAGGAGTCGAAGACCTGGATTTCGATGCCGGTGCTGACGGGGTCGCCCGTTCTGTCCGTGCGGAAGAAGATGCCGCTGTTGCCGCCCTTGGAAATCTTGAAGTCGAGTTCCAGGACGAAGTCGCCGAAGCGGTCCTTCGTCCAGATGTATCCGCCGCCCTTGCGGGCCAGGACGCCGTCTTGGATGATCCACTGACCCTTCTTGCAGTCCCAGCGGCCGAGTTCGCGGCCCTTCAGGAGATATCGCCAGCCTTCCTTGTCCGCCTCGGCGGTTTGCGCGCTGGGCGCGTCGTCAACCGCCAGGTCGCCCATGGCGTACTGGATGCCGTCCAGGTAATGCTGGAGGATCGCCGGATTCCAGAATATCTCCTCCATATGACCCAGGGAGCAGTAAAAGACGCGGCCCTTGCCGTAGCGGCGGACCCATGTGACGGCGAAGTCGCCGTCCTTGCGCTTGATGCCGTCCTTGGACATGTTGGTCTTGTTGACGTCCAGGCTGAGCAGGACGCGCAGGTTCTTGCGCGAATAGGGATCGCGGAACTGGTAAATCTCATCCCTGACGCTGAAGCCCGCCGCGCCGAAGGCGGCGCAGAGGGGGTGATCCGGCTCCTCGACCTTGACGCCGACCTCTTCGCTCCAGGGGTGGCCGTCAAAGTAGCCGCCCATCATCTCGCCGTATTCCGCCCAGTTGTAGAAGCAGTCGGTGGCGGCGTGGATGCCGATGAGTCCCTTGCCGCCGGAGACGAAGTCCAGCAGGGCTTTGCGAAGGCGGTCGCTCCTCTCGCGGGCTTTGGCCTGCTCCGCCTGGGGGAGCTTGTCGTAGTCGGGCGGCATGAACAGGTCGAGCGTGGTGTTGTTCATGCAGACGGCGTCGAACTGGGCGAGGCTCTCTGGCTCGAACATGGCGATGTCTTCGCTGGTCACGGTCTCAAACGCGCCGGTCTTCTGGCCCATGAGTTCGAGGGCTTTGGCGCCGCATTCGATTGAGCTGTGCCTGAAGCCGCGGCACAGGCCGAAGACGAGAATCTTGCGGGGCTTGGCGGGCTTGGCGCGGGCCTTTTCGGGCAGGTATTTCTTGATGAGTTCCAGTTCGCGTTCGGTCGGCGGCGCGGCGAAGAGAGGGCCGGCGCAGGCGGCGGCGAACATGACAACGGCCAGGGCTTGAGCGAGTCGTGATTGCATCTGTAAGTCTCCTTGATGATTCAATTACGCCATGCGTCGCCGCGCGTAGCACCGCGCGCGCGCCGCGCGCGTGTTGTTATCGGAGCTACTTCCGGGGAATTTCGCGGATGAAGACGTTCCTGAAGTAGAGGGTGTTTCCGTGGTTCTGGAGTTCGATCTGGCCCGTCGGGTAAATCGGCTTGTCCCTCTCCCAGTAGTTTTCCATCGTGACGTTGTCAACGACCAGTTCGCCGTTGAGGTAGACGGTGACCTTCTCGCCGACCATGATGATGCGGAAGGTGTTCCATTCGCCGATGGGTTTGTCGGCGCATTTGGAGGGCTTGCTGGGATTCTTCTGGTTGTTGTACAGCCCTGCGGAGCCTTCGGGGTGATCGGCGGGGTCCCATATCTGAACCTGGGGGCTGCCGCGCAGGTAGATGCCGCTGTCGCCGTGCTCCTTTATCTTCCAGTCAACGAAAAGCTCAAAATCGCCGTAGTCCTTTGCCGTGCAAAGACTGTCTCCGCCACCATCGAAGACCAGGACGCCGTCTTCAACCTTCCAGTGAGCGCGCATTTTTTCGTCGGCCTTCGCCTGCGCTTTGGCCATCTGCTGCTCGTTCAGCTTCGCCCTGGTCGGTGGGCTTTCCACCAGGCCCTTCCAGCCTTCAAGGTCCTTGCCGTTGAAGAGGGCGACAAAGCCCTCCGGGGGGCAGTTGAGCCTGCTGTCGCAGGCTTTAGCCGACGCGCAGCGCTTCTCCTCCGCCCTCGCGACGCCGATCACGACCGCCAGCGCCGCGATTGCGGCGACGGCAAACATTCCGCGCTTATTACTCATGGTTTGCTCCGATCCTCTTCAAGAAAAGCCGGGCCGGAAGCGCCGAAGCGCATGATGGTCCGCCCGTCGTTTTCGGAAAGCATTATCATAGCGGAGACGCCGGGGTGTTGTCGAGAATATCGTTCGATCTCCAGCGGTGACATGAGCATGAAGGCAGTCGAAAGACAATCACTCAGCGCGCCGGAGGGAGCGGCGCACCACGCGCCGAGTTTCTCCGTCGCCGGGCGTCCCGTGCGCGGGTCAACTATGTGATGCCCCTGCAGGAGGATGCCGGAGCCGCTCAGGGAGGCGTCGCTCAGGCTGATATGGCCGAGGCTGCCGGAGTCGTTCTGCGGGTCGCGCAAGGTCAGCGGCCAGCCCTTCCGCCCCGGAGGGTTGCCGATGGCAAGCGCGCTGCTCTGCCCGCCGTGCAGGACGGCGTTCGGGATTGACCAGTCGCGCAGAAGCTCCGCCATGCGGTCGAGCGCGTAACCCTTGCCGACGGCGCCGAGGTCAATGAGGACTCCCGACTTTCGGACGCCGACCGAGTGGCCGGAGGCGTCAATCTCGAGGAGGCTCATGCCGGTCAGCGCCAGCGCGCGGGCAAGGTCGCCCTCGTCCGGTTTGCCGTCATGGGCGGCGCGAAGGCATTTCAAGATTGCGCCGACGGTCACGTCGAATGCCCCGTTCGTGTCCGCGTTGACCTGCGCCGCCAGCTTGAGACATTCCATCGCGGCGAGGCCGACGCGGATTCTCTGCCCCGGGGCGAGGGAGTTTATCCGGGAAACGTCGCTGGAGGGCAGGAAGCGGCTGAGTTCCTCCTCAAGGCGGTCAAGCTCCTCGAAACACGCCCGCGCCGCGTCATAGGCGTACGCCGGGTTCTCCTCGATCATGAAGATTTCGAAGATGGAACCCATCGCGCGATGGCTGAATCGCCGGAGGGGAACGCCTGGGTCTGCCGGGGAGCCGATTCTAGCGCCAATTTCGCGGTCGCTCATTTCGCATTGCCCGCCGCAGGGGGAGGGGACGCCGACCGGCGCTCGATGAGCGCGTCCCAGAGATCGGTCCGGATGTAACAGAGGATGAAAAGCTCCGGCCTTAGGCCGAAGTACTCCTCGTGATATTCCTTCTCAAGAACGGGAAGCAACTGCTCGCGGTATTCCGGCGCAAGCAGGATTATCGCGGCGCGAGAGTCGGCGGGCGGGTTTGTCCAGAAGCCGACGTTGTCGAATTTGCGCAGGTACCACGGAAGCGGCCAGTAATCCGGCGCAATCACCTTCACGGTCAGGTTGTGCCGCTCCGGGCTGACGGAGGCGACCTCCTCGACGCGCTCGTAAAGGTGCTCGACGTCATGGACTGGGTGGCCGTAGACGTAGGGATTGCGCCTGTCCGTATGGAAGCGGAAGTTGAGCAGATAAGTCTGAGCCAGAAGATTTGCGATCCCCGCGGCCATGAGTATGCGGATGATGTCCTTTCGCGGGACGGTTCGCTGGGCTCTGACCAGGGAGACGGCGCCGACGCCGCCAAGCAGAACCATGCCCTGAAGGGGGCCGAGGGCGCACCAGGGGGTTTTATACGGAATGGCCGAGTACGCGGCGAGCAAGAGGATGGTGTAGAAGGCCAGGAAGCGGCAGAGCGGGGCCTCGTCGCCGTTGAGGATTCGCGGCGAGAAGGCGTAGTAAGCGCCCGTGAGCGCCATTACCAGGATGAACGCCTCAGACCATAGATAGCGGTCGCCGTGGCGATTATAGAGCAGAAGCTTGAGGTAGAAGTTCCAGGGGTGGACGTGGGCGTCGCGCGCGCCGGCATGATGGAAGTAACGGAAGTAGGTGAGGACGGAATCGAGCGGCCCGCGCGGATTGCTGAGCAGGGAGGAGAAGAGGACGGCGGAAACGCCGGCGCCGAGGAGGACAGCGGCGACGACGTAGCGGCGGTCCGGGCGAAACTTCTCCGCCGTGACGCCGCCGAATCTGCGGTTCCAGAGATGCGTCAGGAACAGCGCTCCGGCCATCGCGGCGAAGGCGACGACGCAGGTCTCCTTCGTGGCGTGCATGAGGCCCGCGCCGAGGCCGGCCAGGAGCAGCCACCCGTCGTCGCGGCTGCGGTAGTATCGCCAGCATCCGCCGATGACCAGGAGCGTGAAGAAGATGAGCAGCGTCTCGTGGATGTAATACCGGCTGTAGAAGACCATCGCCGGGGAGACGGCTGCCAGCATCGCGGCGTAAAGGACGATCCATCGCCCCAGCTCCTTCGCAAAGAGGAACAGGAACGGGATCATGAGCGCGCCGAGGACGGCGGGGAGCGAGCGGAACACGGTTTCGCCGGTCTGCGCGAAGCTGCCGGCCCCGCTCAGCCACATCGGGATGAAGCTCAGATAGTAGAGGCTGGGTCCGTGATATTCGTCGGGGTCGTAACGATACTCGTTAAGGTCGTACAGATAGCGGAACTTGATAGTGTTGACGGCTTCATCGCCATGCATGGGCCGCGCGTCGAGGGCGATAATCCTCAGCGCGACGGCCCCGGCCAGCGCGGCCGCCATCAGGACGCGGAACGTCCAGCGTCTAGTCATTTTGCAGGCTTGCCGTAGACTTCAACCTCTGTGTAGTGGTTCATGTCGTCGGCGGTGCTGCCTTTGCTGTAAAGGCGGATGTAACGGGCCTTGACGCCCTTGGCGTCAATGTATTTGCCCTCGTAGGTCTCGAAGTAATGCTTGTCCTTGCCGATGCCCAGGCCGGTGGAGTTGTCGTTGTCGTTGTTGAACAGGGTCTGGACGTTGGTGATGAAGTCCGGATCATCCGCTGTCTGGATGACGACGCCCTTGTAGATGCGGGGGTCGCGGTGATAGTGCCAGACCATGACGGCGTAGAGTTCGCTCTGGGCGCCGAGGTCAATCTGGACGTGCTGGAGGCCGGGTCCGAGTTCGACGTAGCCGTCCTCCGTGGCCTCCTTGTATCCGTCGGTGACGTTCTTGAGGTCGCCGACGATCGGCTCCTCGTCGCTGCCTGTGATCTCCTTGTCCTTGGCGAGGTTGTCGCAGCCCTTCGGCACCTTGATGGCCGGGCGGGGGCCTTTGCGGGCCGGTTCAAGGTTCAGTCCGGGAGGGACGTTCTTTGGCGTTCCGGCGAAGACGGGCTTGGGCAGTTCCAGTTGAAGGTCAACCAGGTCGGCGTTCGCCGCGGTTGACGCGCACTTTGCCTCCTCCGCGCGGGCGATTGTCGCGCCCAGCAGCGCGGCGGTCACGATCAGGATCGGCAGGTATGTTCGGTTTTTCATGATGATGTCTCCTTGTCTTTCCCGCTCTTTTCCCACAACGGGTGATGGGCCTTGGCCCACTTTTCGCTTACGCGGCCCGTAATGATTGCCTGAATTGTTCCGGGATTGGCCAGCGTGCCCAGGTAGGCGTGAGCGAGCGCCCACGCGACCAGGAAGAGCGCGCTGAGCCGGTGAACCCACAGCAGAACGCATTGCCCCGTCGGGTCCAGCGCCGGCCAGAGCCTGCCCAGGCCGGACAGGATGACCGCGAACCCGGCAGTCGCGACGATCCAGAAATATGCCTTCTGCCCGGCGTTGAAACGCCCGGCGGGCAGGTGGTCGCGCTTCCAGATGTACCCGCCCATCTGGATCATCCAGCGCAGGTCGTAGGGCTTGAATCCGGCGTCGGCGGACCATCCGGCCACAATCAGCGCGGCGCCGATCGCGAAGGCCGGGGCGGCATAGTAGTGGTAAAGCATCAGTTTGCCCGTCAGCGACGGCCATCCGGACAGAACGGCGTAGAAACCCGTGGCTCCCAGCGTCAGGAAGGACAGCAGCGTCAGCGCATGAGCCAGTCGCTCCAGGACGCTGAACCTGCGAATTTCCGGCTTGCCGCCGCCGGCGTCCTTGTGAGGCGGACCGAAAACCAGCAGGTGCAGGACGCACGCTCCCGCTGTTCCTATTATCGCAGCTATGGCGAGGACGCGAAACACCTATTCCTTCTCCGATTCGTCGGCGCAGAACGGGCAGGTCTCAAAGCCCTTCAACGCGCCGGCGATTGCCAGGCAGAGGTTATGCAGAACCGTGATTCCCATGACCGCCAGGGAACCGAGCATCACGGCGGTGAAGACCGGGCGCAGCTTCAGGGCGGGCGCCCAGCAGTTCATCAATTCCCCGTCCACTCCCTGGAACGCGGACATGGCAGTCGAGGCGGGCTTGTCAGCCGCGGGGGAGGCGTCGGCGGTTACGGTTCCGTGGAAGAACGCGGAGTTCTTTTCGTGGCAGTCCGCGCACCCGCCCGCGCCGAGGGACTGCTGCGCCGGGCGAACGTCGTGCGCCATGGCCCATGCGTAAGGCTTCGCCTCGCCGCCCGCCTTGCCGCCGGCGGAGTAGACGCACCCGCCGGAAACGTAGACCGCCGTTCCTTCCCCGGCGGTCTCGGCTAGCGCTTCGAGCACCTTGTCCACGGTCTCTTTGGCAAGCCCGGCGGCTTTCTTCTCCCCGCCCTCTTCAGAGGCGGCGACCTTGAGAATTGAGCCGGCCGCTTTGGCTACCTTTGCGGGCGGGATGGGTTGTATCCCGCTTCCGGTCATGACGCCCCAGAAGGCGGGCCACATCATGCGGTGCGGCGCAATCTTCCCGTCCGCGTTCCGGATGAAGACGGGCTGAACTATGCGCGGGGGATCGTCGTTGCCGCGGTGCAGGCTGGACGGACCGAGGTTGTGCGCCATGGCCGTCTGGACGGGGATGGTCTGGGCTTCCGGCTTCGGGCCGGAGTGGCAGGCCGTGCAACTCAGCTTGTCCAGGTGGAGTCCGGGCAGACCTGCGTGGCGGGGTCGGGGGGCGCCGAAACGCCCCTGATTCGCGTCGCCGAGGTGACAGCCGCGGCAGGTCAGGCTCGCGCGCTCAAGATCGGCGCTTTCGCCTTCATAGCCGCGCACTATGTTGTGGCTGATGCCGTTGGCGTGGCAGTCGGAGCAGCCCATGCCGGAGGCCAGATGGACGTCGCCGTCCGTCTTCCAATCGTCCACGGGTTCCACATCGGCCCGCCTGACGGTGTGGCAGAAGTAGCAGCGGCGCGGATCGGGCTTCTTCTGAACGTTGAAGAGAACGCGCCCGTCGGAATCGAAGCGGCTCTGGTCATAGACAATTTCCGGGACGAGGTCTTCCGACCCCGGCTCCGGCATTTCCGGATCGAAATCGTCCGGGAGCCTCATCGCGGAGCCGCGCACGACGCCAAGTCCGGATACGGCAACGTGCGCCCACTTATAGTTCTGTTGCTTGATGAGGCTGCCCCATTGCGTCTGATCGTGTTCCGGGGTCGCGTTATGGCACGTCAGACAGTCAATGGTCAGCTTGCCGCTGACGCCCCACCGGGCGTTTGGATCCTTGTCCCCGTCGGCAAGTTTCTCCCCGGGACCGCCGCCGGGCATGTGATGGCCAAACTTCTGCACGAATTCCCACGGGCTTAACCCGGCGTCGCCCGGACGGAAGGTCCCCTCCCATTTGCGGTAGGAGAGGGGGATCTGCGTTCTGGCGGCCTTATCCGTCAGAATCCAGGGTTCGCCGGGCCTGCCGGGTGGCGCTTCGGGGTCAACGGCGTTGTAGTGCCGCCCGTTGCCCACGGCGTCGTAGTCGTGGCACTTGCCGCACGTGCCTACGGGGGAGTATGGTCCGGTTTCAGACGGCTCTTTGGGATCAATGGTTTCCCGGCTTTCGTCGTAGAGGGAGACGCGGTGCGTGAATCGCGCGCGGCTGCCCGTACGCGGGGTTTCCGCTGCGCGGAGTCCCGCCGCAAGACCGGCTGCCGCGCTGATCAAGCACGGTAGAAGGAAAAGGCGCTTATTGCGCATCGTTTATCAGACCTTGAACTGCTCGGGGTTGAACTCGACCATGCCCTTCTTGGCGATTGAGTCGTTGGCGGCCAGAACGGTGACGGCCGTTTCATAGCCGACCTCGCCCGGGCAGGAAAGGGGAGTGCCGTTGCGGATTGCGTTGAAGAAGTTCTCCAAGTGGACCTGATGGGGCGGCTTGCTCAGATTGGCGACCATCTGCTCCACCACGGCATCCTTCTTGCCGCCGGCCTTGAGTGTCTCGCCGACCTTCAACGAGATCTCCGACCGTCCCATCTTATCCAACTCGGCGCTATCGTCTTCCCATTCGCGCTTCTTGGCGCGAGGCTCTTTGATGATCTTGCCGATCGTATCATCCTCAGAAATTTGCATGGTGCCTTCATCGCCAAGGAATGTTTCATATAGATTGCCGAAGCTGGACGTATTCAGGACTTGGTAGTAAGCCCTGACGGGGCCGGCTTCGGTGGCGTATTCGTAGATCGTCAGGACGTTATCGTACCACTCGCGGCCCTTGTAATAGTCCAGCCCGCCGCTGGCAATGACAGTCTTCGGCGGCGTCATAAGGAACCAGTTATAGATGTCAATCTGATGGGAGCCGAGGTCGGCGATCAGACCGCCGGAATATTGGCGGAACCAACGCCAGTTACGGAAACGCTGCATGGTGTCGTAACCGTACTTCTTAAGGGATGCTTCATCCATATCAGCGCCCTTTGCCCAGCCAATCTCGTCGCTTTGGCTGGTGCCGCGGTTCCATTGCCCGTTGCAGTGCGTGATGCGGCCCAGAATCTTGTCCTTCGTGATCATCTTCAGCGCATGGTGATAGCGCGGGTTGCTGCGGCGCTGGTGGCCGATCTGGAGGAGCTTCTTGGTTTCGCGGGAGGCGAGGACCATCTCCTTCGCTTTCGCCAGGTCGTTGGACATCTCTTTTTCGCAGTAGACGTGCAGTCCGGCCTTCATGCAGGCGATGGAGTGTTCGGCGTGGACCCAGTCCGGGCTGGCGACTATGACGGCGTCCAGGTCCTTCTCCGTGGCCAGCATGTCCTGATAGTCCGCATAAGGCTTCGCCTCATGGTCAAACTTTTTCAGTATCTTTACCTGGCGGTTGAGGTTGAAAGCCCAAATGTCGCAGACTGCGACAAAACGGATGCCCTCGATTTTCAGGGCGTTGTTCACCAGGTTGTTCCCCTGACTACCAGCGCCGATGATGGCGACCTTGAGATCGTCCGGCTTCGGGGTCGTCTTCGGGGTTTCCTGGGGCTTTTCCTCCTTGGCGGCCTCCTGGCCCATCACGGACGAGGAGAGGACGGCGCCTGCGCCAACCGTGGCAACGGACCGCACGAAATCGCGTCTTGAGAGCGTGAATTTGATTTCTTCCATGTTGTGTATCCTTTGAATCAGAGTTGTCGGTTTATCCTGCGGACGGGTCATCCGGCGCGCCGCCGGGGTTCCGTCCCTGAATTATCAAGCGCGGCGTCCGGGCCGGCATTTATTGATCCTTGAGTTCCACGACCCAGATGTTGCGGTAGCGCACCGGATTTCCGTGGTCCTGCAGGCGCAGCGGGGCGGTCGGCACGGCATCGGCCCCGGCGGCTCCGCCGGTGGGGCCGGGCACGACGAGGTTGTCATGAATGACCTCGCCGTTATGCTCTACCGTGACCGTGACGGGCTTGACGACCTTGCCGGCGGCGTCAAAGCGCGCGGCGCGGAAGGTCATGTCGTAGGTCTGCCAGGAGAGCGGCGGGCAGCAGGCATTGACGCGCGGCTTGGCGATCTTATAGATGCCGCCGCAGTCGTTGTCCGCCGATCTCAGTCCGTATGAATCGAGAACCTGCACCTCGTAGCGATCCTGAAGGTAGACGCCGCTGTTGGAGCGGCCCTGGCCGAGGCTGATGGGGTCGTAGCAGCAGCGGAATTCAAGGTGGAGTTTCATGTCCCCGAACGAGCGGACGGTCTTGTTGTCTCCCTTGAAGACCTCGACGCTGCCGTCCGGCATGGGCTTCCAGTTCTTGTTGATCCACTCGTCGAGGGGGGGATTTTCGCAGGGGTACTTCAGCAGGACGATCGCGCCTTCCGGGGGCTTGGCGCCCAGCGTGGGGGACTTGCGGATCGTGTATTCCGCCGCGTACTTGTCGCCCTTCTCGGATTCCGCGGCGGCCTTGCCGTTGCCGACGGTTCCTGTCCACTTCACGCCCGCGCCTGAATCGTCAATCTTTATCACGCCGTCCTTGAGCATGCCCCTGAGGAGCAGGCGGGAAATCTTGCCCTTGTGGCCGGGTATGTCGGTCTGGAATACGACGCGATAACGCTCCTTTCCGTCCGGAACGACGTAGACGACGGCCTTCTGCTCCTCGCCGGCGGCGGGTTTGAAGGTTCCGATGTAGTCTCCCATGAGCTTGTCCGGCAGTTCCTCCAGCGTCACCTGCTGGGCGGACGCCCGGACGACGAGGACCGAGAGCAGACAGACAAGCAGGGCTGTTCGGCGCATCTGATCTCTCCGTTGGCGGCGTCCTGCGGCTCATTTGCCGGCCCCCAGCCGCCTCGGGGACCGCTTTGAAGGACAAGGGATCATGCGGGAGCGGGTTTGAAACCCATCCCCGCACAATTCAGGTTAACATTGAAGGGAACCAAAGTAAAGAAACAGGGCCGCAGAGTCAAGTCCCTGCGGCCCCGGATTTTCGCCATTTTTGCGGATCGCGTCGCCTTCCGCCCGCTCAGGCTCTTTCAGTCTGGAAGCCCTTGCGCGGGCTTGCCGGACCTATTTCAGCCCTCCCTGGCAATCGCACTTGATGTCGGGAAGCGGGCCGCCGTCGGCGGCTCGGACGCGCGCGCAGGCGGACCAGTTGTCCTTGTAGTCAACAACCTTGAGCAACAGGTCGTTCCATCCTTCCTTAAGACTGATTTTCACTTTATCTTCCCAAGCTGTGGTCGGGCGCACTGCCTTGTTGGAATGGACTTCGACGCCGTTGAGCCAGACCTTGATGCCGTCATCGCTGCCGACTTCAAGCTGCGCATCCTGCTCCTTCGGGGAATGGATGCGCGTGCGGAGATACGCGGCGCGATCGTCCCCTCCAATGGATGCGTCAAGGTTGATCAGCCAGGGCTTGTTGCCTTCTCCGACGTCCTGGTCATTCCATTCGACGCCCTTCGCATCGGCCTGTTCCGGCGGGAACGCGACGTCGAATATCTCCTGCCCGGTCTTGCCTTCCTGCATGTAAGGCCCGGACACCTGCCAGCAGTCCAGGAAGGTATCCGGCGAGAAGGAGAGTAGTTCCGTCGCGCCCTGGGACTCGATCTTCAGTCCTTCGACCTTGCCGCCGTCAACGCCGCGAATTCTGGCGCAGGCGCTCCAGTCCCCGCCGCCGTCCGTGATTTTCATCAGCAGGCAGTTCCAACCCTCGTTGAGGGCGACCTTAACCTTGTCCTCGCCGGGATTCATGCCGCGGGAGGCGTTGTTCGCGTGGACGACCGCCCCGTTGAGCCAGACCTTGATGCCGTCGTCGCTGCCCATCTCAAGATTGACCTCCTGAGCCTTCGGGGAGTAGACCTTGGTCAGGAGGTACGCGCAGCGCTGGTCTCCGCCGATGGTCGCGTTGAGGTCAATCATCCAGGGCCTGTTCTGGTCGGTCCCGACCTTCTGAGAGGTCCACTTTTCAGACTTGGCTTCAGAAGTCTCAGGCGGGAAGGCCATGTCGAAAAGGGCCTTGCCGTCCTTCCCCTCTTTCAAATACGGTCCGGCGACAAGCCATGACGTGATGAAGTCCTCGTATTTCTCGATGATTTCCCGGACTTCCTGCGCCTGTTTGCGCACGGACTCCGACTTGGAGACTTCCAGAACCTTCGTTACCGCCGCTTTCGCGGCATCCTTGTCGTCGGCGCTCACGTTTTTGGCAATCTTCACCAGCGCGAAGGCCGCCTCGGTGGAAAGGTCCTTGTCCGCCAGGTAAGGTTCGACCATTTTGAGGGCGGCGGAGTTGGAGACATCCGCGACGCCGGAGAGGACCATTCTACGTTCCTCGGGGCGCTCGGCGACCTCCATCCCTTTTGCGAAGAGAGCCAGCGTCTCAGCCGCGGAGCGCTCGCTGGGCAGGCCGACGACCCTGACGTATCCGCGCAGGGCCAGTACCTTTTTCGGGAGGTCGGGGGCGTTCTTCGCCAGTTGCAGCAGTTCCTCCGCCGGGGCGGCGTCCGGCCACTCGGACAGGACGCGCAGGGCGGTCTCGCGGGTTTCCTCGTCATCGCTCTTCAGGGCTGCGCGGACGGACTCAAGCGCCTTCGCCCCGCCCAGTCGCCCGGCCGCGCGAAGCAGCGCGCACCGGGTCTTCGGCTGGGCATTTGCCAGTTCCGCAAGGATGGGGGCGACGCGCGCGTCCTGGTCGGAAATCTGCTTGGCCGCGTTCACAAGGGACGTTTCAGCCGCTCGCTGTTCCGCGCCCTCGGACTTCATGAAAAGAGCCAGCACGTCGCCCATGGCCTCAGGCCCGGCGACCATGCTCAGGGCGTCAAATGCGGCGATGCGGACCTTCTTATCCGCGTCCTGCGCGGACCAGAGGAGGATGGGCGCGGCGGCGGAGCAGTTGCGGTCGGCGATCACCTGTATCAGGGCAACCTTCCGCCCGGCGTCCGCGCCGGGGATGGCTGCGACGATAGCGGCGTCAACCATCTCGCCCTGCGCGGTCTTCAGGCAGGACAGAGCGGTGTTCCGCTCCGCGCTTTCCTCGGACCCGAGCGCCTTCACCATGATCGGAACGCCCGACGCGCCGGCCAGCGGGACGAGCGCCTGAAGGGCGGCGTTGCGCACCATGAGGCTCTTGCTCTTCGTGGCTTCGATGACGGCGGGCGTCGCGGAGGTGTCCTTGCGCTCGGAAAGCGCGCCCAGCAGGGCGGCCTGCGCGGCGGGGCTGAGCTTCGGAAGCTGATCGGCGAATGCCTTTGTCGCCTGCTGGCCCGGCATGTCAACGACGTACCTGGCCGCCGTTGGGAACAGGTTTGGATCGTCCCCGGCCAGAAGCTTTGAGATCAGGGGCACGGACATCTCGCCCCGGCAGTTGACAATGCCCTGCAGGGCGGCGATCTGGACGTGCGCAGCCTCGCAGGGGCAGAACATGTCATCATAAATCGCCGCGGCGGCAACCTTATCCCCTGCTGCCGCGAGCCTGTCCGCGCAGAGCAGATAAGAGTCAATCACGAGCGGTCGCGCCGCGCCGATGCAGGCGTCCTTGAGCTGCTTGAGCTTCGCGGCGGCCTCGGCGTTGCCGATCTTGCCCAGGGCGGCGACGGCGGCGGACGAGGCGTCAGCGTCGGCGTCGTCGGCCAGCGCGGCCAGTTGCGGGACGGATTGCGCGTCGCCGCGCTCGCCCAGGGAGTTGATGATGCCAATGCGCGTCTTGCCCTGTGCGGCGTTCAGCGCGTTGCGGAGCGCGTCGCCGGCCTCCGGGCAGGGCATGCGCTCAAGCGCGTAGCGGGCCATGTCGCCGGGACTGGCGGCGCCGGGACCGGCTTCCGGGGCGGCCAGGAGCTTTTCAAGCGCGGGGACAGCCTCCGCGTCGCCGATCTCGCGCAACTGGCGGCAGACGAAGTCCTTGCACGCCGTTGTGGCGTCTGTGCCCAGGATGGCGGCAAGGCGCTCGGAGACGGCCTTGCGCTTTGCCGGGTCAGCCGCGGTCGAGTTGCAGTAGTCCTCTATGACGCTCAGGCAGGCGCGTTCCTTGTCATAGTCGTAGGCGACCATGTCGGCGAACGCCTTCTCGACCGGGTCCTGCGCGGCCTGCGCCGCCGGGGGCGCGGTTTCCGGCGCGGACGCCGGCGCGGCTTCCGCCGATTCCTGGCCCTCAGGAACCTGTACCGTTTCCGTCTTGTTCACAACGACGCATGAACAAAGAAAGATACACGAGACTACTGCCGCAATCATTCTCACGCGCGACATGTTCATTCCTTCCTTTTCTTTGCCGAAACATCGGGGAAATCCCGAATGCCGGGAATCCGTTCGATTATTGCTTAAAGAGTCCACGGGCTGCGCCTGGCGCGATCCAGATACCTCGTCGCCTCCGGATCGTCAATGAACTGCTCCTTGTCCGGATTCCACTTGAGCTTGCGGTCCAGGAGCATGGAGATGTTGGCCAGGTGGGACAACGTGATTGACCTGTGCGCGATTTCCACCGGAGCGACTGTTTCCTTGCGGGACTTCACGCAGTCTATGAAGTTCTGGTAATGTCCTGGGCTTTTATAGAGGTGTACTTCGCCGGGCTTGATTTCCGACTGAAGGAGGGACTTCGGATGGGCGTCAATGAACCCGCGGTCCACGTGAACCCAGCCTTCCGTTCCCTCGAAGCGGACGCCGCCCTTGTTCTTGTTGCTGCAGATCAGCTTGACGCCGTTGGCGTAAAGGTATTCGGTATGGTGCTCGGTGGCTGTGTTGTAGAGGCCCTCCTTAGGGAACACGCCGTGGCCCTCGATCTCGATGGGGCCGGTATACATCGTTCCGTTGCCCCACTGGGCGATGTCGTTATGGTGCGCGCCCCAGTCGGTGATATTCCCGCCGGAGTAGTCGAGTATCCAGCGGAAGTTCCAGTGCGTCCGGTTCCTGGTGTAGGGGACCCATGGGGCCTGCCCCAGCCACATGTCCCAGTCGAAGCCCGGTGGCACTGGTTCCGGCGGCTGGACGCCTGTGCTGGGGGAGCCGCCGATGCCGGTCTTGATGGTGTGCAGCTTGCCGATGCGCTCGTTGCGGACCAGCTCGCAGCCGAACCGGAATTCCGGGCCTGAGCGCTGTTGGCTGCCGGTCTGGAAGACCACGCCGTAACGCTTGATCGTGTCGGACATGACGCGCCCCTCGCGCACGGTCAGCGAGAGAGGCTTCTGGCAATACATGTCCTTGCCGGCCTTGGCGGCGGCAATGGCGATGATGGCGTGCCAGTGATCCGGCGTGGCGATCCCGACGGCGTCAATGTCGTCGCGGGCGATAATCTCGCGGAAATCGTTGTAGCCCTTGCAGACGTTGCCGAGGTAGCGGAGGTTGACGGTCTTTACGGAGTCCTCGCGGCGGGAAGTGTCCACGTCGCAGCAGGCCACGACCTGGCATTCCGGGTTTCCCAGGAACGCGCCCATGTCGCCGTTGCCCATTCCGCCGCAACCGATCTGGCCCATTACTATGCGGTTGCTCGCCGAGGGCGTTCCGTTTTTGCCCAGGGCGTTTGACGTGACGATGTAGGGCGCGAAGGCGGCCGAGGCCGCCGCCGTCAGGAACTGCCTTCGCGATACGTTGCCTTTTCGGTGCATTCTGAGCGTCTCCAGTGGTCGGGCATTTACGATGTGACGAAACGCGGGGGCGCGCAATGCGCCCTTGCGCAGAGCATTTTCTCTCGCTGCTATGTGAGAGTCCAGGGGCTTCGCATGGGGCGCCCGATCAGGCGGTCGGCCTCCGGATCGTTGACGAATCTCTCCCTGCCGGGGTCCCATCGCAGCTTGCGCCCGAGCAGCATCGCCATGTTGCCCAGGTGGCAGATCGTCGCGGAGCGATGGGCGACCTCCGCAGGCGCTACAGTTTCCTTCCTTGAGCGCGCACATTCAAGAAAGTTCAGGTGATGTCCGGGACTTTTATAGAGATGCAGTTCGCCCGGCCCTATCTCGCTGCGGATCAGCGATGGCGGGTCCGGGCGCAGAACTCCACGATCCACGTAGACGCTTCCCTCCGTCCCGATGAAGAGGACGCCGTTGGGATGATGGTCGTCGCAGATCAGCATGGTCCCGTCCGCGTATGTGTATTCCACGTGGAAGTGGACGGCAGTGTTGAACAGACCTTCTTTGGGAAAATCGCCGCGCCCCTCGATCTCGACCGGCCCGGTGAGTTCCGTCCCGTTGCCCCACTGAGCGATGTCGTTATGGTGCGCGCCGAAATCGGTCATGTTCCCGCCGGAGTAGTCGAAAATGTAGCGGAATGAGCCGTGGCAGCGGGAGGGTGTGTAAGGCGCGCACGGGGCCTGCCCGAGCCACATGTCGTAATCGAATCCCGGCGGAACGGGCTGCGGTTTCTGGATTCCAGTCCTCGGGCCGGGATAAAGGCCTGTCCTGATCGTATGCAGTTTTCCGATTCTCCCGTTGCGGACAAGCTCGCAGGCGAAGCGGAATTCCCACGAGGAGCGCTGCTGGCTCCCGCACTGGAAGACGCGGCGATAACGCTTCACGGCGTCGGACATCGCGCGCCCCTCCTCGATGGTCAGGGAGAGAGGCTTCTGGCAGAAGATGTCTTTTCCGGCCTTCGCGGCCATGATGGTCGGAATGGCATGCCAGTGGTCGGGCGTGGCGATACAGACGGCGTCAATGTCCTTGCGCGCCAGCAGTTCCCGGAAATCGCGATGGACGGCGCATCCCTTGTCGCGGTAGCGAAGGTTGGTCCTTTGCGCGGCGTCCCGCGCGCGGGCGGCGTCAACGTCGCAGACCGCGACCACGCGGCAGTCGCCGTGGCCCAGGAAGATCATCATGTCGCCCATGCCCATGTTTCCCGTGCCGATGCAGCCCATCGTGATCCGCTCGCTTGCCGGGGGGACCCCGCCCTTGCCCAGCGCGGTCGAGGTTATGACATAAGGGGCGAAGGCTGCCGAGGCGGCCGCGCGGAGGAATGTTCTGCGGGTAAGGAGGGAATGGGGCGGCATGTCGCGCAAGGTTGTCCGGCGGAACTCAAGGCGAGAATCGGGAACTTTCAATCCTTCCCGTTGTCGTCGCCCGGATTCGTTCTGTCCGCCGGTTTCCTGTCTTCCTGTTTGCTTGTATCCTTACTTTTTCTAATGGAAACGCGGTAGAAGACATATACCAGACAGAGAACGGTCAAAGCAACGGCGGCATAGAAAAAGTCCCGCCCGGACACGGAATAGACGTGCATACTCTTAGTGGAATCCGGCAATCCGCCAGCGCCGATGAAGGTGAAAATGACTGCGCAGAAGGCCGCAATAAGAATGGCCGACAGGATTTCCGGGCGTTTCCTCAACTTCGGGAACGCCAGCGGCAGGTGCAGGTAGATCAGGTAAGCCAGCCAGGTGATGAGGCCGAGGGTCTCCTTTGGGTCCCAGCCCCAGTAGCGCCCCCACGCGCTCTTGGCCCAGAGCGCGCCGGACGTCAGGCCGATGGTCAGAAACGGGAACCCGAAGGCGCAGAGGCGATAACACAGCCTGTCAATCGCCAGCCCGCGGGATGTCTTCAGTTCCGGTCGGGCTATCTGGACTATGGCGGAGACGAACGCCGCGCCCATCGTGCCGTAACCGACGAAATAGGCGGTGACGTGGAGGGGGAACCAGTAGCTGCGCAGGGCGGCTGGAAGCTCCCGCACCTCTGATGAAGCCCTGAAGATTGCCAGCGCCGTCATCACCGCAGCCAGCGCGCTGCCCAGCGCCCCGAGCAACTGGACGCGGAACTGAAGCAGGACCATGAAGTTTGCGAG
This sequence comes from Planctomycetota bacterium, assembly GCA_022711755.1. Taxonomy (GTDB): domain Bacteria; phylum Planctomycetota; class Brocadiia; order SM23-32; family JAKLEA01; genus JAKLEA01. Next base: position 172,185 of record JAKLEA010000010.1, read on the forward strand.
CGTCAACATAAATGTAAAAAAGAAGAGGGACTCGTATAGTCCGGAGGCGGGGAAGTGGCCGGCCTGTCGCCATCGCATTCCGATGAAGGCTACGTTGCAGGCCAGCGCCGCCGCGCACGCGAAAGTCGCAAAGCCGGACATGGCGTCCCTGCGTCTTATGACGCCTATGGTCCAGACAACTGCGGCCAGTGCGTAGAGGGCGAAGGTCAGTTCGGCAATCATTCCTGATGAGTTCTCCTGGCGGGTTCGCGTATGTGTTTAGCGCCAGTTTTTACTTCTTTTCGGAGAAACTTCCTTCCCCCGCGCGTAGCGTGGGGGAAGGTGTCGCCTCGCTCGTCGAGGCGACGGAAGGGGGCATTCACCTAGCCCCCATCCACCAGCCTTCGGCCGGTCCCCCTTCCCCCGCTACACGGCGCGGGGGAAGGTCGCGTATTGTCGCGCTTCGTTTCAACAAGGCGCGGGGCGCTAAACACATACGGGTTCGGAGAACCCACCCTACATTTGTAAGTCCTTATTTCACAAGGGTTTGAGCGCCTTTCGCATCATCCAGCCGGTCACTCCGACGCTGAGGAGGATCATCCCCGCGTAGACCAGCGGAACACCCGGCTCGCTTACGATCTGGAGCACGGCGTACTGCCCCGCCTCCTGATCGTAACCGGATTGCAGTATCTTGAATCCGCCGGCGCTGACCGGATTGTTGACGCTTACGGTCTCTTCGCGCGGGGGCTTGCCCGGCTCGCGGATCGTGATGTCGCTGTAAAACTGGACGGGCTTCATTCCCCCGCGAAACGCGACGTCCACGCCGGCTATCCGGCTGCCTTCCGGAGTCCAGGAGTCCACCCACGCGGATTCCTTCCGGCTCCCGATCTCCGCCTCCACCAGCAGCGCCGGCGAACGCAGAGACGGCAGCCCGGCGCGGCGAACCAGCATGTTCTTCATCAGCAGCGTCGGAATGTAACTGCGGTACAGGATGGACGCGCTCCTGCCGGGGAATTGTATGCTGTCCTTCTCATTCGGCTCGATTTTTTTCACCGCGCCCCCGTCTCTTCGGATGAAGATGACCGGCTTCTCCCCGCCCAAGTAGAACCAGAGCGCGTTTCGCGCGGGGGCGAAATAGCTGATCCTGGCGTCCGGATACAGCCCCTGCTCGCCGCGGCCCATGCCGTGCCCGGAATCGAAATCCGGGTAGAAAGCGAAGACCCAGCGGGGCGAATCCGCTCCGCCGGGGCCGATCAACTCCACTTGGGCGGCGGGATTGGCGAACTCGGCATTCGACGGATCGCGGAAATCGGGGCGCGAAGCAATGACGCGCAGGGAGAACGGCGTTCCCTCCAGCGGGACGGTCTCGCCCGGTTTCGCGTCGAACTCGTAGCCCTTGCCGCCGAGGGCGACGAGGTAGCGCTCCTCAAGGCATTCCTTTTCAAGGGTCTCCGGAGGGACGCCGGGGACCTCGCGGGAGAAGAGCGCGATTTCGCCCTCCTGCCAGAAGAAACGCCCGGCTCTGGAATTGCGCGGGATGAGATACCAGTCCGTAGGGCGGGTGCTCCGCACCCGCGCGGGTTCTGTATTGGCCGCGCGTTCGGCGACTTCGAGAGTCAGCCCGACGGCGGGACCGTAATCAATTGCTCCAGGGTCGCCCGGCTCTGCGGGGGCCATGCGATACTCGGCGTCGGGCATATAGTCCAGCAGGCGGATTTCGCAACCGGCTTCGGGGATTGCAACAGTCCCCCCGAGCGGAACCGTTATCTCCCGCGCGCCGGCGGCTGTCCGGACGGACAGGACCGGCGGCGACGGGTCAATGCGGAAATCGCGAAGGGCGATCTGGAAGGGAAGCTCCTCAACCCGGCGGTCCCAGGCGAAAACGCCGTCCGGACCCTTGCGGTAAAAATCCACTATCATGTGGTTCTGCGGGGCGTCCGGCCCGACGGCCATTGCGCCCTCGCGGCGGAACTTCAAGTCCATGACCACGCCGGCCAGGGTCAGAAGGATGCTGAAATGCGTAAGCAGGAACCACCCCCCGGGCTTTCCGATGAAGCATCGCCTGACCGTGCATGCCGCAAGATTAACGCCAAACAACGCCAGCAGCGCAATGAACCAGCGGGAACGATAGACGTCCGTAAGCCCGGCGGCGTGAAGGGCGCGGCTGCCGACCGAGCCGTAAAGCTCAATGTAGGACTCGGCGGGCATGCGCTGAACGATGAGCGTGCCCAGCCCCGACGCCGCCGATATCAGGATCAGCGTCGCAATGGTCAGGCGTAGCGAAGCCAGTTTATCCAGAAGCGTTCTCAATGCCGGTAAGATGCAACCATGAAGAGAAGCCGAAAGCGAGGTTGAAGATGATTTCCGCCGACATTATGAAATACAAGATATCAGACCGGCGTCTATTTCGCCTCCCGCAGAGTGATTATCGCCTCAGTCATCCTCATGCGAACGTCCGCAAGGCTTGCTGAACTGATGTTCTTTCTTGAAATCGTCTTCCTTATCGCAAGAAGTTTGTCGTGGTCTTGGCGCATCCCATTCTTCTCAGCGGACGCCAGGGCGCGCTCCAACTGCCACATGTATTCGTAGTCCTCGACGCCCTGACGCCATGCCTCCCAGCGGCGGCTGGGGATGATCGCCTCCCGGCGCGTCGCCTCCGGCGTAGCGGACCCGGAGTCGTACACAATCGCGTAATCGTGATGCGTCCCGTCGAAATCGTCCCATGCGGAACTCGGTGTCCAGCCCGTGTCGGCATAGGCCCAGAAGCCGCAGCCGCGATACCCCTGATCGAACGCGCGCCAGAACATCAGCCTGTAATACTCCAGCGGAGAAAGATCCTTCCCCGGACCGGAGCAGAGATACGTCCAGACGATCTTGCCCGTGTCGAAGATCAGTTTGCGGTCCGCGGGACGGTCGTCGAATCCGTTCAGGTGCGGGCACCATACATCAATGAATGGCGCAATGGCCTTGATCTCTTCAGTGGTCGCGCCGCCGGTCGGGTCGGCCCAGATTCGCAGCTTCGGGTCAATCTCCTTCATGAGCCGGCAGAGATCGCGGAAGCCCGCCTCGAGCGTCTCATCGCACGGATACATGAAGAAGCAGTCGTAACCATAGCCGAGGGATTTCATGTGCGCGACCCAGGCATTGAGCCACTCGGCGAAATTCGCCTTCCACGCTTCGCTCATCCACGGCCCGCCGAATCTGTCGCCGCCCGGCTTTTCACCGTCCCATCCCCAGAACCACGAAATCTGATCGAACGGCTCGTGCTTCTTCAGCATCTCGTCGTGGAACGTGAAGTCCATGTCCACGCCCTTCCCTCCCTCGCGCAGCTTGAAGGATGGAACGCAGGCCGGATGCAGGACGTACACGCGCTGGTAATGCGCCTTGAGGTCCGCGATGGCGGCCTCCTGATTGTTCCTGCACGCGCCCCAGCAGTTGACATAGGCCCAACTGTAGGTGTTGACGGCGGGTTTTTCGGGGAATTGAACGGGGGCGATCTTCAGAGTCATCGTTTGCGTGACAGGCTGGGCTACGCATTCGCCCGATATGACAAGACTCATGTCATATGTGCCCGGCTCCATCCCATGAGTCCTGAGGATCACGAACGCCTGCCTTGTGGTTCCGGGCGGGATCAGCAGGCCATTCTCATGCGGCAGCGGGAGCGCGTCGAGCGGGCGATGTCCCCCCGCCGTGTCGGACGGAACCGCAGTCCGCAACTCAGCTTGTGAAACCAGCTTTTCGTTTCCCTCCAGCTTCAGGAACAGCTTCATCTCCCCGCCCGAAGTGTTTGACAGGTTGACGGCGAGAGGCTCGTATTCGCCGATCCAAGCATAACTCGAAACGGCCTTTCCCCGTAGTTCCATGTCGGGCGGCGCATATTCGGAGATGTTGACCATCGGGTCGCCCGCCCAGCAGACAAGGCCTTCATGATTGCATTCCTTCGCCCACATTCCTGCGCGCGCCCTGCCGATGCGCGACGCAAGCCGCTCAACCGCTTCCGCCGATCCGACCGCCTCGTAGATTTCCTTCTCAATAGCGTCAAGCTCGGGTTTCAATTCGTCCACCTGCGAAGGCCTGCGGACGGCTGTATCGCCGCGCGCATATGCCCGCAACGCCTCAAGTTCGACAGTCAGTCGCCCCAGTTTGCGCGTTCCGGTCATGAACTGATCCGCCGATGCGAAGGTCTTCGCATCATCAAACTTCACGTTTGCGGGATCGTGATCGCCCTTCATGACCTCGATTTCATCGGTAAAGATGAAGTCTCCGCGCGCCTGCATCCCGACCTGGACGTAGCGCCCCCGCGTCGCGAGCTTCGGCGTCCGGAACTTGTGGACGTACCAATGCCCGTCCTTGTTCTCGTACTGTTTCAGTCCCGGTTCCGAGACGGCGGCAACCTTGCGGTAGGCCTTCCCGTCGTCGCTGACTATGGCGACGATCATGATCGGGAAAAAGACGCCGGCATGCCCGCCCCCGGCCATGTTGACGGCGACGGAGTCAATCGGCTCGACGCGCCCGAGATCAATCGAGACGGTCGCCTGCCGTCCCTGCCAGCCGACTGTGCCCGGCCAGACCCAGAAATAGGCGGATGTGAATTTCCCGTCGGTTAACTGATTCGGGTCGCCGGGATCGGTGCAGTAACGATAATTCGGGCGCGGGATGAAATCGCACTTCTTTCCAAGAGCGAGATTCACGCCCGGCTCCGGAGCGCCCTGCCGGGGAAGTTTCTCTTCCGCGCTCGCATCCGAATGGATGAAATCAGGACAGGCAATTCCGGTTACGCATAGAAACGCCAGAACTCCGACAAATCCGGCTTCAGCGGCTTTTCTCATTTCGCCTTTCTCCCGATCCTGTCGCTATTGTTGATGAAGGCCGGCGGGCGCGACCAATCCTTAATTTACACAGCGAAATGATAACCGCTACCGCCTTCCGACTTCCAGAGAGCGCGGCAAGATGGCGAATCGGCGCCCCGGGGCAAACACAATCTTATTATACTGATGCCAGCGCAAGAATGACGCAGTCCTGGCACGTTACGCGCCCGAAAGAATGATTTGCGTTTGTTCAGTATAGCCTTATGGCGCGAACATCAGTAATCGCCCCGCGCGCCTGCGGCGACCTGCCCGACCTACTCTTCCGGCTTGATCTCCTCGACGGGTTCTTCAGCCTTTTCGTCCTTCTTGTCCTTTTCGTTTTCAGCAGCCTTCTCCCCGTCCGGCTTCTCATCCTTCTTATCTTCTGCCTTGGCGGGCGGCTTCCCCTTGTCCCCGCCCTTGTCCGCCCCGGCCTCGCCTGAGCCGGTCCATTCCATCCGCTTGATCTTCGGCTCCGGCTCGGCCTTCTTGTCACCCCCCTTTTCAGACGGCTTCAGCGCCTCGCCCGGCTTCTCCCCCCCCTCTTTCTTCGCGGGTTCCTTCGCCGGTTCGGTCTTCTGCCCCGGTCCATGCTTCGGCTGGCGTCCCGCAAGTATCCGTTTCACATCGGACGGATCGTATCCCTGCTTTCTTAAATTCCAATATCGCGTGAAGCGCATCGGCTCCCCGCCGGTGGCGCGGTAGGACTCCATTATCTCCTTTGACTCGAATCCCTCCTTGCGAAGGTTCCAGTAATCCACAACCTTCTCGGAGTTCAAGCCGGCCATCTGGAACGAGAACATTATCTCGCGATGATCGTATTCTTTGTGCAGCTCCAGGTATTTCTCGATCCTGTCCGGCTTCTCCCCCCAGAGCGCGAAAACCTCGTCCAGCTTCCGGTCCAGTTCCCCGAGCTTCCTGAGGTCGGGCTTCTCCTCCTTCAGAACTTCCTCGGCCTCGGCCATGACGGCGTCAACGTACATGGCGACGGCTTCCTTTTCCCGCGCCGCGCGCCACGCCGGAATGATGAACTCCACGATCTGCGGCCGCTTCTGGCGGTCCAGGTCCTGCCGGTAGTCAATGAAAAGATTTATCAGGTCGCGGTTGCCCTTGGACAGTTCCTTGACGGCGTCGTATTCCCGAACCGGCCACTGGTTCATCGCAAAAAGATTGCGGTACTCCTCGTCCTCGGAGTTTGTGATCCGGGTCTGGAGTTCGTTCTTGTATTTCTCGATGATCGCCCGCCTGTCCCCGGCAGAAGCCGTTTCGGAAGCGATAAGAATCATCGCCGCGCACAAGGCGCATATCGCCGCAATAGGTTTCATGTGAATGTCCTCCGCCGCGCCCGACAGCACGGGGTGTTTTTTACTGATGTCATTATAGAACAACGCATGGCAGAACCGCAATGCCGGCTCAGATTGCGGCATCATCCCGCGCGGCTCACTCCGCCGGGCCTGAAACCAGCCTCTCCTCCCGCGGCGCGCCCCCTTCCGGCAACTCCCCCGACACAAGTTCCGCCCCCATTCGCCGCGCCGCCTCCATCGCCGCCCCGTGCTTCAGAATGTCGCCCTTCGCGTCAACCCTGTTGACGTATAGGCTGAGGGCGTGGCGCATCTCCAGCGCGTCGAAGAAATACTTCATCGTCAGCGTCACGGAATCGAACATGAGCCTGCTTTTCGAACCGCCAACCGCGATGACCATGCCCCGGCGATCCCGCGCCCCGTCAGGAAAGAGCGGCTGTTTGAGCACGTATCTGCGCGCCCACAGACACTGACAACGGTCAATCATCAGCTTGCCCTGCGCGCAGACGCCCATGAAGAATACGGGCGTGGCGAAAATAAGTCTGTCGCTCTCGATCAGTTTGCCGAAGATTTCCTGATAGTCGTCGTCCAGCCTGCACTTGCCCAGCCCGTAGCAGGCGTTGCATTCCAGGCACGGGCCGATGCTCATGCCCGGCAGCCAGATATATTCCGTCTCCGCCCCGGCGCTCGCGGCCCCTTCCAGCGCCAGCTTCAGCAGCGTGTCGCTGTTGCCGTCCCTGCGCGGGCCTGACGAAATGCCCAGGACTTTCTTGTTCATGGCAAACCTTCCAAATCCCTCGCGCGTCCACCTAATGTCACGCCTTCATTATTACCCTTTCCCCATCGTCCAGTCCAGCGCTCCGCATGAACATCCGCCGCATGGCCATTGCCGTATGCCGCGACGCGGGCTATGCTGTAAGTTCAAAGGAAACCCGATCCGTGACCCCAACAGGCAATAACCAATCGCGCCGGGAACTTATGGCCTCCGTCCGCGACCACTGCGCGGGCCGGCGGACGGGCTGGCTGCAAATCCTGCGCGAAATCGGCGAATACTACGCCGAGGGATTCTACCGCGCCGAATTCGCCGGCAAGCCCCTCCCGATGCGTTTCGCCGAGGCCATATCCAATACCTACCGCAACATGCCTGTCGAGGTTCCGGAGAAAGGACTCCTTATCCCGCGCCAACCATTCGGCAACCCGGACGGCGAACCCTGGCGCGGGGGGGGCATGATTCTCCACTGGCAGCACTCCGCCGGCCCCGTCCTAGCCCCCCGCGAGGTTGTCGCCGCGCGGAAAACGCTCTTCCCGGAATATGCCGAGTTCATTGACATGTGGCTTGAGGAATGGTCCCGGCGCCGCTACGCATTCGGCGGCTACACGCACAGCAATCCGGATTATCCGACCGTTCTCGCAAAGGGCCTCCTCGGAATGAGGGCCGAACTCCTCGAACGCAGCGCCGCAGCGCGCCGCGACGAGCCGGACAATCGCCCAAAGCTGGACCTCTATGACGCCCTCATCGTCTACGTCGAGGGCGTCGAGGCATGGCATCGGCGTCAGGTCGCCGCCGTTGAGAGAGCCGCCTCTTCCTGCGCAAATCCCGCCCGAAAGTCTGAGTTGGAACGGTTGATCCCGGAACTGCGACGCTCCCTGCTCCATCCCGCAGAATCCTTTTATCAGGCCGTCCTGACCGCGCACTGGGTCTGGCTCCTCGATCCGGCGGATAACTACGGCCATCTCGATCAGTATCTCGAATCCTTCTGGCGCGCGGACATGGAATCCGGCAGAACCGACCGGCGCATGACCGAGGGGCTGCTGGACGAGGTTTTCGACAACATGAACCGCGTCGGCGGGTGGAACGTCGCCATCGGCGGGACGCGTCCGGACGGCTCCGTCGCCGACAATCCGCTGACGATTGAGTGCATCCGTTCCGTCTGCCGCGTGAGGCAGTTGCGCCCCAATCTCGCGCTGCGGGTAAGTTCAAAAACCGACGACAGCCTGCTCGTCGAAGCGTTGAAATGCGTCCGCCTCGGGACCGGCAGACCGGCGCTCTACAACGACGATCTCTACATCAAATCGTTGATGGACTCCGGCCTCGGCCTGGCCATCGAAGACGCGCGGGATTACGCCTTCGGCGGCTGCACGGAGACCATGATCCCCGGCAGGAGCAACTGCGGCTCGCTGGACGGGGAGCTGAACCTTGCCCAGTGCCTCGAAAGGGCGCTCTGGAACGGACGGGGGCTTGCCGACGGCAGCGGCGGCGTCAACTGCTGGAGGCAGGCCGGCGGCGGGCCGACAACTGGCTTTCTCTACGACCATGCAAGCTTCGACGACCTGCTTGCCGCCTTCCGCCGCCAGGTGGATTTCGCCACCGATCAGGTTGTCGCATGGCTCTGGAACGAACACTCCCAGCGTCCTCACAGCGGCGATCCGAAGCTTGCGCGCACCTTCTTCACAAGCGACTGTGTCCGCAGCGGGCTGGGCTTCGAGGCCGGCGGCGCGCGCTACAACTGGAGCGTCATCACCTATCACGGCATCGCCAATGCCGCTGACAGCCTGATCGCCGTCAGGGAACTCGTCTATGAGAAGAAGGAGATTTCCGCGCGGCAATTGTTGGACGCGCTGAAGGCCGATTTCGAGGGGCATGAAGACCTGCGGTGGCGCATTCAGAAAGTCCGGCGCTTCGGCAACGACGACCCCGTCGCCGACGACGTGGCGCGGGACGTTGCGGAATACGCCTGGAAGCGATTGCGCGAGCATGTTCCCTTCCGCGGCGGGCGCTATCTGCCCAGCGTCATCCTCTTCGCCACCTACGACGCCGCCGGGCGCAACGTCGGCGCGCTGCCGGACGGGCGCAAAAGCGCCGCGCCGCTGGTGGACTCCGTCGGCCCATTCGCAGGGCGGGACGTCAACGGCCCCACCGCCATGCTCAACTCCGTCGCCCGGCTTCCGCTCCATCTCGCCGTGGGGACGCCGATACTCAATATGCGCCTTGCCCCGAAAATCATGGAATCGGATGACGACCTTCGCAAGATCGCCGCCATGATCCGCGCTTTCTTCATCCAGGGCGGAATGCAGATTCAGTTCACCGTCGTTGACCCCGGCATGCTCCGCCGTGCGCAGGCGAAGCCCGAGGAATTCCGCGACCTCGTCATCCGCATCGGCGGCTACAGCGAATATTTCGTCCGCCTGAGCCGGGAGCTTCAGGACTCCGTCATCGCCCGCACGGAACACGGCTCCTGAGATCGGCGCATCTCATCGCCGCGCGAGAGATCCGAACTTCATCCTGCATGATTCCCCTCGACGCGATATAATGCCCCCCTGCCGACAACCCTGCTGGAGGAAACGCCGATGCCGCTGAAATTCGATGTCGTCGCGGAGGAAATCATCGGGACGTTCGAGAACCCGGACAACGGCTCCGGGCCGATGTGGTGCTACGGCTCTCCCACCATCGTCCGGAACAACGACCGCGTCTTCGCCGCGATTCCGGAAACGGACAAGGACGCGAAGCCCCTTTGCAACACGCGACGCCGCATCTTTTGCCGGGGCGCGGACGGCAAGTGGGAGCTTGTCTACCGCGCGGATAAGACGGACGAGCGCGAGCCGTGCCCTCTCGTGACGCTGCCCGGCGGACGCCTCATCATGTCCGTCAACCCCGCCGTAAGCCCCCGCCCGGCATGGGGGGACGGCAGAATCCCCCACAACTGCCGGCCGCACCTGCTCGAGTTCAGCGTCCTGGACCCGAAGCAGCCCCCGTCGCAATCCATGCCCGTCTGGGCGAAGGAATACGAGTTCACGGAGCATTCCTACCGCGGCGTCGCCGCCGATCATCACACCGGCGAAATCCTCCTCCTGAACGTCATCGGCTATGACGGGCAGACCTGGACGATGCGCGACTCGGCGGGCCAGTGGGTCAAGCAGGGCTACGTCGGCTTCCCGCTGCGCGGCGCGTATCCGCACCTGGCCCTGCGCAAGGGCGCGGCCTTCATGATGGCCGTCAGCGACGTCGTCGAGCCTAACGTCGAGTGGCGCGCGCACAAGCGCAAGGTCACGGGCCAGGAGTGGGATTACGACTTCCGACAGCTCTACTTCACCTGGACCCCGGACATCCGCGAGCATGAGTTCTCCCCCCCCCTGACCGTCGCCAGCCGGGACGAGACCTGCGGATCAATCCGCAACATGGACATGTGGATCGCCCCCGACGGCGCGGCGCACCTGGTCTACATTGACCGCAACGTCTGGCACAAGTTCATCCGCGACGAGTTCTTCCCCGGCGTGCCGATCTCCGCCGAGTTGAAATACTGCGTGATCGAAAAGGGCAAGGTCATACTCCGCCGCACCATTGCGCGAAGCATCGAGGGCATGTTCGACGAAGGCAAGCCCCGCCCGACGCCGACGGACATCCCGGACTCGAAGGTCCCCCTGCTTGGCTTCGGCCCCGGTTATGCCGCCCTGCATGCCACCGCCGACGACCGGCTCATCCTCCTCTGCCACGCCGGATGTAGCGACCCGAAGCAACCCGGCGCCGGCGGCGTCTACGCGATGCAACTGCATCCCGCCGCTGAAGACGCGCCGGTCAAGCTCGACATGAAGTTCCCTCTCGGCTCCTTCTTCACGGCGACCGTCCGGAACGGTACGATGCCCTCGGACACGATTGACCTCTACGGCCACGGCCCGGAACCGAACACGATCCGCTACGCGCAGATCAAGGTGACGCAGCAATAGGCCAAAACGGGGACGCTACCCTATTTTGCGGAGAAAATAGGGTAGCGTCCCCATTTTGGGAAAGGACACCCGCCATGCCACCCATGAAGAACCCCGGTAAACTCGCAAAGGACGGCGGAAAACCCGTCAGGACCGCCCCCTGGCCCGCAAGGATTCAGATCGGCAACCCCGAAATCAAGGCCGTGACGGCGATGCTTGAGCGCTGCCGCGACCACGGCGGCGCGTTCGACCGCTATGGCGGCGTCGAGGTTGACGCCTACGAGAAGGAATTTGCCAAAGCCTACGGATGCAGGTTCGCAACCTCGGCAAGCTCAGGCACCGCGGCCATACACGCCGCCCTCGGCGCGCTCCAGCTCGACGCCGGTTCCGAGGTCATCACAAACTCGATCACGGACACGGGAGCCGTCGCCCCCATCATCTGGAACAACTGCATCCCCGTCTTCGCCGACCACGACCCGGAGACCTTCCAGATATCGCCCGCCTCGGTGGAGTCCCTCATCACGGACAAGACCCGCGCGATCATCTGCGCCCACATCGCCGGTTGCCCGTGCGATCTTGACGCAATCTGCCGTATCGGGAAAAAGGCCGGAATCCCGGTCATCGAGGACTGCGCCCAGGCGCACGGCGCGCGCTGGGCCGGCAGGCCCGTCGGCTCGATCGGCGTCATGGGCGCCTTCAGCCTCATGAGCGGCAAGCACACCACCGCCGGCGGGCAGGGCGGCATGGTGACGACCAACGACGAGGCGCTCTACTGGAACGCCAAGCGCTTCGCCGACCGCGGCAAGCCCTTCAACAGCGACGCCGGCTCCAACCTCTTCCTCGGCCTGAACTACCGCATGACGGAGCTTGAGGCAGCGATAGGGCGCGTCCAGCTCGCCCGGACGCAGAAAATCGCGGACGCCCGCCGCAAGGTCGTCGCCGGGATCGAGGAGCGCATCGCGGACCTGAAGGCCGTCAGCGTCGTGAAACGCTACAGGAAGGCCGAGCCGTCCTACTGGTTCCTCCTGATCGCGGTTGACGAAAGCAGGCTCAAAGTGACAAAGGCCGACTTCGCCGCCGCGATGAGGGCGGAGGGCATACCGTGCGGGGCGGACTACAACGCCGTCGTCTACAAGCAGCGCTGGATCACGGAGCGCCGCGTCTACGGCAACACGGGCTGCCCGTGGGACTGCCCGCTCTACGGACGGAGGATTTCATACGAGAACATAAACCCCGGCGTGGACGAGGCGGTGAAGCGCCACATGATGATAAGCGTCCACGAGTGCATGAAATCGCGCGAGTCGCGCGACATCGCCGCCGCGCTCAGAAAGGTCGAGGCCGCGTATCTGCGTTAATCCCCCCCCCCACGCAGACATCGCCTCGGCGCGGGGATGGGAGGCGGATCACAATCGCCAGGGGCTGCGCATCGCGCGATTGAGCATCCGCGACGCCTCTTCATCCCCTAAAATAGTCTCTTTGACCGGGTCCCAACGGATCTTGCGCCCCGCGCGTATGGCGATGTCGCTTAGGTGGCTGATGGAGTCGGAACGCACGGCGACGTCTATCGTGCAGACGGTCGGAGAGCGGCTTTTAACGCAGTCCAGCAGGTTCTGGCCGTGGTTGGCGCTGTCGTAAAGCCGCGTCTCCTCCGGCCCGATAGTGGAATGGAGCAGTTGCGGAGGATCGGCGTAAAGCCCGCCGCGGTCAACGCTGATCCAGCCCTCTGAACCTATGAATGTCGTGCCGTGCCCCTCGAATCGGCGATAGGCGGCGACAACGGGTTGGGCGACATTTGCGCTCATGAACCGCATACGAAGACCGTCGGCGTATGCGCACCAGACGTCCCACTCCAGGGCCGTATCATAAAGCCCCTCGTTCGGGAACGTCCCTTGCCCCTCATATTCCACCGGGCCGGTATTTTCCGTATCGCTGCCCCAGAGGGCGATATCGAGCGGGTGGGATCCCCAGCCGGCGATATAGCCCAGGGCGTAGTCGGAGATGAAGTAGGCGCCCAGATTGGTGCAGCGGTCCGTGGTATAGGGCGCTTCCGGCGCGGGGCCGAGCCAGAGGTCATAATCGAAGCCCTCCGGAACCGGCGCGGGCGCGACGGAGCCGCCCGCGCTGCCGCCCGGCGCCCAGACGTGCATCGTGTGCAGCCTGCCGATGCGGCCGTTGCGCACAAGTTCGCAGGCCTGCCGGAAATGAAACTGCGAGCGCTGCTGAGTACCATACTGGAAGACCGTGCCGTAGCGGGCGCACGTCTCGCGCAGAGCCATGTCCTGGGCCAGGGTCAGCCCCAGCGGCTTCTCGACGTAGATGTCCTTCCCGGCCTTCGCCGCCAGCATCGCGGCGGGAACGTGCCAGTGGTCGGGCGTGGCGATGATGACGGCATCAATGTCCGTCCGGGCCAGCATTTCCCTCAGGTCGTTGTAGACGGCGCAGCCCTTGTAGACGCCGCCGGCCTTGTCGCGGGCATAGTGGGACTCGATTTCCGCCGCGCGCTCATCCCGGCGCGACATCCTGGGATCGCACACGGCGACAGACTGGGCGCCCGGCAGGTTCAGGAAGCCTCTGAGCAATCCGGATCCCTGATTTCCCACGCCGATGTGACCGAGCGTTATCCGCTCCCCGGCGGGAGGGGTTAGGGCATCCCCGAGCGCCTTAGACGTGATCACGTGGCGGGCTGATACGATCCCCGCGCCCTTTGCGAGGACATTCTTCAACAGGCGGCGTCGCGTGAGATTCATGGCTTTGTCCGCTCCAGCAAGCTTGTTGCGGAAAGGCGCAACCCGTCGGAAGTCAAAACGGCGGGATCAGCCGCATCGCCCGTCTGCGTCTTGGCCTCATTAAGAAACTCGTCCATGTTGTATGTTCCGAACTCCTGGATGCACGGACTTGGACCGTAGCGTCCGAAGATTCTCAGCTCGACGGTCGAGCAGCGCGCCGTGGGGAAGAAAAGCGCAAACTCACGGTTCTCATAATGCGCATCCGTGATTGTGGCGACAACATTCCCGTCGCAGATCACGTCGAAGTCCCTGGGCGCGTAGTTCGGCGGTTGCTGTCCCATCTGGATGTGGCACAGGATCGTAATCGCATTGACGTCCGTTGGTTGCTTGTATGTGATTCGGTAGCGATAGAGATTGAGGTTGTCAGTTTCATCCCAGTATGTGACCGGATTGCCGTCAATGCCTGCCTGATCCGGGCCGGACGCGCCGTCGGTGTCAATGCCGTCGGGGCTGTCTGCGGCGGCGGCAAGCGAAAGGTTCGTCGGTTTCTCGCGGCGCAGAAGAGCCTCGGCGGCGGCCTTGCGCGCCGATGGCGCTGCGGCCGCGGCAAAAGCCTTCCGAAGCGCGGCCCTGGCATCCTCCGGAGTTATGGACGGGCATGCGGACGCGATCCGGGCCACTGCCAGGGCGGCCTCGTCGGTCAACTCCGGATCGCTTATGCAGTCTGCCGCAAGTTGCAGCGTTACCTGCGACGGGGCATTGGCGATTCCGCCCAACAGGGCCTTCTTGTCGGCGGCAAGCGATGCGATTCCCATAGCCTCGGCGAACAGTTTCGCAGTCTCCTCCTGCGGGCGTTCTCCGGTCCTTCCCGCCAACTGGGCGACGCCACGAAGCGCCAGCGCCTTCAAGGCGGGATCGTTGCAGGAGCGCGCGAAGTCCAGCAGATCGGTCATCGGCGCAGAATCAGACCAGTCCCCCAGCGCTCGCGCGGCCGCCGCGCGGACTGCTTCATCCCCATCCTTGAGCGACTCGCGCGCCGCCGCCAATGCCTTCCCTCCTCCTATGCCGCACAGCGCCCGCAACAGTGAAGCTCGAACACCGGGGTCCTTGTCGGGCAGCGCCTTCAGGATCGGTTCCGCAGCCGCGTCCGGCTCGCCTGACTTCCTGCAGATCGCGGCCAGCGAATTCTCGATGTTTCTCCGCTCGCTGTCGTTGGGCGTGTTATGGAGGAGACTCAGGAGTTCCGGAATCGCGGATGCGTCGCCCAGCGCGCCCGCCGCGCGCAGCGCCTCCCTGCGGACGTTCGGGTCCCGGCTCTTTGCCATCCTGAGCGCGTCCGGCATCGCGGATGCCGCCCCTCGCTCGGCCAGGGCGATAAGCAACTCGCACTGGACCGCGGATTCGGACGCTTCCAGCAACCTGGCCATCTCGGCGTCCGCCTCCCTGTCCGGCAGTCGAATCAGGCTTCTGCGAGCCAATCGCGTTTCAGCGTTGCCCTTCGCCGCCGCGAGCCGGGCCAGCAGCGCCACGCATGAAGCGTCGCCCGATTGCCCAAGCGCCCTGATCGCCGCCTTTCTGACATCGGGGTGATCGCTCTCCGCGGCGACGGCGATCGCCGACAGGCTCGCGCTGTCCCCATGGACTGCAAGGGCATCTATCACGCCCAACTGCAACGATGGGGGACATAGGGGCATTTCCGCCGCCAGGGCGCGGACCAGGCCGGCGTCAGGCGCGTCTCGGGCGCACCGCAACGCAGCCGTCCGGAACGCCGGATCGCCATCCCGCAGAGCGGCCAGAATCCGTTCGCTCGATTTCTCCGGCTCACAAGCTATCAGGCCGGGAAATGCCGCTGTGCGGATGTGCCTCGGTTTCTCCGCCGCCGACATCTCACGGTAGATTGCCAGGGCTTCGGCAATTTTGCCTGCCCTCCGAAGAGCGTCCGCGCAACACAAAAGCGCGTTGTCGCACAACGGCTGGAGCTTGCCGGGAACGGCGCAACGTCTCAATGCGTCGGTCGCCGCCGGATTTGCGATCCTGCCCAGGGCGTCAATTGCGGCCCCGGCGACGATCGGATCGGGATCGTTGAGGCGTTCCGAGATGGCGGGAACGGCAGTCTCGTCACGTCGCGCGCCGAGGCTGTTGATGACCCCCGCAAGCAGCGATCCCTGAAGCCTGCCGAGCGCTCCCCGCAGCGTGGCTGACGCCTCTTCCCCGGGAATCCTTTCAAGCGACTGGCGGGCGTAAAATGAAAGATCCTTATCCTCAAGCAGCGGAAGGAGCGCGGGGATATCCTCCGGAGATCCGATCAGGGACAACTGCCTGCAGACGAACTTCTTGCATTCCAGCGTCGCGCCTGAGTTCAGCAGGGCGACCATTCCCCCGCGCAGACGTTTGCGCAGCCCAGGGCAGGTTTCCGCGCCGTGAGTCAGCGTCTCGACAAGAATAAGCGCATCGCGATTCTGTCCGAACTGATAACCGGCGATGGCCTTCAACGCCGAATCCGCGTCCACAGCCGCAAGCTCCCCCGCCTGGGCGGTCTCCGGCCAATTTTCGGCCGGGGGTATCGTGGCCATGCCCGTCGCCGCCCATTCCGCCGACCGGCAAAGGATCGTCTGCCATGCCGGATTGCGCATCGCGTTGGCGTCGTGGCCCAAAACGATGTCCGCGCATCGCCCCTTACCGAAGGATGTTGTGAGCAGAACCGGCTCCAGGTTTCCCGTCCCGCCCTTGTCGGCGTAGGATAATGCGGCGCACAGAACATTGGCGGCGGGCTGGACCGGGACGCGATGCCACAGTTCATCGGTAATCCAGAAATCCCTAAGCCCCCGGGTCACGGGATGATTGGCATCCGAAATGGAGACGGGAAACGTGTTTATGCTGCCGTGGCCGGTATCCTTGCCCCATGTCGTACATACGATCTGCTGGAATTCCGGCCAATTCTGGAAGGTGGCGGTCGCCGCGTGGATGACCACCAGCCCGCCGCCCTCCCGCATGTAATCCAGAAACGCCTGTTCCAGCGCCGGGGGCCAGATTCTATCGTTCACGTTCGGAAAATTGGTCCAGTTGCTGACAATCACGTCGTAGCGCGGCAGCATGGCGGGATCCATCTTCTCAGGTTGCTCTGTCACATCCACGGAGAATCGTCCGACGGCCTCCAGTTCCGCCTTCACCACTGGAGTGGTGGAGCGCCAGTCGTGGTTGTTGGCCCCGCTCAGCAGCAAGACCCGGATGACGGGTTTCCCGGCCTCGCTCTTCGCGTTCGGCTGAGCCGAGGCGAGGGGTGGGGCGACGTCGGCGCATTGTTGCGCACATCCCATAAGCGCCAGCAGCAATGCCCCCGGAAGAGGCATCCATCGGATGACGTTGTGCGCATTTCGCATTGGCTTCATGTCCGTATTTCCCATCAAATTGCCTGCCGCCTTCTACAGGCGGTGATAATAATTGACGGCGCCCCGGCGCGCCACTGTCCTTATGCGGATTCCCTCCAACCGGCCATGTAATTCCAGTTTGTTTGGGTAATCCGGCATGGCAACCCGCTATTGTATATCATTTGCCTTCCTCGCTGCTCTTCCTGGATTGCTTCTTGCCGGGCCGACGGCTCTGTGTACGCGTAGCATGCGCCAAGCCCGGCGCAACATTTGGGCCGAGGCGAGAAAATATGAAACCATCCCGTCTTTTCCAAGCGCGCCCCAGACGCGCCTCATCCGATTAGATGGAGTCTCGTCTGCCGTCCGTCCAGGCAGGTTGCGCCGTCCCGGCGGAAAACGATGTCCTGCTCGCACGACATACTCACGAGCTGGCCTCCCCATTCCTGAACGGGATGGCGAACGCCGAGTTCCATCGTAAAGCAGGTATCGTAATCGAGATTGACCTCCCCGCGCGCTCCAGTGTCGTTCTGCTCCCAGGGCAGGCCGATAAGCGGCCCTGGCTCGTGAAGGAAGCGGCCGACCGAGTGCGAGTAGATTCGAGGGTTGCTCAGTCCCGCTTCCCTGGCTTTGGCCAGCGCGGTATTGAGAATCTGATTTCCTGTCAGCCCCTGCCTGAATTCGCCCATGAAGATATCCTGGAGCCGGTTGGTCTGGGAGAGCGCGTCCCTGAGGCCTTGCGGCGCGTCCGATTCGCCCGTCCGCAGCACGTATGCGTTCTCCTGAAGGTCGGTTATGAAGCGCATATAGATCAGACCCACGTCACAGTGGATCAGGTCGCCCTGGCGGATTACTCCGTCCGCCGGATCGAAACGTTTCTTCATTTCGTCGCTTCTCTGCACGTCGAAGAACGGCGTGAAGGAATACGTCAACCCCCTGTCGGCCAGGCTCTGCCAGAAGAACCACCTCAGGTCCGTCGTCGTCGTCACCCCCGGGGTGATGACCGATGTTGAGAAAGTCTCGGCGATTATGTGATGCGTCAGGCGCACAGCCTGCTCGTAGACCGGCAGCTCCTCCTCGATGAACGTCTCAAGCCACCTGACGCAGAGCTTCTCGGCGGATTCCATCCGCGCTGAAAGCTTAGGACCGAGGGCCGCAACCAGCCTTTCCTTGAGCGTCGCCGTCAGCCCGTCCGCAGCCCAGATAACGTCGGACTGGTTGATGCCGATACGCTTTGGGCGGCGATCCCGGAGGATTTTTACAAGCGTGGTCCACTGATCGTCCGCGGCGTTCAGGTCCCATTTCCTCTGATACATGTCCTTCAGGTTCGTCAGGGAAATGTTAAGGCGGTCAACTGTTCCGTCCGGGTTCAGGCAGAAGGCGATGATCTGGAGTATCGGCGCCCAGGTGTCGAAGGGAATCATCGCATTGAAGACCGGGTCGTGATTGTCCTCGTTGCAGACAATGATCCAGGTGTCGAAACCGGTTTCCTGCATGACCTGCGGAAGCAGGCGGTCAAGCCTGAGCCTGAGCAGGTCGTTGACGACGCGGGCCTGCTCGCGCACGGGCAGAATGCGCGGGCAGCTTGGAATGGAACGCGGCAATTCGGGCGCGTGTGTTGACATCGGCACTCTCCTGCCAGTAGTTTGATCTTTGCCAGGGACGCTGAACAGCAACCATGTTAGACCGCCCCGCGAGGACGTTCAACACGCTTTCATTCGGACAATTAGATGCCCTCAAAATTGAAGGTGACAGCCATGATGCTCCCGGTAATTTCCCTATGCGCTTCCGCGGTCGGCGGGGAGCTTCCGCCCAAGGCCGACCTTCGCCCCGAATTCATAGCCGCCGGTCTGACTCCGAAATCCCAGGGCAACCGGGGCACGTGCTCCCTGTTCGCAGTCGTCGGCGTCCTCGAATACGAATACGCGCAGGCCGGGGAGCAGAGCCTGCGGCTGTCCGAGGAATACGTCAACTGGGCGTCGCACAATTCCAACGGGCGACGCTCCGACGGGTCCTTCTTCTCCGATGCCGTCCGGGGGATGCGCATCTCCGGCGTCTGCCGGCAGGACCTGATGCCGTACGTCGCGCAATGGAACGATTCTGTAGCTCCTTCTGTTGACGCGGTCAAGGACGCCGCAAAACGAACCGACATCGCCCCGCGCTGGATCAAACACTGGAACGTGAAGACAGGGCTGACCACGGCGCAGATGCAGGCCATCAAGTCCGCCATCGCAGGCGGTCACCCGGTCGCAGTCGGGATGCGCTGGCCGAAGAACGTCCGCTTCGACGCTGACGGCGTCATTGCATATTCGGATGGCGACGAGGTTTTCGACGGGCACAGCATAGTCTACGTCGGCTACGAGGATGACGCGGCGAAGCCGGGCGGCGGGGTCTTCATCTTCAGGAATTCATCCGGGCCGGAATGGCGGGAGGCCGGCCATTCGCGGCTCTCTTACGCATACGTCCGCGAGTTCGCCAACGACGCGCTTGAGCTGCGCGTCGGGACGAGCGATAAACTGCCGCGAAACTCAGAAGCCGCCGATCCGGTCGAATTCGATGATATGAAGGCGGCTTCACCGGACGGCGTCTCCAGCGCCCGGCAAAGCATGGCTTCATGGGGAAAAGAGCTTTGGAGCGGCGGCGATCAGATCATCTGTCACGGCAGGCAGGGCGACGTGATCGAGTTCGAGTTCGCGGTTGACGCGCCCGGCGCGAAGGGTCTATGCCTTTTCGCCACCAAGGCCCCTGATTATGGAGTCGTCCAGGTTCGGCTTGACGGGCGGGACATGGGCGAGCCGATTGACCTTTACTCGCCGGAAGTGGTTCCCACCGGGAGGATCAATCTTGGAGACGTTCGGCTTGAGACCGGCGCGCATCGTATTGCCTTCACAATCAAGGGAAGAAATATCGAATCGTCGGGATGCGCATTCGGCCTGGACTGTATTGAACTGTCGCGTTGAGATTTGCGGTCATCACATATCGCGAGGCGCGTCCGAAGTCATGGCTTTGAGGATTTCCCCTGACTTTTCAGCATGGCGTCAATCTCAGAAATTTTGAATCGGGCGCAAACCACGGAATGCTTTTCAGCCCCGGGCCGATGCTTGATGTAGGTGGTGGCTATAATGGTCCCGTCGGGAAGCAATTCCATGCCGGGGTAGCCGCAATCCCCGCCGGCGTGGCTGTGCAGCAATTTGACACGGCATTGCCCCGGTTTGCCCGGGCGGATGTCCTCATATTTCCCGATCCATGCGACAAAGTGGCCGAGCGTCGGACTCTCGAGGGCTTTGTCCCTGAAGGCGATCACAAGACGCCCATCAGCCGTATAAACGCCCATGTGCCGGTCGCCGGTCAGTCCCCATGCCGTATTCGCCGGTTCGCTCCATGTCGTGCCCTCGTCCCGGCTGAACATGACCAGGCTGCGCCCTTTGTGCGTGTTTTCGCGCATCAGGCAGCAAAGCTCCGCGCCATCCGGGGAGCGGAAGGCGAATGGCTCGCAGGCCAGCTTGCCCGGCACGTCGGCGGCGATGACCGGCTCGGACCACGTCAACCCACCGTCGCAGGTCGTCGTTTGCATTACTTGCAATGATTTGTCGCCCTGACCGCAGCGCCGGTGATACATCCCGAGATAACTGTTGTCCCTGAGCCGGATGACGGAGCTGAAGGTCATTACGCATTTGAACGCGTCGCCGAGAGGTTCCATTTCGCGCCATGTCGCCCCGCTGTCTTCGCTGACGATGCGCGGCATGAACGGCGGCAGACCTTTGCCCCCGGCGCAGGCTGAGAAAACCCACAACCTCTCCTTTCCATCAGGAGCGACAATGCGATAGATACTCGGGCAGTTGATGTGCGCCTTGTAGCCCTCCGGAAGACGGTTATCCAATCGCGCCCAGGTCAGGCCGCCGTCATCGCTTCTGGCCATCGGGCCGGCAGGGCCGCCGTGCCCGACGCTCCAGACGGCGAAGATCGTCCTTCCGTCCGGCATAAGCGCTGTCGTTGGATGGCCCTGGTATATGTCCGGCGTCCCCTGCGCAATTACCACGTGCCTGCGCTCATCCCCGGAAATGTCAACCAGGGGGATGGAACCTGGACCGTCGTTCATGGTCGTCTCGGATTTTTCGACCGTTTCAGCGCGGGTTTGAAGACAGAACAGCACGGCAGGCAACGCGCCAAAGGCGGCGATAATAATCCGGATTCTCATCATGCTCCTCCATCCGGCTTGATTCCTTTTCCGTCATCTGACGGGGCGTCCATTATCTAAACCTCTTCACTCCGCTACCGGAAGGCATTATAGTCATTTCTTGTCTGATTGTCTCTCCATCTGAGCCAAAGACGCAATCGCTTCCGGCAGCGCATGAGGCCGATATCAATGCAGCCAAATGACCGCGTCCTTGTTTTGGGAGCTTATGGCCTTGCGGGGCGCGCGATTGTTCGCCGGCTTGCTGAGAGAACCGGTTATTCCATAATCGCGGCGGGGCGCAGCGGAGAAAGGCTTGCGGCTTTGCTGGAAGAGATCGGCAGCGATCGCGCAACACCCCTCACGCTCGACGCGACAGACGCGCCGTCGCTTGGAAAGGCCTGCGCGGAAGCGTCATTCGTCATCAACGCCGTCGGGCCTTTTCCCGTCAGCGGGGCGATGATTGCCGGAACCGTCATCGAATGCGGAAAACCATACCTGGATTGCGCCAACGAGCAACTCCACTACCGGAATCTGATGGAACTCGATGCGTCAGCCCGCCGGAAGGATGTTCCGATGATCACGGCTGCCGGATCAATACCCGGACTCTCAACGCTGCTGATTGCGCACGCATTGGAGCGATATCCGGACTCTATCGCGGTTGACTGCTGCTGGGCGCAGATGCGCCACGCCTATGCGGATTCCGGGCTGGCCTCCATGATGGGCGGCATCATCGAAGCCGCGGCTTCCCCCGTCGCCCTGCGCGGAGGCAAGCCCGCGCCGATTGTCATTGGCCGGTCCACAAAGCATTTTGATTTGCCGGAACACTTTGGGCTGCATAGTCTGCTTGAAGTTCCGACAATTGACGCCCTGACCATCCCGGCGCGATATCCTCTCAGGGAATTCCACACATGGTTCTACATGGGCGATATGCCGACCTGGTTGCTGGAAATCGTGCGACTGCTTCGGCCTGACCGCCGAAAATGGGCTTATCGCCTGATCGAGTCTGTCATGCGCCGCATAAACGATCGCGATACTGCAAAGGCGATTGCATCCGGAATAGGGGCTGAATGTCTGCTGATGGTCACGGCGCGCAGCCCGGATAAGACTGCGTCACATTTCATCAAGTTTCGCGACGGCGCGGTCTCCACGGCGTGTCTGCCCGCGCATATCGCAGACCGTTTCCTGCGTGGGGAGATATCCGAAACCGGACTTCTCACCCCGCTTGACCTGGCGAATGCGGACGACATCCTTGCCCTGGCCGAAGGCACAGTGTTGAGTTTCGATTTGGAATGACGTCCGCCTCCCCATCACGATATTCGGCCAACTTATCGGCGCGGGCTGGACGAACTTATCCCGATCCGGAGCTTTCTCGCTCTTGTAATTTCCGTGGATTCTGATGTAAAAAGCCGCCGGTTCGGAGCGCATTTTCTGATGTTCCGGAATCTTCCTCCCCTGTTTTAAATGAAATCCTGCCTGGTACTTCACATGAAGCGTTGCATCGGCATCATCCTGTTTGTTCTTGGGCTTGGCTGCGCGGCGGAAAAGCCTGCGCCCGCGGAGAAATACATGAGCGACAAAGATACGATATCCGTGCTTGAACACGGCGCAAAACCTGACACCGGCGAGAACTGCGCCGACGCGCTCCGCCGCGCCGTGGCCGCCTGCGTAAAAGGCGGAGCAAAACGTCTGCTGATCCCGCCGGGACAATACATCCTTCGCGACGATAAGGCGGTCAAATTGCAGGATGACGCAATTGCCGGCCGCCTCGGCGGGAACCCGCAGGACGTCGTCTATCGCCCCAACTTCGATTATGTGAAAGGCCTTGATTTCGCCGGCGCCGACAATCTCGTGATAGAAGCGACCGGAGCGGAACTGATCTGCGACGGATGGATGGAATCGGTTTCGCTCCTCGATTGCAGGAATGTTACACTCAAGGGACTGACCATTGACTACCGGCGTCCTCCCTTCAGCGTCGGAACCATCATCGCTGTCGGCGATGGGAGCTATGACGTAAAATTCTCCGACGAGTTTCCCGTCTGCCCCGACATCATCATGCCTCGCATCATGTGGTGGGATCATAGGGCGGAGCGCATACGATCGGGAGGCATATCGGGCGGACCGAGCGATTTGATCGCGCCGCAAACATTGAGGATCCGCGCGAAGTGCAATCCCGACATGGCCGGCATGGAAGCAATATTCTGGCACAGTTTCCACTTCCGCCCGGCAATCCTGATTCAACATTGTGAAAACATTGCCGTCTCGGATGTCACAATCCGATCCCACGCCGGGATGGGAATAGTCGGACATCGCTCCGCCAATATCGCGATGAATGAATTGCGTGTTATTCCCCGCCCGGGATTGCATATATCAACTAATACCGACGCCACTCACTTCATATCATGCAGAGGCTTGATCACATTTGAAAACTGCCGCTTTGAGGGCCAGGGCGACGATTCCACGAACATTCATGTCTACTATTTCAGAATTGAAAAAGGAGCCGATCCGAAATCATGCGCTCTCAGGTTGGATCGCAGCGAACTGGGCACCCATTCCCAATACCTCGACCATCCCGAACCGGGCGATACCCTCGAACTGGTTGAACGGAGAACGCTTAAACCCGTGCGCGCTTACAAGGTGATTTCCGTGTCCCCCGACGAGGCGCAGTTCTGTTCATACCTGGCGCTTGACGGCGAACTTCCCGCAGATACGTCCCCATTCATGCTGGTCAACACAAGCGCCCTGCCGCGCGTGCGGATTCGAGGATGCGATTTCCGCAACCATCGCGCGCGCGCCCTTCTGATCAAAACCCGCGACGTCGTCATTGAAGACTGCGTGTTCGACGGCATCACGGGCACGGCAATCCAGGTCGGCGCCGAAGCCGACTGGGGCGAGGGCGTACCGCCTTCGGATGTCACAATCCGCAACAATCGCATCCTGAACTGCGGCGAAGACGGCGACGGACGGATCAAGGGAGCGCATGCCATAATGGTGGGCGTCCTTGCCGACAATTCATCCGTCAAAGACCTTATCCGCCGGATCACCATCGCGGACAACCTGATCCAGGGAAAAGGGGCGCGGGCAATCTACATAGGAAATGCCGCCGATGTCGTGATTCGCGGAAACAGGATAGAAGGTTATAAAGAACCTGTCCATATTCAGAACAGCGAAGCAGTTGACATGCAATAGTCCTGCAAATAGCCCCTGTCGCAGAATCAATCCCGAGCAGTTTAGAATGGGCAGGGGGACTTATCCGATTCAGGGATAACCTGAAACATCAGTTTCATATAATCCCCTCTTAACCGATGCAACATGTTGTGGCCCTGGTGAAGCCAATCTCGTGAAAGACGACTGGGAAATACTATAAGACGGAACGTTGTCACCGAGCGTTTCAAAACCAGCCAGCGAATAGCACTTCAAAACCAGCCACTTGTTTTGGGGTATAGGTCTGCC
>JAKLEA010000099.1 GCA_022711755.1 Planctomycetota bacterium
GGATTCTTTCGTTCGTTCTTTCTTGATAGCATATTCAATACCGTATTTCCGGGCGATTCTTTCAAAGTCGTGAATATGCTCATCATGAACTTCTATGTTCGACAGACCAGACCTTTCCTTCATCAGATCCCTGATGGTCATGCGGCCTTGGTAGGCTGGATGGAGTTGTTTATCTCTCGATTTTTGCTGTTGCTGCTGTTTTAGAATGTCGAGATTCGGTCCGAAAACCTTCACCGCAAGATCGCTTTTGATTCCCGATATCAACTCGTTCACGCGCAATGCGATGGGCTGTGAAAAAGACATCCGTATCCCCGGAATCACGGCGAGCGACTGTTCAATGGCGCCGACCAGCTCCTCTTTGGTGCGCCCGGTCTTCCACTCCGCTTTCGGAAGAAGGGTGATAAACACGTCGTTCTGTTCAGGCCCCATGGGGTCTTCGGAGATTTCCGCCCTTCCCGTCTTCGTGACCATGCTGTCCACCTCCGGAAAGGCTCGGAGCTTCTGCTCGATGAGCGTCCCCACCTTC
>JAKLEA010000100.1 GCA_022711755.1 Planctomycetota bacterium
CCATCAGCATCGGCGCGGGTCGGCATATCATCATCGACCATTGCTCCGCCAGTTGGAGCACGGACGAGGTACTCTCGTCCTCCACCGGCGAGCCTCGCCTGAGCGAACTGACGGTGCAATGGTGTTTCATCACCGAGGCGCTCAATCCCGAGAACCACGGCTACGGCTCCCTGATTCGTGGCTGCCGGGGTGCTCGCTACAGCTACCACCACAATCTCTATGCCCACAATCGCGGTCGCAACCCTCGGCCCGGCAATTACGACGACCGCAATCCGCACAGCGAGGACCCCAACGGCCTGCTGCTCGATTTCCGCAACAACGTGATCTACAACTGGGGCGGGGGACACGCCGGCTACAACGCCGACAAGGTGAGCGTCACGCGGCTCAACTACGTGGGCAATTACCTCGTGCCGGGACCCGATTCCGCCCTGTCGGGCCGGGCCTATCGGGAAGGCTCCGTCTACAATCGCAGTCACTTCGCGGACAACTACTATCACCACCGTCTCCCGGAAGATCCCTGGAGTC
>JAKLEA010000101.1 GCA_022711755.1 Planctomycetota bacterium
CGTCTGCATGTCGCCGGCCTCGCTCCCGGCACCGAGGCGGTGCTGCAGCTGAAGCGCGACGGCAAGGACGAGCAGGTGAAGCTGGCGGTCGGCGAACTGCCCGGCGGGACCGTCGCCGCCGCGACCGGTGATGGCCAGGGCGCCGGCCGCCTGGGCGTGCAGGCGGATCTTCTCATGCAGCTCCTGGCGGTTGCCGCCGGCTTTGACGGCCGCCATCAGGATGTTCTCGCTCGCCATAAAGGGCAGCTCCGCGGCGACGTGGGCCTCGATCACCTTCGGATAGACCACCAAGCCGTCGAAGACGTTGAGCAGGATCTGCAGAATGCCGTCCACCGCCAGGAACGCCTCCGGCAGGACGACCCGCCGGTTGGAGGAGTCGTCCAGGGTCCGCTCGAACCACTGCTCGGAGGCGGTCATGGGCGGACTGCCTGCCAGGCTCAGGACGAGGCGCGCCAGGCCGGTCACGCGCTCGCAGCGCATGGGGTTGCGCTTGTAGGGCATCGCCGAGGAGCCGACCTGATATTT
>JAKLEA010000102.1 GCA_022711755.1 Planctomycetota bacterium
GGATCTCCGGCGGACAATTCAAATGCAACACCCGGAAACCGCCCGCCACAACATTCACCCGGACGCGCGAAAAAACAAGCGGCCCTCGTTTTTTTAAGGACGCTTTGTCCAGGCGGGGTTCGGCGCCGGCATGCGGGCCCCGACTTCTTTTCTCCAGGCGTCGAGTTCCCGTTGCATCTCACGGACCCTGGAGGGCTCCCCGGAAGCGAGATTTGTCTTCTCTCCCGGGTCGTTCTTCAGGTTAAACAACTCGATCCGGTCGCCCTCAAACCACTGGATCAGCTTCCATTCTCCTTTGCGCATGGCGCTGCCGGGCGACCCGCCCTGGTTGCCGTAATGTGGGTAGTGCCAGAAGACAGGCCTCTCCGGAAGAGCGCCGCCGCGCAGAATGGGAAGAATGCTGCGTCCATCCACATGCGCCCGCGGCTGCAGGGGCAGGCCCGCCAGTTCGAGCAGCGTGGGAAACAGATCAGGACTGGTCACCGGAGTATCCGAAACACCCGGATGCACCCGGCCGGGAGCCG
>JAKLEA010000103.1 GCA_022711755.1 Planctomycetota bacterium
TGTCGGGAAGGACGAAGGCGGAAGGGGTCCCTTCGGCACGGCTCTCGCGGATGACGAACCCCGAAAAACCCTCCGGGTCCAGGAAGGAGAATTCAACTCCCTGGATGGAGGCCCTGGGGGGTTTTTCGGCCTGGAGGCGCCGGAGGAATTCCTCCAACCGGGATCGGTCCCCCTCGACCGACAGGAGAACACCCCGGGTGTCGTTCTCCACCCAGCCGGATAGACCCAGTTCCATGGCCAGCCGGTGGACGAACGGGCGGAAGCCGACGCCCTGCACGGCGCCACGAACGGCGGCTTTGAGTCGTTGGATGGATGGGTTCTGCATGGAACGCCCCCGAGGGGGCCATTGTCGCCGCGGGGGGACGCGAAAGGAAGGGGGTTCTCGGAGCGGGCTTCCCCTTGCCAGGGATGCCTTCCGGGAACATACCGACCCGAAGAGCGTTTTTGGGAGGTTTCCCTCTATCCTCGATCGGCCGTCAAGACGGCGGGAACGGAAAGATGGCGGAGGTCCAGGAGGATGCGC
>JAKLEA010000104.1 GCA_022711755.1 Planctomycetota bacterium
CCCAGGGTGGTTATGGCCCCACCTGCGGCAACTACGGTTCGCTCTGGACCGATTGGGACAACGATGGCGACCAGGACCTGTTCATCGCTAAGTGCGGCTGCGACCCGGTGGACCAGATCATGCGCAACAACGGCGATGGCACATTCACCGAAATGAACGTGGCGCTAGGCTTTGCTGACAGCCACCAGAGCTGGAGCAGTGCCTGGGGCGACTTCGACAACGATGGCGACATGGACGTATTGATCGGTGCCAGCTCCAGCGGTTACCACAAGCTGATGCGCAACAACGGCAACAGCACGTTCACGAATGTCACTGCCGGTTCAGGCATCGACAACTTCACCGGCCAGAGCATTGAGTGGACCACGCACGACTTCAACAACGACGGCTGGCTGGACATCCATGGAGGCGGCGGCATGCTGGTCAACAATGGAGACATGTCGTTCTCTTTTGACAATTTCTTTTCAGGTACCCGTCCAGTGGGTGATCTGAACAACGATGGTTTCCTTGATTTAGCTAACTG
>JAKLEA010000105.1 GCA_022711755.1 Planctomycetota bacterium
CGAACATTGAGAGGTAGCAGTTCATGAGGAAATTCAGCTTGAACTCGGCGAGCCAGGGGATTTCCTGCAAATACTGCTCGGGGCTCCATGCCCAGCCCTTTGTGCCCCTCCATCGAAAGCCCGGCTGTTTGCCCGGCGGCAGGGGTTCCGGAAACGGCTTGAGTTCGGACGGGAGGGATACCGAGAACTGCTTGTGCAAGTCCCGCGCAATGACGTAATGCCGGGGCCCAATTACAAGCGACGCCACCTGGAACCATGGGGGAGCGCCGACGGTTCCTGCTTTCTCGAGGCATTCGATTAGCAAGACGTTCTCTCCTGGAACCAGCGCATTCTCTGGTATAGCCAGAGCCCGGGTTGCGAAGCGAGCGGATGAAAACTGGTTCGGCCCTTGGAACACCGTTGCGCCATTGAGGCGCACCGCGATCGCGCAAGCGGCCGGCGCGTCGTCGTCCCGCCCGGCAAGATGGACAAACATGGGGCTGGAGGGAACGCGCGGCACCTTGAATTTGGCTAGCAA
>JAKLEA010000106.1 GCA_022711755.1 Planctomycetota bacterium
AAATGCCAATCGATCGGTCGGTAACGAAGGGTGTCAATGCCGGTTTCTTCGGCCACCTCGCGACAGGCAGTGGCGATCAGCGCTTCGTCGGCCTCGCGGCTACCGGTGACCGACTGCCAGAAGTCCGGGTGCGCGGCGCGTTCAAGCAGCAGGACATCGAGCGCGGGGGTGTAGATGACGACGAGAACGGAGACGGGTTGCTTGAAACCGGTCATTTCCCGGTTAGCGTCTTGATACCCGGGGCGGGTTTGTCCAGCAGAACCCAAAGGGGAACCCCGGTTTTGCGCAGGTCGTCGATCGCAGCGGCAAAGACTTCAAGCAGCGTCGCGTAGCCAACGGGGTCGTTGGCGAGTATTTGTTCGCAACCATCGACGATCAGGATATGGCCCTTGCCGGGCAGGCATTCGGGGTCGGTCAGGCAATCGTTGAGGGCGTCGAAATTCGCGCCATACCAATCGGGAAAATGCAGCGCTTCGCCAATCCGCGCCAGCACCGTGTCGATGCTCATTCCCCGGT
>JAKLEA010000107.1 GCA_022711755.1 Planctomycetota bacterium
GTTGCCGCTGACGCCGGGCCGGGCGACCGGCAACAGTCTCGATGTGCTCGACCGCCGTTATGCGCGCGGCGGCGTGCTCGATTATCTGGCCGGGCTGGCCGATCTGCTGGTTTTCAACGACGAGGCGCACCACATCCACGAGGTGAAGAAGGAGGGCGAAACAACCGAGGTGGAGTGGCAGAAGAGCCTGTCACGCATCGCCGAGGGCAAGGGGCGGCGCTTTGTGCAGGTCGACTTTTCGGCGACGCCGTACAACGATGTCGGCTCGGGCAAAAACAAGCGCAAGGTATATTTCCCGCACATCATTGTCGATTTCGACTTGAAGGCGGCGATGGGCGCCGGGCTGGTCAAATCGCTGGCGCTCGACCGGCGCAAGGAAATCGGCGCCCTGCCGCTGGCGTTCAAGGCGGGGCGCGACGAGGACGGGAACCCGACGCTTTCCGAAGGCCAGCGCGTCATGTTGCGCGCCGGGTTTGCCAAGCTGAAAAAGCTGGAAACCGACTTTGCTACGG
>JAKLEA010000108.1 GCA_022711755.1 Planctomycetota bacterium
CGCGCAGCAACGCCGCTTCCTGCCCGCATGCCAGGATCAGTTCCTTTACGTCCCCGGCGGCCGCCGCTTTCTCGGGATCGCTCAAGAGGGTCACAGCTCAAGCTCGCTTCCTTGATCGTAGATGACCGGCGCAAGTCCTCCGGGGGTGATGATGTAGTCCTCGGGGGATGCGGCGGCTCCCGGTTTGATTTCACTCAGCCGCTGCTTGTACACGGCCTTGAGGTCTTCCTCGAGTCCGGCCCAATGCTCGGGTTGCTTGGTCTTGTCTACCCGCTTGTCGCCGCTGGAAAAGGAAAACGCATTGGCGGTCTGGGCCCGCATGACCTGGCATGCATGAATCTGGCCCAGCAGGAGCAGCAGCTCGCGCGGTTCGCCTTCCGGCTCGGGAACCACCTCTCCGTTCACGATGGAAAGAGAGATTTCCAGGTCGCGCGCCAGACGATACACGCCCTTCAGGATGCATCGGGAAAGGACATCGTCAGTGAACAGCTCACCCTGTGGATCGGACAGA
>JAKLEA010000011.1 GCA_022711755.1 Planctomycetota bacterium
CGGCGACACTGGAAGGACAAGCCTGCGGAACGGGCGGCGGTTTACGGGAATCGCCGTCGCATCAGGGGTGCGCGTGGCAAGGCGCTATTGAGGAGGCGGGGGGAGTTGCTGGAGCGTCCGTTCGCCCACTGCTACGACACGGGCGGGATGCGGCGGGTGTATCTTCGCGGGCACGGGAACATTCTGAAACGGGTGTTGGTGCATGTGGCCGGGTTCAATCTTGGGCTGGTCATGCGCGCCATGTTCGGGATCGGCAAGCCGCGCGGGCTTCGTGACCGCGCGTCGCAGGCTCTTTTGTCGCTTGTGCGCGTGTTGCTGGGGCGGTTGGGAGGCATTGCAGCCGCTCTGCTGCACTGTCTGGCTTTCGCGGGACGATCAGATGAGAGTTCCACACATATCTTCCTTGCAGATCGTCGGCGCTTGACAGCAGCGTAAACGGCAGCTTTTTCAACGGGCTGCTAGTACAGCATGTCCGGTGGAACCACTTCCGGCAAACGCATCAAGGATCACATCACTCGGACCTGTAACATACTGGAACAACCTTGACAATACCTCGTGGTCTTTTGGGTTGTCGAATGCTCTCTGTCCATCAAAAAGGTTCCGGAGGAACTTCGCTGCGACTTGTGCTTGTTTTTGAATGATGCTCGTCATGACTTGACCGCCAACGATCTCCTCTGAACCTTCCTCCTCTGAGGCTACGAGATATGCCTTTCGAAATGGCGGTTGCCTTTCATCTTCGCGGAACTGAATCAGCCCCGACGAAATCTGTTCCTGCATTGCTTCCGGGGTCGCGAAACCCCATCCTCGTTCGGGTACCTTGCATGGTTTCCCTGTCGCGGGGTGGATGACGTCGTAGCGAGGACCACCTCCACCCGGCCACGATATGTCTCGATCCCTCCACACGCCACCGCGATCGATGTGTTTGTAACGACTATGTTGCAAAGCAGGATCACCTTTGGGTAGGGACTTGTACCAGTCACGAAGCTCTTGCGTCATTGACTGATAGTCATCGTAATGCTTCTCGCGTAGCTCGTGGTACTTACGAAGTATTTTTGCAGCTCCAGGCTTGGATTCACGCCATGTGGTCTGGTGTTCCCGAAGAGTAGAAAGAGAACGCGCATAGACAAGAATGTACTCGTGGCCTACTGAGAACAGCTTCGCATCATTCTTCCGTGTCTTATCCCATACAAGCTGCGCGATGAAGTTAGCAGGATCGAATATCTCGTCTACAATACACTTGAGACGGTGAGCTTCAAAGTCATCAATACTTATAAGAATAACGCCATCAATCGTCAAAAACTCCCGCAGCAATGCCAATCGCGGATACATCATGCAGAGCCATTTGTCGTGTCGGGATAGGTCTTCGGCTTCTCTGCCGACGGTTTTGCCGAGCCATTTGCGAATCTGCGGGCTGTTGACGGCGTCGTTGTATATCCAGTTCTCGTTGCCGGTGTTGTAGGGCGGGTCAATGTAGATGCACTTGACCTTCCCGGCGTAGTAGGGCAGCAGCGCCTTGAGCGCCAGCAGGTTGTCGCCCTCGATCAGCAGATTCCCACAGTCCGGATCCCCGACGGAAAGGGATTCGTCGCAACGCAGCAGGTGATACGGAACCTGGCGGTGGTGGTCAACGACGGCCTCTTTCCCTATCCAGTGCAGCGTCGGCATGAAGAGGAAGGTTACAGCAAGAGGCGGAATCGGTCAACCGACGGTTTCGCCCCGCGCCCGCCCCATTTTTCATTGCGGCAGGCCCGTCGCGTCGTACAATATCCTCCGTTCACCCATCGCTGGACGCCACCGGCGGGACTTTGGGATGGCGGCGCGCGAAACGCCGCCGCCTCCGGAGCTGACATGATCGTCCTCATAGACAACTACGATTCGTTCACCTACAACCTGGTCCAGAGAATCGGCGAACTAGGCGTCGCCGACATGGTCGTGCATCGCAACGACAAGGTCTCCATCCCCGAGATTGAGGCGGCGCGGCCGGACAGGATCATCATCTCGCCCGGCCCCTGCACGCCGCTGGAGGCCGGCGTTTCCAACGAGGTGATCCGCCATTTCGCCGGCAAGGTTCCCATCCTGGGGGTCTGCCTGGGGCATCAGTGCATTGCGCACGTCTTCGGCGCGGCGGTAGTCCGGCACAGGCGGCTCATGCACGGCAAGACCTCGATGATCACCCACGACGGCAGGGGCATTTTCAAGGGGCTGCCCAGCCCCTTCGAGGCCACGCGTTACCATTCGCTTTCCGTTCAGGAGGACACCTT
The DNA here is from genome assembly GCA_022711755.1 of Planctomycetota bacterium. Classification (GTDB taxonomy): domain Bacteria; phylum Planctomycetota; class Brocadiia; order SM23-32; family JAKLEA01; genus JAKLEA01. The sequence goes on from JAKLEA010000011.1 coordinate 2,262, forward strand.
GCCGGACTGCCTTGAGGTGACGGCGCGCGCCGAGCCTGACGAGATCATGGGCATCCGCCACAAGGAGTTTGCCGTCGAAGGGTTGCAGTTCCACCCGGAGTCGTACCTGACGGAGATCGGTCCGAAGATTCTTTTGAATTTTCTCAGGTTGAATTCGCCCGCGCGGGTTTAGCATGCGCGCGGGTGCAAAGCACCCACCCCTGGACATTGGCCTTTGACTAGGTATTGGCATTATAGCTGGGAGTAGTTGTGGCGAAACCACCTTTCTTCTTGACTTAAGCGCGTTTTGCTGTATCTAGTTATATAACTAGAGAAGAAAGGAGGGCCCCCTCATGGGCTTTCCCACAAAAGTCCAACTCATCAACCGCACGGCAAGCCAACAGTGGTACATCAACTTCCCCTCCGCGCTGGCCCAGGCCATGCAGTTCAAACGCGGAGAAGTCGTCGAGTGGATCGTAGAGGACAACTCGCAACTGGTACTGCGCAGGAGAACACCGCCGCCTTCCGCTCTCAAAAAAAAACGTCCGGCCTCCTCGACGAGTTCGTCCAACTCTGGAACTCCCCGCCAAGCGCATTCTCCCAGCGACGAACCGCCCAAAGAGCGCTGACCCTGGCGCTGAGCGCCCTGGTAAACACAGGTCCAGGCACGATCACCGGCTGGCTGTGCAACCTCGGCGCTCAGTTCCAGGACTGGTCGGCCGCCTATCGCCTCTTCTCGCGCAGCCGCTTCGATCCCGAAACATTCTGGAGCGTGGCGCGCCGCCAAGTTCTGGAACGCCTGGACCCCGGCGCGCCGATGGTAGTCGCCATGGACGACTCCCTGTTGCCAAAAAGCGGAGCCAAGACGCACGGCGTCGCCTGGCGCCGCGCCCCCCTCGGACCCCCGTTCCAGACCAACCTGATCCGCGCGCAACTGATATTGCAGATATCCGCCGCCCTGCCGCGCGGTCGGGAACCAAGTCCGGCTACCATGATCCCGATAGCCTTGCGCCACTGCCCCACCCCGGCCAGACCGAAGAAAACCGCCTCACAACAGGAATGGGCCGCATGGCGGCCGGAGGCCAAAAGGCTCAACATCAGCCTCCATCCGCCCAGCGCGCAGCCTCTCTTGGCCGGAGCATGGACGAGGATGAACCGGAGCGCAGCCGCCCGCTGCACGTCCTGGTTGACAACCGCTTCACCAACAAGACGGTCCTCAAGAACCTGCCCGAGCGCACAGTCCTCATCGGCCGCCTGCGCAAGGACGCCAAACTCTTCCACCCGCCCCCATGCGCGCAGGAGCCGCGCGGCAAGGGCCGCAAGCTCCAATACTGGCCGCCCGCCCCTACGCCCGAACAGATACGCCAGGACGATTCCATCCCCTGGCAAGCCGCGCCCGTCCACGCCGCCGGCATGGTCCACAACATGCGCGTCAAAACCGTCTCGCCCCTGCGCTGGCGCGCCAACGGCCCCAGGGACGCGCGCCTCATCGTCATCGCCCCCCTGGGCTACAGGCTGCGAAAAGGCTCCAAACTCCTCTACCGCCAACCAGCCTGTCTCATCGTCACCGCCCCGTCCGTCCCGCTCGCCCAAGCCGTCCAGGAATACGTCTGGAGCTGGGGCATCGAGGTCAACTTCAGGGACCAGAAACAACTCGTCGGCGTCGGCCAGGCTCAGGTGCGACACCCCGCCAGCGTCGAAACCGTCCCCGCCCTGGCCGTCGCCGCCTGCGCCTTCCTCCTGCTGGCCGGCCTGCGCCTGGGATCCGCTTGCCTGCTGCCCAGACCCAAGTGACGCCGCGACAACCCGCCGCCATACCCTTGCGCCGGGGATCTGATCAGACAACTGCGCGCCGAAACCAAGGCCCGCTGTCTGGGACTGGACAATTTCTCAAACTTCAGGAACTGGAAGGAGGCAAACCAGAACCTAATATTTCGCCTATCGACGCCCCCTCCGCCGTCCTCTACGCTACTGGTTAGCCGCTTTCGCCCTTCCTGCAACCTACATATCTCGTTATAATAAGACCAATGTCTAGATGCGCGCTTTGCGCCCACGCGAAATTATCTCTTCGTGAAAGGCCGACCGTGAGCTTTCCTCCCGTCGAAGAACAACTGGCAAGGATCCGCCGCGGCGTGGCGGACATCGTCCCCGAGGCCGAACTCGTTGAAAAACTGACCCGCAGCCGCAACGAAAACCGCCCTCTGCGCGTCAAGCTGGGCCTCGATCCGACGGCCCCGGACATCCACATCGGCAACGCCGTCCCACTATGGAAGCTCCGCGCCTTCCAGGACCTCGGCCACCAGGCCGTCCTCATCCTGGGCGATTACACGGCATGCGTCGGCGACCCCTCCGGACAGAACAAGACCCGCCCGCAACTGACCCATGACGCCGTCATGGCCCACGCCCAGACCTACCTTGAGCAAGCCGGCAGAATCCTCGACCTCGAAAAGGCGGAAATCGTAAAGAACGGGGACTGGTTCTCGAAAATGTCCTTTGGCGAGGTCACGCGCCTCTGCGCCCGCATGACCGTCGCTCGGATGCTGGAACGAGACGACTTCGCCAAGCGATACAAGGCCGGGGAGCCTATAGCCGTTCACGAATTCCTCTACCCGCTCATGCAGGGGTGGGACTCCGTCGAGGTTCGCGCGGACGTGGAGCTTGGCGGCACGGATCAGCTTTTTAATCTTATGGTCGGGCGGGAACTCCAGCGCGACATGGGCATGGCGGCCCAGGTTGCCGTCACGAATCCGCTGCTCGAAGGGCTTGACGGCGTCCACAAGATGTCCAAAAGTCTGGGTAACTATATTGGAATCACCGAGTCGCCGAAGGACATTTTCGGCAAGGCAATGAGCATCCCCGACGCGATGATGAAGAAATACTTTATCATGACCACCGACGCTACGATGGAAGAGATCGAGAGCCTGCTTGCTCCTAGCGCGCATCCCAGAGAGGCAAAGGTTGCGCTGGCGAAAGCACTGGTCAAGCGTTACCACAGCGCTGAGGCTGCGGAACAGGCGGCGGAGGAATTCGACCGCATCTTCCGCGAGCGCGAACTCCCCGACGAAATGCCCATCGTCAGGATTCAGCCCGGCGAATTGGAGAACGGGAAGATATGGATCGTGAAGCTGCTGGTCCTCGGCGGCTGCGCGGAGACCAACGGCCAGGCCCGCAGGCTCGTCGCCCAGGGGGGGGTGCGCGTCGGCGCAAGCGCGGAATCCCTGGAGAAGGTTGACGACGAGAAGGCGCAGATCGAGCCGACGGCGGGATTGATCATCAAAGCCGGCAAGAGGCGGTTTTTCAAGTTAGAGCAATAATAGGCGCGGCGTCTCAACTAACCATGTCTACCTGTTGATCGTATCGCGCAAGTTCAGATTGTCTGGCCCGTTGTTATCCCCGTCTGGACGATCAATCGCAGGCATTATCCCGCTTATCTCTTTGCCGATTTCCACACGGATTGATCCTGACTTCTTCACCGCGAGAACTTGAGAGGGGTATACGCTTCGGTGCCCGGTCATGATATAGCTGATTACGCACGAAAGCGCCGCATATGGCGCAACCGCCGGTCCGAACAGCTCTATGAACATGATGCTTGACGCAATCGGAGTGTTGGTCGCCCCGGCGAGCAGGCTGGTCAATCCAATGGCTGCCATGGTCGAGCGTTCGACATTGAGAAGATCACCGAATGCCGATCCTGCTGTCGCGCCCGTAAAGAATATCGGCGTCACGATTCCCCCGCTTCCGCCCGTATTCAATGTAATGCTCGTGAACACAGCCTTCAGAAAGAAAGCGCATCTGGGGACGGACTCTCCAGCCAGCGCAGCCCCCACAGTTTCGACGCCCAATCCCAGGTAGCGGGTTCCGAACGCCAGCCCCAGCGCGCAGAGCAGAAATCCGCCCAGAACAGCCTTTAATGATTTTCGGAGACTGGATTTCTCTGACAGGTATTTGCCGAACGCCAGCGCTTCCACCAGCATGAATGAGCATAAACCGAAAAGAATGCCCGCCGCGATAACCTTCGCGAGAAAGAGATTATCGTTGATGGGCATGGCGACGGGGGTGTATGCGCCGTATTTCACGCCCAGTCCTGCTGTGGTATGGAAGGAAATCATGCCTGCCACAAACGATGGGAGAAGGACGTCATAAAGCATCTCACCGACAAAAAGGACCTCGACCCCAAACACCGCTCCTGCGACGGGCGTTCCGAAAACTGACGCAAATCCCGCGCTGATCCCGCAGATGACCACCTTCTTGCGATCCGTGTCATTAAAGTGGAATATATCGGCAAACTTGGATGCCAGTGTGGCGCCTATCTGGGCGCACGGTCCTTCCTTTCCGGCAGAGCCTCCAAGCGCAATCGTCACAACAGTTGTTACGAGTTTAATCGGAGCCACGGCGAGTGGTATCCTGCCGGAATTCTCGTGAACCGCCTTGATAACCTTCTCGGTTCCGTGCCCGGCTGCGCCTGGCGCAAGGCGCTGAGTGACGAGAACGCTGACAAGCATTCCCATCGGCAACAGGAAAAAGTGATAATCAACAACGCGCATCTGCGCTATTGACCTCTCAAGAATCAAAAGGAATCCTGCAGTTGAGACGCCTATCAGAACGCCGACTGCGGACGCAATGCTGATCCATTTCATTATGCTCAGGAAAAGAACAGTCTCTTCAGAAAGCCTTTGGCGCATTTCATTTCACCTTCGTGTCGTCTTCTATCCTTCGTATCAATCCGATGCACAGTTGTAACACGGGAAAGTCCTTGGTTCACATATGCGGACAAACTCACGTCGGCAACAGGAAAATCCCCACCGGCTGACGCCCCGTCCAGTAAAGTATCGCATTGACCAGCATCCAGACGCCGCCCATCGCGTAATCCCCGATGATTACTCCATAAATCGCTGGTTTCAGGCGCTGGTAGGTCTTCGCCCCGCCGTATCGCAGGACCATCGTTTTCACCATCCACCCCAGCATGATGGATAGCCACAATGCGCCGACCGGATAACCGTCCGCCAGTATGAATCCGAGCGCATGGAAGGGCCACCCCGCGTAGCGACGCCGCATGAAGGCGAGGAACAGCGCAATCGCGCCGCCGCTTGAGAAATGGAGCCAGTATTTCCCGCGCGGAATCGGGCGGATCACGGCCGTCGCAACCTCGCCGATGTAGACGTTGTTGGCGCTCACCGTGCCCCATCCGTCCTCCCGGAACATGCCGAAGTGATAGGTCTCGATCAGGTGGCCGGGAATGCCGACCGCCAGACCGATTACCAGCGCCAGGAACATCGCCAGCGCGAGATGGCGCAGTTTCAATCGCCCGCTGGACGCGCTCATGCGCTGGCTGTGCATGGCATGCGGCAGCAGCGTCTCGCCCATGTCATGCCCCAGCGGAACCGTGAAAATGGCTGCAAGCGACGCCGCCTTCAACCCGATCGCCGGCAACCCGAACAGTCCGAGCATCGGCGTCAGCGTTGTCCATCCCGTCTCCACATGGACCACCCCTGCCTCATTCACCGCCCTTGCGACGAGCAGAATCATCACTACAACCCCGCCCAGGAAACACATCGCCCAGACCGGGCCCATCCCATATCTCCATAGCCAGAGCCATGTTATGACACCAGTCAGCATGACGCCTATTGCGGCAATTCCGGCGGGACGCCACTGCGGATCGGTCCTTGACCTCAGAATGATCCTGCCGCCGGTTGCAAACGCCCTTCTGAGATACGTCCTTGCCCCCCAGAACAAGGTCAGGGCGAATATCACGCTTGCGCCCAGGTCCATAGCCGAACGCCGCTCAGTCCATGTCGGCACGTTCACCCAGCCCAGGAATATCCGCTCCGCCTGAAGCACCAGGTAGAAGAACCATACGCTGAAGGCCACGTCCGACGGAACCAGCATCGCTACTGCGGCCACTGACAGGTAAAGCTTGCCATTGTAGAGCGAACCGTAGGCCATCTTCCACGGGTGCTCAGTGAACATTCCTCCCAGCGCCCATGTCAGTTTAGGCGCGGGAACTGTGGGATAATATGTATTCAGGCCTGCCATAAGCTGGATGACGATGGGCACGGAGGCCGCCACCCACATCTTTCTGCTGCGCAGCAGCGAGTTGAAGGCCCGTCCCTTTTCCGGCTCCCGGACCATCTCGATGCTCATCTGAATAATGGGGAAACTTACGTGTTCGTTATGAACCCATTGTTGTCTGAGCAGGAAGCTGAGACAGATATGTAGACCGAACAAGCCTAGGAAAAGGACAGACCAGTGTGCAATCGGGCCGAGCCACGCCCCCCAGGGAACCGGCGAATTGCTTTCAACCGCCCTGAAGTTCTCGATCACCGGGTTGCCCAGTCCGGTCGCAGCGTCAATGGCCTCCGTCGTGGGAAACAGCCGCGGGTCGAGGGATTCCATGATCGGTTTCCAGTGCGCGTGCCCGCCGTCCGCATAAAGCCACCACGGCATCGTGAGCGTCGAGGGCCAGTAGCGCAGCAGACCGGCTCCGGGAAGACCGGCGGAAACCGTCATCATTGACCATATGATGATCAACTCGGACGTGCTCAGGTGCGAACCTTCTGCAACGGCCTTGACAATGCCGTTGACGAAGACCAGTAGCATCATCATGCAGATGATGCCGATGGGCAGATGATTACCGACGAAGAGAGTGCTGAAGAGGATGTAATTGTTGTAAGGTGTCCACAACACAATGAATATGACAGCCATCGCGCCGATGATGAACGCCCGGGGTGTAAGACCGCTGTGGCGGCTCGTCTGCTCGACGTCAAGGATTTCCACTGCGCCGGCATTGGTTGCCGCATGCTTATTACGTTGGATTGTTTCAGTTTCACCTTCCAGTCTCATGGGTGCTATTTGATTCCGTAATGAAGGAGCGCTGCCTACCGATCCCTCATCTTCACGATCTCATCCTTCACCAGCTTCCGGTATTTCATCAGCGTCGCGTAGTCTATCTCGTAGTCCCGCACTGCCCGTGTGATCTCATCAATATTGCGCAGATGGTATCCGCAGACCGCCTCGATTGCCTCCGCGATGAGTTTCTCGGCGGCGTTCGCCTCGGCGATTTTCCCATCGGTCCTTGCCCGTGCGATTTCCTTGTCGAGGAGATTGAAGGCTCGCCAGTCCTCCACGCCGTCGCGCGACGCTTCCCAGCGACGGTTCGTGACGACGTTGTTCTCGTTACCGTAGACGGCGTCGTAGACCCCGCCGTCCTTTGCCCACCAGATGTCGCACGCCTTGTAGACCCAGAAGCCGTGGCCCGTCGCGCCGAAGTGGCGCGCCATCCATGGAAATGTGCGGTAGTGTCCCAGCGGCTTCAGGTCTTTGGAGGGGCCGGGGGCTTCATAGAACCAGAACGTCCGCGCGTTCTCCCGGAACCATTTTGCAAGCTCGGGATCGCGCTTGAGCAGGTTCAGTTCGGGCTGCCAGACGTCAATCAGGTCCTTGAACTCTTCAAGGTATTCAATCCGGACAAGCCCCGCGGGGTCGGTGTAGTTGCGAACGTTCGAATCGGCGCGTTTCGTGAGTTTGCAGAACTCGCGCAGCGCGGGAATGTGCGTGAAGCCCGTGTTCCACGGTTCGTCAATCGGATAAAAAGCCCAGCGGTCATACCCGATTCCGAGCCAGTTCAAGTGCCTGACCATCTCGCCTATCGCCGTCTTCACGGCATTGAACCTGGTTTCCTCTTCGCCTTCCTTCGGGGCCTTGCCTTCCGGAAAGACGGGCGACGGGTAGCTGCCCCAGAGGAAGTTCCAGTGCTTCGGCGCGCGGGCGATCTGCTTGTCGAACGCCGTCCAGTCAACCTTGCCCGCGAGGTTGCCCTTCTCGTCAACCGGCACGGACGGAAGGCCGGGGCCGTAGACGACCGACATGCCGTGATCAATCATGTTCTGAAGCATCTGATCGGAGCAGAAGTCCGTGTCGAAGCGCGCCCAGTTGATCTGCTGGTAGGCATCGGTCGGAAGCTCGACCGGCCAGACCTCGATTTCGATCGGGACCTCGCGGAAGGTCAGCCGCCGGCTTTGCGCCAGCGTGCCAAGATAAAGAATCGCGTCGTGCTTGCCTGATTTCAATCCGTGAGTCTTGACGGTCAGCCAGAGCTGCCTGATCTCTCCGGGGGGGAGGATGATTGTTCCAGAGAGATCAAGTTCGGGCAATGCGTCATATACAACGTCAGTCCAGTTGCCGGAGACCGGCAGGAGTTGATGCATCCGGATGTTTGAGGCGATGGGCGGCGACGGTTTCATCCAGCCCTGCCCACGATCCGGGCGCTGGAATGACGCGCGGACGTAGATCGTCTCACCAGTCGCGTTGAGCAGATTCAGCGCGACGTTTTCGAATTCGCTGCCGTACGCCTCAATGCGGACCATCATATCGGACATCGGCGAGGGGGAATCCGACTTCACGTATCCGTGAGCAACCTTCGGCCAGGTCCGCATATCCGGCGGGACGGACTTCGGATCGAAATCATCCCAGGGCTGCATGTCCTGCCAGACGGCAAAGACACCGTCATCGCCGGATTTCCACATTCCTCCGAGCGCGCGAGACATGTTGAGCAGGTCGTCCGCCTGCCTGCGAAGCGCGGTCGCCGTCTGAGCGATTACCTGGCCTGCCGCCGCTGCCTTCGACATCGCGGCGATCCGCTCCCTGTCAGAGCCGAGTTTCAGCATGGCGACGTCAAGCGCCGAGGTTTCCGCGCCGATCCTGCGTCCAAGTTCCGATGCCTTGCCGACTGCGGACTGAACAGCTTCAATATCGCAGCTTTCCGGGGGTTCCGGGAGGGCTTTCGCTGATGACGCGATCACCGTCTCCCGCTTACCGTTTGCCATGAGACGCGCCGAAGCCACGATTTCGCCGTCGTCCGCGAGAACGCACCCAACAGCCTTCTCCTTCGCCCCCGGCTTTACATCATCAACTAAAACCTCCCGCCTTCCGTCCTTCTGGATGATTGTTAACTCAATGAAAGCCCCGTCCGGGGCGGGCGGTTCCCATGCGAATTTCCAGGAATTTCCGCCCCAGAAGGCTTTATTAATGATGAGCTTCCCATTCCCGACGGTCTCCGGCGCGGAGACGGATTTCGGACTGCCCGGCGGAATGTTGACGTCCGAGCCGGTCATTGCCGAGTTCCCGCGCATTGACGGCCAGGCGATCTTACCGTTCGCCTTCCACGTGAGGCATACAAGGCCCGGGCGGACCGCGCCTCTTCCCTCCCGCACAAGAATCGCCTCCAGTTCGCCGTCGCCATCAACATCTCCGACGACTGGTGAAGCATTTGAGCCGCCTTCAATCGGGAGACGGGTCAGCGCCTTTCCATCGTCCGCGATGACGACCGCCGACGTGTTCTCGTTGTCAGGCGTGCCGCGAGTTCCTGCGATTATCTCCATGCGTCCGTCGCCATTGACGTCCGCCACGGCCGGCGCCCAGAAGATGCCCCTCCCCCCGACCTCGGTCATCCAACGCCTGCTTCCGTCCGCGTTCTCGCAGTAGACGTGATTTCCCTTGTCACAATGGATTACTTCCAGCCTGCCGTCGCCGTCGAGATCCGCGGTCGCTGTCGAGACATAGCCCTGCATCATGTCCCGCGTCCGCCATAGGAAACCGCCGCCGCAGTCCAGCGCCGCCAGGCTCGTCATGTTATTGACGTTGCTGCGCGTTATCAGGACTTCCGCCCTGCCGTCGCGGTCAAGATCGGCGAAGGTCGGGCCGGAGCGACCGTAGGGCGCCATCCGGTCCTCGAAGCGCCACCTTGTCCCGCCGTTGCCGTCGAGGCAGTAGACCCGTCCGTTGTCTGTCCCGAACACGATTTCAGCGAATCCGTCTCCGTCAATGTCACCGACGGCGGGCTGGCCGACGCGGAACTTGTCCCCCCAATAGCGCCAAAGAATCCGTCCGTTCGCGGAGAAGCAATGGAGCCACCCGTTTTGAAATCCGGCCAGAACTTCCAGCCCCGGCGACACGTTCACGTCTGCCGCGACCGGATTCGTGAATCCGCTGCCCTCGCTGCCGGTAGCATAACGCCACCTTTCCTTCATCCCGGCGTCAAGGCAGATTACTGTTCCATTGCCGTAATACGTTGTGATCTCGACTGTGCCGTCGCCGTCAAGATCGCCGATTGCCGCCCTTCCGACCGGCTCTCCGAAGTCGGACTCGCGGACGAGTTTCCCATCCCCGTCAATCATGATCAGGCGGTTGCCGCATGAGAACACCATCCCCGTCGGATGTTTCTCATCGGGATAGAGCGTCGCCGCGTTGGGGAGGGAATCGGTCTCGAAAACCCATTTAATTTCCTGGCCGCGCGCGATTTCCGGGCAGACAACGGACAGGGCGAATGCAACCGCAATCAACACAATTCCGGTCCGGCGCGAAGACATCTCGCGCCGGCAAACCGACTTTGTCAACATCAGTCAAGCTCCTCATCAGGATTCCGCGCCCGGCCTACAGCATCACTTTCGACAGGAATTCCGCCACGCCCTTGACGCCGGCCCTGACGCGGAAGAGCGCCCCGGCGCCGTCCCCCTCCTGCGCCTTGTTCTGCCCGCCGGCGGTGGTGACGTACATGTCCGAGTAATCTTCCCCCCCGAAGATGACGGACGACACTTTCTTTGCGGGGAAGTCAATGCGCGTGTCAACATTGCCTTTGGCGTCGTATCGCACAAGGCGGGAACCGTCCCAGCGCGCGGACCACACGCGGCCCGCCGCGTCAACCGTCATGCCGTCCGGGACTCCTTCGTCCTCCGGAACCTTTGCGAACACTCGCTGATTCGAAAGCGCCCCGGTCGAGCGGTCATAATCGAACAAGTAGATTTCCTTCTTCGGCGAATCCGTGTAATACAATCCCTTGCGGTCGGGGGTGAAGCCCATCCCGTTGGAGCAGCCGATTCCCTCCAGCAGAATCGTCAGCCTGCCTTCCTGGTCGAGGCGATAGAGCCGCCCGAGCCGTCCCGGGGCCGGCATGGTCCCGCAGAACACGCGCCCTTCCGGATCGCTGATGACGTCGTTGAAGCGCGTCTGCCGCTCGTCCGGGATGTCCTCGATGAGGACGTTGAACTTCCCTTCGTCCCATGTCGCGACGGTTCCCTTGTCCATGAACAGCAGGAGTTTGCCGTCGGCCTGGACGGTGAACCCGCCGATCTGTCGCGACTCGAAGCACTGCTCATGTTTGCCGGTCGAGGGTTCGTAGCGGAAGAGGCGTCCCTTCGGGATGTCCACCCAGTAGACTTTTTTCTGCATCGGATGCCAGAGCGGGCCTTCGCCGCACTGGCACTGGTAATCGGCTATGAGTTCGGGTTTCATGCGTTTCCTTTCAGAGACTTCGCAGGGGCGGGAATTACCCGCCATAAAGAGCGAAACCGGCGACTGTGTCAACTGCGCGGGCAAAACCTTTGGCTTTGCCCGTCCTGCGCGCTACCACTTCTCCCAGCGCAGCGTTTCGCTCGTCGGACGCTTCGCCTTCGGCCCTTCCGGCGACTTTGCGTAGCCGAGGGCCAGCAGGGAGATGAGTTTCTGGTCGGGCGGAACGCCGAGCAGCCTGGCGATGTCGGCGCAGTAGTCCTTCTTGTCCCCCGCCACCCAGCACGACTGCACGCCCAGGGCGGCGGCGGCAAGCAGGATGTTCTCCGTAGCAGCGCAGCCGTCTTCAAGGTAATACTTAGTGTCCCGGCAGAAGACGCACACGCAGGCCGACGCCTGAGAGATGAATTTGCCGTGATCGGTCGTTTCGCCGATTTTCTTCACAGTCGCGGGATCGGTGACGACGACGAAAGCCCACGGTTGCTCATTGCGGGCCGTCGGCGCGCGCCCGCCGGCGTCAATGATCTTCTCGAGAACGTCTTTGGGGATTTTCCTGTCGGTGAAGATCCGCGTGCTGTGCCTGGTCTTGATTGCTTCGAGAGCGTCCATGATTTCCTCCCATATTTCTACTTGCGTTTGTAGGTGAAAAGGACCGAGCCGGGGCGGTTTGCGATGGCGATCCTGAGTCCCGGACCGAGCAATTCCCCACCGGTAGCGCTCGACGTTTCGCCGGTGTCCGCGTTCGTCACATCGTATGTCGCCTCAGGGGCGAGCGCGAACATCTTAAGCCGTCCGACTTCGTAGACGCTTTTCTCGCGCCTGAAGGCCATGACCATGCCCTCCCCCCGCTCCGGCGCGTCAAACTGCCACGCCATCCAGCAATCCTGCTCGGGGCTGTAGCCGGTCAGCGGGTAGTAATCGCACATCGTGTATGGCGCGACCAGCCGCCACTCGGCGAACCGTTTCCGGACCGACTCGAAATCCTGCTCGCGGTTGCGCATGTCGTAACACAAAATGCAATGTGGGCAGGCCTGGCTGCGGACGGTGTAGGTGTCGAATGCGTTGACACCCGTCCCGTGGAAAGGAATCCAGAACGAGACACCGTAGGTATGGTTCTGCTGCGACACGGGTTCCAGGATGAAGTCGCTGCGCAGGAGCGGCACGGCGCGGCGCAGCGTTTCGAGGTCGTTGCGCCTGCCGCCGGACGCGCAGGAGTCAATCAGCATATCCGGATGACGCCGGCGAAGCTCATCCCAGTAGGCGAGATAGCCGACGACGTGGCGGTTCTCCGCGATGCCCTGGCGGTCGGGCGCGTCCGCCGCGCGCCAGTAGCCCAGCGGATCCATGTTGAAGTCCTGGCGGTAAAGGTCAATCCCTTGCTCGTTCAGGAGCTTGTCCACGTGATTCGTCAGCCATTCCCGCGCCTCGTCGTTGCCGAGGTTGAGCAGTTTCTGGTCTCCGTCCTTGCCGAACAGCCATTCGGGATGCTTCTCATAAAGCCACGTTCCCGGCGTGACGCGCTCCGGCTCGAACCAGACCAGCGATTTGACGCCCTTCGCGTGGGAGTGGTCCGTAATCGCGCGAAGCCCGCGCGGGAAGCGGCCTGTGTCAACCTCCCATGTCCCCGTGTTCGGCCAGCCGCTTTTATTGAAGTACCAGCCCGCGTCCATCCACCAGTAATCCAGCTTAATACCTTCTTCGAGATAGCGGTCAACGAAGAACTTCTGGTTCTCCTCGTTGGCGTTGATCATCTCGCCGAACTGATGAGAGCTGCACGCGGCCAGTTGCGGCACGGGCGGCAGCTTCCCGCCGGGGCGGGGGATGTTGTGCGCGACCATCCAGCGACGCCAGAGGTTCTGCGCCCGCATCCTCTCCCCCTTCCAGAAGAGCATCGCAATCAGCGGCGTCCGAACTTCCTCTCCGGGATGAAGCACGAAATGCGTAAGCTCCTGCCCGATGCGCAGGTTCAGGGAATTCCCGCCGTCGCGGACAAAATCCGCCGCCCATCTCCGGGCGACGCTCATCTCATCGTCGTTTGTCGTCACCGCCAGAGCGGTATTGCAGATTGCCATCGCCAGCAGAACCTCCATCAGGGCCGTTGGATGTCTCATGTGTGGCTCCATTGATGACCGGGAACGTCCATTGCGCCTTTTCACTCACATGGCGGATGCCTTCGTCACCGGAAGCAACGTAATGAAATTCCGCCGGAGTGTCAAAAACGATTCGCGGATTTTCCGGCATTAGGGGTGTATCCGTGACGGCTGCTGTATCCTGGCGGGCGAACCCACGCGCGGATGGGAAACCCAAGGTAGGGTGTGCGAAATCGTAGATTTTGCACACGCGGATATGGCGCGATTTTGCGGTGCAAAATCGCGATAGCGTATAATTGCGGCAGCGTCCGCGTGTGCAACTTGCCCGTCTCGATGCGAGACGCCAAGTCGCACACCCTACTTTCCGTTGTGTTCATTGTTTTGCGCCTCTCTTCTGGGATGAAACTTCGAGGGAAAGTGGGGGCGTGATGCGTCCGTGTACATCGTTTTTCCCTATCTCCTTAAAACGTAAGATCGAGAGGGGAAATCAAAGATTATTTGAAAAATAGTTATAACACTTTGACGGGAAGGGGGTTACGCGCGCAAAATATTTTTTCAAATCCGGAAAAGAGTCCCGAAAACCGGAGGTTCAAGGCTCAAAAACTACCAAAAAGTAGGTATCAAGGGGGATTTTGAGGGAGAAAATGGACCATTCCGATTACCCCATATCGCTTCTTCAGGCGGAGTAAGATAAGTATGGTGTCCAGTGAATTCAAGCTACATCCTCACCTCTTACATCCATACTCGCAACCACATCAACTTGTCAATGTCAGACATAAGTCGGTCCAGAATATCCTTGTCGCGTGGTACTAGGTTAAACCTATATTGTCCACCAGTGTCCTTACCTTGTTCGTTTTGCTTCAGATCCGTGAAAGGCTTTGTAAAGTACTTCCGATGCATGTTAGACTTGAATCTGCCCGGATTCTCACTTGCCGGGCGCTTGTTGTCACCGGCGTTTAGGCCTGACACGAACAGTACATCCTTCTCCCCTTTCGTGAAACAGGGATTACTTAGGTACATAATGGCGTACAAATGCAGCTTGTCAAACTCGGATTCCATCTGCATCCTGCGGAGTTCTGGCCTATACCAATGGAAATGGATGAATGTGTGCCCAACACACTTCACAGTGTCAGGTTGGAACTGCAAAGAACACAGTGAGTTGCTCCCGGACGGCCGTCTGAAGGTCCGTGTGTCATCTCCCTGGTTATCAAGCAGTAAGCCCCGTTCAATAACCCATGTTTGCAATCGCTCGAAGATGTCCACCAAGTCAGTTGGTCTACCATTCTGCCAAATGTCTGCCATGGCTCTTTCCTTTATATGAAATTGCGGTTACTACACTGAGCAAGTGCATATATACTACCATATCTGATCTTCATAGTCAATACTTTCTTTCGTTGGAGGTTAAATTATGCATTTCTCCTCTATGGTCGTCTTGCCAGCTCCTTTGATACCCATCCCGTCCTACCTGTATATGTGTCTCCCTCTATACGAACTTTGCTATACCAAACACTTGCATCTATCACCCTGGCCCTAGTTCCGTTGGCAACAGAGAATACAGCCCCACTTAAAAACAGGTCCTCCATGCCATACTTGTCGTGAGCGATAACTGCTTTGTCAAAATCGTCACGGGCTGCATGGGTTGCGAAGACGAAAGTTGAATTCATACCTGAGGTACTAAGAATACACACATCACCTATCTTGGCCATACTATCTCCACTGCGTAATCTGGTACCCCCCGCCTGTTGCGGACCAACCATCGCACCAATAATCAAACAAAATACAGTTATTCCCACCAAGATTACAAGAGTCTGCTTGGGCGGCGTCTTTGTCTTAGGCTTAGATTTTTCTACAAGTTTTGATGTTCCCTCTCGACCTGATGAAGGTTCCACCTTCTGGGAACATGGTGCACACACTCCATCCTTGGTTTGGTCCTGACTCACTTCCATCCCGCATTCTTTGCACTGCATTTTACAATTCCTCCCGGTACCCCAAATGAAACCCGCCGTAATGCTACGCGAGGCGTAGGAAGCGAACATCTCCTACTACTACACTGTATGTATGATAATCAGCCTTTGGGCACGTGTCAATAGGAACGTTAGTCAATAGGAACGTAGTGGTGACTGCGAGTATCTGGCCCTTTACAAGAATCCATACCAGTCCCTCCGATGCTTCCATCTACACCACCTTGGACAGAAGAGGGGAACTTCAATATCGCCGTTGAGATGCGTGATCAGGGATATATTCGATATGGATTTGAACTCCGGACGGAGCTTAAGAAACAAGCCCGAACCAACGGAACTAATTGAGTGACAAGCGTGAATTTCTAGTAGGTTCTTGTGCCAATGCGTCCCGTGGTGCGGTGTCACAAGCACGAAAAAATGCCTACGCTCCTGGGCGGTAAGATATTTCACAACCTTCTTGATCTGTGAGGACTCCAAATCACCCATGAAAAGGAAAAGGTTGTCTTCATGAAATGCCAGACTGAGGTGATTTGCAGCAGCACGTAGCGACTTACTCGCACTCCGGACTACCTCAGGAAGGTCTCTCATGGATGGAAACGTGTAATGTTTCAGATCACACGTGCGTCTGCCACAGATGGGCATTTCTCCCGTCTGTCTCTCATCCGAAAGATAGGGATCCAGGTTTCCTTTCTCACCGATGCGATTCAGAATCTTTTGAAGAATCTCATCTTCTTGCTTAGCTGCGTCGAAAACCTCGATTGCTTTAGCTATGACTTTCGTCGTCGCTTTATCAACAGTCTTCGGTGGCCAGAGTACATGAAACTCTGACCCGCCAATCCGGACAGTGTCACCCTTGGAGAGAGACCGATAAATGAACGGTCCGTAATTGATGCTGGACAGAACGCTAAGGAAGTCGGCTACCGTGCTTCCAGACATGTCGCCCATGAGCCTATGGTTCATCGCCATCACGCAGCGCAGGAACTTGTCGCGCTGTTCAAACTTCGGAATGCGGGGGTAGAACGCTTCGCGGATAGCTAGCCGTTCCATGTGCTGATTGTGGCAGAATAGGCCATTGTAGTGATCCAGGTGGAAGTGTGAGAGGAAAAAGGAATGCGGAGAGATCCGGTAAATACCCTTTATAAACGCCACATTCGCTTCCTGTTGGCTTCCGCAGTCAATTTGGATCTTGGTGCCATCGATTGTGCTAATACCAGCGGCGAGGCCATCACCAACATCTGGGATATATACTAACATCATTGTGCAGACTCCCTTAAAATCGGAGACGTTCGTCAGTTCCATCCGCTCACTCAATCCCAGGATCGTAACATATCATCAATCGGGGACGTCACCTTGATGTTGTAGAGTCGGCGCAGAGGGGCAATATTTACTGCCCAACCTTTGCGTAGACCCCCTCCAGCGCCTTGCCGTCTGAACTCCGGAAGCGCAGGCATGCCTCCCAGTCTCCGCCGCCCTGGGTCACCTTCATCAGGACCGTGTTCCAGCCCTGCTTGAGATGGGCCTTCGACTTGTCCTGGTCCTTTGCGACGCCGCGCGGGGCGTTGATGGAGAGGACCTCCGCGCCGTTCACCCAGACCTTCAGGCCGTCGTCGCTGCCGGTGAGCATGTGGACGTCCTGCTCGACGGGGGAATAGACTTTTGTTCTGAGATAGCCGACCGTCTGATCAACCGCGCCCAGCGATTCGTTCAACTGAATCGCCCACGGGCGCTCGGCCCGCGTGGCCGCGGGCTGGAGCTTCCACTTGACCGCCGGGTCGTCCTTCTCCGGCGGGAAGGAAACGTCGTGCAGGGCCTCGAATCCCTGATTCGTGGCGGAGTAAGGCCCCGCGGCCTCCCATGCCGTGATGAAGTCCTCGAACGACGCAATAAGGCCCTTGATCTCCTCGACTTTCTTCTTCGTGACTTCGGACTTGCACACCGCTGCCGCCTTCTCAATCGCCTGCGCGGCGGCCGAGCGATCGTAGCCGCTCACGCCCCGGGCCACCTTCAGCGTAGCCATCGCGGCCTCCTCGGCCAGCGCGGGAATCTGAAGATAAGGCTCCAGGAACTTCAGCGCCTCGGGATCGGTGATGTTGCCGATTCCGCCCAGCGCCGCTTTGCGCTCGCTGTCCTGCTCCGCGACCTGCATGGCGTCAGCGTAGAGCTTCAGGTTCTCACTTGCCGCGCGGTCGTTGGGCATGGCCAGCATCCGAAGGTAGCCCCGCAGGGCCAGGACTTTGTAGGTCGGCTCGGATTCCTTTTTAATAAGCGCCATCAGGTCGCCCATCGGCCCGGCGTCCTGCCAGTCGCACAGGGCGCGGATGGCGGCCTCCTTGATCTTTGCGTCCTGGGAACCCGTGGCGAGGCGGACGGCCTCAAGGGCCTTCGGCCCGCCCAGTCTGCAGAGTACCCGGATGAGACTGCATCCGGCCTCGGAACCGGCTTCGGGCAGGACGGCAATGGCCGCGTCAGCCCGCTTTTCCTCTTCAATGATCCTGTTGGCTGTTGAGACCACCGCCGTTTCAGCCGTGCGCATGACGGCGCCACTATCGGCCTTGACGAGCAGTTGGATCACCTTCGGCAGCGCCTCAGCCGGGGCCAGAGCGCCGACGGCCTCGACCGCCGCGACCTGAACGTTCTTGTCCGGATCGAACGCCGCCTTGAATATGGCGTCCAGATACTCCGCCGCGCCGCGGTTGGTCAGGACCTTGATCAGGATGGCGCGCTGTTCCGATGACGCCTGGGCCAGGCACGCTGCGATTTCCGCCGTGGCCCCCTCCCCCATCACGCGGTCAAGCGCCGCCTGCGCGGCGGACTTTTCCGCGCCGTCCTTCGATTCCAGTTTCCCGACCAGCGGTTTGACGGCCTCCCTGCCGCCGATGCTCCCGACGGCCTCAAGCGCCGCAATCCTGACCGCCTTCTCCGGGTCCTTTATGGCCTCGACGGCCGCCGCCAGCGAGCCGGCCTCGGCCCGCCTGCCAAGCACGGCCAGTATCGCGCAGCGCGTCTGCGGGGGTGCGGTCTTCATTTTCTCCGTAAGTTTGACGGCGAGTTGCGGGTCCTGCACGTCCGCCGCGATTGCCGCCGCCACCGTGCGGATCTGCAAGTCCTCGCTCTCCATCGCGGCGAAGATGTCCCCCAGCGCCGCCGCCCCGTCAGCCTCGGCAAGGCGCCTGAGCGCGGCGCAGCGGACGTGGCGCATCTCGTCGCCGGCGCAGTCCTTCAATATCTGCCGGCTCATTTCCGCCGCTTCCGCCTTCTTTCCGTCCTCGATCATGCGCCGCATCAGCAACATGCAGGCCTCCGTCGCCTTGCTCTGCATGTAACCGGTCTCGGTCTTCATCGCGTTCAGCAGGACGTCTTTCGCCGTCGGATCGCCGATGTTGCCCAGCGCGAACAGCGCGACCTCCCGCGTCTCCGGGTCTTCCGAAGCGGCTTCCTTCAGTATGAGCGGAACGGCCTTCGCGTCGCGTTCGACGCCCAGAGCCTGGACGATTGTGCGGCGGGATTTGCCCTCGGCCTTTGCAAGCGCGGCGTCCAGCGCGGCGGTCGTCTCAGGAACCGGGATCGCAATCAGCGCCTGAGCCGCAGTCTCGCAAAGCTCCGGATCTAGCAGCGCTTCGCCGAGCGCCGGAATCGCCTCGTCGCGTCCCGCGATGTGCAACTGTTGCATCAGGAAGCATTTGATCGGCGCGGGCCTGTCCTTCTTCAACTCCGCAACGATGGCCAGCGCGTACATCTGCCGTTCCTTCTCCGCTCCGGGGCGGTTGACGTACATGGCCATGCCGTGAATCGCCAGCCGGGCCTTCACATCGTTGCCCTTGCCCGGCTCGACCAGCATGTCCGCGATCTTCGCGACGGCAAGGGGTCCCGCCGAGACAAGCTCACGGCTGACCTCCAGCGCCTTGCCGCTGTTCTGAGTCGGGAGTTTTTCCAGGACAGCGTCAATGTCCACAGCGGCCGGGACAACGGCAGCCGGGGCCGGGACATCCGCTTTCGCTTCGGGGGGCGTTTGCGCGGCGGCTTCCTGAACCACGCCCTGCGCATCTTCGGCGACGGCGGCGGTCTTCTCCGTTCCGGCGCACGAAGTCAATAACAGGACCGGAAGCGCGATGACGGTTCCGGCCAGCAATGCGATTGAGAAAAGCCTTTTCTTCGCGGTTGTCTTGTCTGCCACTTGTTCTTCCTCTCAAGCTACAAATGCCACGGAGCGCGCATCGGCACGTCAATGAGGCGGTTGGCCTCATCGTCTCCGGGGAAAGTCTGCGTTATGGGATCGAAGCGGAGCTTGCGCCCCGTGCGGATCGCTATGTTCGCAATGTGCAGCAGGATGGTCGAGCGATGCGAAACTTCCGCGTTGCCGCCGGCCTGTTTGCGCTCCTTGATCGCCTGATTGTAGAAGGGGATCAGTCGCGGCTCTTCCGGGAACTTGTCCAGCAGCTCGAACAGCCCGGGGGGATCGGTCCGGTTCTGGGGATAGATCCTGCCCTTCGGCCCCTCGATCAGCGGGGCATCGGGAGCTTCCCTCGGAGTCCCCCACTCGCCGCTTTCGAGGATGATTGTGTCGCCGTCCTCGTATTTCATCACAATGCGTCCCCATACGCCGACCGCGTCCGGGTGGACCGGCCAGGGGGCTTCGGCCTCGATCTCCACGGGGCTGGTGTGATCCTTGTCCAGGAAGTATTGCACCGGATCGAGGAAGTGCTGGCCCATGTCCGTCAGCCCGCCGCCGTCGTAATCCCAGTATCCGCGGAAGCTGCCGTGGACGCGGTGGCGATGGTAGGGCTTCCAGGGCGCGGGGCCGAGCCACATATTATAATCCAACTCTTTCGGAGCGGCTTCCAGCGTTGGATTCGGGATGCCGGAATGCCGCTGGACCTTCCATTCGAAGCCCATCGCGCCCGTGATCCTCACCGTCAGGGGCTTACCGAGAATCCCGCTGCGGCAGATTTTCCTGAGTCGGGGGGACCACCCGACGTGCTCGAATCCGCCGAAGCGGTTGTAGGTGCCGATCTGGAAGACGCGCCCGTAGCGGTTGAGCGCGTCAATCACGGCCTGCCCCTCGCGGATGAAGCGGTGCATCGGCTTCTCGCAGAGGACGTCCTTGCCGGCCTGCGCGGCGGCGATGGTGATCAGCGCGTGCCAGTGCGGCGGCGTGGCGACGTGGATGACGTCAATATCCTTACGCTCCAGGACGCGGCGGAAATCCCTGTATGCGTCGCATCCCCGCGCCGCCTTGCGCATGGCCTCGGCCAGGTGATTCTCGTCAACGTCGCAGACGGCCAGGGTCAGGGGGGCCTTGCCGGGCTTGTTCTCGAAGACGTGCGCGCCGATGCCCATGCTGCCGGTTCCGATGACGCCGCGCGTGATATTCTCGCTGGGGGGGATGTAGCTTGCGCTGCCGAGGACGTAGCGCGGGACAATCGTGAAAGTTGCGGCGGCCTTCAGCGAGGCGCCGAGCAGCCTTCTTCGTGAAATCGTTTTTTCAGTCATTGCCGTCCGCCCATTGCGCGGCGTTTGCACACGTCAGAGATCCGTCCGCGTCCGTCAGGCGCTCACAGATGCCAGGGCGCACGCATCGGGACGTTGACCAGCCGGTTGGCTTCCTCGTCGCCGGGGAATTCCTGCTTTACGGGATCGTAGCGCAGCTTCCGGCCTGTCCGCATGGCGATGTTGCTCAGGTGCATCAGGCAGGCGGAGCGGTGTGACGATTCCGCGTTGCCGCCGGCCTGACGGCGCGTTTTGATCGCGTCGTCGTAGAAGTTCACGAGTTCCGGCGGGTCGGGGAAGCGGCTGAGCTGGTCGAAAAGCCCCGCCGGCTCCGTGCGATGCCCGGCGTAGACCTTGCCCTTCGGGCCTTCAAGGAAAGCGTGCTCGCCCGGCTCTGGAATTCCCCATTCTCCGCTTTCGAGGATGATTGTGTCGCCGTCCTCGTATTTGAGTGTCAACCGTCCCCACGCGCCGCATGCGTCCGGGTGGGTCGGCCAGGGCGCATAGGTTTCGATCTCGACCGGGCTTGTGTCGTCCTTGCCCAGGATGTATTGAAGCGGGTCGAGGTAGTGCTGTCCCATGTCCGCCAGCCCGCCGCCGTCGTAGTCCCAATAACCACGGAAGCTGCCGTGGACGCGGTGCGGGTGATAGGGCTTGACCGGCGCGGGGCCGAGCCACATATCGTAATTCAATTCGCCGGGGACCGGCATGGGTGTGGCGTTGATCATCCCGCTCCACATGCCGACCTTCCAGTTGAAGTTGTTTGCGCGGGTCACGCGGGCGACGAGCGGCTTGCCAAGCATGCCGCTTTGGACAAGCTTCTTCATCTGTTTGGAATTGCCGATATGCTCGTAATGATGGAAACGCCCGTAGGTTCCGATCTGGAAGACGCGTCCGTACTTCTTGATGTTTTCGATGACCGCCCGGCCTTCGGCGATGAAGCGGTGCATCGGTTTCTCGCAGAGGACGTCCTTGCCCGCCTGCGCGGCGGCGATGCTCACGAGGGCATGCCAGTGCGGGGGCGTGGCGATATGGATGACGTCAATTTCCTTGATGTCCATCACCTTGCGGAAATCGCTGAAAGCGCGGCAGCCCTTGCCGGCCTTCTGCAGGGCGCGGTTCAGGTGGTTCTGGTCCACGTCGCAGACGGCGATCTGCCTTACCGGGCCGTCCTTGTTCTCGTGAACGTGCGCGCCGTAGCCCATTCCCCCGCAACCAACGGTTCCGCGAGTGATGACTTCGCTCGGTGGGGTTTGACCGGCCCCCCCGAGAGCGTAGCGCGGAACGATTGTGAAGACCGCCGCCGTCTTGATCGAGGCGCCGATGAATCCGCGTCTCGTGATGCCTTTATTCAGCATGGTTTGGAATTCCTCCAACGAGGTCGCGGACTCGCCGGGCCTTTTGCCGCGGTGATGATGCTCCGGCTTACTTCGTTTCACCCTTTGACAGTTCAGCGGCCGTCTGGTTGAAGAACGCGACACATTCGGCAATATCCGGCAGCGAATTGGTCCATTTATGTTCGTATTCGATTGAGAAGACGCCCTTGAAGTTCTGGCGGCGGATTTCCTCAAGCATGGCCCGAGCATTGCCTTTGCCGGTCCCCCATGGGACGTCGTGGCCGGTCAGTCCGGGGCGGTTGAGGTCCTTGAAGTGGTAGCAGATTATCTTTCCTTCAAGTTTCTGCATCGCCTGGATGGGGTTGATACCGGATCGGAGCCAGTGCCCGGTGTCCGCGCACGCGCCGACGCGCTTGCTCTCGATGCCCTTGAGCGCGGCGAGCACGGCGTCCGGATTCCAGTAGCGTGTCGGAAGCGGGTGATTGTGGATGGCGACATTGATGCCGTATTCTTCGCAGAGCTTGGCGATTCCCGGCAGGTCTTCCGGGGCGGGTTCGGAGCAGATGGTCTCAATACCCATTGTCCGAGCGAAGTCGAAGACCTTGCGGTTCTCCGCCTCGTTCGCGCCCAGGCCAACGACGCCGTAGTTGACAATCGTCACGCCCGCTTCCTTGAGTTTCTGCATCGCCTCGCGCTGGATTTCGACTGGGATATTGTGATCGAAAACGACGTCCGGCTTGTCCTTGGAGAGTTTCTGGCCAGGAAAGGCCTCGGCGTATTTCAAGCCGAGGGAGGCGGTCTTCTCGATCGCCTCGAAGAAGGTAAAGCGATTGAAGCTCCACAACTGGGTACCCAGACGCCATCCGATCTTCTCGGCGTCGGGAGCGCCCTGGGGCTTATCCTGTGCTCCAAGAGTTGAACATGTCACGCAAAGAAACAGCGCAAATGCGAGTGTGATTCTCATTTCATAGTCTCCAGTAACATTTCCCGCTGCGGGTTCAGCCCAAATTCCAGATTCAGAGCTTCTTCAGGCGCTTGCAGCCTTCCCTTCTTCTTCCGCCGCCGGGGCGGTTCTGAACAGAACGACGAAGGCTATTCCGGTGACTAAACCAATCATGGCAAGATTATACCATAGGCCGGAGTAGTTAAGCTGCGCGCCTGCCACCGCATAATGCTTACCCAGCCATCCGCAATAGTACCCGCCCAGCACCGGACCAAGGCCAAGAATGAACATTCCATATAACGTCTGGGCTGAATGCCTGATATCCTTCGGGGCGATGCGGTCAACATATATGAAACTCCCGGCGAAGAAACACGCATAACAGAAACCGTGGAAGAACTGGCTGGCTACAATGACGCCGACGGGCAGGCTTGTCGTGCCGAAGATGCTGAACCTGGCCACGTAAGCCATTATCCCCACGAAGATCGTCCAGCGGAAACCAGCCTTGGCCAGCATCACTCCCAGGAGCGCCATGGCGAATATCTCGGCGAACTGCCCTATCGTCATCGCCGGACCTATGTGCGAATCAGGCACGCCAATCGCTCCGAAGAAGGCCGAAGTCTGAATGAAATAGATCTGAAGAATTACGCTGACGGGAATACTGGCCAGCAGCAGGATTGTGAATGAAGGTTGTTTGAATAGTTTGAATGCCTTGGCGAAGGCGAGCTTTTCAACCGCGTCCTTCTTTGGCGGGGTATGCGGC
Source organism: Planctomycetota bacterium (assembly GCA_022711755.1). Taxonomy (GTDB): domain Bacteria; phylum Planctomycetota; class Brocadiia; order SM23-32; family JAKLEA01; genus JAKLEA01. The sequence goes on from JAKLEA010000011.1 coordinate 26,102, forward strand.
AGGAAGAAACAGAAAAGTCCGTATGCGAACGAGAGCATACCCGCGAATTTCAGGCCGTTGACCAGCAACTCGGTGGAGTTGGGCAGATCCTCGCCCTTATAAAATGGCGGGAGCGCCTGAAATTCGATCTTGGTCAGCAACCAGATCAATGGGAACGCCCAACTGGCCGCAATCCATCCCAGAGTTCCCCACACGCGCACTATGGGAAATTGCTTCTGTTGGTTTGTCATGTGCGCAAAGGCGACTGAATTCGTCAACGCCAGAGTAGGCATAAAAGCCACGCTGTATAGAATCGAGAGCCACAACCATGCGGTATATGTTGTCTGGTATGCGGTAAGCCACTTGACGCATCCGCCGATGAGGATCATTACGGCCAGAAAACGTTCGGCTGAGAAGTAGCGGTCGGCGAACTGCCCGGCGATGAACGGTGAAAGAACCGCCCCGATCGAACCAGCCAGGCCCAGGATCAGGCCTATCTGCGCCCATGTAAATCCCAAGCCGCCTTCTCTGACGACGGTTTTATCCGGGTTGGCGTGGAAAAACATAAGCCGGTTCAGCGAGAGCCTGTCAATTTCAGTAAATGCCCCCTTGTCACTGTCAGCGAGTCTGTCAAGCAGTGTGCCGATCTTGGGCGTGCGTTGAATCCATGACATGTCCCGGTCTTTGTAGATTTCGGCGCTTGCCAGGATTGCCTGAAGGTCGGACGACAGCTTAATCTGCTCCTGCGCGTCTAGCGCCGCACCTGTCGAAGCCTTCTTGAAGAGATCGAGGTTGGCGTCTTTGGAGTTGGCCAGCGCCTCCCAAAAAGCTTTGTTAATGGACGGTTCTGCCTTTGCGCCGTCCTCGGTCAAAGTCTTGCAAATCGCCGCCCAATCCTTGACCTCTAACTCAATCTGCGGAGAAGACAAATATTTGGCAACCATCGGCAGCCACGCGCCCCACACCGCGTATTGCAGGAACATCATCATGGACAATCTGACATATGGAAACTTGCGCATTTGCTTTCCTTTCGTGTCCGACCACGTGGAAACGGCAAAGAACCTGCGGATTATCTAATCCATATTGCGCGGGAGTGCAAAACATTTTCCGGCGGGATGCGGCATGGCGCCGCGCCGTCGGAACCTTCACTTCACCCCCAGCTCGCCCATCCTCCGCATCGCCCGCGCGACTTCATCCTCCATCCCCGGCGCAAGCGCGGAGGCAAGCCCGTATTCCCATGAACTGACCACCTCGTATCCACCTTCCGGCAGCATCCGCGTCGTGGGCAGATACAGGCCCTGCCCATCCGTGTAACCAAGCGGGAACGTCACGCCGCCGCCGTAGAACTCCTCGATGAACTTTCCCCACTCCCCTACGGCCTCGCCTTCGATGCCGACGATGCGAAGTCCTTCGCCGATCCTGACCCCGTGCGCGGTGAGCGTGAAGGACTTCGGCAGAGTCTCGCCACGGTCCATGCGGCGGATGATCTGTTCCGCCCACATCCTGCGGACGGAGTTCCCGTTCTTCTCGGCCTGGGCAATTTCCTCGTAGAAACGGCGTTCGGACGGCTCCTGAAGCGGCCAGCGCATCTCCACGGAAGCCGTCCTGAGCGACGGCACAACGGGTTTCAGACTGCTCTTGATGACGGCGGCAACCTCCCCGGCGACCATCGCGCCAGCCTCCTCCATAAGCTCCCACGTCCCCGGTTGCCAGCGGTCAACCCCGCCCCGACCTATCACCGAAGGTTTTGAGTCGCCGCCGCAGCCCTGAAGGAACATGGCGCATTCCGCGCCGATAAGCTTGTCAATCCCCCGGACCGCCGCGCCGCAGTATTCCGCCGAAATATCCCATCCGCTCATCATCGAGGGATGCGTCGAGACCGAGAACATGAGGCAGATCGGCTTCCCGTCAGCATCTTCGGCGAGGCAGACGGGGAGCCGGTCGTAGACGTATCCGTCCGGGTTGGGGCGGTTCTCGATTGCGCCGTCCGGCATTCTGCGGCGGCGGTTCATGGGCAGCTTTGTCCGGCCGACGCCGGCCTGGATTGTGGCGGGCCGGGCTGATTCCATCGCCTCCTTCGCGGCGCGGACAGTCGCTGCTTCAAGGTCGTTCAGATAGAGCCTGTCCGGGATTTCGTATCCTGCGGAGTACCATGTCCCGACCGACGGCCCGACGTGGTTATGGGAGGCGTTCATCAGGATTTGGCGCGGAAGGATATCGGCCATGCGCCCGATCGCGCCTTTGAAGCGGTCCGCCTCCTCGCGCCCGAGGAAGCAGAGATCGCAGGCCATTATGAGCGCCTTCTCGCCGTCCTGTTCAAGGTAAAGCGCGGCGATGTGAATGTCGTCGTGAACGCCCGCGCAGCCGCGCTCCATATCGCGTCCGCCGAAGCCCATCATCTTCGTCCCGACGGGGGGCGTTATGCTCACCCGGGTAAAACCTGCCTTCATTTCGCCGTCCTTTCCGTTATCGCTTTTTGGTTGTCCGGCGCGGGCCTGCGAAGCGCCGAGGACGGAACCAAGCGCAGCCGCCGAGGCCCCGAGAAATTCCCGTCTCTTCATGGCATGAACTCCGGGTGAAGACATCATGTTCACAAACGCGCCGCCAGCACGCGCGACGGACGCACCAGTCTGACGGCGCGTCAAAGATACGCCATCAGAAAGATCAACGCAGTCGTGCAGGACAGCGCTATCAGGGGAACCATGAAGCATCCTACCGCAGCCCATCCGTTCGTGAAACCACACCGATGCTTCAAAAAGGGCGGAACGAAGACAACCAGCAGAAACAGCCTGACTGCGTTCGCCCCCCAATCGTAAAAGACAATCTCATGCAGGCTACTGTAATTCCAGAGGAGCTGCAGCGACTGAAACGGCTGATATGCGGTACCGAAAACCCAAAAGCCCCTCCCAAGCCAGATATCCGTCCGTGTGGCGGCCATTGCCAGCGGCATCATCGCAAGGACGTACATTACGCCGCCGAGCCTTGCCCGGGGCGCCCAGTTGACGAAGCAGACTATTCGCAGGCAGACGTACAGGGTCAGTTGAACAACCAGCGCAATGATACTTATGCCGAGAGCAAGGCCGAAGACGTCGCCCACGTTTCTGAACGGCGGATCGTCCACCCAGACCCGGATGAAATTCCACGGCCTCAGGGCGTAAAGGTTAATCCCGATAATCTGCCACATCAGCCAGAACGCGAATATGTGGCGGAGATTGCCCTTGCCGCGAATCGCCGCCCAGCAGTCCTTCGGCTTCGTCAGCAGAAGCCACGCCGACAAGAACGCCTTCCACGGTCTGGGGATTCGGTCGGCTTCAATGGGGAAACACTCGATCGCGGAGACGGCTTCATCCCGCCTGCCGCACTTCGGGCACCTGAGCGCGTCCGCAGGAATCGCCACCCCGCAGCCGGGACAGATTACCGCGCCGCGCCCGCCTTCCGGTTCCGCGTATTCGGTTTTGTCCGGCGCGACATCCATTCGGATTCCACCCCAGTCGCATCGCCGCGCTACGCTCGTACCGTCATTAACTCATCCCAGCTCGTCGTGTATCGCCGGGAGAGTTTGCCGAAGCGCGTCCGCCAGCCCTGCTCAATGCCCAGCGCGGCGAATTTGAGAGTGTCCGCGCCCATTGCCCCGTTCACGCGGTCCATGACCTGCATCAGCCGGCGCGAGTCCGGGCGCTGCGCCGGGATAAAAAGGCTGCCCTGTATACGGTCCTCCGGGACAAGCTCGATGAACATCACGCCGGCCTTGTAGTAGCGGAAGCCGTCACGGTAAATCCGCCTCAGGCATTCGCCGGCGCTCCTGAGCAGATCCCGCGTGTCATTCGTCGGCGCGGGGAGGCGCATGATTGAGGAATTGAAGTACTGCGGCTCTTCGCGGAACCGGTTGGTCATGATGAAAACCATGATTGCCCCGGCTGCCAGACGTTCCTTCCGAAGCTTCTCCGCCGCCTTTGACGCGAACGTCGCGACGGACTCCTCCATGTCGCGCAACGACTCGACCAGCCGCCCGAAGGAGCGCGAGGTGGAGATTGTCTTCGCGGGGTCTGCGCCGGTCTCGACGTCCAGGCAGGGGATTCCGCGAAGCTCGTGGACCGTGCGCAGGCCGACCACGCCCATGCGCTTCCTGACCCAGCGGTCGTCCGCGTCGCGCAGTTGGAGCGCGTTCTCAATGCCGCGCGCGCGCAGGAGCCTGTCATGGCTCCACCCGATCCCCCAGACCTCGTCAACCGGCGTCATTTCCAGAGCGTGGTCAAGGTGCGGCGAATCAGCGAGGTTCAGGACTCCGCGCGCCCTTTGGGACCTCTTGGCGATATGGTTGCATATTTTGGCCAGTGTTTTGGTCCGCGCGACTCCGACCGTCACGGGCAGGCCTGTCCAGCGCTTCACCGTGTCGCGGATGCGCCGCCCGTATGCGTCAAGGTCGCCGCAGGGGACATGCGTCAGGTCCAGGAATGCCTCGTCAATGGAATAGATTTCCACGTCGGGGGTGAAGCGGCACAGCGTTTCCATGACGCGGCGGGACATGTCGGCGTATAGCGTGTAATTCGATGAGAAAACCTTCACGCTGTTTTCCTTGAGCATCCGCGCGATCTGGTGGACGGGGGCGCCCATTTTTATGCCGAGCGCCTTGGCCTCGTTGGAGCGGGCGACGACACAACTGTCGTTGTTGGACAGGACGACGACGGGGACGCCTTCCAGCCACGGGGCAAAGGCGCGCTCGCAGGAGACGTAGAAGTTGTTGCAGTCCACAAGGGCGCAAACGCGCGAACGGGCGGAATGGTCAGGCCGTGTTTCACTCTGCACAGGCATATCATTCTTCTACACCGAAATCAGGCCGATGACAAGCAGGACGGTCATGTTATAATGATCCGAAGCGAAGAATGGGCGGAAGGCGGGTCCGCGAGCCGGCCGGTGTTCCATCCAGAAACAACAGCCATCTCTGCGCCGCATTATCGCTATGCCATAATTGCTTTCCGTTTCACTCCTGCTTCCTGCCCCGTCTCGCCTCAATCTCCGCGTTCAGCGCCTTCATGGCCGCGTCCATGCTCTTTCCGAAAACCGGTCCCGGGGACAGCGCCATATCAGGCGTGCGCGGAGCCATTGCCAGACGCGCCGCCGCCTTCGCCGTCTCCTTCCATACCGCGTCAAGCGGGCATGCTGCCGACGCCATCGCCGCCGTCAGCGCCGCGCCGCTCCCCTCGCCTTTCTGATCGCCGCGCAGAACGCCTTTTCTCTCCTCCGTCCACGTCCGCTCGATCTCAGCCCCGTCAATCAGCGCGTAAGCAACCGCCTTCGACACGGTGTGGACGTATTCCATCGTCTCATTGCCGTCCGGGTCAACGTTCTTCACCGATTCGAAAATAATCTTGCTCATTAGTTCCGCGACGTAGCGCTCGATGCAATCCTGAAGGTTTGCCCGGGCGTCGCCTGCCGCGCGTTTCGCCGCTTCTTCCGCGTTGACCTTTCCGCCCATCGGGCATGACCCGATGGCGCGGAGCGCTTTTGCCGCCGGTTTCTCCCCGGCTTGTTGCTTAACGCCGCCGCCGGTTTCCGCCGAAGTCCGCCCGGCGCGCGGCTTCAGCGGGTGGATGATGCGCGCCGGCCCAGCGCCCTTGCCCGTCTCGTCAAAGGCGACGGCGCTGACTTCCGATCCGTCCTTCGTCACGCGAACCTTCACGTACCCCCGGAACGGAACCCCCATTGGCGCGAAGGCCGCCTTGATCCCCGCGACGCCCGCGCAGGTCATCGGCACAGCCCCGAACTCGGCCCAGTCGAGAATATGAACGTGGCCAAGAAATACCTGCTCAACCCCGCGCTCTTCGCACAGTCGCAAAAATTCCCGCGATCCGCCGTGAAAGGCGTTCACCCACCAGTCGCCCGCGTGCGGCGGCATGTGCGTGAAGATCATCGCCCGCTTGTCCGTCCGCAGCTTTTCATCAAGCCATGCAAGTTGCGCCGTTGACATCCAGCGCCGGGACGTGTCCATAACGATAATACGGACCGGACCGTAATCGAATGAGTAGTCCTCCGCGCCGAGATGCTTGTGGAAGCGATCGCGCGATCCGGCGTGGCAGTCATGGTTTCCCATGACCGTGAAGCACGGTATGCCGGAGTTACGGATCGCGGAAACATAGGCTTTGAAGGCTTCGTCGGAGTTTTCCATACCGGCGAAAAGGTCGCCTATCTGAACGGCGAAGGCGGGCTTGTCCGCTTTCGACTGCTCCATGATTTTCGACATCACGTCGAAAACGCCGTGAACGTCGCCCAGGACGATGAAGTTGAATTCCTCAGGCTGCCCGGAGGCGGCCAGCGCGGCCATTTGCTCGTCGTCCAGCGGTTTTTCCTGCGCCAGAACAGCATTCTGCAATCCGAACACGGAGACCACGACGAGGAAGAAGAAGAACGTCAATGGCATAGTCAACCGTAGGGCGGGCACTCCGTACCAGCGAAGAATCTTATTCACGCGCGCCTCCTCCCTTGACAGGTTTTGTGCTCTTTGAGCCGTCCCTGGCGGCGCCGCCCTTTGACGTCCCGCCCGGAGCGTCTGCCTCCCCCGCCGAAGCGACTGCGTAATTCTCAAACTGAAAACCGAACGGCTGAGTCGTCGTCTCGCCGTATTCGGAAAGCATCGGCAATACGCTAATCAGCCGTACGGCCTTGTATTTCTTCCCGCCGATTTCAAAGTCGTTATATTTCACCGTAACGCTGAGTATGCCATGAAGACTTGTGTAGAGCCGCGCCCGATGGATCAGGCTGTCAGATCCTATCCAGAGCTTCAACCTGAGCAGATGTCCAATGGCCGAAGCCGGCAGGTAGGTGTCCCGGAAATCCAGAACATCGAAGGTCTCATCCCCCTCCTTGACTTTTGTCAGCTCAACGGATCCGGCCTTGCGGGAAAGGCGTTTCAGCCGCGCAGACATTGCCCTCGGATTGGCCGAACCGACGACGGTATTGATGAATGCCGGCGCGCTTCCGGCCTTCGAACCTTCGTACTCGCCCCCGGCGGGCATAAGCCCCTGCCCCGCCCCGCCCATGAAGGAGGGCATCTTCATTTCGATGCCGGTCTTCTCCCCCGGCCCCAGCGACAGCTTCACGATCGGGCGCAGCGACTTCGGAACGCCGTTCTTTTTCAGGTAATTCTCAAGCAGGGATATCCGCGCCTCGCATGCGCATTCCATCGGCAACAGGTCGTCAAGCCTGCGGCAGAGCGCGTTAATGGTTTGCCCTGCATCGTCCGCCGGCGCAGCGCGCAGCAGAATGAACGTAAAAAGCGCCGTCGCCTGGGCAAATGCCCGTATCATCCTTTGCCGCATCGCGTCCTCCCCGTCTCTCACACTGGATTGCGGGCTAAAACCCCAATTAAATCATTATAATTCTATTTCAGCCCATCCAGGCATGTCAATTCAAACGACGCGCGCGATTCTTGACACCCCCCCGGCAAGCTAATAGTATGGCCGCAGCCAGCAGGTTTGTCCGGTTCGTGATTTTCGGCGATTATCGCCTCGGTGGGACATGGTTGATATCCCCATCAGGAAGGGCGTCAAGAAACGCGGGTTCTTCGCCAGGCAGCCGATCATGGCGAAGGTCCTCGCGGCGCTTGTTCCATGCCAGTTGGGGGCGGTCTACTTCTTCGGCTGGCGCTGCATGGCCCTACTGGCCTGGGTGACGTTCGCCGGCGTGATGGTCGAATGGCTGACCTCCAGCAAGCGCGGGGATTCGGTTTCCACGGCCTGCCTCGTGACGTGCGCGCTGTTCTCCCTGTCGCTTCCCGCCGAAATCCCGCTCTGGATGGCAACTGTCGGCATTGTGTTCGCGATCCTGTTCGGCAAGGAGGCGTTCGGGGGATTCGGGCGCAACGTCTTCAATCCCGCCGTGACCGGGCGGGCGTTCATCTACGTGGCCTTTCCTGAGGAGATGACGGGCAGCTTTTCGCCCGCGTTCCGCGGCTTCCCCGGCGGGTTCGCAAAGTGGTCCATGGGAGCGATGAGCAAGGCTCCGGAATGGCTTGCCCAAGCCGACGTGACGAAGGGTATTGACGCGCTGACGCAGGCCACGCCGATGGTCGCCCGGCGCGATTTCGGCTACTCGACTTCGCTTATTGACCTCTTCACGGGGCAGATCGGCGGCGTGTTCGAATATGCGGGGAACAAGAGCGTTCTTGCCGCCGGAAGCGTCGGGGAGGTCAGCGCGCTGCTCATCCTGATCGGCGGCATCTACCTGCTGGGGACCAGGACGGCAAACTGGCGCATTGTCGTTTCGGTCCTGTTAGGCGCTGTTCTGTGCAATCTCGGCATGGGCGCGGCGCTTGGGCCGAAGGTCGTCCCACCCGTTCCATTCACGCTGCTTTCCGGCGCGTTGCTCTACGGAGCGTTTTTCATGGCGACCGATCCGGTCTCCGCGCCCAGGAACAAGAAATCAATGGTTGTCTACGGGCTTCTGATAGGGGCCTTGATCGTCTTTTTCCGCGCGAAGTCCATCTTCGCCGGGGGCGTCGCCTTCGCGATACTGATCGGGAACATGATCGCGCCCTCGCTGGACATGGCGATGAAGGCACTGGAGGCGCGGAAAAAATCCGCGCCGAAACCGGAGTTGAGGGATAAGCCGGCGGGCTGACGAGCGATGGCAGGAAAGACAAGGGACATCAATTCGCCGGGATTCGCGCTGGCGTTCATCGGAGCGCTGGCGGTCATTCTTGCGGCAGCGGTGAGCGTCATACAGGTAACGACCGTGAAAGTCGTCGCCGGCAACGAGTCCCTGCGTCGCAGCGCCGTCCTGGTCGAGCTTTTCGATCTGGCCGGCGGGCAGGCGTTCGATCGCAAGGACGCCCCTGCGATTGTCGAGAAGCACACCGACCAGACAATGACAATCGCCGATCCGAAAACGGGCCGGAAATTCCCGCTAGTGACGGCCTACAGGGAGCCGAGGCGCTCCGACGGCGGATTCAATCCGGAGAGCCTCATCGGTTACGCCTTCGAATTTGACGGATTGGGATTCTGGGCGCCGATCCGCGGGATGCTCGCCGTCAGTCCGAAGGCGGATTCCGTCATCGGCATTGCCTTTACGGATCAGAAAGAGACGCCGGGGCTGGGCGGGCGCATCGAGGAGAAATGGTTCCGGGAAAAGTTCGCCGGACTTTCGATTTTCGTCGAGCCGAAGGCGCCCAAGCTCATCAACATAAGCCTCCAGGAACCGCCGTCAGGGACGCACATGGTCAATCGCCACGTTGACGCGATCTCCGGGGCGACGCAGACCTGCATGGCGCTGGACAGGCTGCTCAACGAGAACCTGGAATCATTCCAGCGGGCATTCGGCAACCGGGCCGCCCCGCAGCCACAGGCGGAAAAGCATGACTGAGGAAACGACGACAACGCCGCAAGCGGTCGCAAAACCGAAGAAACCGGCTGGAACGCTGCGGCGCGGCATCCTAGACGAGAATCCGATCTTCCGCCAGGTCCTCGGAATCTGCTCGACCCTTGCGGTGACGAACCTCCTCTTCAACACGCTGCTGATGTGCGCGGGGCTGATCTGGGCGACGGCGCTCACCAATCTGACCGTTTCTCTTTTGCGGAATTACATGCCGCGCCGCGTGAGGATGATTGCCGAGGTACTTATCGCCGCATGCTTCGTGATGATGGTTGACACGGCGATCCGCGCGCTCTTCCCGGACGCGCACAAGATCATCGGCCCTTACGTCGGCCTGATCATCACAAACTGCATAATCATGGGCCGCGCCGAGGCTTTCGCCATGCAGAATCCCCCCCTCCCGTCGCTGGTTGACGGAATCGCAAACGGAGTCGGCTACTCTCTCGTGCTGATAGCGATAGCGTGCTTCCGGGAGACGCTGGGTTTCGGGACCGTGCTGGGATATCCGCTTCCGCTGCGCGACATGTGGTGGCATCAGTGGGTCATCATGATCATGCCGCCGGGCGCGTTCTTCACTCTGGCGGGAGCGGTCTGGATCGCCCGTCATTATACCGGCGACGGGGCGCAGAAACCCGGGGAGGCAAAGCCATGACCCACGATCCCGGATTCCTTACGACCATGCTGCTCATCCTCGTCTCCGCCGCGGTGACGGACAACATCCTGCTGACGCGCTTTCTGGGAATGTGCTCATTCATCGCCATATCGCGCGAGGTGAAGACCAGCGTCGGGTTGGGAGTCGCCGTATGCTTCACGACAACCTGCACGGCGGGTTTGAACAGTCTGCTTTATCACTACGCGCTTCTTCCTTTGAGCCGCATGGTTCCGCCCGGGTATGACCATGCGATCCTGAGCCTTCAGTTGCTCCTTTTTATCGTAGTCATCGCGGGTTTCGTGCAGATTGTCGAGATGATCGTCGAACGCTACTCGCCGAAACTGTACTTCGCGCTCGGCATATACCTGCCGCTCATCACCGTCAACTGCGCGATACTCGGCGTGTGCCTGTTCATGGTCAACAAGGGCTACGGCGTCCTGCAGAGCGTCGCCTTCGGATTCGGCAGCGGTCTGGGCTGGCTGATGGCGATAGTCCTGATGGCTGGGATTCAGGACAAGGTGCAGCATTCGCGCGTTCCCGCCGCGCTGCGCGGGCCGGGCATCACGTTAATCGTGTCCGGGATCATGGCGCTTGCCTTCATGGGTTTCACCGGGATCATCAGGATATGAATGCCGAGGCGATCAAGGTCGTCCTGATATCCGTCGGGCTGGTCGCCGGCGTGTCTGTGGCGCTGGGGGCGCTTATCGTCGCTGCGGAGCGATACCTTCTCAATTATGGGACATGCAAACTGGACGTCAACGGCGGGAAGAAGGTCCTGGAAGTAGCGGGCGGGAAGTCCCTGCTCTCCACGCTGATGGAGGAAGGCATTTTCATACCCAGCGCCTGCGGGGGGCGGGGATCATGCGGATACTGCAAGCTCAAGGTGAAGGCTGGGGGCGGCCCCGTCCTGCCGACGGAGACGCCGTACCTAAGCAAGCAGGAAATCGCCGACGGCGTCCGGCTCTCCTGCCAGGTCAAGGTCCGCAACGACATCGCCGTCGAGATACCGGAACATCTTTTCGCGGTGTCCAGTTTCAGGGGGCGAGTGTCCCGCATAGCGGACATGACGCACGACATCAAACTTCTGCGAATAGAACTCATCGAGCCGGAGACGATAACCTTCCGTCCCGGCCAATATGTCCAACTTCAGACTCCGGCATACGGGGACGTCAAGGAGCCGGTGTATCGCGCCTACTCAGTCGCCAGCCCGCCGCATGACAACCGCGCGATCGAGCTTATAATACGCCTTGCGCCCGGGGGGATCTGCACGACATGGGTGTTCACGATTCTCAAGGAGGGGGACGAGGTGCAGTTCAACGGCCCGTATGGCGAGTTCGTCCTCAGCGACTCCGACGCGGAGATGTTCTGGATCGCGGGCGGGTCGGGCATGGCCCCGTTCTGGGGACTTGTCCGCCATATGAAGGAAACCGGGATCAGGCGTAAGACGACTTATTTCTTCGGCGCCGTGTCAAAGCGCGACCTGTTCCTTCTCGACGAGCTGAAGTCGCTTGAGAAGGAGATGGAGAATTTCACGTTTGTGCCGTGCCTGTCATCGCCGCAACAATCCGACGAGTGGAAAGGCGAGGTCGGGCTGGTCACCCAGATTTTCGACCGGAAGGTCGAGGCGAATTCCAGCGCAGAGGCGTATCTCTGTGGTTCGGCGGGGATGATTGACGCTTCCGTGAAGGCTATTCAGACTAAAGGAATTCCGAAGGAAAAAATATTCTACGATAAATTCAATTGACCTGATGCCGTCTGCGGCGGCGGTTCTGATCAAGGTTTTAGAAAACGGCAGATAAGTTCCGCGCCCATTATGTATCTGGCGCAGTCCATCTTCATCCCCCTGGATTCCATTTCGCGGCGCACCTCTTCAAGGTCGTAGTGCGAGATATGTTCGTCGGCATAGCCGCGGGGTTGAAACTTTCTGTATAGAGATTCGATTATGCGCCACTGCGCGCGCCCGTAGTCCGGGGTGCCCAGAAGAAGTCTGCCGCCGGGGGCGATCACGCGAGAGAGTTCGTCAAGAATGGCTGGGGACTTCGGCACGTGTTCGATCACCTGCGAGCAGATAACCGTATCGAACGAGGCATCGGGAAATGGGAGGCTGGCGATATCTGCCCTCACGGTTGAATTGCCCAGTCCGGCCTGAAATCGGAGCTTCTTCATACTGGCATCCAGACCGATCGCGCCGGGGAATCGTCCGAGGATTACGCTCGAACCGCAGCCGATGTCGAGCGTTCTGCCTGGCGGGCCGGCCAGAGCCACGGTTATCGCAACGCGCCGCCTCTGCCAGTATCTCTGCATCGGAATGCGGCTGAAGAAGGCGCGATAGTCGTAATCCGCGCTGTCAATCGAATTGCGATAAGACCAGAGTTTCAGCAGCTTTGAAATATCGGCTCGACCGCTCAGCGCGCCGGATCCGGATACATATCCGGATGGGCAAGGCTCCTCCGCCACTCTGAATCCCTGCGCCAGCGTCCGCGTCAGAATGCCGGGTGGAAACCAATCGTTCGGGGCGCGGAGCGCTTCATCAGAAGCTGAGCCTCCAGTTATTAAGGCTGACGGGAATGGATTCTTTACAGGAAGGCTGAGCGCCCATGCGACCAGCTTGTTCCGCATCCCCTCCGCGAAAGAGACTGGGACGGTTCCGGCAATGACGACGTCAGCCTTGCGCCTTGCCTCCCAGAGCGCCAGGAGCATTTTCGGCTCGCATCCGCAATCTGCGATGATCATGTAATGGCGCTGGCCGCATGAAGCAGGCGAAATGGACGAATCGGATAATTCCGCAGTTCCGCCCTCTGCGTGTTCGATCCGGCAGGTCACTGCCATATTGCTGAATGTCTGAATTATTTCATCGTGCTGGACGGCGCAACGGTTATTGCCAATGAGGATAATGCTAAGTTCCGTTTTATTGCCTCCGGCCTCAATATGGCGTTGCGGTGGCATAACCCAGATATGGCGGATCGCTCCGGTTCACTCTGCGGGGGGATCAAAACGGATCGAACAGGTCGGACTTCACGTCGCCGTCGCCCAAGAGGCTGACGAGGTCTGAAAGCGTGTCGGGATCGAAGGTAGTCTCCGTGCCCGATGTTGAGTCAAGCTCAAGCTTTCTGGCGTATTCTTTGATGGTCTCGCCCACGTCGTAGCGCGCTCTGCACATCCTGACCTGCGAATCGTTAGGCTCGAAGATGCTGAAACAAGCGCGGCTGTCCCCATCCCTGGGGAAGCCGACGCTGCCGACGTTGATGATGTAGATCGCTCCCTCCTCGATCTGGTAGACGTCGGATCGGGAATTGCCGTCTTCCCAATTCTGAGTAGGTTTGGGGAAAAAGAAACCGTTATCCTTCCATCCGGTGACGGACGGACGATGCGAATGGCCGACGAAAGCAATGCGCAAGCGCGTCTCCCTCATCGTTTTAACTGCCGGCCAGAGCACATTGCGTCCAAAAGGATTGGTCTTCCAGTCTGTCCAGGGTTGTTCGATGTGATTCCCACGGATTTTATCCGGAAGCCTGTGGAGGGGGTCCAGGTATGGAAACGGAACCTGATCCTGGGGGCAGGCGTGGAAGAACCCGACGCTGCCAAGCGCGACCTTGTTATTGATCTGATTGAGAAAATCCAGGTTCTCCCTGCGGAAGATGGCCCTGGTCCACCGCAGCGATTTCAGCGCTCTCACATGCGTCGGTTCCAGCAGGTCGGTCTCCCCAAGCACCCAGCGATCATGGTTGCCAAGCACCATGATGACATCGTTTGCCTTTCCGGATGCGGCAACCATCTCCCCGGCCGTCTTTCGCAGGAATTGCACCACCTCGTTCGGGGACGGGCCATAACCCACGTAGTCGCCCAGAACGGCCAGCCGGCCGGCCCCCCACACGCGCATGTTGTCTATTACCTGCCGAATGGCGGCGTAGTTGCCGTGGATGTCGGAGCAGACCAGAAATCGCGTACTGCTGATTTTTCGAGCGAAACTCATTCGATCCTCTCCATGCAATCATTATCGTTAGATGCGTTGCCATAGTCAAATGCTTATGGGGGTGACGGAAAGTGTTTGAACGGCCCCTCATGTGGATATTATCCTAGTTGTCCATGACTGCCCACGAATACTCGAAGAGGTACCCGACGGGACGCGACAGATATGGAACCGAATGAAGAAACGGGTTGCCCAACCATGGTGATGCCAAGAAACAGAGAGCAACTTACCGCAAGGTTTGCAGCCTTGATTGGAGCACCCTTCTATGTGGTATGCGGTATCTCCCACGTGTGCATGGACGGTCACATGGCCCATCCGCCCTACGCAGCCCTGCATTACATTAATGATCTCATTTGGATTGCGTCTTACGGGAGTGTTGCCGTTCTCGGTCTTCTGAAAGACCTGCCACGGCGCGGATCGCTTCTCGGATTCTCCGCCTTTCTTCTGCTGTCGCGTCTAGCGATGGGAAGCGGCGGGGGCATGCTGTTCATCTTCGAGTTGCCCGTGCTACTGCTTCTCATCCGCTCAACACGCCTCCCCAAAGGGCAAAGCGTCGAACCAAACAACGAATCCAACAATAGAAGGCGCACGATCCGGCAAGTCTCCGGAGCCATCGGGTTCATCTTTGCGATCCCAATACTGATACTGCTCGGATGGCTCGCCTCCCGCGTCTTCTTCTACGGCAAAGGCATCATGTCGCAGAAGATCAACATCAGTAAAATGGAACTGCCTTTCGCTACGGATATGGTTTTCCGGAACAGGCAGGCTGTCCGTCTGATTCTTCCAAACGGGAAGCATGTCGCGTTGTGGTGCGCTAAGCCTGGCTTATCTGCGCTGCTCGGTGGCCAAGAGCTTGAGCTCAAATGGGGCGAAAGACCGTTTGCCGAGCCCAAAGGGCTGTGGATCAAACAAGAGGACGGAACAGAGGAATCGAACGGGTGGGATTCCTACATAAGGTTTGGCGGGGTGTCGCCGGGGAGTGGTTCGGGCAGATTCATTGAGATGTTCGTGGATGAGTATCGGGTGACCGTTAGGGAGAAACAGGTTCGGAGGGATAGCCTGCCCGTTACATTGCGTGTTCGTCTGGCCACCGCAACGGAGCTGTCTGATAAAAAAGAACCGGCGGTTGAAACCGGAACAACAACCCCGCTTCACGAAGCGGCCAGTGACGGACGGGAGGATGTTGTGAGAAGTCTCGTGTCTTCCGGCGCCGACGCCCTTGCAAGAGACGAACAAGGCGCAACCGCATTGCACCTGGCGGCAAGCAACGGGCATATCGGCATCGTACAGTTCTTTCTCGATCACAGGGTCCCTGTGGATGTCAAGGCCGGTTCAAACAGGACGCCGCTTCTCTACGCCTGTGCTGGAGGCCGGACGGAAGTCGTCAGACTGCTGCTGGACAAAGGCGCCGATATCAAAGTCAGTACCGATTGCGGATGGACGCCCCTGCATTTTGCCGCGAACGCGGAAGTAGTGGAGTTGCTGATAGACGGCGGGGCGGAAATGAACGTCCTGGATTCGTGGGACGAGACTGAACTGACCCATGCGATTCACAACAAGCAGCACGACGTCGTCGAGGCGCTGAGGAAGCACGGCGCACGGGAATGAGCCGTCCGTCCCATCGGTCTTGACACAAAGCGGGATTCGGGTTAGGACATATAATGTCTTCATGCGGCGTTGGGATACCGTCTGAAGACCGCCGCTCCGTAGGACCGGAAACGCCGCTTTTCCACGCCGATGCCTGTAGCGACTTCCCGAAGTGTTGCCGCTGCGCACTACGTCGGCCATTGGCACAACTCAGACAGGAGACACGATCATGCCGAAATACCATCATTTTGGAGTTCCAAGCAGCAAGGTCTACCCTAAGGCAACCTACATTGCGCCGGGCAAGGTCTATGCTACGAATCCGGACGATAGTCCCTACTGCATCGAGTTCCTTCGCTTTGAGAAGGACAGCCAGATGCCGAAGGAAGTCATGACAAAGCCGCACGTGGCGTTTGTGGTTGACGACCTTAAAAAGGAACTCAAAGGGAAGAATGTGCTGATTCAACCGTTTGACGCAACGGACAAGCTCCGTGTCGCCTTCATCACGGACGGCGATGCCCTGATCGAACTCATGGAGATGAAAGGCTAGGGCGGCATGAGCCGCATGTTTCCGCAGTAGCGGGGGGCGCTTCGCCCATTTCGCTTCGCATCTCAAGCCCGATGCCGATTCGGATCATCGTTTCCCGAAACAGGAGGATGATTTCATGCCGATGAAGAAATTTGTGAACAAACCTGAAGACCTTGTAAGCGAGTTGTTGCGCGGCTTCGCGCTTGCCAACGCGGACAAGATCAAGGTTCTGGACAACAACCTCGTCGTCCGAGCCAGGCCGAAGGCGAAAAACAAGGTCGCCATCGTCACGCTTGGCGGAAGCGGGCATGAGCCGGCCCTCAGCGGCTTCGTCGGGGAAGGAATGCTGGATATCAGCGTTCCTGGCGACATTTTCGCCGCCCCCGGCCCACCGAAGGTCATCGAGGCGTTGCGCATGGCCAACCGCAAGGCCGGCGTGCTCTTCATCGTCCTGAACCACGCCGGAGACGTGCTTTCCTCCAACATGGCGCTGGAAATGGCCAAACGCGAGGGCTTGAACGTCAGGAAGGTACTGACTCACGAGGATATCTCCGCCGGCAGCCGCAAGAACCCGACGGACAGGCGCGGACTGGCGGGATGCCTGGCCGTGATAAAGGTCGCCGGCGCTGCTGCGGAGAAGGGCAAGTCCCTTGAGGAATGCGCCGCCATCGCCGAACGCATGGAGGCCAACCTGGCCACGCTTGCCGTGGCCGTATCCGCCGCGACTCATCCGGCGACGGGCGGCGTCATCGCCGACGTCAAAGAGGACGAAATGGTAGTCGGCATGGGCCAGCACGGCGAGGCCGGGGGCGGGACGCAAAAACTTAAGTCGGCGGATGAAACCGCCGCCATCATGCTCGACGCGCTGATCAAGGATCTTAAGATCAAGAAGGGCGAAGAGGTACTGGCGATCATCAACGGCGTCGGCTCGACGACGCTTATGGAGCAATACATCGTCCTGCAATCGGTAAAGAAGGTTCTGGACAGGAAGAAGATCGCGCTGGCGCGATGCCTGGCCGGGGAATTCCTTACCGTTCAGGAGATGGGCGGATTCCAGATGATTCTGGGCCGCATGGATAAGGAACTGCTTTCCCTGTGGGACGCGCCGTGCCATTGCCCGGCATGGTCCGTGAAGTAGGAGACGCAGGCAGTGCCCGATAAATTCGTTCAGGCGCAACTGTCAGCCATGCTGATGGGCGCCGTAGCCCGGATCAAGGCAAACCACAAGGAACTCAGCCGCCTGGATTCCTTCGGCGGCGACGGGGACCACGGATCAGCCATGCTGCGGGCGGCTGACGCCATTGCGAAAACCGTCTCCGGCGCGAAGAAGAAGGCGACGAAAGACCTGCTGAGCGATACCGCCTGGGCAGTGATGGGCATTGACGGCGGCGCGACGGGACCGCTGCTCGGCAGCTTCTTCCTGGGCATGTCCGACGCCGCGGGAAAGGGCAAGTCGCTAGACGCCAAAGGGCTGTCAGCCCTCTTCATCTCCGGGCTTGAAGGCGTGATGAAAAACACTCCCGCCCGGGCGGGCGACAAGACGATGCTGGACGCCCTGATCCCGGCGGTCGAAGCCATGCAGACCGGCGCGAAGGCGGGCGCGGGAATCCCGGACTGCCTGAAAAGCGCCGCGGACGCAGCAGCAAAGGGCGCGGAAACCACGAGTAAAATGAAGGCGCGCTTCGGCCGCGCAAAGAACCTCGGCGACAAGAGCATCGGCAACAAGGACGCAGGGGCCGTCTCAATGTCCCTCATCTTCAAAGGATTCAGCGAAGGAGTTGAAAGTGCCTGACGATTCCGGCCAGAACAAGGAACAGAAGAACAAGGATTTCGGCGTAGGAATACCGGTCGCCACGAGAGGTTTTTTCCTCAAGGGCGCGTCGCATCTGGACTGGGGGATGAAGAACCGACTTTCTAAAATCTTCAACCCGGCTACAGGCAAGGCGCTCATGCTGGCCTTCGACCACGGCTACATAATGGGGCCGACCTCCGGCATCGAGCGCATGGACCTGAGCATCCCGCCGCTGATGCCGCACGTTGACTGCCTCATGTGCACGCGCGGCGCGCTGCGTTCATGCGTCCCGCCGGAGACGGACAAGCCGACCGTTCTTCGCTGCAGTACGGGAGCGACGATCTTCCGCGACCTCAGCAACGAGGTCATTGGCGTGGCCATTGAGGATGCGATCAGTCTGAACGCGGCGGCGATCACGACTCAGGTCTGCATCGGCGCGGAGTACGAGAAAGCTACGCTGGCCAACCTTTCGCAACTTATCAACGAGGGTTACAAATACGGCATCCCGACGCTGGGCGTGACGGCGGTAGGCAAGGAAATGGCCCGTGATGCGCGTTACCTCGGTCTGGCCTGCCGAGTGATCGCCGAACTCGGCGCGCACTTCGTAAAGACCTACTACTGCGAACCGGGTTTCGATGAAGTCGTCGCCGGATGCCCCGTGCCGGTCGTGATAGCGGGCGGAAAGAAGTTGCCCGAGGCCGAGGCGCTGGAAATGGCTTACAAGGCGATTGACCAGGGCGCGGTCGGCGTGGACATGGGGCGCAACATCTTCAACGCCGAGAACCCCGTCGCAATGGTTCAGGCCGTGCGCAAGGTCGTGCATGAAGGCGAGAAACCGGGCAAGGCCTATGATTTCTACCGGACGCTGATGGCCGGGGCGAAATAGCCGCAGATCTTCGTGTCTTTGAGCCTTTGAGACAAGAATCGGACAGATAGAATAGAGTAATTCCTCGAAAGGAGATCATCTGATGGACGGCATAAGCAGGCGCGGCGTGATGTGCAGCGCGATACTCGGCGGCGTGTGGACCGCCCTCTCGGGCGGTTCCAGGGCCGAAGCCCAGGAGCAGAAGAAGATGAAGGTCTACCCCAACGAGCATTTCTACAAGGCCGACGGGACGTTCAACGTCGAGGCGGCCAAAGCCGCGTTTTACGAGATGTTCGACTTCCACAAGTATCCGATCGTCCCGCGCCTGAAGGGGGATGAGTTCTGGGTGGCTGACTTCGGTCTGGGCAAGTTCACCGAGATCGGCATGGGCGGCATCTTCTGGCTCAACTTCAAGGAGCAGAATTATTTCGGGCATGAAATCTTTCTGCTGCCGGGGCAGTGCATCCCGGAGCACAAGCACGTAAAAACCCCTGACGCAGGGCCGAAGCTGGAAAGCTGGCACGTGCGCCACGGTTTCGTCCACATCTACGGAGAAGGCCAAGCGACAGCCGGCGTAGAAACCCGCATCCCGCCGACTCACAAGGAGTGCTGCAAGGCAAAGGTTGAAAAGAAGCTCATGCCCGGCGAGGTAGGACACCTCGGCGCGGCGGAGCAGTGGCACTGGATGAAGGGCGGCGATCAGGGCGGGATCGTGACCGAGTATGCCACGTATCACGACGGGAAAGCGCTGCGCTTCAGCCACTCGGGCATCAAGTTCTGACCGGCGCGCGGTTATGGTTCTCGGTACCCGCAGTCTCCCCCCTGTCACGATGACTTGGAAGAATGCGCTGGTGAGTGGTCTGTTCGAAGGTCTGTCGTTGAAAAAGCCGAAAGCCAGACTACAATATAGTTATGGGAACGTTCTACACATGCTGCAAGGTTGAGAACCATGTGGACAGGTCAAAGTCCGTTCGCATGCCGAAACTCATTGTGGATACCGGAAGCGAGCACACCTGGATTCCCGCGACCGCGCTTGAACGCATCGGGGTGAAGCGGGAGAAGAAGGACGTTCGATTCGTCATGGCTAACGGCGAGGTTATAACGCGCAGCATCGGATTCGCCATCCTGCGGGTCGGCGGGAGCTTCACCATTGACGAGGTCGTTTTCGCCGAACCCGGAGACCTGCTTCTGCTTGGGGCGCGAACACTTGAGGGGCTGAATCTGACCGTTGACGCGGCGCGGAAAAGACTTGTTGCCGCCGGTCCCGCGCCGGCCGCGTGATTCAGCCGCGCACTGGAACGGCCGTCGCTTGCCTGACTCCGGCGCGGGAGCTTGGATACATCATTTCGACCGTGAAACGAATCCGCGAGAGTCGGTGTTAGATGGAAGATACTGTTGCAGAGAAATGATCTCACCGCGCGAAATCAATAGGCTCGTAGAAAATTATATTGGTACCCATGAGGGATACCTTAACCACTTTACCTATAGTAAACATGATAAATTCTACCACGTCTACTGTGACTTGGATGTCGACGTCCAAGCGTATCGAAACAAGTGTGGCACGACGCGAAAAGCCTTCGTGCAGATTCTGAAAGACTCTCAACCAAGGGACCAAGCAAGAATCATCAGGGGTGTCTTCGAGATGATACCACCACCGGATGAAGATACAGATGCGGAAAGTCGGGAAAAGATTATTTTACACAAGGAACTGCTTGCAGTCGCATGCCGATTGGAAGCGAATGGCCAAGTAGACTCACCTGGGATTCAAGACACGAGCGAGACTGTATATGAGGCACTCAAGGATGCAGAAATGCTACTGCGTACCCGTGGTCCAGTGAGCGCAGTAGACCGTGCTCATACCGCTTTACATGGATACTTGAAGAAACTCTGCCTTGCTCGCGGGAAGGAAATACCATCGGATGCCTCCCTAACAGCCACCTTCAAAGTACTTCGTGACCAGTCTACAGATTTTCTTGTTGCCACAGTACATGATGGTGAAACCAAGAAGGTGATTGGAGCAATAGCAACAATTCTTGATAGTATGAATACAATCCGAAATAGAGGAACGCTTGTGCATCCGAATGAAGTGCTTTTAGATGCTCCAGAAGCAATGCTCTACGTGAATCTTTCACGGACATTTCTAACATACATCGAATCGAAGACGGGGAAATTCGGACGTTCGAAGTACAAGGAGTGCAGAAAGGAGAATCCACAACCGTAAAATCCG
The DNA here is from genome assembly GCA_022711755.1 of Planctomycetota bacterium. Classification (GTDB taxonomy): domain Bacteria; phylum Planctomycetota; class Brocadiia; order SM23-32; family JAKLEA01; genus JAKLEA01. The sequence continues at coordinate 47,066 of JAKLEA010000011.1, forward strand.
GACGACGACGCGGACTCTTGACTTGGCAACTTTCTCATTCAAACCGATATTCCTTCCCTGCTGCTGATGTATCGTAACTAAGCCTTAACACTTGGAATGCAGTGGGATGGCGTGTTCCCTGTATAAACTTGCTACATATTCGACCCGACGGGGCTACAATGGCGCGACATATGAGCGCATTTGACAAAATCGGGCGTCTGTTCATGCCCGGCGCGAAGGACCTGACCGATGGCCCGGTGGTTGCGGCCATCATCGCCCTCGCCGTGCCGAACATGATCGGCGGACTGCTCTTCCAGGCCCTGTCGCTGACGGACATGTGGTTCGTCGGCAGGCTGGGCACCGCCGCCATCGCCGCCGTCGGCGTCAGCCGTCCAGTCATATTCTTCCTCGTGACATTTTTTGCCGGCGTGGGGGTGGCAACCACGGCGATCATCTCGCGCGCCGTCGGCGAAGGGAATATGCGCAAGGCCGGCCACGGCGCGACCCAGGCGCTCATCCTCTCCATGCTGGCATCCGTCGCGGTCACCATTGCCGGGATGCTGCTTGCTCCGGGCATCGTGCTGCGGATGGGGGCGAAACCGGAGGTCTATCCCCTTGCCGTCTCCTACATGCGGATAACCTTCCTGGGATTCTGCACCATGTTCGGCATGTGGGTAATCGGCGCGATCCTGAGGGCGGCGGGGGACTCCATGACGCCCCTCCTGCTGATGCTCGCTTCCGTTCTGATAAACGTCGTGCTTGATCCGATCATGATATTCGGTCTTCTGGGTTTCCCGAAAATGGGCGTCGCCGGCTCGGCGCTTGCGACGCTCATCTCGCAGGCAATCTCGTGCGCAATCGGACTGAGCCTGCTGCGGCGGGGGAGCCTGAGCGTTCGCATCGGAATTGACGGGTATAAACCGGATTTCCCCGTGATGTGGAGATTCTTCGCCATCGGCATGCCGAGTTCCCTGCAGATGATGCTGCGAAGCGCGATGGATATCGTCATGATGAGTATTGTCGCCGGATTCGGCACGGCGGTCATAGCGGGTTATTCGGTCGGTCTGAACGTGAGGATGATCGCGCTGACCATGGGTTTCGGCATTTCCGGGGCCTGCGCGACGATGGTGGGGCAATGCCTCGGAGCCGGCAAGCCCGACCGCGCGGAGAAGAGCGCGATAAAGTCGTCCCTATTAGCTTGCGGGTTCATGAGCGCAATCGCCCTTGCCTCAATTCTTTTCGCGCCGTGGATAATTCGGATATTCGATCCCTCCGAATCAGTCGTCGAGGCCGGCAGGTCCTTCCTGCGGATTTCATCCTACGGGCTTGTAACGGCGTCATTCGGCATAGTTCTCAGCAACGCGCTCAACGGCGCGGGGGACACGGTCTCCCCGATGGTTATAACATTCATCGGGCTTTGGGTCGTTCAGGTTCCGCTGGCCGTGTTGCTTTCGCGCGCACCGAGCCTGCAGGAAAAGGGCATCTGGTATGCATGGGTGATCGCGTCCCTGGTCCAGAGCGTGATGGTGGGTTACTGGTTCTCACTGGGGAGGTGGAAGGCCAGGAAGGTTTGATGGATATGTTTTATGTGCCGCCCTTCGCGTTTTTGTGTTGATATGATTCTCTGGCCGGCTCATTCCCGCCGGCGGATTCACTATGTCCGGCGGAAGAGGCGTCTCGACCGGCACGCTATTGAGAGTGGGGAAGAAATGTTCCGGTTCCTGCCCGGAAATTCGAGTAGCCGTCGCTCTCAGTGATTCAATGTTCTCAGCGGACAACATGCCTTCCCTGACGAAGAGCGTCGCGGTTTCATCCCCGTATAATTTAACCCAGGTCAGCCGTGTCAGCGGCGGGCGCGCTTTCTCAGCCAGCAGGCCTGCCACTTTCCGCCGCGATCCGACCAGAATCATATCGGTTTCGTATTTCTCCGGTATGGAAAGGGTCTCATCTGTCGGGACATCATGAAAGAACTTCAGATTGTCCGCGATCACGTCAAGCGGGTAGACGGTGTCGTAACGCCCGTCCTTGCCCACCTTGCACCGGTCGCCGAGTTGCCAGATGAGGTATTCGCCGGATCCGTATTCGCAAAAGATATTCCCCTTTAACCCGGCTTCTCTGATGAACCTGCACGCGTTGACCGGAATGTCGTCCGTAAGCCTCAGGCGCGGCAGGAGGTCCGCCGAGTTCATGCAGACGGCAAACAGACACATGCCGCACAGGATTGCAAGGAGCGAGAACATCATGCGCTGCGCGGCGCGAGGCATGGCTTTCCATGAGGTGGTCCTGCTGGAGAGGCGATCCGCGAGCGCGTCCGCAAAAAACGGCGCGAGCATGATGACCGATAGCGGCACATGGCGCGCGCCGTGATACGGAATGAGCATGCCGACGACGGCGATGATGATGGCGGTCGGCGAACGGCGCTTTGCCTGCTGCGCCGCGAAGAAGACAAGGAAGATCGCGGAGAAAATGTAATATGCAAGATATGCCAGTTTTCCCGGCGGGAAGGGAATCGGCATCCAGTCGAGTATGTATTTGCGGGTGTATGGATTGTCCAGCGCGCGGAAGAAAGTCCGCCAGAGGTCGAGACCGATTGGATTGATAAGCGATGCCGCGCCGCTCAGCAGTCCCGCGGCAGCCAGCGCGGCGAGTCGCCTGAGCATTGCCGGACGCGACTCGGATCCGGCAGTAAAGCACTCAAAACACCCGCCGATGAAATACAGGAAGCTCAGCCCAAGTCCAGCCATGAAGCCGCCGTGGGCGTTGGCCCAGGGGATGATTATCACTGGAAGGAGGAGCAGGCGCTTCCAGCCGCCCGTCGCGCGCGAACTGAAGAGAATCCAAGAGAAGACCGCGAAACAGACGTACGTGTAAAGCTGCGGCCTGATCTGAAGGTAATACGAGAGAATAAGAACCGAAAACAGAAGAACAAATATCCTGACCGGCGGCGAGCCGGAGACCAGCCGCAGGCTCAGCCAGACGAATAACGCCGCGCCAAGCCCCATCAGCATGTTTGCCGCAATGAGGCCGATAACTCCGGAGTGTTCATAAACAAGCCAGAACGTCGCCTCGAACAACGGCTCATGGCCGTGCCATACGCGCCCGCGCGCCGTATAGGAATAAGGATCGCGCGTCAGAACCCGCCCGGCCCGGATGTAATCCCTGCCGAACGCCAGGTGGCCCCAAAGGTCATGGTCCGCCCATCGCGGGCCGTAGCAGAGCGCGGCCGCCATGATCCACGCCCCGGCCCAGAGGATGATCCAGCCGCCTTCGGGACTGGATTTCCTGCCCTCGGTCACGGTGGCGACCGTCCCCGTAGTCTCGCCCGCATCAGGCATGGGATTGACGGGTCATCTTGTCAGTTGCGCCCAGAGCGCGCGGTAATACTTGAAGAATCGCTCCGGATCGGGATTGCCCTGTATTTCGGCAAGGGTGAACCTGTCGCCGTAGCCGTTTGCCTTCAGGAGATCGAAAAGCTCCTTCCACGGATAGGCGGTTATCAGCTCGTTGATGTGGACCGATCTGATCCACGGTTTGAGCAGGTCGAAGGCCCACCTGATCGAGCCTTTTTCGTCCGGTTCCCCGCCGTTGGAGTTCCAGCAGGCGAAGCAGTTGGGATGGTCGGCCTGTTTCAGAATGGAGTGCATGTTGCGCGGGTCGCTCGTTTCGCGCCCGTGGACCTCCATCCACAGCTCGATGCCGTTCTTCGCTCCGTATTCGCCGCATTGCCGGTAGGCCAGGGCTATCTGCTCCAGCGTCTTTTCCTTCGGCACGCCATCAGCGACCTTCAGCCCGTTCGGCCTCACCTTCACGCCTTTCGCGCCGAGATCGCGCGCAAGGTCAACAAACGCGTTCGTAAGCTCGATGTTCTTCTTGACCTCGTAGGGGTCCTTAGAGTGAAACTCGCATGCCGTCCCAAGGCCCCAGAGGACGATTCCGGAATCCTGGATCGTCTTTTTCACGGCATCCCGCGCCGCCTTGTCGAGGCTCACTTCCACGCCGTGCTTGTGGGTTGTGCGGAGTTCGACGCCCTCCGCGCCGGTCTTCTTGCAGAGATCAAGCAATTGCGGGAGGGTCATCTCCGCGCCGATCATGTATGTCACGATTCCTAATCTCATTTTCCGCATCTCCTTTCGTAACCCAATCCGGCTAAATGCTCGCTGGAATGTCGCTTGAGTCATATTAGAACAGACCGCGGCCGGATTCCAGAAGCGTTTCTGATCGTTGGTGAAGGACCGGCCGATCCCTCCCGCGATTATTAGCCTGAAATAATGGCCCTGCCGTGTTATATTGCCCACGCGGCAGAGGTCTGAAAGCATAAAATTCAAGGGACGATACGCTTATGATGCGCCTGTGGAATTCATGCGTACTTCCGGAGATGCGCGGGGTTCGGCGATGATTCATGGGCGAGAATGAGGGGAGATCAAGGTTATGTTCTTTCGGCGATATCCGCGCAAGAGCAGTAATTTCTGGTCATTTAAAATCATCGGCTTCATATTCATGATCAGCCTCATCGCCTTTGTTCTTGTAATCCCTTCGAAGTTGCCGGGGCCGGCAATCGCCCATCAGAATGACGGAGCCACAACTTATATCTTCGTATCAGCATCGGAGCAGATTCTCGGAACACTGGCGTTCATCCTGTTCTGCATTGGAGCGATGCTGTCATCTGGTTTGTTCGAGATCGGATACGGCGACAGGCCTGACACGCAGGTCATGGCCGGCGCGGCGCTTCTGAGCGCGGCGGCGGGCATAGCCCTCGGTTTTCTTCTCGCGGAGCTTGTTGAAGGCCCGCTTGGCCGCTTCCGCGCAGTTTCCGTGTCCGGGGATGATGTAGCGCTTATCCGGATGATGGATAAGACCGTTTTGAAGCGTTCCGACATTGCCCAGGTAACCGAGAAGAAAGTCCGCTCCAGGCGTTCTTCGCATGTCTGTCTGGAAATCAAAGAACAGGGAGGCAAACTTTACAGGAGCGTCCCCCTGCGTTCGCGTTTTGGCCGACCACAGGGATATCGCGAGACGCTCGACGCTCTACAGTCGGAACTGGGCGACATCGCGCCGGGTTCCCTGCCGCCCTCCTGACCGAAAGGATGGAATGCAATGTCCAAAATGACTCCGCTGAGTCTTCTCGTAGTCTGCGCGGCGTTGAACGCGTCCTCATGCAAGCCTCGGAAACCGGTCCCCGGCGCAGCCGTACCCTCGAAGGAAGCTCCCATCGTCATCGAGAACCTATGCGTCCGTTACGAGATTGACGCGGATGCAAAGAGTCTGCGTTTCGTGGACAAACGCGACGGGAAGGACTACCTGAAGGCGGCAGACGCCCCGGTCTTCGCCTCAATCCGTAAGAGCGGCCAATCCATCCCCGCCACCTCTGCGAAACTTGAAAACGGAATCCTGACCATTGTGTTTGGAACGTCAGGAGCGCAGGCCGCAATCCGCGTTCAGACTTTCGACCGCTACTTCCAGTTTGACGTGACGTCAGTCTCCGGGGAGCCGGATGAATTGACGCTCCTTGACGCCGCATTAAACCTGAAAGGCAAGCTCGACGATCCGTTCGCCTGCTGCGCGCTGGCCTTGAACCTGAAGACCAACGTGCCGGAAGTGCCCGGCCCGAATAATCGCCTGCGCGCCTCCTGCGCGAAGCGCTTCGGCATGGAAGGGGCCAAAGTCGCAGTCATCGCGTGTCCCGCGGACCAGTTGCGCGACGTGATGAAGGAGGTCGTAACCGCAGCCGACGAGCTTCCGCGCTCCAATATAGGCGGGCCGTGGGCAATGGACGCCGACATCAGCAGAGGCTCCTATCTCTTCGACTTCGGCTCCATCACCGAGAAGACTGTTGACGTGTGGATTGAACTGGCCAAAAGTTTGGGACTGAATCAGATTGATTTCCACACCGGCCACTCGCTCCGCTTCGGCGATTGCAAGCCCAATCCCGACCTGTTCCCTAACGGGCGCGCCAGCGTGAAGGCGGTTATTGACAAGCTTCACGCCGCAGGCATCTCCGCAGGACTTCACACATACGCATTCTTCATGGCCCGCAACACGCCGTGGATAACGCCGGTTCCCGATTCGCGCCTCGGGAAGGACGCGACTTTCACGCTTGCGCAGGATATCGCAGCGGATGCCGCCGATGTGCCCGTGGTCGAGACGACCGAGAAAATGTCCGTCATCACAGGTTTCTTTGTCCGCAACAGCGTGACGCTTCAGATTGACGACGAGTTGATCACCTACTCGGAGATTTCGAAGCAGGCCCCGTTCGCTTTCACTAAATGTGCCCGCGGCGCGTGGGGCACGAAGTCCGCGCCGCACGCGAAGGGGGCGAAGGTCCACCACATCAAGGAGTGCTTCGGACTCTTCGCGCCGGACGCGGACAGCACGCTCCTGGCGGAGATCGCAGCCTGCACGGCGGACACCTTCAACGAGTGCGGCTTCGACATGATTTACCTGGACGCGCTGGACGGGGAGGACATTCTCGGCGGCTCCGAAAACTCATGGCACTACGGCTCGAAGTTTGTGTTCGAGATCGCCAACCGGCTCAAGAAACCGGCGCTTTTCGAGATGAGCACGTTCCATCATCATCTCTGGTACGTCCGCACCCGCATGGGCGCATGGGATCACCCCACGCGCGCGCACAAGCGATTCATTGACGAACACTGCGATGCCAATCGCAAGGGCGCCGGGATGTTCCTGCCCATGAACCTGGGATGGTGGGCCGTCCAGACGTGGGGCAAGGGCAACGCGACCTTCCAGTCCGAACCGACATATCCCGACGACATCGAGTATCTGCTCGGCAAGTGCCTGGGCAATGACATGGGGCTTGCGCTGATGGGCGTCAATCCTGACAGCCTGAAATCCGTGCCGGCCTATCAACGCCTCGCGCCGATATTCCGTCAGTACGAGGAACTGCGCCGCGGCAAATACTTCCCCGAATCGGTGAAAAAGCGCCTGAGCGTTCCGGGCGCGGAATTCACGCTGGAGAAGGCCGGCGATAAGTGGCAGTTCCGTGAGGTCCAATACTCAAAGCACAAGGTGCATGGCATGGACGGATGGAGCAACGCGTGGACCGTCAGGAACCGCTTTGCGGAACAGCCCGTGCAGTTCCGCATCGAGGCGCTGATGGCCGCCAAGGCTTACGACGATCCGCAGAGCCTGACAATCGAGGACTTCGGCAAGCTCGACGCCTACTCCGAACAGGGAGCGGCCGGCGGCGTCACGCTGGACATGGCGGCGTCAACCGACAACGTCAAGGCTGGCTCCGCAAGCGCGGCGCTGACGTTAGCAAATTCCGGCTCCGGCGCGGTCGGCGCGTGGGCGCGCAAGGGGCGCAGGTTCGAGCCGCTGCTGAACATAGGCGACAAGCCGGCGCTGGGCGTCTGGGTTCACGGCGACGGTCAGGGGGAGGTCATAAACCTTCAGACCAGGGCGCCGCAGCACCTGTCCTTCGGCGTTTCAGATCGCTATATCCCGGTGGACTTCACCGGCTGGCGATACTTCGAGCTGGTGGAGAACGAGGGCGACCGCGTAAAGGATTACGCATGGCCTTACGCTAACCCGTATCTTGTCTACCGCGAGCACGTGGATTTCTCCAAGATCGAGTCGCTCACGGTCTGGGTCAACAATGCCCCCCCGGGTAAGAAGGCCTCATGTTGCATCAGCCCAATCAAGGCTCTGCCGATTGTGAGCGCCAGGATAAAGAACCCGAAAATCGCTATCGGCGGGAAGACTCTCACGCTGCCGGTTGAGATCGAGTCCGGAAGCTACCTGGAGTTCCGCTCGATGACGGATTGCAAGCTCTACGGCCCCGGCGGGGAACTGCTTGGCGAAGTTAAGCCGGTCGGGGACGTCCCGACGCTGTCCGCCGGGGACAACGCCGTGCGGTTCGAATGCGAATCGCCCTCCGGCCTCCAGCCCCGCGCCAACGTCATGATGATTGCGATGGGAGACGTGGTGAAGTAGCAGAAAATTAACGCGCATAACGCGGCAGGATATGGCGCACAACCATTTGTGCAGGCCACCCGGCGGAATATGATGGCGCAAGTCATGCTTGCCAACGCCAATTGAAAATGAATCATGTTGCGATGAGACTGGCAGATGGAACCCCATTTTTCATCGGGATTGTTTTCACGTGTATCGGGGCGTTATTGCTTTTGCGATTTGGCGGCGGAACCATCCGTAAGATTTCCAGCGCGCTTGCTCGCATCGGCATGTTTTTCGTATTGATATCGGCTACACCTCTGCCGGTCTGGGCCTATGGCATCTGGTTTCTTGTTTGCATAGCAGGCCTGCGCATGGGGAAGTCAACAAAGGCCACTCGTTCCAGACGAATAGTTGCGGCCTGCGTCCTTATTGCGGCGAATATCGGATTCTTTATAGTGGAAGCGCCGTATCATCGAATCAAGAGATTGACCGTGCCAGACGGCGTCAAAGTCTATGTTATTGGGGATTCTCTCAGCGCTGGGATAGGGGATGATTATCGGCATTGGCCGGAAGTTCTGGGCGGGATCACGGGGCTGACTGTAGTGAACCTTGCTCAGGCTGGGGCAACGACACACGACGCAATTCAGCAAGCTCATGAGATTACTGAATCAGATTGTGTCGTCATAGTGGAAATCGGAGGGAACGATCTCCTCGGCGGAACAGGCGCTGCGGAGTTCAGAAGCCAGCTTGAAATTCTCATTTCAACGCTTCGAAAGGCTCAACATCAAATTATGATCATTGAGCTGCCTCTCCTGCCGTTCAAGAATGGCTATGGAGCGGCGCAGCGCAACGTAGCGGCGAGACACGGCGCGGTTCTGATACCCAAACGTTGTCTGGCCAGGATTCTTGGCGCGACCAGCGGAACATTTGACAGTCTGCACCTTACGCAGGAAGGCCATAACGCCCTGGCGGGCGTGATTTCCACGGCAATCCGCATACGATCAGAGAGATAAACCGGATTCGACGGACGCTGCTTATGATCGGGCTGGAAAAAGACGACGTCTGCATTGATTGTCTACAACCTTACCGTTCATCCACAACCAGCGCGCCGTGAATCTCAAGCTCCGGTATCGTGGCGCTCAGGACGCCGTCCTTCCATGACCACGCCGGTTTCACGCCGCGTGGCTCCCACGTTACGGACGCGGGCTTCTTCGGCATGCGAAGCTCAATTCCGATGGGACCGACCTTCGGGATGAAATCCGTGTGCAGGAAGCGGTCCGACCGCTGCGCCTCGGTCAGATTCAGCAGGTGGACCGTCAGCCTGCCGTCCGCCGCGCGCCGGAGAGAAGCGTCAACCGTCGCCGGCGCGTTGACCTTGAGCATGGGATTTGGGAATAACTGTTCCGCAAGCCCCCCGATCATCTCCCTCAATCCCGGATGGTGGCAGCGGAAGTATGCCAGGCTGATGGGGCCGTAGACGGCTGCGATCCTACCCTTGCCGTGCGCCGCAACCGTCGCCGCGACCTCGCCGTCCTTGCGCGAATCTCTCGTCGGATGGCGCATCACTGTCGTCAGGACGTTCTTCGGCGTCACTTTCTGCCATTTCGCATTCATGCTGACCACGCCGCGCGGGGTGGCGACCTCCGCCGCGACGTGCTGCGGTTCGCCCTCGAGTTGGACTCCCAAGGCCGAATCGAAGAGCCTCGCGCACCTTTCCCCCAGAAGCATCAAGGAGCCACCGTTGGCGACGTATTGGAGCAACGCGGCGCGGAAATCGTCGGCCAGCTTGTATGAATCCGGTATTACCACCAGCGGGAATTCCGCCAGTCGTGGCTGGAGTTGATGCTCCGCCAGTATGTCAACAGAGTAATGAAGCTCCAGGAGGGCGTGCAGCGCGCCCTCAAGCTCGTCATGGCATCCGCCGGGCGAGAAAACGTTGTCGGACCGGTCCCACTGCGTTTCCGTGGACATCAGCAGCGCGACCTGCGGCACCGTTCCACTCTTGTGGCTGAAGGACTGACGCGCGCGGCAGAAGTCCGCGACCTTCCCCGTAACGTCAATTATCTCCTGCGCAACGTAGCCGCTTCGCGTGGGCTGGTAATAGATCTGGAATCCGCCTCCCTGCATGAGCACGACTGCAGCCTCCTGCTGCAGGTGGGGCGCCGTCTTCATCGCCTGCCCCAGATCGCCGTTCCAGTTGAAACCCCACGCCATCAGGTCCCAAGGCATGCCGACGCTTGCCATGTAGCGGGCGTCAACGCGCGCCCGGTCTGCGGAAACCATCGGCGAGTAGTCTCCGGAGAGATAATCGAGATTCGCCTTGACCGGGACGGGCGCGATCGTCGTGCCCATCCAGTTGCTCGTGATCTGCAGCTTCGGGTTGTGCGCGTGAAGCGCGTCAACCCAGTGGGCGAGGTATTTCTCGAACTGGCGGCGATGGAACATCTTCCATTCGAGCCAGCGCGGATCGTCGCGTTTCTTCGGCGCTTCCTGATATCCGGTTTCACTGCGCCACTGCTCAAGCGCGGCGGGACAGTAATCGAGCTTGGCCGCCCAGCATTCCCCGTCCACCCACACGCCGTCGAGGGCGTAGGAGTCTGTGACCTCAATCAATTGCGGGATAAGCAATTTGTCAACATACGGGCCGAAGGTGCTTGAGATGCCGCCGTCCGGCTTCCCGTTCTCATCAACGCGCGCCCATTCGGGGTGATGTTCCATGGCCACCGCGTCCCAGACTCCGGAGTAGTGTATGAACAGGCCGACTCCCCGCTCCTTTGTGACCTTGCGCCAGACGGCCAGCGCGTCCTTCACGATTCCGGGCGACGGCCAGCCGATCTTCGTCGGATAACCCGTATAGCCCGCGTGGCCCTTGCAGTCATACTGCACGTAATCCGGCTTGACGCGGTCAAGCAGAGCGGCCACGTTCTCCTCGGCCGTATCGGCCCCAAGAGACGTGTCGTTCTTGCCGGGATGCAGATCGAAATGCAGTCCGAAAAAAGCGTCCTTTCGCCTGATGATTTCCCCTGCCGGTTTTGCTGACATGGCCGTCTCCTTGTTGTCCGCCTTCCCCGCGCCGGCGCAACCCGTCTGCAATGCCGGAGCAAGGCATGTGATTGCAAGAATGATCGCCTGAAGATTTGTTCGCTTTTCGCGCGACGAGTTATTGTTCATGACATTCTCCGTGCAGCCCTTCATGCGCCTTCGCCAAAGGCGAATGCGCTTCGTTTCCAAACCTGCGGCCCCGCCATTGTATTTGCGCCGGACGATAATTGAAACACTCGGATTCGCCTGAGAACGGATTGCTTGACTCCGCCCGGTAAGCGGGGCATCATCAGTCCGACGATTTGAGCTTCCTGACCGGCGCATATCCCTTTATCAGAGCTTGGATGACCAAACCGCTGATCAACAGACGGACCTTCCTGAAGGCCGCAGGACTGGGGTTGTCCGCCCCGCTCGCCGGTTGCGCAAAATCTTCTGGAGAGAAGGATACTCGCGTTTTGCCATCTGCCGACAACATTAACAAGGAGCCGCCAGTGGAGAAAAATCCCCTTGCTGCGAGAATTACGCTTGTCCAGTTGACCGCAGGCGCCGGAATCCCCCCGGCCATTGACCGAATGCCGGCTTTTTTCGCTAAGGCGGCGGCCGTCGAGGCAGACCTTGTTGTGTTTCCCGAATACGTGCTGGGACACAACATCAGTCCCGGAGATGACGTTGCAAAACGCTTCTTCGATCTGGCCAGAAGCCATCGCATCAACGCCATTACCGGATGCGTGGAACGTCACGGCAAGGATCAGTGGTGCACCAGCGCATGGGTTGTTGATCGCAGCGGGAACCTTGTCGGACGCTACCTGAAGAGCCACCCGGCCTCCGGCCCGGCGCCGCATTTCTGGCCGCCACTGCCCGGCAATGACAGCGAGGCAAGGGGCGTCCTCGGCAGCCAGTTCAAGGTGTTCCATCTCGACTTCGCGCCGATTGGAATACTCCAGTGTTATGACGGCTACTTCCCTGAGGCCTGGGGCTGCACGTCATACATGGGCGCTGAAATCATCCTTTGGATTAACGGACGCGACGGCATCATCGAGGATCCATATTGCATAACTGCCGCGCACTGTTACGGGTGCGTGGTCGGGGGCGTGATTACGCAGGGACACAACACCGGCTTCGCAGGTCCCGGATGCGTAGCGCCCCTGGGCGGTTACTCCGATCCCCCTGAGGAAATGCGCCTCTATCCCCGTCTGCGACAGGCCGGAGACTCGTGCGTTTCGGCAGTCATCAATCTGTCCGAACTCCGCTGGAAGCGCAAACATCTCCGCACAATGCATCAGAGACGCCCCGATATGTACGGGCTTCTCGCGCAGGACGTAAAGATGTGGCAGAACTACCCGGAAATCCCCTGGGATTACCCGGAATGCGCCGGATTGGTGAACAAGTCTCAGTTGTAAAGACAGGAAACGGAGGGCGCGCAAATGAACGCTCTTGACAGAACAAGGATTGAAGGGAAAATCATTGATGGACATGCCCATGCCGGGGTGTCACTGCGCGAATATTCAAGGCTTGGCTTCCCCTACTGCCAGGACGTCGAGAGTCTTGCCTGCAAGATGAAGATTAACGGCGTTGACGCGGCAATTGTTTTTCCATTTTCTGCCGATCTCTACTTCGATCTCGAGATACTGAAGGACAAGGGACGTTGCGTTCCGGCGGGATCACCGCTGAGCGAAACGCCTTTCGGCACGGAAAACCAGATGCTTTTCCGCGAAATTTATGATTTCTGTCCGGAATATTCCGACCGATTCATCCCGTTCGTCTGCGCCGATCCTAGACGCGACGTGCCGGGCCAGATTCGCGTCCTGGAGGAGATCGAACGGAAACATCGCATCTGCGGATTCAAGATTCTCCCGGTGAGCATTCAGGTCGGCATTAAAAATATGCTTCGATCCGGCGGGCGATTGCTCGACTTTGCGCGGGAACGCAACATCCCATTTCTGTTCCACGTAACGATTCATCCGGATGAGAAGTGGTCACAGGCGACCGATGCCCTTGAAGTTGCGCGACGCAATCCGGATATCCGTTTCTGCTTCGCGCACTGCTGCGGTTTCGATTCTGAGATTCTTCGTCATTCCGTTGACGCCGGGAATGTCTGGGTGGATACTGCGGCATTGACCATCCAGGTTCAACTCGCATACGAGAACAGTCCGCTTATGGCCGGCGGGAAACGCCGTTTTCAGGCGGATTACTCGGATCACACGAAGGTTATGCGGTCTCTCGCAAGAGCTTTTCCGGATCGCCTGATCTGGGGAAGCGACTCCCCCGCATACTCCTACATCTGCGACCGGCGGGATTCGACGGGAAACACCGTGCAATTCCGTCTAAAAGCGACGTATGAGCAGGAGAAGCAGGCTCTGGATGCCCTTCCAACCTCGCAGAGAATGCTTGTGGGCGGGAGAAACCAGTTGGAATTCCTGTTTGGGAAGTGCGAAAGGAACCGCGGCGATTCTTGATGCATGACATTCATGCGGTCAATCTCAATGAATCTCTGACGGGATCGGAGGCAACGGATGAAATACACGAAAACTGAAGAGAAATTGATGTCAGCAATGTCGGAAATGGACATCATTGACTGCCATGAACACCTTCCCCCCGAGGAAGACAGGCTGAAATCGCCACAGGACGTCTTCACACTCTTTTCCCACTATACCCGGCATGATCTGTTCAGCGCGGGACTTGATCAGAAGGAATATGAGAAACTGTATGATTACAGCATCCCGATTGAGGAAAGATGGAAGAAGTTCAAGCCGTATTATGAGACCATCAAGTATGGTTCATACGCTCGGGCCGCGCTACTGACTGCCCGAATGTTCTACGGGTTCGACGATATCAATGATGAAACATACAAGCCTCTTTCGGCAAAGATAGCGGCAGAAAATACTCCCGGTCTGTACAAGCGCGTGCTGGTTGACCGCTGCCGGATCAAGGCTTCCCTCACGCAATGCGGAAGGACCAATGTCGGCAGACCGCTTGTTCCGCTCCTCCACATCCCCACATTGGCCAACATATCCTCAAAGGAAAACGTGGATGCGCTTTTGAAGGATTTCGGCCCTGTCAAGCATTTGGATGATTACCTGGCCTTGTGCAGATTGAAGATCGAGAAGTGGATAGCCGAAGGAATTGTCGGATTGAAGATGGCGGCCTGCTATTCGGAACCACCTGACCGCGGCGCGGCGATTTCAGCATTCGATGGCATTCTTCGAGGTCAGAAACTACAGTTCGATCGGCGCGGATTCCATCCGCTTCAGAATTACCTGCTTTCGGAAATTCTCGAAATCGCCGCCGAATTGAATCTCACCGTGGCGGTTCATGCGGGCATCTGGGGCGATTTCCGCAACCTTGACGGAAAGCACATGCTCCAGATCGCCCCTGCGCATCCGGGAACAACCTTTGACCGCTATCACCTGAGCATGCCTTCAGTGCGGGATGCGATCGTTGTCGGCAAGAATCTGGCGAATGTGAATCTTAATCTGTGCTGGATTCATATTATATCTCAGATTCAGTCATGCTCTGGAATTAATGAGCTTCTGGACATGGTTCCGATGAACAAAGTCCTCGCATTCGGCGGGGACTACGGCAGACCGGTTGAGAAGGTCATTGGACATCTGCACATGGCGCGCGAGGATTTCGCCCGCGTCTTCGGCGCAAGGATTGACCACGAGGAAATGGATACAGATGATGCTCTAAACATACTCCGCCTCTGGTTTTGGGACAATCCACAACGAGTTTATAAACGTCTTTCCGCTTTTCTCGCCGATGGATGAAGTTTCATGAAATCCCGGCATGTCGCAGTAGCGATCAGGCAAGTCCATTTTCAGGTCATGTTCCCAAATCCTGTTGGGATCTTGTTTTCTCTTTACTCATTCCAGTTAAGATGAACATAACTCATCAAGGTGAAAGCATTGAACGGCAACATACGAATTACGAACGGTTTTTCCGAATACCAAGTCTTCCAGCGTGATGATTCAGGAATGGCTGTTTTCCATGTGACGGGTCAGGCTCCCGACGATGCTAACTCGGTAGAGGTCAGGCTGTTGAAAGGAAACGCGCCGCTTCCCGGTTTCGGATGGAAGGGCGTATGCATTGTAAGGGATGGAAACTGGCAATTCGATCTAGTCGGTGTTCCGACCGGCGGGCCGTACAAACTCGAAATACAGTTCCATGCCGCAAGTGGAAAGCGCATTGCAAAATTGAGATTCAGACATCTCCTTGTCGGCGACATATGGGTACTTGGCGGACAATCCAACATGGAAGGCTGCGGTTTTCTGAAAAACGTTGCCAGGCCTCATGAGATGGTCCATTCCTATGACATGTCAGAGAAATGGGGAGTTGCCGAGGAACCACTGCACTGGCTTGCCGAGTCTGTTGATCCGGTCCACTGGCCATGCGGGCCGGAACAGATAGAGGATGCGCGGGCTGAAACCAGACGGACGCGGCAACAGGGCGCCGGTCTTGCGCTGACCTTTGCGAAATGGATGGTTGAGAAGACCGGCGTTCCCATCGGCCTTCTCCCCTGCGCCCACGGCGGAACCTCAATGGATCAGTGGAGTTCGGACCTGAAGGACCGCGGCGGCATGTCGCTCTACGGTTCGATGCTCAGACGATTGTCGGCAGCCGGTGGAAAAGCGCGCGGCATGCTGTGGTATCAAGGCGAGTCTGACGCATTTCCCGGGCTGGCGGAAAAGTTTAAGGACAAGATGAAGCGATTCATCGAATCCGTCAGAGCGGACTTCGGGAACCCGTCGCTCCCGTTCTTTCAGGTTCAAATTTCGCGCGTGATAGTCGCAGAGCCTGAATTCAGCGGATGGAACGCCATACAGGAGGCGCAGCGGCAGATATGCGACGAAGTTCCCGGGACTGCGCTGATTTCAGCGGTTGATCTCGATCTTGACGACGCCATACATATCGGAACCGAGGGGCACAAGACTCTCGGCTTGCGCATGGCAAAAGCGGTCTGCGCAATGCTTCATCCACAACTTGAATTGAAAGGCGGACCTCGACTGGCCGGGGTGAAAGTCCTGCCGGGCGGAACGTTGATTCGAGTAACCTACGACGGGGTGAAAGGGAAATTGAGGTCTTCAGGAAGGTTGACGGGTTTCTCAATAGCGGATTCGGGGGGGCGATTGTTGCCGCTCGTATTCAGGGCAGAGATAGAGACAGGCTCAGACACCGACGTATTGCTCAGGTTAAGCGGACCTGTTCCGGAGGGGGCTTGCCTATGGTATGGAAAGGGAACCGACCCATGCTGCAACCTGACGGATTCGGAGGGAATGGCGGCTACAGTGTTCGGCCCCATTAAACTTTCCTGATCTGGCTTTGAATTGCGAATATGAAACAGACCGTTATGCGGCGCCCGGGGCTTTTTTTAAATTCACATCACGCCCCGCATCTGACGGGCCATCAGTTCTCTTTTCAGTTCGTCGCTGATCCTGTTCAGCCTGCCGGAGTTCTTCTCCACCCTGTCGAGGCGGTTTGCGATTAGGAGCAAACCACTCAGATCGAGGCTTTCTTCAGCAAGGACTTCAAGCTGCGTCTTATGCACGCGCAGGTCGTCCAGTTTCCTTTCGGCGCATTCCCGCATGAATTCAATGGTGGACGTTTGTAGATGCCGGTACGGACGCCGCGCCTCGGCCTCGCGCACAATGGGCGGCGGGAAGATTTTTCTTGCATCAAGCGTCATGCATGGTCTCCATCAAGTAATGTTCAGAATATCATAGACGCCATCCGCTTCCGGCGGCAAGCGCACAGTCAACTTATTTTGAATTGGCGTAAAACGCCGATGCAAGTATCATTGCGCGATGCCGTTTGTCCGGGCTGCGGGAAAAGCGCTGTCACTTTCAGACTGCCCAGGAACGCGCCGGTCAGGGTTTCAAACCAGACCTGACAATCCCGCGCCAATGGTTGACACATTGCAGTTTGAGGTTCATTGCCCATGGCCCTTGTCGTAACCAACACACTGACCAGAAGGAAAGAGGAATTCAAGCCCCTGCGGGAGGGTTTCGTGGGCATGTACGTCTGCGGCCCGACCGTCTACGGCCACTCGCACATCGGCCACGCCAAAAGCTACGTCAGCTTTGACGTGATCGCCCGCTACCTGCGCCATATTGGTTACAAGGTCCGCTACGTGCAGAACATCACCGACGTCGGCCACCTGACCGACGACGCTGACAGTGGAGAAGACAAGATCGCAAAACGGGCGAAGGAGGAGCGCGTTGAGCCGATGGAACTGGTTGAGACCTACATGCGCTCCTATTTCGAGGACATGGACGCGCTTAACGCGCTGCGCCCGGACATAAGCCCACGCGCAAGCGGCCACATCCCGGAACAGATTGAGCTTGTCAAGACGCTTATTGCAAAAGGTCACGCATACGAGGTCGCTGGATCGGTCTACTTCGACGTCACGTCATGGCGCAGATACGGGACGTTATCGGGGCAAAGGCTTGATGAGATGGAGGAGGCCGTCCGCATTGACCCGAACGAGCAGAAGCGCCACCCGTCAGACTTCGCGCTTTGGAAAAAGGCCGAACCGCAACACATCATGCAGTGGGACAGCCCGTGGGGGCGAGGTTTCCCCGGCTGGCACCTGGAATGCTCCGTCATGTCCATGAAGTACATCGGTCCGACGCTTGACATTCACGGGGGGGGGCTTGAGAACTCCTTCCCGCACCATGAGGACGAGATCGCGCAAAGCGAGGCTGCAACCGGACAGCCCTTTGCGCGATACTGGCTGCACAACAACATGGTGACGGTCAAAGGGAAGAAGATGGGCAAGAGCCTGCGCAACTTCATCACGCTTAAGGACGCCTTCGCGGGTAAATTTCCGCAGGATGAAGAAGGCAATCCCACTCCAATCCGTCCATTCCGCCCGATGGTTATCCGCTACTTCATCCTGACCAGTCACTACCGCAACCCGCTGGATTTCAGCGTCGAGGCGATGGAGGCGGCGGAGAAGGGGTTGAAGCGACTTGAGGCGACGGTCGGAGCGATTCGCAAGCGACTGATTGAACCCGCATCCGGCGAGGTTTCTCCGGGCGCAAAGCAGATGATAGAGGAATTGAAGTCGGGATTTACGGCGCAGATGGATGACGATTTCAACTCAGCCGGGGCGATTGCGGAATTGTTCAAGTTCAGCGCGAAAGTCAATGAATCACTTGAAGCCGGAGAAGTCCCGCAAGGAGACCTGAAAGCGATTGACGCCGCTTTTACGGAATTGGCTGGCGGCGTTCTCGGCATCATTACCGCGCATACAGGGCGGGAAGAGGAATCATCCGCAAGCATCGAGAAGGGATTGCTTGACCTGATGGTTGAGACCCGCAACGGTTTGCGCAAGGCGAAGCAGTTCCAGTTGTCGGACCAGATAAGGAACCGACTGGGCGAGATGGGCGTTCAACTTGAGGACGGCCCGGAAGGGACGAAGTGGAAGCGGGTGTAGTCGCACTGCGGGAAGCATGGCTTCCAGCGGACATAGCGCAAGCGTGGCTTGCGCACTCCCAAATACGGGATATGAAGCATGAAGAACATTCCTCTGAAAGCCAGTTGGCAACTCAGTTACCCGGAAAACGGGGCGGCAGTCTTTGAAACTCCAGAACAACTTGCAACGGCGCGAGAGTCAAAACCCGACGCCGTGAGAACAGTCCCGGCAACCGTGCCGGGCAACTGCGAGCTTGACCTCGTCGCGGCCGGAATTCTTCCTGAGCCGTTCGTCGGGATGGGCGTGAAGCTCCTGCGCCCGTTCGAGTTCAAGCAGTGGTGGTACGAATGCGAATTCGCCGCGCCGCCGGAGACTGCGGGCAAGCGTGTCGAACTGCTCTTCCACGGCGTGGACTGCCTGGCGACATACTGGCTCAACGGACAGCTTCTCGGTTCGTCGGACAACATGTTCATCGAACACGCTTTCGACGTGACTGGCATGCTTAAGGCCGGCGGCAATCGCCTGATAGTGCGGATTGACTCGTCAGTGCTTGCCGCGCAGGAGAAGCATTACGATCCCTATGTCTGCGCGCAGCCGACGGGCTTTGAGTCCATCTGGATTCGCAAGGCCCCGCACAGCTACGGATGGGACATCATGCCGAGGGTCGTCTCGGCGGGGATATGGCGTCCGGTCGAGCTGGTTGTCCATGAAGCGACCGAGCTTCTCGATCTTTACTTTGCCACGATGCACGCGGACGAAGGCTACGCGCACATCCGCCTGCACTACACGTTCCGGACGGACTGCGGGGACCTGGACGGCTTCAGCCTGAGGGTCTCCGGGCGATGCGGGGAGTCGTCATTCTCCGAAACGCGGGAACTGCGTTTCTGCGCGGGGGAGGTCGGCTTCGGCATCAGCTCGCCCAAGCTCTGGTGGCCGCAGGGCTACGGCGATCCGAACATCTACGAAGCGACTGTTGAGCTTCTGCACAGGGGCAAGGTTGTTGACAAGCGGGCGGAGAGATTCGGCGTCAGGACGGTTGAGCTTGTCAGAACTGAAGTCACGCGCCCGGATAAGCCGGGCGAATTTATATTCAAGATCAACGGCTGCCCGATCCTGGCCAAGGGGTCGAACTGGGTCCCGGCGGACGCCTTCCACAGCCGCGACGCGGAACGTTACGAGCGCATTCTGGCGTTGTTTAACGATCTTGGCTGCAACATCCTGCGATGCTGGGGCGGGAACGTCTACGAAGACCACAAATTTTACAACCTCTGCGACGCATACGGCATCATGGTCTGGCAGGACTTTGCCATGGCCTGCGCCCTGTACCCCCAGGACGCGGAATTCCAGGACGCGATGCGCAAGGAGGCGCGGGCGGTTGTCCGCAAGCTACGCCGCCACCCGTGCATCATCCTCTGGAGCGGAGACAACGAGTGCGACATGGTGCTTGCCTGGCGCGGCGCGTCAACCGATCCGAACTCAAACGTCATAACCAGAAAGACGTTGCCGGAGGTCGTGCGCTCGGTTGATCCCTACAGGCCGTACTTGCCAAGCTCGCCATACTATTCCCCGGAGGCGTGGAAGGAGCGCAACGAGAATCTGATGCCTGAGCAGCACCCGTGGGGGCCGAGGGACTACTACAAGAGCCGCTCCTACACGGAGATAACGGCCCACTTCTGCAGCGAGATCGGCTACCACGGATGCCCGAACGTATCTTCGATAAAGAAATTCATTGAGCCGGATCACCTCTGGCCCTGTCTGGGCGACGAGCAGTGGATTCTGCACTGCTCGGATCCGGTCGGCGCGGACGGGCCGTACGCCTACCGCGTCAAACTCATGTCCGACCAGATAAAGGAGATGTTCGGTTTCGAGCCGGACAATCTGGAGGATTTCGCGCTGGCGTCGCAGATAAGCCAGGCAGAGGCCAAGAAGTTCTTCATCGAGATGATCCGCCTGGGCAAGTGGCGGCGCACGGGCGTGATCTGGTGGAACGTCATGGACGGCTGGCCGCAGTTTTCGGACGCTGTGGTGGATTACTACTTCGGCAGGAAGCTGGCCTACCACTTCATCAAGCGCGTTCAGAATCCGGTATGCCTGATGATTTCGGAGCCGGATTCATGGCACGTCAGGCTCTCGGCGTGCAATGACTCGCGCAAGGACGCCGAAGGGAAGTACCGCGTTTGGGATTCCGACAGCGGGAAGACACTGGCAGAGGGCGAGTTCCGCGTCGGGGCCAACAGCAACCGGCAACTGGCCGCGATACGATGCTCCCGCGGCGACCAGCGGCTTTACATCATCGAGTGGACGATTGCCGGGCAGACCTTCGGCAATCATTACATGCTCGGAACGCCGCCGATTGATTTCACGACTTACATGCGATGGCTGGAGATAATCGCGGCGCTCCCGCCGGGGTTCGACCTCGGGGAGCTAGCGCGTTGACCGGATTTGGATTGCGCGGTCGTCCGCTCTGCGTCGTCCGCTCTGCGGACGCCTTGACCGCGCCTTGCCGTTGCCGCAGCTTGATGCGGCTGACCTTTTGAATGCGGAGATCGGCGAATCAAGTCACCCGCCGTTTTTACTGTTTTCGATGCGTAGCGCTCACAGACGCTACGTATCCTACATGGCGCGCATTGACATTTTGACATTTTTGGAAAAGAGAAAATGACCCAGGCTGACCCGCAAGGTTTGTTGACAAAGTTCAGGATTCTGATTGACGCCGCCCGTTATGACGAGATCGAGGGATTATGGCTTGAATGCATGGATGCGGACCCCGTTCCGTCCGCGCTGATGCTTGAGGTTGCGGACATTCTCTCAGCAACCGGCAAGAAGCAGAGGGCGGCGACGCTGCTCATGATGCTTGCCGAGCAGTTGCGCGGGAAGGCCAATAACTCAGGGACGCTTGCGGCGCTGCTGAGGGTGGCTATGCTGAATCCCGCCGAGTCGGGCCTGCGCGAGCAGCTTGTGGCCGCCTATGAAGCAGCCTACGCCGGGCGCGGGAATATAAGCCGCATGGTCTTCGTTTCCGGACTGAGGGTCGGCAAGGAGGTTCCCGAAGCCGTCCGGCTGATGGAGTTGATGCTGTCATACAATGTCGGCGAACTGGTCCGGCACGAGACTTGGGGCATGGGCGAGGTAGTCGAGGTCAGGCCGCGAACGCTTGAGGTTGCGGTTGACTTCGCGCGCAGGAAGGGGCACGCCTTCGGGTTGGAACTGGCCGAGAAACTGATCACCCGAGTGCCGACGGACAGTTTTGACGGGCGAAAGTTCAAAGAGCCTCAGGCGCTGGCGAAGCTGGCCGAGGACGATCCGATCGCGCTGCTCAAGCTTGTGATGCGGAATCGCCGCACTGCTCAGAAGGGGCGCGATTTCAAGACTGAGCTTTGTCCGGATATTGTGCCGGAGGCTGCATGGAGCCGCTTCTGGAGCAATGCGCGGGGGGTGTTATTGAAGGACCCTTATGTCGAGGCCGGAACCGGGACCAACGCGGAATATAAGCTGCGGGAGCAGGCGCTGAGCCGGAGCGACGAGTTCATAAGGTTGCTTGCGGCGGCGCGGACCTCGCATCAGCTCGTGGAGGCTTTGCGGCAGTTTATCAGGGAGTTCAAGGGCGCCGACCTTGACGCGGACGTAGCGGGGCTTTTCCAGAAGGCGCTGTCGGATTCCTTTAGTGAGAACCTTCACGGCGCGCCGTGGGAGGCGTTCGAAGCGGCGTTCGCGCTGGATGACCTGGCGGACGCATGGTTTGGGGCGCAGAGGATCGAGGCTGCTGCCCTGCCCAAGCCGGGTGACTGGCGCAGGCGCTGGACTGGCTGGGCAAAGTCGCTCGGCCCGACTACCAGGCGCGGTTCCTGGATTGCGCGCGAGCGGGGCTGCCGGAAGGATGGATTCTCGTCTACGTAAAGGCCGTCGCGTCCCCCAGCGCCGAAGTCCGGAACAAGGCATGGGAAGGTCTTGCCGGTTGCGGCGATTCCGAGAAGGTCCGACGGGAGTGCGCGTGGTTCCTGGCCGACCCGGCGCGCGACCCGGAGGTTTATTTCAGGCTGGTCTACGCAGAGACGCTTTCGGAGAAGAAACTCGGGCTGGGGCTGAACAGCGTCTACTGCCTGAAGCGGATGCTGGAGCTTGCGGACCGCAATCGCCTTGACGCGCTGGTGGACAAGGACAAGGGCGCGCGCGAGTCCTGGCCGCGGCTCAGGCAGGTATTGCAGGATCAGAAATTCCTTGCCGCGGCGCTGTCCGGAGCAAGCCTGGGGGATTGTCGCTCGCTTCACGAACTGCTGTTGGGATTGCGCTATCTGGATCAGACTATCTTCGACGTGCTTGAGCGCACCATCGCAGCCAATCACCCCGACGCCGTGCGCGATCATCAGGAAAAGAAGAGCGACGAGATTATCGTGACCGCCGCAGGGCTTGCCAGGCGACGGAAGGAATACGAAAATCTCATCAACGTGGAACTGGCGCAGAACGCCCGCGACCTGGGCGAGGCAATAGCCAAGGGCGATCTGAGCGAGAACGCGGAATATACCGCCGCCCGGGACAAGCAGTTCAGACTCACCGAGCAGGCCAAAAACATGCGCGAGGAGCTTGGCCGCGTGAAGGCCATCGAGCCGGCAACAGTCGCCGGGCAGAAGGTCGAACCGGGAACCCGCGTGACGGTGAGGGATGCCGGAACGAACGAGGAGCACGTGTATGACATACTCGGCCCGTGGGATGAGGCCGGCCCCGGCGCGCAGATAATCAGCTACCTCTCGCCAATAGGCGCGGCGCTGCTGGGGGCGGAGGCGGGGCAGACGGTTGTCGCCCAGGTCCCGGGGGGAAGGACGACATACGAGGTTCTGAAGGTTGAGATTTCGCCGGTGTTGGCGGGAAACTGATTTCGACGCGGTTCGTCAGGAGAACAAAGGGAATGGCGATTGAATCCAAGGGCGGCTGGACGTGGACGGCCGAGGAAAAACAGTGGGTGAAGACCTGGCAGCGGGACCTTTACGACCAGTACAGGCAGGTGACGGAGCAGGTCGTCCGCTTTCAGGAATCCCTGCCGAAACTGGCTGGCGAGGCGGCGAAGGCCGCAAGGCCATTCGTTGAGGCGTGCGGGCCGTTGCTGGCGATTGACGTCCGTCCGCAGATGAACAAGGCCCAGCAGGTGTCGCCGGAGCAGGCCGAAAAGAAACTCGTGGATGCCAACAAGGGGCTGAAGGCGTGGGGCGAGTTCGTCAACCGTGACGATGTGGTGGCCGCCATCAGGGACGCCAACAAGGACATCAGGCAGATCAAGCGCGAGTCGCGCAAGGCGCGGCAGGATGCCTTGAAGAAGATTGACGGGCCGGAATACGAGAGCGCGCTGCGCGGGCAGGCCACGAAGGTAGCCGGCATGGCGCAGTTCTACGCGCAGAGCGTGCAGTTCGCGCTGGGCTGCGGGACGGCGAAGGACCTGCCGGTTCTGGAGCGCCTATACACCGTCTGTTTCGTGAACTGCGTTGCCGAGTCCGGGAACAAGCGAGCCGCGGCGCTGAAGAAGTTTGTCGGCGGCGATCCGCTGCCGGAGCTTGACGCCGTGCTGATCGAGGCGCTGCGAATTGTGACGCGCGACGCGATCAGCCGCTGGCCGACCGCGCAGGATGATGAGCGGAATCCGGTGAACAAATTCGCGTCGCTGGCGCAGCAGCGACTGCATGAAACCGTTTCGGCGGTCATGAAGTCCGGCGGCGCGCCCGGGGCGATCCCGAAGATGAATTTCACGATTCTGAAAAGGGACTACTCGCCCAGTTAATTCGTATCGCGCCTTCAATAACATTTTTCTGTTTTCTTCATTCTTCATTTGTCATTCTTCACATGCCGATGAACGAAGCGACAGTTCTTGCCAACACAGTTTCCGCCTACTGCACGACACTTTCCGGTATCTGGGGACTGATGCTCTGCTACACGATGGGCATGCAGCCCAGGCGTTGGTTGTTCGCGTACTTCTGCCTTTTCGTGACCGGCCTCGCCACAATCTGGATGCACGGCTTCGGGGAGGAACTCATTCCCCGCATAGCTGATATCGGGACAAACCTGTTGCTGGCCTGGGCGATACAGGTTGGCATCCTGGGCGATTATTACTCGAAGAGGACGTTGAAGGCCGTCGCCGGAATCACGGGCGTCGTCAACCTGGCCTACATTATTCTCCGCAGCGCAGCCGGAGCCAGCCGCGACGGAACGATGGCCATGACCTTCGGCAATTTTGGCGGATTCAGCTTCGGGGAGGCGCTTCTGATTCTGAACTCGATTCTGGCGACGGTTCTCTGGTACATTAAACACGCGCAGATACCGAGACAGGCAAGACCGCTGCTCTACATCATGACCTTCGTGTTTCTGGTAGGGGCCGGGCTGGCGACTGCCGGGAATCACACGCTGCACTTCAAGATCATGGCTTACCACGCGACCTGGCATACGGTCGGTGCGTATGGTTTCATCGTGCTCTGGGCCTTCAATCATGTCCGTTTTGTTCATTGCGGGCAGAAGGCGTAGCGCGGATAAAGGTTTGTTTCAGAGATCGGAGGAGTCCTGGGATGCAATACGTCAGACTGGGCAGAACCGGGTTGAAGGTTTCGCGTCTCGGTTTCGGTTGCATGAGGTTCCCACATGATCAGGGCAGAATCAGGCGCGAGCTGGCCGTCCCCATGCTGCGCCGCGCGATCGAGCTTGGCGTGACGTATTACGACAGCGCCGCCATCTACAACTCCGGTGACAGTGAAAGGGTGATCGGCGAGGCTTTGTCCGACGCGCGGGACAAGATCGTCATCTCGACCAAGAATCATTACAAGGGCGCGGACAAGGCCGCATGGTGGAAGAACCTGACCAACTCCCTGGAGTTCCTGCGCACCGATCATATTGACATCTACAAGTTCCACGATCTGACATTGAAGCATTTCGAGGAATTCGTCGCCTGCCCGGGCGGGTTGCTGGAAGACATGCGGAAGGCAAAAGAGCAGGGCATGATCAGGCATATCTGTGTATCTTCGCACGATGCGCCGGAAAATATCATCAAGCTCCTGGATACGGACGTCTTCGACGTGCTGACGATACAGTATAACCTGCTTGACCGCAGGAACGAGCCGGTGATCAAACACGCCGCCGCGAAAGACATAGGCGTGGTTATAATGGGACCTGTTGCCGGGGGGCGACTTGGAGAACCGTCGGAGCAGATTGCCGGGTTGCTTCCGGCGCAGGCGAAGAGCACTGCGGCGCTCGCCATAAGGTTTGTCATGTCTAATCCGGGCGTCGGCGTCTGCCTGTCCGGCATGACGAAGATTGAGGAGGTTGAGGAGAACGTCAGGATAGCCGATGTATCGGAGGGGTTGACCCCGGAGGAGAACAGTCGGATTGCGGAGGCTTTCGAGGAGCGCAAGAAGCTGGCCGGGCTTTACTGCACCGGGTGCAATTACTGCCTTCCGTGTCCGGAGGGAGTGAACATTCCTGAGGTTTTCACTGCGATGCATTATGAAACCGTGTACGGCCTGCGGGAGCTTGCCCGGAGAAAATACAACAGCGTTTCAATGCCGGCTACGCGCTGCATAGCGTGCGGCAAGTGCGAGCAGAAATGCCCGCAGAAACTGGGCATCCCGGAGCAGCTAAGAAAGGCGATGATGCGGCTGGACCCGAACGCCGGCGCGTTCATTGCCCGCTACAGCCCGGACAGGGCGCTCGAGGTCGAGGGCACTCAGGTGACCGTTGGCTTCACGGGTTACGTGTTCAACGTGAGCGACAAGGACCGCGATATCGAGATGAAGATCGCGGCCGGAGGCGGGGCATCGGTCAATCCGGACGTCATCCGGGTCGGCGAGGTTAAGGCGTTCAGGCGCAAGCGTTTCGGCTTCTCAGCCGACATCCTCTGGGACGACACCGGCATACTGCAGCTTGTGACGAACAACGGCATTGGCGATTTGCAGACGCGCCATGCGGTGGTCCCGGTAATCAAGTCGGCGGATTACGAGCTTCAGGCGTTGCGCGAGGAACCGCCGCACACGTTCGGGGTTGGGATGGGTGAGAACGCTAATCTCGCATGGGGGGACAAGGCGCTTATCCCCGCCCACGGCGCGAACTTCTGGCTCTCAACCGACGGGGAAAATCTCTTCGTCTATATGATTGTCAAGGAGGACGCCGCCGTCATGGCGCAGGAGCCGTTCACCCAGTCGGCACAGGCCAACAGCATGTGCGTGTTCCTTGATGGGCGAAGGGAGCCGGACCTGCACAAGCCGGCGTATGAGCAAGGCGTGTTGATGCTCCAACTCTTCCCGATGGGGAATGACGGGCGGCTTGCGAATGTGGTGTCCAGATCCGGGGAGCCGCAATCGTTCGAAACTGTTAGCGCTCGCAAGGGGGAGGGTTATTGCATTGACCTCAAGGTTCCATTTGCCGCCTTCTGCCCCGGCGGGGCGGCGCCTGAGCATTTCGGCTTCGACGTCTGCCAGATGAGTTTCAACGCGGAGAGAGCGTTGAATCTGGCGACGGTCTGGGCGGGCAACCGGAACAACCGCGAGAACGCCTCAGGCTTCGGGGACGCGCTGTTGATTCCTGAATAGCGCGGGAGCGGCGCGGTTTTTACGCGTCTTCCGCTTCCGGCGGTCTTTCGATAATGGTCCGCAGGATGTCGCTGCTTTCGATAATCTCACGGTCTTTGGGGGCGAGTTTCTGATACTGCTCTTTCGTGATGGAGGATACGCGCTTTATCATCGCGCTCAGGCGGGCGAAATCCTTGGCATCCTTGAACGAGAGGATATGCAGCACTTCGGCGACGCCTTCCTCGGTGACCGGAACACCGCGCTCCTGGAGGTAGAGCTTCGCGAAGCGGGCGAATCCGTCTTCGAGATAGCGGACGACGAGTATCTGCTGCCGCAGCGCGGGGGACATTCTGAAGACGTGCCGCCCTCCTATGAGCGTGGCCACCATTGACAGCCTCACGAGCATGATGAAATCGTCACGCTGGTCGGCCGGGATTGTTGCCAGCGCTGTGGCAATGGTCACGTCATCCGGAATGGCCACCTTGTCGAGTCTGACGCCTGTTCCCCAGCATTTCCCCTCATGGTAGCCGACCTTACCCTCTTTAGTACATTCGGAACACAGTTGAAGTCCGAAGTCGGTAAGCCGGTTACCGAAGGATTTGAAGGAGGGATGCCTTGCGGATGATGTCAGGTCCTCCTTTTCCTCGAATTCGGTGTCTGCGTCCTCGATCTTGAAATCCTTGTCGGGATCGCTGAGAGCGGCCATGTTCGCGATTGTCGCGAAGGAATCCTTCCCGCGCATTGATTCGACCCGCTTGCGGCAGGTTTCAATATTCTTACGGCAGAATTCCTCCTGCTGATGCAGCCCCTGTAGCTGGCACCACCAGAGCATGCGTTCCCAGTCCTCCGGGTTGTTTTTGTTGATACGGCGTAACTCCTCGTTGAATTCTTCCAGGAACGCCTCCTCGGGGGCCTCGACGTTCAGGTTGCTGTAAAGCTGGTCTTCAGAAATCTTTACACGGAAACCGGTCGTGCCGGCCTCGACGAGGTCGCCGTCACGCAGGGGGGTTGCCTCCCAGATGACCTTGCCGTTGACCCGTGTCCCGTTCTGGCTGTTGAGGTCGCGCACTATGAGTTTGTTGCTGGTCAGTCGTATTTCAAAATGCCGCCTGGAGGCAAGCTTGTCGTCCATGAATATTTCATTGACGGGGAAGCGCCCTGCTATCAGAGCTTGTTCAGGCTCCAGATGGAAGCCCAGAGTCTGTTTGGCTCCGGTCTGGAATATGAGTTGTATGTCCATATAGTCTTTTGAGGACGCCTTCCGAAAGCCTCGTTGAAATGCTTTTCTGACAGCCGACCCAGAACCACCGGCTACGCAACATGAGAAACCCCCATGCGCAAATCATTATAACGCCTTATGCCGGGATTTCAACCGGTTGCCGGGCAACTTTCCTTGACATGGAACGCAAAAGGCACGCGCATGAACCGGCATTGGCTGAACACGGTTCATCGCGGGCAGGATTTCAAGGAGCCGGGCGGAGCAGGCGGAGTATGAGCGGGCCGGCGCCAGGCAGCACGCGGGGCAGTTGAAAGCAGGGGTTGCGGAGGATAGCATTAGACGCCATGTGCAACCCAACCAGAAAGATGATTGTCTTCGGAGCAGGCGCGCTGGGGATGGGATTCCTCGGCCCGGAGTTCCAGGGCGAATACCGCATCGCCTTCGCGGATATTGACATCAAGGCGGACGTTCTAGACTCCGCGCGCAGGCGCAAGGCCTATCGCGTCAATGTGCGCGGGGCGGCGCCGAAATGCCTGATCGTCGGAAACGTCACATCCTTCAACATGAGCCGCGCAGAAGACGCGCCGGGGATACTGGACTGGCTGCGGGAGAGCGCGATCGCCTTCACAGCAGTCGGGGAACCGAACCTGCCGAAGCTGGCGGCGACGCTGGCTCCGGCGTTGAAGGGCTGGCCGCAGGGGCGAAGGCTGGCCATCCTGTGTTCCGAGAACGGGATGGATATTGCTAAGAAGATGACATCCGCGCTGGAGAAGGAGCTTGGCGGGACGATACCGGCGGGCGTGACGATCGGGGATACGACGATGGGGCGGATGTGCCAGTGGCTGGGGGACGCGGAGGAGGCCGACGGAGCGGAGACGCTGACGGACGACCTGCGCGCGGCGGTAGTCGTGGAACCGTTCCACGGCATCCCGTGCCTTGCGGAGGTTCTGGATGGAATCGAGAATCCGGGAGAGGCGCTGGAGCCGATGACGCGGGCGGAGTTCGAGCGGGAGGAGGACATAAAGCTGCTGGCGCATAACGGGCTGCACTTCTTCCTGGCGACGCTAGGATACCTGAAGGGATTCGAATACTTCAGCGACCTGCCGAAGGACAGGGAACTGATGGGGCTTGCGCTGCGGATGATGGAGGAGGAGGTCGGGCGGGCGATACTGAAGAAGCACAGGGCGGTTCTGAGGCGCTGCGAGTTCGAGAACTACGCGGCGACCATATTGCGGCGAATAACGTGTCCGAACCTGAAGGACGCGATCTCGCGCGGGGTGCGCGGAGCCTATCGGAAACTGCATCCGGGGGAGCGCGTGATGGTCGGGGCGGAGACGATCCTGGCAGCCGGCGCGGAGCCTAAGCTCTACCTGCTGAGCCTGCCCGCCGCGCTGGAGGTGACGAAGCGGATGGAGGTTGTTGACGTTCCGATCGAGAGGGCGCTGGCGGAGCAGTGCCGCATCGTGAAGGGATCGCGCCTGTGGGACCTGGCGATACAGGCGGAGGGGCGGCTGAAGGGAATCCTGTAAGCGGCGGAGTTGGGAGCATGGAGGTCGGCCCCCCCCCCCCCCGCGCCGCGCAGACGATTGGCGCATGATAATTCCACGCTGGACATGGCGGAAGGGCGGCGATTGGACGGATGGATGCGATCAGGCATCGCGGACGATTACTTATGATGGTCCGGGCATTTCCGGTATGAATGTATGGCGTGAATGACGACGCCCCAGATTTCAAACTCCATGTCCGGATTGATTTCCATGGGTTTGAAGTTCCTGTTCTCCGGGCAGAGGAACAGCCTTCCGTTGGCAGCGCGGAGGCGTTTTACGACCGGCTCCCCGTCAATCACGGCAATTACGACGTCGCCGGGCCTGGCCTCAAGGGCGCGGTCAACGATCAGGATGTCGCCGGAGTTGATGCCGGCGTCCAGCATGGAATCTCCGGCGACCTTCACGAAGAAGGTAGCAGCGGGGTGGCGGACGAGGTGCTCGTTGAGATCGAGTTTCGCCTCGACGTAATCGCGAGCCGGGGATGGGAAGCCGGCGGGGACGCGCTCCATGAAGATGGGAATGCCTTTTCCGCGTGAGAGGATAGGGGCGTGGAACGCGATCACCCGCGTTTCAGCGGGCGGGGCCATGACGGTCGGCGCGGAGCGCGCGCGGTTTCCAGTTCGGGATGCCATGTTCAGGGGCGGAATGAACCTGCCGGACAGCGATGAGGCCGGCGCGGCCTTATTCCTGATATGCTATACATATGTATACTATTTGTCAAGAGATATTTGCCCCGCCATGCAGCCTGCCGGCCGTTCACGAGGCTGCGTCTCACCCGAAGGCGATGAGAACCTCCACGGGCTGGACGCCCGCGCCACATCTGCTGCGGGGACTTTCGGGGCGGCAACCGGCATGTTTGTTGCGGCGAGGGTGTCCCGGCGGCGTGAGAGACAGGCAGGCGAGATGCCTGCGCTGCATTCGATTCCGTCAGTGATCCGTTGCGCGCATAGGCAGTTCTTCATTGACTTTGCGGCGGCGGGCTGCGAAAAAGTACCTTAGTCGGAAGCCATTCAAGGGATACGGGCTATCGTTTCATGAGGAGAAAAACAGCAATGTCTCAGGCGGATAATGGAAGACTGTTGGAGTCCGGGAACTTTTCAAGGCGCGGCATCCTGAAGGCCGGCGGGCTGGCCGGGCTAGCGGCTGCGATCGGGGCTGGCGGAACCTTACATGCGCAGGACGCCGCCCCAGCGCCTAAGCTCAAGGGCAATCTGAAGCACTCCGTCTCGCGGTGGTGCTACAAGACGACCACCCGCAAGCTGGCTGAGAAATGCAAGGAAATCGGCATTTCAGCCATCGAACTCATGAAGCCGGACGAGTGGGAGCCGCTGAAGGAATTCGGTCTGGTCTGCTCCATGACCAGCACTCACGCGCTGAGCCGCGGATTGAACCGAAAGGAAAACCACGACGAATGCCTGAAGAAGATCAGGGACGCTATCGAGGCGACGGCCGCCGCCGGCTTCCCCAACGTCATCACCTTCCCCGGCAATCGCGACGGCATGGACGACGATACCGGCCTGAAGAACTGCGCCGAGGCGCTCAAGCAGGTGGTCGGCATGGCTGAGGAAAAGGGCGTGACCATCTGCATGGAGCTGCTAAACAGCAAACGCGATCACAAGGATTACCAGTGCGATCATACGGCGTGGGGCGTGAACCTCTGCAAGGCGGTCGGCTCCCCGCGCTTCAAGCTGCTTTACGACATTTACCACATGCAGATCATGGAGGGCGACGTCATCGCCACGCTGCGCGAGAACATCGAATACATCGGCCACATTCATACCGGCGGGGTGCCGGGAAGGCACGAGATTGACGAAACGCAGGAGCTTTACTACCCGGCCATCATGAAGGCGCTGGTTGACCTGAAGTTCACGGGCTACGTCGGCCAGGAGTTCACGCCGACGCGCGACCAGTTCAAATCCCTTGAGCAGGCGATACGGATTTGCGACGTGTAAGTCGCGCGCCTGTCTGCGCATTCTCCGAATGTTTCAATGATTCCGCAGGCGCATCATGATAATCACTGAAAATGCCTACGCCCGGGCAGGACTGATCGGCAATCCGTCCGACGGCTACTTCGGCAAGACCATCTCCATCATCTGCAAGAACTTCCGCGCGGAGATCACGCTCTGGCACACCCCGGAGCTTGAAATCCTCCCCAGCCAGCAGGACCACAGCCGGTTCGAGAGTTTGGAAGCCCTCGTGCAGGACGTCCGGCTCAACGGTTACTACGGCGGCGTGAGGCTGGTGAAGGCGGCGGTCAAGCGGTTCGCGGATTACTGCGCCGAGAACGACATCCGGATAGAGAAGCGCAACTTCACGATCCGCTACTCCTCGACCATTCCGCGCCAGGTCGGGCTTGCCGGCAGCAGCGCGATCATAACGGCAACCATGCGCGCCCTCATACGTTTTTACGGCGCGCGCATACCGAAGGAAATCCTGCCTTCCATCATCCTCAGCGCGGAGATGGACGAACTGCGCATTACTGCCGGCCTTCAGGACCGCGTAATCCAGGTCTACGAAGGCTGCGTCTACATGGACTTTGACAAGGAGCTCCTCGAAAAACAGGGATACGGAAGCTATCAACCGATTGATCCCCAGCTTCTGCCGCAACTGTTCATTGCCTGCCGCACGGACATGGGCGGCCCCAGCGGCGCAATCCACGACGACGTGCGCCGCCGCTGGAAGGAGGGCGATCCGAAGGTCATCGAGACCATGAAACAGATCGCCGACCTGGCGTCCCAGGCCCGCGAATGCCTGCTGGAAAACCGCCCGAACGACATCGCACCCCTGATGGACAGGGGCTTTGACCTGCGACGCTCGATCTACAACATCGCCCCGAAGAACGTGGAGATGGTGATGATCGCCCGCCGCCTCGGCGCGTCCTGCGCCTTCACCGGAAGCGGCGGGGCCGTGATCGGATGCTACAAGGATGAGGAGATGTTCAAGCAATTGGAGGACGTCTACTCCAAAAACGGATACATGGTCTTTAAACCAAGAATAATGTGACAGCTTTCGCCGGAGGACGATAGAAAGGTGCGAATAGCCTATTTCGACTGCTTCGCCGGGGTCAGCGGCGACATGATTCTCGGCGCGCTGATTGACGCGGGGCTGCCCGCCGCCGGCCTGAATGCCGCGCTGCAATCGCTTCGCCTCCACGGTGTCGAGGTCAGGGCGGAAAAAGCCTCCCGCCAGGGGATCGCCGCAACCGGCGTTGAAGTAGTCGAGCACGAGCAGGAACACGGTCATCACGAGCATCATCACGACCATCGCCACCTTGACGACATCGAGTCCATAATTTCCGGAAGCTCGCTTTCCGAAACCGTCAAGGAGAAGAGCCTGCGCGTATTCCGCCGCCTGGCCGAGGCAGAGGCCGAGGTCCACGGCTGTTCCGTGAACGAGGTACATTTCCACGAGCTTGGGGCGGTTGACACGATAGTTGACATTGTCGGCGCGGTTTGGGGGCTTGCGGAGCTTGGGATCGAGCGCGTCATGTTCTCGTCCATTGCGACGGGAAGCGGTGAGGTCGTCTGCGCGCACGGGCGGCTGCCCGTCCCGGCCCCGGCGACAGCCCGGCTTTTGATCGGGACGCGATCTCACGCCGGCCACGCGCAATACGAAAGCGCCACACCAACCGGCGTATCGCTCCTGACGACGCTTGGCGAGTGCGTCCCCGGCCTGCCGGAGATGATCGTTGAGAAAGTCGGCCACGGCGCCGGGCACAAGGACACGAAAGATGTCCCCAACGTCCTGCGCATCATCATCGGAGCAAGCGCCGACGCCGAATCCCGCGACTCCGTCTGGGTGGTTGAGGCGAACATTGACGACATGACCGGGGAGCAACTGGGCTACGCATTCGAGCGGTTGTTCGCCGCTGGGGCGCTGGACGTCTACGCGCAGCCCATTCAGATGAAGAAGTCGCGTCCGGGGACCCTGCTGTGCGCGCTCTGCGAGGCGTCAGGCCTGGCTCGCGTGCAGGAGACCTTCCTGCGCGAGACAAGCACGTTCGGCGTGCGCTGCCGCGAGACGATGCGCAGGAAGCTGGAGCGCGAGATCATCGAGGTTGAGACGCCGTGGGGCAAGGTCCGGGCGAAGGTCGGCAGGCTGAACGGCGAGACACTGCGGATTGTGCCGGAATACGAGGACTGCCGCAGGATAGCGGAATCCCGCTGCCTGTCCTTTGCGGCCGTCTATAACGCCGCGCTGAAAGGAACTGAATAATCCTGAGGCCGGGCTTGGACCGTGTAGGGGGCGCAATGCAACGCGCCCATGCGGGAATAGGGGAAATGGCGGAAACCGTCAGACTCAAGTGCGACGCCTGCGGGCTGGTTTTTCGCAGCCGGACCGGCCAGACCGCAGAGGGCGCGCCGTGCCCGCGCTGCAAAGGGACGCTCCGCCCGCTTGACCGCGCGGCCTTCGACCTCAAGCTCGAAGGCGAAAAGAGCGTCGCTCCGACGGCGCTTATTGACGGACTGAAGGATCGTTATCGCATTGTTGACGAGATCGGACGCGGGGGCATGGGCGTGGTCTACAAGGCCGAGCAGGTCGGGCTGAACCGCGCGGTCGCCATCAAGACCCTTCGCGCCGGCGAGAACGCGACGGACGACATGATCGAGCGATTCATCCGCGAGGCCCGCGCCGCCGGCTCTCTGCGCCATCCCAACATAGTCGCCGTCCATGACGCCGGCGAGGTCGCCGGCATACGCTATTTCGTGATGGACTTCATCGAGGGCGAGTCGCTTCACAGCATCATGAAGCGCGGGGACATTGACGTTCTGGAATCGCTGAAACTCATCGCCAAGATCGCGCGAGCGCTCTGCATCGCCCACGCGCGAGGAATCGTCCACCGCGACCTCAAGCCCGCAAACATCATCCTCGATCCGTCCCGCGAGCCGCACATCACCGACTTCGGCCTGGCCAAGGACATGAGCGTTGAGGCCGGGCTGTCCATGAGCGGAACGATCATCGGAACACCGGACTACATGTCCCCGGAGGGCGCGTCCGGCCTGAACCGCCAGATTGACAAGCGCAGCGACATTTACTCCCTCGGCGTCATCCTCTACGAACTCCTCACGCATACCAAACCGTTCAAGGGCCAGACGGTCTACGAAACCATCAACAACGTCGTCAAGGTCAGCCCTCCCCCCCCCCGCAAGTTCAATCCCAACCTCGGCCCTGACCTTGACGCGATCTGCATGAAGGCGCTCGAAAAGGACAAAACCCGCCGATACCAGGACATGGCGGAATTGTCCGACGACATAGAGCGTTACCTGCGCGGGGAGCAGATCATGGCGCGCGTCCCCGGCTTTTTTGAAATGATCCGCCGCAGACTCATCGGCAAGGGCGCGATTGTCGCCCTCATCCTGATCGCCATGCTCCTCAGCGCCGGGCTTGCCGGCGGCGTCGGATACGTTCTGCTCACGCGCAAGGGACACATGCAGGTCATGGCCGAACGCCTTCAGGACGATCAGGCCGGCGTCCGCAGGAACGCGCTGGACATGCTCATCGAAGAGCTTTCCGCCGGGCGCATAAAGGACGACGCCGAACGGGAGCGGGTTGCGCGGCTGATCGGAGGCGTCGCGGCGGACGATCCAGAAGCCGAACTGCGCCTCCGCGCAATTCAGGCCATCGGCAGACTCAGGCTGAAACCCGCAGTGGGCGACCTTGCGTCGGCGGTCGAAAAGGACCCGGAACTGAGCGCGCGGAAGGCCGCGATTGAGGCGTTGAAGGCGATCAGGACGCCGGAGGCGGTCGAGGCGTTGCGAAAAGCCGCGCGCAACGGCATGGACCCCGCCGTCCAGCTTGACGCGCTGAAGGCTTACGTTGAGCTTGCCGGGGTGGACAGCCTGAGCACGCTGCTCTACGTCGCCGGACGCCCCGCCATGAATCCCGCCGTGCGAAGCTATGCCAAGGACGCCCTGCAGGAAATGGCGGGCAAGGACAGGAAGATCATTGACCTGTGGAACGTGGACATCAACATCGGCAACGCCGCCGACCGGGCGCGCTTCGTCACGCAGATGGCGGCGGACCGCCAGCAGGAGGCGCTTGACGATCTGGCGCCGGAGCTTGAGGGCGCGCCGAAAAAGAAACCGGCCCCGAAACCGACCGCGAAGCCGCGCGGCCCGGAAGTCCTGGCGGCGGAAAAGGCCGTCGCAATGCTGGCGTCGGAGAATGCCGAGGAACGCCTGAAGGCCGCATACAGCCTGGGTGTATTGAAAGATAAAAGCGCCGCGGAATCGCTCAAAAAGGCGTTGTGCGATCCGGACCCGACGGTGTGCGGCGCGGCGGCGGAGTCGCTAGTCAGCCTGGAGTCAATCCCCGCCGACGGGGAGCTTCGCGCGCTGCTGCGCCATGCGAATCCCGGAACGAGGGCTGCGGCCGCCGTTCTAATCCGAAGCGGGGGCAGGAAGGCGCTGGCTTCCGACGCGCTTGTGCAGCTTGGGGAGGAGACGGACAACGACGCGCGCGCGGCGATGATCGAATGCCTCGGCGGGCTGAAGAGCCGGGAGGCCGCGCCATATCTTAAAGATCGCGCCGCCAACGCGCCGGCGGACTGGGAGCGCAGGCTGGCGCAGTCCGCCCTCGCGCAGATCGAGGGCAGGTAGCCGCTTTCGTATCTGGAAGGAGGCCGGAGATGCCTGAAGAACGGGAATTTGGGTTGCGCTGGAAGTTCTTATGGCCGATCGCAATCATGGGGTTCGTCCTTCTCGTGTTTCTCCTGAGCCGTCACAGGACAAGAGCCGCGATTTCACTCTTGGTCAACGCGCCCCCGACCGGCGAGCGGTTAGTGGTAACTGAAGCGGAGCGGAAGGCTGCGCCGGACTCACCATATGCCGCCTGCCCGGGATTTGTTCGGCTATATGGCACGGTAAATCTCAATCACGGCGGGCGTGTCATGACAGTATCTTTTTGCAACGATGATAACTTTATCCTGTCTTCCTCAGACCAAGGAACGATCAAGATTTGGGACATTGAGAATGGGCGAGAAATCAGAAGAATCTTGACATACCCCCCAAGCTTAAGAAGTGCATGCCAATGGGATTGGGTATCTTGTGCGGCAATAAGTCCGTCAAGTCATGTTGTTCTATTGGGTCACGAGTATGGGAGAATTTCGGTATGGGACACGAATTCTGGCAAGTTACTGAAATCAATGTCAGCGCACCCATTCACTGTAAACGATCTCGCTATCAGTCCAAATGGGTTATTAGCCCTTTCATGTTGTGACAAGGAATTCCCTTTCAAAGGCGGGCTGTCAGGATGTTTAACAGGCAATGACCCAAGAAAAGATCTTCCCCCGACAGATGATACAGTTAAAGTCTGGGATATTAGCTCAGGGCGTTGTCTTCGCATATTTAAGAGGCCCGAGAAAGATGCATATCATGTAGTTTTCAGCCCAGATGGAAGAAGGGCGTTGTCGGCATACAGCGACAGGACTATTGTACTGTGGGACATTGAGTCCGGAGAATCCTTGCTGAGTCTGTCAGATTGTGATAACCATATCTCCGCAATAAATATCAGTCCGGATGGCAAGCTGATTTTCGCCGGAACAGCCCATGGCTCGATTTTTTATTGGGATGCCGAAACGGGCGGAATGATTGGACGCGTAACAACAGAAGGCTCATATATTCAGGGATTGCTCTTCAGTTCTGACGGCCAGACGCTTCTTTCTTGCGGATACGATCACTGGAACGATTTCAGATTGTACGACGTGGATTCGATGAAACAGGACAGACATTTTCCTGGCCTTTCAGACGGACTGGAGACATCCCCACAGGACAGAAGTGTTCAGGAAACTCCAATAATATGCGCAAAGCTCAATAAGAATGGCGACAAGCTTATCCTTGGCGACAATAATGGCATTATCAGCCTTTGGGATACAAAGAACTGGCGCAGGATAATCACATCTTCATGTCCAGACTGGTCTGTTTTCTCGGTTCGGATTTCTGCAGACGGACGACGCGCACTTTCCGGTTCGGGAAGCGGAGCCTTGAAGTTATGGGACGTGGAAACCGGGAAGGAGATTATCACGCTTCAAGGGGCGACAGGGATTCAAAGATCAACTACATGGAGTTCAGACGAGTCTTTAGTGTTGTCAACGTACAACTACGAAAAGGCCAGGCTCCAGAACCTTGATACTGGAAAACAAATCGCAGAATACGCTCATCCGAATGGAAAAATCAATACGATTGATCTGAGTCCGGATGGACGCCTTGTAGCGACGGGGGGAGAGGATAAGGAAGTAAGACTTTGGGATGCACTATCGGGAAACAACATTGCAGTCGCTGCCAGTCATCCTGAGCAGGTTGAAAAGGTCGCGTTCACGCCTGGCGGTGAATTAATTGCGTCTTTAAGCAGTTACGGACATCTGGCGATAACACGGGTGAATCCTTTGAAGGAATTGACGCCTCTCCCGCACGGTGGGATACGAATCGAGAATTTCTTGATTAATCCCCGAACAGGGAGCTTACTTGTCCAGTTTTCCAAGAAGTCGTGGCGTTTGTTTGATCCGCGAACGTGCAAGGTAGTTAGGGACTATGACAAGCGTACCGAGAATCTGGAAGTATTAGCCTATTCAAGCGACGGGAGATTTGTCGCAGCCTACAAGGAGGCGGAACATGACTGCAATAAAGAGTGGCATTTCAGTTGCGAGTGTGACGTCGTGATCGTTGACGCCGAGACTGGCGAGATTGTGAAGACCTTAAGAATCCCTTCGGTCGTCCGCGCCGCCGCCTTCCTGCCTGACGGCAAATCCATCCTGACCGGCAACTCCGACGGCACGATGGCGCTGTGGGACCTGAATGCTGTAGGAAAGCGGTAGCGTAGTGTTCCAGACAGGCTTGCATTCTCCATTATCGATTATCGATTGTCGCTGACTCACCCGCCATTGCTGCCATAACGGGTGTCGTGGTTCCCCCTCTCCGGCGGGAAAGTTTGCCTCGCTTACCCGGGGACTGGCGCGCCGCATGTCGTTGGAATTTCAGGAATAATGCTTTCCGGGTGTTGAAACCGGAAAATCCCCGAAGTAGAATCCTGCCGTTCGCAAAAGGTCTTTAAGCTCACAAGGGAGTTGCCTGATCCGGCCTTTCGGAGTCCGTCTCCGCGAACCGGATGGGCGCTTTTTTCAACGTCTTATATAAGGGTATCCTCAATGACCCAGGAAAAGAGTCTTCCACAGCAGGAGCAGGGCGGGGACAGTCTGTTTCTGTTCACCGCGTGTTTTGTGGCGCTGGTAGCCACGTCCTTCGCGTTCATCATACGCGTGATGTGCATGGACCAGTGGCAGATTGACTTCGGCCTGAGCGAAACCCAGAAAGGCGAAATCTTCGGGGCGGGCATGTGGCCCTTCGGCATCAGCATCGTGCTGTTCAGCCTGATCGTTGACAGCGTCGGTTACGGGCGGTCAATGGGCTTCGCCTTCCTGTGCCACATCTCCTCCGCGCTCATCCTGCTTACCGCCAAGGGCTATTGGGGTCTTTACGTAGGTTCGATATTGAACGGACTCGCCGCCGGAACCGTGGAAGCGGTGATAAACCCGGTGGTGGCCACCGTCTACTCAAAGACCAAGACGAAGATGCTTTCCTTCCTGCACGCCGGTTGGCCGGGCGGAATGGTCATCGGCGGCATCCTGATGCTGGTCATGCACTCAGTGTCAAAGGACGTGACGTGGAAGGTGTACGTCGCGGTCATACTCATTCCGACACTGGTCTACGGTCTGATGACGCTGAAGTGCAAGTTCCCGGTGCAGGAGCGCGTCGCCGCCGGCATCCCCTACCGCGACATGCTCAGCGAGGCGGGAACCATCGTGGCCTTCCTGGTCACGTACATCATCGTGAAGCAGTTGGGTCTGGTGTTCGGACTGCCCTCCGCGCTTGTGTGGGTGGTGGTGATAGCGGCAACCGCCGCTTACTTCGCATACACGAAGAGCCTCGGACAGCCGGTCTACATCATCCTGGTGGGCATCATGGTCCTGCTGGCTATCACCGAGCTGGGCATTGACTCCTGGGTGTCCGACCTGATGAGCGCCGAGATGGCGAAGATGAACCTGCCCGGTCAGACGCTGCTCATCTACACGGCCATGATCGCCATGGTCCTGCGCTTCTGTATCGGCCCAATCGAGAAAGCGCTCAAACCCCTCGGCGTGCTTTTCGTCGGCTCCGTGCTGGCAGCAATCGGCCTGTTCGCTCTTTCAAAGTCAGCCGGCATGGTGATCCTTGTTACGGCGACCCTCTACGCATTCGGCAAGGCGTTCTTCTGGCCGGTTACGCTGGGTCTTGTGTCCGAGCGTTTCCCGAAGGGCGGCGCGCTCAC
The DNA here is from genome assembly GCA_022711755.1 of Planctomycetota bacterium. Taxonomy (GTDB): domain Bacteria; phylum Planctomycetota; class Brocadiia; order SM23-32; family JAKLEA01; genus JAKLEA01. Next base: position 87,017 of record JAKLEA010000011.1, read on the forward strand.
CATGAACGCGATCAGCGGCGTAGGCATGTTGGGCGTGGGCATCCTCGGAAGCGCATTCCTGGGAAACATCCAGGACACGAACATTGACAAGGCCCTGCAGCCTGACGCCAACCTCTACACGAAGTTGATTGACCAGAAGGAAAAGACGAGCATATTCGGCAACTACAAGTCCCTGGACGGCGCGAAGGTCAACGACCTTGAGGATAAGATACGTCTTTATACATTAAAGGATGACGTGACCATCCGCAACGCCTATGACCACCTCGTCAGGGCTGCAGGAGACACATCGGCCAAGACCGTCGAAGAGATGCGCAAGGGCCTGGAAGACAAGGGCGCTTTCGTGGACGAGGCGACATACAAAGTTCTTGTTGATGAGAAGACCAAGCTGGACGGCGTGCGCATTGCCGCAAAGAAGCGGGCCATGGCCACGATAGCCGCGCTGCCCGCGATAATGGCGGTCTGCTACCTGGGCCTGATCCTCTACTTCAAGTCCCAGGGCGGCTACAAGGCAATCGAACTGAGCGCCGGCGGCGGGAAGAAGGAGTAGGGTGTGCGAAACCGGAGGTTTTGCACACGCTGGGGTATCTTCGGTGGGTTCCCGCTGCGCTAAGAACCCACCCTACGGGACTCGAGAAATAGGTTCGCGAGACCGAAAGATCGAAGGTCCTCGGTTTTGTGCGCGCGGAAAATTGAATTGATTGCAATCGGGCCGGGCGGCGTTCCGTCCGGCCCGGTTGATTTAAGCCGTCCGCAGCAGGCCACCCCATACCTTGATAAACTCAGGATCACACAAACGGATTAACTATGCGCACTCCTTCGATCACCCGCCCGTCGCTGAAATCCTCTGAATAAAGAACGCTGCATCCCGCGCGCGCGGCGCTCGCCATAATGAGCGCATCCCAGTACGAAATACCGTATCCGACGTGTATGTCAATCGCGCGCAAGACCATTACGGCATCAGTCCCAACGATTTCAAGAACCCGCAGCAGGTCAATCTCCCGACGAACGGTCTCGACCGGCAGCGGAGGTGACAACTTCCGGGTGGCAACCACAAAGAACTCGCTGAGAACCTGAGTCGAGACCACACCCTTGCCCGTCGCAACGGCCAGCCGCACCAAGTCCTGCGCCCGTTGACGCTTGGAAGGATTCAACGCGTCGTGGGCATAGGCCAAGACGTTCGTATCCAGGAAGAAATCAGCGCTCATGCAGTTCCTCGCGCGTCCATCTTCCCACCGGGACAGAGCCGCCTGACGATTCCCAGATTTTCTCGAGTCCGCGAAGGGTCTGCCGCCTGTCCTCGCGATCCAGAGCGACCAGACTGTCAAGATACTCTCTGATAAGGGCCGAGAGTGTCGTGTTCCGGTCAACAGCGATCTTGCGGACGGTCTTCAGTATGTCGTCGTCAATCTTGAGTGTGACGTTTGCCATGATCGGATTCCCCGGGATTTCCTAACTGCACATAATAAGTATGGCACATATTATGTGATTTGTCAAGACGGCATATCATGATAATCATTACTCTCAATATATCAATGACTTAGGTCATATTATTCTGGAATATATTTGGCAGGTTACCGCCACGCCAAGGACCGATTTGACAATCTCGTCACGCATCCATTGACTCGCCTGCTGCGGTACTTTCGAGATTACTTCGCCTCAATCACCCTCCACTCAAGAATCCCGCCCGACACTCCGGGCCTAAGGTGAACCTGAAGCCTAAGCCCGTCGGTCTGAACCGCATTGAAATCAACGCGGTTATATTTGTCCTTCTCAATCCCGAAACCCGACGCGCCGGTCACGGTTTTCCACGTTTTCCCGTCGCAATAGAGAACGCGCCATGATTCCGGAATCCGGCATTCGCCTATCCCAGTATCGTCGAACCAGTAGACCTCGACGCCCGACACCTTCGCCGGTTTCGAGAACTCATATTGAACATACTCAGCGGTTCCCTTGTTGTCCCACCACGTCAGGCGCGGGACATCGTGATCGCATGAATTCTTCGGCTCGATCTGATCATTCAACGCCTGTGCCGTATCACGCTCAAAGCAGCGCGAAACGGTTATTTTGCTGGTTGAGGCGATTGTCGGAATCGGGCTGGGCTGCGCCTTTGAAACGTCCCGCGGCAGCCAGACGGCCATCTGTCCGTTCTCACGGTGCGCCCATGCGTAGTAGGGGATCGCGGTGAATTCCGCCTCCTCGGATTTCATGCCGGTTCCTTCGGCTGCGCGAACGGACGCACGGCCCTTGCCCTTGATAATCACGACGCCGCCCAGCAATTCCGGTTTATCCACGGTTGTCATCGCAGCGTCGTCCGGCACGGCGATATGCTTGACCCGTCCGCCATTATCCGGAGCTTCGAGACAGTAGACGATCGGTCCCCTCATAAACGCGATCAGACCGGCGTCGTCTTTGACCTTGTCGTTTGCGATCACCCGCCGGATCTCCATCGGGAAGGCAATCTCTATCTTATCCCCCTTTTTCCACGTCCGCTTTATCACGGCAAAACCCTTGCTGATTTCAGGCGTCACAACCGAGCCGTTGAGGGTGAAGATCCTGCCGGTCTTGCCAGAATTCAGATAACGATACAGATCGCTCGGAACCGGCGATTCGCCTGTCCAACCCGGCATCCTGATCCGCAACTCAAACTCTCCCTCCTTTTCCGGATCAACCGTCAACCTGATATCGCCCGACCACGGATACCGCGTTTCCTGCCTTATGCGGACCTTGTTCCCGTTCAATGGAATCTCGCCCGTCCCGGCAATGAAAAGGTTGACGTATGCCGCGTCGTCACTGCCGGCGTAGACATAACCAAGAATCGAAGGGACGAAACGCGCCACGTTCACCGGGCAGCACGAGCAGTCGAACCACGGGCTGCGCTTCTGTCCCTCGGACGCCAGCGGATTGGGGTAGAAGAAGCTGTCGCCGGAAAGCGACACGCCGGACAGGAATCCGTTGTAGATGATGAGTTCGAGAACGTCGAGGTACTTGGAATCGCCGTGGAGCAGGAACATCCGGTAATTCCAGAGCGCGTTGGCGATTGCCGCGCAGGTTTCGTTGTAGGCCGTCGCGTTGGGAAGCTCGTAGTCCTCCCCGAACGCCTCCCCGGCATGACGCGCGCCGATTCCGCCGGTCAGGTAGAGCTTTGTGAAGACGATGTCATGCCAGATTTTGTCCAGCGCGTCGGCCAGCGCCTTGTCGCCTGTCAGCACAGCGGCATCCGCCATGCCGGAGTATAGATATCCGGCTCGCACAGCGTGGCCGACGGCCCGGTCCTGCTCTATGACCGGCTTGTGGTCCTGGCAGTAAGGTCCATAAGGCATGCGGCCGTTGGCCTTGCCGCGCTCATAGAGGAAGAACTTGCAGAGATTCAGATATCGCTCGTCTCCGGTAACGCGGTAGAGCTTTACCAACCCGATCTCAATTTCCTCATGACCAGGCACATCGCGTTTGCGATCAGGACCGAAGACGCTCTCAACGTGATTCGCAGACTTGATCGCCACGTCGAGAAGCGTTCGCTTGCCCGTAGCCTGAAAGTGAGCGACGGCAGCCTCGTAGAGATGGCCGATGTTATAAAGTTCATGGCTGTGAGCCAGGTGGGACCAGCGCGTCATACCCGATACGGGATTGACCTTCTTCGGGTTGATGGTGCGCGACGTGTAAAGGTATCCGTCGTCCTCCTGCGCGGCGGCGATCTTGGCGATCAGATCGTCAAGGTACTTGTCCAGTTCCGGATCGGGATGGATGGCCAGGGAGTAGGCCGCGCCCTCGATAACCTTGAATACGTCGGAATCGTTGAAAAAGATGCCGACGAACTCGCCTTCCATCAGCCCCCCGGCCTTGGCGAAGTTATCAATGCGCCCGGTCTCTTCGCACTTCCTGAAGCAGTAGGGGATCGTGACCTTGCGGTTGGTTTCCAGACGGGGGAGCCAGAACTCGTCCTCCACCTTTACGCTTGTGAAGGGGACGGGGCGGATGGGGTAGTCCTTTTCGAGATCGCTGCTGATGGGGACGCTGGTCATTGCGACAACTCCAAATGTCAGGACAGCGTGACGGATGGGGTTCATTATGATTGCCTCCAGTAAGGCGAGTTGAATCCGGATGATTGCCGGACCGTCCGACGCTCGTACTTTGCGTCGCAGTCCGCACGTTTATGGGCGACATAAGGGTAGTCTTTCGGACGTGCCGCCGCAATAATGAAACTCTGGCCTGCAAACCTGGTATCGTGACGCCGCAGCAGACGGAGCGCATCCGCTGCGGTGGTAAGGCGGGGCAAAGAGGATGGAGGAAAACCAATGCTGATACTAAACGCGTCCGCTCCCGTTCACTCCCTTCTCCCAGGGGAGAAGGTGGCGCGCCGGAACGGCGCGACGGATGAGGGGATGCCGACGCCATGCGCATCCCATCGCAATATCGCTCATACGAAATCCCCGGTCGCCGTCATATGCCTTGCCTTCGCCTCAATTCTCTTTGCCGGGGGCGCATTGACCGCCGAGACGGCGCTGTTCCCGTGCCCGATGACAGTGAGTCCGCCCACACTTGATGATCGGTGGTTCTTCTGCCCAACAAAGGCAGGAGCCACATTCATATATAACTTCTCCCTGTGCAACGGGACAGGAACAGCGGACAGCATGACCGCAGTCTCGTTCTGTCACGATGCGAATTCACTGTTCATCGCATTCTATGTTCTGGAGGGGCCCGAGCTTGAAGTCCATGTCGCTGATCCGAGGCGCGACGGCGCGGTCTACAACGGCGAGGACGTGGAGGTCTTCATCGCAGCGGAAGACGGCAGATCGTATCTCCACTTTGCGGTGGATCCGGAAGGCAACCAATATGACGCCAAGGGTACGGACGCAAGCTGGAATGGCGAATGGACATGTGCGGTGAAGAAGATAGAGTATTTCGATCTCGAAATGTGGACATGCAGGCTGGTAATCCCGTTTTCAACGATTGGAATCAATCCAGACAATGTGAAGTCAATCAGGGCCAACTTCTGTAGAACACGTTGTCCCACGCCCGGAACGAAACGCGAATTCTCCTCGATGGTCGTAACAGGCGACAGCTTCCACAATCCAGAGGCCTTCGCGACGTTAACCTTCGGGGATATAGCGGCGATCATATTTCAGAACGGTCTGGCCGCGCCGCTGCAACAAGCCAGTTCCCCCGCATCGGTCGGGGTGGTTGCAGGCAACAAGGAGACGCATAGCGCGGTCATCAGCGGCATATCGGAAAAGGGCGCTCGTCCGCTCGCCTCGGCCATGATCGAGCCGGGAAAGGAACCTGTGGAAATACGTTTCCCGATTCCGCTCGAAGGGCCAACAGCCTTTCGTCTCGAGGTCGCCGATTCCAAGGGCAATATCATCCTAAGGACGAGCGATTTCCCCGCCGGTCTGCCGAACGTCTCTGCTCGCTTTGATGAATGTAAGGCACTCCTCGCCGAGACCCGGAAGGTATTAGAGGAGGTCGGAACAGAGCGCGACACCAAACAGATACAGCGGATCGCAGAAGCAGTAGCGAAGATGGACGCGTATCTCAAGGAAGCCGGTGAGAAACCAGTAATCGTCTCTGCTGAGAAGTATCCCGACGCCGTCGCCGCCCTGGCACGGATGACCAATCGCTTCCGCAGCTTCCATATCAGCGCAATGGCAACCATCCAGTCCGGCTCCAACTTTCCCGCTTTCGCCGTGAGTGTGTGGCCGGGCATGACCAAGGTTTGTCCTGACGACGAAATCCGCATCCCACCGAAGCCCACAGTGAAGCTGTCGGCGTGCCGCAATGAATATGAGAACTTCCAGATCGCCGTTCTGCCTGTGAGCGGAAGTGTGAAGAATGTCGCAATCGAGGCATCAGCCCTCTCCGGCCCCGGCGGCGGCATACCGGCGCAGAACATTCAGGTAAGGCGGGAAGGTTACATTAAAGTCGCAGGTTCCGAATGGCCCGATCCGCTCTTCGAATCGTCCGTCGCTGACGTTCCGGCCAACGGCCGCGCACTGTTCTGGATAACCGTCTTCGTCCCGCCCGGCACGGCTCCCGGCAAGTATCAGGGAACAATCAGCGTCAGCGCCCCTTCACTCCCGCGCCAGGTGACGACAATTCCTTTGGAGGTGAACGTCTGGGACTTCGAGCTTGAGACGGAGACCCACCTGCAATCGAGCTTCTGGCTCTTCCGCCATCCGCTGAGGAATTTCTACGGGATGACGGAATTTCCGATGGAGACCTACAAGGCATGGCTCGACATGGCCTGCCGACACCGCCTTTCGCCCATCGAGGCCAGCGAATTCCACGATCAGCCCCTCATCAAAATCATCAAGCGCCGCGACGGTTCGATTGACTTCGACTTCACGCTTTTCGACGAGTATCTCGCGTTCTGCATGGAGCGAGGGATGCCGTCATTCAACATGGGCGACAATCACTGGTTTGGCAGCTTCTTCAACTCGTTTGATGCTCTGGACGAGGCGACCGGCAAGATCGTCCGCGTTGAGCCGAGTCCGGAAGAGCGGACCGCGCTCTTCGAGAAGTACAGCCGCGACGCCTTGAAACACTTCACGGAAAAAGGCTGGGCGAAGAAGGCTTACCTTCAGTCCTTCGACGAACCCGGCGAGGACAAGGCGCTGCTTGAGCAGATTCGCGCTAATTATGACGCATGCCGGCGGGGATGGCCGGGACTGCGGACGCTGATAACATCCGCCCCGCAGGATCGTCCAGCATTGGCCGGCAGCATCGGCATATGGGTCCCCCTGACGCCGAATTACGTACCGGACATCGCGGAGAAACGCCGCACAGCGGGCGAGGAAGTCTGGTGGTACGTCTGCTGCGCCCCGCAGGCCCCGTATGCCAATTTCTTCATTGCCGAGAAGGCGACGAACCATCGCATTCTTTTCTGGCAGACGTGGAAGTATCGCTCGCAGGGGCTGCTCTACTGGGGCCTGAACCATTGGCCCGCCTTCGCCGCCAGAAAGAATATGGACCCGATCACTGAGAATGCGCGATGGCCGAACGTAGAATGGGATGACGGCGGACGCAACGGCGACGGCTATTTCATGTATCCCGGCCCAGGTGGCAGGCCGCTCAGTTCCGTCAGGCTTGAGGTCATGCGTGACGGCGTAGAGGACTGGGAATATCTGCGCCTGCTGGACGCGCTGCTGGCGCAGGCTTCAGCAAAGGGCGTCCCCCCCGGCATCATATCCCAGGCGCGGAAGGCCCAGGTCATCGGGCCTGACCTCATTGCATCAATGACGGAATACACCAGCGACTGCGGGAAGATTGCGGACAAGCGAATCGAGATCGGCGAGGCGATACAGGCGCTCAACGAGGCTATGAAGCAGGAACGGTAGACCTTCCGCCGTCGAGTATTTCGAGAATCTCATCCGGACGGCTTACGATATGCGCCGCCCCGGCTGCGGAGAGTTCCGCCCGGTCCCGGAATCCCCAGAGAACGCCGACGGGAGTCATCCCCGCCGCCAGCGCAGTCTGCATGTCGGTTGCAGTATCCCCGACGTAGAGGAAATCGGCAGGCTCTATACCGATGGACTGCGCAGCCAATAACGCCCCCGCGGGATCGGGCTTGCGGGGGAGTCCGGGCTGCTGCCCCTGAACCCCGGCGAATTCAATCCCGGGGAAGAGAGCGCGGGCGATCTTGACGGTTTCGCCGTGCGGTTTGTTGGAGAAGACGCAGAACGGAATCCCTCTCGCGGCAAGCGCGGCAAGGAGTTCCGGAACACCGGGATATGGGCGCGTCCTGTCCAGGGAATGCCCGCTGTAGCGCTGCCGCATCATGTCCTCAAGCGCCGCCGCCGATCCCTCCGCCCCCGCCGGTAATACGCGCCTGCACAACATCGTTATGCCGTCCCCGATGAAATAGCGATACGAATCCGTCGGATGCTCCTGAAAACCCAGCGAACACAGACACCAGTTCATGCTGTCGGCAAGATCGTCGAGCGTATTGGCCAGCGTTCCGTCAAGATCAAAGAGAACGGCTTTCATGCGTTGCGATTGCCTCCGGTCATGGCTGCGCGGCATTAACCATTTTCCCATTGCGACTCCCGATCCGGGCCGGGGAGCAAAGCCACAATAGCATTATCAATCCGGCGATGCGGTGATAGCTCAGAAGATGGACGTCAAAGGTCGGGACTGCGAATATCAGGAAGGCGGCTAGAATCGTCATCGCTCGCGCCCTTCCGGTTGCGGTATCCGGTTCTGAAACTCCGTCTCCGAACATCGCCCATGCGAACACGACAATCGGCATGGCGAGAATGTAATGATGCTCCCAGACAACCGGGGCGGTCAGCAGCGTCAGCGCCATGATGTCCAGAGCGTGTCCGGCAAAACGCAGCCGGTCGCGGTCGAGATGGTCAGGTTTGCCTGATGGAATTTCGCGGAGAATCCTTTCACGACTAATTCCCCGCTGAACGATCCACGCAACAAACGCGATCTTGACGAGAAACGCGATCGGCCCGGCAACCGCCATGATCCGCTCCGAATCCAATCCGAAAGCAAAGGGCGTGAACCTGATTGTGTGATATAGAATCGTCGTCACGCTGTTATCGCGCAGGAGATTCGACCTGGCGGGGAACGACGTGAGGAAGAATGTTATGAAACGCTCCCATATTGCGACGTCGCGCCCGAAGTCGGCGGCAATAACCAGCAGGGCGACGGAGAACGCGACAGTTGCAGCCAGCGCCTTCCAGCGCCTTGTTATCAGAAGTGGGAGCGCAAGCGCATAGGGGTAAATCTTTACGTGTCCGCCCATCGAAAGCGCCGCCCCCGCTGCGATTGGATGTTTCGGCAGGACTACAAGCGCGACCAGAACCGAGTCCAGCAGCAAGAGATTCACCTGATTATGCCGGAGCGTTCTGATCATCGGATTGTTGACGACCATGAGAATGGCGGCCAGAACGGACGCAGTCGCGCGATCCATCCTAAGCGACCTTCCGAATCGGTAAAGAAGGACGTATGCCGCACATGCCAGCGCAAACTGGCAGCAGGTATAGAAATAGAAGACACAGTCCCAGCCGAATTTGTCGAGGTCGCCCGTCAGACGGGCGTCTGACGCGACCGACCTGATCGCCCCAAACAGCGCGGCCATCGCCCTGGGCGGGAGAGGCGGATACAGGAAGCGCGGGTCTTCATACGGACTTCGCCCCTCTGCGACCGCGCTTGCGGCAAGTTCATAGACCTCGTAATCGTTGGACTTGCGCGTGTGTTCGACCAGGTCAATCAGGAGAAAGAAGGCGACAAGCAGACCGGCGAACAAAGGTGTCTTGCGTTCGTTTGGCGCGCCCTTGAGTTTCCCGAATTCGATCCTTGCTATAATCGCCAGCCCCAGAGCCGCCGAAAGCCCGAAAAGCTCGAAAATTGCGTGTTCCGGACCGTACGTTGACGCAATGAATGATGGTCCGAGCAGACTCAGAAGCAACGGAAGGCAGACAACGCAGAAAGCCAGGACGCCGTAGAACAAAACGAGTTTATATGGCCGGCGGACCGGATCGCCGCCGGTTTCCGCGCGCGGAGTCTCGCCGTCAAGGTTGTCTGACGCTGCCATCAGCCCTGATCCACGGCCCGGAAAAATGTTGTAGACGGCCCGTCCGGATGATAAACAATCGGAACTTGTCCCCGTCGGGCTTCGCCGGGGGCCGGGTGAATCATAGACGATTACGTCGAAGCATTTCAAACCGAAATGGTTCTCACGTCCGGCGGTCGGTCCGGATCGGCAAATCAGCAAGGGGTATCTGCCATGCGTTTCGCAAAACGGTTGTCTGTCTCCGCGTCCCTGATTCTGGCGATTTCCTTATACGCGGGCTGCAAGCAGCAGGTCGTGATTGACACGCCGCCGCCCGTCGCCGCGTCGGTTCCTGAAGCACCGGCTGCGCCGGCGGTTGTGCCGCCAGTTGCGATTCCGGCTCCGGCGGTAAGGCCGTATGAGGCGTTCCTGATGGACGTCGTGGACCTCGACAAGCTCACGGAACCGCCAGTCCCCGGCGCGACGTGCAAACAGCATTCAAGCTACGACCGCATGTCCACGATTGACCCCACCGGCCAGTTCCTCCAGTGGGGGGCGAACAAGGACTTCGGCAACTACATACGCATAGAAGAGAGCGGCAAGGAATGCGTCATGGCGGAGATGGAAGGCCCCGGCGCGATCGTCCGCGTCTGGTCGGCCAACCCGGGCGGCAATCTGCGCGTCTACATTGATGACGCGGCGGAACCCGTTCTTGATGTTCCGTTCGCCGACCTCTGCGGCGGAAAGGTCGCCGGCGTTCCGGAGCCGCTCGTAGGATTCCACGCGCGCGGGGCCAACTGCTGGCTGCCGATGCCCTATCAGAAGAAGTGCCGCGTGACGTGCGCGGGCAATCCCCAGCCGGAACGGATGTACTACTACGTTGATTACTGGACCTATCCGGCGGATACGCAGGTCGAATCCTTCAAGTGGCCGCTCTCGGACAAACAGGCCGCGGTTCTGGCCACGGTCTGCGCCAGGCTGACCGCCCCTGACTTGGCTCCCCCGTCTCTCCTTCCCGCCGCGAAGAAATCCGCCGCCGTCGCCCTTGAGGCCGGGAAAACGACCGAAATCACGAAGCTCTCCGGTCCCGGCAGGATTACGATTCTGAAGGTAAAGATTGACCTCCCCGGCGATCAGAATGCCGCAGCCGCCGCGCCGACCGTCCCCCTCCTGCCGGAGGTCATCGGAAAGGTTGTCACCGAGGACGAGAAGGCCGCGCGCGAAATCCTGCGCTCGCTCTGGCTGACAATCACGTTCGACGGGGCCGAGAAGCCGCAGGTCTCCGCCCCGCTGGGCGACTTCTTCGGCACGGGGCCGGGCGCCAATCTCTACAAGTCCCTCCCCCTCGGCATGACGAAGGACGGCTTCTATTGCTACTGGCGGATGCCCTACGCGAAGGAAGCCGTCATCAAGGTCGAGAACCCGCGCGGCGAGGCCGTGCAGACGAAATGGGAGATCGAATCCGTCTCAGCCATACCGTCCGATCCGATCATGTATTTCCACGCCAAGTGGCGCCGCGACGATCCCAATCCGACATTCGACTGGCCGTTCCTTGACGCGGTCGGGCGCGGGCGTTACGTCGGCGTTTCGATGAACGTCTGGAACCCGCGCAAGGGCTGGTGGGGCGAGGGCGACGAGAAGGTCTGGGCGGATGGCGAGAAGTTCCCAAGCTGGTTCGGCACGGGCAGCGAGGACTACTTCGGCTACGCGTGGTGCTGCAATGAGCCGTTCGTCCACGCGCTGCACAACCAGCCGCTCTGCGAAGGCCCCGGCAACGCGAACCACTCAAGCGTCAACCGCTGGCACGTCGCGGACAACATCCCGTTCCAGAAGACCTACCGAATGACCATTGAAAACTACGCGAAGGACGTGGACTACTGCTGTGTTACTTATTGGTACGCCACGCCGGAGACGACGGACTTCTTCGAAGTCCCGGTCCCGCCCGAGCGTCGTCACGTTCACGGCATGGCGGAGATAAAGTCCTTCGCCATCCCCGGCGCAATCGAGGGCGAGAAGATGAAGGTCATAGAGCAGACGATGGGGGAGGTTGGGCCGCAGAATCTTGAGGGCTTCGACGGCAAGTGGTCGCAGAACACCCATCGCTGGATGAGGCCGCAGGAGGCAGGCAAGTGGGTGGACCTGGAGTTGAAGGCCAAAGAGGCAGGCAAGTATGAGATGACGGTCTACCTGACCATGGCCGGTGACTACGGCATAGCGGAATTCGAGGTCAACGGCGCGAAGGTCGGCAAGCCGTTCGACGCCTACAACGAGGGCGTGAAGGCCAGCGGCCCGGTCAGCCTCGGCGTCGTGGAACTGAAAGAGGGCAAGAACGTCCTGCGAATAACCGTTACCGGGAAGAACGAGAAATCGTCGAGCTACATGGCGGGGTTGGATTGCGTGGTGCTGAAGAAGATGTAGGGTGGGTTCTTTGAACCCACGCGGAACCTAAAGAAAATGTAGGGCGCTTCCGAGCGAGCGCGACGAGGCGTAGGGGCGATGAAACGTCGCAAGCGAGAACGCGCCATGCAGATGTAGTTTTCTCCGAACCCACGCGGAATCATTGCGCGCCGAGGATATAGTATTGGCGCAAAGCACTCATCCTACTTTCCTGCGTAACCTATCGCGGCTCGAATATCCTCCATCGTCAATCTTGGATAGGCTTCCAGCAGATCGGATTGTGTTGCCCCTTCTGCCAATTTTCGCAGGACAAGCTCGACCGTCACTCGTGTCCCGAGAATAACAGGCTTGCCCATCATTACATCCGGGTTAATTTCTATGCGATCTGTGATTGTCATATTGGCCGCCTGCCGGTCAGGTCTCAATCCTTCCGCATCAAATCTAAATTTAATTATAATGCCATTCCGGTCTTCAGTCCAATCCTTGTCGTATTCCCTACGTATCCGGCATCACTCCACGACATAAACCGACGGCATCGGCTTCAGTATTTCCTTCCGTATCGTCAACCGTCCGTTCTCGTAATCGAACGCGACCTCTTTGCGCCTGTCCTCATCCTTCGCTGCTTCAAGGTCCCAGCGGCACACGGACGCCGGCCTGGCCTTCAGGCCGGAGATGACGATGTCCGCCGGAAGCTCGACTATGTCCTCGGGGCTGACGGCGCGCCACGCCTCGTAGTAGAAATCGCCTATCCTGTCGCGCCAATGCAGTATGCGCCCGTCGAAGGCCTCGACCTGCATCCAGCTTGCCACAACAAGCTTCCCCCGCGGCCCCGGGAGTCTGAACGTCTCCACCGGGCAACTCTCCGCCATCAATTTCATTGCGCGTTCGCGCGGGAGGGCGCAATCCTTCGGAAGGGAAAGCTTCGCGTCAACCGCGCCGGTCTCCATCATCATCGGATTCCGATCAAGCAGGGCGGCAAGATTGCGGAAAACGCGCCCCGACCGCGACATGCCCTTGCTGCGATAGCTGTAAAGCCCGAACTCGTCGTGCGGGCCGATGACGTACCATATCGCGATCTCGATCCCCGCCGCCGCCTCGGTAAGATAATGCCGCGCTAGGTATGCGGACTGCTCGGATTCCGTATAGACGATGTTGCGCCATGAGTCCTTGTGCTTCTTCTCAAGGAACTTGTCAACGATGCAGTAGCCGCGCTCCGTGTCAATCACGATCACGTTCTTGCCCTGCGGCTTGTGCTCCGCGATTTTGCCGCGCAGCCATTGGATATCCTCCTTCAACCCGCTCTCCGGCAGAAGGACGTGCCGGTGGTAGCCGTGGAACGATACCGCGTCAATGTCGCCGTCGGCGAGGATGCCCTCCTCCATGCACCTTGTCAGAAATCCCTTGTCCATCCACGCGGTCCCTGCCGTCGCGATGAGGCAGTCGGGGTCTGCCTGTTTCATCAGCGCGGCAGCCCGACGGGCGAAGCGCGTATATGTGACGGGGTTGTTCCAGTAACCGCCCATCGGGAAGCATTCCGGCTCGTTCGATAACTCGTAGATCACGCCGTCAATGCCCTTCAACGCTTTTGCGGCGGCTTCCATGAACCGCGCCGCGCCTTCGATCACGACGTCCTTGTTGTCCTTGCCGGACTGGTAGAGGGGGATGAGGTCCTCGACCGTCAGCAGGCACAGAACATAAATGCCGTTCGCGCGGAGGGCCTTCACCTTCTCGACGAACGGCGCGAAGTCGTAGTTGCCGCGCCTGTCCTTCTCCGCCTGCTCCCAGCGGATCTGGAAGCGAGTCCAGTGCGCGTTAAGTTCCTTCAACTGCTCGACGCTTCCATGGCAGACGCCCATGAATCCCGCGTGGGGGAACATCGCGGGGGACGCGACCGACTTCTCGGCTGGCGCGCCTTCCTCCGCCGGGGCGCGTTGCAACGCGCCATTGCTTCCCGCGTCGCCCGCGCATGCGCATCCAAGCAGCAACGATCCCGCCGCGACAACCACCGCGATTGCTTCAATCCTCATCGGTTCATTCCTTTCCGGCAGACTTCCAGACCGGGCGCTCCTGCCCTCCGCCGTTGACGGCCTGCTTCAGCCCGTCCATCTCCGGCACGACGTGCCTGGCGAACCAGTCCTCGATCAATCCCCTCATCTCCCTGATCCTGCCGGCGTATGCCGGATCGGCGATCAGGTCGCGCCGCTCGTTCGGGTCCTCGCGCAGGCAGAACAACTCGTTCGGACCGTCCGGGTGGCGTTGGACATATTTCCAGTCTTTTGTCCGCGCCATGCGGACGGGGCCGTATTCATCGTAGACGATGACCGACTCGCGGCAGGAGATTTTGTTGCCCTCCAGCGCGGGCATGAAGCTGATGCCGGGCAGGTTGCGCCCCTCCGGCAGAGGCAGGTCGCTGTAATCGAGCAGCGTCGGCATAAAGTCGTATCCGCTGAACATCGCGTCCTCAACCCGCCCCTCCGCGACGCGCCCGGTGTGGCTGAAAATCAGCGGGACCTTGATCGAATTCTCATACATGTTCAGCGGCAGCGTCCCGTTCCCCTTTCCCCAAAATCCGTGATGTCCGCAACTGAAGCCGTTGTCGCTCGCGAAAACGATCAGCGTCCTGGAGCGCAGGCCGAGTCGTTCGACGCGGTCAATGATGCGTCCGATGGCCGCGTCCATCGCCGTCACGGCAGCGAAGTAGCCCTTCAGCATCTCGCGATTGCCCAGGCACTTGTCCGTCAGGCTGATCGCGTTCGGATGGCGCTTCTCCTGCGGGCAACTCTCGAACGGGCAATCGTCATAGGATTTCACGATTTCCGCCGGATGGCCTGTCCAGGGGGCGTGCGGGGCGGTGTAGTGGACGCTGAGGTAGAAGAGTTTTTCCCGATTGGTTTCGATGAAGCGGAGCGCGTCGTCAGTGATGACGTCCGTCACATATCCCGGCTCGTCGGTCAGTCGTCCGTCGCGGACCATTGGGGCGTTGTTGTAGTCGCCGCCGCCCTTCTGATGGACGAACCAGTGGCTGAAGCCGTGCTGCGGGCGCAGGCTGTCGCCCATGTGCCATTTCCCGCTGATTCCGCAGGCGTAGCCGTGCCGTGCCATGACGTCGGTATAGGCAACCTCGCCCCTGAGGTATTGCGCCGCGTCGTCGCCGACGTTGCCCCCGCGCAGCCAGTCGTGAATGCCGTGCTGGGAGGGCATGCGGCCGGTGAGGTATGTCGCCCGGCTCGGAGAACACACGGGCGACGCGCAGAAGAAGTTGCTGAATCGCGTCCCCGACGCCGCAAGCCGGTCGAGGTTGGGCGTGCGGATTTCCCGGTTTCCCGCGCAGCCCATCGCCCACGGCCCCTGATCGTCGCTCAGGATGAAGATAATATTCGGACGTTCTTCGCGCCTGTCTTCCATGTCATCCGTTCCTCATGCGTAAAAGTTGGATGAGCGCTCCGTCGCGGGTTTGGAGAACGCATCCTACATTACGATGCCGTCATCGGGCAACTGCGCCATTCAAAACCAAATGCCATGCGCCATTCCAATGTGTCCGGATGCCGCTTGTGGCTATTCCAAATCATAGTTATGCTCTACTCAGCGATTGAATTGCGAATCAGACAAACAATGGATCATGCAGTTCAGACCGGATGGAGACTCGGAACATGAAGACGTCAGCAATCGCGGCGATCATGGTCTTCGCCTGTTTTTCCTGTGCAGGGAAGGCAACCCTCGAACCTTCTGCGACGGGAGGAGTTCTTGTCGAGGCCGAGGCGTTCATGAACCCCGGCGGATGGGTCCTTGATCAGCAGTTCATGGACCAGATGGGATCGCCCTATCTGCTTGCGCACGGGCTTGGAACGCCGGTGGCCGACGCTGTCACCTGGGTCACGTTCCCCTCCGGCGGGAAATACCGCGTCTGGGCGCGGACGAAGGACTGGACCGCATCCTGGAAGGTTTCCGGCTCCCCGGGGCGCTTCCAGATTCTCATTGACGGGGAAGCCCTTGCAGCCGAGTTCGGAACGAACGGCGCGGAGTGGGGCTGGCAGGACGGCGGGATCGTCGAGATCACCCGGCGGACGCTGCCCGTGTCGCTTCACGATCTCACGGGCTTCGAGGGGCGATGCGACACGATCTTATTCACTGCGGAAACGGACTTCACGCCGCCGAACGGGCAGGCGGAACTGAAGGATTTTCGCAAAAAACTGCTGGGACTTCCGGATGAGCCGGACGACGCCGGAACCTTCGATCTCGTGGTCGCGGGCGGCGGCATGGCCGGGACGTGCGCCGCGCTTGCCGCCGCGCGGCTGGGCGCCCGCGTCGCGCTCATTCAGGACCGCCCCGTGCTGGGCGGCAACAACAGCTCCGAGGTCAGGGTGTGGCTGGGCGGGAAGACGACGCACCAGCCGTATCCGCGCGTCGGGGACATTGTCCGCGAAATGGACACAAAGCCCCCCGAATGCCCCGCTCCGGCCGCGGCATACGCTGACGACAGAAAGCTCGACCTTGTGGCGCGGGAGCGGAACATCGCCCTCTTCCTCGACTACCGCGTCAACGAGGTCGCCATGGACGGCGGGCGCATCGCCGCCCTGATCGCGCAGCACACGCGAACGGCGCGGCGGCTCAGGTTCAACGCGCGGCTGTTCAGCGACTGCACCGGCGACGCCTGCGTCGGATTCCTGGCGGGCGCCGATTCGGAAACCACGCTTGACGGCCACATGGGGCCGACAAATCTCTGGCGCGTCAAGGACGTTGGAAGCCCCTCATCCTTCCCCCCGTGTCCCTGGGCGTATGACCTGAGCGGGAAGCCGTTCCCCGAGGAGCCGGAGAAACTTGGAAAGTGGTTCTGGGAAAGCGGATTTTTCCAGGACCCGATAGCGGACGCGGAGCGAATCCGCGACAACAACTTCCGCGCGATGTACGGCGCGTGGGACGCGCTGAAGAATGCGAAGGGAAAGCTGCCGAATCACAAGCTGGAGTGGGCCGCCTTCGTCGCCGGCAAGCGCGAATCGCGCCGCCTGATGGGCGACGTCGTTCTCACGAAGGACGACCTCATGAACTCGCGCGCCTATGATGACGGCTGCGTGCCGACAAGCTGGACCATTGACCTGCACCTGCCCGACGCGCGATACGAAAGCGATTTCGGGAAGGACGCCTTCATATCGAAGGCCGATTTCACGCAGTATCCCCGGCCGTACTGGGTTCCGTATCGCTGCCTCTACTCGCGCAACGTGCCCAACCTCTTCATGGCGGGGCGCAACATCAGCGTGACGCATGAGGCGCTCGGAACCGTTCGCGTGATGCGGACGACCGGCATGATGGGCGAGATCGTCGGCATGGCGGCGGCCGTCTGCGTTCGGAAGAACGCGGACCCGCGCGGCGTCTGCGCCGATCACCTCGACTCGCTGAAGGAGCTTATGAAACAGGGGGCCGGAAGAAATCCGCCCTGCGAGGGGCTGGCCCCGCCGGAGTGGCTGAAGGACGCTGGGCCGAATCTTGCGATGAAGGCGCGGGTGACGACTTCAGGCGACCGCGATCCCGTCGGGAATCCGGTTTCCGCGATCAACGACGCGCGCATTGACACGATGGACGAGGGCGGGCGCTGGCTCAGCAGGGAGGGCGTTCCGAACTGGGTGGAATTCGCGTGGGACGCCCCGCAGACCCTGCGCGCCGCGCGCATCATCTCAGGTTATCGCGGCGAGAGCGGCGCGCTGTCGGCCGCGATTCAGGATTTCGAGCTTCAATATCACGACGGGACCGAATGGCGGGCGATCCCGGAAACGGTCGTCGAGGGCAACACGGCGAACGACTGGAGCGCGCAGTTCAAGCCCGTGAAGGCCGCGCGCGCCCGGCTGCTGGTCAGGCGCGTTCATGGCAACATCACCCGGCTGTGGGAGGCGGAGATTTACTGAGAACGCACGGTCTTCCTTCACCACAAAGACGCCAAGACACGAAGAACGGCGGGGCGGGGGTGAGGAATTTTTGAGCATAAACTTCGGGCTGATCGGTGTGAAATACGAAGGGCATATACTTTGAATGATGTTCTCGCTACAGTGATAAAGACCATGGGAATTAATTTTGCCAAAGACCAAACATACTGGTTACACAAGTTAGCAAATCTAAAAGTTGATCGTGCTAGTGGCGATCCAGCTCCGCATAAACCATTTCTACTGTTAATGATTATTGAAATGGTCGAACATGGTGAGATTGAAGCACATGAACTCCCATTATCACCGAACCTTGCATTTCGCTTCAGCCTTTTTAACTCAATTATCTCTGCACGACAGAGGCCATTACTTGATATTCGCCTTCCATTCCACCACTTAAAAACATCGGGTATCTGGCAGCCATTGATGGCTGACGGCAGTCCTTCTCCACACAGGAATTTGACTGTAAAAGTTCGTCTCGATGGAGCATTTAATAATTGTCTTCAAGATAAGACTTTCAGAGAGAAGGCAAAGAGGATATTGATCGAAACAGCGCCGTATTTTAATGCAGACGAACGTGCCGCATTATACGCCATGCTTCATATTATGCCGAAGGAATCAAACTGCGTGGAGGATGAAGGCGAGGTCTTCAAGATACCTGCTGAGAGAGGTCGTGACGCTCGTTTTCGCATTGAGGTTGTGGTTGTAGCATACAGACATACATGCGCGCTTACAGGTTACAGAATGACAACGCTCGATACCAAAGGGATGGAAAGTATAGTTGATGCTGCCCATATTCACCCATTCAGTGATAGTCGGAACAATGACCCGCGCAATGGTTTAGCCCTTTCAAAGAATGCGCATTGGCAATTTGACCGCGGATTATGGTCAATAACAGAGGATTATCGTGTCATAGTGAATCATAATAAGTTTTCGGAAAAAGGCATTCCGGGTCAATGTCTAGCTGATTTTATTGGGCGGAAGATAATATTGCCTGCCGATCCTAAGTATTGGCCCGATCAAGAATATTTATCGTGGCACCGTACTAACAGGTTCGAGCAATAGCCGGTAGGGTGGGTTCTTTGGGTCAATAATTGGGGACGTTACGCTATTAGGAAAATCGGGATGTTTTTTTTTCACCGGCGCCAACCCACAACCCGTATTTTTTAGGGTTCAAGGCGTATTTTCGGGGAGGAACGTCTGTTCCTCTTCATATCCTTCCCTCTCCTTGGGGAGAGGGTGTCGCCGCGAAGCGGTGACGGGTGAGGGGGAGAACCAAGATAACGCCGTTTGTGCGCCCCTCATCCGTCAACCCGTAGGGCGGTTGCCCTACGGGCCGCCACCTTCTCCCGAGGGAGAAGGATTCCGGCCAGGCCCGGAAACCTGCCCTGGATTGTCCGCATCGGAAACCGCCCCCGAAATCCGATCACGAAATATTTTTACTATGCCACGCCCATCGAAATCCCCCATCCCAGCCCCGCCGTTCTTCGTGTCTTTGTGCCTTCATGGTGAACAAAATCCCGACTTTTTTTCGTAATGGGTCACTGCCGGGCGCGTCTCCCTGGAGTGCGCAAGCTTGCTTGCGCCTTCGGGCGGCAGGCTTGCCTGCCCCCGTTGCCCACCGTAGGCCGAAATAATCTTTACCGTGCCGGAGCAAGCTCCGGCCAACGGCAAGGCGGTGGCAAGCCACCGCACTCCACATCCCCGCAATCCGCGCCCGTCAGTGGGGTCCGGTGACATCATACTGATTTAACTCCGGCGATATTATGCAATGCCGTCAGTCCAAGATAAAATCCATGACATGATGAATCATGGCGATGATAATTCTGTAGCCGCGCGCGCCGAACTCATAGCCCCTGCCGGCGGCATGGACGCCGCGCGCGCTGCCATGCAATATGGGGCGGACGCATTCTATCTGGGAATGAGGAGTTTCTCCGCCCGCTCCGACGCTGAAAACTTCACGGCGGAAGAATTGGATGAGATCGTCGCCTCAGCGCATTCCATGCGGCCGGGGCGGCGGGTCTATGTCGCGCTGAACACCCTCATCCTTCAGGATGAACTGCCTGAGCTTGTCGAAATCCTCGGCGTGATATCGGACATCGGGGCTGATGCGGCGGTGATCCAGGATCTGGGGGTCTGCCGGGTTGCGCGGCGGCATTTCCCCGGCCTCAGGCTTCATGCCAGCACTCAGCTTGCAGTTCACAACCGCGAGGGCGCGGCGCAACTGCGAGACATGGGATTCAAGCGGGTCATTCTTGCGCGAGAACTGACACTGGAGGAAATACGGGAGATATCCGCCCTGCCCGGCATCGAGACGGAGGTCTTCATCCACGGGGCGCTCTGTTACGGATACAGCGGACTCTGCCTGTTGTCTTCTCATCTGACCGGACGCAGCGGCAACCGCGGGAAATGCGCCCACCTTTGCCGAAATCCTTACGCCGTCAAGGATGTCCGGTTCGGCGATGGGGGGCCGCCCGGAATGAGGGGGCGCGGGCTTCCTTTTTCCATGAAAGACCTTGCTCTGCTGGAGGATGTCCGCGCAGTGGCCGGCGCGGGAGTCGCCGGGCTGAAGATCGAGGGGCGCATGAAGAACGCGCTCTACGTCGCGGCGACAACAAATTATTACCGAAAACTGCTGGACGGCGGGATAGCGCCTGATGAAAGGCCGGCGCTCGAAGAAGACATGAAGACAATTTTCAGCCGCCAGTGGACGCAACTCTACCTTAAATCCCGGCACAACAGGGATATCGCCGACAGAGATACGGCGGGGCATCGCGGCGCGCCCGTCGGAAAAGTCGCGGAGATTATCCCGTCAAAGTCGGGGAAATCGCGCCTGCGCTTCATGACATCGCGAAGGCTTGAGGTGCGCGACGGCCTTCAGATTGAATTGTCCGCCCCGCAGCCCCCCTTCGGTTTCCCGGCGGACCGGCTCCGGATATTCCAACCAGGAAAAGGCGGAAAATGGAAAAATGTATTTGAAGTCCCGCCCGGCTCGTTCGTGGAGACGGAATTACCGGAGCGCCATCCCTGGATTCCGAAGGGCGCGACGGTCTGCTGTTCCGCGTCACAAGCCGTCAAAGAAAGTTACAAACTCAAGTCGGTTCCCGCGCAAATGCGCGTAAAGAAATCTTTCTCGGTGTCCGTCACACTGTGCGCGAATCACGCTGAAGCGACGGCGTCGTTACAAGGCGATAGAGCCGCTGGGCGCGTTGAGATTACAGCTTCAATCAGCGGAAACTTCACCGCCGCCCGCGACGTCTCCATAGTCGAAACCGGCGCGCGGACAGCCTTCGAGAAACTGGGCAATACGCCATTTGTCCTCGGAGCATTTGCGATGAGCAATCCGGACGGCTTATTCGTCCCGGTTTCCGTCTTCAACGAACTCCGCCGCGAGGCCATCAGGAAGCTTGAGGACGCAAGGCGGACTGAGCGCGAGGATTGCATGGCCAGGATCATGGAGGATGCGCTGACTGCTCCTGCAGCTCCCCGCGCGCCGGCCATGCAATCAACGCCTCAGCGCAGAAAGCCGGGAGCGTTCGGCTGGTCGCTCAAGGTTGATCGCATCAGCCTGCTTGACGCGATGCGGGCTGACGAGTTGCGCGATATGGAAGAGATCGTGATTGATATTGGCCGTGACGGACTGGACGACTTTGAGCGAGGGCTTGCCCGCCTGGCGGCGGACGCTGGTCGGGATAAAATCCGCCTGGCTTTGCCGGTCCTGACGCGGCAATGGGAATCGGATGAACTCAATCGCAAAGTCGCGAGTCTGCTGGGCGGCGGTTGGCAGAAGTGGGAGGCATCGAACCTGTCCGCATGGAAGTTTCTGGAGCGTGAGGGCGTTTCGTTATCGCGCATGGAAGAACGACCACGCCTCGATCTCTCCGCCGACTGGCCGCTTTATGTGATGAATCGCGCTGCCGCGCTGCAATTACTGGATATGGGCGTCACGCGCTTCACGCTCTCTCCGGAGGATGGGTTGCGGAATATGCGCGTGTTGCTTGGCGAGTTCGGGGCGAAGGCCGTTGTAATTATTTATCAGGACACTCCGCTTCTCATTTCAGAATCATGCCCGCGCGCCAATCTCTCTGTCGGAAAATGCCGGGGCATTGGAAGATGCGGGTTCGAAGGCATGGAATTGTTATCCGATTTCGACCAGAGGCTGGAAACGGCAATCCGCAACTGCCGTGTGACGATTACAGCCTGCGCCCCATATTGCCTGGCGTCGCGGTTGACAGAACTTGGCGAAGCCGGCGCTGAATCGCTGAGGGCGGATTTCATCATCCATGATTACACCCCTTCGGAAGTCAGGCGGATATGGCAGGAACTGCGCGCGGGGAAGGCTCCTTCCGATGCAGGCGTCGGCAACTGCGATCGTGGAATATGAAACAGGCGCTGAATGCCGAATATCATGATTGCGAGCCGGGCTTCCTTTGCCACTCAACCGTATGTCGTTTATAATCTACAATGTGAAATGGGGCGATCGCTGGACCGGGGTTTGCGCCGCTTGCCGTTTGCGCTGGAACGTGGAAGTTTCTGAACAAGACCATTAGATCGGAGATGACCGCCTTGAGAACAACAATACGACTGCTGGCGGGCCTTATAGTAGCGGCGCTTTGCATGGCAGCGGAGCTTGCCGCGGCTGAACCTGATATCCAGACCGCAACACAGGATGGACAAAGATACTCCAATGCCTTCCTGGGCATGACCTTCGACATCCCTGAAGGATGGGCGATTGCCGACGAGAAAACCCGGGCGAAACTCCTTGAACAGGCTTTCGGCCAGGTTGCGGCAACCGATCCGTTCGGGAAGATGAATGCGTCGGCGTCCAAGGCAAGGACCAAGTCGCTTCTGCTTGTGTCTGAGAAACCGATCGGAACTTACATGCGCGGCTTTAACCCTTCGCTCATCCTCATCGCAGAAGACGTCGGAGCCTTTCCGGGAGTAGCCTCCGGCAAGACGTACCTCGAACATACCCGCAAAGGCATGACGAAGACGAACATGCCGTTCAAGTTTTCCGAGACATTCGGAGAGTTCGCCATCGGAGGGGAGATATTCGCCACGATGGACGGCAGCGCGGAAGTCCCCTTCATGGGGCGCAAGCTGGTCGTCAGGCAGAAATATCTTTCGACGGTGCGGAATGATTACGCGCTCGGTTTCATCATGTCCTACACGGACGAGTCGCACTTCAAGATGCTGATCGAGGCCTTGCGGTCGCTGGAATTCAAACCGCCGGCGAAGGGCAAGTCGGAGCAGACGCTTGACGACATGGCGAAGGATGAAGCTCCTTTCCCTGAACCGGAAAAGCCCGAACCGTCGGTCGAGCCGGATAAAACCGCGTCGCAGGAAGTCCGACAGGAGCCAGAACAGCCAGCCACAGAACCGCAGCCGGCGTCCCTGGATGACCTGCTTGCGCTTCTCAAGTCCGATCAGACCGCGCAGAGACAAAGGGCATTGCGCCTGCTGACCGAGAATCCGCCGGATGGGAAACGCGCTTCCGAGGCCACGCTGGCCGTGCTCCCGTGCATTGAACGCAGAGAAGAACGGGAGGATGCGTTGCGCGCCCTCGCCGCCTGGGGGACGGCGGATTGCGTCCCGGCGTTGGCCGAATACCTCGCCGGCCGTCCGAATGACGGCACGGCAAAACTGGCCCTTGAAGCATTGGAGCGGTTGAAGGATCCCCGCAGCGCGCAGGCTCTCGCGGCCCTGCTGGAGGAGTTCTTCCAGCGCGAGAAAGCCGAGAAAGCTCTTGCCGCACTCGGCAAGAGCGCGCAGCCGGCAGTCCTGCCATATGTCAATCACCAGGACGGCGGCGTCAGGGAGTCTGCCCGCAAGCTCCTGAAGGCCTACAAGACCCCGCCGGACGAGATCGCCGCCCAGTGTCTGCTTGATTTGCAGGATGACAAGAAAGCCGAGACTGCCATCCGATTCCTTTCCGAAAGCGAGCCTTCTGCCGCCAAACGAGCAGACGTGATAAAGGCATTGGCCCCCTTGATCCTTGACGCGCCGCATCCTAATCAGGAGGTCCGCAAGGCAATGGCAAAGTGGGCCACGCGCAAGGAATCGCCCGTTATTCTGAAATGCGCCGTCCACGCCAATCCCGGCGTCAGGGACTGGGCGATAAATCTCCTGATTGATCTTGACGAGCCGAAGGTTATACCCATCGTGGCGGAAGGGATAAAGGATTTCTCAGGCGAGACGCGGCATTATCTCAACAGGCTCGGGACGAAGGCTGAAAAGGCGGTTTGCGAGCAGATGAACAGTCCGGAGTGGAACGTGCGCAAGAGCGTCTGCGAGGCGCTGGGCGAGATCGGCACGCGGCGAAGCCTGCCGCTGCTGAAGCGCGCGACCCAGGACGAGAGCATGCACGTGAGAAAGGCGGCGGAGGCGGCCATTGAGAAGATCATGAAGAAGTAGTAACTCGCGGGAAGTTTGCATGGGAAACTCCGATACAGACGCGTGAACTATCCTGGAAAGTTGTTTATTGAATACCTTTCTGCGCGCAGATGGATAAGGAAACCACAAGCCGTGAGCGCTTCTTATCCCCCCCCCTAAAAGCATCCGCGCCCATCCGCGTTCATCTGTGGCTAAGCGAATCCTACGTTATCTTGTTTCCGACGTAGACGCGGGCCATGAGCTGGTCGAAGGAGTTGATGACCCCGTCGCCGTTGATGTCGCGCCGGGCATTGGCGGCGGTTACCGCCTGGCCGACAAATGCGCGGATGTTCAACAGGTCGAAACTGTTGACCTGTCCGTCGCCATTGGCGTCCCCGCGAAGGGCTTTGACGGTTATCTGAGAAATGCCGGAGGCGGAGTTGCCCGCAAGGTCTTCCACCGCGCTGCCTAGTGTTACCGTGTATGTGTCAATGTCCGGAAGCGCGGCGGAGAGGCCGATTGTTATCTTGTTGCCCGCGACTACGGCGCTGGTGATAAGGGAACTCTGGTCGCCGTGCGACACGCCGACGATGCTCAGGTCGGAAACGCTCACGCTGCCGGGGTTCATCGCCTCGTCCATGTTGATGACGAGTTTCTTGATGCCCTGATAGCGCGACTCGACGTAGCCGTTGGCGATTGTCGTGACAAGTTCACCAACCCCGCCGCCGTGCGTTGCAGCAATCTGCCAGCCGTCCGTCGCGGCGACCTCCGGGCTGACGGTGTCAATGGTGGTCGGGTCGCTGTCGGTGGCAATGTGCCCGGCCACATCGGTGAAGGTCACGTTCATGGGATAAACGCCGTCCGCCAACGGGCCGGTTTCCGCAAAGAGGATCCCGATGCTGTCGACGCCGGTAAGCACGTCAATCCTGCCGTCGCCGTTGAGATCGCCTGTGGATAAGAAGAAGTGGCTGCCGGCGGGGTAGGCCTCGGGCGGATCGAACGTTCCGTCGCCGTTGCCTCGCATGAGGAATATCATCGAGGCCGGGTGCGACGACGAAATCGGGGACTCCGAAGCAAGAAGGTCCGTATCGCCGTCGCCGTCAACGTCGGCGCCCGTAACATCAATGACCTCACTACACAGAGATGTTTCGGGCTGAAACGTCCCATCGCCGTTCCCCAATAGCACGTAGAGTTGCTGACCTGCCGTTGCAAGGTCAAGGATTCCGTCCCCGTTGAAGTCAGAGGCATAGCAACCGAAGCCAACGGCGGATGGCATGGAATATGTGAGGGCCGTCTGGAATGTTCTGTCGCCATTGCCGCGCAGCAAGGAGATGCTCATCCCGATGAAATTGCAGGATACTATGTCGGAATTGCCGTCGTTATCGAAATCGCCGGCAACAACCCCTGTAGGCGCCATGCCGACTGTGAGCGACAATCGCGGTTGAAATGTGCCGTCTCCATTCCCGAAAAGAACTGAGACTGTGGTTCCATCAAATTCGTAACCCGTATTCGCCACGACAATATCCTGATTGCCGTCGCCATCGAGATCATCACTACATAGCCCGATGGGACAACTGGCAACGGCGCTGGTTTGACATGTCTGGAATGAACCGTCGCCGTTGCCCAAGACGACCGAGACAGTATTGTAGTCGTAATCAGTCGCCGCGAGGTCCGGCAGCGCGTCGTTATTAAGATCTGCGCAGAGAATTCCATAGGACAATCCCACAGTTATAGGGAACTGAGTCGGCGCATCGAACGAGCCGTCGCCGTTGCCCAGAAGAACCATTGCGGCGCCATTATCTGAGTTGACTCCGGCCAGGTCGAGAATGCCGTCCATGTTCAGGTCAACGGCAACAATCTCGGCGTATGTGCCATTCATGGGAATCCGTGTATTCGTGCGGAGATCGGGCGTTCCTTCGCTCAGAAGCACGGCGATTTCATCGCTGTCGCCCGCACAAGCGACAGCCAGGTCTACATGCGAATCGCCGTCGAGGTCTCCGGCATACAGTCCGGTCGGAGCGGCCCCGGCCCCCAACGTTTCGGTGGCGGCAAGCGTTCCGTCCCCGTTTCCAGTCAGAAGCGAGAGGCTTGACGCGCTTCGGTCGCTGACCACGACATCCGGCAGTCCGTCGCCATTTAGATCGCTTATTACAAGTCCGAGCGGGCGGTCGCCAGCGGGGTAATCCGTCTTGGCCTGGAAAGTTCCATTTCCATTGTTCAGGAGGACGGAAACCGAATCGCCCGTTGAATTGGCGGAGACCAGGTCGGTGTCCGAATCCCCGTCAAGATCGGCTCCGCGTACCCACCTCGGCAGCAGGCCGGTCGAGTATGTCTGTTGAGTCTGGAAGGTTCCATCGCCGTTACCGAACAACACCGACAGGTTGCTGCTGTAGCTGTTTGCCGTGACAATGTCGGCGACCGAGTCCCCGTTGAGATCCGTGCTGAAGACGCAGTATGGCTCGTCCCCTACGGCGAAAGGCTGCGCCGTCTGGAACGTCCCGTCTCCGTTGCCGCGAAGGACGGCAACCTGATCGCCGAAAAAGTTTGTCCCGGCGATATCGAGATTGCCGTCGGCGTTGAAATCATTGAGAAAAACGTCACCGGCCTCGCTGCCGCCGATCGTGTAGGATTGGTAGGGTTGAAGCGTTCCGTCTCCATTGCCGAGAAAAACGCAGGCTCTGGCCTGCGACGAGACGTATGCTCCAACCACAACGTCCACCTTTCCATCGCCGTTGACGTCTCCGACGGACACTCCGTTCGGTGAACTGCCTGCCGCGTAGGCCGCGCGCGGTGCAAAAGTCCCGTCACCAATAGCGAGAAATACGGATATCTGATTGCTGCCGTAGTCGGTTGAGACAAGGTCCAGCCAACCGTCGCCGTTGAGGTCCGTGCCTTCGACTTTTTCGGGGTTCGAACCGGCCAGGTAGCTGTCGTAGGTAATAAACCTCTCACCGTCGCCCACCGTGCCGACTTCGTAGGTCCCGGCAGAGCCGACAGCCACGGTCCGGTCAACAATCCCATCCCCGTCATAATCAATGCGTATCGTCCCGGCTTCGCTGACAGTTATGTTAAAAGTCGGGGTATTGTCATTTGTTATGTTGTCTGCGTTCGACGCGCCGCTGTCGCTTTCCGCCTGAAGGTCAATCGTGACGACAGGGGCAATCGTGTCAACCATGAACGCGCGGACCTCGTCGCTTCCGCCTTTGAGAAGATTGCCCGCAAGATCTTTAACGGACGAATGGCCGTCAATCGTCAACTGGTAGCTCTCATCGCCAAGAACGGGATTGAGAGTAAGCGTGACTGTGAAAGGCTTGGCCCCGCCGCCGTCTGCATAGACGATGCTTTGTATGCGGGAATTCAAACTAATCTCGTTCCCGTCGCCGAATGTGCCGTCCCCGCCACTGGCGATCAGATCGTAATTGGCGGAGTCCTGCGCCGTCGCAACGTCCAGCGCCTCATCGAACGTCGCCACAATCTGCGCGACCAAAATCGGAATCCCGCCCTGCGGAGTCATAGCGACGACCACCGGCGGAACCGTGTCAATCGTCGTCGGATCACTGTCGGCGGCCACGCCGCTTGCCGCGTCGGTGAACGTGATGTTTACGCCATATGCTCCATCCTCCAACGGTCGCTGTGCGGCATGGAATACGGACATCCGGTCGCTGTTGAAATTCACAGCGGCAATGTCATCAGCGCGATCTCCGTTGAAGTCGGCAATAATCACGTCCTGCGTTGACGAACCTGAGGCATATGCGACGGCAGTCTCGAAGGAGCCGTCCCCCTTATTGATGCATACGGATACATTACCTGAATTCTGATTTGATGTCGCCAGGTCCGGATAGCCGTCGTTATTGATATCCCCGGCTTGGATTCTTGACGGCGCGTCGCCGATCGCGTATTTCACTTGATCCGCAAAAGTCCCGTCTCCATTCCCGATAAAGACCGATAATTTATCCTCGTTGTATGCGGTTGCGGCGATGTCTATCTTTCCATCACCATTGATGTCCGCCGCCACTGAACTGCACGGATAGTCGCCAGCCGCGTATACAAGACGCGATTGAAACGTCCCGTTGCCGTTGCCGAGATGAACTGAGAGCGTGTCGTCGTCTCGACTGGTGGCAAATATGTCAAGAAAGCCGTCGCCGTTCAGATCAACCGGATTTGTGCCAATTACCGCCCTTGTTCCTGCAAGATAACTCTGAGGGGATTGGAAAGTTCCGTCGCCGTTTCCCTTTAGGATCAGGATGTAGCTGTAGCTGTCGCAAGTAAGCGCCAGGTCGGTAATTCCGTCTCTGTTGAAGTCCGCCGAAGCCAGGTCAAGCGGCCGGGACTGGACAGCAAATGACTGACGCGCCTGGAACGTGCCGTTTCCGTTCCCCCGAAGGATCGAAATCGTATTGGCGTTGTAGTTGACAAACGCCAGGTCGGCGTTGGCATCGCCGTTGAAATCGCTGATTGTGCCGTCATACGGTGTATCGCCTGCGGAATAGGTCACGTGGGATTTGAACGTCCCGTCGCCGTTGCCGATGTAGACTGAGGCGTTGTCTGAATTCCAGTTGTTCGCCACAAGGTCCAATACGCCGTCTTCGTTCAAATCAGCGAACGCCAAACGCCTGGGGCCGTCGCCTGATACGTAATCCTGCTTCGCAAGCAGGGCGCCGTTCGGGAGTTCCGCCGTAAACTCATATGTCCCCGCTGCGGACGCTTCCAGCAGATCATCCGTCGTCCCATTACCGTCCCAGTCAATCTCAATCGTCCCGGCTCTGTTGACCGTAACGTCAAACGTCGGTGTGCTGTCATTCGTTATGTTGTCTGAATTCGACGCTCCGCTGTCGCTGGCGGCCTGAAGGTCAATCGAGACCGTCGGAACGTTCGTGTTAACGATAAACGCGCGAACCTCATCGTCGCCGCCGTTGAGCGAATTTCCTGCAATGTCCTTGACTGACGTATCGCCGTCAATCGTCAACTGGTAACTCTCGTCGCCAAGAACGGGATTGAGAGTAAGCGTGACTGTGAAAGGCCCGGCCCCGCCGCCGTCGCTGTAGATGATGCTCTGTATGCTCGAATTGAGCAGAATCTCGTCTCCGTCGCCGAAGCTGCCGTCAGCGCCGCTGGCGGTCAGATCGTAATTCGCAGCGTCCTGCGCCGTTGCTACGTCCAGCGCTTCATCGAAGGCGGCCACGATCCGGTCAATCGCCGTATTCGTTACTGAAGCCGGGACCATGCCTGACACCTGCGGTCCGGCGGTGTCAATCGTTGTCGGATCGCTGTCAGTGGCAACCGATTCGTACAAGTCTGTAAAGCTAACCTCAGCCGGATGGACGCCGTCAGCGAGGGATCCGGACGTGTTCAACAAAACCGCGAGCGGCGCTTCAAACGACGGGCAGACGACATCGGGCGTGCCATCATTGTTGAAATCCCCCACCATGGCGTTATTCGGCCGCCCCGCCAACGTATAGCTATCCGCCGCGCCGAAGGTTCCATCACCGTTGGAGAAGAGTACGCTGAACAGGTAATCCTCCGTATTGGGGGCGACGATATCTAGGTTCCCGTCCGCGTTCATATCAACCACTGCCAATCCACGCGAGAAGGAAGGGACCGGATACGTCTGCGCGACCTGGAAAGTTCCGTCGCCATTCCCAAGAACGACTGATAATGGGTTTTGGCCAACAACCATATCCGCCGCACCGTCACCGTTGAGGTCAGCACTTTCCAGACAATAAGGATACATTCCGACGATGCAGGTCGTGCCGGGTGTGAATGTGCCGTCGCCATCGTTAATAAGGATTGCGACTTGATTCGTGATGTCCATTACGGCGGTTATCGCCGCGGCGATATCGTCCCAGCCGTCGCCGTTGAAATCAGCCACGGCCAGTCCCATCGGCCCCTCAACCATCGGATATGACGTGTAAGGTTGGAGAGTTCCATCGCCGTTACCGAGCAAGACGCAAACGGACCAGTCGTTCCAGCAGGTTGTGACAACGTCAAGATTGCCATCCCTGTTGAAATCCGCCATCTCGATGCCGCTGGATCCCGTGTCGCAGGGATATTGTGTCTCCGCCTGCATTGTCCCGTCCCCGTTGCCTAGCAGGACCGAGACTGACATGCGAAGCATATAGTTGCTTATCACCAGATCCACGATGGCGTCATTGTTGATATCCCCCGCGGTCGCCTCCCAGGCCGGGTCGTGAACAATCGGCCCGCCGAACGTGCCGTCGCCATTGCCCAATGCCACCTTCCATCCGCCGCCCACGTCAAGATTTCCATCGCCATTGAAATCGGCGACGCACTGCGCGTCAAGGTCCGCATCATAATAGTAAGGCAACAGGTCCCCAGTCGGGGGCACACATGTGAAGGCGTAAGTTCCCGCAGCCCCGACGGCAAGGGAGTCGTCAACATTCCCGTCACCGTCGTAATCCAGTTCAATGTCCCCCGGTCCATTAACCGTCACGTCATAGGTTGGCGTGTTGTCGTTGGTTATATTGTCAGTATTTGACGCTCCCGTGTCGCTTCCGGGCTGGAGGTCAATGTCAACGATGGCGGTGAGGAGGAGGCGATCTTCCAGCCTCTCGACGGAGGTGAGGGAATAACGTTTGGACTGGCCGAGGCCCCGGGCGGTTCTTTTCATCTTCATCACTCTGTCTCCAACAAACGGTCTGGCTCGTCCGACAGCGCATATAAGTATTATATACGCAAGCCGGACGGATCTTAACGTCAAAATGCCTGCCGATGAAATCGGTCAGTGACGGGCGCGGTTACTCGGATTGCGTTCGTCCGCTTTACTGAAGCGCTTGCTTGCGCCTTCTGGCGGCAGGCTTGCCTGCCGCTGTTACGCACCAAAGGCCGAAACAAGCCGTTCCGTGCCGGAGCAAGCTCCGGCCAACGACAAGGCGGCGGCAAGCCGCCGCACTCCAGGGAGACGCGCCCGCGACCGACCGCGCATCTGCCGATTTACTCAATGATATAGTACCCCCCCCCCGTTCTGTATTGTCAAGCCTTTTATTAAGAAAATTTTCCTCATGCCGCGGCGGAATGTGGCGATGCTGGCGGGTATGCCCTTCACGGAAGTCGCCCGGCGAACAGGCCTTACGACCTTTCCACCCAGGGGCAGCCCCCCTCCTGTCGCTCCGCGACATCCTCCCACCGCCCCATAAACTTCTCTGAATCTCAGGATTTCATTGCCGGGGCGGGGGGAGGCGGACTCGATATGGGCGCGCAGGCATGGTCGCTTGCGGCGTCCGGCGACAGCCTCGGGCGCAATCCGCTGACTGATCCGCCCGTCAAGCCGCAAACCCGCGAGATTCACCCGCCCAGGCGGGCGCTTGAATGTCTGCAAGTCGTCAATCGTCCCTGGCGGGACTTGGGAATGGGTGTGTGATTCCATCCACGGGCTGGCGCCTCGTGGCTGCCATCAAACGCCCTTCGGGCCGGGAAAACGACGCATGAAAGTCATCTGTGAATGTATCCTATGGAAGGCGAACTGAAAGGCGTCTGAAGGCATGAAAAGATCGGGTTCATGGTCGTTCTTCGGGGAGAGGCTGAGGGCCTTGAAGGAGGAGTCGGTTGCCATCATAAATGACGGCTTTCATATCCGGTTACATTGCCATGCCCCCGTTGCTTCAGGATTTCATATTTCCTGATGCTGGTCAAGGTTGCGGTACTGCACGGCCTCGCTGACGTGCATCGCCCCGATGTCCTTCCTTTCGTCAAGATCCGCAATGGTGCGGGCCAGCTTGAGTATCTTCGTATAGGCCCTGGCGGACAGCCCCATGGCGTTCATCGCCTGATGCAGCACCATTTCGGCGTCACCGTCCAGCCGGCAGTATTTCCTTACCATTTTTGGCGTCATCTGCGAATTGGTGTAGACGCGTCTTTTCCCCTTTTCCGAAGCGAATCTTTCATGCTGCATGAGCCTGCACCGCACGACGCGACGGCGTATGTCTTCGCTTGACTCTCCCGCCGAATGCCCCGCAAGCTCCTCGAAGGGGACGGCTGGAACGTTGACGTGAATGTCAATCCTGTCCAGCAGCGGGCCGCTTATGCGTTGCTTGTATTTCTGAATCTGGAACGGGGTGCAGCGGCAGACCCTGCGGCGGTCTCCCCAATATCCGCACGGGCACGGATTCTGGGCGCAGACAAGCATGAATCGGGAGGGAAAGGTCACGCTGCCGGAGGCGCGGCTGATGGTAACGCAGCCGTCCTCCATCGGCTGGCGCATCACCTCGAGCGTGCGCCGCTCGAACTCAGGCAACTCGTCAAGGAAGAGAACGCCGTTGTGCGCCAGGCTTACCTCTCCGGGGCCGGGATGACTGCCGCCGCCGATCAGACCCGCCGTGCTGATCGTGTGATGCGGGGCGCGGAAGGGGCGGTTGGCAAGGAGCGATTCCTCCGGTTTGAGCATGCCGGCCACGCTGTAAATGCGCGTTGTCTCGAGCGATTCGTCAATGCTCAGATCAGGCAGTATGGTCGGCAGGCGCTGGGAGAGCATTGACTTTCCAGCGCCTGGAGGGCCGATCATGAGGACGTTATGCCCGCCGGACGCGGCGACCTCAAGGGCGCGCTTGACGTTCTCCTGCCCGCGCACGTCGGCGAAATCAATGTCATAGCTTGACGCGGCGCGAAAGACCTCGCTGATGTCAACGCGGAATGGGGCGACTTTCACGGAGCCGTCCAGGAAGCTCAGGGCGCCTCCCAGGTCGCGGACGGGGATGACGTCAATGCCTTCGACCACGGCGGCTTCCCGCGCATTGGCCTCCGGGACAATGATCCCCCGCATGTTATGCTTTCTGGCCTCAAGCGTCATGGAGAGAACGCCGCGCACCGGCCTGACTATCCCGTCCAGGCCCAACTCGCCGGTGATTGCGTATTCCGCGAGCAGGCCGGTCTCAAGCGGTCCGTCCGCCGCCAGCAGCGCCAGCGCCATCGGGAGATCGAACGCCGGACCTTCCTTTCGGCGATCGGCTGGCGCGAGGTTGATGGTGACGACCTTGACGGGGAAGGAGAAACCGCTGTTGCGCATGGCGGCCTTGACGCGCTCCTTGCTCTCCTTCACCGCCAGGTCCGGCAGGCCGACGATCATCGTGCTAGGCAACTGACTCTGAGTGAGGAAGACCTCCACCTCCACCGGGAAGGCGTCAATGCCGTCAACGGCTATGCTGTGAATTTTTGCGTACACTTGTTCCCTGCATACTGTCTGAGGCGATGGCCAACATCGCTTTTGCGCCATCTCCGCCGCATTCTATGAGAGGATCGGCTCTCAAATCAATCCGGCCGGATCATGCAAGCAGGATGTAAATCGCAATTAATCATGTTTGCGGTAAAATCCCTTAGGATTGATTTCAAGGTGGATTCAGGATCGTGAAACCTGAGAGTCCTCAGACTTCGTAACTCTTCAGCTTCCGCCAGAGGGTGGCCTGGCTGATGCCGAGGACCTGCGCCGCGCGCGTTCGATTGCCGCCTGCGCGCTCCAGCACAGAAAGGATATGCTCCTTCTCGACGTCGGCAAGGGGACGCATCATAGCGGCGCGGGGTCTTTCCAGCGTTGGCGGGGCTGAGCCGGTCACGGACGGCGGAAGGTCTTCCGGGCGGATTACGCCGCCGCTTGAAAGCACCGCTGCGCGTTCCAGCGCGTTCTCCAGTTCCCGCGTGTTTCCCGGCCATTCATATGCCTGTAGATGGTTAAGCGTCGTGGCGTGCAGTCTCAATCCGGGTATGCCAAGCTTTTTTGCAAAACGCTCGACGAAGTGGCGCGAGAGCGGCAGTATGTCCTCCCGCCTCTCGCGCAGGGGGGGGATATGAACCTCGATGACGCTCAGGCGATAGAAAAGGTCCTCGCGGAAGTCGCCGGCCCGCGCGGCCAGCGAGAGATCTCGGTTTGTCGCGGAGATTATGCGGGTGTCAATCTTGCGCGTCCGGGTCTCGCCGACGCGCGTGATTTCCTTCTCCTGAAGGAATCGCAGCAGCTTGATCTGAACGGCGGGCGAGACGTCGCCGATTTCGTCAATGAAGGCTGTCCCGCCGGCAGCTTCTTCGAGCAGCCCGGTCCGGTCGCTCACCGCGCCGGTGAATGCGCCGGCCTTGTGCCCGAATAGCTCGCTCTCCAGCAGCGTTTCGGGCAGCGCGCCGCAGTTGACCACCACAAAGGGGCCTTCAGCGCGACTGGACAAACCGTGAATGTGCCGGGCCATGACCTCCTTGCCTACGCCGCTTTCGCCGGTAATCAAGATGGAGGTGTCAAACCGCGCAACGCGCGAGGCAAGATGCAGGACCCGCCTGAGCGACTCGCTGCGGGCCTCCACGAGGTCGGGATGGAGTTCCCTTTCCAGGACGCTGATCCGCTTGTTCCGGCTTGCCAGTTCAAGAGTTTTGCGGCGTATCTCCTCGGACAGCCTTAGCACCTTTCCCTGAATGTCTTCAGCCTGGAAGTAGGCGGCATGGGACTGCGCCTCCTCGCCCCAGGAATCGCAGTCCTTGCCGATGGCGCGGCAGACTTCATCCCCGGCGCAGCGGCAGGCGATTTCAGCGAAGTAGACGTTCTTGCCGAGGCAGAAGGAGGCGTAACCGCTGGCGTAGCCGGTCAGCATCCAGCAGACGGGATGAACCGTGCCGCCGAATTCGAGCATGTGCTCCTCGGCCTCGCCGGAATCGCGCCAGATGACTTCCATGGCGAACTTTCCGGCTGGCGGGTCGAACTCGACATTCTTAACCTTGACGAGGGCGGCACCTTGAAGCTGATGCATGCGGGGACCGGCCTTCAGCCACTCCATCGGGCTGTCCCATTGGAAGATGCGCTTCATTGCTGCGGCGTCAGCCTGGCCCCAGAAGTAACCGAAGCGCGTCAGTACCCGGCGGGCCTGGTCCATGCCTAGCATGCCGATAAGGTCTTTGCGGAATTGGGCGAAGGCGTTGATGGAATGCAGGACGAGGCGACGTCCGTGAAGACTGATGGCTCCTTCGGAGAAGTCGAAGAGTTCGTTCAGTTTCAGGTCTTCGGCTTTCATGCCGGTCTCCTTCATAATGAAACACCATTCACTCATTATGAAATATTCCGCCACCCATTGCAAT
This sequence comes from Planctomycetota bacterium, assembly GCA_022711755.1. Lineage (GTDB taxonomy): Bacteria > Planctomycetota > Brocadiia > SM23-32 > JAKLEA01 > JAKLEA01. The sequence continues at coordinate 122,258 of JAKLEA010000011.1, forward strand.
CAATTTGATATTACCGCATGTTGTTGTAATAGCTGGTGTTATGACAATAGCTGATAAATGGCATGGGTATTGCGTATTATTCAGGCGGATAAATCAACATTCAACTCAGGAGGAAAAATGCAATGTACAGAATGCTGAAAGCCAGAAGAGACGCGATGAAAGATGATGTCGTGGGATTCGCTCAGGAGCTTGTCAGAACGCCAAGTCCGAGCTTCCAGGAGCGCGGAGTTGCCGCCATTGTGGAGGCCGGAATGAAGTCGGCGGGTTTTGACAATATCTTCACGGACGACGCTGGAAACGTTATCGGGGTGATGTACGGGCGTGAAAACGGGCCGAACCTTCTTCTCCTCAGTCACATGGATAGCTGCCCGCATGACGCCTCTGCGTGGAAGCGGCATCCGTTCTCCGGCGAGATTTCGGATGGCAGGCTGTGGGGATTGAGCGCGTCTGACTGCAAGGGCGGTCTCGCGGCTCAGATTTTCGCCGCGGCGTTGCTGAGGCGCGCGATCCTGCCGCTCCAGGGCAGTCTCATCGTCGCAGCCACGGTTGCCGAAGAGAAGTGGGGCAGCATTGGCGTCCGCGCACTCATGCAACGGACATTGCCCGCGCTTGGTCTGGAGCCTGCGTATGCGGTACTCGGCGAACCGACCGGTTTGGGCATCTATTATGGCCACGACGGGTGGATGGAGATTGACGCCTGCATTCGCGGGGCCAATCCATTCCACGTTGGAGACGCTGCGGAAGCCGTCGCACGTCGGCTCGGTTCCCGTCCGTGGGCGGCAGAGGGCGGTAAATCCGCCGAATTTCATGTGCAGAATCTGTCGTACGCCCAGAGCGAAGGGCTTCGCAGGGCAACCATACGGATGGCCCGTCGGCTGAGCGTTCCGGAAAACGTCGCCCGTGTTCTTGAGCAGGTCAAGAGCGACGCGCTTGAGGTCGCCACCTCAACAGGCGCGGTCGCGGTGGACGTGGCGGTTCACGAGGAAAGTCAGATGCTTTACACGGGTCATACCACGGTTGCGCGCCACGTCCTCAGCGCATGGGAGACCGATCCGTTCTGCCCGTTGATGGAACGAACGCGCCACGCGCTTTCCGCCGCGGGTCTGGAGGCCAAACCCGGCAAATGGCGGCTCGGAAAGGCCGGCATGGGAACAGCGGGCGGCGTTCTGATGAGGGATTTCAGCGTTCCGGCCATCGGATACGGCCCGGGTGACGAAGATGTCGCGCACGGCCCGGATGAATACGCGGAGACCGACGCGATCGCCGAGGCCACCCTCGGCACGGCCGTCATCGCCCACGCGCTGGTCGGCGTTCCGGTCTACGGCTGGACTTCGGACGAGATTTGAGGAAGGCCATGAACATCCTTGTCTTCAACTGCGGCAGCTCATCGCTGAAGTACCGCCTGCTGCGACTGCCGGGAGAGGCGGAGCTTGCAGGCGGCGAAGCCCGGCGCATCGGCCCCCGCACAGCAGAACCGGCGCACGTCGTCCATCGCGTCAACGGGATTACGACAACGCATTACCATCCGATGCCTGACCACGGCGCGGCGTTTTCGAACGTGATGCAACTGTTGGAGCGCGACGGTCTGGCGGAGATTGACGCAATCGGCCATCGCATGGTCCACGGCGGCGGGCGATTCGCGGACTGCGCTCTGGTGGATGAGGCGGTCATAGCAGGGCTTGAGGAAACGTCCGTGCTGGCCCCGTTGCACAACCCCCCGGCGATTTCCCTGGTCAAATCCTGTGCGCGGCTGCGCCCGGAGCTTCCCGAGGTTGTCGTTTTCGACACGGCCTTTCATTCCGGGATACCGGAGTATGCGCGCAACTACGCAATACCCGGCTGGATGCGGGAGGAGATAGGCGTCAGGAAATACGGCTTTCATGGGATCAGCCACGAATATGTGACAACGGAGGCCGCCCGGTTTCTCGGAATTGCAACAGCGAAGTTTAACGCCGTCAGTTGCCACCTCGGAAGCGGAGGCGCAAGCCTCTGCGCGGTGGTGAATGGGTTGTCGGTTGACAACACGATGGGCTATTCCCCCTTGCAGGGGCTGATAATGAGCACCAGGTCGGGGAGCCTTGATCCCTCCGTGCCCCTGCGCCTTTTCCACCATCTGGGGTGTAATGGGACGGGTGTTGAAGATCTGCTTAACAAAAAGAGCGGCGTCCTGGGACTTTCCGGCTCGTCCTCAGACATTCGAGACGCGCTGGCCGCAGCCGTCGGAGACGGTCCGGAAAGCGAAAGGGCCAGGGCAGTTGCCGACGCCTACGCATGGCGCATCCGCAAACACCTTGGCGCGTACCTTGCCGTCGTCGGGCGGGCTGACGCCGTGATCTTCACCGATACGGTCGGCGAGGAAGTCCCCCCGATACGATATGCCGTCTGCGCCGGGATGGAAGATTTCGGACTGGCAATTGACCGGGGGCGCAATGAGAAGATTTCCGCGCTTCCGGCGGATGTCGCGACTGACGAAAGCCGGATCAGGATACTGGTCGTCAAGACTGACGAAGAAATGTCCATAGCAAGGACTGTCCATCGCTTCTTGACTCGGCAGGCGCTTGCGGTCTGCCAGGATGGTTGACAATGAATATACTTGCGTTTGACCCCGGAAGGGTACGGCTTGATTACAGTCTGTTCCGAGACGCGGAGCGGAAACCGATTATTACTGGCCATGTTCCAGAGCCGGATATGACAGCCGATCCGGCCGACGCGGTTGCGGATGCGGTCGGCTCTGCTTTGAATTACGGAGAGATCGGACTGTGCGTTGTTCGGGTTGTCTTCGGCGGTGAAGCATTCAAGACTTGCGCGATCGCGGACTGGCTGGTTCTGGAAAGGCTACATGAAATGATCCCGCAATCGCCTCTGCATCTGCCGCGCGCGATTGAGACCGTCCGGGCGGTGATGCGTTGCCGGCCGGAAATTCCGGTGGTTCTGGACTTTGAGACGGCGTTCTTCGCAGGCTTGCCCGAGCGGGAGACGGTCTACGCGATTGATCCCGGCCTGTCGGCTGCCTTGCGGCTCAGGCGTTACGGCTACCACGGCATTTACCATCGCGCCGCATGCCATGAGGCGGCGCACAAAGCAGCGAACAGAGAGGCGCCCGCCAGCCCTTTGAGGATTCTGTCCATCTGCCTCGAACCCAAGCCGGAGGTTGCGGCGGTTGTCGGAATCAGGCCCGTCTACGTAACGAGCGGTTCGACGCCGCTGGAGGGATTACCCGGGCGGACAAGCTGCGGGGACCTGGACCCGAGTCTTCCAGGACTTCTGATGCGCAGGGAGCTTGGACCTGAGCGGGTGGACGAATTGCTCACAAAGGAGAGTGGTTTAAGCGCGCTGGCCGGAAGAATGACCGACTTGGACGAAATTCTTACGGTTGATGATCCAAGCCTGAACGCAGCCCGTGATTATTTCCTTTACAGGCTGCTTCAGGCATGCGGAGCAGGCGCGGCGGCGATGGGAGGGCTTGACGGCGTGGCGCTTTCCGGGAGATACCGGAAAGCGGCCGGGCAAATAAGAGAATGGGTCGTCTCATCCTTCGCAGAGCGTTTTCTGAGCGGAAAGCTTCGTTACGGCGTCACAATGCTTGAAGCAAGTCGCGACCGCATCATGGCGGATGATGCAATGGGCACTGCGCCGCAGATTCTGGCCAGGATCAAGGATGCTGCCCCGGTTCCATAATGTTTGCATGATGCCGCGCGAGCTGGTAGATACGTTTTTATGGTATTACGATAACCTACGATTGGAAGAAATCAACGTCTTCCGTCCGAAAGGCGCAGCATCCGGGTCTCCCCCTTGACCATCTCCAGACGTATCGCGACGGCGCTTTTGGCGATAATTTCTTCCGTCAACGCGTCATGAACGTCGCAGTTTTGCGGAAAATGGATTTCCTTCATTCCTGACGAAGATGCGTGAACAAAGAGGAACTCACCATTCGTCGCCACGACGTCATCGGAATCAAGCCACACGTGAACACCACATTCGGAGAGAAGGCAGCGGAGAACTGTCGCCGGGGCATCGGGCGAGCCGACATATATCGAACGCCACTTGCCGTTCTCGCGCAAAGCCATGCCCGGAAGGTTGTTCTGACAATATCGCGCCAATACTCTCACGTCTTCGTTCTGCTTTACGGCGAAGATCGGCGACAACCCGTTCTCAACTTCAACGCCGATGAGCCGCGAATTTCCCAGACGTTCGCGAAGGCTCTTTTCCCCGTCATCAGGTTTGAGGACGGGCTGTATGGGCTTGTCCAATATCTCGAAGTCAAAACCGGTCAACTCCTTCATGAATCCGACATCAGCTGTTTCATCATCCAGATATCCCGGGGCGTAGAACCAGAAGGCTGTCCCTCCGCAGTCCTCCAGAATTCCCCGCAACCTGGTTCGCTCTTTTTGAGTAAGTTTGAATGCGTTCAGAAACAGGTAAGCCTTTGCCGCGGGCACGGTTCCGGCAAGAAGGTCCTCCAGAAGATAGATGCCGGTTGACGCGCCCATGCGGTTGACCTGCCTCCGGAATTCATAAATCAGCGGCAGCGCGACCTTGCGTCCGGGCTTGAGATACAGCAGGCTTTCCTCATCAACAATTATCGCTACCTCCGGTCTGTATACCGGATTCTTGCTCATTTCGGTTTCGCAAATATTTCTCAGTTTATGAAGATCATTCCAAATAGTTTCGCTCTCAAGCCATCCTGTGCCGGACAAATCCATGTACCAGCAGGAACTGCGCCGAACGAAGATATTGCCGAAGTTTCTCTGATGCACCCATCGGGTTTCATCCGCCGTCGCAACACGTCCGAAACCGGCGTCCGGTTCTGAGATGTGCGTCCTTGTATCATCCTCGTTGAGCCATAATTTTCCGGCAAGCCGGACCGAATCAATCGCCGACATGAACGGGCCGCTTCCGCCGGATTCGCGGTCAAAATAGGAGATCGGCGAGCAGACAATGTCAACATCCGGGCTGCGAAGGAAACGACGGAGTTCCAGATGCCCGCTTATCTTCGGTCCCAGTGGCAGTCCGGACATGTCGTAAATGTAGCCGTAGAAGAAAACGGTGAGTTTCCGCCCTCGCGTTTCCTCCTTTATCGTTCTGGCGAAGGCCTCCAGAGGCTCGACCATGGCGATCTGCTGATATCGGCAGAAGTCTATGCTAAGACATTCTTTATGCGGATTGTGGAACTCGCCGAATGCAGCCTCCATGCGCTCCGCGCGGGCGGGAACCCGCACCTGATCAAAACTATCATAGCTCACTAACCATCGTTTATTCAATATCTGAATATCATTATTACAAACCTCCCGTATCCATTTCCGGAAGCCTATCTCCATGGCCGGGCAGAAGCCGGAGAACTTCGGTTCCCAGCTTGCCTCATAGAACCACTCCCCCGTGTTCTGCCCGCAGGGGTGGTAGCCGATGACGTGGCCGCCCCAGCGCGTTTCCATGTGCCGCACCAGTCCCCGCAGCACGGCGCAGGCGTCCCTGCGCCATTTTTCCGATGCAACGCTGTTCTGGATGGTCGTGCCATCCTCGTAGCGCATCACGTCGTCCGGATTTTTACCCATCCACCAACCTGGCGCAGCCATTCCGAGCCGGGGGATGACCAGCGCGTCGGGATCGCTTGCGAGGACCTTCCGCATGACGTCATCAACGGGGGAATAGTCCGGCATCTGGCCGTCTGGCGGCCAAGGGGTCGAGATTTCGACGGAGTGGATGTGGAAACCGCGCCGCGCCGCCATTGTGATCTCGTGCCAGACAGCCATCTCGGTGTTGTAGTGCGTCCAGGGTTCGCCCTGATGCACACATAGGAACTCGACCTTGCGATCGGGAGCGGCGCGAAGCCTGGCGGACAAGGTATATGCCTGTCCCTTGCGGATGTTCATTCCGGCCTGATAGAGGTGGACGTGCCAGTATGAATCCCCCGGCCTTGAGACGCCGACGCGCAGGCATTTATTTCCGGGATTCTCAGGGTCAACGACTATCTCAGGCTCGGCGGAGGCGCCGATTTCCGTCTTTACGAACAGGTTCCAGCAGTCTTTGAATCCGGCCAACCCGTCGTCGAATCTTCCGCCTTTGATCATGTCGCCGGTCGGTTTATCGGCTGGTTCTCCGGGATACAGGCGAACGTCGTCAATCCAGAGGTCGCCCTTCGCGTCGCCGAAGCGGATATGGAATGAGACATCTCCATTTTCGTCCTCCGGGGCGACGAAAGTCGCGTGGTATTCACGCCATTGTCCGGAGACCTGCATTGTCGGAACGCGCCCAACCCTCGATCCGAAGAAGATCAGAGGCGGAACCGGCTTGCCGTCAATGAGCAATGTCGGTGCGCCGTTCACGTCCTTGACCTCGGCGGACAGAGCGCCGAGAGCGCAGGAGCAGAGAAGGCAGGAAGATACGACCACTGCGGCGCTAAGGGGCAGAACGCAGGACATGGAATCGCGCCTCCATCGTAACCGGTAAAGGACGCGTCTATTGTAGCGCAGCCGTCCCGACTGCAAAAAATCCCGGCAGGCGAGACGCCTGCGCCACAATCCGCGCCCGTCGCGGGACCGTTTATCCGGCTACAGCTTGCATTGCGGCTCTTTTGCCGTGCAGCCGAACATCTCGCGCTTGAGCTTCATGTAAAATCTGTAGTTCTCAAGCGTCACGTCCGCCGGGCAGCGGTGATCAACGTGCGGAATGAAGCCGCCGTCGCGCACGACCGGTTCGATGCGCTTGAGTTCCTTCTCGATGGCCTTCGGCCCGGCGGCGAGCTTGCGTTTGCAGACCCCGCCCATCATGCGCAGCTCGCGCCCGAACTTGTCGCGAAGGTTGACCGGATCGGAGCCGGCGTTCACCTCGACCGGGAACATGCAGTTGATCCCGCCCTTGAGGAATTGCGGCACGATGGGGGTGATATCCCCGTCGCAATCGGTGTAAAGGATATGGCAGCCGTGAAGGTTCAGAAGGTCGGCGATGCGGCGATAGCGGGGCGTCACCAGCTTTTCGAACATCGTCGGGCTGATGAGCGGTCCGCTGTTGAAGCAGATGTCCTCCCATCCCGCGCCGGCGTCGAACTCAACGTCCTTCACGGCCCGCTCGATGGTCTTCACGACGCAGTTGCACATAGTCTCGACAATGTCGTCCAGCAGATCCGGATCGTCATAGGCCATGAGGGCCGTATTCTCAAAGCCGATGAAGTTGCGCGGGACGCCCAGCATGCTGCCTATGCCGATGACGAGGGGATAATCGCGCCGTAGCTGGGCCTGCGCCCATTTGTCCCACTCCTTCGGATACCGTTCCCCTTTGTCGGGATCAAAGCGCCACTTGATCTCCTCCCAGCTCTTTCGGTCCTTGAGCGGGAAGCCGATGAAGTGCGGGATTGACCTGTAACCCTTCTTGTTGATCTTGGCGGTCGAGCCGGTCCCGCCGTCAATGTAGATGGTGTATTCGTCGGTGTCCTCGAGAACCTTGTGCTCGAAACCCGCGATGGAGCCGTTGTTGACCGGCGCGCCGGCGTGAGCCTCGATGCCGAAGTAGTCATATGCCTTACCCTCATCGTTGATCTCTTTCGGCAGTCCCTGCTCGTGCCAGAGGGGAAGCGTCTCGGCCCAGTAGCCGAACTCGTAGTTGGGAAGGTAATCGGGCTTCTGGTAGAACATCGTCCTGCGGAATCGCTCGCGCAAGGTCATCATTGCTCGGTTCCTTTCTGTTCCTGCCGTCGTCTGTCCTTGTTCTGGGGCAGTTCGTCGAGAAGCTGGTAGATGGTTTTTAGTATTGATTGCTCGAACGGCACGTCCTCGGCAACGCCGTCCGGACGGTAGACATTCTTTTCCCTCGGGGCCTCGCCGGACTTCTTTGATTCAAGCGTTTTCCTGGGGTCTTCGGGCGGATGCGCGACGGAGACCACGCGCAGGCCGACCTGCTCCATCCGCAGTCTGCCCTGTGCGTCAAAAAGCAGAATCCGCGGGATCGCCCGCCAGTCCTCCTTGATTTCGGATTCCATTCCGACCTGCTGAAGCGCATCCCCGGTTCTGTCCACAAGGCAACCGCAACGGATGTCCAGGTGCGTCAGGAATTCCGCAACCGACGGCGGGGGCGGCTGGCCCTGCATTCTTGCGGCTCTGGGGTCGGACGGCGAGACGACGATCGTGATGGCCTGCAGGCCGTATTGCCCATACTGGCGCTCAAGATTGTCGGCGAAGACGAGATAATCGAGGCTCTGCTGCGTCACGCCGGTCCAGAACAGTATCATTCTGACTCGCCCGCCGGTGTTGGCGGGATCGAATTCAAGTTTCTCGCCCATCAGCGTTTCCAGAGGGAGGCGTTTCCTGGATGGGGCATTTGACGCTTCGTAGCGTTTGACCCGGTCGTTCTGGACCTTAGGAACCCAACCATCGAACATTTTGTCCGGGTCTTCGGGTTTTTCCTCGACGAATCGGATCGGCTCGTCCCTGGTTTCCCGGCAGCCCGCCGGCAGCAGCAGCGCGGGAAGAAGAGCCGCCAGCGCGGCCGGCAGGAACTTCTTTGTTACTCTCATGCGTGCCTCGCTGTTATTCCGAGCATACTCAAAATCTCTGAAACGGTCTCCCAGACTCTGTCGGCAATCATTTCCGGCGGAAGCGGCTTGCCGCGGCGGGCGCAAGCAATCCGCGACCAGCTGAAAATGCGCGCCAGTTCGCGATGTGTCCGGGACGCTGCATTCAGGTGCGCAAGGCTCTCCTCGTGGATGTCACGCCCCGGCCTGCCGGCGTCATTGCGAAGCGACGCGCCGGTTCCGGACCTGACAAGCGCCTGCGCCACGCCGGGCGGCATGTCCAGCAGAATCTCGGCATCCGGTTGCGGCAGGCCGAAGACGCCGTATTCCATCTCCCCCACCCAATCAAAAAAGGCGAGGCGTTTGTTGCTTCTCCTGATCTTCGCGCCCTGATGCGCCATGTTCGCCGAGACGTAACGATTCGCTACAACGACCAGGCCGGCAGCGAGATCATCGGCAAGCTGTTGCCTTGATTCCCAGCGGTCGCAGGCGAAGATCATCGCCGCAAGGTGCGGGTCTATGGCATCGGGATTTGGTCCGTAAGCTCCCTCAAGATAGGACTTGGCCGCGTCCGCGAAGAAGCCTTTCCCATAACGCGGATAGTCAACCCGCGCGCATGGGAAACCTTCGCGTTCCAGCCTTTCCGTCAGGAGCCGGGTCTGGACGGTCTTGCCGCTTCCGTCAATCCCCGACAGAACGATCAGAGCGCCTTTTGCCATCCTTATGCCAGAAGTTTTGATTAATCGCGAAGGTTTGCCTGCAAATGCGGTCAAAAACCGACAGATATGAAGTCTATCTGTTCACAAAACGGGGGTCAAGCGCGTCACGCAGGCCGTCCCCCAGGAAGTTCAGGGCAAGCAGAGTCGCGCTGAGCGCCATGCACGGAAACAGGACCAGCCACCAGCATATCCGGGCGGGATTGATGGCCGTCAGCGCGTCCGCCGCCAGGCTGCCCCAACTGGCGTCGGGCGGCTGGACGCCGAATCCCAGAAAACTCAGAAATGCCTCCCGCAACATGACGGACGGCACGTTGAGGGTGGCGTAGACGACAATCGTTCCCATGACGTTGGGTAGTATGTGCCTGCGGAGGATGTCCGGCGTCAGCGTCCCCAGCGCGCGCGCGCCTTCGACGAAGTCGCGCTCCTTGACCTCAAGCACCTGCCCGCGCACGACCCGTGCGATGGTGAGCCACTCGACCGCGCCCAGCGCGATGAACAGGAGCAGCAGGCTCCTGCCGAAGACCGTCATCAGGAGGATGACGACGAACATAAACGGCATTCCGTAAAGGACGTCCACAATGCGCATCATGATCATGTCCGCGCGCCCGCCAAGGTATCCCGCGATGCCGCCGTAGACGACGCCGATGGCGACGCTTATAAGAGTGCCGACGATGCCTACGAGGAGGGAGACGCGGCCGCCGCGCAGGACGCGTGTCATCAGATCGCGCCCGAGGTTGTCCGTGCCCATCAGGTGCGCCTTCGTCGGGGCCTGGTAGGTGGATGTCAAATCCTGCTCCGAATACGCGTAGCCGGAGAGGGAGGGGCCGATCAGGCACGCGGCGATGACAACGATCAGGAAGACGGACGCGACAAGCGCGGCGCGGTCGGACGCCAGGCGACGAAGACCCCGATTCCAGAATCCGGCGGGTTTTTCCAGTCTCGCGTTCTGCGTTTCCTTGATGGTTTGTTCCGTCATTTCTCGCCCGCCCGATGCGTTCAGAGCCTTATCCTCGGATCAATCAGCGTGTAAGCCACGTCAACCAGGATGTTGCAGAGAATGAGCAGAGCGCCGTAGACCATCACGGCTCCGAGCACGAGCGTGTAATCCCGATTCAGCGCGCCATTGACGAAATGCGTTCCCATGCCGGGAATGGCGAAAAGCCGTTCGACAACGACGCTGCCGGTAACTACGGCCGCAGCGGCGGGACCCATGAAGCTGATTACCGGCAGTATCGCGTTCCTGACGGCCATGCCGAAGAGCACACGGAACCATCCGGTTCCCATCGCGCGGGCGGTTCGGATGTAGTCCTGGCCGAGGACTTCGATGAGGCTGGCGCGGTAGATGCGGGCTATGTAGGCCGAGAGCGGAAGCGCAAGCGTCAGCGCCGGCAGTATCAGGCACGCCGGACGCCCCCACCCGCCGGCAGGCAGGACTTTCAACCAAAGCCCGAAGACGAGGAGGAACATCTCCCCGATGACGAAGTTGGGCAGGGAGATGCCCGCAACGGCGAAGGCCCGCGCGCCGTGGTCAAGCGCGGTGTCCCGCTTCCATGCCGCCAGCGTCCCGGCGACAATACCGAACAGAAAGGCGATGCTGAGAGCCGCCGCGCCCAGAACAAACGACGTCCTGAGCGAATTCAGCAGGATTTCACTCACCTTCAGCCCCGGATAGTAGAGCGACGGCCCCATGTCGCCCCGGCATAGTCCGCCCATGTAGCGGAGGTACTGCCGGGCAAGATGTTTTGTTTGATTTGCAGCCCTGGCCCCGAGTCCCGCGCCGGGGGGCATCGGAGGGGCGGGGGCGATGCCGTATTCGCGCTCAAGGCTTGCGATAACCAGCGGGTCAAGCGCTCGTTCCCGCTCGAACGGCCCGCCCGGAGCCAGGCGGATGATGAAGAAGGAGATGGAGCCGATGGCCCACAGCGTGGGAATCGCCCAGAGCAGCCTGTGCGCTATCTTTCGGAACATCCGATCTCCTGACGCTGCGTCCGCGCTTAGTCCGCGCGGGCATCCGGCCCGGCGGGCGAGAGATGTTTGAAGGAAATCAGGCCCAACGCATTGGGCCAAAGCCCGTTGACCTTGCCCCGGTGCATCAACTGGTTCACGCCGAAATAGATCGGGGCGATCGGGGATTCGCGGGCGATTAAGAGTTGCTCCGCCTGATGCATGATCTCGTTTCTGCGCTCCGGGTTGGCCTCCATCGCAATCACGTCAAGCAATGCGTCGTATTCGGCGTTGGACCACCCCGTCCTGTTGTTGCCGTCGCCCGTGCGCATGATTTCCAGAAACGTCGTCGGGTCAACGTAGTCTCCGATCCACGCTGCCCTGCAAATCTCGTATTCCAGCTTTGTCATGCGGTGCAGAAGGGTCTTCCACTCTACGTTTTCAAGGCCTATGGACACGTTCAGCCGCTCCTTCCACATCTGCTGGACGGCCTCTGCGACGGCCTTGTGCGTCATGCTCGTGTTGTAGACCAGCGTGAGTTTCGGGAAGCCGTTGCCCCCGGGAAAACCGGCCTCGGCAAGCAGCGCGCGCGCCCGCTCCACGTCCTCCTCGAAACACGGAGCGGAGGCGTAACCCGGCATTCCGGGCGGAACGAAGCTGCGGGCCGGAACCTCCCCCGCCATCAGGACTCGCTGTGCGATTGACTTCCTGTCAATGGCAAGGCTCAGCGCCAGCCTGACCCTTGCGTCATTCAGCGGCGGCTTGGTGACGTTGAAGCGGTAGTAAGTGCAGGACAGAGAGGGGATTGAGGTGTAGTCCCTGCGATCCCGCAGCACGTGAATCAGTTCCGGCGGGAGGTCAAGCAGCAGGTCGCACTGTCCGGTCTCGTAAAGATTCAACCCCGTGTTGGAGCTTTCAACGCTCAACGCGAGTATCTTTTTCAGGCTGACGTTCGCGGCATCCCAGTAAAGGGGATTCTTCTCGAAAAGCAGGTGGTCGTTCAACGCCCATTTCTTCAGGACGTATGGGCCGTTACAGACGATGTTTTCGGGGCGCACCCAGTTGCGCCCGTGCTTCTCAATCGCCCATGAAGGCTCCGGAAAATACGTGGCAAAGGCGGCCAATGACAGGAAGAAGGGCACGGGCTTCTCAAGCTCGACGCGGAACGTATGATCGTCAATCACCTTCAGGCCCACGTCTTCGGCGCGGCATTCGTTCTTTGCATATGCCTTTGCATTGCGTATGTAGTAGAGCAGGTTGATGTATTCCGAGCCTGTCTCCGGGGAGAGCACGCGCAGCCAGCCGTACCGGAAATCATGCGCAGTGCAGGATCTGCCGTCGCTCCAGAGGCTTCTGCGCAGGAAGAAGGTGTATTGCCTGCCGTCTTCGGAGACCTCCCAACGTTCGGCGATGCCCGGCTCAGGCTCCAGCGTGCGCGGGTTGAAGACGGTCAATCCCTCGAACAGCGCCCGGGCGATGCGATGGCCGGCCATGTCCGTCGCTATGCCCGGATCGCAGGTCTGAGGCTCCGGCCCGTTGCGGAAGCTGAAATCGCTGTCGGTATCGCGGGATGCCAGGCTGAAGCTCAGCGCGCATATCGCGAGGGGCAGAAGAACCAGACCTATGTAGAACCTGTACATATCAGCCAGTCTGAATGGAAAGGATTCGGCGACGGGGCTGCCTTCTGTCGCTTAAAGCGCCAGCAGGCACTGATTCTCCGAGAATGTATGAAAAGGGGCAGGAAAGTTCGCGCTTGACATTTCAAGCACGAACCCATGCCGCTTTCGCGCATGGCCCGCGCGGGTTCAAAGAACCCGCCCTACCTGTTGGCGCCCTTTTCATACACGCTCTCAGGCAATCTGTGTCAGAGCCACGAAAAGCTCAACACCCTGGACGAGTTCCTCGACCTTCAGGTATTCGTCCTCGGAATGGGGGCGATACGCGCCCGCGCCGAGGGCGACGGATCGCACGCCGTGAAGGTTGAACACGTTCGCGTCCTGCGCGCCCTGGCCGACGTGCGTCACCGGCTCAAGGCCCAGCGTCTTCATTGCGGCGCGCGCACGGGCAAGCGCCGGCTCGTCCTCCCTCACGCGGTAGCTCGAGTAACATCGCCGCACCTCGACGTCCACCCGCGCGGGAGGCTCCCCGCCGCCGGACTCCGGCTGCTCCGCCTCGGATATCGCGTCGGTGACGGACGAGACGACCTTCTTGGTAATCTCGCGCAGCCTGTCCTCGCTGTGGCTGCGCACCTCGCAAAAGACCTCGGCGACGTCGGGGATCACGTTGACGGCCGTTCCGGCGCGGATGACGCCAACACTGCACGTGGTATCCTCGTATGGCGCGCCTACGGGCATTGCGGCGATCCCCCGGGCCGCGATGACAATGGGGTTGATGGCCTTTTGCGCGGCGGCGGCGTGCCCGCCCCGTCCGAGCACTTTGAATGTCACGGCATTCTTGCTGGGCGCTCCGCAGACGATCCGGAATGGCTCGGAGTTGTCGAAGACGTAGCCCTCTGTTGACTTCAGGGAGTCGAAATCCAGGTTCTTCGCCCCGGCCAGTTCGGTTTCCTCAGAGACGGTGAAAACGAGTTCCAGCGGGCCGTGCTGAAGCTCCATCTCGCGCAATGCCCGGACGCCCTCCAGCAGGACGGTCACGCCCGATCTGTCATCCGCCCCCAGGATCGTCGCCCCCGCCGATCTGACTATTCCGTTCTCGACTGCCGGTCTGACCGGCTCGGACAAGGGGACGGTATCCATGTGCGCCGCGAATAGCAGGGGCGGAACGTCGCGCCCGCAGGCCGGGACGCGGGCGATGATGTTTCCACAGTCCCCGCCGGTGGCTATCCCGGCGGAATCCTCTGAAATCTCAATCCCCGGATTGATCTCCGACAGTTTCGTCTTCACATAGTCCGCGACTGCCCTCTCCCTTCCGCTGGGGCCATGAATGCGGACCAGCTCAAGAAAAGTCGCCAGTATTCTCTCGTCGTTGAGCATAGCTTTCACTCCGTCGGACGGGCCGTTCCAAGCCGGATGGCGCAGATATTATCTTCACAGGAACGGGGTGTCAACGCCGCTCGCCGGGCGCCGCTCACCGAGCGCAGTTCACACGCCGGATTCCATGGGATGCGTTCGGGCATTTGGCTGCAAGGCGCGCAAGACTGCCGGAATTGCGCCCGTGAAACAACTGCATAGCCTACCTCAGAAGTTTCAGCAGAAACTCCAACGCGTCGAAAGGCCCGGCCTTTGGATTCGGATAATGGACGTGGACGGTCTTATCGTCAATTATCCGCACCGGCGCGGGGCTGCGCGATTTCAGGTCGGCGAGCTTGTCCCAACTGCCTATTTCGAGGATTGCCATCCTGTCCTTGCGGAGGATGGAGCGGATGCCGTTGCGCTGGCTTAGAATCCTGAGTTTCGCCTCCCCGGCCAGCGCCAGAACCTCCAGCGGCGGCTTGCCGAAGCGGTCTATCATCTCCTCGACGATATGCTCGACCTCCTCCGGATCGCTCGTTCTGTGAAGTCGGCGATAGAGGCGCAACCTTGACTGCACGTCCGGGATGTAATCCTCCGGGACGGCGCAGTCCAGACCGATGTTGATGTCCACCTCGGCCTGTTGCTGTTGGACCTCCGCGCCTTTCGCCTTGGCGACGGCGATTTCCAGCAGGCGGCAATACATGTCATAGCCGACGGCGGCGATGTGGCCGGACTGCTCCGCGCCGAGCAGGTTGCCTGCGCCGCGAATTTCAAGGTCCCGCAGGGCGATCTGGAATCCGGCCCCAAGCTCGGCGAATTCGCGGATCGCCTTCAGGCGCTCCTCGGCTTCCGGCGTGACGGGGCGTCTGTCCGGGACGACGAGGTAGCAGTAGGCGCGGTGCTTGTAGCGTCCGACGCGCCCGCGCAACTGGTGCAGCTCCGCCAGGCCGAAGCGGTCGGCCTGATTGATGAAGATCGTGTTGGCGTTCGGGATGTCAAGCCCGGATTCGATGATCGTCGTGCAGACGAGGATGTCGTATTGTTTGTCAATGAAGGCCCGCATCGTCTGGGCCAGTTCGCGCTCGCCCATGCGCCCGTGGCCGATGGCGATGCGGGCTTCGGGGACGGCCTGCTTGATCTGCGCGGCGACGTGTTCGATGTTGTGGATGCGGTTGTGGACGAAGAAGACCTGGCCCTGCCGGGCCATTTCACGCAGGATGGCGTGGCGTATGGCCTCAAGGTTGAAGCGCATCAGTCGCGTCTCAATCGCTAGGCGGTCCTGCGGCGGGGTGGTCAGGGAGGATACGTCGCGCAGCCCCAGCAGCGTCATGTGCATCGTGCGCGGGATGGGCGTGGCCGTGAGCGTCAGAACGTCAACGTTCGGTTTGAGGCGTTTCAGGCGCTCCTTGTGGTCCACGCCGAAGCGCTGCTCCTCGTCAATGATGACCAGGCCGAGGTCGCGGAAGACGACGTCCTTCTGAATGATGCGGTGGGTTCCGATCAGGACGTCAATCTTGCCTGCGCGGAGTTGTTCGATGACGGTTTTGGCCTCGCCGGGCGTGCGGAAACGGCTGAGGACCTCGATGTTGACGGGGTAGTCCGCCGTGCGCTCCTGGAATGTGATGAAGTGCTGCTGGGCCAGCACGGTCGTCGGCACGAGGACGGCCACCTGCTTGCCGCTCAGGACGGTCTTGAAGGCGGCGCGGATGGCGATCTCCGTCTTGCCGAATCCCACGTCGCCGCAGATGAGGCGGTCCATCGGGCGGGGGGATTCCAGGTCCGCCTTGACGCATGCAATGGTGTCAAGCTGGTCGCCGGTTTCCTCGTAGATGAACTCGGCCTCGAATTCCTGCTGCCACTGGCTGTCCGGGGGATAGGCGAATCCCGGCACGACTTCGCGCGAGGCCTGGATGCTCAGGAGTCGCGAGGCCAGGTCTTCGCACGCCTCCTGGACCTTCAGCTTGCGGGACTCCCACGCGCGGCTTCCGATGCGGCTCAGTTCCGGCTTGGCGTGGCGCCCGCCGGCAAGGTACTTCTGCACGACCTCGATCTTGGTTGTGGGGACGTGAAGTCGCGCGCTGTTGGCGAACTCGAGAACAAGGTATTCCCGGCGCTCGCCGGTGACGCGGTCCTCCATGCGCTTCACGCCCAGGAAGCGGGCGATGCCGTGGGCGGCGTGGACGACGTAGTCGCCGTTCTCAAGTTCGAAGAAGGCGTCAAGCCCGCGCGCCGGCGTCGGTTGTTTAGGTTCGCGCCTCTGCTTGTAGCGGCGGAATATGCGATGGTTCGGGATGAACGCGCATCCCGTCTCGACCAGACGGAAGCCATGATTGAGACGCCCGACCTCAACGCTTAACTTGTCCTTCGGCATCGAGGCATAACCCGCCGCAACCTTCTCGAATCGCGCTTTCTCCGCGTCGTTGTTGCAGAAGACGGTCACGCGCCGCGATTCCTCGCAGATGCGCTCAAGCTGCTTCATCGCGGAGTCCTGGTCCGGGCCGAAGCTGTCCGCGTAGGCGATCGGAATATGCAGAGCATCCTCAGTCCCATCCGGGGGGGGATTGCGATAGAGGAGCAGCCGGCGGAAGCGCGCCACTGCATTGCTCAACTGCTCCCAATCCGGCGCGGAGCTATCCTCGATGCCCAGGAGAATGGCTCCGACGTTGGATTCCAGGTCCTCCGGCTCGCAGAGAGCGCAGATGGTTTCATCCGGCAGGTAATCGAGAAGGATGGAGGCTTTCTGCGGTTTTCGCTCCGGAGCGACGGGCGCGACGATTCTGTATTCGGACAGCATCCGGCGGGAGGTCTGCTGTATGGCGTCGAACTCGCGCAGAGACTCGATCCGGTCGCCGAAGAACTCTACGCGCGCCGGGAAGTCCGACGCGGGGGAGAAGACGTCCACGATGCCGCCCCTGACGCCGAACTCGCCCTGGGCCGCGACGATGCCGACGCGCTTGAAGCCGTTGCTCTCCAGCCAGGCGACGGTCTCGTCCTGGGACGCGGCGCCGCCTATCCTGAGAGGAAGGGTGGCCCTTTCAAGCTCCGCCGGGGCAAGCATGGGCTGGAGGACGGCCTGGACGGGGGCGACGATGACGCGCCCGATGTTTCCGGCGGGTCTGTCCCGCAGAAGGGTCAGAATCTGGAGTTGCCGCGCGCGGCCGGGGGCGACGGATTCGCTTTCCTCTCCGGGAAGTTCCTCAGAGGCAGGGAAGTGCAGGACGCTGCCCGGGACGAAAAGCTCCAGGTCCTCGGCCATTTCGTCCCCCTCGTCAATGGTCGAAGTAATGGCAAGAATATCCCCCTGCGCCTCCCGCCGCGCGGCTGCCAGTATCAGCGCCGCCGCGCTTTGCCACACGGGATGAACCCGCGCAAGGCGCCGGCGCGACAGCATACTGAGCAGTTCGGCGACGGCAGGCGTTCGCAACGCGCGTTCAGCGATATCGCCGGGGTGAGGCATTTGGGATCGTTAGCGAGCGGAGTCAATGCCGCCCCACCGCGCGTATTCAATCGCGGAATGGGCGGCGGGTCAAGTCGGGTTGGCGGAATTATCCGGGAGATGAAATCGCAGATGAACGCGGATCAGTAAAAAATACCGTCACCCACGGTAGCGTGTGGGTGGCCCCAGCACTTGGTAGAGTGGGCGACTTTCGAAGCAATTTACACATGCAGAGAATGGAATCTTACAACTATCACGTGAACGCATAATCCTCGATTTCACACAACCGCTTTTCCCCTCTCCAATTTCTGCCGTTCTTCGTGTCTTTGAGACTTTGTGGTGAGAACCGTTCTCGATTTGCAGACAAGCTTCTCGTCGCGTTTGCAGTGTCGTTGTGTTGGGATATCGGCAGTTATGGACGGTCCTACAGGTCATCCGGATGTATGATTTTCCCCGCGACGGCGCTGGCGGCGGCTACGGCGGGGCTGCTGAGGTAGACGAAGCTCTCCGGGTGGCCCATGCGGCCCACGAAGTTCCGGTTGGTGGTCGCAAGGGCCTTCTCCCCCTTGTCCAGGATGCCCATGTGCCCGCCCAGGCAGGGTCCGCAGGTCGGCGTGCTGACGGCGCATTCCGCCGCAAGGAAGATGTCCGTCAGCCCCTCGTCCATCATCTGTTTCACCACGGACTGCGTGGCGGGGATGACGAGGCAACGTACTGTAGGCGCGACCTTTCGCCCCTTCAGGATTCCCGCCGCGATCCGCATATCGCTTATGCGCCCGTTCGTGCATGATCCGATGACCACCTGGTCAATCAAGACCTCGCCGACATCACGGGCGTTTCGCGCGTTTTCCGGAAGGCTGGGCATGGAGACCTGCGGCTCAATCCGCGAACAATCGTATTCGTGGACTTCGGCGTATTCCGCGTCGTCGTCGCTGGAATAAAGCTTGTAAGGCCGCTCCGTCCGCCCCCGCGCGTAGTCTTCCGTGATGGCGTCCGGCCTGATGATCCCGTTCTTGCCGCCGGCCTCAATGGCCATGTTGCACATGGCGAAGCGGTCGTCCATGGGCAGGGACTCGATGGCCGAGCCGCAGAACTCCATCGCCTTGTAGAGGGCGCCGGAGACGCCGATGCGCCCGATCGTATAAAGTATAAGGTCCTTCCCGCCGACCCATTTCGGCAGCGCGCCTTTGAAGACGAATTTGAGCGATTCCGGGACCTTCAGCCACGTCTTGCCCAGCGCCATGCAGGCGGCCAGATCGGTGCTGCCGACGCCGGTTGAGAACGCGCCCAGCGCGCCGTAGGTGCAGGTATGCGAATCCGCGCCGATGATAAGGTCCCCGGGGCCGACGACGCCTTGCTCCGGAAGGAGCGCGTGTTCCACGCCGACGCGCCCGACCTCCCAGTAATGCGTCAGCCCCTGCTGCCGCGCGAAACGGCGAAGCTGCGCCGCAAGCGCGGCGGCCTTGATGTCCTTGTTCGGAGTGAAGTGATCCGGCACAAGGCAGACGCGCGTTCGGTCATAGACCTTCTTCAATCCGGCTTTCTCGAATTCCTCGATGGCGATGGGGGCGGTGATGTCGTTGCCCAGGCAGACGTCCACGTCGGCGTAGACGAATTGGCCGGGCCTGATGGAATCAACGCCGGAATGCGCGGCGATTATTTTTTCGGTGATGGTCATTCCCATTGTGTGTGTCTCCAATGCTGATTATGCGGCGCGCCGCAAATGCCTCACAGGGCGGGTTTGAAACCTGCCACTACCGGAGCTTTCCGTTCGGGATTATAATCCGCGTTCAGGCTTCTCAGGTCAAGCATGATGGGTAAAAAACTGTCGGAGGGAACCGGCGTGTTCAAACTTGGAGTCGTTCTTGACGAATTGTCCGATGATCTGGAGTCCGCTCTCAGGCAGGCGAAGGAAATCGGCTTCGATTACGTCGAACTCTACCGTTTCTGGGGCGTTGAGACGCTCAATCACGACTTGGAGACTCAGAAGCGCGCAAAGGGTCTTCTTGAACAATACGGCATGCCCGTCAGGACGCTCCTGACGCCGACACTGAAGAGCCTTTCGATAAGCGGCATGAATCCGCAGACCATTACGAAGAGCGAGGAATTCGCCCGGCACATGGAAACACATCGCAGGGGCATCGCGGCGGCAAGGTTTTTCGGCGCGGGGCTGCTGCGCGTCTTCAGTTGCAATAACGGGCGGACGTGGCCGCTCAAGGATCCTCTGAGCGCGGAGGAATTGAAGACTGTCGCGGCGGGGCTGAGGATCGCCTGCGACATGGCCGCCGGCGAAGGCGCGCAACTCGGTCTTGAGAATGTGCGATCCTGCTTCGGCAACACGGGACGCAATCAGGCGGCGATAATCTCCGCAGTCGGAAGGGAGAACCTGGGCGCAATCTGGGACCCTGCAAACGATAACGCGAGCGGCGGCGTGGGGTATCCGGACGGCTACGAAGCCGTGAAGCCCTTCATCCGGGACGTTCACTTCAAGGACGCGCGGATCAAGGACCGGAAAACAGGCGAAAACGAATGGGCCTGTATCGGACACGGCGATCTTGACGCGCTCGGACAACTGCGCGCCCTGATGCGCGACGGATACGAGGGCGGCGTCACGGTCGAGACGCATTGGAAACACCCGGACGGCTCCAACGGGACGGCGGAGACGACGGCCAATCTGCGACGGCTTATCGAGGCGGCGAGGCAGAACCTGTAGCGCGCCATTTCATGTTGGATGGGGGCGGGCGAGTCGTGCCTCGCCCGCTGAAAGCGGCGCCGCGCTTTTCAAGCGCGCAGTCGCCGCAGTCCAAAACCGTGCGCGGGGGATTCGCGGCTTGACTTCGCTGCGCGGCACGATTACGCTCCAAGACCATCCCGAATGAGTTTGAATAGAATACAAGGAGTGCGTCCGTCAGCGGCCCGAATGGTCGCCGGGCGGCTTCTCCCGCCATTGCCGCCGGGCGGATTGTTCAGGTTAATCGCATTCATAGCGCTTTTATTTGCGACGATCTCAAGCAGTTTTCCCGCTTCGGACGTGATATTTGAAGGTGATTACGGCGGACGCCCAATCGAGATTGAGGCCTATGGCCGCGTCTACTCATGGGAGGACGGCAACCTCAAGACCTTCTGCACTCAGGACGGCATGGTCATCAGGCAGGGGGACACCCGCATTTCGGCGGACAAGATGGCCGTCTGGTTCGACAAGGCGGAGGCAATCCAGACGCGCGACCTCGTCCTGACGATCTACGCTGAGGAGAAGGTCGTAGTTGTCGAGCGGGAGCGCGTCGTTTCAAAGCGCTCGATCTATGCCCACCTTCGCAGCCTTCAGGGGGTTCTCTGGCATTTCAAGCCGATTGAGATGGCCGCGCCGGAAGCGACGTATCCGATTTACGCAAAAGCCAGAATCGTCGAGGCGAAGGAGCCGGAGGACTACCTTAGCGACGAAGTTACCGAAGTCCCCCCCGCCGCCGCACCGAAGAAACCCTCCCTTGAGGTGCTTTTCGAGGAGGTGCATGGCCCGTTCCCGGATCCGAATGATCCCGGCATGATGGCCTTCGTTTTCCTGGGCAACGTCAGGCTGCGGTATCGCAACATTCAGGTCAGGGCCGATAACGTCGTGCTGTGGTTTGACAAGGCGGAGTATGACAAGAATCCCAGGACGATCCCGTATGAGATATACGCCAGCGGCAACGTCAGCGCGGCCCGCCCGCAGGAGCTGAAATCGCTCGTGATGGAAGACGAGATAACCGCGGAGCTTGACAGCGACACCTCGCAGAAGAATGTGATGCAGTTCCTCCGAAACCTTGACCTTCTGGAATGCGATGAGATTTACTTCCACGCGCAGAGCGAATGCGGGCTTATCAAGGAATGCGCGGCCCGCAGCAGCGATCTCAGGGGAGATTTCCCAGTCATTCTTGAGGCGAAGGTCTTGCAGATATTCAACACGGATACATACGCCGCCCCGGAGGCTTCATTCACCACCTGCGACTACGGCGAAGCGCATTATCGTTTCAAGGGGCGCAACGTGCGGCTCGTTCGAGTCGGCGAGGAAAGAATCCTCTCAGCCCGGAACATGACGCTGGAGGTGCTTGACCGCCCGGCTCTTTACATACCTTTTGTGAGCAAGAATCTTTCCCGCAAGAGCTTCCTGCTCAAGAGCGCCAGCGTCGGCAGTTCAAGCGCGTTCGGACCTTATGTCAGGACCGACTGGGACCTGTCCGACATCGGCCTGGGTTGGGGATGGATAACCCCGGTGCTGAACCTTGACTATCTCTCCGAGCGCGGGCCGGGCGTGGGGCTTGACGCCGAATATGCCAAGGAGTTCCAGAAGCAGAAACACTTCGGACGGACCGAGTCCTATTACATCCACGACAACGAGAACCAGGACAGCAACGACTGGGTGTTCACGGATCACGACCGCGGCCGCATGCTCTGGCGTCACCGGTCGCAATGGAGCGAGCAGTTCCGCACCGACGCCGAGTTCTCTTACCTGACCGATCGCGGATTCCTGAGGGAGTATTACCGAGACGAGTATTACGAGGGCAAGGAGCAGGAGACCGATCTTTACGCCCGTTACAGGGAGGACACCTCGCTGACGGGTGTCGTGGTAAAGGCGCGAGTGAACAGTTGGCAGACGCAGGTGGAGCACTTCCCCCTCATGCGATGGGACGTTCTTGGCGAACCTGTAGCCGGCGGCATTCTGAACTACAGCGCCCGCAACGAGGCGGGGGCTTACAGAATCCGCTACGGCGACGAGTTGAACGTCCCGACCGATACGCCGGTGACAGCCCGCCTGCACACGCAGCACAAGGTCAGCGCGCCGTTCAGCGTCGGCCCCGTCCACGTTGACCCCTATCAGGAACTGGCCGCCACAACCGCAAGCGACGGGCAGGAGAGGATAGGACCGAATCCGTGGGACGTTCGCTACACAGACGGCCATGACCGGGTTGCCTACGCCGTTGGGACGGACGCCGCGACGAGCACGTGGCGCGTATATGATACGCAGAGCGAACTCCTCAAGATCAACCGGCTGAGGCACATCGTAACCCCTGAGGTAGGCACGCGTTACACGCCGAAAGTGTGGGGAACGGCGGACGACTTTATCCAGTTCGACGAGCTTGACATGATTGACGACGAGCTTGCGACGCGCATGGCCGTAAGGCAGCGATGGCAGACCAAGCGCGGCCCCTCGATCAACCCCCGGACGGTTGATTGGATGATGCTCGACCTTGAATATTACGGATTCCCCGGCAGCGCCGGCATGAACGCCCGGCGGGACGGTTACGTTCAGGCCGACTTCGCCAACCAGTTGACGGACGAGATCGCGATACAAAGCGAGGAGAACCGGGTTGGCATGGGCGATGAGGGCCTGACGGACGCTGGGGCAGGCGTGTCCTACGACTTCCTGCCGGACTGGAGCGTCTTCACGGGGTATCGTTATGAAAAGAATGTCACGTCTTCAGTGATAACCGCTTTGGAATGGCTGATGAATCCCCGGTGGCGTCTGCTCCTGCAGGAGACCTACGATTTCGATTCATATGACCGCGACGCGGACAAACACAGCAGAAATATTCGCTCAAGAATTGGGGTTCACAGGATTTTGCACATGTGGATTGCTGAATTCGACATACAGTATAACGCAGGAACGAGCGACGTATCCTTCAACCTGGGATTCTCGCACAAGGGGCAGAAGAAAAGGCACAAGAGCTACTCGAACTGGTAGCGCGAGGATGGTACGGCCATGCGCGGCAAGCTGATCCGCCTGATTCTGGCAGGCGTTGCAGTTTCAACGGGCATGATCTGCCTTGCTACGGCCGGTTGCAGGCGGAGCGGACAGACCGGCGGGACGCTTCACCTGAGCCTGATACTGGACGAGAAGTCCGAATGGCACATCGGAGCGGCCAGGTGGAAGGAGATCGTGGAGGCGGAGAGCGGCGGGCGTTACACGGTGAAGATTGCGCCTCGCGCCTCGCTTTCCGGCGGAAAGCAGAGCGCCGAGCTTGAGATGGTTCAGAGCGGCGTCCTCCATGCGTCCCTGGAATCCACCATCCTGCTTTCGACCCTTGACAAGGCCTTTTCCGCGTTCAGTCTGCCGTGGCTTTTCGACGATTACGAACACGCCGCGCGGGTGTGCGACGGCCCTCTGGGCGCCACAATGCTCAAGCGATTGGAGAGTGTGAAGCTGACTGGGCTGGCATACGGAACAAACGGATTCCGACAACTGACTAACAACCGCCGCCCCATCGCCGCGCCGGAGGACTTCAAAGGGCTGAAGGTCCGCGTTCCGGCGATAAGCATGTACATTGATCTTTTCCGCAACTTCGGGGCCGATCCCAGCCAGATGGATTTCGGAGAATTACTGCAGGCGATTCAGACAGGCGCGATGGACGGGCAGGAGAATCCCCTGCATGTGATCAGGACGACGCGGCTCTGGGAGATGCAGAAATACCTGACGCTGCTGGATTATTCATATGATCCGCTGGTTTTGTGCATGAACGCTGATTTCTTCAATTCCGTCCCGGCGGCGGATCGCGAGATGTTCAGGAAGGCAGCGATAGGGGCCATGAAGCAGCAAAGGGAGACGGTTGCCGCGAATGAGAAGGACCACCTCGAATGGTTGAAACAGCACATGGCGGTCAACAGGCTCACGCGCGAACAGACCGCGCCGTTCCGGGAAATTCAGAAGAAGCTTTATACTGATTATGCCGCAAACATCGGCAACGAGCTTGTCAACGAATTCGTCAGGGAATCGCAAAGACTGCGCGCTGAGGATGCGGAAACGAGCAAATAAAGCCGGATTGACGGATCCTTTTTGTCTCTTGTCGCAACGGGCCTATTTCAAATCCTTTACGCTCTTTTTCGATTTCATGTCGAAATATAATTTGACAATTGTGACGGATTTGATATATTCTGCGCGAACTTCGTAACTCCCTGCGTGGGAGGGGAGATTATATGCTATGCTCTGGATTGGAGGTCGGATATGGCGAAATTCGGAGAACGCTTCGAATGGTTGCAAGTCCCCGACTGGCAAGACAATAAGCCCGAAAAACGCGCGTCGGCAAAGGATTACTCCACGAAGAAATGCCCGCGTTGCGGATGGCTTGATTCCATCATTGCAGATGAATGCTTCCGCTGCGGTTACGATTACACTACGCGGACTTTTGCAGAAGATTCGCTGCGCAGCGACGGGCATGAATTCCCGGATGTCGAGTTCTGCTATGAGGCTGATTTCGACAAGCTGATAGCATCTCGGCAGAAGGCGACTGTGACGGACTGGAAGCTGCGCTGCCGCGCTGAGGAACTCAGCCTCGTGCGGGGCTTCGATACTCTTATCTCCTTGAATGACATAGACATAGACCAATACTCATATCAGCTTGAAGCCGCGCGAACCGCCCTAAACAAAATGCGGGGACAAGTTATTCTTGGCGATGAGGTCGGCTTGGGAAAAACCATCGAAGCAGGAATCATCATCAAGGAGCTGGCGCTGAGAGGGCTGGCGCGGAGAATCTTGATTCTTACCCCGGCGTCCCTCGTCAGCCAGTGGCGGGAGGAGCTTCTGCACAAGTTTGGGGAACGCTTCATCGAAGGACGGCGGGCGGAACATTTCAAGGAGCAGCACGTAGTCGCAAGTATAGATTCTGCAAAGCGTTCGGGTAATTCCGAAGCGGCGCTGGAGCGCCCGTGGGACATGCTCGTCATTGACGAGGCGCACCACCTGAAAAACAGGCGCACCCAGGCATACAGGTTCGTCAACAGGATACGCAAGAAATATGCCCTTTTCCTGACTGCAACGCCTGTTCACAACGAGCTTACGGAGCTTTATTCGCTGATCACCCTTGTAAAGCCAGGATTGTTAGGGACGATTCGGGGATTCAAGCGGCAGTTTGTTGACCCCATGGACCCGCGAAAGCCCGCTAACGAGGGACACCTCAAAAAAATGCTCGGCGAGGTAATGATCAGGAACCGGCGCGGCAGCGTCGGCATCACCCTCCCGGCGCGCAGGGCTGCGATATATCACCTCGCATTTTCCCCGATGGAACGGCAGCTATACGAAGGCGTGTCTGAATATGTGCGAACGGAGTTCCGCAAGCTCAGGCAGGATAAGAAGGCCAGACTTTCACTGGTTACGCTGCAGAAGGAGATATGCAGCAGTCCGCAGGCCGCTGAGGAGACACTGCGGAAGCTCTCGAGACACAGCGATTACCCCCAGGAGGTTCGCAATCGGCTGTTCATGTTCGCCGAAACGTGCAGGGCGATCCCCGTCCCCCGCAAAACGGCGGCGACGGTCGAAATTGTCGAGAGATTCCCGGGGCGGCTGATCATCTACACGGATTTCCTCGGAACGCTCAGGCATCTTGCGGAGCATTTGCGGGGAAGGCGCGCCAATGTGATCGAATTTCACGGGGGGCTTTCGATGAGTCAGCGGCGGGAGGCTGTGGAGACCTTCCGCGGCGACGCGTCGGCTGTGCTGGTCAGCACGCAGGCCGGCGGCGAGGGATTGAATTTCCAGTTCTGCCGGCAGGTGCTGAATTACGACCTTCCGTGGAACCCGATGCGGCTGGAGCAGCGGATCGGCCGCATCCACCGAATCGGCCAGACGCAGGAGGTCAACGTCTTCAACCTTGCCGTCGAGGACACCATTGAGAACCGGATCATCGAGCTGCTGGCCACAAAAATAAAGATGTTCGAAACCATCATCGGCGAGCTTGACCTGATACTGGGCGCGATGGAGCTTGAGAGCACTTTCGAACAACTTGTGACGGACATCTGGCTGGCCAGCGAATCAACCGCCGTGGCGGAGAAGCGCTTCCAGGAGCTTGGGGAGAGAATCGTAAAGGCCCGCGAACGTTTCGCGAAACTCAAGGAGAATGAGAAGACGCTTTCTAATCTGATGGACGTCTGAGCGCGGGAAACAGCGGCATGAGGCATTTTATTCAGGACTTCTTCCGGAACTACGAAGCTGAGGTTGCCGAGGCGGACGGCGGCCTGAAGATAAAGCTCACGGAAGAGCTTGCGCAGGTATTCGGCCAGCCGGAATTCAAACTCGTTTTCTCAACACGCGAGCTTGACGAAGAATCAGACCTGGTGACGCCGGGCAGTCCGGTGATGGACCGCATACACGACTTTCTGCAGGAGCGGGGGCAGAAGCTTTTCGCAGAGCTTACTCCCAGGCGCGAAGCCGACCAGACTCTCGGCGCGTTACGCTTCGGCAACTGCGCGGCGAGCATGAAAAAGGGGCCGAGGCGTAAGGTGGCGGACACGTATTTCACGATCAAGGTCATCTTCCTGAGCGATGAGAAATCCGAGGAGATTCACACCGTTCTGGTTGACCGCGACGGCAAGACGCAGATTGTCGCCATGCTACCGTGGGATGATGACGCTCCCCCGGAGCAGGTTGCGGCGCCGCCCCGGACGGCGGAGGAAATGAAGGAGGACTTCGCAGCAGCCCGCCGCGCGCTGGCTGACTTCCTTCGCCCGCGCACGACTCAGATTCGGGAGGAGCTTGTCGCGCGCGCGCACGCGGCAGTCACACGCCTGAGAAGTTACTACGCGCAGCAACTGGCGGAATTGAACGCCGAGTTTGACGCC
The DNA here is from genome assembly GCA_022711755.1 of Planctomycetota bacterium. GTDB lineage: Bacteria > Planctomycetota > Brocadiia > SM23-32 > JAKLEA01 > JAKLEA01. The sequence goes on from JAKLEA010000011.1 coordinate 149,417, forward strand.
GGCGACAGGAACTTGGCACAGGAAGTCACGGACGAACGTCAGGACAAGATCGCGGCGGAGATAGAGCGACACCGCCTTCTGGTAACGTTTCACCTTGTCAACGTCATGGTCCTGCGGCGTACGGTTCAGACGGTGGAGGTTGGATTGCGCTCCAGCCGGGCGACAGCGGACCTGTCGCTCGAATTCGACCTTTATTCCGGGAAGCTGACCGGCCTTAAATGTGGACATTGCGGGGCGGAGAAACCGGAGACGGTTCTCGGCGATTGTGGGCATACCGTCTGCTCCGACTGCGTGGGGTTGTGCGAAAAATGCGGCAAGACCATGTGCCGGAGCTGTCTGGCCGGAAAGTGCCACATATGCGTCAGGGAGGTCTGCCGCGAATGTATGAAACGATGCGCCGCCTGCAACGAGATCGCGTGCGCCGACCATCTGAAGACCTGCCAGATCTGCGGCGGGCAGGTTTGTGACCGGTGCGCCGCGCCGTGTTCGGATTGCGGGAAGACGATCTGCGCAAGCCACATGGTGGCCTGTGCCCGATGCGGCGGGCGCGTCTGCCCGGACTGTTCCGCGAAGTGCCCGCGCTGCGGCGGAACGGTCTGCCGCAGGCACAGGATTTCATGCGAACTGTGCGGACAGGAGGTCTGCGACAAGTGTGCGTCGTCCTGCGCGTCATGCGGAAAGCGCGTCTGCGACGCGCACCTTGTTTCCTGCAAGGAATGCGGCAGGCGGGGTTGCGAATCGCACTTCATCAGGTGCGGCGTGAGTGAGGAATTCGTCTGCGCGGCCCACGCCTCGGAGTGCCCCAGGTGCGGGCGGCTCGCGCTCAACAGCCTTATGACGACGTGCCCGTTGTGCCAGGAAACCGTCTGCCCGTTCTGCGCGACGGAAAAGGGGCTGTGCGTCCCATGCAGGGAAATAGCCGGCGGCCGCGCCCCCTTCGCCGAGCAGGAATTGCTGGATACGATCAACACGGAGGGCAGAATGCCCGAATTCCTGCTCAGACTGCAGGGATGGCGGTGCGCCCGAACGCGCGACCGATTGTTCCTGTCCGCCGCGACCAGCTACACGCGCGTGCTGGCGATATGCGACTGCAACGGGAAACTGCTGAAATGGAGACGATTCTCAAGATTCTATGAAGATGAAAACGGAAAGGGATGAAACCTTCCGCATCGCATCTCTCGTATTCCGAAATCATCTTCAGACTCCGGGGATATCAACCCAGCAACCATCCTGCGAGGATCGGATTGCGGAGTCCATGACCTGCTGGATATAGGCCCCGTCTCTGAGCGACGGGCGTGGATTCTCGTCCTTCGTTATCGCATCAAGGAAGTTATACAGGCAGTGGACGTGCCCGCGCATCCAGCCGATAGTGTTCTTCGGTCCGGGGAATCCGCCCGGCGGATCGAAGCGATGCACACAGGCGATGCGCTTCCAGCCGCGCTCGCCGCCGAGCGGCTTCTCGGCCTCCCGCGCGTCATACGCCTCCAGCCAGTTCGGATCCATAAGGTTGAAGCGAAGCGCGCCCCTCTCGCCGTGAATCTCGAAGCGCAGTTCGTCCTCCGCCCCCGTCGCCAGCCGCCACGCCTCGATCGTTCCGACCGCTCCGTCAGGCATCTTCATGTTCAGAATTGCAACGTCATCCACCCCGACCTTTGCCTTTCCCGATCCGTCCTTCAGCGGTCTTTCCTTTATCATCGTCTCCAGCGAGGCGTTCACCTTCGCGTATGGACCGAGAAGACCGTAGATAAGATCGAGCGCGTGCGAACCGAGGTCGCCCAGCGCGCCGCAGCCGGATTGCGCGGCGTCAAGCCGCCACGTCATCGGGCGGGTCGGGTCAATGTATCCCGCGTGGAGGTACTCCGCCCGGAAGCCGAAAACACGCCCCAGGAATCCTTCGTCAATAAGCTGTTTCGCCCGCATCGTAGCGGGGAAGAAGCGATACTGGAAGGTCATCTGGAACTTGCCCCTGTAGCCTGTACGTTCGGCGATGTTGAGCAGGTCCCTGGCCTCATCCGCATTCAACGCAAGGGGCTTGTCGCAATAGATATGCTTGCCCGCGCGCATCGCGTCGGCCACGAAGTCGTGATGCAGGTTGTTGGGCGCGCAGCAATGCACGATCTGTATGTCGTCCCTGTTCAGCAGTTCCCTGTAATCGGTCGTCCCGAAGTCGAAACCCAGCAGGTCGCGCGACGCCTCCGCCGTTTGCCGGCTGGAAGTACACACGCCTACCAGTTTCGCCTTGACGGGGGCGGGGTTGTAGTAGATCGGCAGGTTCAGATAACCGTATGCATGAACCTTGCCGATGAAACCGAATCCGTAAAATCCGACTCCGTATGTCTGCATCTCCAGTCTCCGTCCTTGTGTTCGAACGCCTACTGATGCTCGCACAATAGGGCATCAACAAACTGCAACGAAATTACCGTTTCGGTCATGTTCCAAGCAAGGAATGTGTCTCGAAATTGTGCGAACATCAGTAAATCGCCGATCCTGTAATGATGGAGAAATCGTAATCAAGGCGCGATGCGCATGATTTTTCCGGCAACCTTGAAGGCCCGCGCATTGTAACCTGCCGCAGTGAAAAGCCGGATTGGATTTCCCGGAGCCTGAGATAATTGGTATGTCCAAGGAGATTGATATGCTTCGTAGACGCCACCTATAAAGATGCAGTCAATGCCTCCCTTCTGTCGCTAAAGCGACATCTTCCACCCATTTTCGCCTCTGCGCGAATAATGGGGGGAAGTGGACTCGAAGAGGCCGAAGGGGGGCAGAAACCGGCGATGTTCATATCCGGATAGATGGGCACATCCGGCAAATGCCGTATCCGTTCAAGAGCTTGCGCGGGATTGCATCCGGATCGGGATTCTCATATAGAATATCGCTCATTGCGAGCCGGCTCCGGGCCGCTCCGCAGGATGACCCGCAAATTCCAGGAGTAATGTCCGATGTCGAATCCGATCAATCGCCGCCGGTTCCTTCAGACGTGCGCAGCCGGCGCGGCTGCGGCCGCGCTTCCCTCATCGGTTGCTTCCGCAGCAGATGACGCCGCGAAATCCGACCGACCAAACATCATCGTCTTTCTGGCCGATGATCTGGGCTACGAGTGCATCGGCGCCAATGGCGGAGAATCCTACAAAACGCCCAATCTGGATACTCTGGCGCAGACCGGCATCCGTTTCGAGCACTGCTACTCTCAACCGCTCTGCACGCCATCGCGCGTCCAGATTCTCACAGGACGCTACAACAACCGTAATTACGTTCGCTTCGGACTGCTTGACTGGAAGGAAAAGACGTTTGGCAACATGCTGCGCGACGCCGGTTACGCCACGTGCGCGGCCGGCAAGTGGCAGCTTTCCGGGGAGAACGAGGCGCCGGGGCACTTCGGCTTCGACGAGTATTGCCTCTGGCAGCTTGCCATTCGCGGGCAACGATACGCCAATCCCACCCTCACCATCAACGGCAAGGTTCATGCCTTTCCCGGAAGATTCGGGCCGGACATCGTATGCGACTTCGCAACGGACTTCATCAGCCGCAACGGCGCCAGACCGTTCCTCATCTATTACCCGATGATGCTGACACACGCGCCATACGTTCCCACGCCGGATGGCCCCGACTGGCATCCGGAGCGGGAAAGCGACCAGGAAAAGGGCGGCAAAAATAAATACTTCGGCGACATGGTTTCCTACATGGATAAGATCGTCGGACGTGTCGTATCCCATCTTGAGAAACTCGGATTGCGGGAAAAAACCCTTATTCTATTCACCGGCGACAACGGAACGGGCCGCGGCATTGTCTCGCGATTCAAAGGGCGGGACGTTCCGGGGGAAAAGTCGTTCACCACTGACGGCGGAACTCATGTCCCGCTAATCTGCAACTGCCCCGGCATGATCCCCGGCGGCCGTGTCACGCAGGACCTCGTGGACTTCACCGACTTCCTGCCCACGCTGGCCGAGGCCGCCGGCGCATCCCTACCGTCTGGAGTCGGCATTGACGGGCACAGCTTCGCCCCGCAAATGAGGGGGGCGAAGGGCAACCCGCGAGAGTGGGTATATTGCTGGTATGAGGCACGGCAGAAGCTTGGCGATGACAAGAAGGGTGAGTTCGCCCGCAATCAGCGCCACAAGCTCTACATTGACGGGCGCTTTTACGATGTTCCTGCCGATCCTTTCGAGCAGAAGGACCTGGCGAAGAGCGATCTCGGCGAGGAAGCCCGCGCCGCCAGGGCCGGACTTCAAAAAGTTCTGGACGGAATGACGCCGCACATCAGGTAATACTGAATCCTCATTTTGTGTAATGGAGGATGTGATAATGAAACGAATCGGGCTTATGGGTTGCGGAACAGTTGCGAACTATGGGCACATTCCGGCAATCAAAGCCACGCCGGGCATCGAGCTTGCATCTATCTACGATCCCGACCGGGAGCGCCTGGAAGCCGCGCAGAAACGCTTCGACATCCCGGGGGCGTTCACGAATCAGGATGACTTCTTCTCGTCAGGGTTGGACGGCGTCTGCATAACCTCCCCGGCACACTGCCACAGGGATAACGTCCTTGCCGCCGTCGGGCGCGTCGGCCACGTCCTGTGCGAGAAGCCGCTGGCGTTGACCGAAAACGACGCGGAGGAGATGATCGAAGCGGCGCGCCGGGCCGGCTGCGGCCTTTACACCGGACTGACATATCGGTTCAGCCCGGTTTCCCAGCGGATACGGCAGTTGGTGGCCGAAAAAGCCATTGGAGAAACACGCATACTGCGTCTTATATACATCTGGAACCTGCACGGCCTTTATGAGACTGACGAGTCCGGCAACCGAAGGCTCCGGGAGCGCCGCGTCGGCCGGATGCTCGAGGGCGGGCCGATGATTGACTGCGGTGTGCATCAGATTGACCTCGCTCGGTGGTGGACAGGCTCCGAGGTCGCGGAGCAGAGGGCATTCGGGGCGTGGGCGGACCGCTTCGATGCGCCGGATCACGTCTTTCTGCATATGGAGCACAAGTGCGGCGCGCACAGCTTCGTTGAGATGAGCTACTCGTTCTGCATGACCGCGAAGGAGCCGGTTCACAGCTTCGTGTATCACCTGATCGGCCCGGACGGCGTCATCATCTTCGACCGGGAGAGGCGCGTTTTCGAGATGAGAACGTCGGCTGGGACAACGCGCTTTCCGGTCCATGACGAGAAAGGCTTCGCCATCATGTACGAAGCCTTTGCCCGCGCCATGCGAACGGGCGATCCCGGCGACCTGCCCTCGGGCGAGGACGGCTTGATCGCCACCCGCATCGCCCGATGCGCTACCGAGGAGGCAATGCGTAATCGCTGCTCGCCCCCCGCGTCACTGCCGCGAGGGGGAGAGTGAGAGATCGCAGGAGACAGAGAGGGGCGGAGACTGTTTACGTGGGCATAAGTTGTCGAAGTCGGGCCTAATCATGGATTCTTCAAGAATCATTTCGCTCTTGCCAACCTGCTGTTGCTGAGGCTATCCTGATTGCCATGAGTCAGGGGAAGGACAAGGAAGTCTTATACTCGGTCTCACCGGCAACGGTTCGCGTCATCTTCGCGGGGTTGTCTCTGGGGATGGCGCTGACGATCGTGGGACACGTCCTGAGGCAATTCACAGTCGGGCCTGCGGGCGGGATAACGACCGTTCTGGGTTGGGCGTCGTGCGGGCTGGCAGCAGGCGCGCTGACGGAATATATCCGCCCCGGAAGACTGCGCAAGTTGTCCGCCCTGCTGCTGACGCTCTGCCTGGGTGTCTTTGTTGTCTACGTCGGCGCGCAGGCGGTCGCGCTTTCGATTCTGCGTTCGGATGGGGACTCGGCGTCCGCCGCGCCACCGCAGGGCGCCGCAAACCCGGAACTTGAAAGCCGGACGGAGAAGGCACTGAAAAGCGTGCGCAGCCAGGGGCCGTCATTGCAGTCGTCATTGCGCAACAGCGGGACGGTGAGCGCGCTAATGATGGCAGTGATCGAGCTTGCGGGGGCGTTTGTGTTTCTGGTGATTGTCGCTGAGATCGTCGGCATCCAGCGCGAGGACGGCTGCGCCGGACGGGCGCGAAGCCGGGCCAACGCGGCGGCGGCGATTTATCTACTCCCGGCAGGCGCGGCGCTGATATTCGCCTTTTTCTCCCCGGGGCGTTTGCGCGGTTCGGCAGAGAGCCTGTCGGCCCGGATGGGGCCGTGGGCATACGCGGCGCTGGGGGTCTGGGTGTTCCCGCTAATCTGGTTGGTGCTGTCCCCGCTCGGGATGCTCAAAACACTATCCGAAGAACGAGAGGAAACGAAGCAGCCAGAGAAGGAATAGACTTTTAGCTTTCATCTCATTCCCCTGGATAAGGTCCGGGCGCGGCGTGTCTCGCTCATGCGGGGTGTGCAAAAAACTTGACTCGCTATCGAACCATCACCTGGCCGCCGTCAACCAGCAGCACCTGTCCGGTAATCTTCGACGCGTTGTCCGAACAAAGGAATACCACTGCGTTGCCGACGTCCTCCCACGTGATTTCCTTGTTCAGGGGCGAGAGGCTGATGTAGTAGGGGATCACTTCCTCCGGCTTGATTCCGCGCTTGGCGGCGCACATCTTGATGTATTCCGGGTTCCATATTTTTGACCCCTGGAAGACGTTGCCGGGAGCGACGCAGTTGACGCGTATGCCGCGCGGGGCAAGCTCCAGCGCCCACCCGCGCGCAAGGTGAATCTCCCCCGCCTTCGTCGCGTTATATGCGGAATTTGATTTCGAGGCGTCAAGCCCGGTCTTGCTGGCGACATTGACAATGTTGCCGCCGCTGTTTTGCCGCGTGAAGACGCGGGCGGCCTCGCGCCCCATCAGGAAGTACCCCGTAAGGTTGATATCCAGGGTTTTCTTCCATTGCGCGAGGGGGAAATCCGTCAGCGCGTGCGCCGGAGCGATGCCGGCGGCGTTGACGAGGATGTCCAGCCCGCCCAGCTTGCAGACCGCCTGGTAGAACAGGTCGGCGACGCTGCTCTCGTCCGTCACGTCCGCCTTCATCGGAGTCGCTTTCGGGCTTCCGTCCTTCTTGATGATTTCGGCGGTTTCGGCTGCGGCCTGTTCATCAACGTCAGCGAGGATGAGGTACGCGCCGGCCTTTGCCAGGTGAATTGATATTCCGCGCCCAAGCCCGCTGCCCGCGCCTGTTACAAGCGCCACGCGCCCGGCAAGGGGGAGTTTCGCGTCCCGGGCAGCGGCCAGCGCCTTGCGGAACCGCTCGACCTCCCACTCGCCCAAGTAGTCTACCTGACGCTTCGTCATGCAGCGGAAGCCGCCGAGGTCTTCTGCGATGACCGCCGAGCGCATCGCGCAGTGCGTGACAGTCTCAGCGTCCTGCGCAAGGCTCCACGTGGAGCCGCAGGAGAAGAGGCCTAGACCCTGGACGAGAACGCAGGCCGGAACCAGCCCGGCTTGGGCCTTCTTCCGGGCGGCCGCGACATTTTTCTCGATCAACTGCGGGAGGCGGTCCGCGTTTGCCGGCATCTTGACCAGAATCGGGTACTTCACGGCGTAGACGTAATGGTCCGGCATGCTCGGCGCTTTGGCGCAGATCGCCATGCCGGAAGGATGCGACATGAAGTCGGCAACATCGTTGGATTCGGAGAATCTGACAAGCGCCTTCGCGCCATAAATGTCCGAGTAGAGCGCTCTGAGCTTGGCGCAGGCCAGTTGGACGGTCTTGCGTTTCACGTCCTCTGCAAGAGGAGCGATGGGTTTGCGCTGAGGGCGTTCTGCCCGCCAGTATTCTTCCGCCCTGCGGTTCAAGTCGCGGGTGACTTCCAGCGCTTCCTGGGTGGAGGGCTTTGCTACGAAGACGCCGTGGTTGGCCAGGAACGCAATCTCCGGATCGCGCCCGTGCTCTTTTCGGTAGGACTCGATGGCCTCCAGCATCTTCACAGCCAGCGGATACCCCGGATCGCCGTAGGGGACGAACATAAAGGGCGGCAGCCCCGACTTCGGGCCGAATAACTCGTCAAGCAGTTCGCGGTCACGAACGCAACAGAGCAGACCATTGAGCACGGCGGGGTGCGTATGGACCACAGCCTTGGGCAGAAGCGCGTGCAGCGATGTTTCCACCGACGGACGGCCGGGCAGGTCGTCAAGACACGCCTCCTTCAAGCGCGTCAGCACGACTTCCTCGCGGCGCTGGGGGGGCAGATTCTGGATGGACCGGTCGCGCAGCATCTCGACGCACATGGCGACATCAACCATCCTGTAACCCTTGCCCTCGGACATCTCTGCCAGCGGGGTGCCGCTGGCTTTTACGTACATCCTGCGCCCGTCAGCCGTCTTGACGGAGGTATTGCCGCCGCCCCCCTGCACGAGGGCCGGATCGCTTCCAACCTGGCGTGAAATCTCGATCAGTTCCTTCAGCGCTGAGTCCATTGCGCGAATCTCCGTTCAATCAACGCGCCCGGGTGAGCGCGTCGGCATGAAGCCTTTCGGCGTATTCGATGATTGCTCCGGCCACGTCAATCCCGGTGGCGGCCTCCGCCGCCTCAAATCCGGGCGAGCTGTTCACCTCGTTGACAAGCAGCCCGCGGCGCGACTCAAGCAGGTCCACCCCGGCGACGTCCAATCCCACTGCGCCGGCCGACCGCAGGGCGAGGTCCTCGATCACAGGCGTCAGTTCCACCGGCTCGGCATCCCCGCCGCGGTGGTAGTTGCTGCGGAAATCGCCCAGCCGCGCCTTGCGGCGAATGGCGGCGACGGCCTTCCCGCCGACTACCACGACTCTCACGTCCGATCCGAGCGATTCAGGGATGTACTCCTGAATCAGCGAATTGTCCCCGTAGCTCCAGACAGTCTGGAGGAACGACTCAAGGGTTTCGCGCGAGTCAATGAGCGCGACACCGACTCCCTGCGTTCCGCGCAGGACCTTCACGACCACCGGCCATCCGCCGAGATAGACGAGCGCCTCGTCCAGACTCAGACTGCTGCGCGTCGTGAAAGTTCTTGGCACGGGAAGCCCTGCCGCCAGCAGCTCCTGCAGGCTCCGCATCTTGTCCCGCGAGAGAGCCACCGCGCCGGGATCATTGACCATCGTGAATCCGGCAAGCTTGAAGTGGCGCATAACGGCCACGCCGTAATCCGTGCTCTGCACGGAAATGCGCGGTATCGCCACGTCAAGCGTCTTGATCCGTCTCCCGTAGTAGTAGATCGTCGCGCTTCCGGATTCGATCCGGCAGACGCACTTGAACGGGGCCATGACTCGCAACTGATGCCCCCTCTGCCGGGCGGCCTCCCGCAGGCGTTTGTTCGCGTGGACGTTCGGCCTGCCGGAAAGCGCTATGATCCGCATCGCGGGACTGTCCTCACTTCGGGAAAACGACCGGGGATTCCGGCGCGATGCGGATTTTCGCCTCGTCGCCTGCGTGGAGCGGTCTTCCACGCGGGCTGAGCCGTAACATCTTAAGCCGTTCCCCGCCCGCGTCAAGAAGCGCCTGCTCCGTCTCGCCGAGATATGTCACGGACAGAACCTTCGCGGCGAACGTGTTGGGCGCGTCTCCGCCATCGGGGGCGACAAGTTCAACGTGCTCGGGTCTGATCGAACAAATCACATCAGCCCCATCGGACGCAGAACCTGCGCCTGCCGCCTGTATCTCGCCGAATGCCGCCTGAAGCATCGCTCCGCCGCTGATTTTCCTGATCCGGCACTTTATGAAATTCGTCTCGCCGATGAATTCCGCCGCAAAAGGCGTCGCGGGATTGTTGTAGACCTCCCAGGGAGCGCCCTCCTGCTCAAGCCGCCCGTCGTTCATCAGGATGAGGCGGTCGGCCATGCTGAGCGCCTCCTTCTGATCGTGCGTGACGTAGACCATCGTAACGCCCACGGTTTCGTGAATACGGCGTATTTCCGAGCGCATCTCCAGGCGGAGTTTGGCGTCCAGGTTGCTGAGCGGTTCGTCCAGCAGGACCACGTCCGGCTCCACCACCAGCGCGCGGGCGACGGCCACGCGCTGCTGCTGACCGCCGGAAAGTTCGTTGGGAAATCTTTCGGCGTATTTCTCCATTTTGACCATCTGGAGGGCCTTTGCGACGCGGTACTTCAGTTCGGTCTTGCCGACCTTGCGGACTTCCAACCCGTAGGCGACGTTGTCTCCTACGGTCATGTGCGGCCAGAGCGCGTAATTCTGAAAGACCATCGCCGCGTTCCGCGCCTGCGGCGCGAGCCGGGCGACGGGTTTGTCGTCGAAGAGTATCTCCCCCTCGTCCGGAATGTTGAACCCGGCGATGCAGCGCAGGACGGTCGTCTTCCCGCAGCCGGACGGGCCAAGCAGGAAGAACAGCTCTCCGGCGGCTATCCGCACGTTCAACCGGTCAACGGCCGTCACGGAGCCGAAACGCTTGGTGAGGTTTTTCAGGGTTATGCTGACCATGACTAAGGATCGGGCGCGGCGCGGACGCCGCGCTTTCTTTCACTCGGTCTTTTCATCGGGCAAGGGGATTGAGCCTTCGGGGGATTTGGGCAGCGGTTCGCCCCCCCGGGCCTCCCGCAGGCGGGAGATCATCTTCCTCGTTATGTCCGCTTCGATGGCCGGATTGTTTCTCTGCGCGACGACGTAGCCCGGATTGATCTGTTGCTGAAGGAATCCCGGCCTTCGGAAGTCAACCATGCGGTCGGATGCCCGGGTCGAGAGTTTGAAGTCCTCCTCCACCTCCACCCAGAACCAGCAGCCGTCCGCCTGCTCGCCTATGGTAACGAGGACAGTCGCGCCCAGCGTCTGATTCGGGAAGGCCATGTCCGGCGGGAAGTAGGGTCGTATCCATCCGGTGCTTATCGTCCCGCCTTCCTTGTCTTCCTCAACCAGCGGAATCTTCATGTCCTCTTTCAAGACCTTCAGAGCGGCTGCCCGGACCTCGTCCTTTTGAATCCCGAGGAGGACGTATTTCTCCTGCTCATACTGCCCGATGCCGGCGCATCCGGTCAGCGCGGCTATCATGATCGCCGCAGTAATTAGAAGCATGTTCCTCATGTCTTGCCGCATTCCGGGAGGTCCGTATCAGATCCCAAGTCGCTTTCCGTATTGTCTCTTGTAGTATTCCAGGAATTCGCCGCTCCTGAGCGGGCGCCACCATGACCCATTCTCCGCGTACCATCGGACGGTCTTCCTCACCCCCTGCTCCCAAAGAACCGCGGGACGCCATCCGAGGGCGCGCAGCTTCGATCCGTCAATGGAGTATCTCCGGTCGTGCCCGGGGCGGTCCTCGACACGACGGATCAAGCTCTCCGGCCTGCCAAGTTCATCAAGAATCACGCGCGTCATCTCAAGGTTCGTTCTCTCATTGCCTCCGGGAACATTGTAGGCCTCGCCCGGTTCGCCCTTTTCCATCAGGAAGAATATGGCCGAGCAGTGGTCGGTCGCATGGAGCCAGTCCCGAACCTGGAGCCCGTCGCCGTAAAGGGGAAGCGGTTGGCCGTCAATGGCATTTGTGGCGAAGAGGGGCAGCAGCTTTTCCGGGTACTGATTCGGCCCGTAGGTGTTGCTCCCGCGCGTGACGATCACCGGAAGCCCGTGGCTGGTCCAGTAACTACGCGCAAGCAGTTCCCCGCCCGTCTTTGCGGCGGAATAGGGATTGCGCGGACTCAACGTGTCGCTCTCCTTTGATGAGCCTTCGGCGACGCTGCCGTAGACCTCGTCGGTTGACACCTGTATGAAACGCGCCGTCTTGTGGCGCAGGCAGGCCTCAAGCAGAACATGGACGCCGCGCACGTCAGTGTCAATGAACGATCCCGCGCCCAGAAGGCTGCGGTCAACATGCGTCTCAGCCGCAAAGTTGACGACGAAGTCAATGCCCTCGCGCGCGAAGACGTGCTCGACCATCTCCGCGTTGCAGATGTCCCCACGGTAGAACTCAAGCAGACCGGCTGTCTTCCTGCCGCGACGGATGTCTTCAAGGTTTTCCGGATTCCCGGCATAGGTCAGCTTGTCCAGAACGATGACGCGCATGCCGCGCCGCGCAGCCAGCCGCGCGAAATGGCTGCCGATGAATCCGGCGCCGCCTGTGACCAGGATGGTCTGCGTCTTTGATGTCTGTTTCATGCTCAGGATTTTATGCGCCGTATTTCTCAAGCCGTCCCGCATGGGCCAGGGCGATGCCCATCAGGTTCATCAGCGGCTGACGGCCCAGCCCGCCCGATGCGCACGCCATCTCGTCATAGGTCTGAGCGGCGTCGGGCATGGACGTAACCGTATCAACCGCGCCCTTCTTCGTCTTCACGTTGTGATGCGCGAAAAGCATCGTCGCGACCGGATGCCATGAGTGCTTCATGAGCGCTGCCGGCGTCGAATGATCGCTCGTTACCACGATGACGTTCGGATTCAGCGCGGTAAGGATGGGCAGGTTGGCGTCAACCTCCTCAACCGCCTTCACCTTGTTCTCGAAATCGCCGTCCTCGCCGAACTTGTCCGTATTCTTGTAATGCACGAAGAAGAAGCTGAAGTCGTTCCAGCGGTCGCGCACGGCCTCGCACTGGCTCTTGAAATCCGCCGTGATAGGGTTCAATTCCATGCCGAGGAGCTTTGACACGCCGCGGTACATGGGGTAGTTGGCCACGGCAAGAGCCTTCAGGCCGTACCGGTCATACATCGAGCGATACTTCCTGAACTTGGAGAATCCGCGATAGAGGGCCGCGTTCGGGCGCGTCGCTTCGGGATACGCGGCAGATTCCCTGGCAAGAATCGGCCTCAGCCGGGAGTCCAGCTTCCGCAGGACGTGGACTGTCCTGAGCGATGCCCTTTCAGCCTTTACAACCGAGAATTCCTTGCAGGGATAGCCGGTCTCGTTCGGGTCGGTGTCCTCGATTTCCGGGGAAAGCCCCTCGCCTTCCAGCAGCAGGGCGAACCTGTGTTCCTTGACCGGGGCGATGGTCACTTTGACGCCCTCGTCGGACATGTCAATCTCGTTCTGCAGAATGGCGCATATCTTCTTGCAGTCCGGAGTTGGCAGGCGTCCGGCCCGGCGATCAATAAGGATACCGCTGCTGTTGACGGTTGCGAAGTTGCATCGCGCGGCGATATGGCGCTCGGTCAGTTCAAGACCGATGCCCAGCGCCTCCAGAACCCCGCGCCCCATGTTTTCGGCGACGGGGTCGTAGCCGAATACGGCCAGATGGCCGGGACCTGAGCCGGGGGCGATGCCGGGGGCCACCGGATCCATGAGGCCGGTGACGCCTTTCTTCGCCAGCGCGTCCATGTTCGGCTTCTTCGCGGCCTGAAGCGCCGTCTTGCCCACGCCCGGAAACGGTATCCCGGAAGCGCCGTCCATAACCAGAAAGATTATCTTCGTGGCTTCCTTCGGGTTATCCACGACCAGTTGGTCAATCAGTTCTCTGCCCATTTGTAAGTCTCGCAAGGGGTTATCGTTTTATCGTGTGAAATGCGGCGCGGCTGTCTGGAATCCCGCGCCTACCTGATTCGGGGACAAGCTATCCCCCGACCGGGGAAATGTCAATCATGACCTGGATCGGACAGAATGCCGGTTCATGGCATTTCAAGCCTGCAGAATACGGCATCCAGCAGAAGGTTCACGTCCCCAGCGCCTTGCGGACGGCATGGTAATCAGCGATGTTAAGCCGCTTTCCTGCCGCGCCGACCGCCTCTTCGATCTGCTTCGCGTTCTTGGTGCCGACTATGACTACGTGTATCGCCGGGTGCATGAGCGTCGCAGCGAGCGATAGCTGAGCGATAGTCAGCCCGAGCCTGTCGGCTATGGGTTTAAGGTTGCGGACGCGCCCGGCAAGCTCCTTGAACTTCTCCCCCTTGAAGCGATCATCGTTGCCCCTCAGGTCCTCGAACTTTTCCTCGCCTGTGAATTTTCCGGTCAGAAGCCCGCGCATGAGGGGTGAATAAACCAGAACGCCGATGTCTTCGGCCAGGCAGTAAGGCAGCAGGTCCGTCTCGCCCTTCGGCTCGATCAGGTTGTAGAAGGGCTGAACGGTCGTGAAATTCCCGAAAGTCCGCGCCAGTCGGAACTGCTCTATGCTGAAGTTGCTGACCCCGTAGGCCTTGATCTTGCCGGATTCCTTGAGTTTTTCCATCGCGGACGCAACATCGCCGGGGTGTGTATAAGGATCGAAGGAATGGCACTGATAGAGGTCAATGTAGTCGAGGTTCAGGCGTTTCAGCGACTGCTCGCACTCCCAGAGGATGTAATCGCGGGAAAGGTCCGGGTGGCGCGATCCGTCCTCATAGAAGTGATGGAAGACCTTTGTGGCTACGACTACGCGCTCGCGTCTGGCGCCTTTCAGACCCTCGCCCAGGATGCGTTCCGCTTCCCCATCGCCGTAGGCGTCGGCCGTATCGAAGAAATTGACTCCGAGTTCCAGCGCCTTATGCACGGCCTCGACCAGCGTGTCCTTCGGCTGCTTGCCCCAGAAAGTCTGGCCCATCTGCCAGCAACCGAAGCATATCGGCGTAACCATCAACTCGCTTGAACCAAGCCTGATCTTCTCCACCTGTGTCACCTCCGATTCGCCGACATCTGTCAGGTCCCGCATCCGTTGATCATTTCCCATGGCCGCATTGTATCATGGGGAGAAAGACAATGTAACGAGGTTATCCCGCGCGTACACGACGATAGACGTCGTGTATACCATTCGAAGCTTATGATGATAGGGATGATTGCTCCCGGGTTGGTCATCCCAACTCATCAAGCAGTGTCTGCCAGCGCTCGATATGGCCGTGTTCGTCGAAACGGTCGCGCTCAATGACCGCCCGCGTGTCATGATCCCAATCAGCGGCATTCAGGAGTTGACCGTAATGGTGAACCGCCTTGGATTCCACCCAGACACCGGTCTTTAGAATAGCCCGGTGTCCGCGAATGCGGGACGTGAAACCGAATACGAACCCGACAACCCAATACGCCCAGCGCAGCGGCGTCGGGCGGAATCCGTATTCAAAGAGTTTGACCTGGAAATCCTGAATGTGCGTCATCTCGTTACACATGGCGATTATCAGATAGCGGTTCAATTCCGAATCTTCCCGTGTGATCTGGAAACGATATATCTCCACCGCCATGGTCTCAAGGGTATGAAGTGTCAGCAGAGCCTTGCGGATTCGGCGCAGGTTATCCGGAGACATCCCCTTCCCGCGCCAGGCAATTGATTGCTCACTCATCTCGGGGCGAATCCGGGCGTGGAGATTTTCAGACGGCGCTTTTACCTGTTTGACATTTGAATCCGGCATGGCTGTCTCCGTTGGGAAGCGGGCTATGTCATGATGTCCGAATTATAACGTCCGTCTAGTCGTAGGGCGATCCGTCCTCAGCATATCCGCGGCAATTCCTCGCCATAGGGCATCTCGACAATGCGCTCCCCGCCGAGGCAGGTCTTCATGCTTGCCGGGAATCTGCGTCTCTCGACCACGCGCCCGATGATCGCCGCGTTCTCCCCACTTGGGATTTTTCTGAAGGCCTCCAGCGCGCGGGCGGAATCCTTTTCTGGAATGAAGGCGATGATCTTGCCCTCGTTGGCCACTGTCAGCGGGTCCAGCCCCAACATTTCGCACGCGGCCCTGACCTGGCGGCGCACAGGCAGAGCGCCTTCGTCAAGTTCGACTGTGACGCCGCTGCCCTCGGCCATTTCCACGCAGCAGGCCGCAACCCCGCCGCGCGTGGGGTCGCGCATTGCGTGGACCTCGACGCCGACCTCGATCAACGCCCTCACGAACGGCCAGACCGGGGCGGAGTCGGACTCCACAGTCGTCCGGAAATCTATCCCCTCCCTCTGGCTCATGACCGCGACTCCGTGATCGGCAATCGGGCCGTTGATGAGAACGCAGTCCCCCGGCTTCAATCCGCGCGGGTCGGACGTGATCCTCCTGACGCCGACACCTGCCGTATTCACGAAAAGCTGATCCGCCTCCCCCCTTGCCACGACCTTCGTGTCGCCGGTGATGATCCGAACGCCGCACACCCGCGCCGCAGCCGCAGCAGAGACGAGGACGCGCCTGAGAACTTCAATATCAAGGCCTTCCTCAATGATCAGCCCCATCGAGAGAGCAAGCGGCTCAGCCCCGGAGACGGCCAGATCGTTGACCGTTCCGTGAACGCTCAGACTGCCGATATCCCCCCCCTTGAATTCCAGAGGCTTGACGACGAATGAGTCGGTGGTGAGGACCAGGCCGGCTGTGCCAGGAACAGGCGCGGCGTCCGGCAGTCCGCCGGCATCGCCTCCAAGCGCAGGGATGATGACCTTCTCGATCAATCCGCGCGTGAGCGTTCCGCCGCCGCCGTGCGCCAGGACGATTTTTTCATCAGCCATACCGGTACCTCGCGGCGCATGAGCCTTCGGACGACACCATGCACGGCCCTACGGGAGACGCGGGGGTGCAGACCTTTCCGAAGAGCGGGCATTCGGGGGGATGGATCATGCCCTTGAGCACCTCCCCGCACCGGCAGCCCCTCAATTCCACAGGCTCCAGTTCGGGAAGATTGAAACGCTTTTCGGCGTCCAATTCCGAGAGTTCATCCCTGAGTTTCAATCCGCTGCCGGGGATGACCCCGATTCCGCGCCATTCGCCGTCAGTTATGCGGAACGCCTCCATCATCGCGCCCCAGGCCTTTTCGTTGCCCTTGCGTTTCACGGCGCGGCGGTACTGGATGAAGGATCCGCCACGGCCCTGGCCGATCAGCTCCAGGAGCATTGCGATCCCTTCCAGCACGTCAATCGGCTCGAAGCCCGTCGCCACGCACGGGATTCCCCTGCGCCCGGCAAGCTCCTCGTAGGCGTCTGCGCCGATGATGACGGACACGTGCCCGGGGGTCAGGAATCCGTCAATGTTCGACCCGCCGTCCAGCACGGCCTCCATCGCGGGGAGGATGAGCTTGTGCGTCACGATTGCGCTGAAGTTTCCGACGCGCTCATCGCGCGCCCTGAGCATGACCGCCGCCACCCCCGGGGCGGTTGTCTCAAATCCGACCGCAAGGAATGCGACCTGTTGCCCCGGCTCCCGCCGCGCGGTTTCAAGGGCATCCAGCGGGGAATAGACCACGCGCACGTCCGCGCCGCGCGCCCTTTCCTTCTCAAGGGAGGAGGATACGCCGGGAACCCGCAGCATGTCGCCGAACGTGCAGACTGTGACGCCGGGGATCCGCGCCAGCAGGAGCATCCGCTCAACGTCGCGCTGAGAGGTGACGCACACGGGGCAACCCGGTCCCGAGACGAGTTCGACAGTCGCCGGAAGCACGGCGCGCAGCCCCCCCCTGCCGATCGCGTGCGTGTGTGTTCCGCAGACTTCCATGAGCCTGACGACGCGCCCGGCCTCGTCGCCCGCGAGCCTGATGCGCCGCAGATATTCCTCAGCCTTCTCCGGACGCATCGGCCCCCCCTCTCATTTCCTCAAATATTCTGAGCGTTTCGGCGGCTTCCGCCGGATCGAGCTTCTCAATGGCGAATCCCGCGTGAACCAGTATCCAGTCCCCAACCTGCGGGTTATCGATGAAACTGAGGTCAACCTCGCGGGTGTTGCCCTCAAGTTCCATCCTTCCCCTGTTCCCGGACGCTTCAATTATTCGAGCCGGCACTGCAAGGCACATCTGCGCCTCCATGCGGCCACCGCCGCCTGGCCGAAGCTGACCCCGCCGTCTCCCGGCGGGACGTCAGCGTTGAGCAAAACCTCGAAACCATCCTTCTCCAGCATTGCGAGCAATCTTTCCAACAGACAGGCGTTGGCCATGACGCCGCCGGACAACGCTACGGTTTCGACGCACGTATTCTTCCGCGCTTCCAGACACATGTCCAGCGCAAGACGGGCGATGCTGTTGTGAAATCTGGCCGCGCAGACGGCGACACCGGCCCCCCCGCGAGCGTCGGAGACCAACCCGCGCACAATGTCTGACGTTCGGACTTCGATCATTCCGTCAAGCAACCTCGCGCGCCCGGCCTCGTAGAAACCGTCCTCGCCCTTCGCCTCCCGCGCCTTCGCCTCGAGTTCCATCGGCGCCTGTGCGTGGAAGCTGTTGAACCCGCAAATGCCGAGCAGGGCGGCGACGGCGTCAAACAGCCGCCCCATGCTGGAGGTCAGCGGGCAATTGACCCGTTTTTCGATCATCCGGGAGATTATCCGCAATTCCTCTCCCGCGAAACCGGGCAGCATTTCACAGGCTAGCGCGTCCGCATCTCGCCCGAACGCCGCGCGCAGGAAGGCATAGGCCATGCGGCGGGTGTCCTTTGAAGCGACGTCGCCCCCGGGCTGAGGCACGGCCTCCAAGCTGCCGAACCGCTCGAAGTCCGCCAGGTCGCAGAGCATGAATTCGCCGCCCCAAAGACCGCCGTCCCTGCCCCACCCCATGCCGTCGAATGAAACTCCGATGACCCTGTCCGTCCGCCCCGCCTCGGCCATGACGGACGCGATATGGGCGTGATGATGCTGAACAGGCTCGATCGGCAGACCGCGCTCCATTGCGTAACGGGTCGAGAGGTAGCCGGGATGCATGTCCCGCGCAACGACCGAGGGTTTGACCGCAAGGATGTCCTCCATGTGGCGGACGGCCTGGATGAAGGACTCATAGGCCGGGACGTTCTGAAGGTCGCCGACATGATGGCTGAGGAAGGCGTTGCCGCTGCGAGTGACGCATATTGTGTTGTTCAGTTCCGGGCCGACAGCAAGTATCTCCCCCCCGGAGATATCGCAGGGCAGTTTAACTGGCGCGGGCGCATAACCTCTTGAGCGGCGCAAGAAACGGGAGCGTTGCGCGATGACCTGGACGACCGAGTCGTCAGTGCGGATATGGATGCTGCGATCGTGAAGCAGGAAGCAGTCCGCCAGCCCGGACAAGCGCACCCGGGCGTCCTCATTGGAATGTGCGATGGGTTCGTCCGAGAAGTTCCCGCTTGTCATTATGAGCGCCGTGAAATCTTCGGCCATGAGCATGTGATGCAGGGGGGTGTAGGGCAGCATGACGCCGAAGGAGGCGCTGCGCGGGGCAACGCCTTCCGCAAGGCCGTTACCTTCGCGTTTCTCGATCAGGACTATCGGACGCTCCGGGCTTGAGAGCAGCGCTTCTTCCTCGGGTCCGATCCGGCAGATTCGGGCGGCGGCGCGGACATCCCGAACCATGATTGCGAATGGCTTGTGATCACGATGCTTTCTGCGGCGTAGCAGCGCGACCGCCTCCTGGTTGGCGGCGTCGCAGGCAAGGTGGAATCCGCCTAGACCTTTGACGGCTGCGATCCGGCCCGCGCGGATTCTCCGGATGGTCTCCTCAAGCGGATCATCGCAGGCTATTTCAGTCCCGTCAGAGGAGAGCAGCCGGAGCCTCGGGCCGCAAGCGGGGCAGCAGGTCGGCTCCGCGTGGAACCTGCGGTTGGCCGGGTCCTCGTATTCACGGCGGCAGTCCGGGCACATCTCGAAGGGCGACATCGTCGTGCGCGATCGGTCGTACGGGAGGTCGCGGATGATCGTGTATCGTGGTCCGCAGTTCGTGCAGTTGATGAAGGCGTAGCGATAGCGCCTGTCGTCGGGGGCGCTCATTTCGCGCAGGCAGTCGCCGCAGGTTGCCATGTCGGGCAGAATGAGCGTTGTTCTTGCGCCATGCTGCGCGCTGAGGCGGACCGAGAAGCCGGTTTCTCCGGTTGGAGGGATTTCACGGAAAGTGATTGAGGCGACGCGCGCCATCGGCGGGGGGGAGGAACGCAGCGCGTCCAGAAAGCGCTCGGTCGCTTCCTGTTCGCCTTCGATCTCTGTTATGACGCCGGCGGGGTCGTTGGCGACATGGCCGTACAGCCCAAGCCTTGCCGCCAAGGAATAGACGAACGGGCGGAAGCCGACGCCCTGCACGGCTCCGGCAATCCTTATCTGAAATCGTACCGGCAAATGCGCTCCATTAAAACAGAAAACCGAAACGGCGGGGTCCGGCCCGCGAGGCCGAACCGCCCTTTCGGCGCGATGAGAATCCGGCCCGGGCCAGGGAACGCTGCCGGGGGTCTCATGCCTCCCGGGCGATGTTCCCAGGCCCGATTATAGCCGGATGAATTATTTTGTCAGCCGCCGGCTAGTTTGGACTTCAGCGTCTTGACCAGTCTTGCGGGGTCAACCGGCTTTTGGAAGATGCCGGCCAGACCCAGCTCGCGCTGGTCAAGGTTGTACTGGACGGTGTCGCCGGCCGCGCTGAGCATCCAGATCGGTCCGGCGAACTCCTCGTCCTTCAGCTTCCGGGCCACCTGGGCGCCGGTGTCAACCTCCTCCATCATCAGGTCAATGATAATGGCGTCCGGTTTGATCTTTTCGGCGACTTTAAGGCCTTCTTCTCCGCCTGCCGCCTCGCCGACGGAATAGCCTTCCGCCTCAAGGATGATGCGGACGGCGGCGCGAATGTCCGGATCGTCGTCTATGATCAGAATCGTCTTTTTGCTGGCGCTGCATGAACCCATTTGTTGCTCCTTCCGCGACGTTATCTTCGACTTGACGAACGCGACTGCTCTGTCAAGGTTCTCGCGGGCCTTGTCGGTCAGCCCCTCGGCGAATTCGAAGCTGTAGCCTCGTATCGCCAGAACCCATGCCTCGGGCGGCGGGCCAAAACTGTCCTGGCATATCGCCAGGACCGCTTCGGGAGAGACGGAGTGGGTCGTGAAGGCAATCGTTTCGGCGGCCTTCGTCGGCCCGAATGAGAACGGCTCCCGGGCGTCAACGCTCGCATCGGCGAAGATGACCGCGTCATAGCCGGACAGGTCCGCCGCATGCTCGATGTTAAGTTGATAGTCCGAGTCAACCGTCACGCCCGGCAGGCCGAGCGCCCCGCACCTTTCCGCAAGCGCAGGGCCAAGCCCGTCATCCTCTCTCCCCGGGTTGCCATATCCCAGGATCAGGACGCGACTGCCGCTCATCCGCGAAGTTTTTCCTCAATGATCGAACCGTCCGGCCCGACCAGTTGCACTTGAAGCCTCATCCGGCCCAGAGCGTGAGTGGCGCAGCTCAGGCACGGATCGTAGGCTCTGATACCGACTTCGATGTGGTTGAGCAGACCTTCCGTGATCTCCGCCTTGCCCTTCAGGTGCTGGTTGGCGACCACCTGTACGCACCTGTTCATGGCTTCGTTGTTGTTGGTCGTGGAGACGATGAGGTTGGCCACGCGGATTTGATCCGTTTCCGGATTGATCTCGTAGTGGTGGAAAAGGGTACCGCGGGGGGCCTCTATCCACGCCACGCCGCGCGGACGCTTCTTGCCGACAGCCACAAGGTTGGTTCCTTGCAGGTCCGGATCGTCCAGAAGCTCCACGATCTTCTCCGCCGAATGCACAAGCTCGATCATCCTAGCCCAGTGGTAGGCCATCGTAGAGTTGATCGGCTTGCCGCCGCCGAGGGCCATGAACTCCTGGCGCTCCTTTTCGGCGACCGGCGTGTCAATGAAATCGCAGCAGTTGATGCGCGACAGAGGCCCGACCCTGTACCAGCCGTTTTCCTGTCCGATGGAGGTGATGAAGGGGAACTTCATGTAGCTCCACGGGCGGACTTCCTCGCGGATGTAGTCGAGGTAATCGGCGGGTTTCACCTGGTCGAGGATGATTTTGCCGTCGCTGGTCTTTGCGCGAAGCACGCCGTCGTAAAGGTCCATACACCCGTCCGGGCGCACGATGCTCAGGTGATTGGACGGGAAACTGCCGAACTCCAGCAGGCTCTGTCCGCCTGCCTTGGTCACCTTTTTGGCCAGTTCGAGGGCCTCGACGGCCCATTCGAGCATCTTGTCGGCGTCCTTTTTCAGGGAATCGCGCTCTTCGACGGACAGGTTCTTATTGATTCCGCCGGGGATGGCGCCCGTGCCATGGACTTTCTTGCCGGCGGTCGCCTTGATGATTTCCTGGCCGAAGCGCCGCATCAGAACGGCCTTCGTCGCCGCCTCGGGGAACTCCTGTATTACCCCGATGACGTTGCGCTTGGCCACCGGCGCGTCAAACCCGAAGAGCAGGTCCGGCGAAGCCAGGTGATAGAAATGCATTGCGTGGGACTGGTAGGTCTGCCCGTAATGCATCAGGCGGCGCATCTTTTCGGCGGTCGGCGGGAGTTTGTCCACGCCGACGATCACGTCCGTGGCCTTGGCGCCGCAGAGGTGATGGCTCACCGGGCAGATGCCGCAAAGGCGCTGCACTGCTACCGGGGCCTCCCAGTAGAAACGCCCCTGGATGAAGCGCTCAAATCCACGGAACTCGATGATATGAAACCGCGCCTGTTCGACGTTGTTGGCCGCGTCCATGTGGATGGTGACCTTGCCGTGGCCTTCAATCCTGGTCACCGGATTAATGACAATTTTACGCTTGCCGTTATCAGCCATGGTTATGTCTCCGTGAAGATCAGTCGTACTTGATCAGCTCGTAGGGCAGGCCGACGTTCTTGCCGGTGAGCAGCGCCGTCAGCGCCGCCCAGAGCGTGTCCGCCGACGGAGGGCAGCCGGGCAGGAAATAGTCAATCTTGACTATCTCGTGGCACGGGTAGACCTTGTCCAGCAGGATGGGGATTTCCGGGTCGTTCGGAATCTTCCCGTCAATCACTGTCGGGCCTTTCAAGTATGCCTCTTCCAGGCACTCCTTCAGGGGGACGGTGTTCCGCATTGCGGGAACGCCGCCGGTCAGCGCGCACTGGCCGACCGCGACCAGGATTTTGCAGTTCTCACGGAACTTGATCAGCCACTCCACGTTCTCGTCATTGCTGATTCCGCCCTCAAGCAGTCCCACGTCCACTGGACGCGTGAACACCTTGATGTCATTTATCGGCGACTTGTCGAACTCAACCAGCTCGACCAGTTTGAGGATGCGGTCGTCAATGTCCAGCAGAGACATGTGGCAGCCGAAACAGCCCGTGAACGGAGCCGTCGCTACAAGTGGTTTTGCCATGTGTCTGAACCCTTTCTGCTTTCAGTCGGCTGACTATTTCCGTTCGATGTCCGCGCCAATAGGCCCCTTGTCGAAGGCCCGTTGGCCGACTGGAATCGCCCAGCCCTTGCGTTTGAGCGTCAGGCACCCGGTCGGACATATTTTCGCCGCCTGGTCCGTCACCGAAAACGGCGTCTCGTTGAGGGAACGTTCGGCGTCCACGGCGACACGCTTGTTTATTCCGCGGCCCTCGAAACCGAAGACCGTCTTGCCGTCCAGGAGTTTTGAAGCGCGCACGCACCGCCCGCACAGGATGCACCTGTTGCGGTCAACGTAAATGTCCTTGTGCGATGCGTCCAGCTCCCTGGGCTTGCGAAGGTAGGGCAACTGCGGATTGAGCAGTCCGAGGCGGTAGGCCATGGCCTGTAGTTCGCAGTTTCCGCTGGCCTCGCAGGATGGGCAGTAATGATTGCCTTCGCAGAACAGCATTTCGACGATCTTGCGCCGAAGGGCTGTCATTTCCTCGGAGGCGTTTTCGATGACCTGTCCTTCCGCAACGGGGAAGGTGCAGGCGCTGACGGGCCGTCCGTTCACCTTCACGGTGCAGAGCCGACAGTGTCCGCCGGGAGGCAGTCCCTCATGGAAACACAACCGGGGGATGTAGATTCCCGCCGCGTCGGCTGCCTCCATTATCGTCTGGCCGGGGCCGGCCGATATTTCCTTTCCGTCTATGACTATCTTCAGTTGCTGACTCATCGTTGCTACTCCTCAGCATGGGGCTTCTGGCCCGTGACTGCGCAAGCCTCTTGAAGAGCCTTCTTCAGGTCGAACGGCGCGACGTAGTCCTCGCTGCGGACCTTCGCGTCCCAGAGGTTGGAGAAGTTCCTGAGCGTCGTCAGGATTGGATTGGCCGCCGTCTGCCCGAGTCCGCACCGGCTCATCGTCTTGATCGTATTGCCGAGCGTCTCGATCTGCCGCAGATCGTTTCGCGTGCCCTTACCTTCCAGAACTTTCTCAACCATCTTGCACATGAGGGTCGTGCCCGCGCGGCATGGAGCGCACCATCCGCAGGATTCCTCGACGAAGAACTCCAGGAACTGGTGCATGCACTCAAGCACGTCGCGCTGCGGCCCGAACACGATGACCGAGCCGCCGGTGGGCAGGTCCTCGAAGCAGATGCTGCGCCCAAAATCCTTCGGCGCAAGGCACTGGCCGGAGGGACCGGCCATCTGCACGGCCTGGGCGTTCTGCCCGCCGACGAGCTGCAGGAGCGCGTCAACGGACATGCCGTACTGGATTTCGTAGACGCCCGGCTTTTCGCAGTCGCCGGATACGCTTACAAGCTTCGTTCCGGTGGAATCCTTCGTGCCGATCGCGTTGAACCATGCCGCGCCTTTTTCCATGATCCGGGCCGCGCAGCATAGGGTTTCGACGTTGTTGACGGCAGTCGGCTCGTTTTTGTAGCCCTTCTGAACCGGGAACGGTGGGCGATCCCTTGGGGCGCCGCGTTTGCCTTCCAGACTCTCGATCAGGGCGGATTCCTCGCCGCAGACGTACGCGCCGGCGCCGAGCTGTATCCGTATGTCAAAGTTGAAGCCTTCCAGACCGCAGATGTTCTCGCCCAGCAGCCCGAGGCTTCTGCGCTTGGCCAGGCACTGCTCCAACGACGGAAGCAGGTATTCGTATTCGGCTCTGAGGTAGACGAGGCCTTCAACGGCGCCCAGCGCGTAACCGGCCACGGTCATTCCTTCGAAGACCAGGTCCGGACACTGGGCCAGGATGACCCTGTCCTTGAAGGTCCCCGGCTCGCCTTCGTCCGCGTTGCAGACGATGTAATGAGCGCCGCCCTCGGCCTTGCGGCAGAAGTCCCACTTCATGGCAGTCGGGAAACCTGCGCCGCCGCGGCCGCGCACCCTTGAGGCGTTCATCTCCTTGATGACTTCCTCAGGCGACATGTTCAACGCCCTGCGCACTGCCGCTCCGCGCTGCATGGGCGCGAAGATGACCGGGCCGGGCTGCCGCAGATTTAGGTCAACCCTTGCCTGCGGCAATTCCCTGGGACTCTTGCCTGCCTTGAGCGCCTGAACGATGGCCGGCACGTCCGCCGGACACAGGTTGGTCAAAGGTGTCCCGTTGACCAGCGCCGCCGGGGCCTGGTCGCTCAGCCCGATGCATGCCGTGTATTCAAGCGTCAGCATCCCATCAGCCGTTGTCTGGCCGAACTTGATGCCAGCCGCTTTTTCGAAGGCTTTCGCCACGGCGTCGGCGCCTTTCATGCGCTCGACCACAGAATTGCACAGACGGATGACCGTCCTGCCCTGCGGCTCCCTGGAAAAGAACGCGTAAAAGCTGGCCATGTCCCGGACTTCAACCCGGTGTATGCCCAAGGCTTTCGGTATCAGGCCGATCGCCTCCTCGGGCAGGTAGCCCAGCTTTGCGTGAACCGCTCGCGTTATGTCCATCAGGCGCGATCGGTCCTTACCGAACTGCTCGACGACCTCATTGATGATCTCTGAGTAGTTCTCTGTCATTCCTCCTTGCCTCCACAGACGCAAAAACTTCGTGAAAGACAGCACGGGAATTCATTTGACGTGCAACTCACGCCAGAGCAAAAACAATCCTGTTGTGTCATCCATGACCAACAAGATTTGTGAATCGTATCACATGCCATGTCCATATTCAACATCATATCGGTAGAAAATCAAGAAATTTCCGGGATTTCATCAGGTGTCGTGCCCCATTCTGCCGCGCCTCAGGCGATATCCAAGCTCTGCCAGACCGATTGACATATGCTCATTTCGCACAACCACGCCTTCAGGGACTTCCAGGCTGGCATTTGAAAAATTCCAGATTCCCCTTACGCCAGCGTCCAGCGCGCGGTTGGCGGCATCCTGGGCGGCCTCCGGCGGAACGGTCAGAATCGCGATGCAGACTCCCATCTGTTTCACAACAATAGGAAGCGATGTCATGGGCTGTATCTGGTAACCCCCGAACATCAAGCGGACCTTGTGCGGGGCAATATCGAAGACGCCGCATATTTCCACGCCATACTGCTGGAAAGAGCCGTAAGATGCCAAAGCGCCGCCAAGCCTTCCTGCGCCGATTATTACCGCCCGCAGTCTTTTTGAAAAGCCGAGAGTCCGCCTTATTGCCTCAAGCACATCCTCGCATCGGAATCCGTGCCCGCTGTGCCCGCGCACGCCGATCTCCGCCAGGTCCTTGCGCACCAGGCTGTCGTCAATGTGCATCAGCCGGGCAATCTGCGTGCTGGTTACTGAATCTCCGGCAGTATTGTTTGAAAGGCTGGCTATGAAATGATAGTAGTGCATCAGGCGCTCCACCATTACATGCCGCAAGTCCAGTTCCTTAGGTTCCTGCGTTCTGGAATCCGAATCCATTTTTACATCCCCTGCCGGTTGTTTCACAATCTCAGCCTTCAACTTTCATGGTTGCATCGTGATGATGCCTGCAAAATCCTGCTTCGTTATTAATTTCACGAATGCAGTCTACCACCCCATCCATGCTGTTGACAACCATTTATTTTTCTGAAACGTGCGGAACGTCACAGATCACGCCGCATTCCCATCAAGCATGTTTTTTACGTTGCATCCCATCCCCTGCCGTGCGATTATTTCACGAGTACAATGTTTTTTCCGATGCAAGGTGACATCCTGCCGGAGAACCTTTCATGAAATCAATCGCTGATAGAATCGGCATATCAACCCATTTCCTGCCTTCGACACATGGGGAGGATGTCTTCGACGCCATCCGCATGGTCTTCGAGGCTGGATTCAAAGGCTTCGAGATTGTCCCGACGCAGGATCAGGCTCAACTCGGCTTTCCGGAAAACTTTCCGAACGTCGGGATTGATCTTATAGATGCTTCGCCGCAAGACATTGACAGGCTGGCTGACGCCCTCGGCGTTTTTGACTGGGTGACTGTGCATTCCCCGCACCTTGACTGGAACCTTGCAAGCGCCAACCACCACCTCCGCAACATGACGCGGGAGCTTTATGACCGATGTTTCGATCTTGCCGTCAGGCTCGGCGCTCTGGCTATGACCTACCATGCCGGGGGCGAAACCGTCGGGTACATCCGCTCCCGTGAAACAATCTGGGACTTGAATCTTCAATACGCCGCCGGCCTCATGCCGAAAGCCGCAGAGGCGGGAATGCCCGTGGGATACGAAGCCGGGGATCTTCCTTTCCTTAAGTACGTGGCGGATCGCGTCAACGGCTGGGGCATCAACCTTGATATCGGCCATGCTTACATGAGCGCCGGATCAGACGCCGGATTCTTTGCATACATTGACGAATTTGCGGGGCGGATAGCGGAAATCCATCACAACGGTGTTAATCATTATTGGGGACGATACATGGAGCATCAGCCCCCACACATGAACAACATGATTGACTTTCAGGGAACGTATGAGCGCCTGAGAGAGATCGGCTATGAAGGTCCGATAGTCTGCGAAATTCAGGGGCATGATATCGAGCAGGTCATCAGGCACTGCCGGGAGTCAAAGGACATGATAGTCGGCATATGGGAGGGGACGCTGAAGCTCAAGGAGCGATGGAACATCCCGGAATAACCATGCGCAATATGCCGTATGCCAAAAAGTAGAGGAGACAAGCAATGTCCTGGCCGGATATCTGCCTGAAATTGCCGGAATGGCTCCGGAAGACGGCGGGGGATGAGCCGCTGTTTCTGAAGTCCGACGAGGGGAAAATGCGAATGGCAGTCGAGCTGGGGCGTTTGAATATGCGCAACAGAACCGGCGGGCCATTCGGAGCCTGCGTTTTCGAAATGGAAACCGGAAGGCTGATCTCCCCCGGCGTCAACCTGGTCATTTCATCCAATCATTCAATTGCCCATGCCGAGGTAGTCGCTCTTGCCGTCGCGCAGCAGATTTTCAAGTCATATGATCTCAGCGCGCGCGGGACAGGTAATTATGAGCTTGTCACTTCAACCGAGCCGTGCATGATGTGCATGGGGACGGCGCTCTGGTCCGGCGTCAGGCGCATCGTATGCGGGGCCGGGGACGCCGACGCAAGGGAGATCGGCTTCGACGAAGGGGTGAAACCCGACAACTGGATTGCCGAATTCGAGAAGCGCGGAATTGCTGTCTCCTGCGGCGTATTGCGGGCGGAGGCTGTTCAGGTTCTTAGAGAGTATGCAGACGGCGACGGTGTTGTTTATAATGCGCGAAAGGGGATGAACTACTGACCGGATGTCCTTGATCCTGCGTGTTTTATGACGAAATCAGTTACCGGGGCGGGGTCCTCAAGACCGTGCGGATGATGCTTGAAACCAGGCTTTACGATAACCGTGATGGAGCCGCCGAGTTTCTCGTAACGCTCCTTCAAGACAACCGTGTTTTCTTCATAAGGCACCACCTCATCGGCATCCCCGCAGACGTGAATCAAGGGGATTCCCGCCGTGGCCAACGGTTCCAGCCTGTCAACGGGATTGCCGTCATACGCAAGAGCCTCCCGTTCGTCCGCGAAATGATAATCGCTGATCAGCTTCGCCCAGTCCCCGGGGCTTCCCGGCCCTTTTCCCTTACCGCCGGGCCAGCTCTTGAAGTCACAGACCGGATTATCGCCGTAGATGCAGCCGACCTTGTCCGGATTGGCTGATGCCCAGTTGTAGACGTAAAGACCGCCCCTGCTGAGTCCCTCAAGGGCTGGTTTGGGGGAGAAGCCATATTTTTCGGTCAGCAGCGAGTATAAGACGGCCCAATGCGCCAGGGCGTCGGGACAGCCGAACGTGTTGCCTACGTTCATGTACACGAGGTGGAAACCGCGCGAGAGGAGCGCGACGTCAAGGCCGGGCTGGTGATCGAAGAACTCAGCCCGCCAGATCCAGGGCCTGCCCGGGGCCTCCGCCTTCGGCAGGACGATCAGTGTCTCGCATCCGTCCAGCAGGAAATCCCATCGCGCGAAACCGCGCCATTCCGATTTGCGGCCGGGGAATGAAAGGACTTCTGTAAAAGCGAAAGGCGCTGTTCCTGGCGCGGGCGTCGCAGGTTCGGACGCCTTATCCGCTCCGGCGCAACCAGCCATTCCAAGGATTCCTGCCAACGCAGCGACCGCAATGGTTTTTCCGTATTCCATGTTCAATGTTCAACCTTTCATGTTTTTCTTGCGGCATTCCGGGAGGATTAATGGTATTATTTTTCGTCCCGGCGGACAATAAAAGAAGAAAACCGCCTGATTGGACATGGAGGAAACAGACGTGGCGAAGGCAAATGAATTGCGAAAAGGCAGCGTAATCCGCGTGGATGGTGAGCTATGGCTCGTTACCGACGCGCAACACATCACGCCCGGCAACTGGCGCGGGTACGTCCAGTGCAAGCTCAAGAATCTGATGAAGGGCAACAACGTCAGCCGTCGCTTCCGATCCGTGGACGTGGTTGATGACGTTTACAGCGAACAGCGCCTGATGGAGTATCTCTACCAGGACGGGACGAACTACGTCTTCATGGACGTCGAGACAAACGAGCAGACATTCATTGACGGCGGTCTGATTGCCGACTCGCTCCCGTATATGGCCTTCAACTCACGAGCCAAAATATCCATCTGCGACGGCAAGCCGATCGGCATTGAACTGGCCCCGACCGTCGTGCTGGAGGTTATTGAGACGGAACAGGCGGCGATAGGCGACACAGTCAGCAACGTCACCAAGCCAGCCACGCTTGAAACCGGCCTGGTTGTAAAGGTTCCGGCCCACATCAACAAGGGCGACAGGCTCAAGATTGACACGCGCACCGGCGAGTTCAGCGGGCGCGAGCAATAGGTACCGCGTCTTTCTGAAAGCCGATCCTTACCGATTCCCGAAGGTTGCGCGACAACGCGACCTTCGGGAATTTGTTTGCGCCGTTATTCCAGAGCCGCAGCGCGAACACCGAGATGATTGGCAACGGCCCTCTGCATCCCCGGGATATTCATGTTTATCGGGCGGTTGAGGGTCTTCCATCCCCCCCTGCAATCCGATATGACGAGGGCGGTTGATCCGCCGCCGTCAAGATTCAAAGCCTGCCAGGCCCCCAGCGCCGCCAGCCAGTCGGCTGTCTCCGCAGTAGTCGTGCCCTCGCTGTAACCTTGCTGGCGTCCGTCAGTAACGAGGATGATGAAATATCGCTCGTCCCGCGTCAAGCCGATCGCCGTGCGGGGATGAATCGCCCCGCCATCTCCAACGTTCAGCCCGTCCTTGAGCAGCAGACCGAATCCTCCAACAGCGTTCCAGACGCCGCTCAAATCGAAGGGGGGGATTCCGATTTTGACTTTATTATCCCGCGTAATCAGGACTGCGCCGTAGCCGTCCTGTTCACGGGAAAAGGCATCACCCTGAGAGACGCTGACGCCCAGAACGTCCTGCGGCCTGCCTTCGAGCGGGACGACGGGGTTGAAGGGCGACGCGTTCACGGCTATTTGGCAGCCGTACTTCACAAGGAACGTGCTGGTGAACATACTGGAGGTTTCCAGTGGCGCGTCGCCGTTGGACGGGGTTGCAAAGAAGCTGATCGTCGGTTCCAGCAGGTCAATCCTGACGGCGTGAACCTTCAGCGGGCGCGGTCCCTGGGCCTCGGCCCATGAGTATTCGATTCCTTTGAAGATCGGACGCCAGTCATGCCATGTTCCGGAAAACTGTCCGACCCGGATTGGCATCGGCGCCGGTTCAACGGAGGGAGCGGCGGGAAGCTCCGACGGTTTTTCAACCGGACGGGATATGGCGCACCCCGCCGGAAAAGCCACGCAGACGGCGGAGAGAATAAGGGCGGCGGCCAAACGTGGAATGACAACGCGAAATCTCATGGGCATTCCTTGAATCGGCGCCGGGACACGTCACTCAGAGGTCTCAGGCCAGCATCACAAGCCCCAGCAACGCAAGCAGCGCCAGGACGATTACCGGGGAACACCCCGGCCCTCTTTTACTGCCGGTAGCCGCCTTCATATATGTATCCATCACTTCCTTGCGGCTCATTTCCCGTTCCCCTGGAGCGTCGTCAACCGGCGACGGCGGCGGCTCGACTTCGTCCAGTGATCTCCATTCGACGGTCTTGATCCAGGAGTCGTCCCCGGCGGCGAATTTTTCAAATACATTGATGCCGGTTTCAAGCGGGACGTTGCCGCTGACGGACTGGAAGACCTTCTCAGCCTCTACGCAGTATTCCAGCGTGCAGCCGGATTCCTTATCGCCGTAGATCTGTACGAAGCGATCCTTGTCGTCCCTGAGGCTGAAAAACGTATCGGTGTCGCCCAGCGCAGAAAGAGTCTTTCGTATCTGCTCCGCCGTCGGGTTACTGATATTTGGGCTATTTTCCGGTTGCAGTTCCATGTTTTCTCCTTTGCGTTCCAACAACAAGCCCGACGGAATTATAACCGAAAACTCCAGAGCGCAATCAAGAATTCAGGGGATATATTGCCGTCGTGCGGACCGGATAGTCGGCATGACGCATATGGGTTGTGGCGCGTCCTTCGAGCGCTTTTTAAATTTAATATGACAATCAACATCAAAGCAAATCTTGGATGGCAGTATCCGCGTCACGCAGACAGAGCAGGACAGAGGAAAATACAATCTTGCGCCGCTTCCGCCCCCTTGCCCGGCCCAGCCGATGCCCGGCTTGACGCGATTACGGGTAACCGATAGAATTCGAATGTGGTGGGGTTTCCTGACCCAGGGATCAACGCTTTAGGCAAGGCGACGGGCGTTCTGTTCCTTGAAGCGGGGTTCGCGCGATGTTCGAAGTCATCCTTGAAAGCTCATTTTCCTCCGCGCACCGTCTGCGCGAGTATGACGGCAACTGCGAGCGCATGCACGGGCACAACTGGAGGATCGAGGTGGCTGTCGCCCGTCCAGACCTTGATGAGATGGGAATGGTCATTGACTTCCGCGACCTGAAGCGCCATCTGAAGGAAATCTTCGCCGATTTCGATCATTACATCCTCAACGATCGCCCGCCATTCACCGAGATCAACCCAACGACGGAGAACATTGCAAAATACGTTTTCGATGAGCTTGCCAGACGGTTGCCGGCCCCCGCGCACGTTAGACACGTCACCGCGTGGGAGACGGACGGGTGCGGGGCGAGGTACGAACGGGACTGACATTCGCCGGGAAAGCGACCATACATGGAACAAGGCCAGAATTGCGAGAAATGCGGCAGACCGGCCACTTGCCACGTGACCGAGATTGCCGGGGGTAAGATGAACACGCATCACCTCTGCGAGTCCTGCGCCCGCAAGGGGACGAAGATAAAGCCTTCGCCCATCGAGATGCTGGCCAAACTGTTGATGCAGGCCAGCCCGGAGCTCAAGGATCTGGCGGGGCGAAAGTGCCCGGAATGCGGCATCACGTTCCTGGAGTTTCAGAGCGCGGGGCGGCTGGGATGCCCGAAGGACTATGAGCTATTCGAGCCGGGACTGGAAGGCATCCTGGACAGGGTACATGTCTCCACGGCGCATGTCGGCAAGCGGCCAAGCGCCGATCCCGCGGCGGCAGCGTCGCGGAAGAGGCTGCAACACATGAAGCAACTGCTGACCGAGGCCGTCGCGGCCGAGGATTACGAGTCGGCCGCGAAACTTCGCGACAAGATACGAGAAATGACAGGCTCCGAACATGAATGTTGACGACCTGAAAAGCAGCACCGGCGAATGGCTCAAAGGCGTAGGCAATCAGAGCGACATCGTTATCAGCAGTCGCATCCGGCTGGCCCGGAACGTCGCGGGACGCCGCTTCGTCAACCGGGCGTCAGACGAGGAACGGACCGAGCTTGAAGTCCTGCTGCGCGATGCGATTCGGGACACAGGCCTCCTTGAGGACATGCTGTATCTGAACCTCGCGAAGGTCGAGCCGATTGACAGGCAGTTTCTGGTCGAGCGCCACCTGATAAGCCGCGAGCACGCCGGGGCCGAATGGCAGCGCGGCGTGGCGCTGACCCGCAGCGAGCGCGCCAGCCTGATGGTCAACGAGGAGGACCACCTGCGGATACAGATGCTCTCCTCCGGTCTGGAGATGGAAAAGCTCTGGGCGTCCATTGACGAGCTTGACACAGCGCTGGAATCGCGGGTGGATTACGCGTTCTCAGACAAGTACGGCTACCTGACGGCGTGCCCAACCAACGTCGGCACCGGCATGCGGGTCAGCGTTCTGATGCACCTGCCGGCGCTGGTCGTCACGGACGAAATACAACGCGCGCTCCGGAGCCTGATGGCCACGCGGTTCACCGTGCGCGGGTTCTACGGGGAGGGGACGCAGGCCGTCGGCGATCTTTACCAGATTTCCAATCAGGCGACGCTGGGGGTAAGGGAAGATGAATTAATCGGGGAGATCAGCGGCGTCGTGATGATGATCGCGGACTACGAGCGCCGGATACGCGAGGCCATTATGGAGCGGAACCGGACGGCGATGGAGGATTGCGCGTGGCGCAGTTTCGGGCTGCTGGCCCACGCCCGGACCATAAACAGCGAGGAGGCGCTCAAGCATCTCTCCAAGGTTCGCATGGGCGTCAATATGGGCGTGATTTCCGGCCTGAGCGTGGCCCGCCTGAACGAAATATTCCTCTGGACTTTGCCGGCGCACATGCAGAAACTCGAAGGCAGGGAACTCGATCCGGAGCGCAGGGACTGCGTCAGGGCGCGCTACATACGCGAGCAGCTTGCCCAACCGTCTAAATCCTGATGGATGTTTCTCCGGCGCGTTGATCCGACATTCATCCCTTTGAACTAATGAACGCCATTGTACTGAAAGGCGCCCGACTGATTGATCCGGCGTCCGGAATGGACGCCGCCGGCGACATATCCATTGCCGACGGACGCATAGCCGAGGTCGGAAAGATTACAAGCCATCCCACCGGCGCAAGGGCCATCGAACTGCCCGGCTGCTGGGTCATGCCCGGCTTGTGCGACGCGCACGTTCACTTCCGTCAACCGGGCTTCGAGCACAAGGAAACCATCGCCACGGGTTCAGCGGCGGCGGCCCGCGG
This sequence comes from Planctomycetota bacterium, assembly GCA_022711755.1. Taxonomy (GTDB): domain Bacteria; phylum Planctomycetota; class Brocadiia; order SM23-32; family JAKLEA01; genus JAKLEA01. The sequence goes on from JAKLEA010000011.1 coordinate 183,205, forward strand.
AGGCTACACGTCGGTCGTCTGCGAGCCGAACACGAAACCCCCTATTGACAACATAGCGGTCGTCGAGGAGGTTGCCCGAATCGCCGCGCGCGACAGCCTTGTGAAGCTTCGCGTCAAGGTCTGCATGACAGAGGGGCAGCGCGGGGACAAGGCGATTGATCCTGCTCCGCTTGCGCGAAATCCCATCGTCGCGGCCGTCAGCGACGACGGCAATCCGATCATCCGGCGGGACGTGGCGGCGGAGGCGTGCCGGCTTGCGGCGAGATGCGGCCTGCCGGTCAGCCCGCACTGCGAGGACTCCGAGCGTTCGCTGGCCGACTGTCTCGCGATGCCGGATTGCGAGTTCGCGGGAAGAGAACCTTTCACGAACGAAGATCGCTTCATCCGCCGGGACATCGAATGCGCGGAGGCCGCGGGCGCCGCGCTTCATATCTCCCACGTCAGCCTCGCGGCAAGCCTGGAGATGATCCGGCGCGCGAAGGTTAATGGGCTTGCGGTGACGTGCGAGGCCGCGCCGCATCATCTGCTCCTGGATTCTTCGTGCAGGATCGGCGGCGCGATGCCGCTCGTGAACCCTCCGTTGCGTCCGGCCGGGGACGTAGCCACGCTCGGCCGCGCCCTTGAGGACGGGCTGATTGACGCAATCGCGACCGATCACGCGCCTCATGCCGCAGACGAGAAAAAGGCCGGAGCGCGGGGGCTTATCGGTCTTGAATGCAGCCTGGCGCTCATCATCACCGGTTTCGTGAAGACGGGCCGGATTACCCCGATGCGGATGGCGGAACTGATGTCCGCCGCCCCGCGCCGCATCTTCCGCCTTGAGCCAGCGGCGCTGAGGCCCGGCGCCCCGGGGGATATCGTAGTCATTGATCCGGACGCGCAGTGGACGATTGACTCCTCGGCCTTTGCGAGCAAGAGCCGTAACTGCCCGTACGACGGGCGGCGCGTCAGCGGACGGGCCATTCTCACAATCGTCTCCGGACGGATTGTCTGGGAGGCGTAAGCCGGAATTGACCGGAGATCGAAATGCATCCCGAATGGATAATCGTTGACGGATACGAACTCATGTTCAGGGGGTTGAAACGCGATTGCGGTCTGAAGGCCGCCCGCGACGAGCGCGCCAGATCGGACCTGAGCGGCCTACTGGCGCGATACGCCGCATACAGGCAATGTCGGATGTCGGTCGTCTACGAGGGCGACGACAAGACGGACAAGCTTCCCGCCGAGACACGGGTCGGCCCAGCGACGGTCATCTTGACGCGCGACCGCCGGAAGGCGTGGAAGGAGATCGAGCGGATGGCGGCATCAAGCGCCAATCCGAACGGCGTGATGCTCGTGGCATCGCATCCTGCGCTGGGCGACCTCTGCGGGAAGATCGGCTGCGTCGTCGTCGAGCCGCGCGGGTTCTTCGACCAGGTTCAGGCGCTGCTGGATTCCGAAGGGAGCGGCGCTCCGGGGGAGCCGCACGAGAAGTATTCCGAGGTATCAAATCCGGCAGAGGTACAGATGTGGAAAAACATCTTTTCCAAACCCCCGGACAATAGAAAGAGATGACACGAATTGGCGGCAAGCCCGAAAGCGCGGGGGACACCAGCAGTCGGTCGCATTCCGGCCCTCCCGGAATGGCTCAGGATCGCGGCGCTTGACGGGTACGTCATGCTGCTGCTTTACCTGACCGGCATTCCGCGGCTGCGCCTTCCGGAAAGACTATCCGGGAGGGACCTGCAACTGCACTTCCTCGCCTACATGACGCTGGCCGGGTTGACGCTCTGGGTCATGTCCGGATGGGAACTGTCATTTCCCGGGACATGGAGATTGTTCAGGTTCGCGGTCGTCGCGTGGGCATTCTGCCTGGGATTCGGCGCGTTTGACGAATGGCGTCAGGGTTTCATTCCCGGAAGATTCACAAGTCTCGCCGACTGGAAGGCGGACGCGACCGGGGCGCTTGCCGGTGTCGCCTTCATGGCGTTGCTGTTGCGTTGGACGTTTCACAAGGGAGCGATAAATTCAGGAAATCTTCCGCCGAAAACGGGTGAGAAGGTAACGAGCAAAACCTGAAAGAGCAATCGGATGCTGTTGAAGCTGATATTGCTGATGACGCTGGTTCCAGTTGTCGAGCTTGTCCTGCTCGTCAAGATAGCGCAGTGGTCCGGCAGCGTGTGGGTGTCGGTCGGCATTGTGCTGCTCACGGGGGCGGCGGGCGCGTGGCTTGCGAAGAATCAGGGGTTGAGGACCATACGCCTGATTCAGGAGGACCTGGCGACGGGAAGGCTTCCGACGGACAGAATCCTTGATGGCATGATAATCCTTGCCGGGGCGATTCTGCTGCTCACGCCAGGCGTGCTCACCGACGCGCTTGGGATTCTGCTTCTGATCCCCCCGACGAGGACGCTGGCGCGGGCATGGATAAAGCTCTGGGCGCAAAAGCATTTCAAGATCGCTCCAATAGTCCCTCCTGTATATGAGGCAGGAAGTTATGATCCCGAGGGGCCGGAAGAAATCAGAGACGTCGAAGCGGAAGTTAAGTAACAAAATGTATAACGGCGCGCGACTCGATTGACGAAGTCTCCGGAAATCGCGCCCCTATGAACAATTCCATGTCGCGCTGCATCCGTGTATTATCCCGGTTCGACTATTGATTTATCGGCTTCGCATTTCCTTTTGGAAGGCAACGCTCAAGCGGCATTGTCTGTGTTATCAGTCATAGAGTTCTTCGTCCGGATTATCTGCGTAAGGTTGATGCTGCTAACCCGAGGGCGAAGATCATCGCCGCCCACCTAGCAGCCTGTTGAAAAAGGGGGCCTTGACACATGTGGTAATATATTATTGAAGAGAGGTTATTTTCCGGTATGGA
>JAKLEA010000109.1 GCA_022711755.1 Planctomycetota bacterium
GTTCCGGCCGGGCAAGGTCGAAGGCGGTGCCGAGCCCGTCGTCGAGATGGGTCAGGTAGGCGTCGTCACTGCAACCGTCGGGCAACTCGATATCGAGATCGCTGCTTTCCTTGGCGAAAGGGAAATTGCGCGCGCCGTGGATGGAAAAGGTGAAGACGCTGTCGTCGCCGGCCAGGATGCTGGCTGTGCCGTTGCCCTGGTGGACGTCACAATCGACGACCAGGATGCGCTCGGCGCGACCCTCGGCCTGCATGGCGCGGGCGGCGACGGCGGCGTCGTTGAAGACGCAGAAGCCTTCGCCACGGTCGCGGAAGGCATGGTGCGTGCCGCCGGCCAGGTTGGCCGCCACCCCGCCGTTACTCAGCGCCGACCGGCAGGCGCAGATGGTCGCCCCGGCCGAACGGCGCGAGCGTTCGACCATGCCGGCGCTCCACGGGAAGCCGATGGCTTTTTGGGCCTTTTCGGACAGTTGACCGCAACAGACCTGCCGGATGTAGTCAGGGTCATGGG
>JAKLEA010000110.1 GCA_022711755.1 Planctomycetota bacterium
AATTCCTGGACGAGGCCGAGGCGCGGGACCTGCTGCGCGAGAGCCCGGGGATCATGGTCGTCGACAAGCGCGAGACCGGCGGCTACATCACCCCGGTCGAGTGTGTGGGCGAATATGCGACCTACATCAGCCGGATCCGCCAGGATTCGACCATCGACAACGGCATCAACCTGTGGTGCGTCAGCGACAACCTGCGCAAGGGCGCGGCGCTGAACGCGGTGCAGATCGCCGAGCTGCTGGTCCGCCGGGTGCTGGAGCCCGCCCGGCGCGCCGCCGCCACCGCGGAGTAAGGCCCGAGACGCGGCCGCCCGCCCCGGGGACGGGGCGGGCGGCTTTTTCATGGGCTTTTCCGGGGGCGTCCGGGGCGGGGGGCGCTCGGCGCCAGCCCCTTAGCGCCAGACCGTCAACGCCAGCCGGGCAGCGGCACGACCGCCTTGCGGTAGAGGTGCCAGGTGGCGTGGCCGAGCACCGGCAGCACCACGATCAGCCCGAGGAACAGCGGCAGGGT
>JAKLEA010000111.1 GCA_022711755.1 Planctomycetota bacterium
GGCCTTGAGCCGGGCCGCCGCGGCCTCGAGGAACGAATCCCTCCTGATATCGGATGAAAAACCCGCCATGAACGGGAACAGGTACGAAAACGCCGCGGCCGTCCCTGACGCGGCTCCCAGGGAACCGGCGGCGGCCAAAAGAAAATCATCAGAAGTTATAGTCGATTCAATTTCTTTTTTCAATCGATCGGCGCCGTATTTTTCCAGCATCTCCGCGGGATCCTTGCCCTCGGCGAGCCTGAACACGCGCACCTTGAGGCCCTGGGCCTCCGCGATGCCCATCGCGCGCTCGGTAGCCCGGGTGCCGGCCTCGTCCGAATCGAAGGCGAGCACCACGGTCCCCGCGTATCGCTTGAGGAGGGAGGCCTGTCCCTCCGTGAAGGAGGTGCCCAGGGGGGCGACCGCGTTGGACACCCCGGCCGCGTGGAAGGCCAGCGCGTCCATGTAGCCCTCGCAGAGTATCGCCGTCCCGGCCGTCCGCATGGACTGCGCGGCCTTCGCAAGCGCG
>JAKLEA010000112.1 GCA_022711755.1 Planctomycetota bacterium
TCGGATACATGCCGCAGCAGGCGGCGCTCTCCATCCATTTTCCCGTCACCGTGCTCGAGGTGGTGCTGATGGGCCGGCTGACGGCCGGCTTAAATCCGGTGTTTTACCGCCGGGCGGACCGCGCGGCCGGCGCGGAGGCCCTCGCCCGGATGGGGCTCGCCGACCTGAAGGACCGCCCGTTCTCCGCGCTCTCCGGCGGGCAGCGCCAGCGTACCCTGATCGCTCGCGCCCTCGTCTCCGCTCCGGACCTGCTCCTCCTCGACGAGCCGACGGCCAACGTGGACGCGGCCCGGGAACACGAATTCTACGAACTGCTGGAGCGCCTGAGCGCGGAGATCACCATCGTCCTCGTGACCCACGATCTCGGCTTCGTCTCCCGCTACGTCCGGAGCGTCGCCTGCGTCAACCGCCGCGTCCTCGTTCACCCCACCTCGGACATCACCGGCGAAATGATCAACCAGCTTTACGGCAGCGACGTCCGGATGATCCGCCACGACCACCGCTGTGC
>JAKLEA010000113.1 GCA_022711755.1 Planctomycetota bacterium
GAAACGGTGGACAGCCCGCCGTTGTCGGACATGAAGAGAACGATGGTGTCCCGCTCCAGATCCAACTCCTGGAGCTTGTCCAGGACCCGCCCGACACTCTCATCGACGCTCTGCACCATGCCGGCGTAGACCGCGTGGTCCTGAACGAGTCGGGTCACGTACGGACCATAGACAGGCTCGGCGTGCGGGCCGTCCCGGGGGGGCAGGCCCTTGGCCTTGGCGTCGGCGGCGGTGAGCCCCTCGCGGAAGCAGCAATCCTCCGCCAGCTCCGCCGACTTGGGATCGATGGCCATATCGTTGCTGTACGGGATGCCGAAGTACGAATCGAAGCCGTGCCGCGTCGGCAGGAAGCGTTTGAGATGGCCCAGGTGCCACTTGCCCACGCAGGCCGTCGCGTACCCAAGCTGTTGCAGTGCCTGTGCAAGCGTGAGTTCGCCGGCCATGCCTTTGCGGCTGCCGGGCCGCAATACGGATGTGAGACCGCAACGGATGGGGTAGCGGCCCGTGA
>JAKLEA010000114.1 GCA_022711755.1 Planctomycetota bacterium
GAGACGATTGCCGCCACGACAAGGCCGAGAAGGACGTGCGACCAGTTGATGCCAGCCAGGATACGGGGGATCGGGCGGTCTCTGCTGGACTGCGTCAGGATCACGAGAGCCAGCGCCAGCACCATCGAGCCGAAGGCGATGATCGCCGTCTCCTTGGTGGCGTGCATCAGCCCCGCAAATCCGCCTGCCGCGAGAGCCCACACGAGCGATCTCGTTCGCACGTAGCGATACCCGCACACGATGACGCCCAGGGTGAAGCAGGCCAGCAGCATTTCCTGGATGTAATACCGGCTGTAGAAGACCATTGCCGGGGAGAGGGCCGCCAGGACCGCCGCCACGACCGCTGCGAGTCCAAGGCCGCCCGTCAGGCCCGCAATCAGCAGAACCAGCATTGTGCCGAAGATGGCAGGAACAACACGGAGGGTGACTTCAGTGAGTTCGGCGTAGGTGTGTTCGCCGGCCAGCCAGGCGGGGATCAGCGTGAAGTAGTTGAGCGTGGGACCGTG
>JAKLEA010000115.1 GCA_022711755.1 Planctomycetota bacterium
GCCGCGGAGGATCTCCCCCGGGTACCGGCCCACGAGCACGGAAATGGCGTTCTCGACCTGGCGCTGCACGCGCTCGAGGTCCTGCACGACGCCCCGGATCCGGTGGAACTCCGCCTCGGCCTGCCGCCAGTCGCGTTCGGAGGTGATGCCGCCCTCGAAGCGGACGCGGGCGAGATCGATGTACTGGCGCCGGGATTCGAGGGTGTTGCGCGCCACCGCCAGCTGCTGGTCGGCGGCCAGCAGCGCGGCGCCTAGACGCTGCCAGAGGCTGCCATCCGCCGGCCCGTGGCGAAACAATGTCCACTTGAGCGTGTTTCCAAGCGCGACGATCATCCGCGCACCAAGGGCTGGCATCGCCTGCCGGAGATGTTCGCCAATACGATTCGTTGCGCTGGCGGCTTCCAGGCAGCATTCGTAGCGGCCGGCGACAAGCACCCAATAGTCATGGCAGATCGTCCACAACCGCTTTTCTTCGGCGGCGGATTGGCGCGGCGCATGCAGGTA
>JAKLEA010000116.1 GCA_022711755.1 Planctomycetota bacterium
GCTGGTGCGTGACCTGCACCGCGGAGCGCTCCGCGCGGACTACGAGACGGCCTGCCGGGCGGCGCGGGCGCGCTACGAGGCCGAGTACTCCCAGGGGGTATTCGGCGCCCGCCTGGAGGCGGCGCTCGGGGCCGCCGCCTCAGCCGGCGACTCGCCGGCCTCAGGTGCCGGCGCACCCTCCGGCCCAGAGCCGGCGCCGCCCGCCCGCGAGGCCGCCACGCCGAGACCGCCGGCACGCCCCGCCGCCTCTCGCCGCCTGCGGATCGCCCTGCCGTGCCGCTTCGAGCACTTGGGTGATGTCAGTCATGCTCGCTTTCAACGGATGTCGTCCAGCACCATCTTCCGGAAGAGTTCATAGACGACATTGCGGCGCGCAACAAACAGGCACTTGCGCACCGGCACTCCCCTTTCAAAGGCCTCGCGGTAGATCACTCGAAAGTCACTGACCCTAAGCCGTTTGTAGCCGAGCAAGTCATCCACCAGCGCCTGGATGTCTCCCCGAT
>JAKLEA010000117.1 GCA_022711755.1 Planctomycetota bacterium
GCACGGCAGGCAGGTGTCAGGGGCCAACGCCTGTGAGGTCAATGGGGCGAAAGCCGAGCTTGAAGGCAGGGGAGTCGGGCCGGAGTTGGAAGTCGTGCTTGCCGGGGACGACAAAGAGCGGATCGGCTAAGAGCGAGTGTTGGTCATGGCCGCGTTCCCGCCACTTTTGCCAGGTGCAAGGGCCCAGGCGCAGCTGGTCGGGCTTGGCGTCCGGGCGCGCGTCGAAGTAGAGGTTCGAATCCATGAGGTAGTTGTCGCCGGATAAGTCGCCGGCGAGGAGGTGGCCGGAGTCGAAGTAGACGATGTTGGTTACGAAGCTGAAGCTGCGGTGCGGCTCGGGGCGGGTGCGCTGCACCTGGTGGTCGCGCGCGAAGGCGAAGATGTTGTTGCGGATGATGTTGGTTTGGCCGTAGTGCTGGTGGAACCCGCCATGGGTGGTGCGGTAGACGATGTTGTCCTCGGCCAGGATGCCGCTGGTGCCTTCATCGAAGTAGATGCCCCA
>JAKLEA010000118.1 GCA_022711755.1 Planctomycetota bacterium
TTCGGGGACGGCGGTGGCGGACTCGAACGACTTTGTGCCAAGGCATGGCCCGAGGGGACGAGCACACAAAACGCGACGACCGATGGCCACCAACCATGCCGTTTCTTCATTGCGGCTGCTCCAGGCTGCGCGGAACCGGTGTCATCTCGGGATTCATTGCGCGCTCCGTCGAGCATATGCCAGTGGGAACCGCCTTGGCCAGTGAGTACTTCTCAAATTTTCTGGAGTGTCCCACCCGACCCCCTTGTTCCTTTTCCTCCCTCGATCCGTTCGAACCACGAAGACACGAAGACGACGACACGAAGGCACGAAGGGCCAGGATTCGATCCGAAGTCGCTTCGACTCCCGGGACGACGGGAGGGAAGGAGGGAAGGAAGGAAGGAAGGAAGGAAGGAAGGAGGGGCGAGGATGGGATTGGATGCAGACTGGAGAACCTCCCGGCGCCCTTCGTGTCTTCGTGCACGCTTCGTGTCTTTGTGGTCAAAAATGACTGGAGGACGAA
>JAKLEA010000012.1 GCA_022711755.1 Planctomycetota bacterium
GCGCGCGGATGCGCTCGATAGAAGGACGCGAATCAAAGACATATCCCGGCGCCTCAACAACGCCGGGATGTCTTTTTACGGGCGCTGGTGCGTTCGAGGGCAACCGAGAGGGGATTTGCGCGGAACGCGCGTTTGCGGAGCCTGAGTCCCCGGAGGGAGGCGGATAAAGCGTTCCGTCTGAAAGAAGGATGCCCCCACAGAAAAAGCCAGATCCGCGGATCGAGTCAACAGTCCCGGCGGTCAAATGGAAAACAGCCTTTAGACCGTACGAGGTGCATCGGAGGAGAAGCGTGTCGGAAATCCTCTGGGTGCTGAGAAGGCGTTCATGGGTCATCATTTCCAGCGTTGTGCTGGCATTTCTTGGGTTTGGCGTATATCTGGTGGCCCGCAAGCCTGTCTATGAAGCTCGGACGGAAATACTGATAGAGCCCCCGGCGCTGAATGGAATCCAATCTGACAGCGAAATGGTCCCGGCGTGGCTGATGGGTAATTGGAGGGCCTTCAGCCGCGAGACAACGGCCGAAATTCTAAAAGGCCGTCCCGTTATGACCGGCGCAATACGACGCCTCGCGTTGCTCAAGCGGCTACGCGGAGACGCCGCCGAGGCAAAATCCCTCAAAGAAGCGATGCGGCGCGCGCTGCCGCCGGATTTCCTTGCCGCGCTGGACGGCAATAGCGAGGATGAGCGGCTGGAAGCCGAGATGGCCGGATACCTGGCAGACCTGATCGAAATTCACATTGTGAAGCACTCCTTCGTCCTGGAAATCGTATGCAGAACCGGGGACCCCAAACTTTCCGCAGCCATGGCAAATGCAATTGTTGTGGCGTATTGCGAATATGACAAGGAATCGCGGCTTGAGCAGTTTAACTCCATCATGACCTGGCTTGAGCAGCACAAAGGCGATTATGAGCGAAAACTTCTGGAAACTCACAAGGGGCTTGTCGAGGCGGCGAAAGAACTTGACGAAGACCTGAGAAGAACGCCGACCGGCCGTCCGGGGGAAGAGATTGTGGAAAGCTCCTCGTCTCCATTGACGGAGAGCGTCGAGGTGCTCGCCTTGCGCATAAAAAGCCTCACCAGGGAAGTCGCGCAGGCGGAAAAGGAAGCGATGATGACGCGCGACGCCCTGGAAACCCTCCAGGGATGGATTGAGAACGGCGGGGAAACAGTCGTCCTGCCGACTGATCTTGAAAGCTCCGCCGTCAACCTTGACGAAATGACCGCCAGGATTCATGAGCTTGAAGCCCGGCGACGGGCTTCCATGCGCCAGTTCGGCCCCAAGCATCCGGATGTGCTGGAACTGGACAGAGAAATAAAAGGCCTTCAGCAGGAGGCCCACCGCGAGATCGAAAGAACGCTCGAAAGGATCAGGGCGAGTTACGAGCTTGTGCTTAGAAACCTGTCGCGCTCAAGGGAGATGCTGGCACAGGCCCGGGCGAAAGCCGTCAACGTGGCGCATCGCCAGGTTGACAACATGCTGCTGGTCACCGATGCGGACTCGGATCGCACCTTCTACGAACGCCTGACCTCGATGTCCAAGAACCTTGATCTTGCCCAGCGGACTGAGAATACGGGCGTCAAGGTGCTTTCGGCGGCGATCCCTCCCGAACAGCCGATGCATGCCGGAGCGTTGCGCATTTCGGCTCTTGTCCTAATTTCCAGCGCGCTGTTCGGAATCGCCCTGGCGCTTGCCCTGGACCTTTTTGACCAGACCATAAGGGACACGGACGAGGTTGAGAGACTCTTTAGCATGCCCGTCCTGGGCTACGTGTCCGAAATCACCAACTCCCTCGTCGCCCGCGAGCAGGAGCCGGGCAGGAGGCCGCTGCCCAAGCTGATCCTGCCGACAGAGAACAACCTTGCGGCGGAGAATCTCAGGTCGTTACGAACCAACATCGTGTTCCTCACGATGCGCGGCTGCAAGGCGCTGGCATTCACAAGCTCGCTGCCTATGGAGGGCAAGAGCACGCTGGTTTCAAACCTTGCCGTCATGCTGGCCTTCGGCGGAAAGCGCGTCCTGCTCATTGACGCTGACATGCGAAAACCCATACTGAACAAGGTCTTCGGCGTCGCAAGGGAACCGGGACTTTCAAGTGTGCTGGCCGGCAAATGCCATTATGAGGATGCTATCATCCCTACTGATATATCCGGGATTGACATCATGCCCAGCGGCCCCCCTCCGCCGAATCCGACTGAACTGCTCCAGACCGAGAAAGTCGTCGAGATGCTGGACCTGATCAGAGACATTTACGATTACATACTGATTGACACCCCGCCGGTCTGCAACGTCGCGGACGCCGGGGTCATTTCCCAGATCAGCGACTCCGTCGTAGTGGTTGCGCGGGCCGGCAGAACGCAGCGCAACGCCCTGTCGCTGTGCATCCGCCAGCTTTATTCGGTCAACAGCCCGATCATCGGCCTCGTTCTGAACGGCTTCGGCCCGGACTCGCAGGGCTACGGCTACTACGGCTATCGCGGCTACTCCGACTACGGCTACTACCATAATCAGTCCTATTACGCCAGGGAGGCAGAATAGACCGCCCTCCCCGTCCGCAGGCCCGCCAAACTCCATGAGGCTTACATTTCTCGGCACCGGCACCAGTTACGGCGTCCCCGTCATTGGCTGCCGCTGCCGCATCTGCTCATCCCCGGATCCGCGCAACAATCGCTGCCGGCCCTCGGCGCTGGTTGAAGTCCGGGGGACCACATTGCTTATTGATGCCGGGCCTGAACTCAGGATGCAGAGCATCAGGTTCGGCGTCGCCGGGATTGACGCAGTTTTACTTACTCATGCACATGCGGACCACATTTTCGGGCTTGACGACCTGCGGGCGTTCAATGTCATAGCGGGGCGCGCCCTGGACGTTTTTGCCAGTCCCGAGACATGCGGGGAGATACGCCGCCGTTTCGATTACGTTTTCAAGGAAACGCAAGCGGGAGGCGGAAAGCCGCAGTTGGTATTGCGCGAGACTGTTGGGCGTTTCGCGTTCCGAGGCGTTGAAATCCTGCCCGTCCCGGTCATGCACGGCAGCCTGCCGGTGCTGGCGTTCAGGATAGGCGGGCTGGCCTATGTCACGGATGCGAACCTGATTCCCCCCGGCTCCATGCGAATGCTTGAAGGGCTGGATGTCCTGATCATCGGCGCGCTGAGACCTCGCCCGCACCCGACGCACATGAACATCGCGCAGGCTACTGAGATCAGCCGCCTGCTGGCCCCGGCGAGAACTTACTTCACTCACCTCACCCACGATGTCGAACACGCGGAGATGGAAGCGAGCCTTCCGGCCGGCATACGGCCGGCATATGACGGCCTTGTGATAGAGTGCGGCGATCCGCCGGCCGGCTAGCGGAGCAGATTCCCCGCCGGGGGAGTCCGCATCAGACGGACGCAGGCGGGAAGGGCGGCCGCCAGCGCTACCGCCAGCCCGGCGGCAAGTATGGCCGCAACAGCCCGCGACGGGAATCCGAACGCCAGATCATCCAGCCCCGGGATGCTCGTCATCACCCGCGCCGCGAGTTCCTTCCGGATGAGCAGCGCGGCGGACGACCCAATCACGACCCCGAAAACAGAATAGATCATGCTCTCGAAGAGAATCAGCATGGCCACAAGCCGCGGTGTTGCGCCGATCGCCTGAAACAGGGCGTACCATGGGCGTTTCTCATAGACGGACGCGCTTAGTTGCGCGGACAGGAGCAGCGTGACGCAGAGCAGCACCGCCCCGGCAATCAGCCACTGAAACATGCCGACCAACCCGGCAGCATTCTCCAGTATCCGCCCCTCCTCCCGCCGGGCCAAAGGCGTGAACCCCATCCCGGCTATGCGCCGGCATACGCCGTCAACGGACATTGCGTCCGACACGGTTACGACAAGGCGATTCACGGGCAGCGCCGCGTCGCTATTCCGGGTCCACCATGCAAGCCATTCGGCGACGTATTCCCTCGGCGCGGTGATTCCCGCCAGCGAGGCTGTGGAACTGACCCCTACCACGCGGCAGGCAATCCTGCGGGAGCGCGTCGGATTCTGCGTGAAAAGACTCTCGCCAATAACGACCGTGAAGACTTGTCCGATTATCGCCGTCTCGGTCAGCTTCGGCAGTTTATGAACAGACGCGAAACCGGAGTTGTATCCCTCCAGTATCGAGCGCGAGATGACGACGGGAACCTCATAGAACCCGGGATCGTATCGGAATCCCTTGAAACGCTCGGAAGTCTCGATGACTGCCGGATCGGCGCCGTAAATCGAACATTCCACGTCCACGTCCTCAGGCAGAAAGTCTGCAACCATGTGTGTTGGAACGGGAAGTATCTCCTCAACCCCAACTCCGGCGACCCCGGGAATCGCGGCAAGACGGGACGCAGTTGTGGCATCCATATTCGAGTTCGGGGCTTTGATGCTGAACCCGAAAAGGTCAACCCCGGTCGGATAGACGTCAATGCGTTTGGCCGGAAAATCGCGGAACAGGCGCGTCAGAAGGACGGCGCGGACGTCCTCCCCCACCGCAATGGTAGTGAAAATCGTGGCAAAACCGAAGGACGCGGAAAAGACGGCAAGAAGCGTTCTCGGCCATTTCTTGACGAGTATGCGCGCGATCGGGCTTAGGGCGAGTATTGCTTTCATGCGTTGAGACCGTAAAACTTTCCGGAGGTTGACCGCCGGCGATTCTCTGGCATAATGCGCTCTCTGTCAATTCGTTTCAATGTCGAGGCGCCCAACGGCAGGAACGTCTTGCCCCCCCGCATCTCAGATCGCGTTTTGGGCGGCAAACGCCGTTTGACGGTTAAAACCCCCAGGAAGGTCCGCAATGAGCCAGGTCAGAGTCAGAATCGCGCCAAGCCCGACGGGCGAGCCGCACGTCGGCACGGCATACATCGCGCTGTTCAATTACGCCTTCGCCCACAGAGAGGGCGGCAAGTTCATCTTCCGCAGCGAGGACACGGACCGTGAGCGCTCAACAACCGCCAACGAGGACGCGATTCTGCGTTCGCTCAAGTGGCTGGGCCTGCAGTGGGACGAAGGACCGGACGTCGGGGGTCCGCACGCGCCATACCGCCAGTCCGAGCGCGCGGCGATCTATAAGACCCACGCGGACGCGCTGATCGAGTCCGGAAAGGCATATTATTGCTTTTGCAGCGCCGAACGGCTGGCGCAGATTCGCGACGAGCAGGCGAAGAACAAGCAGGCGATCATGTACGACGGCTTCTGCAGGGGGATTGATCCCGCAGAAGCGCGCCGCCGCGTCCAGGCCGGAGAGCCGCGCGTCATACGCCTTGCGGTGGACCGCTCCGGGGAAACCTGCTTCGAGGACAAGCTGCGCGGCCGGATAGCGATCAGGAACGAGGGTGTTGACGATCAGGTCCTCCTGAAGTCGGACGGCTTCCCGACGTACCACCTTGCAAGCGTCGTGGACGACCGGCTCATGGGGGTGACGCATGTGATACGCGCGGAGGAATGGATATCCAGCACGCCCAAGCACGTCCTTCTCTACAACGCCTTCGGGTGGACGCCGCCGATGTTCGTCCACATGCCGCTGCTGCGAAATCAGGACAAGAGCAAGATCAGCAAGCGGCGCAATCCCACCTCCCTGGACTTCTACCGCAACGAGGGCTACCTGCCGGAGGCGATGCTGAACTTCCTGGCGCTGATGGGATACTCGATGCCGGACGGGCGGGAGGTTTTTCCGCTGAGCGAGTTCATCGCCGGGTTCTCGCTGGACAGGGTCAGCACGTCCGGGCCGGTCTTTGATCTTCAGAAACTGGAGTGGATTAATGGGGAATACATCAGGCGGCTCGATACGGACGAACTTGCGACAAGAATTTGCAACGGATTCACGAAGCGGATCGGCGTTCCCGATGAAGCCTTCAAAAAAGCGGTCGCGCTGATACGGGAGCGCATCCGCAAGCTCTCCGAGTTCGACGACATGACGGCGTTCATGTTCGGCGGCGTTGAGGATTATGATCCCGCGCTGCTTATCCAGAAGAAAACCACGAAGGATGATACGATCGCCATGCTGAAGGACTCGGCGGAGCTGATCGCCGGCGCTGCGGACTTCACGCCCGCCGCGACCGAGGCGGCCTTCAGGGGCATGGCTGAACGCGCGGGAGCCAAGCCGGGCAACCTCTTCATGGTCCTGCGCATAGCCGTCACGGGCAGGAAGGTCTCCACGCCGTTGTTTGAGACGATGGAGCTGATTGGCCAGGAGGAGTGCGGCAGGCGGATCAGCGTGGCGCTTGGGAAGCTCGCCGGCGCGTGATGAAGCGATGAGAAGATCGCTGCGCGCGCTTCGGAGCGGGACGCGGCGGGATTGTCACTCCCCCCCGGGAAACATGACGGGATACAGCTCGTCGAAATGTCCGCCCATTCCGCTCCCGCCGGCCAGTTCCCATAGCGACGTTCCCTGCCGCCGCATCGCCAGGACGGAAGTTATCCAGCCCTGTGTCCAGCCGGTTTCGATGCTCCACGCGCCCCAGCCGGCGTCCGCGTTGCTTGCCCAGTAATCCCACCGTCCGAAATCGAACGCGCGGAACCATGCGCCGTCAAGCTCCGGATGCGTTTCCGATCGGACCTGTATCCGGCAGAGGAAGCGCGCGAGTTTTTTCTCCGCGTCAACATACAGCGCCTCGCCGGTCGCCGCCGAGGCTTCATGCAGGCCGATGAAGGCGAAGTTGGTCGTGTAGAGCAGATCGCAGACCGGATCGCCGTTCGACTGTATGAGCGTGGCCTCGTTGCTGCCGTATGCCTCGTTGGATTTCGGCGGGCCGTAGTCGCCCATGCCATCGAGGCCGAGTTCCTCCCTGATCGCGCCGCAGGCGTCCTGATCCTCAAGCATGTCTGATGCGATTCTGCGAAGCCATGCCCGGTGTTCCCCGGTGTCCTCGATCCGGACGAGCCAGGCCAGCGGCAGGAGCATCCGCGCGCGCTCCTGCTGAATGCCGTTGGTCCAATGCCACGAATCGGGGTAGGCCTCCATCGTCATGCGGATGGCCGTCTTCGCGCGGCGCAGGAAAAGCTCGTAGCCCGTCTGCCGGTAAGCATGAAGGTAGCATGCCCAGAGATACGCCTGGTAGTGGGGCGCGTAATGGATTGTGTCCGCCTGGAAGAAATGACGCCAGCCGTTGGCCTGAAGCTGCGGCTCCTCAAGCCGCGCGGCGCGGAAGCCGTTGCGCCCGCACGTGCGGAGGTTGGCCATGACGCACCGGAGCATCAGGGCGTCGTATTTCTCCGATCCGAGCAGCGCCGACGCCGCCATGTGCCCCAGCAATCCCCGCGCGTTGTCGTCCCCGTAGTAGACGCCGTCGGCGGGCGGATTGGAGAACCAGCTCAGCAATCCGTAGGTCGGACTTGCCGGGTCGGATCGCGGCCCTTTCGCAAATGCGGACTTGAAGTATGCGAAATCAAGCAGGTTGCGGGAGACTTCCGAATATCGCCGGTCCTTCGTCAGCGCCCCGGCGAAGGCCAGCGCCATGGCAGATTCGCCTATGCAATCGTTGCGGAGGTAATAGCGCGCGGGCTGAGAGCCGTCGCTGTTGATGGTCGAACTGTAGCCCTCGAGAAGCCCTTCGGAACCGTCGCCGACCGGCCAGTCCTTCTGCGGCGCCGGCGCGACTCCGTCGTGATATCCGGCGCGAAGTTCGTCAACCTTTGCGGCCCAACTCTTGTGAATGAGCAGCCTGGAGTTCAAGAACCACTCCGCCCCGCGGCGGAACGCGAGTTCCTCAACGTAGTCAGGCAATTCGTCCGTCGCGTTGAACGAGGGGCGCACCGCTGGCGAGATGTTCAATGCAGGAATCTTGCTTCGCAGAAGCCACGCAAGAACGCGCGTCCATGCCTCCCTCCACGCCTCTGACGGCGCGAAACGGGCGGTGGCGAAATCGCTCAGCTTTGTAGTCGCGATCATCGCGTCCCCGCCGGGATGGATGAAAAGGAGCGGGAAGGATTCCTGCGGAAGGCCGTAGAGCGCGTTGTCCAGCCCGGCCACCTTCGCGAGAGAAATGAGGGGGGCGTCGGCTTCGACGGGCAGGAAACTGCGCGCGTGCGCGGCAATGATGCGCATCTTCGCAAGCCCCGGGCCGAAGAAATCGGAGGTCACGACCGCCCTTTCGTAACCGGTCAAGCGCGCCTCGCCCGTCTGCTTCACGCCGGGGACGGCGGTAAACTCGGCGTAAAGCCTCGCGCCTTTCGATTTCACGATCTCAAGCGTATCCGGCGGGAGCGCGGTTGCGCGATCCGGATAATCGTCGGAGAGAATCAGCAGCCCGCCGCCGTGCGGGGTATTGCGCAACGCCTCGGCTGCGTCTCCGAACCTGATACAGTTGAAGCCAGAAGCCTTGAGAACGCGGAAGAGGTCGTTGTCTTCGGAGCATATGAGCGTGACTGCCGGGCCTCTCGACGAAACGCAGCAGGCGGGAAGCACCGCCAGCGTCAGGCCGAGAGCGGTCGCTAGGTTGCCCGATGTTCTCATAGCGTTTTCTCCAGGATACAGCGGTGTATTGTCGGGTGACGGGTCCATAGCCTACCAACGGGGCGTGACGGAAACAACCGCCGTTGCCCGGCGGCTCTTTACCCCGTGCCTTCCCTCTGGTAAAATCCGCAGAGCGTGATTAAATCCTAAGATAGGGGAATTGCTGGCGTCCTAATAATTCGTATTCCACGTGCACTCAGGGCCCGCAGGGGTGTCAAAGAAACCATACAGTATTCCTGGATTCCTGCTTCCACTCGTGCTGGCTATTGTTCTGTATTCTCGCACACTCGGATACTACATCGCAGGAGACGATCTTTGCATAGTGGACCGCGCGATTCACTCCGGCCCTTGGTGGAGCCTGTATATCGGACGCGACACGCTGAGACAACTCTTGGAAACGGAGGAATTCCAAGGTGACGTCGAGGTCGCCGGCAGCGACATCTTCAGGCCGGGCCTGATCTGGTTCTACAAGGCAGGGTACGCTTTGTTCGGACGGTGGGACACGGGCTACCGCATCCTCTACATCGTTACAATCCTGTGCTTCGCCTGCTGCGCTGGTGCTGTAACGACCCGGATCGTTGCGCCGGGCAATCCTTGGATCATGCCCGTTACGGCCTGTCTGCTCCTCGTTAACCCCAGGGTTCAGTATCTGGCAACCTTCCAGACGTGCGAGGCGCAGAGCTTCGCGGCGGCTACCTTCGTCTGTGCCGGCGCAATCGCTCATGACAACTGGGCAGCGAGTGGAAACAGACGTTGGCTGGCCGTTTCGGCTGGACTGCTGGCGCTGGGGCTTTGCTTCAGAGAGAACGCAGTCGTCCTCCTTGTGTTTGCCCCACTGCTTGACCTGCTTCGTAGACGTTCGCTTCGCGTGAACTGGCGTGCATGGGCGGTCTATGGCTCTGTCATGACATCCTACTTCGTCCTGCGACTCACCTACTACGGTGGGACACTCGGAAACTACCAGGGCTTTCGGGCGCAGGAACAGTATGCGCACATCGTATACCACGTGCGTTCCACGCTTCCGGATGTCGTTGCCTCTCTCCCCGGCTCCGCATTGGCGTGCCAAATCGGACACAGACGACTGCTTATGGTGGTCCTCGCCGGGGCGCTTGTCCTGCTCTGGCTGTCGCGCAGACCGAGCGTTACCATGCGAAGTGCAGGCTTACTGGTGTTGGGAGCATACCTGGCCTTTGGACCGGGCTACATGACAAGCCTTTTCCCGTCTCACGAACTTCTGCCTGCGATCCTGTTTGTGAGCGCGCTGTTGGTCCTCACACTATCGGCGCGTCCGACTCCGGCAGCCCGTAGACGGACTCGCCTCGTCTTCTTGGTCGGTTGCCTGTCGGTGTGGGGAACCTACTTGGCGAACTCCGTCTGCTATTACGTCGAATGGGGCGTGGGAACTAGGAAGGACGTGCTGGCCCAGACCGTGCGCAAGAGCATCCGCGAAGGGATAGAGTCCCTGAACGGGAGCGGCGACCGACGTAAACTTGTCATCTGCCTGTTGTGCCCGGTCAGCACACGCTTCTGCTACTACGAGAATAGCATGGCGCCGGCGATAGGCTTCTGGACGGATCAGCGATGCGAGGGCCATTCGCTGTTCTGGTTCAAACCAGCCAGTTTCTTCGCCCCTTCTGATATCAAGATCGAGAGAATCGCTGGTAACAGATTCACGTTGTACTTCAGGAACTGCGTCTTCCTGCCGCCCCAGACCGTTAACTTCGGACCGCATTTGTGGAACGAGACCATCGACGTGGTACTGACCCGGCGGCAATCAGAGACGGAGTTCCATACCGCGACGATCACGATATCCCCATGCCGGATGCGGGAGTTCGAAAGGACGTACGTGATTGCACATGACGGGAAAGAATTCATTTACTGTCAGGAAGCCTTCCAGGCGCCCGTGGCGAACCGGGCGCCGGATGATAAGCCGCATCGCCGATCACCACCTGCATCACACAAGCCACAGGAAGTTGAATGACTTCGACGTCGAGACCTGGAGGAGAAGACGGGTAAAGCGGACAACCCCTGCTGTGATTCCTGCGAGAGGCATCAGTAGACAAGTATAGCCGGCTCAGACTGGCAAGGGGGGGAACGGCAATGGATCGATACTGCGATGGGAACGTGAGCGCCCTTCACCTCGCGCTGCGCCTACGGTAGAATGTGCGCAACGGGATTGGAACCGGGCAACTCATTCAGACAGGAGAAAGAACGATGGAACACCTCACGAAACTGAATCTGGGGCTGGGAACGCTGCCGTTGATTTCCGACGCGGAGACGCGCTCGATCTCCGCCGAGAACCCGAAGGGCGAACGCGGCGGCGGCGCAAAGGCCGACCCCGAAGGCCGCGGAGCGGCGGCCATGCTCGGCAAGGGCTGGAAGGTCCGCCCCTGCATCACGCTTGAACCCGGCTCGACCACCACGCTGGCCGACGTCGAGGGGCCTGGCATCATCCAGCACATCTGGATCACCGTCCACCCGAACGCCTACCGCGACACGATCCTGCGCGTCTACTGGGACGGCGAGGCGACGCCCTCCATCGAGGTCCCGCTGGGCGACTTCTTCTGCAACGGACACGCCCTGCGTTACAACGTCAACTCCCTGCCGGTGTGCGTCAACCCGTCCGGCGGGTTCAACTCCTACTGGCCGATGCCCTTCCGCAAACATTGCCGCATCACGATCGAGAACCAGCGTTGGGAGGCAATCGGCGGCTTCTTCTACCAGATCACCTACTCGCTGACCGAGGTTCCCGACAGCGCGGCGTACTTCCACGCGCAGTGGCGTCGCGCCGTCACAACCCGCGAGAACCCGGATTACACCATTCTCGAAGGAATCAAGGGACGCGGGCACTACGTCGGCACGTTCCTGGCATGGACGCAGATGTCCAACGGCTGGTGGGGCGAGGGCGAGATCAAGTTCTTCATGGACGGCGACGGCGCGGACCCGACCATCTGCGGCACGGGCACGGAGGACTACTTCTGCGGCGCGTGGTGCTTCGACGGGCAGACGTATTCAACGCCGTTCCTGGGCTACCCCCTCTACCGCAAGGAGGCTGGCGAAGTCCCGCGACACGGGCTTTACCGCTGGCACGTCTACGACCCCATCCGCTTCCGCAAGGACCTGAAGGTGACGATTCAGGCCCTCGGCTGGTGGCCGAACGGGATATACCAGCCGCTGACGGACGACATCGCGTCGGTAGGCTACTGGTACCAGACCGAACCGCACGCCGCGTTCCCGAAGATGCTGCCGATACACGAGAGGTTCTCGCGGTAGCAATCATCGTTCATCTACCGGTCATGCGGAATACAAACCGGCGTAGTGCAACAAGGGTGTTGAGTTGCGCGTGCGCAGATGAATGGAAGTACGTCTGGTCTGCCACTTGACAACCATGGCCTAATTTTATATTATCCTCGAATATTGCAGGTTCAATGCCTGCGCCGTCCGCCTGTCATCATCATGGCGGATACAGACTTCAACGGTTCTACGGTTCTGTCATAATCCGCGTTCTAATGGCGCGGATGTTCTTTTTCCATCTTGGTTTTGAAGGAGACAACGTGATGAAGACATTGGTTAGGGTGTTGTTGATTTTGACGCTGGCTTTCTGCATGATCGCAGCGAAAGCCGCCGTCATGGTGAATCAGCCGTGGGATACATCGTCGGGTAACTGTATATCACAATACTTCCCCGATTTTCCGGCAGGCATATATCAGTTTGACGACTTCACAACGACTACTGATTACCTGGTCACAAACCTGTATATCGTCGGATCCGATGCGGGCGACCCGTCGTACAACGTCTCCATCAACGGAGAAATATGGAACGGTTTGCCCGGTTCTGGTTCGCTGGTTCTTTCCAGCGTATCCGGTTCGCAGATTGGGAGCGATTTGAGCATTGATTTCGGCGGACAGTATCTTGCGGCGGGCAGCTACTGGATAAGGGCATGGGTCGAACGTCCCTTCACTGGCGGATATCAATGGTACTGGTACGCGACTACGCCGGTTAACGGTTCAGAAGAGATGTTTTACGATCCTACAAACGACTTCGGGTATGGCGTTCTTGTTCCAGGAAGCGTCGTGTTCAGCAGTCCACGCGACATGGCCTTTGTGCTTCAGGGCAACCCGGTTCCTGAACCTTCCACGGTCGGCCTCATCGGTCTCGGGATTGTCGCCGTGGCCATGAGGAGACGTTCGAAGAAGTAGGCGAGCATCATTCAACCCGCTGTCTGACGCGGCAGGATGAGAAAAATTACGGGCAACCCGTGGCAAAGCGGGTTGCCCGTTGTATTTAAGATCGGAATATATCTGCATGAATCCCGAATCCGCACATTGTCGGAAACGGGCGCGAATTCCTAAAGCCTCCCGATCAGCCCCGTCGTCTCCGGCAGCCCGCATATGACGTTCATATTCTGCACGGCCTGGCTTGCCGCGCCCTTCATCAGGTTGTCAATCACGGCTATGGCTATGACCGTGTCGCCCTTTGCGATCCTGACGGCCACGTCACAGTAATTCGTGAAGGACACGTCCTTGGTCGCGGGCAGTTCGGGCGATTTGCGCAGGCGCACGAAAGGCTCCCGACCGTAGGCGTTCTGCAGGATTTCCTCCAGCTCGCCGAGGTCAACCTTGCTGCTCATCCGGGCATAGCATGTGCAGAGGATGCCCCTGTCCATCGGAATCAGGTGCGGCGTGAAGCAGAGGGACACCGGCCTGCCCGTTGCGCGGGTCAGGGAACATTCGATCTCCGGCTCGTGCCGGTGATTGCCGACGGCGTAGGCGCTCAGGCTCTCGTTGCAGGCGCAGTAGAGCGATCCCGGGTCGGGCTTGTTGCCGCGCCCGCTTACGCCCGACTTGGCGTCAACAATGATCCCGACGGGGTCAACCACGCCGGCGGCGATTAGGGGGGCAAGCGCCAGGGCGGAGGCCGTCGGGTAGCATCCCGGATTGCCGACCAGCCGCGCCCCGGCGATCTCCTCGCGGAAAATCTCCGGCAGGCCATAGACTGCCTTCTCCAGGTTCTCAACGTCAACGTGAGGCGTCTTGTAGACCCTCTCGTAGATCGCGCTGTCGGTGAAGCGATAATCTGCGCTGAAATCAATGACCCTGCATCCGGCCTTCAGGTAGCCGGGCGCGAGCGTCATCGGGACGGCGTTGGAGAGCGTGGTGAAGACGACATCGGTTCCGGGCGGCAGCGCCTCAGCCTCAAGCCCTCCCAGCCGCATGTCCAGACGCCCCTTGAGCGATGGGAATATCTCGGCTATGTGCGGATTCCCCTCCCTGCGTCCGCCGAGGTGGACGATTTTCGCTTCAGGATGGCGAAGGAGTATCTGGATCAGTTCCAGGCTGCTGTAGGCTGTTGCGCCCTCTATCGCTACATTAATCATTTATTTAATCCGTAAGCGAGGCTACGGTCTTGCGGTCCAGCTTCCTGATGGCCGCAAGCAGCAGCTTCAGCGTGGCGTCGTAATCGTCAACGTGGATGATGCCCCAGTGGCTGTGGATGTATCGGGTGGCGATGGCGACGTTGACCGTCGGCACTCCGCGCTGATGCAACTGGATGGCGCGCCCGTCTGTTGCCCCACCCTCCATGACTGAGAGCTGATAGGGGATTTTCTCCTTTTCCGCAAGCTTCACCATGAAGTCGTGGAACCGGTGGTGCGCGATGCTGCCGGCGTCCAGCGCGTAAAGGACCGGCCCGTCGCCCATCTTGCCCTGCGCCTCCTCCGGGCTGATGCCGGGCATGTCCGCGGCGATGCCGACGTCAAGAACGATGCACACGTCCGGGTTGACAACGTCCGCCGAGGTTTCCGCCCCGCGCGTTCCGACCTCCTCCTGGACGGTCCCGACTCCGAAGACGCTGTTGGGATGCTTCTCCCCGGCCAGCGCCTTGATCACGTCTATGAACAGCCCCACGCCGACGCGGTCGTCCCACGCCTTGGACATGAGCAGCTTCGGGTTCTTCATCACCTCGAAACCGGCGCGGGGGACGATGGGGTTTCCGATCCGGATGCCGAATTCCTTCTCTGCCTGCTTCTTGCTTGTCGCTCCGACGTCAATGAACATGCTTTTCTTGGCGATGACCTTGCCCCGCTCCTCAGCGGGGAGGATGTGCGGGGGCTTGGAGCCGATGACGCCGACGACCGGTCCCTTGTCCGTCAGGATGACGACCTGCTTGGCAAGCAGTGTCTGATCGAACCACCCGCCCAGCGGGGCGAAGCGGATGAAGCCCTCCTTGTCAATCAGCTTGACCATGAATCCGATTTCGTCCATGTGGCCGGGGATCATGATCTTCGGGTCGGGGGATGTTCCCCGCTTCTCGCAGATTATTGACCCGAGGCCGTCATAGCTGATGGCGGTCATGTCGCCGAGGTGGCGCTTGACCATTTCGCGGATTTCGCCCTCGAAGCCGGAGACGCCGTTGGCTTCGGTCAATTCCTTCAGCATTTCGAGCGTTGATTTCTTCATGTCTTTCTCCCGTGGTCTGGGGCGGAGTTATTCGGCGGAAGGCTTTGCGTCTTGTTCGCCTTCCGGTTTGGGGCTGAGTACTTCAAGCGCTTTCAGGCGGCGCGCGGCGTCCCTGAGTTGTTCACGCATTTCGGGCAGACGCCTGATGAGCGCCAGCAGGCGGCGGGCTTCGTCAATCGGGTAGGCGGGGCGTCCGAAGACTACCGAGCCGTCCGGCAGATTTTTGGCGACTCCCGATCCGGCGGCCACGATGCACCTGTCGCCGATCTTTACGTGGTCAACTACGTCAACATCTCCGGCCAGCATGCAGTTTCTGCCAATCGTGACGCTTCCGGCCAACTTCGTGTAACCGACAAGCATCGTATCGTCCCCGATGCGGCAGTTGTGGGCGACGTGGCAATGATTATCAATTTTAACACCGTTGCCGATCTCGGTGTCGTCAAGCGCGCCCCGGGCGACCGTGCAACAGGCCCCGATCTCAGCGTCGTCGCCGATTTTCACCGCGCCAAGTTGCGGCAGTTTCAGGAACCGTCCGCCCTCGTTCACGAAGCCGAAACCGTCATCGCCGATGCTCGTGTTGGAGTGGATAATGCAGCGCTTGCCGATGAGCGTGTCCTCCCGGACGGTCACGTTCGGGTAAATCAGGCTGCATTCGCCTATGCGCGATCCGCGTCCGATGAACACGTTTGGGTAAAGCGCCGCGCGGTCGCCGATTTCCGCGCCGTCCTCCACGACGCAACCCGGCCCGATGGAGCAATCCCTGCCGATCCGCGCCGAGCCGGCGATCAGCGCGGTGGCGTGGATGCCCGGGCTGCGGCGGAATCTTTCCCCGGCGACGATTGTCGCAATGGCGGCGAAGGCCATGGATGGATTGGCCGTGATGACCTGATCGGTCTTGATGTCGTCGCAGGGCGACTTGACCAAGATCGCCCCGGCCTTTGATTCCAGAGCCGCCTGGAGCGCCTTCAGGTCGCGCAGGAAGGAGATGTCGCCGGCGCCGGCAGAGCTGAGGCTGGCGACGCCGGTGATAACGCGCTCCGGATCGCCGCGGACCTGGCCGTTGGACATTTCAGCGATTTTCTTCAGCGTCAGTCGCATCTGTCTGCGTTCCTCCGGGGTGGACGGGGGCGGACGCCGGCGGAGCGGCAATCGCCGCAATTACCCCATCGGGGGGTAGTATAACGCGAACGTCGCGGAAATCGCAAGGCGGGGCGGGGATTGCGTGGGCGTAAAAAAAATCGGAAAAGACTGGAAAATTCCGCTTGATTTGTCGTTGGTTTTATGCGAGTATGATGCGTCTTGACGCTCTTGGACAGTGGCATATGGACGAGGGCAAAAAGGGACGAACCTGACGGTTCGTCGCGGAAAGTCCTTGCGGATGACGCCTGAACCGCACGGACCTCTTCCTGATGCGCAAGCATCGAAAACGAAGGGCGGACAGCCGGCCAATAGGCCGGATGGAATACTAAGAGGCATTCCCTTTCGGGATATGGCCCGA
Organism: Planctomycetota bacterium; assembly: GCA_022711755.1. Taxonomy (GTDB): domain Bacteria; phylum Planctomycetota; class Brocadiia; order SM23-32; family JAKLEA01; genus JAKLEA01. Next base: position 16,417 of record JAKLEA010000012.1, read on the forward strand.
ACGCGGCAACGCTAACGGAAAGCGTAGGGAGAATAGTCGCCTGTTCCCCCGGCTGGCGCGTCAGCGGCGCAACCCGGATGGAAGGCCCAGTGGAGCTTGAGGAGCTGGTCCTCATGGCAGAGGAAAAAATAAGGATTCGGATGGAAGCTTACGATCACCGGATCCTGGATCGGTCGGCAAAGCAGATCGTAGAGGCCGCTCGCAGCACCGGCGCTCTGGTTTTCGGCCCGATACCGCTACCGACGAAGATCGAGCGCTACACCGTGCTCAGGTCTCCGCATGTGGACAAGAAGTCCCGGGAGCAGTTTGAAATCAGGACGCACAAGAGGCTGGTTGACATTGTCAACCCCACGGGCAGGACGGTTGACGCGCTCAACAACCTGAAGGTGCCTGCCGGCGTTGAGATCAAGATCAAGGTTTAAGCAATTTCGCCTCCATTGGCGGGGAGAATAGTTCCGATGGTCAAGGCCTTGCTCGGCAAGAAACTCGGCATGACCCAGATCTACACGGAAGCCGGCGTGCTGGTTCCGGTAACCGTGATCCAGGTCGGGCCTTGCCGCGTGACGCAGGTCAGGACGCTGGAGGCAGACGGCTACCGGGCGGCGCAGATCGGCTTCGACCCCAAGAAACCGAAGCGCACGAACAAGCCCATGATGGGCCATTTCGCCAGGTCAAGCTCGCAGCCGATGCGCCTGATAAAGGAAGTCGCAATTGACGACGGCGCAGAAATCCAGACGGGTCAGGATCTGAAAGTTGACATCTTCGGCGACCAGAAATTCGTTGACGTGATAGGAACCACGAAGGGCAAAGGCTTCCAGGGCGTGATGAAGCGCTGGGGCTTCGGCGGCGGCCCTGAGACGCACGGAAGCACGTCACACCGCAGGCCCGGCAGCATCGGCGCCGGTTCGGACCCCGGCCACATCCTGAAGGACAAGGGCATGCCCGGGCACATGGGCGACCGCAGGCGCACGGTGCGCAATCTGAAGGTCATGCGCGTTGACCCGGAACAGAACCTTCTGCTGCTCAAGGGCGCCGTCCCCGGAGCAAAAGGTTCCTACGTGATGGTAAGGAAGAGCGCGGCCGTCGGCATACGCGGCAAGGGCGCATAGGAGAGATAAAGTGCTGGAAATCCCGGTAATCGGCAAGGACGGCTCGGAAGTAGGTCGGGTGCGTCTGGATGAGAAGCAGATGGGTTCCAGGCCCCGGACGCGCCTGCTGCATGACTACGTCGTGATGTACGAGGCCAATCAGCGCGTCGGGAGCGCGAGCACGCTGACCAAGTCAGAGGTCGCCGGTTCCGGCAAGAAGCCGTGGAAGCAGAAGCACACGGGACGCGCCAGGGCCGGCATGAAGCGCCCCCCCCTGTGGCGTCACGGCGGCGTGGCGCACGGCCCCAAGCCCCGCGATTTCGGCTACAAGATTCCCCGCAAAGCGCGCCAGCTTGCGCTCAGGAACGCGCTGCTGGCCAAGATTCTTGACGGCGAGGTCAGCGTACTGGATTCCATCGAGTTGCCCGAGATCAAGACCAGGCTGGTTGCCGATATCATCGCCGCCGTCGGGGTCAAATCCGACTTCCTGCTCATCCTGCCGGAACCGAACGAGAAGGTCTGGAAGTCCGCCCGCAACATCCGCGGCGCCGTCGTGCAAGCGGCCGATACCGTGAACGCTTACGACATTCTTCGAGCCAGGCGCGTTGTCATCGTAAAGGAAGCGCTGGCCCGGCTCTGCCCGGTCGGACAGGCGGGAGAAGGGGCGGAAACGGACGCGGAGGATGACGCTCAACTGCTTGCCGAGGATACGGAGTAAGGGCCATGAAGCTCAAACCGCATCAGGTGATAATAAGACCGATACACACTGAGAAGAGCGTGTCGGACATGCAGGGAAACAACACGTATCACCTGGTAGTTCACAGGAAGGCCGGAAAGGACGACGTGAAAAGAGCGATTGAGACGCTCTTCGCCCAGAACGACGTCAAAGTCACCAACGTGCGCACGTGCATGATGCCCGGCAAACCCCGGCGTTATCGCTACAGCGCCTCCCGCACGCCGAGCTGGAAGAAGGCGATCGTCACCCTGCGGCGCGGCGACACGATTGACATAGGCATCTAGCCAGGCATCTAACCCCTGAAGAGGAGATACACAAGGTGGGGATGAAGCTATACAGGCCGACGACGCCGGGACGCAGGTCGGCTGGCGTGTTGGACTACGCCGAACTGACCCGCACCAGCCCGGAGAAAGCCCTCACCAAGGCGATCAGGAAGACCGCCGGAAGAAACAACCAGGGCCATATAACAAGCCGTTTCCGCGGCGGCGGACATCACAGGATATACCGCAAGATTGACTTCAAGCGCGACAAGGACAATGTTTCTGCCAAGGTTCTCGAGATCGAATACGACCCGAACCGGACTTGCAACATAGCGCTGATTCAATACGCGGACGGGGAGAAACGTTACATCCTCGCCCCGGAAGGCATAAAGCAAGGCCGGAGCGTTGTTTCCGGCGAGAAGGTTGAGCCAGAGATCGGCAACGCCATGCCGCTGGAAAACATACCGCTGGGCCTGCAGGTTCATAATGTCGAGCTTTGCCCCGGGCAGGGCGGACGCATGGCGCGCAGCGCCGGGATGTGCGCCATACTGCTTTCCCGCGAGGGGGAGCACGCGCACCTTCAACTGCCAAGCGGAGAGATACGGATGGTCAACTGCCGGTGCAGAGCGACCATCGGACAGATCGGCAACGCGGATCATTCCAACATCCGGATAGGCAAGGCCGGCCGCAAGCGCCATATGGGGCGCAGACCCCACGTTCGCGGAACGGCCATGAACCCGGTTTCACACCCGCACGGCGGCGGCGAAGGCCGCACGAAGGGCGGCAGGCACCCCTGCAGCCCGACGGGCGTGCCGGCCAAGGGCGGCAAGACGCGGCAACGCCGCAAACCGTCCAGCCGGTTCATCCTGCGCAGACGCCGCACGTAATAGGAGCGCCCTGTGGGAAGATCAATCAAGAAAGGCCCGTTTGTCGCTGACAAGCTGTTCAAGAAGGTCGTGCGGCAGAAACAATCCGGGGACCGGGAGCCGTTGCGCACGTGGGCGCGGTCCTGCACGGTGACGCCCGATTTTGTCGGACACTGGTTTGCCATACATAACGGGCGCGCGTTCATCAAAGTCCTCATCACCGAGGATATGGTGGGCCACAAGCTTGGGGAGTTCGCCCCGACGCGCACGTTCAGAGGACACAGCGGCAACAGGAAGGCTGCGGCGGCCGCCGCGGCGACGCCTGCCGCGGAAGAATAGGGCAAGGCGCACGCCCTCCGCGGGAACAGGAAACACATAGACGAGAAGGCTTGACATGGAATTCAAAGCGATTTATCGCTACGCGCGCGTCAGCCCGAAGAAGGCGCGTCTCGTAATGGACCTCGTGCGCGGCCGGTCCGCCAACGACGCCCTGAAGGTGTTGCGAGTGACGCCCAACAGGGGCGCGTACTACATTGACAAGCTGCTTCGTTCGGCCATTGCCAACGCGGACGAAAGCCTTCAGGCGGACATGGAATCCCTGCGCGTCAAGGACGCCAGAGTGGACACCGGCCCGACGCTCAAGCGCTGGCGCTCACGATCCAGAGGACAGGCCGGAATGGTCCTGAAGCGTTCGAGTCATCTTACAATCGTGCTCTGCGACGAGCCGAAATGAACGGAGCCTGAAAAATGGGCCAGAAGGTAAGACCCACGGGCCTGAGACTGGGAATCACGGAGAACTGGAGAAGCCGCTGGATAGCGCCTAAGAAGGAATTTGGTCCGCTGCTGGTCGAGGATCAGAAACTCCGGCGCTACATAAAGAGGCACTACTACTACACCGGGCTTTCCAAGATCGAGATCGAGCGCACTCGCGAACAGGTGAAGGTCATCCTTCACGTCGCAAAGCCCGGCCTGATCATCGGGCGGCGCGGCGCGGAGGTGGACAAGCTTCGCGGCGAGCTGGAGGCCCTCATCGGGCGCAAGGTGGACATAGGCATTGTCGAAATCCAGAAGCCGGAGCTGGAGGCGCAACTGGTCGCCGAGGGCGTGGCGGAGCAGCTTGAGCGCCGCGCCTCATTCCGGCGCACGATGAAACGCGCGGCGGAAATGACGATGCAGTGCGGCGCCAAGGGCGTCAAGCTCATCATCTCCGGGCGGCTGGGCGGAGCGGAAATCGCCCGCAGCGAGGCTCTCAGCATGGGTAGCATACCGCTTCACACGCTCAGGGCGGACGTTGATTACGGCCTTGCCGAGGCGCACACCAACTACGGAAACATCGGGGTCAAGTGCTGGATTTTCAAGGGGTTGAAGGACCTAACGTCGGAGGAGCAGGACAATGGCCCTGATGCCGCGAAGAGTTAAGTACCGCAAGCATCAACGCGGTCACGTCAAGGGAACGGCGCAAAAGGGCAACACCGTATGCTTCGGCGATTTCGGGCTTCAGGCGCTGGAGCCGGCCTGGATAAGCGCAAAGCACATCGAGGCCGCCCGGATGGCCTGCACGCACTACCTGCGCAGGGAAGGCAAACTCACAATCCGGATATTCCCGCACAAGTCCGTATCAGCCAAGCCGGCGGAGACCCGCATGGGCAAGGGCAAGGGCGAGCCGGAATTCTGGTGCGCCGTGGTCAAGCCGGGAACGGTCATGTTCGAGGTTGCCGGCGTGCCGAAGGATTCGGCCAAGGCCGCCTTCTCCCGCATGGCCAGCAAGCTGCCCATAAAGTCTCGTTTCATCGAGAGGAAGCAGACGGTATGAGCAAGGACATCATCAAGGCCGGCTCCCTTCGCGGACGCACGATACAGGACCTCCGCGAGGAGCTAAAGCAGACCGAAAAGGATTTGTTCGCCATCCAGTTCCGCGGTCTTGAGGGCGAGAAGCCGGACGTCACTCGCCCGCGAAAGGTCCGCAAGAACATTGCAAAATACAACACAATGATCAGAGAGCTGGAACTGGGCATTGATTCCGGCAAGGCGCAGAGCCGGCCCAAGTTGAGCCGCAAAGCGCGAACCAGGCAGCAGGGACGAAGCTAATGAGCGACAGAGGCACGCGCAGATCGGTAATCGGCGTCGTCACCAGCAACAAAATGGCCAAGACGCTGGTCGTCGAGAAGGTCACCAGGACGAAGCACCCGCTCTACGGGAAATACGTCAACCGCAACCGCAAGTACAAGGCGCACTGCGAACAGGGCGGAGTAGAGATCGGCGACAGGGTGGAAATAACTGAGACGCGCCCGATCAGCAAGACGAAATGCTGGCGGTTTGTGCGCGTTGTGGAGAAAAACCAGGGCTGAGAAGCCCCATCGCCTTCGGGAGACACGATCGTGATAATGGAACAGACGATGCTGGACGTGGCCGACAACACCGGGGCCAAGCAGGTCAAGTGCTTCAAGGTCCTCGGCGGCACGGGCAGGCGCTACGCAAGCGTCGGCGACATCATCGTCGGCAGCGTTCGCAAGGCTACGCCCGGCGCGGCAGTCAAAAAGGGCGAAGTCGTGCAGGGCGTCATCGTGCGTACCAAGTCTCAGATTCCCAGGGAGGACGGATCGTATCTCTGTTTTGACAGGAACGCGATCGTCCTCATTGACAAGACGAACAATCCCCGCGGAACCAGAATTTTCGGGGCCGTGGCCCGGGAATTGCGCCAGCGCAACTTCATGAAGATCATTTCCCTGGCCGCCGAAGTGGTTTAGAGGCATTCTCATGCACATCCGTCGCAACGACGTCGTCGAGATCGTCACCGGGGCGGAGAAAGGCCGTCGAGGCCGCGTCCTTCAGGTGATGGAATCGAAGAACAAAGTGGTCGTTGAAGGCGTCAGGCAGGTGTGGAAGCACGTGCGCCCCAGCCAGAAGAATCAACGGGGCGGGCGCATACAGATCGAACTGCCCATTGACGCCTCCAACGTGATGCTTACGTGCCCGAACCGCGAGTGCAAACGCTTCGAGAAGACCGTGCGGGTCGCCTCGAAGACGGGCGGGGACGGTTCAAAGCAGAGGGTTTGCCGCGTATGCGGAGCCGAAATACCGAAGGTGCTGTGAGCATGGCCAGGCTGCAAGACTACTACAAGAACACCATCGTGACGGAAATGATGAAGCAGTTCTCCCTGACCAACAGGATGGCCGTGCCGCGCCTGCAGAAGATCTGCGTCAACATGGGAGTCGGCAAGGCTACCGGCAACAGGAAGTTCCTTGACGACGCCGTAAAGCACATGACCCAGATAACGGGTCAGATGCCCGTCGTAACCAAGGCCCGCAAGTCCGTGTCGGGATTCAAGCTGCGCGAGGGCATGGCCGTCGGATGCATGGTCACGCTGCGCGGCAAGCGCATGTATGAATTCCTGGACAGGCTGATATCCGTCGCCCTGCCCAGAATACGCGACTTTCGCGGGGTTCCCCCGAACGCCTTTGACGGTCATGGGAACTACTCGCTCGGCATTTCAGAGCAGGTTGTTTTCCCCGAGATTGACCTTGACGACGTGGAGACAATTCAGGGCATGCACATCACCATCTGCATGAGCGGCAAGTCCGACGAGATGTCCCACGGGCTGCTCAAGATGTTCGGCATGCCTTTTGCGGAGAGCTAGGCGCCGGAGAACCCGGCCCAGGGATGAGAAATGGCACGCAAGGCGCTCATCAACAAGTCGAACCAGGCGCAGAAGTTCAAAGTCCGCAAGCGCAACCGCTGCAAGCTGTGCGGGAGGTCCAGGGCCTATTACCGCAAGTTCCAGATATGCCGCTGCTGTTTCCGGCTGCTGGCCAGCAAGGGCGAAGTGCCCGGCGTGCGAAAGGCCAGTTGGTAGAAGCCCTTTGACCGGCGGAGTGATTTCACGATGACGATGACCGATCCGATAGCCGACATGCTGACCCGAATGCGCAACGCCATTGACGTGCGCAAACGCTCGGTTGACATGCCCGGCTCCAAGATGAAGGAGCGTATCGCCCAGGCGCTGGCCGAAGAAGGCTTCATTGAAAGCTGGAGCGTCGGCGCCGACCCGAAGGGCAGGAAAACCCTGCGCGTCTACCTGAAATACGGGCCGCTGGGCCAGAGCGTGATACAGGTGGTCAAGCGGGAAAGCAGGCCGGGCAGGCGGTTTTACCTCGGCAACGAGAAAATGCCCCCCGTCCTCAACGGGCTGGGCGTGAGAATAATCTCAACGTCCAAAGGGGTCATGAGCGACAGACGCTGCCGCGAGCTCAAGATCGGCGGCGAGGTCCTTTGCACGGTCTACTAAAGGCGCCGGCGCGCGCGGGCCTAAGCCCCGCGCCGGGAGAATGGAAATGTCTCGGATAGGAAAGAACCCGATACCAGTGCCGGCAGGCGTGAAGGTCAGCGTCAGCGGCCAGGCGGTCGCTGTTGAAGGCCCGAAGGGAAAGCTGACGCGGCAGGTGAATCAGGAAATCAAGGTCGAATGGGACGACAAGGGCCGCGCGCTCAAACTCACCCGTTCGGACGACCTTCAGCAGAACCGCGCCCTGCACGGCCTCAACCGCGCGTTGCTGGCCAACATGGTGAAGGGAGTCTCGGACGGTTTCCAGAAAGGGCTTGAAGTGCACGGAACCGGCTACCAGGCCAAGATGGAAGGCAAGGATCTGGTTCTGCTGGTGGGATTCAACCATCCGGTGCGCAAACCCGTTCCGGAGGGCCTGAAAGTGCAGGTGACGCAGCCCACGGCCCCCGGCAGGATAATTGTGGACGGCTGCGACAAGCAACTTGTCGGGCAGTTCGCCGCGGAAGTCAGACACATAAAGCCCGTTGAGCCGTACCAGGGCAAGGGCATCCGTTACGCCAACGAGGCCGTCAGGCGCAAGGCGGGCAAGGCCTTCGGCGCGCTTGGCAGATAAAAAGCCCATGAGGGTTTCAGGAACCGATGGACCGGATCAAAAGAAAAAGAAGGATGCGTCAGAGAAGACACTTCAGGGTGCGCAAGAAGGTTTCGGGCACCGCCGAACGCCCGCGCCTCACAGTCTTCAGAAGCTCGATGCACATCTACTGCCAGGTCATTGACGACTCCGCAGGCAGGACGCTGGCGTGCGCGGACACCCGCGGCCCCGCCAAAGGCACAGGGAACTGCGCCGCCGCCGGCAGGGTCGGAACCCAGATTGCCGAAAAGGTCCTGGGCCTGGGGCTGAAGAAGGTGGTCTTCGACCGGAGCGGATACATGTACCACGGCCGCGTGAAGGCGCTGGCCGAGGCCGCCCGAAAGGCGGGACTGGAGTTCTAAGTCCTGGAAACGTTGAGCCAGCGAGAAACCATTCCAAAATGGGAAAATCATTCGGAAGATCGCCAAGACGTGATGAAGAGAAAAGCCAGGAAGATTCGCACGGCCTGGCCGAAGTCGTGGTTGACATCAACCGCTGCGCAAAGGTCACGAAGGGCGGACGCAATTTCAGTTACGCCGCCTTGGTGGTCACGGGCGACAAGGCCGGCATGGTCGGCGTCGGGCTGGGCAAGGCGGGGGAGGTTCCCGCAGCCATTGAGAAAGCCGCCAAGGACGCCCGCCGCAGCATGAAGCGAGTCAACCTTATAGGTGACACGATACCTCACCCCGTTGTGGGCAGATATGAAGCTACCCGCGTGGTGATGAAGCCCGCCGCCCCGGGAACCGGCATCAAGGCCGGCGGCAGTGTCAGGGCTGTCGTCGAGTCCGCCGGCGTTCAGAACATTCTGACCAAGTGCCATGGTTCGACGAACCCGATCAACGTCGTCAAGGCAACGCTGAACGGGCTTCGCCAGCTCATGGACCGCAAGGACATAGAGGCGCTGCGCGGCATCAGGCTGACGATGCGACATCCGCAGATCGCGCGCAGGGATGTTCAGGCGGCCCCGAAGGCCCCGGTTGCGCGCCCGAAACCGATAATCAGGATGAAAAACGAGGAAGCGGAGCAGCCGGACAGGCCGGAAGGCGAAACCGCCGGCTCCGGCAGCCAGGAATAACAATGAAGCTCCATCAAACACATGAAGGCTGCGTCGCCCACGAAAGGCCGATGCGCAAAGGCCGCGGCCGTGGCAGCGGCAACGGCAAGACCAGCAGCAGGGGCAACAAGGGCGCGGGAAGCCGCTCAGGATGGTCAGGGCGATTGCTCAGCGGCGGGCAGATGCCCCTGTTCAGGCGCGTGCCCAAGCGGGGCTTCAATAACGCCAACTTCGCCACCGTATACGTCCCCGTCAACGTTGCCCAACTGTCCGTGTTTCCCGCCGGCGCGCGCGTCAACCCGGAGAAAATGCTGGCGGCCGGACTGATAAAACAAAAATCCGCGAAGGTAAAAATCCTCGGCGAAGGCGAGTTGGGCGCGGCGCTGACGGTGGAAGCTCACCAGTTCAGCGAAAGCGCGCGGGCCAAAATCGAGTCCGCAGGCGGCAAGACCATACTTATCCCGGGACCAAAGCCTTTCAAAAGGCCCCGTAAAAAGAAGGCCGCAAAGTAGCGCAAACCCCAAGCCTCTCAAGGGCCTGACCAACAATGCCGATGTTCGACCAGTTCAGGAATATCTTCCGCATAGCGGAGTTGAGGCGGAAGATTCTGATAACGGTGGGCCTTCTGGCCTTCTGTCGTCTCGGCGTGTACGTTCCCCTGCCGGGGGTGGACACACAAGCCCTGAAAGGTTACTTCCAGCAGTTGTCGCACAACGAGCTTGGCCGCGTTCTCGGCATGGTCAACCTCTTTGCCGGCGGTGCGCTGGGCCAGGGGGCGATATTCGGCCTCGGCATAATGCCCTATATTTCCGCCAGCATCATTTTCCAACTCCTCGCCACAAGCATTCCGTCCCTGGAGCGGCTTCAGAAAGAGGGAGAAGCCGGGCGCAAGCGCATTAATCAGTACACGCGTATCGCCACCGTCTTCCTCTGCCTGTTCCAGGCCTTCATCATGACCAGCACCCTCTACAAGTTCAGCTACATGGATCCGGACGCGGGCGTCATGCGGCACATCGTGCCGCTTGATATTCAAGGCGTCGGGTTCCAGATGATGGCCGCGCTGATGATGACCAGCGGGACCGTGCTGCTCATGTGGATCGGGGAGCAGATTGACGAGCACGGCATCGGCAACGGCATTTCCCTTATCATCATGATAGGCATCATGGACCGCCTGCCCGCGGCCCTCACGGAAATGTACGACTCCATAACCATGGCCGAGGATCAGCAGAGCGCATTCCTGAAGGTTGCGTTCCTGATGGCCCTCTTCATCGGAGTGGTGGTGGTGATCGTCTACATAACGCTGGGGCAAAGGCGCATCCCCGTCCAGCAGGCCAAGCACGTGCGCGGCCCGCGCGTCTACGGCGGGCAGAAGCAATTCCTGCCACTGCGCGTGAACCAGGCTGGCGTCATGCCCATCATTTTCGCCCAGGCCCTTCTGACGATTCCCGCCCTGATGGCCACGGCGCTGCATCAGAAGGTCGTCGCCGGATCGTTCCTGAGCAACGTGTTGAGTTTCATCTCTGATGCCGTATCCGTCAGTTCCGGCGGGCTTACGCTCTCATACATTTTCCTTTACAGCCTGCTGATCCTGCTGTTCTGTTACTTCTGGACCGCCATAACCTTCAACCCGCAGGAAATGGCGGACAACATGAAGAACATGGGCAGCTTCATACCCGGCATACGCCCAGGGCGGCGCACCGCGGAGTACCTGGAAGACGTGATGATGCGCGTGACGCTGGCCGGATCAGTCTTTCTGATCATCGTCGCCGTGCTGCCGCAGATAGTGGCCTCAGCGTTCAAGGTGCAGTTCAACATCGCCGGCTTTTACGGCGGCACAAGCCTTCTGATCGTTGTTGGCGTCGCCCTGGACGCAGTCCAGCGCATTGAATCGTACCTCGTGATGCATCGTTACGGCGGATTCGGCGCGGGCGGCTCATCCGCGGTGAGACGGCGCAGAATCAGAGGAAGGAGATAACATGAACCTGATCCTCTTAGGCCCTCCCGGAGCGGGCAAAGGCACGCAGGCAAAGGCGATTTCCGACCGCTGTAACGTGCCGCACATTTCAACCGGCGACATGTTCCGCGAGATCATCAAAACCGGCGGAGACCTTGCAAAGCAGCTCAAGAGCTACATGGACAAGGGCGAACTCGTCCCGGACAAGCTCGTCCTTGAGGTCGTCGAGCAGGTTCTCACCGCCGGGAAGGGCAAGCAGGGATTCCTGCTTGACGGTTTCCCCCGCACGATGCCCCAGGCGGACGGCCTCGGCAAAGCGTTGAGCAAGAGCGGACGCAAGATTGACGGCGTCTTCTGCTTCAGCGTTCCGGATGAGACGGTTGTGGAGCGTCTGAGCGGACGGCGCACGTGCAGGGGCTGCGGCGTGAACTTTCACGTCAAATACATGCCCCCGAAAAAGGACGGCGTCTGCGACAAGTGCGGCAAGGAACTTTACCAGCGCGACGACGACAAGGAAGCGACCATCCGCAACAGGCTTGCTGTCTACCACAGCCAGACCGCGGACCTGATCGAGTACTACCGCAAGAAGGGCGTCTTGATCGAAATCGAAGCGGACAAGGCGCCTGAGAAGGTGGCCGCCGAGGTGGATTCGCGCCTTGACGCGCTGATGAAGGGTTAGCGCCGCAAGGGCGCAGACGCCCGCGCGAAGCGCCCGAAGCGATTTGTTGCTGTGATCAAGGTCAAGAGCGAAGATGAGATCGGCAAAATGCGACGGGCCGGAAGGATAGTGGCCTTGGCGCTTGATCTCGGCAATCGCATGGCCAAGCCGGGACTGAGAATCTGCGATCTGGACGCTGCGATAGAGGAGTTGATTCTCGGCGCGGATGCGATCCCTGCGTTCAAGGGATACCGGGGATATCCGGCGACGATTTGCGCGTCGGTTGACGAGGAAGTGGTTCACGGGATACCGGACTCCCGCAGGCTGAAGGAAGGCGGGATTCTGGGGTTGGATGTCGGCGCGGTGCTGGATGGTTACTACGCCGACGCCGCCGTGACGATCCCGATAGGGCGGATTTCCGCTCAGGCTACCCGCCTGATGGACGCGGCAAGGGAAGCGCTGGACGCGGCCATACTGGAGGCCCGGCCCGGAAGACGGGTTTCGGACATCTCCAGAGCGATACAGACGACGGTTGAAAAGAAAGGCTTCAGCGTGGTCCGGACGTATACGGGCCACGGAATCGGAAGCCGGTTACACGAGGATCCCCAGATCCCGAATTACGTTGACGGGCAGACGGCATCGCGAGATGAAGCGCTCGCTTGCGGAGCGACGCTGGCGATAGAGCCGATGGTCAACGAGGGAACCTGGAGGACGAAGGTTTTGTCGAACGGATGGACGGTGGTGACCGCAGACGGCCGGCTTTCCAGCCATTTTGAGCATACGGTGGCTGTTCAGCCGCACGGACCTGAAGTGCTGACCGTTTTGTAGGCGAAGGGAACATGCCAAAGGAAGAACCGCTTCGCGTGGAAGGCGTCGTCAGAGAGGCGCTGCCCAACGCCATGTTCAAGGTCGAACTGGAGAACGGTCACCGAGTGTTGGCCCACGTTTCAGGCAAGATGCGGATGCACTTCATCAAGATTCTTGCCGGGGACAAGGTCAGCCTGGAGATATCTCCGTACGATCTGAGCAAGGGACGAATAGTCTACCGGGAGCGGTGAAGCAACCGCCCACCGGGATCAAGCAGGCATAAGGAGCGCGACCATGAAGGTCAGGGCGTCCGTCAAAAGAATTTGCGAGGATTGCAAGGTGGTCAAGCGGAAAGGCATCGTCCGCGTCATCTGCAAAAACCCGAGACACAAACAGCGCCAGGGATAGGAGGCGAAAGCCGTGCCGAGAATCGCCGGAGTAGACATACCCAACAATAAGCGCATCTGCATAGCCCTTCGTTACATCTACGGCATAGGGCCGAAGACGTCCCTTGAGGCGCTGGAGGCCTGCGGGATTGATCCCAACCGGCGCGCCAGCGATCTTAACGATGACGAGTTGAGCGAACTGGCCGGCCACATTGAGCGCGTCTACACGACGGAAGGCGCGCTGCGGCGGCTGGAGGCGCAAAACATCGCCCGGCTCCGCGAGATCAACTGCTATCGCGGCCTGCGGCATCGCATGGGACTGCCCGTGCGCGGCCAGCGCACACACACGAATGCGCGCACCCGCAAGGGCAAGCGCAAGACTGTGGCCGGCAAGAAGTCCGTCAAGGAACTCAGCTAGGCGGGCCTTCCCGGCTGGCGCGGAGCCTGACGGATCATGGACGCCGACCAGATCGCCAGGGAGTTGAAAGCCGCGTCGGATTTCATGCAGGCGGTCGGCCTGCAAGGCCCTGAAGGCCAGACCGACGGCAGGCGGACCAAGAAGCTGGACGAAGTGGCTGGATTCATCGAGCACATACTAAAGGCGCTCGATGTGACGTTTTCGGAGGTTGAACGGCCAGTCATACTGGAGTGTTCCTGCGGCAAGTCGTACCTGTGCTTCGCGCTCAATTACATGTTGCGGGCGAAGCTGGGGCAAGAGGCCGAGTTTCTGGGAGTTGACTTTAATCCCAGGCTCATCGAGCGCTGCCGCGAGATCGCCGGGAGACTGGCGTTCGACAACATGAGTTTCACCGCCTGCCGGTCGCTGAGCTTCGAGCCGGACCGGCGGGTGGATTTGCTTCTCGCTCTGCACGCCTGCGACACGGCGACAGACGAGGCGATTGCTCTGGCGATACGGCTCGGATGCCGCCGCGTGATGGCGGTTCCGTGCTGCCAGAACCAGATCAGAGGGCAGTTGAAGGGCGGGCATCCGCTCACGGGACTGACGGACTTCGGCCCCCTGCTCTACAGGTTTTCAAACCTGTTGACGGACGGGCTGAGGGCGCAGTTCCTCTGGGGAGCCGGCTACGCCGTGGAGTTTCAGGAGATAACGTCGCCCCGGGTGACGCCGAAGAACCTGATGATCTCCGGCAGGCGCGTGAAGAGAAGGGTTGCGCCGAGATTCGAGAATTACGTCCGTCTGCGGGACATGTTCGGGGTTCATCCCCGGATCGAGGATTTCAGTCCCGTGACGCTGGTCAAGGACCCGGGCCGGGAATAGCCCGGCGAAGGAGAACTTCGCATGGCGAAGAGCCGTGGGAAAAAGAAGACGAGAAGGCAGGTTTCCCGCGCGGTAGCGCACGTGAAAGCCACTTTTAACAACACGCAGATCGCCATAACGGACATGAACGGCGACGTGCTCTGCTGGGCAAGCGCCGGGACATGCCAGTTCAAGGGCAGCCGCAAGAGCACGCCCTTTGCGGCGCAGCGCGCAGCCGCCCAAGCGGCTGAAAAAGCCGTGAAGATGGGCGTCAAGGAGGTGGAGGTTCTGGTCAAAGGCCCCGGATCGGGCCGCGAATCGGCCATCACCTCGCTACAGCAGGCCGGCCTGGCAATCAGGTCAATTGAAGACGTCACCCCCCTGCCGCATAACGGCTGCAGGCCGCGCAAGAGACGCAGGGTGTAGGAAACGCTGAAAGGGAAGCAGACATGGCGGATCCAAGAGGACCAAAGTGTAAAATCTGCCGAAAGGCGGGCGAGAAGATATTCCTGAAAGGCATCCGGTGCCATACGGCCAAGTGCCCGTTCGAGAAGTCCGACCGGGCGCCCAGACCCCCCGGAATGCACAGGTTCCGCCGCGGCAAACCATCAGACTACGCGATACACCTGCGCGGAAAGCAGAAGCTGAAGGATTACTACGGCGTCGGCGAGAGGCAGTTCGCCAGGACGTTCCACATAGCCGAAAGGCAGGCCGGCAACACCGGCGCAAACCTGCTGGTACTCCTGGAGCGCCGGTTGGATAATGTCCTTACGATCTGCGGGTTCGCAGCCTCCCGCGCCGAGGCCAGGCAGGTTATCATCCACGGACGCGTGTTCGTGAACGGCCACAAGGTGGACAAGCCGTCCACGCTAGTGGACGTCAACGATGTCGTGTCGGCCAGGCCCCGTCAGAAGGACCAGGAGGCCCTGAAGGTCGCCTACGCGGCCAATGAGCACAAACCGGTCCAGCCGGAATGGATAAGCGTCAAGGAAGACCCGCCGGAGATGACGATACTGCGACTTCCCACCCGAGAGGAAGTCTCCGCCGAGGTGGACGAGCAGTTGGTCGTCGAGATTGAATCGCGTTAGCAACTTCGGGCCGCGCTTGCCGCGGCTGGGACATCTCCCGGAGGCATGCTCAATGCATCAGAAGCGAGTTCGCTGGCGTAATCTGGAACTCCCGTACAGCGTCATACCCGATCCCGAAAAGCCGCTGCAGCCGACATACGGCAGATTCATGGCGGAACCCTTCGTGAAGGGGTTCGGGCACACGATCGGCAACAGCCTGAGGCGCGTGCTCCTCTCATCCCTTGAGGGCAGCGCAATCAGCTTTGTCAGGATCGCCGGCGTGGAGCAGGAATACAGTTCGATCCCCGGCGTCGTCGAGGATGTGTGCGACATCATCCTCAACATCAAGGGCATTGTCGTCGTCATGGAAGGCGACGGGCCGCAGAATCTCCGGCTGGAAGTCCACAAGGCCGGCAAGATCACGGCGGCGGACATACAGCCCAACACCGAGGTCAGGATCGTCAATCCGGAACATCACATAGCGACGCTCACAAGCAATGTGGATATCAGGATTGACATGCAGGTTGAGCGCGGCCGGGGCTACATGCCCGCGTCTGAGCGGAAGCTGGAAGAGCAGGAGATCGGCACGATAGCGGTGGACAGCCTGTTCAGCCCTGTCCGCCGCGTGGCCTACAGCGTCGAGGCGACGCGCGTCGGACAGGTGACCAATTACGACAGGCTCGTGATGGAAATCTGGACAAACGGCGCGGTCAAGCCCGAGGACGCGCTGGTTGAATCCGCTAAGATTCTGCGCAAGCACCTCAATCCGTTCGTCGGTTACTTCGAGCTTGGCGCGGAAATGCCGGCTCAGAAACCGGCCGAACTTGGCAGACCAATGGAGGAGCTGGAGCAACCACCGTCCGAACCTGATGATCCGAAGCTGAAGATGGCGCTGACGGAACTGCAATTGTCCGTCAGGGCATCCAACTGCCTGGACAGCGCCGGAATCCGAACGGTCGCGGAGCTTGTCGCCAAGACGGGCAGCGAACTGCTGGCGCTCAGGAACTTCGGAAAGACATCGTTGAAGGAAGTCCAGCAGAGGCTGACAGACATGGGGCTTTCCCTGGCTGCAGAGGAGTAGAAACCGGAGCCTCCCCCCGGCGCGGAGGATGCTGACAATGAGACACCGAAAGAGCATAAAACACCTGGGCCGCACCTACACACATAGAAGCGCGCTCAGGAGGAATCTTGCAAAGGCCATCATAGAGCACGAGAGAATCATCACGACGCTCCAGAAGGCGAAGTTCGCCCGGGGCTACGTCGAGAAGCTCATTACCACGGCCAAAAAGGGACTTCAGGCGCTTAAGGAAGACAACGCCGGCGCCAAGGCCCGTTACCTTCACTGTTACCGTCAGGTTCTGAGCGAGCTTCAGGACAAGAAGCTCACCCGGAAGCTGTTCGGCGAGGGCGAGTATCGCGAGAGCGGCGCGCTGGCTGCGCGCTACGCGGAGCGTCCGGGCGGATACACCCGCATCCTGCGCATCGGCGGCAGTCGCCTGGGTCAGGTTACCGGGTCGTCTGTCGGCGAGGTTCCAAAGTTCCATTACACGCTGGCCGGGCATGAGCGGACGATGAAGGCCATCGGCAACCGCCTCGGAGACAATGGAGTGCGAGTCGTTTTCGAGCTGGTACAGGAAGGCGCAAAGGCGGCTGGCGATGAAGAACCGGTAGTCACGACCACTAAAAAGTCGGAATAGTCCGGAATAAGCCGAAGAAAAGAAGAACCCCGGTTGGGATGAACCGGGGTTCTTTTTTTAACGCCCGTCCGAAGATGGTTTCCTGTCGCAAACGTCGGCTTTAACAACATTCCACCCCACAGTGTTGGAAAATCCATGCGTCAGGTTTTGCAGAAGTTCTGAAAGATACGCGCGTCGCAACATATTGGCTTAGAGCGCTATATGACTATTATTGTAAAATGCCGGCGCGTGGCCCGGCAATTGCAAATAGTAATTCCGACGATTCACTTGAGAATTTACCCGGAAAAGGAATTACGATGACTGAACACAGCGCGAAAGGAGACACAGCAATGAACACAAAGAAATTCATGAGACCGGCAGTCATGCTGGCGGCGATCCTGGCGGTCGCCATGGCCTGGCCGCAGATTGCGGCCGCGCAACAGGGCCAGGGGAAGGGCAAAGGGAAGGCGGTGAAGGCCGAGAAAATGCGCGGCCAGGGCCGCGAGATGCGCGGAGAGGGGCGCGGCAGGGGGGGGGAAGAAGGCCGGGGCAGAGGGCAGGGGATGGGCCAAGGGCGCGGCAATGCCCCGCAGGGAAGGCCGGAGCTGCCCAGCCCGCAGGAGATCATGGAGAAGTTTGACAAGAACGGCGACGGCGTCATTGACCGCCAGGAGGTCGAGGACTACAGGCCCGTCTTTGACCGGCTTGACGCGAACAAGGACGGAACGGTTGACAAGAACGAGCTTGATCTGGCCCGTCAGAACGCCCCGGACGTGCCGCTTCCGCCGACGGATGAAATCCTGAAGCGGTGGGACAAGAACGGCGACGGAATGATCGCCCGGGACGAGATTGAGAACCCCCGGACAAAGCTTTTCGACAAAGCAGATGCGAACAAGGACGGCCTTGTTGATATGCAGGAGATCGAGGCCGCAGGAAAGGTTTTCAGGGAGAGAATTGAAAATGGAAAGGTTCTGCCTGAACCGGAAGAGTTAATGAAGAAGATGGACAAAAACGGCGATGGCGCCATTACAGCGGACGAATTTGAAGGCGCGCCCGGGATTTTCAAGCTTGCCGACCGTAACGGGGATGGCAGCGTTAACATGGAAGAACTGACCGCGGCCCGGGAAGGCTTCAACGAAATGATGAAGCTGCGCTACGGCCATAGAGATCCCGCCCAGGTAATGAAGGATATGGACGCCAACGGCGACGGGCAGATAACACGCGAGGAATTCAAAGGCCCCGCCGACGCCTTCGACAGGCTTGACAAGGACGGGAGCGGCGGATTGAACATGGAGGAACTGGAGGCCGGGCGTCAGATGGCCCCGCCTCCGGGCGTCCCGCCGATGGTTCACATGCTCTTCTCGAAACTTGACAAGAACCGGGACGGAAACGTCACGCCGGAAGAGATGCTGCCGGCAGAGGAGATGTTCAAATTCCTCGACCGCAACGGGGACGGGGTCATCAACCGGGATGACATGCCGGGACCAGCCCCAATGCCGCAGGGCGAAGATATAAGACCCGGTCGCGGCCCAGATGACCGTGGCCCCCAGAGACGCGGTCCCGAGGGACGTGGTCCCGAGGGACGTGGCGTCGGGCGTGGAAATGATGATCGCGGGGCGAGAGGACGCGGTCCTGAAGGCAGAGGACCCGAAGGACGTGAAGATCGCATGGACAAACGCGCCCGCAAAGGCAAGGGAGGCGATCCTGATCGTCCTGAGGATCGAGGCGGAAGGCCTCCGATGCCGGGAGAATAAGGAGCGACGATTCCCCGCGCGAGACCCCGGTCACCGCCGGGAGTCTCGCATACAAAGGACGGCCGGGTTGCCCGTAGCGACTCGGCCGTTCACTGTTTAATTATCGCTATTTAATTGGAAATCCGTGGGTAACGTCTGCTGCCATAAACCGTTATCCCGACTGCCATTCTGACAGAAAGCCATGTTTTCAACGGCATATACGCGCCGTGCGGCGGCATTGTATTGTCACAAGTGATTTATAATCAGCGCTTTAGAATGAACCATCCGGGACTGGCACGGTATTTGCGATTCCATCAATCAACATTGCGCCTGCGGGTTGAAGCCCTCGGGACAAAGCGAAGACAATAAGCCGGATGACAAGGGGAGACTGCGATGAGCAAGAAAATAATCGGCATTGACCTCGGAACGACAAACTCCGTGGTGGCCGTCATGGAAGGCAATGAGCCGAAGGTGCTGCACAACGCCGACGGGAATCGTCTGACGCCGTCGGTCGTGGGTTTTACCGACAAGGGCGAGAGGTTGATCGGGTCAAAGGCGCGCGCACAGGCGGTTCTGAATCCTCACCGGACCGTTTCATCTATCAAGCGATTCATGGGACGGCGGCATGGCGAGGTGGGCGAAGAGGAGAAGATGGTTCCCTACAAGATCGTCGGGAGCCAGGACCAGCTTGTGAAGGTGGAGATTGACGGCAAGAACTATACGCCGCCGGAAATCTCGGCCATGATCCTGCAAGACCTTAAAAAGACAGCGGAAGACTATCTGGGCGAGAAGGTGGATGCTGCGGTGATCACTGTCCCCGCTTACTTCAATGACAGCCAGCGTCAGGCCACCAAGGATGCCGGGGTCATAGCCGGTCTTGACGTCAAGCGAATCATCAACGAGCCGACCGCCGCCAGTCTGGCCTACGGGCTAGACAAGACGAAAACAGCAAAGAGGATCGCAGTCTTCGACCTCGGCGGCGGCACGTTCGACATCTCCGTGCTTGACGTGGGCGAAGGCGTGTTCGAGGTAAAGGCCACCAACGGCGACACGCACCTGGGCGGCGACAACTTCGACCAGGTTTTGATGGATTACGTCGCCGACGAGTTCAAACGGGATCAGGGCATTGATCTGCGCAACGATCCGATGGCCTTGCAACGTCTGAAAGAGGCGTGCGAGAAGGCCAAGTGCGACCTATCCGGCTCGATGACCACCGAGGTCAACCTGCCGTTCATCACCGCCGACCAGAGCGGGCCGAAGCACCTGAGGATTCAGATAACCCGCGCGAAGCTGGAGCAGTTGACCGAACACCTCATCGAGCGCTGCCGCAAGCCTGTCTATCAGGCGCTTGAGGACGCGAAGCTGAAGCCCAGCGATATTGACGAAGTTGTGCTCGTCGGCGGCTCCACCCGCGCTCCGCGCGTGCAGCAGCTTGTGAAGGAGATCTTCGGCAAGGACCCGCACAAGGGCGTCAACCCGGACGAGGTTGTAGCCCTCGGCGCGGCGATCCAGGCGGGCGTCCTGGCCGGATCGGTTCAGGACATACTTCTGCTGGACGTGACCCCCCTGTCGCTGGGAATTGAGACGCTGGGCGGCGTGATGACGACGCTGATCCCGCGCAACACAACGATCCCGACCAGCAAGAAGGAGATGTTCTCCACCGCGGCGGACAATCAACCGGCGGTTGACATACACGTTCTTCAGGGCGAGAGGCCGATGGCGCGGGATAACCGGACACTGGCAAGGTTCCAGTTGGCCGGAATCCCGCCCGCCCCGCGCGGAATCCCGCAGATCGAGGTTTCGTTCGACATTGACGCGAACGGCATCCTCTCCGTAAAGGCAAGAGACGTCGCCACCGCGAAGGAGCAGCAGATAACCGTCCAGTCATCCTCCGGACTTTCCAAGGGCGACATTGAAAAGATGCGCAAGGAGGCCGAGGAGCACGCCGACGAGGACGTGAAGCGCAAGGAGGTTATTGAGGCCCAGAACAAGGCCGATCAGGTCATCTACGGCACGCAGAACATGCTGAAGGAATACGAGGCCAAGGTGACCGAGGCGGACAAGAACGCGATCAACGCTGCGCTTGAAGAACTGAAGAAGGTCTCCAAGGGAGACGATCCGAAGGCGATTGAGAA
This sequence comes from Planctomycetota bacterium, assembly GCA_022711755.1. GTDB lineage: Bacteria > Planctomycetota > Brocadiia > SM23-32 > JAKLEA01 > JAKLEA01. Next base: position 37,009 of record JAKLEA010000012.1, read on the forward strand.
AGCGATTGATGATCTCAACCACGCATGTCACAACCTCGCCCGGACGATGTACGATCAGGCCGGAGCGCAAAGACCGGGCGCCGGACCGGGGCCGCAACCCGGCGGGCCGGGTTTCCAGGCCGGACCTCAGCCGCAAGGCGAAGCAAAGGGCGACGATGACGTGATTGACGCCGATTACACGGTCAAGGAATAGCGGAAAGGTTATCGGCGCGGGATAAAGGCTGTCCGCGAGAAGGAAAGAAAAGACCTCGCGACACCAGTTCTGTGAAACATGAACGGGCCGGTTGAGAGGTCATCTCAGCCGGCCCGTTTCACATGAGGAGGCAGAAGTCCATGACGATGAGATTCGACAAGCTGACGATAAAGGCTCAGGAGGCGATTCAAGCCGCGCAGCAACTGGCCGAGTCCTCAGGGCATCCGCAGATTGATCCGCTTCATGCCCTTGCCGCGCTGCTCCAGCAGAAGGACGGCGTGGTCGTGCCCATCCTGCAAAAGCTCGGTATCCCTTCGGAGAAATTACTCAGGGCTGTCGAGGCGCAGTTACAACGTCTGCCGAAGGTGAGCGGCGGGAGCGGGCAGGCCGGCGTCAGTCCGGAATTGCAACAGGTTCTTACCAAGGCGTTCGCCGAGGCGGACAGGCTCAAGGACGATTACGTCAGCGTGGAACATCTGCTGCTTGCCCTGCTTGAGAACGATGGGGCCGCCGGGCGCATCCTGAAGGAAAACAACGTCGCGCGGGAGGCCGTTCTTGCCGCGCTGGAGCAGGTTCGCGGCGGCCAGCGCGTGACAGACCAGAACCCCGAGGAGAAGTATCAGACCCTTGAGCGATATACGCGCGACCTCGTCAAGCTGGCGCGGCAGGGCAAGCTTGATCCGGTGATAGGGCGGGACGACGAAATCCGCCGCGTCGTGCAGGTTCTCTCGCGCCGCACGAAGAACAACCCCGTTCTGATCGGCGAGCCGGGCGTCGGCAAGACGGCCATAGTCGAGGGCCTTGCGCAGAGGATCGTGAACGGCGACGTCCCCGAAGGTCTTAAGAACAAGAGCGTGCTCGCGCTGGACATGGGCGCGCTGCTGGCGGGGACGAAGTTCCGGGGCGAGTTCGAGGATCGCATGAAGGCCATCCTGCGCGAGATCGAGCGCGCGCAGGGAACGGTAATACTTTTCATTGACGAGCTTCACACGGTCGTCGGCGCGGGCGCGGCGGAAGGGGCCGTGGACGCGTCGAACCTGCTCAAGCCGGCGCTTGCCAGGGGCGAGTTGCGCTGCGTCGGCGCGACGACGCTGGACGAGTATCGCAAGCACATAGAGAAGGATGCGGCCCTTGAGCGGCGCTTCCAGCCCGTCTATGTTTCGGAGCCGAGCGTCGAGGACTCGATCGCAATCCTGCGCGGGCTGAAGGAACGCTACGAGGTACATCATGGAGTGCGCATCCAGGACAGCGCGCTCGTGGCCGCCGTGACACTTTCGCACCGCTACATCAGCGGTCGGTTCCTGCCGGACAAGGCGATTGACCTTGTGGACGAGGCGGGCAGCCGCCTGCGGATGGAGATTGACAGCCTGCCGACGGAACTCGACGTCACGCAGCGGCGGATGCTGCAACTTGAGGTCGAGCGCGAGGCCCTGCGCAAGGAGAAGGACAAAGCCAGCAAGGAACGATTGGAGAAGCTTGAAAAGGAATTGGCCGACCTCGGAGAGAAGAAATCGTCCCTGACCGCGCAATGGCAGAACGAAAAGGCGCTCATTAAGCGGATACAAGAGATCAAGGAACAGATTGATCAGGCGAACGTTGAAGCGCAAAAACTCCAGCGCGAGGGAAAGCTCGAGAAGCTGGCTCAACTGCGCTACGGGCGCCTTCCTGAGCTGGACGCGCAACTTGCCGAGGCGAACAGAAAGCTTGCCGGGGTTCAGGCCGACGGCGGGCTTCTGAAGGAGGAGGTCGGCCCGGACGACATTGCGGAGGTCGTGGCGAAGTGGACCGGAATCCCGGTGAGCAGGATGCTGGAAGGCGAGCGGGAGAAGCTGCTGAAGATGGAGGACAAGCTGCGGCAGCGGGTGGTCGGCCAGGACTCGGCGATCGCGGCGACGTCCAACGCGGTCAGGCGCTCCCGGGCGGGGCTTCAGGACCCTCACCGCCCGATCGGCTCCTTCGTGTTCCTCGGCCCGACTGGCGTGGGCAAGACGGAATTGTGCAAGGCGCTGGCGGAGTTCCTGTTCGACGACGAGAACGCGATGGTGCGGTTGGACATGAGCGAGTTCATGGAGCAGCACAGCGTTGCGCGGCTCATCGGAGCGCCGCCCGGCTACGTCGGATACGAGGAGGGCGGCAGGCTGACGGAGGCCGTCAGGCGGCGTCCGTATGCCGTGATCCTTTTCGACGAGATCGAGAAGGCGCACAGGGATGTCTTCAACGTGCTGCTTCAGATTCTTGACGACGGGCGGCTGACCGACGGGCATGGAAGGACCGTGGACTTCCGCAACACGCTCATCGTCATGACCAGCAATATCGGGGGGGAGTACTTCCAGCGCTACGACGCCGTGAAGGAGCGGGACATCATCGAGGCGCACGTCATGGAGGGGCTGCGCGGCACGTTCAGGCCGGAGCTGCTGAACCGCATTGACGAGGTCGTGATCTTCAACAGTCTGTCCAAGGACCTGATGGGACGTATCGCGGAGATTCAGATCGCGCTGCTGCAGAAACGTCTGGCCGACGCGGGGCACAGACTGGAGGTCGAGCCGCAGGTCATCGAGCGCCTTGCCGAGGAAGGCTACGATCCGGATTACGGCGCGCGCCCGTTGAAGCGCGCGATCCAGAAACAGCTTGAAAACCCGCTTTCGATGGCGATCCTGGACGGACGGTTCGGAGAGGGGGGGGGAATAAAGGCGACGATGAGGAATGGGGAGATTGTGTTTGAAGTGGGATAAAATTAGGATATCTTGAATAAGGACGACTCCGAGAGCCATCACAATGATTGACAGTTATGACATGGAAGGTGAATGGTGGGTTCCCGACGCCAAGGATAGGCGTGTCAGTGGCAAGTTGGAATTTCGTCCAGGCACTGATATGCGCCTTATTTTGTCAGGGTCTATCGTTGATGATGGACTCGCTCCACATAAAGTAGATGTGATTTGCGGGGTTTCTTCCAGTGGTGAATTAATAACACTGTTCCAAAATGCCGAATATAAACAGCACATGCCATTCAGTATCACGAAATCAGGTTACCATGCTGTTGAAAGGTGGCATGCCATACCAAAGTATATTGTAAAGGGAGAACATTTCAGCGGTGAGCAGCTAAAGCAGATTAAAGTATTGCGCATCAACTTTGAAGATCTAAAAAGTTGGTATGGTCAGGGAGCATTAGATATTCAAAACGAAAAGACTGTCTTCCGGATAGATACTGCGCCTCGAGAGCCTATTATTGTTGATTGTGGGAAAATATCAATATGGCTGATTTCGACGGGCACGACCACAGTGAGAGGCGATACATGGACCATACATTTCGAATCGGATGTATGTTTCGAGTTACATGTGCATAATGGATGTAATCTTGATGACTATATGCCGGCAATTATCCACTTGCAGAATCTACTGGTCTTCATGATGGGACATGCAATGCCTATCTCAAAAGTCAGTCTACCAGACGAAATGCATTTCACAGAGATTGAGATAGATTTTCTTGCTCGATTCGAGAAACGGAATGATCCTGCCCGCTACGGAAAGGCAGATGTCTTTACGACATATACTCCGCTCGTAGGATTACAGGATGTCAAAGACGGATTTCCCCATTGCCTTCAAAAGTGGTTTAGTGATTGCTTTCAATATCATTTAATTCATAACCTTGTCATTCATAGCATGACACAGAAGCGTCCGATTCCGCGTGAATCAGGTTTCCTGTTCTTGGTTTTTGCTTTGGAAGGATATCACGCAAAGCGATATGGAGGGACCTATATCCCTCCCGATGATTACGTGCGAATAGCCGACGCACTGAAGAATGCCATTCCCAATGACGTACAATCGGACCTACGCGAAAGCCTACGTTCAAGGATAAGATATGGGAACGATTATTCATTGAGAAAACGTCTGCGTTATATGATGGAGACTTTTGAAGAACAAACTCAAATGGTAATTGCTAATGATCCCCAAGCCCTGGTGAATGACGTTGTAGACATCAGGAATGACATGGTTCATTGTCCGAATGACGGCGGGACATCGTATTCAGACCTTCCGAAGATCTTGGCGATATCCAATTCATTAACCAGACTCGCGGTAGCCCTCTTTCTCAGGGATGCGGGTATTCCGGAGGATGTTCTCAGATGTCGCTTGAAGACCTTGCATTGGGATTTGGTATAAGTAATTCTTGCAATTGATATCATCCTTGCCAGTCCGTATGATAATAGTGATGAGAGTGCTGAGAAAAGATGTTGCTCTTGAGATTGCAACAGAGGCCAGCGAGGCACTGTTGCACATCTACGGTACACGCCTGAAGGGCGTGTATCTATACGGTTCTTACGCCCGCGACGACGGAGACGCTGATTCCGACGTGGACCTTGCCGTGGTGCTTGATCGCGTGGACGACCGGCTTGCAGAGCGCGACAGAGTAAGCGATCTGCAATGCGACCTCACGCTGAAATACGGCCCGCCAGTAATAATAGTTCCGGTCGCTGAGGATGACATTGCCGACGGGCGAATGCTCTTTCACAGGAATATAAAAAAAGAGGGGATTCTGGTTTGAAGCCGGAGAGCGCAGATGCCATTGCTCGCGCAAGGGCAATTCTGGAGGAGGCTGAGTATCTCCTGTCAGGCTCATATTGGGCGGCAGCCGCAAGTCGCAGTTATTACGCAATGTTCCACGCGGCCAAGTCCGTATTGAACGAAATGGACGTGGAGCGCAGTTCGCATCATGCCGTGATCGGGACCTTCGGGGAGTTTGTCGTCAAGCCCGGACTTGCGGACAGGCAGTTGCAGAAGTACCTGCTGGATGCTTTCAGTTTGCGTTCGGAGTCGGATTACACCGTTCCTCCACCGGTAACCGAGGAGAGGGCGCGAAATGCAGCGGCTTACGCAAAACTCTTTGTTGTGTTTTGTGAGAAGTTACTCGAGCAGAGTCCGTAAAAGGATGGCGCGACGACCAATTATTTGTATTCTCCTGCTTCATTCAGCCTCAACCGCATACACGTTCATGCTTCCCCCCATGTCTGCCTGGAATACTACCCGTTTTCCGTCCGGCGTGAAGCGGGCGTTGGGCGCCTCTCGATAGCTATTCTCTGCCAGGGAGCAGAGCTTCGTGATCTTCATCTTCGCGCCGTCCGGATCGTAAAGAAAAATCCAACGGCTCGAGTTTCCCCAGAAATGGTCTCCATCGCCGCATATTCGTAGTCCGTCCGCTGAGACGTTATAATGCCAACAGTGTGACCAGTTTGGGATTCCATAACGGGTCGTCGTTCCCGTCGCTATATCAACCTTCGCTACATACATTTCTTCCAGCGCCAGGAGAGAGGCAACCTTCTGGCTTGGGCGAGCATCCCTTCCGCGTATCAACAGGTCGAACCAGACGCTCTTTCCATCCGGGGCCCAGAACTCGTGGGACACCCATTCTCCCGGAACGGATCTTGGACGCAGGTTTCGCAACCCCGAGCCGTCGGCGCGGATCAACCACATTCTGTCAAGCTTGTCTTCCGGCCCTTCGTGGCAGAACTCGATCAACTGCGGGTCCGTCGGGGAAAACTGTGTGTGTCCGAACCACGTGTTTTCGCGCAGAATCTCGGTCATTTTTCCCGTCTCGATGTCAATCGTGTAGAGCGCGTTGGGCAGATTGGCCGCAAACACCTTCGCTATGAACTCATCCTTTGAGCCGGCGGATATCTTTTCCTCTCCGAGCGCATAACAGCCCAGAAGCGTCTTCCCGTCCGCGCTGACAGAGAGGCCCCTGCCGAACTTGTAATGCGGGGGGAGCTTTGCGATCTCGCGCGTTTCCTTTGTGTCAATGCATGTGGAGAAAGCCGCGTCCCCGCTCAGGTAATACAGTTTGCGTCTTTTCGCGTCCACGACCTCGAAGCCCACGCTGCGGTCAGTCAGCGTTTCCGTCGCCAGCGTATTCACGTCAACGGCGAATGCGCGGTTGCCGTCCGGCGCCGAGCCGATGAAGATCATCTTGTCGCCGGATTCCGTGAAGTTGTTCTGGTGGAAGTAGAAGGTCCGATTGTGACCTTCGCGGCGGGTGAGGCGGACGACGCGGCGCCCGGTCTTCGCGTCAGTCCACTCGTCGAGCGGGCGGACGACTTCCCCGGCTCCCAACGCAAAGCAACAGAGCGAGACGCACAAGATCGGCAACACAAGACGATGCGGTTGACAGACGCTTGTCAAATGCGTTGGCATGGCGGCAGCCTCCCGGAAAGGGATGCGGGAATTCATTACGCGCATCCGGATATATTGTTCCAAATCGGCGAGGCGCTCGCAATGGCGCCCCGGCATGTCGGCTCCGCGCAGCAACTACGGCCAGGATCGGCGTGGCGACAGGTCCGCCGCATTTGTTCCCCTGCGAAGCGTTGCGCAAACTCGAGGTTCGAACGCGAGAGTAAGTACTGTTTCGCCCGGGATTTCGTGTAAAATGCCGGCTGCGCGATTTGACAATGGAAGGCTGGCAATGTCTTTTTGGGAGCAACAGAAATGGCGCTGGAGAAACGCGGCGATAACATCAATCTCGCGGTTATCGAGGGCTTCCACCCCTTTGAGATTCCACAATGGAACGAACTTTTCCTTTCGATGGAAGGCGTGACTCCTTACTTCCAGACCATCGAAAACTGGGCGGTTGACTGCGCCGGATGCCGGCGCGATTACGATGCGCTGCTCTTCTATAACATGAACATGAAACTCGACGGCCCGTTCAAGGACGCCATCGAAAAAGCCATCGCCGATTTCGGACACACCGCGCAGGGCCTCGTCATCCTTCACCACGCCATCCTCGCCTACCCGGACAGCCCGGTCTGGCACGAGGCCGTCGGCTTTCCCGACCGCTCCTTCGGCTACGACGTCGAGCAGGATATCACAATCGAGATAGCCCCCGGCGATCATCCGATCACGCGGGGGTTGAAGCCGTGGACGATGCGCGACGAGACTTACACCATGGCTGATGCGGGCGAGGGTTGCTTGAAGCTTTTCACTGCCGACAACCCGAAGAGCATGAAAACGGTCGGCTGGGCGCGGGATTATAACAGCGCGAGAGTCTTCTGCTTCCAGCCTGGGCACGACCACCGCGCATGGGAACACCCGTCGTTCAGGGAGGCTCTGCTGAGGGGGATTCGCTGGGCGGCGCGGAAGCTCTGATGGCGCAGACCTTCGGCGGGCAATGCGCCTGCGACGCATCCCAGGGGGAGGGGTAAGTCCCGGTTAGCCGCGCATCTTGGCGAGTAGCTCCCGCAGGGCGTCAATAAAGAATTCCGTAGTCTCCCCGTCCAGCGCCAGCGCGAACTTCACAAGTATCGTGCTGTGCCCCTCGTGGTATGCGTGAACGCGCAGCCAAAGCCCGCGCTCCATGCAGCGCTTGTGGAATGCGATCGCGTCGGCGACCCTGTGAAATTTCAGTCCCGCAAGATAGCCGTCTCCGCGGGCCGCCATCAGTATCTTCGGGAACTCCTCAGCCAGTCCGCTCATCTTTGTGAAGAAGTCATCGCCGGTCTTCGCAACGCGGGCAAGGTCCCGCTCCATCATGGCGATGCTCTGGAGGGCGATCAGCGACGCCATCGGGGCGTTGCCGTTCGTGCTGATCGAGTCATACATCTCCAGCACGTCCAGTCCGCTCTTGTAAATCACGGCTGAAAGCGGATGGAAGCCGGCGGTCATGCCTTTGCCGCAGATTATGAAGTCCGGCGCGAATCCGAGGTCAACCGAGCGGAAAACGCGCGGCGCCCAGAAGCCGGTCTGTATCTCGTCTATCGCAATAAGCGCGCCGTTTGCGCGGCACAGGTCGCCGGCAAGTTTCAGAAAATCCTTCTCGATCAGGATGCACTCGCGGTTCATCAGGATCGGCTCGCACATGAAACCCGCGATCCGCTCCCCGTGTTTAGCGAAGACGGCCTCAAGCGCGGAATAGTCGTTCGGCTCGACACGCGCGCTGAAAAGGCCGTCGAACAACCTTGGCCACATTCCGCGCAGATGCTGCGCCAGGAAGTCCGTCCCATGGTAATTGCCTTCGATGGTGACGATGACCGGCGGGCCGGGCTTTCGCTCGCGGCGGCAGCGCTCAAGCATGATCTTCAGCGCGGTTGAGCACGCGACCGTGCCGGTGCAGACGCCGAGAAGGACGGTGTTCAGATTTTCGGGGGATGCCGTCAGCGCGTAGGGGCCTTCCTCCTTCAGAATGGGATTGTCAACATTGGCCAACTCAACGAGTTTGCGTGAGAGGGCCTTGACGGGGTTCCCTGGCAGGTTGCTGTGATCGTCCCAGACGACGCCGAGCCGCGTCGCCTCCTCCAGGACGCCAAGAAGCTCCGGATCGTTGTATCCCCACGTCATCTGGTAATGGCCGGCGGTGCAGTCGAGGAACAGACGCCTGCCCTCGTTCACATAGAAAAGTCCGCGACCAGCAAGAAGGTCGTCGCGCCGATCGGGCTTCGCGCCGCCGTAGGAGTCCTGGAAGAAATCTTTGTTGATGTGCCGGACGCAGGGAACGCAGTCCAGGGTTTGGCCGATCTGCCGGAGGAGTTTTGCCTTCGGCGTGTCGCGCAGGAAGGCGTCAGCCTTTGACGCGGCCTTGACGATGCCGGGGCCTTCAGTGCCTAACAACCGGGATACGTTATCACGCGGGGGCGCGCTGCAACGCGCCACGGACGGATCATTTCCGCCGGGATGCCCCGAAGCGCAAGCGGCGGTTTTCCGGTTTCGAGCACTGCCCGGGTGTGGTGTGCCCATCCTGCGCTTTGGCATTGCCGGCTCCATTTCCTGTCTCAGATTCCGATGCCCAGCCTGCTGCCGACCTGATAGACAATGAGGGTGACGACGTAGGCCGTCAAAGTCAAGCCCCCGAACTGAAGGGCGGCCCATTTCCAGCTTCCGCTTTCGCGCCACGTGGCAGCGGCGGTCGCCATGCAGGGGAAGCCGATCAGGCAGAACAGCATGACGCAGAAGCCGGCCAAAGGTGAATATGCCGCGCGGATTTTCTCGCGCAGGGCCTTCGAGTTCTCGCCCGTCTCGCCGACCGAGAAGACAATGCCCATCTGGGCGACGAAGACCTCCTTTGCCGCGAACGCGCCGATGAGGGCCGTGGCGATCCGCCAGTCGAACCCGATCAGGTTCAGCGGTTTTTCCAGCGCCCCGCCGATGCGCCCGGCGATGGAATGGCGCAACTCCGCGGCCCGCCGTTCATTCGCAAGCGTCTGTTTCTCCTCCATCATAGGTCCGCGCACATTCTCCAGGTACCTGGCTGCCGCGTCGAAGAGCGCGGTGTCAGCGCGGCGAAGCTCGGCAAGCGCTGCGTTGCGATGAATTTCCGCGACGTCGTAGTGCTGGCTCCATCCCGGGAAGCCGTCGTCTCCGTTTTCATAGTGGCTGCAGATTAGGGCGATTTTCTGAGCGACGCCGAAAAGGTTCGCCAGTTTCTTTCTGTCCTCGTCGCCGGTGGGCGCCATGAAGTAGTTTTCGTCGAAGATTTCGCCGGACGCCAGAACTCCCGCGGCTGCCTGTCCTGCGCCGATCATGGCCGCAACCTCGGCGGCGCGGCTTTCATACTTATGCGCGGCATCGGCCAGCCTCGCGTCATACTCCATTCGCGCATCGTCGTTCTTTGGGTAGCTGGTCAGCGCCCACAGGATGATGGAGATACCAAGTATTACGGTCCCGGCCTTCCAGAGATAGAGTTTCCCGCGCTCCCACGTATGCACCACGCATCCCGCGAATGTCGGCATCCTGTAGGGCGGGAGTTCCATGACGAACTGCGCCGTTTCCCCAGCAAAAAGGGTTTTCCTGAGCAACTGGGCCAGCAGCGCTGCAAGGGCGATCCCGATCAGGTACATGAGCCAAAGGATAAGCGCGTGAGTCGTGATCTTAATCACGCCGAGATTTACCAGGACGTCGTCGCTGAAGAAGGCCGGAATGAAGAGCGCGTAGATCGTCAGCCGCGCGCCGCAGCTCATCAGGGGCACTACGAGCATAGTCGTAAGCCGGTCGCGCCGCGTGTCGAGCGTCCGCGTTGCCAGAATAGCCGGAACTGAGCAGCCGAAGCCGATGAGCATCGGTATGAAACTCTTGCCGTGCAGTCCGATTTTATGCATGAGCCTGTCCGTCACGAATGCGGCGCGGGCCATGTAGCCGGTGTCTTCCAGGACGGCGATGGCCAGGAAGAGCAGGAGAATGTTGGGCAGGAAGGCGATTACGCCGCCCACGCCGCCGATGACGCCCTCGGTGAGCAGCGCCCTTAGAGCGTCAGGCGCCCCGGCCGGCCAGTTCCGGGAGACTGCTTCCGCCGCGAGCGCAAATGCGGACTCCAGCCATCGCATGGGGGCCTCGGCAAGCGCGAATGTCATCTGAAAGACGATATACATCGTAATAAGGAAAATCGGGAGGCCGAGGGCGGGATGAAGGATAATGCCGTCAATGCTGTCGGACATGCTGTGGCGGGACTCGACAGTGCTTCGGACTGCCTCCTGGCAGGCCCCTGAGATGAAGCCGTATCGCCGGTCGGCCACTATGATTTCCGGCTCGTCTCCGAAGATGGTCTTCAGGTGGCGTCTGGATGCCTCGGCGGCCGCCAGAACTTCGGAGGAGCTTGCCAGATGAGCTGCGACAAGTTCCATGGCCGGTTGGTCGCCCTCGAGGAGCTTGAGCGCGAGCCAGCGGGAGGGGTATCGGCGCAACGCTTCCGGTCTGTCACCAATCAGTCCGGATAGTTTCGCCAATTCCTCTTCGATCTCGCGTCCATAATCCAGCCTGACCGGCGCGGGGGAGGGCGATTCAGCGGCATGTGCGATCTCGTCAAGCAGCGCGTCCATTCCCTCCGCCTTGTTGCCAACGGTGCGGACCACGCGCGTTCCAAGCAGCGAAGCGAGCTTTTCGCAGTCAATGCAGTAGCCCTTGCGGGCGGCGACGTCGCTCATGTTAAGGGCCAGAACGAGCGGCGCTTCAAGTTCCATAAACTGCGTTGTCAGATAAAGGTTTCGCTCAAGGTTCGAGGCGTCAACAATGTCCACGACTACGTCCGGCCTCTCATCCACGACGAAATTGCGGGCGACAACCTCCTCCTGCGAGAAGGCCGTCAGGGCATAGGTTCCCGGAAGGTCCACGACCGTGATCTCGACGTCGCCTCTGCGCAGCGCTCCGAACTTCTTTTCGACTGTGACGCCGGGATAATTTCCGACCTTCTGCCGCGAGCCGGTGAGATTGTTGAATATGGTCGTCTTTCCGGCGTTGGGATTCCCGGCCAGCGCCGCGATAACTTTCCTTGCTGGAGGATTCATGCCGGCGGGACCTTTGCGGCCCGGAGAGGACGGACCATCATTTTCAGCGCCATGCCTCGTCCGAGCATGATGCGCGCGCCGCGGACCTCCACCACACACGGCCCGCGCCCGGAATTGCGAACGACCAGCATCTCTACCCCGGGCAACATGCCCATCGCCGCCAGCCGCATTCTGAGTCCCGGATGCTCGTCAACGCTTGCCAGGCGAACCTTGTGTCCCGGCGTGGCGTCGCTCAGGGAGAAGGCGTCTGGCGCGTGTCCTTTGTGCGGGCTAGCGGTTGTCATCGCGAGTCCTTTCGACGTTGACGCGGATGCGCTCTGCCGCGTGCCTCGGAACCCTAAGGTGATATCCGCGCGCCTTGATCATCATGAAGCTCTCGGTCGGGGCGACGCTTTCAACCTCCAGTGTCGCCCCCCTCTCCACTCCTCCCTCTGAAAGCCGGTCCATGGCGGGGCCGCCTGTTTTCACGCGGGTCACGCGCGCCTTGTCCCCCGCCTCAAGCTCCCAGAGGCGCTTCGGCCCGTCGCCGGCCACGGCCTTTCGCGCGGCGCTTCGCGTGGACTTCAGGCAGGCGGCCACGCATTCCGCGCAGTCCTCCGGTTCGCCGCCCCGGGAGCAGAAATCCTCGATGTCCTTTCGCCACTCGAACCCGGCGCGCGGGCAGCGGTCAACGAACTCGACAAAATGCACGAGCCGCTCCATCACATCCGGCTCCACCGCGTGCTCCATGTGGCAGGCGTTGCGCTCCGCGGTCTCCGGCTCGACGCTCAGCACCTTGATCAGGAAGTCGCGCAGTACCTCGTGCTTGCGGGCCAGACCCTTGCCGAGAAGCTCGCCATCGTCCGTCAGCGTGACGTAGCTGTACGGGTCGTAGTTGATGAGTCCCTTGGCGGAAAGCCCTTTGAGCGCGCCGGTGACCGACGAGACGTGAACGCCCATGCGCGTCGCAATGTCCTTCACGCGCGCCACGCTTTTCTCCCTGACGAGCAGGAAGATGGTCTCCAGGTAGTCCTCCTGGCTGGGGCTGAGGGCTGTTTGGTCAGGCATGTTTTTATCTCCAGGGCCAAAAATGTTTGGCTGGACAAACAATTTTATATCGCCAGAGCAGGCGAATGTCAAGATTGGCATATGACTTTTGATAGATTGCAGCAGGGAAAGAACGGCACTGGGTTGCATTATTTGAGGAAGATGAAACTCCGCTTTACTTCCCCTGCCATTCCTCCCGCCACCTTTTCTCAATCCCCGCCCGCCATCGCTCCGTGTCCGCCACCATCTCCTCGACGACGTCCTTATGCTCGTCGGCAAGGTTGCGTCGCTCGCCCATGTCCGCCTCCAGATCGCTCAGGAAGACGGCGTCCTCGGGCGGGGCGCCCTCGACAAGTTGTCCGTTCAGGACGAGCTTCCATTTCCCCCGCCGCATGGCGTTCTGGTTGCCCATCTCCCAGAAGATCTCCCCATGGGGCGACGGCGCACCGCTGGAGACCATCGGCAGAACGTCGCGCCCGTCAAGCTCATACTCCGACGGATTGCCGCCCGCCGCCTTCAGGCAGGTCGGGAAGATGTCCATCGCTGCGCCGGCCTCTTTGATCACCTGCCCCGGCGGAATCTTATCCGGCCAGCTCATCAGCGCGGGCATCCGAATGCCGCCCTCGTAGAGGCTGAACTTGTGCCCTTTCAGCTTGCCGGCGGTTCCGCCGTAATAGGGGTCCTGCCGCCCGTCCAGCCAGTTTCGCGTTTCGCGGGAGGGGCCGTTGTCCGATTGGAAGAAAACGAGCGTGTTATCCGTCATGCCGCGCTTTGCGACCTCGGCCATGATCGCCCCGACGCTGTCGTCAACGGCGCTGATCATTGCGGCCATGATGCGTCTGTCGGGGGGGAGATTGGGAAAGCGGTCGAGATATTTGCGCGGGGCGTGCATGGGGTAATGCGGCGCGTTATACGGGACGTAAAGGAAGAACGGTTCGCCGCGCTGCGCCATGCGCCGGATAAAGGCGACGGCCCTCTCCGTGATGAGTTCCGTGAAGTAGCGTCCGTTCTCGAAAATCTCCCGATTGTTGTCCCAGAGGTCGTGCGTCGGATCGTTGCCGGGGCCGCCGTGGTTCATGCCCCAGTAGAAGATGTGCGAGTAGTAGTCAATGCACCCGGCCAGGAAGCCGAACCATTCGTCGAAACCGTGATCGCTCGGGCGGCTGCCGTCGGCCAGCCCGAGATGCCACTTGCCGAACATGCCGGTGGCGTAGCCAAGCTCCTTCAACGCGGTCGCCAGCGTCGGAACCTTCTTCGGCAGGCCGGTCGTCATCCTGTGCCCCGCGAGGATGGAGCGCACGCCAGCGTTGCCGGGGTACCGCCCCGTCATCAGAGACGCTCGCGAGGGGGAGCAGACGGGCGAGTTGGAATACCAGTCCGTGAACCGGCAGCCGGAGGCTGCGACGCGGTCAAGGTTCGGCGTGCTGAAATCCGTCGCGCCCATGCAGGAGAGATCGCCGTAGCCCTGATCGTCGGTAAGGAAGATTATGAAGTTGGGTTTAGACATTGGCTTGAGTCCTTATTCAGCGAAAGGGTCCCGAGACATGTTTACGCCTTCGACATATGCTCCCGGACGTGTCGCATATCCGCCGGATTTTCGACACGTCGGCGCGAACACGTCCAGCGGATCCTCGACTCATGTGGTCAACACCTCGACCAGCGCGGGATGCACATAAATAACTTCGCGACCTCGCTGTTCGCCGCCGAGGATGCCGATCCGCGCCAGTTCCAGAAGATCGAGCGACACGAATTCGCCATCGTTCATGAGTCGGTTCTGCATTAGGGCGTGGATGGCCGTGCCAGACATTTTTCAACAAGCTCGCAGAACGCTCGCAGTTTCTCTGGGGCGATCTGTCCGGTTTCATGCAGATACAACAGGTGTTGCGGTTTCCTGTGGTCCGACTTTGGCTTGGGTACGCCGAGGAATGCCTCCACATCACTAGGGACAGCACTCACGGCGACAGTGAATTGGCTCTTTGAATCTTGGATGAGTTGGTTCACATCCGCGTGTTCGTTGCTGTTGTTATCATCATCATGGATCACTGAATGCCGAATACCCAGAGTAGCCAATAAGTTCATGAAACGGTGAATGTTGAACTTACCGATGGTATCCAGCACATACAACCCATCCGAAGGACGAGTTATCTTGCCGTCACCGAGTAGTTTGTTAATGAACGCCTGCTCGCTAGGACCTTCCACGATCAGGACGTGATTGGCAAAGAACATTCCGCATCGGTCAGGATTAAGCCAGAGAAAATACTTCACAGCTTCCATCTCCGGCTTCAAGTCATCCTGTTCAAGTCGGGCCTTGAGCTTGGGCCACTTGACGGCGATTCCATTTATGGTTTGGTTGGCGTCCACAATCTGAATCCAAGCTGTGCCATCTATCTGGCGGATAGTGATGCGTCCGTTGTCCCGTTTCAGAAGTGCCATAGCGGGAATGTGTTCAGCGTTACGGCTGACAAAGTGTGCAGAATGCGTCGAACATATCACCTGTCGGTCAGGATTGTTCGAGAGCGTCCTGAGGCCTTGTGCAAGGATTTCCTGCTGGGGCGGATGCAGGAATGCCTCAGGTTCTTCAAACAGTATCAGCGACATGGAGGGGGTGAAGTCCTTGGCCTTCTTCGAAGGCTTCTTTCCGACGTACTTTGCCCCAATCTGGATGAGTGAGTAGATAAAATGCCGCTGGAAGCCCGATCCAAATTGATCCGCCGTCATAGCTCTGCCGTGGGCCTTGTCTATGCAATCGTAGGATAAGAGAGTCTTTATGATCTCAGTAATTGACGGAGACTTCATATCGAGTTGGAAGCCCGTTCCCCAAGACTCTAGCAGAGCACCCAATTCCGACTCCAGTCCGGCCAGCGATCTACCATCTTCGGTCTTCTCCGTCTTGACCCCTTGGGCAAATGCATCGAAGTCCTTAGAGAACTTTTCGTATGACGGGCTTGATTCCACGACTGCTTCAAGGATATTCGTCAGCAGGTCGCGCAGGGCGGATGGTCCGCTCAATTTCGTGTGCTCATCAACCTTGCTGATGGCAGGTACGAAGACGATGTCGCCGAACTTGCCGTCTTGGACATTCTTGGCTCCGTAGAAACGTTCAGTGGATAGGCTTCCGTCCGGCTGGTAGCCGAAGATCGCACCGTCTCTATCCTTGTCGCCAGTTTTTAGGAACTTCCGAACCCGAAGTGTCCTATCCTGATGCTGGTAATTACCGGCTAGCGACGAATTCTCAGCATCTGAAAGGCTGAAAACTAACTCCAGCCATGATTCCTGATCAGCACCCTTTATGAAGGGCATGTCCCGGTCGGGTTTGAACTTGAACCCGTCCTTCTCGTAGAATACGCGGATGGCGTCAATGACGGTACTCTTGCCAGCATTGTTTGGCCCGACGAGCAGGCTGTATCCGAAAAGATTAACAGATGCATCATGGATGCCACGGAAATTGTGGATTGTCAGACGTGTCAATCTCATTTTAGGTACTCCTTTTGGACAGAACTACGTGCCTTCCTAGACGAGTGCTTTCCTCGGTCTTGCGATGACCATCATGTTCGAGCTTGCGACCTCGCGGATTATCGGAGCGCCGTCGCGCTCGTCGTAGCGGACCTCCGCGTCGAATCCGGTTTCGGAAAGAAGTTCGCGTAACGCCCGGAAGCTCATGACGTTGATGTGCGTCTGCTCGTAGTAGACCTGCTTCAGGGATTTCTCAGGCGGAGCGATGCCGCGAAGCCTCTGGACGATTTCCCAGAGCGAAACCTTCCAGTTGCGCTCGGTCAGGCACCACTGCGCGTTGCCATTGGGCGTGTGGATCAGAAGCTCCCCCCCCCCCGCGAGCAGCGACCGTATGTGAGCGAGGGCCGGCCTGAGTTCGCGGACGCTGACGTGCTCCACGACGTCGTTCAGGGTGATTGCGTCTGCGCGGCCTTCGTATTCGAAAGAGTCCATGCGCCCGACGAAGAATTCCGGCTTGACGCGGAATAAACCAGCATTTTCGTCGCGCCTTCTGAGGGCCTCCCGCACGGCGTTCGCGTCAGTGTCAAGCCCGGCGCAGGAATGGCCCAGCGCGGCGAGGGCCAGAACGAAATCCCCCGCTCCGCAGCCGACGTCGAGAACGCGCGCGCCGGACGGCATCGCCTCGATTCGGCTGAAGGTCGGCTTCTGCGTCATCTTGACCGGGAAAACGTCTTTCACCTTGCGCCATACCGGCAGGGCGTCGAGATGCTTGAGGTATTCGGCGTCGTAGACCTTGATGACGTCGGACGAATCGAGCTGCGCGCGCGCTTTTTCAAAGTTGGACAGGATGCGGTCGCGCGCCGCCTTCTCGCCTATCTCTACGGCAAGGCGTTCAACCTCGCTCCAGTCGTCATAGATGCGCGGATTATCGCTCATTAGGTTTTCCCATCGTCATGGCCTGAGGATGTTACTCTGTCGGCGGATGGGTTTGGAACGCCCGTTCCACGCCTGTGGCCAAGCCATTCCACGCAGGCGATGATGAAAACGGTCACGACGGCGAAGGATATTGTCCGCGCCCAAGCCGCACCTATTATGCCACCGGACGGGATCAACAGCGAATTCACCGCGTAGTTGACCAGAAGACCGATGACGGCGGCAGTCGCGCAAAGGTGCGGCTTGCCAAGATTGTATGCCAGCACGTTGGACATGATCTGGCACGTCCCCCAGAGAAGCATCCCCGGCAGCAGGCTGCGCAATACCTCGCCGGAGACGACGTATGCCTTTCCGTAGATCAGGCCCATGAGCCAGGGAGCGATCAGCGCCAGGGGAGCCGCGCCGAGGATGAGCAGGCCGAGCAGAGGCCAGAAAAGCTTGTGCGCAAGGCGGCGCGCCTCGTCGGGGTTCTGCGACGCGATCTTGTGCAGAGCGGCGACGGCCATCGCGCCTGTTACGATGAGGATCATTTCTGCGACGCGGAGTCCGCGCGTGTAAAGGGCCACCTGCGCGTTTCCGTCCGCCGGACCGAAACGGGCGTTTATCATCAACTGGTCAAGGCGCATATGAAAGGCGTTTGCAAAGGTCCCGACGTAGATGAATATGCCGTAGCGCAGGACGTTCTTGGCCAGGCCCGCGTCAATGCGCCAGCCCTTGTGTTTCGAGGCGATTATGAAGAAGCCGACGAGCGGGCCGGCCAGACAGATCCCGGCGCGCCAGATCATGGCCCTGCCCGCGTCGAACGGGCCGCCGAAGACGAGGATGATCAGGGCGCCAAGCCCGGCGGCCGCAACGGCAAGGTTGACGAGGTAGAAGCGCGGGGCCTCGTTGATTCCCGGCATGAGGTTCTGCCAGAGGGATTGGTAAAGCAGGAACGGCGTCAGGGCCAGCGCCGCGATGACGAAGCCCCGCGAAAGCCCCGCGAAACGACCGGCCCAGAGCGGCATGGTCGCCGCTCCGAGCGCAAGCGCGCCGACGCTGAGGAGCGCCACCAGCAGCAAGCCGGTGGCGTGAATGCGCGACAACTCGACCTTGCGGTTGGCGAGATGGTAGAGCAGTCCGCTGCCGACGCCAAGAAAGGCAATCTCGCCAAGCAACCCGCTCAGATTGACAAAAAGGTCAACCTTGCCCATGTCCCCGACGTTGAGTGAGCGCGCCAGGACGGCCCCCGTCAGGATGCTGACCCCGAGGGCGGCTATCTGGCAGACGCCGATGCGGACCGCGTCGAACTTCACGGTTCTTGCGCCGCTCAGAAATTCCCTAATCAAGTTCGGCATAGAGCGCCTTGATGCTCTCCATGTTCCGCGCGGCCTGCCGCGTCATTTCCTCTGCGGCTTTTGAGAAGAAATCAATCGGGGTTTTAATCGCCTTCTTCATGGCCGCTCGAAGGCTCTGCGCGTCGCCGAACGCGTATTCGACCGCGCCGATTCTCAGGCCCGTTGGCGTGGCAACGAGTCGGCAGCCGGCCCAGAGCGCTTCGATGCGCGACAGGCCGAACGACTCCTCCCGAACGCCGCGAATGCAAAGTCCGCTTCGCAGCATCGCGCCTAGAACGACCGCGCGCGGCGCGCTCTTCAACACGACCGCGCTCTCGCCTAGACAGGATAGAGTCCTGGCCACTGTCCCGGTTGTGGCGGCGTCGCTCTCGAATCCGCCGTCGAAGAGGATCAGAGCGACATTTGCCCCATCCTGCTTCTCCTCCAATATTGCGCTGGCTATTGTCGGGAAATCGTAATTCGGGATCATCGCCCCGCAGGCGATCCAGACGCGGTCGTGACTTGAGAAGATTCGCTCGATTCCGGCGGGCAATTCCTTAGCAGCCGCGTTGCGCGGAAGCGGCAGCAGGGGCGGGATCACTGAGCCGCCCTTCAGCCCAAGCTCGGATTCCGCGAAATCGCGCAATTCCTCGCTGACAAAGATGAATCTCTCCGCCCGCTCGGCCAGCCGCAGGACCAGCTTCCTGCGCCAGCCTTCGTATTTCGCAAATCGCTCCGGCCATGTGCCGTCATGGATCGTCGCAATCCAACGCCAACGCTTCAGGCGATGCGCCGCCTCGAAGGCCGCCGCCGACTGCGGACTGGGGGTGACGGGCAGCGTGCTGTGGTCGTGGAGCAGCGCGCCTGACGGGGCCGACGCGGCGAGTCTGCCGATTGCGGCGGGGCTTACGCGCGCGCCGAGACGCTTCCCGCCATCGGGCGGCTTCGCCCAATCCCCGTATCCCATCAGCCTCATCCGGCGCTCGTCCGGCGGGATGCAACCGAGCAGTCCCTCCACGTGGACCGCCACTCCGCCATAGGGGGGGGGATATGGTCCTATCAGGTGGACCGGTTTATGGTCGCTCACGGTCGCGCCCTCCCCTCCGATGGTGCGCGGCGCATCAGGTAAGCTCCCCGAACTTGAATTCCCAGGAGTGGAACAGCCTCAGCGCAAGCCCTGCGATCAGGAACGAAATGGCGGCGGCGGTCAGCAGGCTCCATGGAGCTGAAAGCGTCCCCCGCAGAATCAGGTCTCTGTAGGCGTTAAGGATCGGCGTCATGGGGTTGATTAGATTCAGCCAGCGGAACATCCCGGTGTCGGGGATGGGGTATGCGACGCTCGAAGCCCACATCCAGAGGGGGATTATCACCTGGATTATCAATCCAACGTCGCGAAAAAACATGTTCCCGGCGGCGAACAGGAGGCCAAGCCCGGTCATCAGCGCAAGTTGCGCCGCGAAGACGAGCGGCAAGGCGATCACGCCGACGCGCGGAGCGCGGCCGTAGAAGGCCATCATGCAGGCGACCAGGAACGCGGCTACGACGCAGTCCACAAGAGAACTCAGAATGCAGGAAATCGGAAGAGCCTCGCGCGGAAAGTAGACCCGCGTGACAAGGTTTGAATGCTGCCTCAGGCTTTCGGTCGCCTTCAGCAGCCCGGTTGCGAAGAACGTCCACGGCACGAGGCCGATGTAGGCGAAGAGCGGGTATGGAACGTCGCCGGTATCGAGGTTGATCGCTCGGGTGAAGACCAGCGTGAAGATGACCGTCGCCACAAGCGGGGCGAAGAGCGCCCAGCCGATGCCGAGGATGCTGTGCTTGTATCGGACCTTGATCTCGCGCGCGGCCAGCGCCCAGGCGATCTCGCGCGAGCCGATCACGTCGCGCAGAATCTCCCCCCATGCTAGCGATGCGGTTCCCGGCGGTTCGCTCACGCGGACCGGTCCGTGGAAATCCTCCACTCCTGTCGCGCCGTCGGTCATCGCTTCATTCCTGAACAAGGTTTTCTGCGCGCGAATCCGTTGTAACGGGTTTGAAACCCGCCATCGAATACGCGATTCAGAAGTTGTCCCGTATCTTCCGACAGATCGCCTCGGCTTCGCCCTGGCCGTATTTCCCCTGCCGCCAGCCCAGGCGGTAGCCGTCCGACGATGTCCTCGGTATGACGTGGAAATGCGCGTGCGGGACGACCTGCCCGGCGCAGACGCCGTTGTTGAGGATGATGTTGTAACCCTCCGCTCCGGTTGCGGTCGAGACGGCGCAGGCCAGACGCTGAAGGTGCTCCGCCAGCGCGCGCATTTCGTCGGGCGGGATATCGGTCAGCGCGGCGTAATGGTTCTTCGTTATAACTAGCGCATGGCCGGGATTGACGGGATTGATGTCGAGGAAAGACAGCGTCAAGCCGTCCTCCATTAGTTTATGCGCGGGAATTTCCCCGCGCGCTATCCTGCAGAAAATGCAGTCGTTCATGCGTCTCCTCCGGAAAATGCGGCGGCACGCGAATTCGCCTTAGTGGTTGAGTCTATATGCGATTCGGGGGGGAATCAAGCCTGACCGGGATGTCCGGAATTCTCATCGTGACTGGGATGGTAAAGCCCCGCTGCATATTTCGCGGTCATTCAATGAGTGAATCCAACGCCGCGTCCAGTCCGAGTCCGTGGGATTACTTGCCCTTGTCCATAGTTTTAGCGATCTGGTCGGCCATCAGTTCCAGATTTCCCGTGGCGTCCTCTGCAAGCGAGTCAAGCGGGACAACAGCGCCGCCTATCGCCTGGGCTATCGTTTCCGCGCTGCGCTTGTCAAACTGCGGCTGGACGAAGACAACCTTCGCGCCGTCTTCGCGCGCCTGCTTGATGAGCGCGGATAACTGCTTCGGCGTCGGCTGCCTGCCCCCCGCCTCGACTGCCTTCTGACGCAGGCCGTATGCGTCGGCGAAGTAGCCGAACGCCGGATGGAAGACGTAGAACGCCTGTCCCTTGTGCGGCGCAAGCGTTTTGGCAATCCGGGCGTGCAGTTCATCAAGCTCATTCCCGAAGATTTCAAGGTTCTTCCTGTATTCCGCCGCGTTCGCCGGATCGCTCTCGATCAGGGCATCCGCCATGTTCTTGGCCTGAACCTTGATCAGGAGGGGGGCAAGCCAGACGTGCGGGTCCAGCCCCTCCTCATCCGCCTCATGCTCTTCATGACTGCCCTCTTCATGATGGTCGCATTCCGTCATGGCGAGTTTCTTGATCCCCCTGTCGGTCGGCGTGATTTTCAGGCCGGGCATGCTCTTGCTGATCCGCTCAACGAGCGTCCTTTCGAACGGGACGCCGACTGTGAAATAAAGCCGGGCCTTGCCAAGCGCTGCTATCTGTTGAGGCTTCGGCTCGAAAACGTGCGGATTCTGCCCCGGCCCGACAAGGACTGATACCGACACTCGCGCGCCGCCGACCTTCTTTGCGAACTGCGCCTGCGGGGGAATGCTGACAAAGACCGGTATCGCGCCCGCCCCCTCCGCCGCCGGGACCGGCAAGGCGGTCAGAATCGCCGCGCATATGACAATCAAGGCAGACTTCATCATTGCCGCTCCAGTCCGAGGTGTTTCTTCAGGAAGGCCATCTGCATCTCCGGCGTCGCGGGGTTGCCTTCATAGTATACGCCGCACTCGACTCCCAGCGGCTCCAGTTTCTCCTGCATTACTTTCCCGAACATGGCATGGTGGATGGAAACGCCCGTAGAAGCGTCGGGGGGGAGGGGGACGTTGTCAATGCGCCCTTTATAGCAGAGCATCAGTGGCGGGTCGTCCGCGCTCGCAAAGTTTGTCGCGCTGGCCTCTTCTATCAGTTTCCGGAATTCCGGTTTTTCAAGGTCTTCCATCGTCTTCGCGCCGTAGAAGGGGAGCAGCATGGGATGCATCGCCGGGTTGCCGCCGATCTTTGCGAACATGATCTTCGGGTCCAGGCAGGTCTGCGCCCCCTGGCCGATGACGCAGGAGACGCGCGTGGACTCCCGCTTGACCGGATCGTCGCTTTTCGGATCGGCCATGTCGTCATGCAGGGCAAGCCAGACGCTCATGCAACCGCCGGCTGATCCGCCGGTCAGCGCAATGCGCTTCGGGTCAATATTCCACTCCGCCGCCTTCGTCCGGACGAATTGGATGGCGCGCGCGCCGTCCAGCATCGGGCCGGGGAACGGCTCGGAATTCGGACCGTCCACGAAGCGATAATTGATCGCGACGACAGAGATGCCCTCCTTGAGCCATCCGGGAATTGACGAGGCGAATTTGGACTTGTCCCCCGCTCGGAAACCGCCTCCGTGGATGCAGATGAGGACCGGCGCGGGCTTTTCCGATTTCGCCCGCCAGAAGTCCATGACGTTTCGCGGATGCTCGCCGTAACGAACGTCTGCGAAAGTCGGTTTGACTGCCGCCGCGCCTTTTGCGCCTTGTTGACCGGTTTCCCCTCCGGTTGCCGCCTCGCGGAACTTCCTGGCCTCCTGCAGCGTCAGGATACCGTCCTTGTTCTTGTCAGCCTCCGGAAAGCGTTCAAGCTCGTGCTTGAGCTTCGGATTGTTCTCCGAGGTTTGCTCCCTGCGTCTGGCGTCCTGCGCCGCTACCAGGGCGGAAAGCATAAGAATCAGGGCAACGGCTGGAACAACCTGTCTTGCGTGCCTGCGAATCGGCATCGGCGTCATCCTCCCGAAACGGCGGTGCTTCTACCTGGTTTTGATCAGCCACACCTCGGCCACCTGGCAGCATCGCCCGTTGCCGCCGCGCCCCGGCTCACCAGTCCACGTCAGCGTGAGACTGCCGCCGGACACGGCCTCGCGCGGGATGTCGAACTCCAGCGGAGCGATCGGCATCGGCTTGATCATGTACGGGTGAATCTCGATCCCGTCGCCGGCGCAGAGCCGCACTTTGAAGCGGAATTCGTCCCCGGCGTAGACCACGCGCACCCTGTACCGCTCCGCCGGATCAAGATTGTCATAGCGCATCACGAGCGGCGAGTCATAGCGCGCCTCGGCGTGGCGACGCCATGACATCCTCCAGGCGGAATTGCGCTGAAACCCGACGAGCGAGACCCGCCGGAACTCAGGATCGTCCCGCCAGGGAACGGCCTGCCCTGCCGCCGCCTGCGGATCGCGGACCAGGTGGGGCTGTCGCGTCGCATCGCCGAGATCGTCGTAGAACCCGCCGGGACCGGGATCGGTCCAGTTGAGAATCTTCTCGATCGCCGCGCGGCGCTCCCTCTCCTCTGGAAGCGCCCTGATTTCTGCGAAGCGCGCCTTTAGCCAGGCAGCGTCATTCAGGGGGGAATCAATGAAATCGAGATTGGCCCCTCGCCCCGCGTCAATCGCCTTGTAGCGCGGCACGCTGAGCTGCATCCGCGCGCTCTGGAACAATGCCTCGGCCAACTCGAACACCCGCGCCCGCAGCTCCCCCGCAACCGGGGCAAGGACGGCCTGGTCGAGAATCGTCTCCGCTTCCCGCATCGCAGAGATAGAACCGATCTTTTCCTCCCGTCCAAGCGCGTCCATCGCGCGGCGCTCCAGTTCGGCCTCATGCGCGAACCGACGCGCGACGTAGGTGTCATAGTACGCGCGATAGAGCGCCTGCTGGAAGCGCCACTTGAGCAATTCCTGCGGCCCCGCGCGGCGCTCCATGTCCTGGAACAGCGCAAGGGTCGCAAAGATGCCCCGATTGGTCAGTATCGGCCCCTGCCAGTTGCGCTCAAGCGCCAGAAGGCCCTGCGCGAAATCGTCCTCGAACTGCGGTCCAATGAAGTAACGCGAGTACTGCCGCAGCGCGTCAATCAAGGGCATGTCCGGGTCCCATCCCAGGCAGGCCCACACCGCCTTGTTCACGTCGTCGTTGCAGCCTTCCGAATACGTTATGAAACCATCAGTGTATTCCGCCGTGAGGCGGATTGCGTTCGCGTAGTCGGCAGGGCGGGGATTGATCGGTTCGCGATCCTCGGTGAACGCAAAGGCGATGTCCCAGTCCGGCGCGGGAAACTGGCACTTGAAGGTGTGCGTGATGTCGGGGTAGTGGCGTATCGGATACTGCGCCGGAACCTTCGCCCGGAGTTCTTCGAGCGAGGTCCTATTCTGCGGCCCGAACACGATGCCGGACAGCCACTTCGGCTGCTCCCGCGACAGGATTTCGTGGAACTCGTCCATCCACGCCCCGTTGAAGCTCTGCGGGGACATCCACATCTGCGCGTCGGGGTGCGTCCGATGAAGGACCTCCGTCTGCTTCTCGAGGAGCGCGAACATGTGCTTTGGCTGCGTGTGGCCCGGATCGCCGCCCGGCACAAAGACGGCGTTGATGCGCGGAAGCTGCTCGAACACAGCGCCCCATTCCTTCAACGCGAACGCGACCGTGTCCGGATTGCCGTAGTCCCTGTCCATCGCGGGATACCAGACCCAGACGTCCAGCCCGTATTCGTCGGCCAGTCGGGACATTTGCTTCATCATCTCGATCGGCGGCAGCGGGAAGTGGGGGCTGTCCGCGTCGTCGTCGCTTCGCGGCGGGATGAGTTCAATGGCGTTGGCGCCGAATACTGCCAGGTCCCGGAAATACTGTTCCCACATGGCGGCGGTCCAGGCGTCGTATGAGTTTGTCTTCGGGCGATATCCAAGCTGATGCCCGCGGATTCGGTATTTCGGCGCGGTTGAGATGTTGATCTCGCGCGGCGCTTCGATCCTGTCGCGCGACATGCGAAACTCCCGTAACAGGCGTCCGATGCCGAAAAGGACGCCGCGCTCGTCATTGCCGGCGGCGACAGCGATTGGGCGTCCGCCTTCGCCGCGCCGAACGCTGAGGCTGAACCCCTCGGCGACGGCGGGCGCGGATGCGGGGATCATGCCGGCCAACGGCGCTCCGGTGAGTTCCAGAAGCGAAGCCCTGCTGCCGACGGCCACGACCGCGGCGGCGCCGGCGGGCCATTCATACGTCAGGCTCCACCGTATGCGGGATCGCCTCTCCGCCTCGTCGAGAAGCATGTCAACCGCTTTGCGCTCGCGCGCGGAAAGCCCTTTCGGGGCGACCACCACAGCGTTCGTTAAATCAAGACTCATCTTCTTTTCCTCATCCGTGAAACCGTTTAATGCAAAACATGCAAGACCGATCAGCAGCGACAACGCCATTCGCCGCTTTCCACCACGGGCATGGCTGAGACTGTTACTGTCCAGGTTCGGGACAATCATTTCAACATTTGATGATACGGCCAAATCCGGCGTCTGACAACCGGAAGGCTCCGTTCAATCCCGTCGCGCCGGGGCGGGATAGGGAACCGGCACAGCTTGTGACTGGTTTGGAAAACATGGATATGGACATTGGAACACAACCTGCCGGACAACTCACTTCCTTCCGCATGCCGCCCGCAGTTTCTCCGAAATCTCGATCGCCCGCTCCCGAGAATCCGCGCCGGCCTCGATCACAACCCTTGAGTTGGCCGGCAACTGAGCCGGCCACGTCCACGGATCCCCTTCGCCGTACCAGAGGTGCATCTGCGCGCAGTGGCTCGCAAAGCGGGAATATGCCTCCCTGATTACCTCGACCGGCTGATTCAGGTTGAGCAATCGGAGGTTGGGCGTTTTCATCAATCCGTCCCACTGATGACGAGCATGGGCGCAGCAGTGAATCCCTATCGCGCCGTAGCGCCTGGAAAGCTCAACCAGCTCCGGCAGGTAGAACTCCTCGAATGCGTCAACCCCCACCGTTCCGATGTCGTCCTCCGAAAGCGTGATGCCGCCGGGCATGTAATATGCCGGATAATGAGCGACGAATTCCGTCCCGTAACGCGCGAACCATTCGTCAAGGAACGCGGTCAGCAGTTCCCGCACCATGGCGGCCAGGTCTTTGACCGCCTGCGGTTCCTCTATCATCGCCATGAAGAATGTGTTCTTGTCCCAGATAAGCGATGCGATATCCATCGGACTCTGGATGTCAACGACGCGCATTACGGCGTCCCTTCCGGCCCATGCGCGGAGCGCGTCCGCGATCTCGAACAGCATCCCCAGCGGCGGCGCGTCGAAGCGCGGCGTCCTGAGCCTGGCGACTTCCGACGGTTTGGAAATCAACGGAAGGGCGAACGGCATGTTGTCGTCCGGACGGGCTACGCGGCAGCCGAACGCCTCGGCGAAGATTTCCGTTCCCGTGAAGGGATACAGGCACGGTATCGAATCGTCGCGCAGCCATTCCATGCGGGCGACGTCCTTTCCATATTGCGCCTTCGCCCATTCGATGCGCTCTTCCCTGCGGTCCGGCCATGCCTTTGGAAAAGGAAGCGCGTCCGGGGCGTAATTGATGCGGAATAAGTGCGACGGAGGCTTACCCCGGTCGAAGAAGTCATGCCAGCGCCGTATGCGCTCTGCAAGGCCGTGTGAAGATGCCCGGGTCATTTTTGCGAATCCTGTATTTGCTGATGTTACGGAGCGTCAGGTAGATGCGCGACCTACGGGAGGAACTCGACGTCAATCACCCGTATCGCGCCGTCGCCTGCCGCGGCAGCCGTGCCGTGCGCGCCTACCATGATGCTCCTTGCCTGCGCCGGGTCGAGCCGGTTGTTGGCGTCGCGCGACCAGTCGCCCAGCTTGAAATCCTTCAGCGGGATGATCAGCGTCCGCCATTCCTCGGACGCCGGGGGCATGGGAACCGCCATGTACTGGCAGCCGGAATCCTCCTGGAGCATGACTAGGAGTCCTGCTATGCCTTTTGGAAGCGTTGCCTTGTAAGTGAGTCTGAGAGATTTGAAACCCTCAAGGTCAGTGGCCGGTATGGGGACGCTCGGGATGAGGTACATGTGCCTCCCCCCCGGGAATCTGAATTCCGTCTTCATGCATGGACGCCCGTCCGGGCCTTCATTCGGCGTTGTCACCGCGGCGGCTACCGCCGGATCATGGGACAGGCTCCATGCCCCCGGACCGTCGCCGGTGACGCGCAGAGGACGAGTCGCAGTATAAGGATGATTCGAGAACGTCGCGCCAAGCAGGCTCAATGTTCCCGCCGCCGGGGCGTCAATGACCAGCCCGAAACGGAAGCGAGTCATCTCCGGCCAGCAGGCGTTTTTCGCCGGATCGGAGTTGAAGCCCGCTGCGCGGAGGGACGTCACCGGCAGCGAAACTGCTGCCTCTTTGCCGGTTTCGCACGGGTAGGCGTCCACCTTGAACCAGCAGTTGCCGGCCTTGTCCGAGAAGGCGATCGCCGGGCGCGGTTTCTCTCCGGACGCGAGTTCGAGGCGATAACGGATCGCCACGCTCTGCGGCTCCGGAATCGGCATTGCGCCGCGATATTCGAACCAGACGGAGCGCCTCTCGCCGGATGCCTTGTTGAAGGCCAGGATCGCGGCGTTCCCGCTGCCGGCGGCATTGACGGCGGGGATGGAGACTGGGACGCCTCCGCCCGGCGCGACAGCGAAATCGCGAGGATTGATTTCACCCTTCGCAGTGCCGTCGTTTGCGTCTGCATTCTGCGCCGCAATTGCGCTCGTTGGAATGAGCTGCAAGAACACCGCAGCCATGACAACAGTGAAGATCGCCATTCGCTCTTTCATGCCTGCATCCTCCGTCCGGCGTCCGCTGATGCGCCGCCGGTCATTCGCCGTCCCCGGAAGACAGCTTCAGATTATCAAGGTAATAACTCGTATTCCACGTTGCCGTGCTTGAGAAACCGAGCCAGTGCAGCTCCTTCCAGTCGGCGCTCCCGTTCTTCAGTCTCTTGAATTCCTCGATCTTTCCGCCGGGGAGGACGACCTTCAGATTCCATGTTCCGCTGCTTTTTCCGCCAAGTCCGGCGCTCGCCTCGAAATGAATCCACTCCCCGGCCGGCAGGGACAGCCGCTCCTGCCCGCCGATGATCAGCCTGCCCTTGTCAATTGTCATGCTGGGGCCGACTTTGTAGTCATTGCCCCTGTATTCGCGCCACTCGTGATACATGCGCGCATTGGCATCCATCCGCATGTCGAAACTGAAGGTTGAGACGCCTTCGCGGTGGTTCGGGTTGAAATAGAAATGCGGGTTGTATTCGTGCTTCAATCCCGGCGCGTCAACTATCTTCAACGATATATTGCCGGATGCCGCGCATTCCTCCGTGACCATCACGCTGTCGCCCTTGCCCTCGGTGTGGACGGTCGCGTCCACGGGTTCAGCGCCCGGGGGCGTCATCTCAAAATCGTCATTCACCGTCACCGGCGGCGGGGGCGGCGCCGGCGGGGCGAATTCAACCGGCGGGAACGTGAATGACTTCGCAAGCTCCACCCATTTCGCGTCGCCGTAGACGCCGGCCTTAGTGTAATCGAAGGGAACGAACCCGATCTTTGCGGCAGGCGAATCGGGCTTGAGCCTGAAATCGCCGCGCTCCGCGTCAACAAACATCGGGTCGGCGATGATCGAGCCTCGGTCCTTGCCCGTCTTCTGCCATGCTTCAAGGTCCATGTCGTGGAACTTCACCGGCGCGCCGGAGGCGTTCCAGTAAAGGTTGCTTTCAGTCGCAACCTTGTCGTCCCTCCAACTGCCGGTGAACAGCCCGCTCTCCTTCCAGTAGACGATATTGTTCTTGAACGTAAAGGAAAGATGCGGCTCGACGCGCGAGCGCTGCAACTGCCCGTCCATGCTGAAGGCGAAGATGTTGTTGCGGATGATGTTCTCTTTTCCGTAGTGCTGGTGATACCCGCCGGTCTTGACGTTGTAGACAAGGTTGTTCTCAAGGACGATGTCGGAGCTTCCCTCGTCGTTGTACATCCCCCAGCCGCCGCGCCCGTAAAGGTCGTAGGAGTAGACGTCGTGGAAAACGTTGTTGCTGATGACGGTCCCGGCGGACGGGCCGAGGGTGTAGATGCCGCCCATATCGCTCAGGATTCCCCAGCCGATGTGATGGACGTTGTTGAAGCTGATCCTGTTGCGGACGGCCAGGCTTTCCGCGTAACCCCAGCGCCAACCGACCGAAATGCCGGTGTAAAAAAGGTCCGAAATCTCGTTATGCGTGATCTCGTTGTCGCCGCTGTGCCCGATCCAGACTCCCACGGCTTCAGGGAAGATGCGGCCCATTCCGTTCATGATGTTGTTGTCGGCTGTGACGTGGCTTGTCCTCTCGGCCTCGTCCGGGCGTATTTCGCCCTCGCCGATCCGGACCCCGCCCGCGCCGAGGTCATGGAGATAGCTTCGCCTGACGGCGCAGTCGCGGCAGCCGCGTCTGAACCATATCGCATAGATGCCGGCATGGCCGATCTCGCAGTCCTCGATTGAGATGTTGCGCGCGCCATCGGCCATGACCACCGCCGGAATGGTGAAGGCCGCCTGCGCGTCGCTCAGTCCCTGCTCAGGCAGGATGTATTGCCCGTGCAGGAAGGTCAATCCGCGAAGCGCGATATGCTCGACGGGCATTCCGAGAGCCGATTCGCCCTTGAAGAGAACGAATTGTTCAACCGCGGGCGCGACAGTCTCGGCCTTGTTCATATCCTCGCCGGGCAGCGGCATGTATGTCAGCGTCCCGTCGCGGTCAAGGAACCACTCGCCCGGCTCGTCCAGCGCCTCGCGGAAATTTTCAACATGGTACCGCTGGCGCGCCCCCCACTCCATGAACGGCCATCTTGCCGGTCCGGTTGTCACGACCGTTTTCGCCGCCGTATCCACCGAGGCGATCCGAAGACGGGACGAAGCCCATGAGTGATAAACGACCAGCGTGGCGTCCTTCAAATTGGGCCATTGCCTGATGTCCCCGGGCTGGAACCTGAAGGCGCGGTTTGAAAGATTCTCGATCTTGCCGGTCAGCGGGTCTGTCGCGTAACGGACCTTGCCGGTCGTGTAGTGATAGAACTTGTTCGGCGTCCTTGCGCGCGTCGCGCGGCGTCCGTTGACAAACAACTGCTCGAAATACCATTTTCCGTCCTTCACGTCGGAGATAAACGCGCTCCATGTCCCGTCCGCGTTCGGCTTCCAGCCCGCGATCATGCGCCCGCCGGAGAAGACCGGTTTCGCGCCCGACGCGGCCTCGTAGACGACCGGGGATTCAGCCGTGCCGCCGTCCTCCGGGGTCAGTAGCAGAGGTTCGCTCAGGCTGTAACTCCCCCCCGCGCAGATGACGCGCGTCGGCTTCCGCGTCCCGCCCTGCGCTCTTATGCGCCTTATCGCGTCCCGCGCCCCGGCAAGCGAGGCCAGAGGGCCGTCCTTGCCATTCGCCGTTGGATTCATCCCGCTGTTTGAATCGTCGCCGTCGGGACTGACATGGAGCGTCAAAGAGTCGGAAGTTTCCTGAGCAACCTCGACCGAGCGGCAACCTACCGCCGCCGCGCACACAAGCGACAGCGCGACGGGCAGAACAAGACGCATGGCGCATTGCAGGTCAAATGCATGCAAATGAGTCAGGGGCGATTCAAGCATGGCCGATATGCCTCCGATTGGTAAAACAAAGTGTCAGGCGCGAGGAACATCAGGCGTTCGCTCGGTCGGTTTTCTTGGCAGTCGGCAGGTTAGCAGACATGGAAGATGCGTTCAATACGACCCCGCAAATCGGCGCAAAAATCCCTTCTCTCAGTGACCGGCCAACTCGTACAGAATGAATAAGATGAAACCTGCCGGCCTGATTGAATGATCTTTCATGGAGGGCAGGAACGGCGCAAATGGCAGCGCGGACGCAGGCGTTCAGGGCTGCCTGAGACGCTAAAAGAAACTGGATCCGTCCCAGCAGTGCGTGCAAAGCCGCTCCTTGGGCAGACCGATGGCTTCGACAAGGTCCTCAAGCCTCTGATACTTCAAGGTTGTCAGTCCGAGTTCACTCCTGATCCATTCGACCATCTCGGCGAATTTCTTCGTGCTGCAATCCGTGTATTCCTGCGGCACATTGTCATGGGAGCCTTCAATCGCATGGATTGCGCGGCGTCCCGCAAGGTCAAGCTCCGACCTTGACCTGGAGAAGTTCAGGAACTGGCATCCGTGGACCAGCGGCGGGCAGGCGGGCCGCATGTGGACCTCTTTCGCGCCGAAATATTTGAGTCTCTGGACTGTGTTCCTGAGTTGCGTGCCGCGCACGATCGAGTCCTCGCAGAACAGAATGCGCGAGCCTTTTATCAGTTCGCTGACCGGGGTCAGTTTCATTCTCGCCACAAGGTCGCGTATGCGCTGGTCCTGCGGCATGAAGCTGCGCGGCCACGTCGGCGTGTATTTCACGAACGGGCGTCTGTACGGCACGCCGCTCTCGCGGGCGTAGCCGATGGCGTGCGCGGTGCCGGAGTCCGGTATGCCCGCGACTATGTCAACCTCGACGTTGTCGTTTCGGGCCAGCGCCGCGCCGCAGCGATTTCTGCACGGCTCCACGCCGATGCCCTCATACGCGGACGATGGGTATCCGTAATAAACCCAGAGGAAGGAGCATATCTGCATCCTGTTGCCCGGCGACTTGCGCTGCTCGACGCCTTCCGGGGTGATTAGGACAATCTCTCCGGGGCCGAGATCGCGGACTGTTTCGATATCCAGGTTAGGAAACGCGCAGGTCTCCATCGTGGCGACGAACGCCCCCGCACAGCGCCCGATTATGACGGGAGTGCGACCGAGCTTGTCTCTGGCCGTGTAGACTCCCCTGTCCGTCAAAAGCATCATCGAACAGGACCCTTTTATGGTGTTCTGTGCCAGCGCGATCCCCTCCTCGAAGGTCGCGCCCTTGTTGATGAGCGTGGCGACCAGTTCGGTCTGGTTGAGTTCGCCCTGGCTCATCTCGCAGAAGTGCGTGGTCCGGTTTCTGAACGCGGCATTGGCCAGTTCCTGGATGTTCTTGACAATTCCCACGGTGACGATCGCGTAGGTGCCCAGGTGGGAGCCGATGATGAGCGGCTGATCGTCGGTGTCGCTGATGACGCCGATGCCCGTGTTGCCGCGCATCCGCGGCAGATCGTCCTCAAATTTCGAGCGGAATTGCGCGTTCTCAATGTTGTGGATGACGCGGGTGAAACCCCTCTCGCCTAGCGCGGCAAGCCCGCCGCGCTTCGTGCCCAGGTGGGAATGATAATCCGTGCCGTAAAAAAGATCGGCGATACAGTCCTGCTTGGAAGCTATGCCGAAGAAACCGCCCATGAGCGAACTCCTTGACAGACCGTGCAGAAAGAAGGCGGGCAGGCGGAACCAATTCCCCTCTCGTGCCGGGAGAGGGGACGCCTCCCGCGCCGGTAAGCCATGCTGGTGCAGCGCTTGAAGCCGAGATGCTAAGACATCAGAGGTTTGGAATCAAGCGCGAAGCTGCAATGCGGCAATGCAATGCCGCATAATGTCCATGATGAATATGCTTGACACCCGCCATCGCATCTCCAAGAATGCCGTCGTATTCGGAGGGCGGCGTGAGATGACTTCTGCCAGTGCGCGGCGCTGGGTTTGCGCGCCCATGCGCCGAACGTCTCCAAACACGCGCGTACCGAGGTGCTCAGGCATGAAGACGACGCGAACGTTGCTTGTGCTGGCTGCTGCGATGGCGATCTGGGGATTATCTGCCGGAAATGCCGACGAGGTGCGGACCAACGATGGCTCAGTCATCATCGGCGAAGTGACGGTGATTGACGGCGGCAGCGTCAAGGTAAAGACGGAGCATTCGGGCGAGGTTTCCACAAAGAAGGAGCTTGTGAAATCCGTTTCCATCGAGCGGCAGATCATGCTCTATTTCGCCAACGGCGAGCAGATCGCGTGTTCCGTCAGCCCGTCCGACGCTGATGGGCGCATCCGCCTGAACCTTCCCGAAGGTGCGACGCGAAACGTCCCCCTGGCCGACATCGTTAACATGAGCCCGCCGGACCGCAACCTCACAAAGGAGGCCGCTGAAGTCAAATGGAACGGCAGCGGCGAACTGGGCGGCGTCTTCACCGAGGGCAACACGCGCAGCAAAACTATTTATGGTATATTCAAAGTCAAAAGAAAGGACCCGGGCGGCGTTGCCCTCTTTGAACTCAAGGGCGCTTATGGCGAGAGCGAGGGCGACCTTATCGAACAGTATCTGAAAGCATATCTGCGGTATGAATACAACCTGACCGAACGGACGTACCTCTTCTTCGACGACCTTGTTGAGCACAACTATCCCGCGCAGATACGAATAAGGAACGTGCAATCCGTAGGTCCCGGTTATTATTTCATGAAGGACGACATGACAGAACTTAAGGGAGAGACCGGCCCCAGCTACACTATTGAAATCCGCCGCACCGGCGAGGACAGGTACTTCATAGGCTGGAAGACGTCGGCGCAACTTGACCACAAGTTCAGCGAGGAGGCGTCCCTGAACGCCATCGCAACGCATTATGCCAACCTGGAGGATTTCGACGGGTGGCGCGCGGAAGGCTCCGTCGGCGTGAAGCGCAAACTGTCGAAAAGCCTGTTCGGAAGGATAGCCTACGAAGTCCAATACGAAAACATGCCGCCGCCGGATACGAAGCACACCGACCATCGCCTGACTCTGACGATCGGATTCGAGTTTTGACGCGCGGCATTTGTGGTATTTGCGATATGACCACCGGCAGGGGCGCGGTGTAAAGTGCCCCTATGCGTAAGGAGCCGTCATTCCGATGTTCACGCTACGTCTGTTCGCCGCCGCAACGGCATGCCTCGTCCTGACCTCATGCGCCGCTACTCAGGAAAAAGAAACCGCCATGCCCATCGAGCCGATCTGCGTCCTTGACCTGACCGCGCTGAACGATCTTGATCTCAAGGAGCCGAAGAACGCCAGGCTGGCGTGGGATACGCTTCATCTTGCCGCCTCAGCCCAGGGCATCGTCAATCGCGACGCCCCCCGCCTGTTCTTCCGCTTCATGAAGCATCCGGACGACTTCTGGTTCGATTATCTTCGTCAGGACGGCAACTGGCTGGCCGATCGGGAGACGGTTCCACTTGCCGACGCGCATGAAGTCCTGCGAAGGTTTGCCGGACGCTTCAAGGGCGTGGTCGTCTATAAGGGGGAGCATTGGGCGACGTCCAACCTGGCAAGCACAATCGCGGGCGTTGAGGACCGGCTCTGCTTGCGCTTCGACGACAGCCCCGATTCCATCTATTCGGCGGTCATTAATTCTGACCTGCTTTTCACGCGGGACGTCAAACGCCTCTACAACGATGATGGTTCGCCCATGTTCAGCGGGAAGGCAGGAACGCTGATCCCGGGGACGGACATCCCCTCGACCGGCAGCGCAAAGTGCGACGCCCACCTGTGGCTGAAGGCGAACTACCTCGACGCCGGGAAGACGTCGGATTATTACATGGCCTATTACATTGACGCTTATTGGCTGACCGACCCGGCGATAAGCGGACTGTCGAACTGCACGCTGACCAACCACGATTTCTTCATCGCCAACAAGTCGCTCTTCTTTGACTTGCACGTCTGGGAGGAGGAGTCGCCCGTTGACGATCCAGGGCAGAAGCCGGGCACGGACCTCCGCACCCTCAGGGCGCTGATGCGCTCGATGCATGACCGGGCGGCAGGGCGGATATTCCACATCGGCGGGTTCACTCCCTGGGCGTGGAAGTATACCGACCACGGCCGCGCCGGATCGAAACACGGCGGCGTGGACACGGAATGGAAGTATGCCATGACCATAAGCTCATACAACGGGATCATGGACGCCGACGCATTGGGCTATTCAGGCATGGCCAACGCCTCCTTCTATCAGCATTTCCCGATGAAGGAGCGATACCCCCAACAGGCCAGACCGACCATCGCCGACTTGAAGGCGCAAGGTCTCATTCGCGAGGATGGAAGCGTCCTCCCGGCGACTTACGCGACATTCTACATGGGCGATTACGATTCCGCTGCGTGGCTGAACTATCACGTCCCGCTATGGTGGCAGGATGAGGCGCATGGGAAAACGCCTTGCATGTGGGCATTCAACGCGAATCTTGACAAACGCGCGCCGCAGGCAATGGACTACGCCAGAAGGCATGCTGCGCCGACCGACTGGTTCATCTCCGGCGACAACGGGGCCGGATACCTGAATCCCGGCATGCTGGCGGACGACCAGCGCGAGAAGGGCATCCCCGCCGGATGGGAGGCGTGGACTCGCCACAACTCGGACTACTACCGCAAATATGATCTCACGATAACGGGTTTTATCATTGACGGGCACGCGCCGGGGATGCCGGAGGCCGGATGGGACGCCTACATGGCCTTCTCCCCTGACGGCATCGTCGGGCAGAAAATGCCGGCCCAGGGGGTCTACAAGAGCACGATGCCCTTCATCCGGATGAGGACCGACCTGCACGGCAATCCCCCGGAGGCCGGAAAGTGGATCGCAGACAACTGCGGGAAGGACCTGCCGCATTTCATGTTCATCCGGACAATATTGAAATCCCCGTCATGGCACAGGGACGTGATGGCGAATGCGCTGAAGCAGGCGGGAGAGGAAAAATTGAAGTTTGTTGACCCGTATACGTTCTTCCTGCTCCTGAAAACGCATGAGGGCGGAAAGCTTCAGAAGTAGAACCTGGCGCGGGCTTCGACAATCGGACATTGAAAACCCGCCGCCCGCCGCCTAAGATTCCCTGACAGGAGCGCGTTGTGCGCGCTCCACTGGATCGGCGCGTCTCATCTTCTCCGGCAGCCCCCGGATTTTGAATCATGGCTGAATCCGTAGTCTTCATCATGCCCTGGACGTCCCTGGACAACATCTACCCCGATTTCCGGGGCACGACGGCGTCCGGCCCCATCCTGCTTGCAACCATCCTCAAGCAGGCCGGGTTCAAGGTCCGTCTCATATACGAGCATATCTACGGGCGCCCGGTGGATAAGCGCGATCTGGACGCGGACTGGCTCTGCCTGTCCCTCAAGACCTGCATGGCCCCGCGCGGATACGAGATCGCGAAGATGTACCGCGAGGCGCGCCCGAACGGAAAGATCGTAGCCGGTGGCATGCACGCGACCTTCATGACCGAGGAGGTCCTTCAGCACGTTGACTACATCATCACCGGCGAGGCGGAGAACGCCATCGTTGACCTGATGAAGAACCCCGGCAAGGACCGCGTCATCCAGGGCGGTATCATCGAGGACCTGGACTCGCTCCCGTTCCCGGACATGTCGCTGCTGGAAGGGCAGAAGATCAACCCGTCGCGCATAATGATCACCTCCCGCGGCTGCCCCCGGCAGTGCTGGTTCTGCGCCCCGGCGGCCATGTTCGGCCAATTCCGCGCAGTTTCGGCGGAGCGCGTGCTTGAGGAGATTGACCAGTTCGACTATCGCAAGATTGTATTTCTTGAGGACGACTTCGCCTGCGACCGCAAGCGCGTCAACGCGATTGTTGACGGCTTCCTGAAACGCGACCGGGGCATCATCTGGGAGTGCCAGGTCACGGCGGGGGTTGACAAGGACGAGGAACTCGTCAAGCGCATGGCGCGCTCCGGCTGCCAGTTCGTCTACATGGGCTTCGAGGCCCTCACGCCGGAATCCCTCAAGCAGGTCGGCAAGCGGCAGAAGATCGAGGACATCGTCCACTCAATCCGCGTCTTTCACGAGAACGGGATTTCAATCCTTGCATTCCTCGTGCTGGGGTGGGACACGGACACCGTTGAGAGCATCCGATACACGATTGACTTCTGCATGAAGAACCGCATCGAGCGGGTGCATCCCGGCATCGTGACCCCGCACCCGGGCACGCGGCTGCGGGAGAAGCTGGTCGCGGAGGGGCGGGTCTTCAGCAACGACTGGAGCCTTTACGACGGGCGGCACGTCGTCTTCCGCCCGGCGAACATGACCCCGGCGCAACTGCAACTCTCGATGCTCGAATCATGGAGCGCGCTCACCTCGGTGGGAGCCATCGCCCGGGACGCGATCAGCCTCCCTTATGAGACGGTCATGCGCAAGATCGGCTTCATGCGCAGACCGCCGACAATGCGCCGGCTGGGCTGGAGAATCATGGCGCGGGAGTGCGTGCAGAAGTGGCGGAAGAAGGATCAGGAGTATATCGCGGGATTGCCCGAATAAGATTCATGGGCGGTCTTGTGCGGGGGCGATGCGGAATGCATGCGGGGAGCGGGGTACCGTTCCGGCTTAGCGACTATGAACTTTGTCGTGGCATACGTTGCACAGGCTGATTAGGTTTTCTTCGGTATTTTCACCGCCCTTGGCGTGTTCCTTGACGTGGTGCAACTCAAGATTTCGAGGATCGGAGCGATCCCACTGATTATGGTTCCAGCCGCACATTCTACAAGCGTAACCGTCGCGGACGAGAACAGCACGCCTCACTGGGTCCGGTATGTTGCGATCATGGACAGGGCTTTGCCTGTCCTTTTCAAGTATGTAGACGCCAATCGGCAAATCAGGACGTCCCGTATTGTGCGTAGCGATGGGCCATCCCTGTTCGGTCCTAAGTTCGCGCACCCGTCGCGCCCATTCGGTCTTGTCGTTTCCCACATAGCGGAGTTCTTCGCCTGTGACGGCAGACCCGGCATTTTTCCGTAGGAACTCAAGTATTTTGTCCCTTACGGCCTGCTTCGTTCTTCGTATGTCATTGGCTATTTTCCACCGCAGTGCCGCCTCTCTGTCTTGAGTCTTACTCAAGAGTATATACTCTTCCGGCCTCAGCGAACTGGAGTTCACTCCCTCAATAGAGATTTCTCCCTCAACAGACATCTCCTTGAGTGTTACGCCAGAAGCTATTGCCCATCCATACTCGCGCCTCAATTCCCTCGTTCTGCGCGGCCAGTCTTGAATCCCTGAGACAACCATCAGTTCGTCGCCATGTATGACAGTGATGGGGTACTTCTGGAAGTATAGTAGAATCCTGTCCCTTGCTGCGGATACATCTTCAGCTAGCATCAGAGAACTGCCGAGATCTCTCAGAAGATGGTATGCGGGAACAAGTGCTAGAACCCTCTCCCGTAGGTCGTCAAGGGCGAGTTTTTGCTGGAAATCCTCAAGGAGTTCCCTGAGTTCTTTGTTGATAGCTTCCGGCATTCTTCTGTCAGGTCTTCGGGGCATTGGTTCAACCCTCAAGAGCGGATGAATGACTCGAGCCTTGATATGGTCCTTACCCGATCGCTCACTTCACATTCCCAGAGCGTGAGGATTCTCCATCCGTTTCCTCTCAATTGTCGTCTTACTCGGACATCGCGCTTTACGTTTTGGGCAAGTTTTTTCGCCCAAAACTCGGGATTACTCTTTGGCAAAGCCCCCTTTCTGCACTTCTTGTGTCCGTGCCAGAAACACCCGTTGACGAAGACTATCTTTCTATGCCGCGGCAGGACAATGTCTGGATTTCCGGGGAGACTGGAGACGTGAAGGCGAAAGCGATAGCCCATTTTGTGCAGAAGGGAACGAACAACTTTCTCAGGCTTGGTGTTCTTCCCCTTCACACGAGCCATTATCTCACTTCGCTTGTTTTTCGAAAAAACATCCGTCACGCTACGTCGGTCTCGCTAACCACAATGAGAAGACGGCGTCCGCTACTCTAGCAGCAAGGAGCGGGGGAACCGCGTTACCAATCTGTCTTGCTATTTCGATCTTCGTTCCGGTAAACCGAAAATCATCCGGAAAACTCTGAAAGCGAGCCGCTTCCCGATGTGTAATCGGCCTGTGTTGGACGGGATGGAGGTACCGTCCCTTCTCTGGCTTGTAGAACTCAGTTCTGATCGTGAAAGCTGGCCGGTCCCACCAGAGTCGTCCGAAGAGGTCCGTTCCTCCCTTGGTTTTTCTGATCCAACAGGGAGGCATCAGTTTGGGAGCACGTCGCTGTAAGTCAAATCGGTTCATGCCTTCCCTTGGTATTGCGCTGTAACGCTTTTTTGAGAGTTCAGTCGGTGTCCTGCCAAAATGGAGGTCGTAGGGAGAGGCGACATTTCGTACCTCTGTTCCATCCGGCTCATCCAAATCGCTGATGGCATCTCGTACTGTTCGCCATACTCCGGGATTTGACACATAGTTGTCCATTTCTTCCGAGAAGGCATGAGAGAGTTTCATCTTAGGTGGGAAGTGTGTTCTCTTTGGGGGGAAAACCGACGCTGGATCCTTGAAGTTACAGCCCAAGATGAAAGCACGTTTTCGTGTTTGCGGGACACCGTAGTCGGCAGCGCAGAGAACGGCGTCAACAGTTGTAAAACCCATCTGCTGTGCTGCCTCCACTATTTCTCCATGTTCGAATGTCCGAAGCAGTTGCGGGACATTTTCCATGACAAAAATGCAGGCTCCACTTCTGTTCACTACATTCATGAATGGACGCCACAGTTGCTTCCGTGGATCACCGTCACGTTTCTTGTTAAGTAAGCTGAATCCCTGGCATGGGGGACCACCAATACACACATCAGCTTGTGGAATCTCGATGCCATCATCGTCGAGAATGTCGATGATGTCCCCCCCGACGCAATGACCGCCGAAGTTGGCGTTGTAAGTTTCCACGGCATAGCGGTTATTATCGTTCGCCCATACCGGCTCGAAACAATGTCCGCAAAGCTTCGTGAAGCCCAAGGTCATTCCACCCGCTCCGCAGAAAAGATCAATGAGCCTTGGGCGTTCACGTCTCTTGGAGAGGGCACCGTGGGAGCGAGCATGGTACACGGCTTCCTCTTCGCGGATCATCATCGCGCGAGTGATTCGCCGAATGTCGCTGTAGTCGGTCGTTTTCATTGCCGGTCAGTAGAAGCTTTTACTTTGTTGATGGCTTCACACATATGGAAGCCAAAGTCAACCTGTCCCAAGACGCCGCCGTCATGTTAGCAGAAGAAGATGATCGTCGTCATCGGAAAACTCCTCTCCTTACATCTGGCGTCTATCTTCTTCCTCGTTGCTTCGTAGGGGGCTGTAACTTCATCTCCCTCAGCTTATCCCTGATTATCGCCGCCAACTCGAAGTTCAATTCCGCCGCGGCGCGCTGCATTTTGAGTTCCAGTTCTTCCCGCGTCGCCGCCACCCAGTATTCCCCCTCCGTCTCGGCTATTGAGGAATCCCCAAGCTCCGGGTCGTCCGGTTTGAAGCGCCGGATGTCGTCCTCCAGCGCCGTGCGGATCTCCTTGCGTATCGTCTCCGGTGTTATATTGTGTTCCTCATTGTACTTGAGCTGAATCGCGCGGCGGCGGTTCGTCTCCCCGACGGCCCGTCGCATGGAGTCCGTCTCCGCGTCGGCGTAAAGGATCACCTCCGCGTTGACGTTCCGGGCGCAGCGTCCGATCATCTGAATCAGCGACGTTTCCGAGCGCAGGAACCCCTCGCGGTCGGCGTCAAGGATGGCGACCAGCGAAACCTCGGGCAGGTCCAGCCCCTCCCGCAGCAGGTTCACGCCGACAATCACGTCATAGTCCCCCCGGCGCAGGGCGTTGAGGATTTCGACGCGCTCCAGCGTCTTGATCTCCGAGTGCAGATAGCGGCACTTTATGCCTTCTTCGCGCAGGTATTCACTGATGTCCTCGGCCAGCCGTTTCGTTAGCGTGGTGACGAGCACGCGCTCGCTCTTCTCTGACCGAGTCTTGATCTGGTCCACAAGGTCGAGAATCTGCCCCTTCGCCGGCTTCACGATCACCAGCGGGTCAACCAGGCCCGTCGGCCTGATGATCTGCTGGACGACCACGCCGTTGCACTTCTTCAGTTCGTAGTCCGCGGGGGTGGCGGAGACGAAGACGACGCGCTTTGTCATCTCCTCCCACTCGGCGAAACGCAGCGGGCGGTTGTCCAGCGCGCTGGGAAGGCGGAAGCCGTACTCGACCAGCGTCTCCTTGCGGCTGCGGTCGCCGTGGTACATCCCGCCCAGTTGCGGAACGGTGACGTGCGATTCGTCAACGATGGTCAGGTAATCCTCCGGAAAATAATCCAGCAGGCAAAAGGGACGCTGGCCCGGCGCTCGCCCGGAGAGATAGCGGCTGTAGTTCTCGATGCCCGGGCAGAAGCCGACCTCCCTGAGTAATTCGATGTCATACCGGGTTCTGGCCTCAAGCCTCTGCGCCTCTCCGAGCTTGCCCCGCCCGCGCAGTTCCTCGAGCCGCTCCTCAAGCTCCAGGCCGATGCCCTCGATTATGCTCTCGATCCTGCCCTCCCTCGTGATGAAGTGCTTGGCGGGGTAGACGTTCGCCTGCTGCGTCCGCTCGATGACGCGCCCGTCCACGGGATTGATGACGGTTATGGCCTCGACGACGTCGCCAAAAAACTCGAACCGGAAAGCGATCTCTTCGTAGGCAGGATGGACCTCGACAAGGTCGCCCCTGACGCGGAACGTCCCGCGCGAAAGCCCGGCGTCGGACCGGACGTAGCGGATGTCAACCAGCCTGCCCAGAAGCTCGTCTCTGTTCGCCTGCTCGCCCACGGTCAGGTGGACGTACATCTCCTTGTAGTCTTCCGGGGCGCCCAGTCCGTAGATGCTTGAGACGGTGGCCACGATGATGACGTCTCTGCGCTCCATCAGGCGGCTTGTCGCGGCCAGACGCAGCAGGTCAATGTCCGCGTTGATGCTCGTTTCCTTGGCGATGTAGAGATCGCGTCCGGGAAGGTAGGCCTCCGGCTGGTAGTAGTCGTAGAAACTGACGAAGTATCCGACGGCGTTGTTCGGGAAGAATTCGCGGAATTCGCCGAAAAGCTGCGCGGCGAGCGTTTTATTGTGGGAGAGGACCAGGACAGGCGCGTCGAGTTCCACGATGACGTGGGCCATCGTGAACGTCTTGCCGGTTCCAGTCGCGCCCAGCAGCGTCTGGTATTTTGCGCCGGCGCGGAAGGCCTCGACAAGCTGGCGGATCGCCTCCGGCTGGTCGCCGGCGGGTTTGTATTTGCTTGCCAGTTGAAATCCGCTCATCGTGTGTTCCGGGTCAGTGAGCGGCGCTGTCGGGCGCGCCTTTGACGGGTTCGGAGGTCTGTCCGGCGACTTTAACGAACGGCCTGATCGCGTCAATCACAGTCTGGCCGATGCCGGGCACCCGCGTGAGGTCGTCAACGCTTTCAAACGGGCCATTCGCCGCTCTGAACTCGACGATTCGCCTGCCCAGTTTTTCGCCGATCCTCGGCAACAACGCGAAGTGCTGCCACTCGGCGCGGTTGATATCGAGTTTATCATCCCGCGCGATTGCGGCAGTCGGTCTTCCGCCGTTGGCCCGGACCACTTCCACGGAGGCGGGCCTGGAATGGACGCGATAATACCAGAACATCGAACCAAGCATCGCGAGCGCCAGGATAATCGTTGCGACGATCTCCGGTCTTGTGAATTCGGGCGCGCTGGTGGGATGTGATGCGTCTGGCATTTAGCGAATACCTACTTGCGCCCGGGTTTCCCGCCCTGCGCCTTTTCGAATGGGATGGCCCTGGCCTTGCCGGATCCTTCGCTGACGACAACATAGAAACTGCCGTCTTCCCTGGCGTTAAGCTTTGCCTCATATGTGATCAGCCCATGACACGGGCAGACGATCGCCGGCGGCTTGTCCGGTCCGTCCTCAAAAGAGAAGATGTAACTGTATTTTCCCCGGGCCTTCTCCTTGCCGGCATTCTTGTCCAGAGGACATCGGCAGATTGCTTCAAGCTCTGCTCGCGTGGACGCGCTCATCTCGGTTCCATAGCAGGTCGTCAACTTCAACGGACCTTCAAGCCTCTCGATCGGGACCCCGTCAATCATCTCTTCGAATGTCTTCGGCCTGCCGCCTGCCCTGGTTCTGACCGACAGGATTGTTGCGACGAATTCCAGGTTGTCCCAGCAGACGTACCGGGGGGAGGTCTCCATGCCCTCGATGAAATCCTTCCATTCGTCCTCGATCCTGAGCATGTCGGAACCGAAGGCATTCCGCATGGACTCGCCCTTGGATGCCCCGCGTTTTAACGAGTCAATATATCTGTCCAGCACCGGGGTAAGTTTTCCATTCCTGCCGTGTATGAGGAAATGGACCATGCTCCATGCCTGAAGGTAGTTGACCCCTGCCTGGCCCGGCGTCTCTCTCGCCGCGTGCCATTCCTCGCTTGTTATCAACAGGAAACGGCTCCAGTTGGCGAATTTGTCCCCCTTGAGGCATTCCTTCAACTCTTCGATCCGATAGGGCGCGACGTCTCCTGTTTCGTAGCCTTTTGACGTTGGCAGCGCGGCTCCGTAATACTCAGCCATCCCTTCATTCAGCCAGAGCGGGCAATCGCGGCTGACGCGGGCATGCATGAACTGGTGGAATCCTTCATGATAAAGGATGCGGAAAAGCTGTGGCAGGGTTCGGTCCCCGATATATGCGGCCAGGTGGCCGCGTCCGGCGTTGAAGAATCCGCCTGTGCCCTTCAGGGCGTATCCGCCCAGATTCAGATATTCCTCCTCGTGCGCGAAGACGTAGACGAGCGACCTCGCTCCGGCCGGATTGGCGAAGCGCCCGAAGCGCCGCATGTATTCGGCGTGGATGCCCTCCATTTCCGCCGCCACCCGCCGGGTCAGGTCCATGCTGACGTCGGTGGCTACGTCGTAATTGGACGTTGAGACGCGGAAGAGCTGCGGCTCGGCATGAGCGGCGTCCGTCATCAGGGCCGGAAATATGGCCAGCATCCAATACGCAATT
The DNA here is from genome assembly GCA_022711755.1 of Planctomycetota bacterium. Lineage (GTDB taxonomy): Bacteria > Planctomycetota > Brocadiia > SM23-32 > JAKLEA01 > JAKLEA01. The sequence continues at coordinate 80,607 of JAKLEA010000012.1, forward strand.
ATTGATCCTGTCGGTCTCATCGTCAGCCATTCTAGTCCGCGGCGTAAAGACAGGTCAAGAAAGCATGAGGGGAGAGAGTGCGCCGTTGTAGCGCAGCCGTCCCGGCCGCAGAATAAAGTGGCAGGCAATACGCCAGCGCAACAACTTAAGCCGCCGCCGCCCCAATTCGTGTCCCAGCTTTCTCCATGCAATACAACCCGTCTTTGATTAAAATACCGCCCGCTGGAAACTTACCGGTTTTGAACTCATGGAGCGAAGAATGAGCAAACCCATAACCAAAGCCGTGATCCTGGCAAGGGGACTCGGCACGAGGATGCAGAAATCCGACGGAGCCGAACTCGATCCGGAAACCGCCCGCATCGCACAGCAGGGATTGAAGGCCCTCATACAGGTCGCGGGAAGACCGTTCCTCGATTACGGGCTTCAGAACCTGCTTGACGCCGGATTCACCGAAATCTGCCTCATAGTCCCGCCCGGCGAAACGCCATTCAAATCATACTACTCCGAAGTCGGTCAAAGACTCGCCGGAAAGGCATCCATCTGCTTTGCCGTGCAGGAACTGCCGCGCGGAACTTCCGACGCGCTGGCCCCGGCGGAAGACTTCGCCGGAAAAGAAGGCATCGTCATGGTCAACGCGGACAACATCTATTCGACCGAGGACTTGGCGGCGTTGCGCACTGCGGACGACGGATGCTGGGTCGTGGGTTACACGAAGGATGCCCTCACGGTGCGCGGCAACCTTGCGGTGGAGAAGGTCGCCCGCATGGCCTGTGTGCAGATGGACGCGGCAATGAACCTCGAACGCATCGTCGAGAAACCCCCCCGCCCGGAGGACTACGCTGTCAACGGGGTTGTCTACGTCAGCATGAACCTCTTCCGCTTCAGCCCGATCGTCTTCGAGGCTTGCAGAAAGATCGAACCTCATCCCGTTCGCGGCGAATACGAGATTACATCAACCGTCCAATACATCATTGACCACAAACTGGACTCATACAGGGTCCATGTAGCCTCCGGCACGGTTCTGGACCTGAGCGCCCGGGCGGACATCTCTTCCGTAAGGGAGAGGCTGGGGAGCCGGAAGCTGACATTCTGACGCGGCGCTGATGGCATGTTGAAACGCTGCTGCATTGGTCTTGGGAGCAACCTGGGCGACCGGAAAGCCGCGCTTGACGCCGCGGTTCTGAGGATTGACGGAATACGCGGCGCCCGGGTCGTCGCCGTCAGCTCATATCACGAAACCGAGCCGGTCGGCCCTCCCCAGCCGCGATATCTCAACGCCGCAGCCCTGATCGAGACTGATCTGCCGCCCCATGATCTGCTGCTTGAGCTTCAGAAAATCGAGGACGATCTTGGCAGGCGGCGAACCGTCCGCTGGGGGCCTCGCGCGATTGATCTTGATATACTGCTTTACGGCGAGGACGTTCTGTATTCGCCGGGATTGACCGTTCCCCATCCGCTCATGCACGAAAGAGCCTTCGTGCTCATGCCGCTGGCGGAAATCGCCCCGGATATGGCGCATCCCTTGCTCGGCAAGACAGTGGCGGAACTTGTGGCAGGACTTGCCCCGGCGCCTGATGATGCCGGTTCGTCGGAATGAGTGTGGCGTCCGTCGCCGGCTCGTGCGACAATGACGATGATGTGTACCGTTTAAAGGCAATCGGGGAGGAATGCAATGAAGAAACTGCCGCAGAAACGCGCGTTGTCCGCAGCGATATTGAGCGTTCTTGTCGCCGCAATCGCCCTCCCGCTCGCCTTGCGCGCGGAGGACGCAAGGCCGCAGATCACCGTCCAGCGCAACGTCATGGTCCCCATGCGCGACGGAGTGCGGCTGGCTACGGACATTTATCGTCCGGCCGGCGACGGTAAATATCCGGTAATGCTCAAGCGAACGCCATATATGAAGAGCCGCGCAGGAGGGTCGGCGCTTGCCGCCGAGGGCTGGGTGGTCGCGCTTCAGGACTGCCGAGGTCGCTTCGACAGCGAGGGCGAGTTCAGTCCGATGAAGAACGAGGGGCCGGACGGCTACGACGCTGTGGAATGGCTGGCCGCGCAGCCATGGTCCGACGGCAAGGTCTTCATGTCCGGGGAGAGTTATGACGCCGTGACGCAGGTTCAGGCGGCCATGGCGAATCCCCCGCACCTGACGGCGGTGGCGATGGCCGTCGCGCCGACCGTCCATCCGGAACTGACCTTTTTCCCCGGCGGGCAGGCGCGGCTTGAGATGGTCCAGACATGGATGGCGCTTATGGCCTTGTCGAGCCGGCGCGTGCTGAACCGGGAGGTGGGGATGGCCGAATGGATGCAGGTTACGCGCGGAGTCCGTCCGCTGGACCTGCTGGCCCCCGGCGGGCTTCAGCGCGAGGGCGAACGCCTTGCTGCGGAATGGCGCAAGCGGCTCCCGCTGCGCGATCCCGGCCCGCTGCGCGTCGGCGGGCGGAGCTACATCGAGACCGTCGGCCTGATGATGGACACTTGGTATCACCCGGAACTGTGGGACGCCTACAGCGCCATCAGGAACGCCGACAAGTTCAACGTCCCGTGCCTCATCTTCGCCGGAACGTTCGACATCTTCGGTCAGGAGGATATCGAGCTTTGGCGCGCGATCCGCGAGCGCGGCGGCCCGAAGGCGCGGGAGAACACCTACCTCATCCTCGGCCCGTTCCGCCACGGAGGCGCTCCGTGCGGCGACCTCCCGACGCCCGATCCCTGGAAAATCATGGCCGACAGTTCAAAGCTCTGGCGCGAACGCTGGACAACGGGACGTCCGAATGAGGTTGACAAATGGCCCAAGCTCAGGCTCATCATCGGCGGGACCGATCGCGAGATGCAGACCGACTCATGGCCGCCCGTCGGAGCGAAGCCGTCGAAGCTCTACCTGACCGAGGACGGCCTCTCCCCCGATGCGCAGAAGTCTGATGAAATGTCGCGCTCGTTCGTCTACGACCCGTCCGACCCGTGCCCGACGCTGGGCGGTTGCACACTGACGATAGACAACGGGATGCGCAACCACGCCAGGCTTGTCAATCGTCCGGATGTGTTGGTCTTTGACGGCCCGCCGCTTGAGCGCGACATGATCGTCGCCGGCCGCGTGAAGGCGCGCCTGTTCATCAAGACCGACGCTCCGGACACGGACTTCACCGCGATGCTTCTGGATGTCTATCCGGCTGAGGCGGGCAAGGAGGCCTACCGCGGGAACGTCTGCGACGGCGTGACGATGCTGCGCTTCAGGAAGGGTCTTGGCAGGGAGGATTTTGTCAAACCCGGGGAGATTGTCGAAATCGAGATTGACCTCTGGAGCGCGGCGCATTGCTTCAAGAAGGGCCACCGCCTTGCCGTGCATTTGAGTTCGTCCAACTTCCCCCGCTTCGCTCGGAACCTGAACACCAGCGAGAGGTGCGGGTTCGGCAGCGCCGCGAGGAAGGCGGTCAACACGGTTTTCTTCGACAAAACACGCCCGTCGGCCATCGAATTCAGCGTCGTGGATTAGACTGTCGCCGGCGAGTCCGGCGATGTTGACCGGACGGGACGCCGGCTGCTATAAGTCCCTCATTCGCAGCGATTCCTTTCCGGCGCGATGGCGTCGCCGCAACGGCCTCAAGACAGGAGAAAAGGCATGATAAAGTTCAGCATCGGCTCGTTCAGCTTCCACCGTCTGCTGGGCGACGGCAAGCAGGACATTTTCCAGTACATCAAGGATTGCAAGGACCTCGGCTGCACCCACCTTCAGCCCTGGAACGCGCATTTCGCCCGCTCGACCTCCAAGGAGGAGGTCAACAAGCTCGGGCGCAATCCGGGCCTCCCCGGCATGCCGACGTGGTGCCTCCCCCCCGATGATGACGCATACATCGCGGACATACGCGCCGCCGCCGATGACGCGGGCCTGCCCTTCGAGTGCATCGCCGTTGACCGCGCGCACATCTTCGAGCCGACTGAAGCGCAGCGAAACGAGAACAGGAAGCTGGCGTGCCTCTGGCTTGAGGTTGCAGAAAAACTTGGCGCGGAGTCAATGCGCGTTGACGCCGGTGGCCCGCAGGACATGCCCGACGACGTCTTCAAAATCATCTGCGAAGGCTACGCCGACCTTATCGAACGCGGGTTCGACTGCGGAGTGCGGATCATCACGGAGAATCACTGGGGTCCCAGCGTAGTGCCGGAAAACGTCGTCAAGCTGCTTGAGAACATTGACGGTCTGGGGTTCCTTTTCGATACGAACAACTGGCTCAAGGAACGCCAGGACGAGGCGTGGGACATGTGCGCGAAGTACGCCGTCGCCACGCACTTCAAGACGTTCGAATTCGACGAGGAGGGCGAGGAGAAGAACGTGGACGTCAGGCGGGCCGTGGAACTGCTGGTCGAGGCGGGCTATGACGGCCCGTGGGGAGTCGAGAGCGTCCCGAGCGACGGGGACGAGATCGGCGCCGCGGCCAAGACCATCGCCCTGATCCGCAGGTCGCTTGACGATCTCGGCGTAAGATAAATTCTGCGGTTGCGCGGGATAAGGGACTTTGCGTCCGGTTAATAATCAGGCCGGATAAGGCATTCGGAAATGCGGGGGGCGGGTTTTGAACCCGCCCCTTTGCGCTGATTGGCGCTTCGGCGCGGATACCTCATGGCGGAGGGGATTTGACCTTGCGGTTCGAGTTCGGCGAGAACTGGAAAGCCTTCGTAATCGGCGTCGGCGATGACGACGTCCGGGATGCGGAAGCTTCGCTGGAACGACTCTTCGGCTCCGGGGAAGTCCTGCGGGGGAAATCGTTCCTTGACATCGGTTGCGGCTCAGGACTTTTCTGCCTTGCCGCCCTGCGCTGCGGGGCATCCGGAATAGTTGGGATTGACGTTGATCCGAAGAGCGTTGAAGCTTCGCGGATGCTCAAGCAGAGGTTCGCGCCTCAAAACGCCGACTGGAACATCCGGGCCGGATCGGTCCTGGATCAGGATTTCCTGTCCTCCCTGCCCGACTGCGATATCGTCTATAGTTGGGGCGTCCTGCACCATACCGGGCGGATGTGGGACGCCATCGCCGCCGCCGCCGGAAAAACCGCCCCGGGCGGCCTGTTCGCCATTGCGATTTACAACCGCGTTTGGAATTCCGCGCTGTGGCTGAAGATCAAAATCCTCTACAATCGCAGCGGGACATTCGCGCAGAAAATGATGGTTGCTGCCCTATTCTCGGCCAGGGCATGCGTCAGGCTGCTCAGGCTGAAGCATCCCTTCCGGGAAAAGCGCGGCATGTCCGTCCGGCGAGACGCTGTTGACTGGCTGGGCGGGCTTCCTTACGAATATGCGTCCCCTGATGAAGTCCGCTCATTCATGGCGGGCCTGGGTTTCGAGCCGGTCTCAGAAAACCTGACAAGGCGCAACGGTTGCAGCGAATTCGTCTACAGACGTCCAACAATTCAATGCGCATAGGGATTGACATACGCGTGCTGGGCAGAAACCGCAGGGGCTTCGAGGCCTACGCGCGCGGTCTGCTCAAGCGCCTTCACGAGGTCGCTCCTGACGATGAGTTCGTCCTCTACATTGATCATCCGGTTGACGACGACATCCTTGCAAGGAGCAATTATCGCGCAAAAGTGATTCCATCCGGCGCGCATTCCCTTCTCTGGACGAACAGGGCTTTGCCCCGGATTGCCAGGGAGGACGGAATAGACGTCTTCCACTTCCCCAGCAGCAACACGTGGTTCGCCTCCGGCGTCAAGACCGTCGTTACGCTTCACGATATCAGCTTCATGCTCCGCAATGAGGTGGCCTTCATGCCTTTCTACACGAAGGCTTATACAAGGCTCCTTCTATGGCGGATGCGCGACAAGGCCGATCTGCTGATCACCGATTCCGAGGCCAGCCGGCGCGACATATGCGCCTACATGGAGGTGCAGGAATCTCGCGTGCGCGTCGTCCACCTGGGCGTGGATGAAAGGTTCAGACCCCTCGATAAGGAAGGGCTGAAAAGCCAACTGGTCGGCATCGGCGTTGGTTCCCGCCCTTACCTGCTTTACGTCGGCGGGCTTGACGCGCGGAAGAACCTGAAGACCCTTGTGAAGGCTTTTGACATCTTCCGGGATGAGACAAACTACAATCCCCTGCTGGTCGTCGTCGGCGAAGCCCGCAAGGCGATGGGCAACATTGCCACCAAGCCGGACTCGATCGTCGCGGGCGCAAGGAACAGGGAGGACATCCTGTTCCTGGGTTACGCCTCCGACGAAGACCTGGTCTCCCTCTACAACGGAGCGATGCTGCTGATAATTCCGTCGCTGTATGAGGCGTTCGGCCTGACGGCTGTCGAGGCTATGGCGTGCGGCACGCCGGTCATAGGCTCCAACAACGCCGCGATTCCGGAGGTCGGCGGCGACGCCGCGCTCTACTTCTCCCCAAATGAACCGGAACAGATGGCGCATTGCATGGCGAGGGTTCTCTCCGAGCCGGAACTGGCGCAGCGTATGCGTTTGCGGGGGCTTGAGCGGGCCAGACTCTTCTCCTGGAAGGAGAAGGCGCGGCAGACGCTCCAGTGTTACCGCGAATGCGCCGGGCTATAGTATTCGGAATAACCGGGAACAGTCGCGTATGGCGCTAAGATAAGTATTGGGGGACGCTCTGCCTGGCATGGCGGCGTGATGTCATTACGATGCCGACATGAGACGCATTGCGTGGCGAAGGCAAGGAACGAATGGCGGAAGACGAAGGGCAGGGGCAAATAGCCTGCCTTAGCGCAGTCCTTGAATAAATTGACAAGGAAGCCGTGGAACTCGAGCGGAGAAACGCGCAAGAGGCGGAGGAGAAGTCGTCCCGGCCCTCGAAATCCGCCTCCCGTTTCCGTTTCCCTCAAACCCCGGCGACGGTCTATAATCCCGGCGTCGGCGGAACCAACTTCTTCCATCTGTTTTCATGAAACGGAGCGCGGACTTGAAGCGGACAATCAGGCTCGACGAACTGAGAAAACAGGAATCCCGCGTGCTCGGCGCGGTCGTCTTCGGATTCGGCCCGATCGGCATGATGGCATGCGAGCAGGTTCTGAAACGCCCGTCGCTGAGGCTGGACGGCGTCGTTGACGTCAGGCCCGACATCATCGGGAAGACCGTCGGGGAGGTTCTCGGCGGGGGATGCGCAAGCGGGGTCGTCATCCGGGACAAGCTTGAGAGGGCGAAGCCCGGCGCGGTCGCCGTGCATACGACGTCAAGCCACCTGCCTGGAATCTGCGACCAGATAGAGTCGCTCCTGGACGCCGGATACGACGTTGTGTCGTCCTCCGAGGAGCTTTCCGAGCCGTGGCTGCGCCGCCCCGACCTTGCGGCGCGCATTGACGCGAAGGCGAGGGCGGCGGACAGAACCGTCGTCGGCACGGGGATCAACCCCGGCTGGGTGCTGGACCTGCTGCCGGCGCTGCTCTCGCTGCCATGTGTCTCTGTGAAGTCCGTGAAGGCGGAGCGGATTCTGGACGCGGGGAGGCGGCGCGGCCCGCTGCAGAAGAAGATCGGCTCCGGGATGACGCCCGACGAGTTCGAGCAACTGGCGCAGCGGGGCATGATAGGCCACGTTGGGCTGGTGGAGTCCGCGGCGTTCATCGCCGAGGCGTTCGGATGGCGCATTGACCGGATCGAGGAGAACCTCGGCCCGGCAGTGGCGGAGGCCGAGATCACGACCGAGCACGTCCGCGTTCTGCCGGGGCAGGTGCGGGGCATTGACCACAAAGCGCTGGCCTTCGAGGGCGACGATCTCCGGGCCGACCTCCGCCTCGTCATGGCGCTGGGAGAGCCGAGGCAGTACGACCGGCTGACCCTGGATTCCGATCCCGCGGTGGACGTTGTCGTGAACGGGGGGTATTTTGGGGACACGGCGACGGCGGGGATTCTCGTGAACCTCATTCCGTCAGTAGCGGAAGCGCCGGCCGGGCTGCTTTCGGCGTGGGAGCTTGCGCGGCTGGGCTGCAAGCCGGACGCGCCCGGACGGAAATTCCGCTTCGCGGAGTGACGGGCGGACGGTGACGAAATGGACCTGATTGCGGAACTTGAAGCGCTGTGCGAAGGGCTGACGGCGGGGGGCGTGGACTTCGCGCTCTGCGGCGGGCTGGCCATGGCCGTCCATGCCTTCCCGCGCGCGACGCTGGACATTGACGTCATGATCGAGCCGGAGTCGCTGGACCGCGCAAAGGAGATCGCGCGCGGGTTGGGCTTCGCAGTTGACGCGGGGCTGATGACGTTCAAGGGCGGCGCGATCCGCATTCATCGCATGACCAAACTTGCCCCCGAATCCGGCAGTCATCTGATGTTGGACATGCTGCTGGTCACCCCTCTGATCAGGGGCGTCTGGGAATCGCGGCAGAAGGTCCGATGGCTGAAGGGCGACCTGCCGGTCGTTTCGCCGCAGGGGCTTATCGAGTTGAAATCCCTGCGCGGCAGCGGGCAGGACGCGGACGACATCGTCGCGCTGCGGAGGGCCATTGATGAAGGTTGATATGAGTCCGGAGGCGGTGACGGCGCGGCTGAAGCAGACCGCGGAGCTGACGCGCCTGTGCCTTGCGCTGAAGCGAGACGAAGAGGGGGGGGGTAAGTGTCACCGTAAGCCCGGAGCGACCACACTACGGTTGAATGGGGAGGATAAGGGCGCGGGAGAGGACAGCGCGGCGGATGAGGGCGGATGATGACGACCAGAGCGTCCCCCCCCCCCGTCGTTGCTGCGCAACGTCACCCTCTCCTCGGGGAGAGGGAAAGTCGCATGAAAAGATGACCGCGTGGGCGCAGAGCGCCCGCCCTACGGTTTGTCTGCGAAGCGGATTTCCTCGATTTCGACTACCGCGCCGGACGTGGAGCCTGTGTCAAGGCGCAGGCCCCGGATGAGGCCGCGCCAGCGGGGGTTCGAGGCGAGGTCGAAGGCGTAATCGCGCATCTTGCCGTTCCGGTCGAGAGAGAGCTTGGCGCTGTTGGCCTCGGACGTGCTTCCCGCGAAAGAGGTTGACCAGAAGACCTGCACGTCGGAGCCGGCGTCGCACGGCTCGGTCCGCATCCTGATTATCAGATACGGCAGTTTGCGGGCGTTAAGCCTGAGGATCGGGCTGGAAAGGGCGGGATCGCCGTTGGCGCAGACTGCGCGGAGTCTGCCGTCCTTGACGGCAAAATCGCTCAGGCCCATCATCGGGTTCCACCCGCGCGAATCTCCGTCCTTGTCGAAACGCCAGGATGTTTCCTTCAGGGCGGGGACCATCGGCAGATCATACGGCCCGCGTCCGACGTCCGACGGGATCAGGTTCTGCGGCGGCGGGCCGGGTTCGCAGAACGCCTCGCGCACGGCGTCGAACATTTTGAATCCGTATTCGGCGCACGGCTCGATGTAACTGCCCTCCCCCCATTCGTTGGTCGGGCCGAGGATGACAATCTTCTTGTCGTGCTTGTCCAGGTAGGCGCGGGACTTGAGGCAGAGGTCCTTGAAGAGTTCGGGGGTCCTGCCGAAGATGGTCAGCGCGCTGTAGCCGTGCCAGGGTTCGGACGCCCAGCCGGTGTCGGCCAGAGGGAAGTAGAGCATGTCCGAGCGGGAGCGTTTGTCCTCCCAGAACTTCGGCGCGGCGTCAACGACGAGCTGGTAGGGGAAGCGCTTCGGGTTCTCTGCCTGGCTGATCGCGGCGGGGAAGGTGTGGTATTCGGTGAAGCCTTCGTAGCCTTCGGTCTTGAGGAGTTCGCAGGCGGCTTTGTCCTCGTGCGCGCTCATGGCGGCGAAGTAAATGCCCTTTAAGCCCGCGGCGCGGGCCATTTCCTGGCTCATGTCGTAAAGCTTCTTCGCCTGCTCCGTTCCGCCCGCGTCGCGGCGGATGTTGCCTGGGGCCCAGATGAAGACGGCGGGCTTGCCGTCAATGCAGTAATACTCCGGCATACTGAAATAGTGGTCAATCCAGTATTGGGTGACGGCGCGCCAGTCCTCGGCTGAGTGCGAGTCGGGCGGATTGTGATTGGCCCACATGAGGGCGAACTTCAGGTAGCTGCGGTATCGCGCCTTGCCGTAGGCGTCGTGCAGCCAGTGTTCCAGGTGGCGTCCGCCTTTGTGCCAGTACCAGTCCACGAGGTAGAACTTGATCCCGTTCTCGACGCTCCACTTGATCTGCCAGTCGGCGCATTCGGGGTTGGCCTCGTCATACCAGCCCAGGACGGGCTTGCGCTCCGGGGCGACGTCGAGAATGGGACTCCACTTGTTGGCAGTCGGCCAGCCGGGGAAGTAGAACGCCCCGACCTCATACTTGCTCTTCGCCGGCACAGGGGGGGGAATATAGTCGCAGCCTGCGACTTCCGGCGCCGGGGTGAGTTCGAGCCTCGCCGTGAAAACGCCGTCCGGGACGCCGGTCCCCTTCAGGCGCAGCTTGAATTCGCCGACGCCCGGCCTGTCTCCGACGACCTTCCATGTCGCGCCGATCCGTTCGGAGAACTCAAGCTCCGGGACCTTGAGCGCCGGCTCTCCCTCTGCCATGCGCCAGCCTTCGGGAAGTTCAAGGTCGGCGCGGATGTCGCCGGCGGTCATCCCGCTGCGGTTGTTGAGGACGAGGAGGAGTTCCGTCCGGCGGCCTGCGCGGGAGACGGCGTCGCCGGGGCCGAAGTAGGAGACTTCGATCTCCGGCTCGCCGACCGGATCGCTGGAGATCGCAAGGCGCGAAATCTCGGCTCCGCCGGGGCCTCCGATCTGCGGCAGGTCGAGTCCGATGGCGAGGACCTTGCCGGTCCATTCGGACGCGGAACTCATGTCCAGGTTGTACCAGTGCCAGCGCCCGTCATTCACAAGTTTGAACGCCCTCTCGGCAAGGCCGGTTGCCTCGTCCGACGCCCAGATGATGTTCGCGTGCTCGCATCTTCCGGCCTTCATCCGGACGTTGACGAAGAACTTCCCGGCGACGTCAACGCCGCCGGTGGCGCAGAGCGCCGTTGCGCCGGAGGCGGATGAGTCCATCTTCATCGCGCCGTTTTCCAGGCGCAGGTTGCGCGACTGCGGATCGGCGAACCAGCCCGGGAATGCGCCGGGCGCGGAGAAATCCCACTCGGCTACGGGCGACGGCGGAACCGCGGGAGCGCCCTCCATGACGCGGATGTAATCAACGTCCATCTTCGCGTCGGAGAAGCTGTCGAAACGGATGCGGACGATCTTGCCGAACCGGTGCCAGAAGGGCAGCAGGCGGTAGGTGTTCCACTCGTTGTTGCCCTTGACGCTGAAGGTCAACAGCTTGTTCTCGGAGAAGCCTTCGTATTTGCCCTCAGTAGTCTCGGTCCAGAAAATCTGTACCTGACCGGCGCGGTCGCAACGGGCGCGGACCTCGATCCACTGCCAGGGGGACGCCGGAATCTCAAAGAGCGGGCCGGAGAGGATGGGGTCCTGCCCGATGGCGCGGGAGTGATGGAAGCCCTCGGCAACCTTGACGTCCTTCAACTGTTCGTTATGGTTCCATCCTTGGGAGTCGCCATCCTTGTCGAACTCCCACGCGATGACGACGCGGGCATTGGTCCAGAGGGTCGCGCCCTGCGGAAGGGGGATCGGGGGCGCTGGGGGGGGCGGCGCGGGGGCCTTATCAGTTTTCGAGACGCAGGCGGAAACGAAGGCCAGCGACAGGACGGCGAGAAGATATCGTGGAGTCATGGCTGATCCTCTCTATCATGTCAAGGTGGGCGACAGAGATGTATGATAACAATCCGGCGGGGCAAGGCAATAAACCGACGGGGAAAAAAACGCGTATCCATGAATAGCTTCCAGCGTTTACCTTATGCATTGGGAGAGGCATTTCAAGATGTAATGGTCACTGACAGGCTCGAATTGTAGCGCAGGCGCCTCGCCTGCCCGGTTTTTCTGCAGCCGTGACGGCTGTGCGAGCGCAGAACTGCGCTACGACAAACGCGCCATCTACTGACGGATTACTTCAGGTTGTATCCGGTCAGTGAAGGGAGCGTTTATATGCCAGCCACTTGATAGGGGCGGGTTTGAAACCCGCCCCTACGCTGCCACGCGCCCGTGACTGACGCCGTACTTCAGGTTCCTGTTTTCTATTGACACGCGATTTCCACTTAGATACCATTCCTCACTTCTGGAGTCTGATTTGCCGGAATGGTTCCGGTTGTAGGTTTCTTGCCTGGTTGAAGGAAGGCGCATCATGAAGAAGGCAATCCTTGTAATGCTGTGTTTGTTTCTCTCGGCGCGGGCATATTGCGACGCGATCTACACCGACGAGGGAAGTTTCCTGGCTCAACTTGGGACCAGCTACCTGGAGGATTTCCCAGGTTATGCGTACGCTTCGCCGGGGCTGGGCGCGACACTTGACGGCGGGCCGGTCAACGGCTATTCCTGGCAGGCGTCTGCGTCAGACTCCGGCGGTCTCTTCGCAGTAGATCAGGGGCTGTCTACATCGAATGCGGTTAACTTGGTGATAACATTCACCGGTGCTCCCGTGACCGCCTTCGGCGGGATATTCACAAGCACTGAGTTGTCCGGCGCGACGATACCTCAAGACATTGTGGTGACACTCAGCAACGGCACGAATTACACACTTAACGGCTCGGGATGGGTCGGATTCACGACTGACCTGCCCATCGCTTCGGTCACGATTGATGGGATTGACGGAACATACCCAAACTTCCCGGCGGTGGACCACATGTACGTCGGGGCGGCTGTCCCGGAACCTGGAACGGCTGTTCTGCTGTGTATGGGCGCGATAGGCGCGGCCATCTACAGGCGGAAGCGTTCGTAGGAAGACAATCAGTTTCAGTGAGCCGGCAGAAAAAGCGTCTGCGCTCTCCACGCGAGGGGGCAGACGCTTTTTTTGTTAGGATTCCGTTGCGCTTGCGATTATGGACAATCTGATTTGTGAGAAGGTTAGTTTCAGCGCCTTGCGCGACGGCGGGACAGCAGGACTGCTCCGAATCCCAGGCCGAGGAGGACAACGCCGGTATTTTCAGAATATGGTAGGAATGCCTTTTAACCACCCCCTTGGCGTGCGTCGCGGCAGTTCAAACGTGATGTTTGTGCCCTTGCCGACCTTGCTTTGCGGTTAGATCCTGCCGTGTCGCGCCGCCACCGCCTGGCGGCAGAAAGTCAATGCCGGACCCGATGCCGGATACTTTCATGCCGGTTTTCGGCCATACAACGCAAAACCCCACGCCACTACAACTGCCGCCGAGCAGGCGAGCACAAAAACGTCTCCGTGTTTCGTGTAGAACCCCGGTGAGCAGTCGGCGATTTTGACGTTTGCCGCCAGCGTTCCCTCAACGCCCTTTCGCCTGCCGTCCTTGTCCTCCAGTATGGGATGGACGCGGCCCGCGGGATCAATGAACGCTGTTATGCCCGTGTTGCCGCAGCGGGCGACGCCGACGCGGTTCTCAACCGCGCGGAAGACGCTGGCGCAGAGATGCTGCTCATACTCGTTGCTTGTCGCGAACCACGCATCGTTGGAGATGTTGACGAGGAACTGCGCTCCGGCAAGGCGGAACTTGCGGCAAAGCTCCGCCACTGTGTCCTCATAACATATCGGCACGCCGAACCGCGCAATCCCGCCGCCGTTCTTGAGCGGTAACTCGAAGATCGTCGTTTCCCGTCCGAACGAGACGGACATCGGGACGATCCGGCCGATCAGCGGGATGTAGTCCGCCAGGGGCGCGTATTCCCCGAACGGCACGAGGGCGATTTTGTCGTAACGGTCAATGTAACGTCCTTCAGGCGAGTAGAGGATGACGCTGTTGTAGTTCGGGGTTTTTCCGTTGTTCTCGTCGCGGAGCCTGTTGAGGTCGTCAAGGCTGTAGAGGTTCGGCGACTTTCGCCCCCACGCCGGGACGCCGACGAGGAAATGGCAGTCGAATTCCTTCGCAAGTTCCGCTACGGCCCGGCGGCATTTGATTTCAAGGGTTCTGTACGGCTCCTTCAGTACGTCCGGCTGGACCGTCATAAGCCCCGGCATCATTGTTTCCGACCAGACGAGCATGTCAATGCCGGCTTCGGCAGCCGTCCCGCCATCTCCGCCGATGCTCCGGCTGAGGCGGATGTGTTTTTCAAGGTTTTCGGTCTGCTGGGCGGCGGACTCCTCGGGGGTGAGATCGCGGGGGTCTTTCGAGAGTTGGGGGATATTGCCCTGGATCATGGCAAGCTTCGGGCCGGTCCTGATCCGCAGACCGTCGCGCGCGTTCACACCCCAGAGATACGCCGCAACCACGAGAATCAGCGCAGTCCCAAGCGGAGCAAGGCGCGGGATTACGTTTCGCGGCCCCAGGGCGGCCCGGCCCTCATTCGCGTCCGCGTCGCGCCCGCTTCCGGCGGCAAGCTGCGCGGCATACGCGGCAGTTCCAGAACAGACGCAGCAGAGGAAGCTTACACCGTAGGCTCCGGCAAGCTCAGCGACCTGAATGAGTGCGGGCGAGGAATGGAGCGAATGGCCCTGGATGAACCAGGGGAAGCCCGTCATTGCGTGGGCGCGAATCCATTCCAGCGCCACCCATGCGGCGGCAGCCGGATAACTTCCCCATCCGCCGAAACGCAGCGTGAAGAAGCGATACGCCAGCGCGCCGAATAACATGTATGCGGCCATGTACGCGGCAAGCGCGGCGACTCCGACCACCACCCACGCCGGATGCACAAGGCCGAGGAACCCGACGTGGAAGAGCCACGATATCCCGACAATCCAGAAGAGGAATCCCGACGCGAAGGCTGCCTTCGCAGCGGCGCGCCCCGTCCGTGCCGACAAGGACGCGTAGAAGAGCGGGATCATCGCCCAGAGGCCCAGCGTCCTGACGTCATAGGGGGGGAAGGACAGGACCATCAGGACGGCGAACAGTACCGGCATGACGATGAAGCGCGCCAGGCGAATCGCCCGCGGCGCGTCCGGTTGCGCGACTTCCTTATTCTCGCCAGCGATGTCTTCAGGAACAGACTCCGCGCCGGCGGGGGATGTTTCTCCCCTGGTTTTATGTTTTCTCTTGCGGGACAAGCTTGACCTCTATCTTCGTCATCCGCTCTGCGATTGCGAAAGCCCAGAATGCGAACAGCAGGGGCCACATCGGCTCGCGGTATCGGATGGTAGCCTGGAAAACCATGTGAATCGCAGTCGTGTATGATACCAGAAGCAGAACGAGAACCCACTCGGCTCTCCGCGCGGGAAAGCGTTTCCATGCGATAATGAAACCGTAGATCATTATCGGCAGCGTGGCAAGGAACGAGGCCAGGTAGACTCCGCCCATGATAATGGATCGCGCCGTCAGCGGCGGGAGAGCGTCATCCTCCCCGTCCTCCCATACCTGTGTGAGGCGCAGGTGCGGCATCGGACGCCAGAGGCGGCAGAACCGGTCGAACATGAGTTTCGGGACGACGCCGGGATTCTCCCTCCAGAACCTGAGGCCGGCCGCGTAGAGCGCCTTATCCATGCCGACTTCAGTCCTGACGCCGTCCAGCGCCTTCCAGTCCGGGGGCCAGCCGAAACCCGTCGCTCTTTTCAACGCCGCTTCATTGTTGCCGCCGTAGAAACCGTGCCCGCCGTCAGTTGTGGAGGCAACAAAACAGCCGTGGACGTTATAGTTCCTGATCCACCACGGGAGCATGACAACTGTGAAGCCTGAGGCAAAAAGCACGGCCAGGGTTGCGTTCTTCCTCGTCTCGCGGGAGCGCAGGAGAATCCAGAGCGTCGCAACCGGCGCAAATCCGAGGAGGACGGAGCGGCTCAGCGTCGCCAGCCCGGCGAACACGCCGGCCAGCAGGCCGCGTTCAAGCTGTAAGGGCACAGCATGATGCGCCCTTGCCGCGGGTGAGATATCAGCGAGTTTCAGCGTGAGAAGGCAGTAGAAGGCCAGCGTATGGAAGAGGATGAAGAGCGGTTCGGTCATCAAGTGGACACTGTGCCAGACAAGCGGCGGATATGCGGCGCAACCCAGCCACGCAATCAGCCCGCTGCGGCGGTCGAACAACATCGTCGCCAGAAGGAAGGCGATGACGGGAACAAATGCGCTGAGAAACGAGTGCAGAACGCGGATCGGCATGTACGCCCCGCCTGTAATCCCGTAGAGCAGACCCCATGCCAGCGGGAACATCGGCGGGCGGAAGGATCGCAACTCGAATGGCGGATGCGGGCCGAATTTCTCATATGCAACCAGTCCCTTTCCGGCGGCATAATTGGATGCCATCTGCTCGTAAAGGGGGTCGTAGGGGTGGGGATTGCGCGGATTCATCGCCACGGCCAATCCCAGCCGCGGAAGCCATGCTATCAGGAAGAGTATGACGAGGAACTTGGGGGATGCGGCGAGCTCCTCGATCCGTTTCAGATTAATGGAAGCCATGTTTCGAGCAGGATTGTAACGGGCCTTTCGGAAAAGCTCCATCGTCAGGTCCGGCGGCGAGTTATGTTCCACAACAAAGTTGGAGCCGTCGGTTTCAGCGCGGAAGATAAGGCCGTTGCCTTTGCTCGCGCATTCCGGAGTTGCGCGTCGTGAAGGCTAAACACGTGCGCGCCCCTTAATCAATTCGCCTCTCCAGGGCAGTAATTCCTCTCGGCAAAGAAAGGATCCTGCGCTAAAACCCGCCGCTCAAAATCCTTGTCCGGACGGCGTAAATGTGTTACCCATGTTCCCTGATGAAAGAGATCGGACGGCGCGGGGCCGATTCCCCGCGCCGCGTCTCGCGGCAAACGCGAGCGGAAGGAGTCCATAAGCCACTTCGGAGAAGCCGAAAATGAACAAATCCTGGGGCGGAAGATTCACAAAGGGCACGGACAAGCGCGTCGAGGACTTCACCGAATCCATCTCCTTCGACCGCGAGCTTTACCGCCAGGACATCTGCGGGAGCCTCGCCCATGCGGAGATGCTGGCCGGCGCCGGGCTGATCTCCCGCGCCGAATGCGCCCGCATCCGCAAGGGACTCTCCGGCATCCTGGCAGACATCGAAAACGGGAAATTCAAATTCCGCCGCGAACTCGAAGACGTCCACATGAACATCGAGGCGGAGCTTACCAACCGCATCGGCGACGCGGGCAAGCGGCTCCACACCGCCCGCAGCCGCAACGATCAGGTCGCCCTCGACCTTCGCCTCTGGACCGCCGCCCAGGCGGAGGGCGCCATTGAACTGTTGAGGGCCTTGCAGAGCGCGTTGGTCCGCCGCGCCGGGGAGCAGCGCGACGCCATCTGCCCAGGCTTTACGCACATGCAGCCCGCCCAGCCCGTCCTGCTCGCCCATCAACTGCTGGCGTACGTCGAAATGCTTGACCGCGACGCCGCGCGCTTCGGCGAGTGCCGCAAACGCTGCCTCGTCTCCCCCCTCGGCGCCTGCGCCCTGGCCGGAACATCCCTCCCGACCGACCCTCAAGATACGGCGAAACGCCTCGCCCTCGACGCCGTCTTCGATAACAGCATTGACGCCGTCTCCGACCGCGACTTCGCCATCGAGTTCGCCTTCGACGCCGCCCTCTGCGCCATGCACCTTTCCCGGCTGTCCGAGGAATGGATTCTCTGGTGCTCGCCGATATTCGGCTTCATCGAGCTTGATGACGCGTTCTGCACCGGCTCCAGCATCATGCCGCAGAAGAAGAATCCGGACGTTCTGGAACTCATCCGCGGCAAAACGGCCCGCGTCTACGGCGACCTGATGTCCCTGCTGGTCCTGATGAAGGGCCTTCCGTTGGCCTACAACCGCGACATGCAGGAGGACAAGCCGCCGCTTTTCGATTCCGCCTCGACGCTCCGCGCCTGCCTGTCCGTCCTTGAGCCGCTCGTGATGAGCGCGGAGTTCAAGGCGGAGCGGATGCTTGACGCCGCCTCGGCGGGTTATCCGGACGCGACGATTCTGGCGGAGTATCTTGTGGAGAAGGGCGTCCCCTTCCGCGAAGCGCACGGGATCGTGGGCCGCGCGGTGGCGTTATGCGTCAAGTCCGGCCGCCCCCGCCTCTCGCAGATGAGCATCGGTGAGCTTCGGGAACTCTCTGGCCGCTTCGACGCCGGCGTCCTCAAACGCCTCGGGCCTGCGGGTTGCGCGAAGGCGTACAAATCGCGCGGCTCGAGCGGAAGGCGGGAGGTTGAGAGGCAGTTGGGGAAGTGGGGTAAGAAGCTGGGTATCGCCAAAATCGTATGATACTCGCCGATAATCCTGAGAACGAGCCTGTCTCGCTGGCTATCAGGTTATCAAAGTGTCCATCATCATCCCCCATCATCGCCATCTACTTGTGGCAATGCCATCCGCCGAAATGAGATGACGAACCATCGGATGTAATGCGAAATACGCCATCAGTCGGGAGGGCGCAGTATGCTGCGGCATGTGTTTGGCGCAGAATATTTCACCGAGAAACCTTCCTTCCCCAGCGCGTAGCGTGGGGGGGAAGGCGGCGCGTCGCGGCGGGAGTCATTGCTCTGGCGCGTTCCCGGCGCGATGTGCCCGCCGCGCGCTCCTGCCGACTTCTGAACGCGTCGGACCGGATCGTAATCGTTACACGCAAAGCTCAAAGCCCAACCGTCACGCCTGCCGGATCGAACCCCATCCCTCCCAATGAGAAATCCGGGATAATGTTTTCTGTGGTGGATTCTCTCTTCGATAAGCCCCCCCCCCGCATTACGTCTTTGGGGCGTAGACCGGGACCTTCAACTGAATGCCGCCTTCAAGGGCGGACTTGTGCGCGATGATGCCGGGAACGGTGTAGGCCAGCGCCTCGTAGACGTCAATGGCTGGCTTGCGTCCGTGAATCAGCGCGTCAACAAACTCGTGCGTCAGGAAGGTGTGCGAGCCGTAATGCCCGCTGTCGTGGCGCAGCGGTTCCGGCAGCATGTCCGTCTTCCACCACATCGGCTGTTCGTACTGCTCGAATGGCGAGAGCTGCCGCGTGAATCCAGCGTCATCCTTTTCGGTCTGATTGCCGGACCTGACGATGATCGCGCCTAGTCCGTTCGGCGTGGGGCAGAAGAAGCTCATCTTATCCCCGTACCACTGCGCGCGCTCGATGCCCCGGTGCGCCCCGTACCAATAGATTCCCACTCGGAAGGCGTGGCCCTTGTCCGTCTTGAAGAACGCCGTCTCGTTCCAGAACGGGTTGTTGTACTGGTTGTTCTTCATGATCTCCGCGCCGTTGCCCCAGCCGATGCAGGAGACCTCGACAAGCCGTTCGCCTGTCGTGCCGACGAGGAAGGCCGTGCAGTGCGTGGGGTAAAGCATGGGGGGATAGCTGTGACGCCACGTCTGCGACCCGTCTCCGTTGTACCAGAGGGTTTCAAGCCCCGCGTGGTGGTATTCCGACTCGGTGTAGAAGATGTTTCCGAACTTGCCTTCGTTCCAGAATTTGCGCGCGGAGATGGCGGGCTGCTGGTAGTAGCTGGTCTCAGCCATCATGTATGTCAGGCCGGTCTTACGGACGGTATCGAGAAGCTCCTCGGCCTGTTCGATGCTGATCGCCGCCGGGACGGCGCTGATGACGTGCTTTCCGGCCTTCATGCAGGCGACGCAGTGGCGCACGTGGTCCGGCGCGCCGGTGAATACGGCGACGGCGTCAACGTTCGGATCGCGGATAAGTTCCTCAAGCGAGTTGTAGGACTTCGAACACTTGAAGACGCTCATGAGCCGCTTGCGACGCTCTTCTATGAGGTCGCTGACGGCCTCGACCGTGCTGTCCGGGTGCTCGTGCCACTGGAACGAGGTTCCGAAACCGCCGCCCACCACGCCGACGCGAATCTTCTTGCCGCCCACTTTCGTCGCTCCTTCCTGCGCGAGGGCCGCGCGACCGGTCGCCGCCGCGCCAAGCGCAGCCGCCCCGGCCTTCAGAAAATCCCTGCGCGAATGTCCGGTTTTTCCATCGAGTTCGCTCATTGAAAATCTTCAGCATTACTTTTCACGCGCCGGTGATTTTGAAGACCTGCTCAAGCCAGCCTTCGCCGTCCCGAACGCGGATTTTCAGTTCATGCTCGCCCGGGGATATTACCTTGTCAGACTCGTAATCCTCGGTGCCGACCATGTAAGGCGGACCGTCGCGGCGATTGACGAGCCGTCCGTCAAGGTAGACCTCTAGTTCGCCCATCGGGACGCCCTCGGTCCAGATTCGTATCCGCTCCCAGCCGTGATAACCGGGCAGTTCGTGCGCTCCGGTGATGAAGATGCCCTTGCTGCGCAGGGGGCGCTGCTTCGCGTCGTCCTCCCAGAATCGCCTCACGGCGTTGCTGCTGCAGAGCATGCGCATGACGCGCCGCTCGTGGGGGTGGCTCAGGATTCGCCCGTCGGCCTGATAGATGTAAATGCCTGGGCATCCGGCTTCGTAGATTTTCTGAACGCGCCACAGGAACGGCCCGGCGAAGGGCAGCCCCCAGCTCAGCGCGTCAACGCAGGGGAGCAGCTTGCATCGCGTCCCTTTAACAGCTTCGAGATAGGGCGCGACGTCAATGTTCATGTGCCGCCCCTGGATGTTGCTTGGGCAGAGGTAGTCAACAAGCTCCTCCTTCGCCCACGTCCGATAATCGAAGAACTCGCTGCGGCGGACGCCATTTCCCGGAAATCTCACGAGCACGGGGACGCGCGCGCCAATCTTTGCTCCGAATTCGTCGGCCAGCTTCCGAATGTCCCGCATGGTCGCGTTGCCTGTCTCAACGGCGTCAACCGTTTCCGGGTATCGGCAGAAGTCAATCGAGATGCCGCGCGCGCCGATTTCGAGCGATTCACGGTATAGGCTTAGGACGTACTGCCTGACCTCCGGGACCTCGAAGCGTAGGGCGTGGCCGCGCATCCATTCCGGATGTTGTTTCGAGAAGTCTCCCTGAAGCGGGCTTCCGGGGTAGCAGTTGCTGGCGCCGAAGTTTGCGTGCGCCGTCAGGCCAAGTTCGCGGCAATACCTCAGCGTCGCGTCCAGCGTGTTGGAATACTGCTGCATGCGCCCGACGTTGTCGGTGGTTGGGCGCGAGACCTTGCCGATGGGATCGCCGATGGTCGAGTAAATCAACTGGTCTGTCAGTCGGGTTTCGAAGACGGACTTCATCCCGAAACGACCGAGCTGGGTATCAACAAGCGATATCCGCGCCTCGGCGAACGCGGAGAGCGGTTCGCGATGCTTGAGAGGACTTTGGACGTTATCGCTGAAGGCCCACGAATAAGGTTCCCAGTAACCGGCTACGAACTTGTCCGGTTGGCCGAATTGGGCGTCAAGGTGCGCGACCAGTTCGTCGGACAACGGCACGAATCTTACGTAGTCAATGCGGCCGGAAACCCGCCCGGTGTATGCGTGTCCCTGTTTGACGACGAGGTGCTGGCGGTCCATCCGCGTCCAGCGCCAGAGCGTTTCGCGCCCCGGTTCGCCCAGCCAGGCGCGGTCGGCTCGTTCATCACCGGTCAGTCGCAACTCGACCCCGCTTGCTCCATGAACGAAGATTGCGAAATTGCCTTTGAGATCAAGCGGATATGTCAGTTGCGGGACGGCATTTTCCGAGTTGCAGGAAAGCCGACTGCCGAAGCTCGCGCCCTCAGATTCCTTCAGACCTTCCAGAAGTTCCCATTTTCCTGCCGCGTCCTCGCCGGCGGATTTCAAGGCGACTGCGGAGCGTTGAAAAACTCTTGTCCAGTCTTCAACGTAGAAAACGTCGCTGTTGTCGGCTTCGATTCGCGTCTCTTTGCGGGCAAGCGACTTCCCGTCCGCATCGCTGACAATGACGCGGAAGTCAATGCTGACCTTGCCATCAGATTGCGCTTCGGGATACGGATTGAAGACGACGGTCCGGATAAGACCGGACGCGCGGCGTTCGGTGATCCTGCCCTCGTTCGTCCATCGCTTCCATTCGTCCGCCGGAACGAGATCAAGCGCGGTATCCGAAAGCAGAGGCGTAACCTTCGCCGGATGCCATTCGCCCCTGCCGGCGGGGGACCATGAGCACCGTATGCCGACGGCATCCGGAGCGGACGCTGGGACGGCATAGGAAATGTGAATGTAACGCGTCAGCGGGTCAATTCTCACATTGCCCTCCCCCTGTTCCGCCTGTGCCGGGACAAGTTGCGCCGCCGGGCCTGCCACGAATAAAAGAACAATCGCCATGACGACGGTCCGCACAAGTCCAGCAGGATTGTCCGGCGCTGGTTGCATCAGTTCAGCTTCCTGAGAATAGGTTCAAGGTAGTCGGCCATGCGGACGAATCCGAGGTCGGTCGGGTGCGAGCCGTCAACCGTTCCGTCGCCGTCGCCGCCCAGCATCGGCTCGCCCTCGATGTAGTGCAGGTTCGGGACGCCTTCCTGCTGTAACTGTTCGTATGCCTTCCTCAGCGCGGCGCGGCGGGAGTCGTTGCTCTGGCGAGTTCCCGGCGCGAGCGGCGCGTGGGAATAGGTCCTGTCCTCGACCAGCGCGATGGGCGTTTCGGGTCGGCCTTCGCGGATCTTCTTCACGAGAGGAACCGTGCGTTCCTCAACCAGCTTGTCGCCCATGTTCGGCAGGCAGTCAATGAAGTAGAGGCGCGCGTCAAGCTCCGCAATCAGCTCGCCGATCTCGATGTCCATCGTTCCGTTGCCGGAGAAGCCTAGGTTGATTATCGGGCGGTCCAGCCGCCTTCCCAGAATGGAGGCGTGCGCCATGCCGGGGCGCGAGGCGCAGCCGCCCTGCATGATGGAGGTTCCGTAGAAGACGATCAGGTTGTCGCGGCGTGGCTTGATCGGTGCGAACTCGGCCTCCTCAGGAACTCCCACCTCGACCAGTTCCACCCCGTTGTAGAGGGGGAGGTACAGCTTGAACTCCGTCATCTCGCCGGGAAGACCCGCAATCAGCGGATCGGCGGCGTCAACGTTGCCGGCGGGCTTGCCGAGGCCGGCCCAGCGCCAGCAGCCCGCCTTGTCCTTCGCGTAGAGGTCCAGCCCGCTGACGCCCGTGGCCGGCATGTGCGGCATGGCGAGATTGCTGGAAAGCAGTATCCAATGTCCGGAGATGGCTTTGGCGTTTGTGGAGAACCTTGCGCACATTCCGGCCGAATTGCGGCTGATGCTCCATACTACGTCGCGTATCCTGCCCTTCGCCCTCGCCGGGAAGCGGTCATAATATCTTTCTGTGTCGTCCCAGCCCTTGCCCTCGACGCCCCACGCGCTCACGTCGAACCATTTCATCCCTTCCGCGACTCGCTTCGGTTCCACGGTATTGCCCTCTATGCCTCCGGTGGATTTACCTGCCTCAGGTTGAGAACTGTTCTGAGCATCGGCGCGTTCGGCGCCTGCCATAGCCATTCCAACCGACAGCGCTCCGATTCCAGCGCCCTTCAGGAAATCGCGTCTTCTCATGCCAGGCCCCTTTCTGATCTTCGCGCGGCGGATCAACGCGTTCCGCCTCGCATCGCCGAAGAAATCATACCACGCGCTGGACGGTCGGGGATATACTCTCATTCGTCCGTTTTGAGGGAATTGCGGAAGTGCTTGAATCTGATTGCGAGCAACCGGAGGCAGATGATGGCCTGCAATGATCCGTGTCGTCCAAACGTAATATTCATCCTGTCCGACGATCAGGGCGCGTGGGCGCTGGGCTGCGCCGGGAACCGCGAGATCAGGACGCCCAACCTCGACCGCCTTGCCGCCTCAGGCATCCGCTTCAGCAGCATGTTCTGCGCGTCGCCCGTCTGCTCCCCAGCGCGCGCCTCCATCCTCACCGGGCGCATCCCGTCGCAGCACGGAATCCACGACTGGCTGCGCGACGGAAACGTGAATTACGAGGGCGACCGCGGCATCGAATACCTGAAGGGGCAGACGACCTATACCGACATCCTTGCGGCGAACGGCTACGCATGCGGATTCAGCGGGAAATGGCACATGGGCGACAGCGAGCGCCCGCAGAAGGGCTTTACGCACTGGTACGTCCACGTTCGTGGCGGCGGGCCTTATTACGGCTCCACCATGATCCGTGACGGTAAAATCCACATCGAGCCGCGCTACATTTCCGATGCCATCACTGACGACGCGCTCGGCTTCCTGGAAGCGCGACGCGGTTCGGACAAGCCCTTTTACCTGAGCGTCCATTACACCGCCCCGCATAGTCCGTGGGACAGGGACAGCCACCCGAAGGACATCTACGACTCATATGACGATTGCCAGTTCGAGATGTGCCCGGATGAGCCGGTACACAAGTGGCAGATCAACTCCGCCCCGCGCGGAACCGGGCAGGCCAGACGCGACATTCTAAAGGGGTATTACGCCGCAATAACGGGCATGGATTCGGGGATCGGACGGATTCTCGATAAAATTGAAGGCATGGGCCTGACCGGGAACACGCTCGTCGTATTCACTAGCGACAACGGCATGAACATGGGGCATCACGGATTGTTCGGCAAGGGCAACGCCACCTTCCCGCCGAACATGTATGACTCGTCGGTCAAGGTCCCGTTCATCCTTGCGCTGCCGGGGCGGGTTCCTTCCGGCGCGGTCTGCGAGAACATGCTGAGCCATTACGACTTCATGCCGACGCTGCTGGACTATCTCGGCATGG
This sequence comes from Planctomycetota bacterium, assembly GCA_022711755.1. GTDB lineage: Bacteria > Planctomycetota > Brocadiia > SM23-32 > JAKLEA01 > JAKLEA01. The sequence continues at coordinate 104,998 of JAKLEA010000012.1, forward strand.
AGAATCCGGAGGCCGGAAGACTTCCCGGGCGGAGTTACGCGCCGATACTGCGCGGTGAGGCGATGCCTGAGAGCGAGGGCGTCGTCGCGTATGACGAATACGGCCCGACGCGCATGATCCGCTCGCGCGAGTGGAAGTACGTCCACCGTTATCCCTACGGCCCGAACGAGCTTTACAATCTCACGGATGATCCCGACGAGCGCATCAACCGCATTGACGACACGGTACGCCGGGGGATTATCGAGGAGATGAAGGGCAGGCTGGACGAGTGGTTCGTCCGCTACAGCGACCCGAGGCTGGACGGGACGAAGGAGGCCGTCACCGGCAAGGGGCAGAGCGAACTGGCCGGCCCGGCGGGCAGGGGGAAGAAGGCGTTTGCGGATGACTGGTGGCACATTGACGCGGATGGGAGGAGGAGGGGCGACAACCAATAATGCGAAAAGGGTGGAGCGGGATGCGGAAAGAATATGCCCCGTTCTTCTTTCTCTCGCTTTACTTTTCCTTGCCCTCCTCCACCACTATGACAAAATTCTCCCGCTTATGCCACGGGTTGCGCCAGGGTTTGTCCGATTTCAGGAGTTTCGGCAGCGCGGCCTGCGTTATCGCAAGCGTGGCAATGCGGGATTCCGCCCCGTGCGCGTCTGTCAGGAAACGGTGCGGCGAGGCGTTGTAGAACGCCATCATCGCGCGCAGGTTCGATTCGAGAGCCTCCATCACCTCCCCCCGACGATGCTGCGTCCTCTCGCTCAGGTACTGCAGCGCCCAGACGCAATCCATACCGCCGTAGCCGAATCGCGCGTCGAGGTATCCGTCCGGATGCCGCATGGCGAGGATCGAGTCAATGACGCGCTCCGGGTAAAGGATCGGGCGGTCCAGCGCGGCGTAGATCGGCCAGATGTGGAACGCGCCGCCGACGTAGGTCATCGGCGTCGGGCATTCAATGCCCTTGCGCCAGAAGCCCGTATTCGGGTCAATCTCGCGGTCAAGCCACGCGAACAGCGCGTTGCGCCATTCGTCCGGAGTTTCGGGGGAGCAGGCGATGGGCACGCCCGCGCCCCAGATGTCGTGAGACGCGCCCCACTGATGCTTCCAGTCAATCCCGTCCAGCCACGCTGGCATCGCGCCGATGTCGTAATACTTATTAAGAAAAGCGGGGGCGTATCGCTGCCGCCCGCCGAGCATGTTGAGCGCGCCGGTCGCGTGGCAGAAGGCGTGCGTCGGGCAGTGGTCCGTGATGTTACGGTAGGTTCCGTCCGGATTCTGCTGGTCCTGGATGAAGCCGATCCACTCGCGGCGCTGCGCGCCGGTCAGGTCGAGGTCGTCCATCATCCAGCGGATCCACGCAAGGTCCGCCGATGCGTACATGTCCGGTTTATGATGCGGCGTCATGCGATAGGCGCCATACGGGCCGCCCGGATTCTGTAGTTCGCCGTGCCATTTGCGGACGACATCGCGGAAAACGTCCAGATCGTATGGCGGCGTCAGTTGGGGATAAGCGGCGGCGAAGGCCGGCTCCGGTTCGGCGGTCAGCCCCCGCTCGCCGGCCCATTTCGCGATCTGTTCCGCGCTCTCCGCAACCGGGCTGAACTCGACGCAGGCGATTACGCCGTCGAATCCGCAGTACGTCTCGCCGCCGGGGCGGTTGCCGATCACGACGGGGGTGTCGCTGTCGCGGATGGCCTTCGGCACGGCGATTGTCGTTTCGCCGCTCGGGCGCCCGTTGATGTAGAAGGCCATGCGCCTGCCCGGATCGAAGACAGCGGCGACGGCATACATTACGCCGGGTTTGAGGGGGCGGTCGGCGACGATCTGCTGGCCTTCCTGGTCCCACTTGCCGGAGGCCGTGACCGTGAAGAAGAGTGCCTGCGGGTGGTCAATTCCGATTTCGTATGAGCGCGCGCCGTCCGCAAGTTTCCACTTGGATACGATTGCTGCCCGGCCCTTCTGTTCGGCGGACATCTGCGCGACGAACTTGATCGTGAGCGGGCCGGTGACGCGCAACGCGCCGTTTTCCCCCTGCCCGAGGTTGATGAAGGTCATGCGCTCCCGGTTGAAGGCCAGTCCGTCAGCTTTCCGTTCCGGGCAGGAGGTCTTGTCGCGCTGCGCCTCAAGGGGCGCGGCGGAAAGCGGATCGAGTCCCTGCCCCGCTGCGGGATTCCTCGCGTTCCATGAATACCCGGCAACATTTCCTTCCCCGTCCGCCCGGGACGTGACGCAGACGGCAAAAAGCGCGGGGCCGGCGAGCAATGCCGCATAATGAATGATCTTCATACGCATTCCTCCGTAACGCCTTTTGCATCCGGGCGGCGCTGATCAACCGAAGAATGCGCGCCGCGTTCACATGCTGTACTTCGCGTCAGCCGGCGATGCGCCATGTTCGCAGGAAACACGCCCATTCGCGGCCAGATGCCGTAGAATCTTGAACAGAGCTTCGACGTCGTCCGGCTGTCCGATGGCGGATGCCAGCCCCTCGACGTCGAACATCGCGCCCTTGTTCGCCGCCATGTGCGCAAGCGCCTTTCCCTGCAACGCGAGGACGGCGGCGGCGGCCTTCTTGCCGGCCTCGACGCCCGGTTGGTGATACGCGTTGACGTTTATGAGCGAGGCGTAGAACCCGACGGCGCGTTCAAAGAGGGCTATGAGCATCCCCACGTTTGCGGCGTCAACTTCCGGGATCGTGATCGTTATGGACTCCCGGCCGCTTCCGAACAAGGCCTCCCGCGTGCCGCTCAGGAAACCGCCCAGGCAGTCGCCGGATGTCACAAGATCATGCGGCGACGGAGTCTGTTCATTCTGCGATTTGCCGACGTGCGGCGACTTGCCGTCGCGGTCCTTGAGAACCTCAATGAACGTTGCGAAGAAATCGTTCCGCCCGTCGCGCAACTGCTGGACGTACGCGTGCTGGTCGGTTGACCCCTTGTTGCCGTAGACGGTCAGCCCTTGGTTGACGACCTTTTCGTTCCGATCTTTTTTCTTGCCCAGCGACTCCATCACGAGCTGCTGAAGATATTTGCTGAACAGGGCGAGGCGGTCCTTGTAGGGCAAAACCACCATGGCCTTATCCCCCTTCCCGCCTCCCGCGAAGCGCCACATCAGGGCCAGGAGCATGGCGGGGTTTTTCATCGCGGTTTTTTCCCGGGTCAGTTCGTCCATCCGAGCCGCCCCTCTTAGAAGGGCGTCTGTGTCCACCCCTTGAAGCGCGGCGGGCAAAAGCCCGACGGCGCTGGTCACGGACGTTCGCCCGCCGACCCAGTCCCACATCGGGAAAGTTTCAAGCCAGCCACCGGCCTTCGCCAGCATCTCCAGTTCGCTGCCCTCGCCGGTTATTGCGACGGCCTGCTTCGGGAACCGCCTGCCCAGAACCGCCTGAGCCTCGATCATTCCGTTCCGGGTCTCCTGCGTTCCGCCGCCCTTTGAGACGACGATCACGAGGGTTTTTTTCATCCCCCCCCCCGTGCTTCGGATCGCCTGCATGACGCGGTCCATGCCGTCGGGATCGGTATTGTCGAAGAAGAAAGGCGTCAGCCCGCGCCCTTGGACGCCGAGCGCGTCGGCCACGAACTGCGGCCCCAGCGCCGATCCGCCGATGCCTATGAGGAGGAAGTTGTCGAAGCGTCCCGCCTTGGCCTTCACGAACTTCGTGATCCTCGCGCGGGCGTCGTCAATCTGCCGGCCGAGGCCCTTCGGGGCAAGGGCCGAATTCCGCAGCCAGTAGTGTCCCACCTGGCGATTCTCATCCTTGTTCGCAATCGCGCCGGCCTCAAGCGCGTCCATCTCAGCGAAGGCATTGTTGATGGCCTTTCGCATTTTATTGACGGCGCGCTCCGAGAAAATCATCCGCGAAACATCGAGGCCGAAACCGTCAACCTCCCAGTAGAGATTCCTGTACCGCTCCCAAAGTATGGCATTATCGCTCAGCATGTCTGTCTCCTGATTTGCAGTCGCATTGTCACAGTCCGGAAACTGCCTGTCGGCGGGTTACTCGTTGTCGTGCATGACGCACTTCCCGCTTTCGTCCTGCACCTTCACTCCGCCGACCCCATTGTTGTCTTTGATTATCGCATGTTTGACGTCCTTGCCGACGCGGACGGCCGTCGCGGAAGCGTGATGGAACGTGCAGGAGCCTACCTGAAGCCGCCCGTCCTGGGCGTCAATCGCTGGCAATCCCTTCTTATCCTTGTCCCATGCGCTGAACCAGCAGTCCGAAAAGCCGACATAGGACCCGCCGCGCAGGACGGCGATGCTCTGGAACGCGCCCCAGAAATTGCAGTTGACAAGGCGCACCTGCCCGTTGCATTCCGGCCCCACGACCAGGCCGGTCGGATTGTCGCCGTTGAAGGAAACGAATTGCCCGTTCGTTATCAGCAGTCCCATCGGCTGTATCGAATCCACCTGCACGCAGACCTGCGACGCGTCGCTCCCGTTGCCGCTGAAGTGCCCGTTGCACTCGCCCTTGTCGGTTTTGATGAAGCGGTAGCCGATGTTGGTCGGGAAGACGAAGTTGTTGGTGACGTATTCCCAGTCCGTGCGCCCGAATACGAACGCCTCCAGGTTTTTCCACATGTACTCGAAAACCGGCTCCCAGTTGCCGCCGACTTCCTTGGCCGACCACCAGTGGCAGTGCAGTTGGACGTTCTCGACCCTGCCGATGTCGGTGCAGTTGTCCACGAAGACGCCGCGCCTGAGCGCGCAGCCGGACACGCTCCGTATGCGGTGGCGCACGTTCGGCTCCGGCCCGACCCTGATCGCGTTGTAGCTATTGATGAGGGTGACGTTCTCGACCGTGTTGTCCCCCCCCTGAAGGTGGAACGTCCATGCGTAGGGATGAATGTCGTCCGGTTTCTGATCCGGATAGTGGACGGTAAGCCCCTGCACCGCGCTGGAGTCGCCAAGCTCGAAGAGGGCTGGAGCGTTCTCGTCATCCCTCCCACCCGTGGCCAGAACGACCGTCCCTATCAGAGGGGTAATGTACTGCGGCGCGACGGCCGCCCCTGTGACGGCGACGCCCGTCCGGACCCGCAGGCTCCCGGAGACGAGGTAACGTCCGGGGGGGAGGTATACTCGCCCGCCGCCTTCGGCCGCCTTGTCAATGGCGGACTGGATGGCTGCCGTGTCGTCGCTCTTGCCGTCGCCGGCCGCTCCGAAATTCTTCGCGTTGTGAACGCCTTCCAGACTGACGCTGTTCATCGCTTTATCCCCGTTTCCTGATGTGACTACCGCATCCTCCGCCGCGCGCGAGGAAATCGCCGCGACCGAGATGCAGAAAAACGCTGCGCAAACCAATCCCGCCGTCGCTTTCACGCGCATGTCCTCCATGAAATCAGAAATGCGAATTACTGTTGCTTCTGAGGCGGCGCAATCTCGCCGCGCAGTTGCGCCAGGCGCGCCTCTTTTTCGAAAGTCCCGTAAAAGGCCGCGTTGCCGTCCAGCCAGAGATAGATCCGTCGCTGCTCGTCATCCGTAAGCTTGAATGCTTCGCGATGGTGCGGCGCGTCCAATATCCCGGCAAGACGGCTCATGTCCGCCGGCATCCTGCCCGGTCGGGTCACGAATCCCTCGATTCCGCTTCCCCACTCGTACCATGCGGCGTAGGGTTTCAGCGAGTTGTAGGACGCCGTGAATTCCCCGTCGCGTTTGCCGGTAAGGACGGGGCGTCCATCCTTCGATCCGTCGTGGCAGCGGACGCAATGCCTGTCCAATACCGTCTGGACGAGGCGCGGGTAGCTCCACGGCGCGCTGCCGTCCGGGCCGGGCGTCAATCGCGACGGCGCGCGGCGCGCGGCGATTGTCGGGAGTGAGGCCGGGGCGGTTCCGCGCTGTTCATGGCATCCGACGCATCCGCGCCGCTCGCCCGGCTGAAGGTAGGTCGCGCTTCGCATCCCCTGGACGGCCTTGCCCTCGGCGTCAACGGCCTGGAAATAGAGAGGCTTGCGGGCAGGGACGCGGAAAGACGCCGATCCGTCCGACTCCACCGGCGCCGCGCCCAGGAACATGCGCCCGGACTCCGCATTCGCGTGGCCGATGCGCGGCTGGTTGGCTATGTGGGTTTCGCTCTTGGGCAGAATCTGGAAGACGCGAATCTCGCGGATCGCTCGCCCCTCCGGCATGGGATAAAGCCCCCGGTTCACGTCGGCAAGGATGAACTCGCCTTCATCGCCCAATCCCGGATCGGACGGCGCGATCAGAACGGGCGGCCTGCTCCTTGCCGCCAGCGGAATCGGATACATTGACGAGAAATCCGGATCGCGATAGAGCAGTTCAAGCCCGCCGAACCTGTCGAAAAGATAAATGCCGGTCATTGTATCCTTTTCGACCTTCGGCCCCATGCCCGGCAACGGATCGAAACTGAAAGCCACAAGGAAAAAGGTTTCGTTGAGCGGCCACGGGCTGTGGAAATAGCTCTTCGGCCAGCCAGGCGCCTCCGCAAAACATACTTCCGGCGTGAGGACTTCCAGCGAACTGAAATCATCCTGGCCGGACGCGGGATCAAGGCTTGCCCGCGCAGGATCGAGAAGCACAAGCGATCCGCCGACGTCCGCGTGATGCGCGCCGGCGACGAAAACGATTCTGCGCGAGCCGGGGATCGCCCTCGGCTGATAACACGCATTAATATTCTGCGTGTAATTGCCGAAGAGAGCCGTCGGGTCGGTTCCGTCCGGATTCGTCGCCCATATGCCGTGGAAATGCGCCGCAGAGCGGTCCACGTAATCCCATCGCGTGTAGACGATGCGCCCGTCGTTCAGAACGCTGGGATGCCACTCGTTTGTCTCGTGGACTGACAGGATGGAGACGTTCCCGCCGTCGGCGTCCATCCTGTGAAGCGTGTAGGCCGGGATGGGTTCCCACGGATTGCTGCACCGGATGAACCCGCCCCTGCGGGAGGACATGAACGCTATCCCGCCGTCGGGCAGTGGGCATGGGTCGAAGTCGTCTTCCTGACCGTCGGTGAGTTGCCGAAAGTTCCCGCCGTCGGGGTCGCAGGCATAAATGTGGAAGCATCGCCTGTCGGAGGAATAATAATCGGGCTTCTTTTCCGCTCTTGGGGCGAAGGCAAAGTAGACGTTCGTTGCGTCGTATGAAAGGGAGAGTGTGACAAAGTTGCCGCGCGGCAGGCGGTCAGCGATCAGGTTACGGATCGCCATGGAGCGTCCCGGTTTTTCGAGACGGAAAACTCCGCCGCCCTCCACGCCGCCGTAATCGCAGAAGTAGCCCATGTATTCATGCAACATCTGGCATATGAAACGCCTGCGTTTCATAAAGACGATCGGCTGCCCCCCGATACCGGAGCCGGAAAGCGCAATGCCCCGGGCAAGGCGTCTGGCGTCAAGGTAAAGAGTCTGGCGGTCGGAGTCGTTCATCGCCGCAAATCCGGCGAATTTCTGCTCAAGACGCCGCATTTCGCCCGATTCTGCGTCGAGAGAAAGGTTGGGATTCTCGGCCTGAAGGCGTTCCAGAAGGCTTCGGCAGCGCGAGACGGCCGCTTCTGTCGCGGACCGCTCGCCGGGAATCCTCCCCATGCGCGCCTCCTGCCTCGCCCAGTCCGCCTCGATCTCACGGTCATAGTCGCCATCGCGCGGGGCGGACGCGCCATACGCCCGCGCATACAGCAGGAGAACCGCCGCCAGGATCAATCGGAATGTTGCAGGCAGATTCAACATGAGGGCATTTTACTTTCGTTGCCTGCTTTTCGCCAGATGTTACGGCGCCTGTTGAAAGACTGAAGATGCGGTCCGCCAGGCTGGAGTAATCCGCGCTTTTCGCTTGACACATCCCGTAGCGCGGGCGTACAAGGCTGTCAGTAGCAAACGGTTGCCGTCGGTCCAAGGGAAGCCGGTGAAATACCGGCGCGGTCCCGCCGCTGTAACCGGTGACGAAAGCCGCGTCAGGCCCACTGAGCGCAAATGCGCCCGGGAAGGGGCGGCAAGTAGGAAGACCCGGAAGCCAGAAGACCTGTCCGACGGTATTGGTGCCATCAGTCCCTTCGGGATTTGAGGTCTGTGGCGCGGGAAACGCGCCGACCCTGCCGGTCGGCGGCTTCGTTTAAGAACGAGCCATCGCGCCCCAGCCGCTCCCTCCCGGAGAGGCTGGGGCGTTTTCGTCTGGCCCTTCCGGGCGACGCGGAAGCCGTTCTCGCCCGGATCGGAAAAGGAGGTTCGCATGAGTATCGGAAGGTTCTGGTTCTACGTTGTTACGGTCTGCCTGGCAATCGCGGCGACGCCGCTGGCGGCGGACTGGACGCATTACGCGGGAAATCCGCAGAGAAACAGCGTCGGCTCCGAACCGGCTGGAATTGACCTTTCCGCCCCGGGAGCGATCATGACCCCGACAGGCGGAGCGCTCGTCGGCTGCGCAAGCCCGATGGTCTACGGCGGAAGGGTCTATGCCCACGGCGTCCGCAGTTCTGACGGCGCAAACGCCATTTATGCCTTCGACGCGGGCACGGGCGCGCAACTTTGGGCCGCCCCTGTCGGCATGGACTGGTGGGATTCCTGGGCCTCCCCGGCGGTTGACGCGGCTTCCGGCAGCGTCCTGCTGGCAGCGGGCAACACCATGATGGCAGTGGACGCCGTCACCGGCGCTAATAAGTGGGTCTCCGGCCCAACCTTCAACAACGACGTGGTCAACAGTTCCCCGCTCGTCATCGGCGGTTACGCCTACGTTACCGACAGCGGGTGGTCGAACAGTTTCCAGAGCTACGTCTATGCCGTGGACATGACGGACGGCAGCATAGCGTGGTCCCAACCCATCGGAACGCAGACGGGCACAACCGTCGCCGCCTCCCCGGACGGCAGCACGGTCTACGTTGCCGACACGGATGATTCGTTCAGCGGTCGGATTCGCGGCTTCAATGCCGTGACGGGAACGCCGGGGTTGAATCAACAGGTTGACACGACCGGCGGCGGGTTCTGGGGCGGCCTGACGGTCACGGCGGACGCCATCTATGCGCAGTCCTACACATTCGCCAACGACACATCCGCCGTTCTTTACAAGGTGAATCGGACAACTGGCGCGACCATATGGAGCCAGCCGTGCATCAGAGGCGACACGATGCCCGTCGTCGCGGACGGCAAGGTCTTCGTCTCCGGCGGATACGATGGGAACTATGTGCAGGCGTTCCTTGATGACGCGACCGGCACGCCGCTCTGGACATACGATCAGGCCGGCGGATGGACGCAGCAGTTGCTCTACGCGGACGGTCTGCTCTACGTCGGCGTCGGGGAGACCGGCTGGTCCTTCGACCCGGCAAGCGAATTGCAGGTTCTCGACACGAGCCTTGATCCGCAGATGCCCGGATTCCTGGTGGACAGCTATCTCAATACCGGAAGCTCTCCGGCGTTGGGCAGCGATCTTTACACGATCGGAGACGCCGGGATTTATCGGTTCGGCGTCCTGCCGGAGCCTGGGACGGCGATTCTGCTGGGCGTCGGGGCCGGAGTCCTGCTGCTCAGGAGGCGCAGGGCGCAGTCCCGCCGGGGATGAGCGCGCGATATTGACGAGCTGAAAGGCGAAACGCCCGGCGGTTGACGCGTTCTGTGTTCAGCCGTCCGGGCGCGCTTGCGATCCGGCACGGTTTTATGTATCCTGTCGGTTGCGCGGAGAGGAAATGTCCGGTCCGCGCTCGGAGGCATGAAGAACCGCGATGGATCAGACTGACGCCCCAATCGCCGCTCAAGCCGAACTACCCTCGAGAGTGGAAACCGCCCCGCCCGTCAAGGCGTGGGTGCTGGGGCTGTTGCTGGGGGCGGGACTGATCGGCGGCGCTCACTGGCTTGTCATCTATATCAGCCCATACGTCGCCGAGACCTGGCACAAACGCGAGGTCGCTCCGCGCATAACGCCAAAGGGGTACTACGCCGAGCGATCCCCGCACACCTCCGCCGCGCTCTGCGTTCCGGAAGTCATCGTCTCCCCCATCGCGCTATTCTGCCTGTTCTGCGCGGGGACGGATCGGATCGAGCGGAAAATCCTGGCCCGTCAGGTTCCGCGCCTGTTGGCGGGAACAGCAGTCGGAATAGTCGCGGCGCTGGCATACGGGTTCTTCGTGCTGCAGGCGCTCGTCTGGCTCGGGTCGCTGCCGGGGGCGTGACGCGCAGGGGGCGCGACTGAGCAGGGGGGGGGATATAAAGAGAGCGGCTCAGCGATTAATCCAACGAACAGCCCGTCAGCCGCCTCGTTTTCCCGGAACCGTCAATCGCCCTGGTTCGATGCCGATATGCGGCAGCAGTTCCATCATCATGGGGACGCGGCAAAGCCCGCTCGGCCCATGCGTGTCGCTGCCGAGCGTGAAGAGCGCCTGCGTCGGCGCAAGCCCCTCGGCCAGGCGCAATACCCCCCCCGCGCACGCCGGAAGCGATTGTCCCTCGATCCTGTTGACACCGCTGCAGTTGAGTTCGATGGCCGTCCCCGTCCGGGCCGCAGTCTCGCCAAGCTCTGCGAGCATGTCCAACGGGTAATCCTCCGCCGCGGTCGGCGGGAAGCCGAAGCGCTCATATCGCGCCGAGCCGGCCTGCCAGGGGTGCGCCACGGCGTTGACGAGCGGGTTCAGGCAGAGGTTTTGATTCATTCGGTGGATGAAGTCAATGAGGTCGCCCTTCGTCCTTCCCGGCGGCTTCCTGACGTGGTCAAGGTGCAGATGGCCCGACGCGGCCAGAACGTAATCCAGCCGCGCGGCCTGTTCCGGCAGGATCGCCAGGTCGCCCTCGACGCCGAAGGTCTCCACCTCCGCGCCGAGGAAAACCGTCAGGCCCTCACGCTGTCCGATCTCGCGCGTCCGAACGGCGACCTCGAACAGGGCGTCGAAGGCGTCGGGACTCCAGAGATGGTCCGTCACGCCGATGGCGTCGAGTCCGGACTCAATGGCCGAGCGCACAACGGTCTCAGGCGTCCAGTCGCGCCTGGCGCAGCCGCTGTGAGAGGTGTGGACGTGAAGGTCGGCGATCATGGGGCAGGATTCATGGGACAGGGACTGTGTAGCAGGCGGTTTCCATGACAATCTGGATCTATTCTAGCTACAAAGACACCTCTACCCTCTACTCTACAGCCCCTCAAACTCCGCCATCCCCTTCAACCCGCTCAGGTCCTTGTCCTCTTTCCACCCGTCCGGCAATCCGCCCTTGGCGACCGCCTTCTTAAGAGACTTGATCGCGCCGGCCTTATCCCCCGACAAAGCCTGGGCGCAGGCAAGGTTGTAGTACGATTCCATCGGAACAAAGGCCTCTCCGTATTGCGCGAACAGCCCGATGGCGAGTTGCAGTTCCCTGATCGCCCCGGCGTAGTCCCCGCGAAGGTGATGGACCACGCCCCGTACCTCGTGAAAGAACGGATCTGACGGCGTCTTCTGGACGAGCGGCCTGAGCAGTTCGTCAGCCTCGGCCAGGACCGTCTTGATCTCGTTCGAGCCGCGCTCAAGCTGCATGGCCTTCGAGGTCAGAACCTTTGCCAGGCGGCGGCGATAGCGGAGAACCTGCGGATAGTCGCGCAGCAATCCCCTGAATGCGTCCTCGGCTTCGGCGTCTTCCGCACAACTGTAGTGCAGGACGCCCATGTCCTCCCGCGCGTCGCGGTTGTTCGGGTCAATCTCCAGCGCCTTCTTGAGGCATTCCCGCGCCTTGTCGGCGTCGCCCTTCTCCAGCCTTGCGCATCCGAGGTTCACCCATGCGGCGGCGTTCTTCTCGTCAAGCTCCGTCGCCTGGGCGTAAAGACCTTCCGCCTCATCCATCCTCCCCCGGGCCTGTTTCAACAGACCAAGCTGAAGCGCAATGCGGGATGATTTTTCCTTTGCGAACGCTTGTTCGTATTTCTTCTCGGCGTCGTCATAGCGTCCCATGTCGAAGTCGAGGTCGGCCGTCTGGACGAGTTTTTCAACCTCCGGGTCCTTGCTGGGCATGGCGGGGGCCGACGCGGGCTGGGTGTTGGCGGGGGGAGGCGCTTTGAAATCGGCCTTCTGCTTCGCCATGTCGGCCAGTTCCGGGGCCTGGAGCTTGAGCAGGCCGGGGGAGACGCCGCCGGTCTCGATGTCAATCAGGCGGAAGGCCATCCGCAGCTTACCACCGCCCAGAACGTAGACCGTGCCGGTCAGCATGTGGCTGACGCCCAGCAGACGCCCGATCTCCGGCCTGTCTCCGTCCTCGACCAGGGCGGAAGCAGCGATGCCGAGTTCCGCCTTCACCTTGTCGAACTCCTTGCGTTCCACCAGGTGGAGTTTGCCCGCCGGATAGCGTTCGCAGACCAGCGCGGGAAGTATCGAGGCGATATATGGCCCGAGTATCGAGCCGGGGTCCTGCTCGCACTCGAAGGAATAGACGGCCAGTTTCAGGGGGGGATTCTTCCCGGCCATCGTCTTGTCTATCAGGTCAACGACGGCCTCGGTCAGTTCCTCCTCCGGATCGGGAGCGGTTGCGCCGGCCGCGGACGCGGCAACCATGGCAGCCGCCGTGGCCTCGCCGCCGTTTCCGTTGGACGGTTCGGATTTCTGCGCGGCGGGCTTCGCGGAATCTGTCCCGGCGACAACTGCGGGCGCGGCGTTCGCTGACGTCGCGGGCGACGAAGCGCAACCGGCGCACAGAATGATTGAGACTGCCAACACTGCGATTGGCCGAGACGGATGGTCGGCGTTGTATTTTGTTTTCACGTTCGCGTTACTCCTCATGGGTGAAGAAGCGCGTTATGACCATCGCGTCGCCGGTTGACGCATATGGCTCCGCAGAGGGAACCGACGCGGCCAGCGGCAGCGAGTCAACCGGCTGAACGCCGGAGATTCCGCGCGACTTCACCTTGTTCTCCACGTCTTTGTATCCGGTGTCAACGGCCAGGTGGCAGCCTTCCTTCTCGACATTCAGCACACCCTTCGGCTTCGGCAGTTGCGGCGTGGCCTTCACGAAGTATTCGAGCAGCGCCTCAAGCTCCGGAACGGCCTTCGGGGACGCGATGAAATAGACCTTCTCAATCCCCCTGTTTGTGTCCAGCGTGAAGCCCTGTTCGCCGTCCGGGATGCGAAGCGATGATCCCGACGTGATTGGATTGCGAACGTCGGAAAGGACCGGATTGGGGAAAATCACGTCAATTTTTCCGGTCGAGTCCATCTGGGTGACGTAGAGGAAGGTATCCGCCTCCGTCTCGATTATGATCCTGTATTTGTCTGCGGCCTGCTGGTTCAGGTTGCGGTCGTGGACAACCTGCCCGTCCATGAGCGCCTTTTCCTCGATACCGTTTTCGCCTCTTTTGACAAAGGCGACGTCCAGCCGCCGCGCCCGCCATTCCTTGCCTCCGCCGTCCGTCGTAACTTTTATGGCGCCGAGGAGCTGGGTGAACTCGACGACTTTCGCCGCGTACGCCTTGTCGGAGTATATGCGAACCAGGTCAGCCTCAAGGTTGCTGAATTTCGAGGGCGGGAGGCCGTTGCTCACCTTCATCTGCATTCTGATGCAGCGATAGGCGACGCCCCCCTCCTGGGCGCGCAGTCCGGCTGAAAAAAGGATGAGAAACACGACGGCAAACAGGGACGGGACGCGGATTTTCGTGTAAATGGTCATCTGTCTTGTCTCCATCCACATTGTGAAGCGCGAAGGCGTGAGTCCGTTCTTTTCATCGCGAAATTCCTCAAAAACTTTGGATATTATGACTTAATCCCCGCCGACCTGCAACGGCCATGCCCCGTCCGGCTCAGGCTGCGAAGGCGACTGCGTCCGCTGGCGGCAGGTCGGCGCGGATAGTAAGATATTCGCGTTGAGGCATAATTGCTGTGAGCAATAAGCGTCCGGCAATCCAACGAACCAGTCCCCTCCAGTCGAATGGACCAGACAGTCAACCATAATGCCGAAATGAAACCAGGCAGCCCGGCATCAACGCCGTTCGCGGCTGTTGTTATTGTTTTCTGTTTGACGTTCCTTGCATTTTTACCTGCGATCTGGTTTGACTTCACGAACTGGGACGATGATGTGTTTGTTCAGACCAACCCTCTGGTTGTGTTCCCCGGTTCGGAATGGTGGTGGCGCGCTTTCACGATGACGCCGGAGGGTTATTTCGCTCCTGTTCTCTGGTGGACGTGGAGGATTGTCTACGCCATCGGGGGAATGGATCCGGCAGTCTTTCATGCGCTCAATATCGCGCTGCACGCTGCAAGCGCAGTGATGCTTATGATCCTGTGCAGGCGCCTGGGGTTCGGCGTTGCCGCGTCCGTCGGGGCGGCGCTCATGTGGGCGGCGCATCCGCTGCGCGTCGAGTCGGTTGTCTGGATAACAGAATTAAAGGATTGCCTGAGCGGGGCGTTCTGTATGATCGGCGCGCTGTTATATCTTGCGGGCGGCGGACTGATTCCCGTCCGCAAAGGCCTGAAATATCACTTCAGCATTCCGGCATTCGGGGCGGCGTTCCTGTCGAAGCCGACGTGCCTGTCGTGGTTTCTTGTCATGATTCTGGCGGAATTCTTCCTGATTCGGTTCGGGCCGCCCATCGGGATGTTATCGCAAGGGAGGGAGAGCGGAAGCCAATCTCAGGCTTCACGAGGTCTTGGAACTGAAGCAAAGGCCGTGATTTTCCGCGCCGCGCCGATTCTGGTCATCGGCGCTGTCGTGATGGCCGCGCAGTTCCGCGCTCAGACTGACATTGGCGCGATTGACGAGCACAACGTATGGTCCGTCGGGCGCAATGTGATGATCGCAGCTTACAGCCTTTCCTTCCATGCCGTCAGGTTGTTCGTTCCCGTCAGGCTAAGCCCCCTTTACATCCTTCCCTTTCCTGAAAGCCTTTCCAATCCGCGCTACATTCTGGGATTAGCGGGGGCCGCAGTCTACATGGCGGCGATTCTCCGGCTTCTGAAGCGCCGTCCCTGGGCGGCATTTTCCCTTATTGCCTTTCTTGTCGGAATGCTTCCGACGCTCCAGATAATCCCCACAGCAAGGCCAATGGCGGATCGTTACAGCTACCTGCCTTGCATACCCATGACTATGGCGGTTGCTTTCCTTGTGTCCTCCGCCGGGCATTTTGTTGGTTCCAACTCCGCTTTCAAGCGCGCCTTTCCGGCGGCCGCGATCTTTCTCATGGTCGGCTTGCTGGGGATACTGACTCTGAAACTGGAATGGATATGGAGCAGCAGCGCGTCGCTCTGGCAGTGGGTAATGAAGTACCGACCGGACAGCCAGATACCAACCTACTACTACGTTTCTTCACAGATGGCGATGGGCAACATTAACGAGGCGGAGGGTTACGCCTTCTTTGCCGCATACGCGGGAAAACAACCCAAGTATATCCAGGCGAAGATCACAGCATCGTCTTTAAGCCATGGGGCTGACGCGAGCGCGGCAAACTATCGCATCTTGAGACTGGGCCAGAAAGCGATATCCGAGACCGATCCGGCGAAGGTTCTCGACTGCGCCGTCATGTTCCTGGACGGCGGACTTCCAAAACACGCCGCAGACCTTTCCTCAGCGTTGACCTCTCAGAAGGCTCCGAGGGAGGTGACCGAATACGCCACGCTTGTCACGGTCGCCTCTCTGATTGAAATGGCGCAGACGGATGGAGCCTGCGGGTTGATATCGGATGCCGTCGCGCAGAAACCCGCCCTCATCATGGAACGACTCGAACGGGCGGCTTTTCTGCTGGAAAACAATATGCCAAGACAGGCTCTCCGCGCGCTTCTTGAAGAACCCGAGACTGATTCTGCGAAGGCTGACGCGCTGCTCGTTGAACTTTTGCGCGTTCCGCCGGATAAGCTGGCGAAGGAAGCGATGAACAGGCTGCCTCAAATCGAGGAACTGACGCCGAATCATAAGGCTGAGATAGCCGACGCCGTGGCTGCCTCTGTCCTTGATCGCGGACTGGATGTTGAAACTGCCCTTCACTGGGCGAGAATGGCCGTGGTCTGGCGTCGTGAGCACATTGATTACGATGCCACGCTTGCATGGGCATTACACAGGGCGGGGCTGGATGCCGAGGCCCTGCCCTGGCTCACGCGCAACGCCCCAGCCGTCTGCGCGAAGCCGGAATATCTTTATCGCCTCGGCGCTATCCGGGCGGCGCTCGGCATGGAAACCAACTCGCGCTGGTTCATTGAGACGGCCATCGAAAGGGCGTGGGGCGAACCCGCATGGAAGCAAGAGGCCCAGCGCCTCCTTGACAGCGCCCCGATTTTCAATCAGAGGAATTAATCCCGCCGTGACGACAGAGACCGGACAGGCCGCGCCCGCCAGCCGCAGCCGGCTGCCGTTTGCCGCAGCCGTAGTATGCGCTCTGATCTTCCTGCCAACGGTCCGTTATCGCTTCGTCAACTGGGACGATGACAGCTACATAATCTCCAACACCTTCATCACCAGGGGCGGCGCGCAGACCTGGGCCATACCCCTCACAGAAGCTTTCGAGGGATTTTACGGCCCGGTGTTCTGGTGGATTCTCAAGGTTGAATACAGCGTGTTCGGTT
This sequence comes from Planctomycetota bacterium, assembly GCA_022711755.1. GTDB lineage: Bacteria > Planctomycetota > Brocadiia > SM23-32 > JAKLEA01 > JAKLEA01. Next base: position 121,412 of record JAKLEA010000012.1, read on the forward strand.
TCAGCGGTTGGGGTTTCCATCTGGTCAGCGTTGCTGTTCACGCTGCAAACTGCGCGTTGGTTCTGTCACTGCTCAGGCAGCTCGGATATGGCAGGCGGGAGGCGGCCGTCGGAGCGCTTCTATGGGCGGCGCATCCCCTCCGCGTTGAGTCCGTCGCATGGGTGACGGCTCAGAAGGACCTTTTCAGCGCGCTCTTCTGCCTGCTTGCGGCGCGAGAGTTCTTCCCGATCAGGGATTGTCCCGATGGTTATAACAACCGGATCATCGGTGAAAAAATCATCAGGGCGGGGCGCCCGCTCAGAACAACCGGATACTTCCTCCTGGCGCTCGCCTCGAAGCCTTCCGTAGCGGCATGGCCCTTTGCTTTGCTTGCCTTTGATCTGGCGTTCTTTACCCCGGCGTCAGGACTTGGCGCGTGGAAATCACAACCCGGAAAATTGTTCAAGCGCGCAATCCCGTGCATTGTCATGCTCTGCATGGCAGTCCCGTTTGTCGGCGGAATCTTTCAGGCGCATGAATCGCTCGGCAGCGTGGACTCCTCGCTCATAGGCCGCCCGGCGCACACATTGCTGCTGAGCGCGTATCTCCTCTCCTTCCACGTCGTCAAGACGCTGCTTCCAATAGGTTTGAGCGCTTTTCACGTAGCGCCCTGGCCGGTTGAATTATCGCGCCCAGTCTTTATCCTGAGCCTTGTCTGCGTCGCGGCATGCGCGATTGCTTTCATCGCGGCCCTCAAACGCAACAGGGGCGCTGCAGCAGGCATGGCGGTCTATGCGCTTTGCCTCCTGCCCTCGCTTCAGATCATCCCGGCAGGACAGGTCATCGCAGAACGTTACAGTTACCTTCCGGCTGTCGGGATCGCAGTTCTGACTGCGGAACTGCACGCATTTATCCGATCCAGATGCGAAATCAGTCTCCGCGTGCCGTTCTCTACCGCCGCCTTGTCCATCATCGGATTCTTCCTGGTCCTTCTCACGTGGCGGCGGATGCCTGTCTGGCATGACTCTGTCAGTCTATGGACGGACGCTGCGCGGAAAGCCCCCGAAAGCTGGGTCGTCAGGTATAAACTCGGCGAGGCGCTGGCGCAGGCCGATTACCCCCGGGAAGCCCTTCCGAACCTTGAATATGCCGCGCTTCGATGCGGGAACGAGCCTGCCGTACTCCATTCCCTCGTCCGGGCATATATGCGCAACGGACAAGAAAAGAAAGCGACAATGGCGATCTTCCGGTGGGCCACAATCCTGGAAGGCCGCGGGATGGAACCATCTGCAATCGGAGCCGAGGCGTTCCAAATTTGCCGCAAAATCGGTCTTCCGACAGGCGATCTCGACAAATTGATACAGCAGTACCTGAAGGCAAGGGAAACCGTCAGGAGCGGAGACATGAAAGCTGCGAAACCCCTGCTCGATGCGCTTACTCGCGACTGGCCGGAGCTTGTCGAGGGTCAGATGTTGCAATTCCATGCCGCCATGAACTCCGGGGATTACGCCCAGGCCGGCGAGTGGCTGAACCTCTGGGGGGAGACCGCCGAGGATGAGCCAAATTACGCCCTGCTGAAAGTCGAGTTGTTGGATCGCCAGGGGCGCGGCAAGGAGGCCGTCTCGCTCTGCCGGGCAACGCTTTTGAGATGCCACTGCCCGCCGCTGGCGGCGCGCCTTGCCGCGTTGCTTGCCGATTCGGGAAGGTTTGATGAAGCCTTAAAACTTAGTCGCGAGGCATTGCGCCAGGCGCCGGATGATGTTTCTGTCAAACGCTCGTCCGCGTGGGTTCTACATAAGGCTGGACGGCATCAAGAGGCTATAAGTCTTCTGGCGGCATGCCCCGGCCCCGGAACGACCGATCCGGTGACAGCTTATAAACAGGCGTTGATCCTCGCCGGGGGGGGGGGCCTCGTTGAGGCGGCGGCATGGCTGAAGGATGCCGTGAATCGGGCGTCTCCCGACGCGCCGTGGCTCCCCGAAGCAAAACGGATGCTGGAGGCCATGAGGTGAACGCCCCGACGCGGGAAAACCGGACCGGAATCCTCATCCACTGCGCCCTGGCCGCCGCGCTCGTCTGGATCGTCTTCGCCCGCGCAGTCTCCTTCGAGTTCCTCAACTGGGACGACAACTCCTTCGTCCGCGACAACCCCCTTGTAACCATGCCCGGTCTCGGTTGGACAATGAATGCCCTCACACAGGCGCAGGCGGCTTATTATGCGCCTGTTTTATGGTGGGCATTCCGGATTCAATATGCCGCCTGGGGGCCTGATCCGGCGGGATTTCACGCCGTCAACATCCTGCTTCACAGCGTCAATGCCATCCTGCTGATCTGTCTTTTGCGCAAGGTCGGCGTGAAGCCGATTGCCGCTTTTCTCGCGGCGGGATTGTGGGCGCTCCATCCCCTTCGCGCGGAATCCGTCGCCTGGATAACAGAGCTGAAAGACGTCCTGAGCGGTTGTTTCTGTCTGCTCTGCTCAATCTTCTATCTCAAGGCGACTTCGCGTGATTCGGAATCCGGCAATATTCAAAACGGCGTGACCGACTCCCGCGCTTATTATGCATCGCTTGCTTTCTTCCTTGCCGCGCTTGGGACCAAGCCTACGGTGGCGATCTGGCCCGTGCTCCTGATGCTTTATGATTTCTTCTCAATGCGCGGCAGGGACGCATTGCAACGCGCCCCTGCAAATGACATGGCCAAACATATCGCGCGCCGGCTTGCCCCCATGTGCGCGATGAGCGTCCTGTTCGGTCTGGTGATGATTCATCATCAGACCATCGCCCCGCCGCTGGACGGCCGCGCGCCCGGCGCATGGGCCGTCAACCTCGTCGTCGCCTGTTACAGCATGGCGTTTCATCTTGCGAAGCTTATCCTGCCAACCAGCCTGAGCGCGCTATACACCTTGCCGTCCCCCATTCCTTACTCCCCGTTTTTCCCCGGCGCGAATCTGGCCTCGTGCCGGCCCTATCTGTCCGGTGTCGCCTTTACAGTCGCGTTAATCGCCCTGACCGTGTTTTTGTTCAAACGCCGTCCCTGGCTTTCGTTCTCACTCATATTTTTCATGGTCGGGATGTCGCCTCTGGCGCAGTTGATCCCGACCCCGCGTCCGCTTGCCGACCGTTACACGTACCTTCCGAGCATCGCCCTTTTCGCTTATTTCGGATCAGCCTTCTGCCGCTCTCTCGATTTCATCCCGGAGAAACTGCGTGTGGTCGTCTCATGGCCCGCCGCCATAATCCTGTGTGCGATCTCAGGCATGCCGTGCGCGGACAGACTCGGGGTCTGGCGCGATTCCGTCTCGCTCTGGGGCGACGCAATCGCGAAGAACGCCTCTGACCAGATCGCCTTCGGCAGTTACGGCCTCGCGCTTATCGAAAACGGCAGATTCGCAGAGGCCCGGGAGCCGATGCTCAAGTCCGCCGGCGCATACCCGCGCGATCCGCGCCCGTGGTTCCACCTGTGCAGGATAGAGAGCTTTCTGGGCAACGAACCACTCGCCCGGGATGCGGCGATGAAACACATGTCTCTATCATATCCCGGCGCGGACGCCCTTTCGCTTCAGCGCGAGGCCGCAAGGCTGCTTGCCGCGCAGAAGGCGGGAGACGCCGCCGTATCTTTGGCGCGGGGAGTCGCAATACGCGCAAAAACTGAAATCCGGGACGAGACCGTCCGGGCCGAGATCGCGCTGGACATGGTCTTCGTTGAAGCGAAGAGCCTCATGGATCGCGGCAGAAGCGGAGAGGCCGCAACGCTGCTTTCCGACGCGTTGGAGCGGTTCCCGAAGTGGGCCAACGGACACCTTGCTCTAGGTTTGGCGCTCATTGACTCGGGGAAGTTCGAGCAGGCGGAAACGGCCTTTGTATGCTGGAAGAATCTGACCGGAGACGAGGAGGCGTTTATCGCTTGGAAGTCCGAAATCGCACTCAAACGAGGCGACACGGAGATTGCGGAAGGCCTTTGCAGAAAGGGATTGAGCCGCTTCCCTGGCGGCGTCCGGCTGATGACGGTCATGTCCCGGATTCTCGTTGAGCGGGGGGATTTCAAAGGCGCGGTTGACTTTGCCGGTCGGGCGTGGCTGCTTGCGCCCGACCTGCCGGTCGTCGCCGACGCATATGCATGGGCGCTGCTCAAAACAGGACGCGACAGGAAAGCCATGAATGTCCTGGATAAACACGCTGCCAATATATGGACCGAGCCGGAACAGGCATATCATTTTTCAGTCATTTTGCAGGCCAACGGCCGTGCAGACAGGGCGAAAGGCTTCATGAATGCAGCAACGCGTTGGGCGAAATCGGGTGAAAAATGGTTGCCGGACGCAGAGATGCGACGTTAAAGTTGGAAAGTGGCAGGGACGGGTTGCAACGCGCTCTTGCAAGTGATTATATCGCAAATGGCGCACGTCGCGTCCGCTTGCTTTTACCGGGACAGATGATATACTTCTCTGTGTTGCCGCGTATTGCGGATCCCGGATTCAGCCCTGTAACTGTCGGCCATAAGTCAATGATCGGCAACGTCTTACGTCGGAGCATCTCTCCATGCAGTTGAAGAAGATTCTCGTGCCGGTGGATTTCTCCCGGTTCTCCGAACACGCCCTTGATTACGCAGTTGCGCTGGCGCAGGATTTCGGAGCGCAGTTATTCCTGCTCAAAGTGGTTGCGCCGGTTTCCATGCCGCAGTACCTTGAAGAACTGGCGTCGTCGCATTCGGAAATCATAGGGCAGGAGGCGGACAACTCAGTCGCCAAACTCTCCGAACTGGCCGAAAGATGCCGATCCTATGGCGTTCAAGTCGAGGCCGAGCTTGCGCGGGGCGAGGTAAGCGAGACCATTGCCCGGACGGCCGCGAAACTTGGCGCGGACATGATCGTCATGGGAACTCACGGCAGGACCGGCCTGAGGCACGTCCTGCTTGGCAGCGTTGCGGAAAAAACCCTCCGGATTGCCGAGTGTCCGGTTCTGACGGTCAAGATCAAGGAACACGAGTTCGTGATGCCCGGAGCGTCCTTCAACCCGGAAAGCGCGACACCCGTCTAGCGCAAATTGCGGCAGAGGGAATGAACCCGCGCACGCGGCCGAGGGCGCAGGTTGTCGTAACATTGTGGAGAACTGGACGTTCATTGCCGGGGAATGACATGGCCGGAAAACAGAAAGAGCAGGAACCAGTAAAAAAGCAACCGGAAGGCCGTCAAAGCTTCGAGGATGCGCTGAAGAAGCTTGAGGACGTGGTCCGCGAGCTTGAAGGCGGCGATCTTTCCCTGGATGACGCGCTCGCGCGCTGCGAGTCCGGCATGGAGGCGTGCAAGCTCTGCTACAAGCTGCTGGAGGAGGCGGAGGTGCGCGTGAAGAAACTCATTGAAAGCGATGACGGGGGAATTCGAGAGGAACCGTTTGCGGAGACGGAGGGGGAGGATTTCTAATCCGCCTCAAATACGGCCCGGAAAAGGTCGCGTTCAAATGGCAAGGTTGAAAGTCATATTGCTTGGGGACGGAAACAAACCCCGCGTCCGTGAGGGCGCGGATAGGATACTTCCCTGGATTGAAGCCCGGTGCGACGCGCAGTGGTTCGACTTCCAGAAGGGCGATGAACTCCCCGACGCGGACATGGGAATCGTCCTGGGCGGCGACGGCGCGATTCTTAGGGCTGCGCGGCAGCTGGGCCGCAAGCAGATTCCCATGCTCGGCGTGAACCTGGGCAAGTTCGGCTTCCTCGCGGAGTTGAAGATGACGGAATCCGAAGCCTGCCTTGAGAAGATACTGGCCGGCGATTTCGAGATCGAGGAGCGCATGATGCTGCTCTGCCGCGCCCTGAGGCTCAACAAGGTTATTCTTGAATCGCTGGGATTGAACGACGCCGTCATAAGCCGGGGGGCATTGTCGCGGCTTTTTGATGTCGCCATGCTGGTTTCGGGCGGGGAAGTGTCTGTATTCCGGGGCGACGGCGTGATAGTCTCTACTCCCACAGGTTCGACCGCGCACGCGCTGGCCGCCGGCGGGCCGATCGTTCATCCGGCGCTTGACAGCTTCCAGGTCTGTCCGATCTGTCCGCACACGCTGACGATGCGCCCGATCCTGATCCCGCCGCACGAAAAGATCGTGCTTGTCATCGCAAGCGAGGCGCCGGGAGTCGGCTTGACAGTGGACGGGCAGGTCTACGCCGATCTGCAATGTTCGGACAGGATCGAGATTTCCATTTCAGACGCGCGTCTCAAGCTCATCAGGGCCGGCGTCAGAACCTTTTACAACACCATACATGATAAGCTCGGGTGGGGCGGAAATCCCCGCTTCAGCCCGGAAGGGAGTCCCTGCGGAAGAGACAGGGCATGAACGCCCCCGCAGGATGCGCCCGCGCTTGGGAGGAAACCTGTGAGAAACAGGCAGGTTGTGACTGTGATACGCGTCTTCTGCTGCTGCGCCGCGCTAATGCTTGCATCGTGCGCGAATGAACAGGATTCAAGGCTCAGTTCCAAAAAGTCCGGCGATGAAGCGCCGTCCGCGGCGAAATCGCCGAAGAAATCAGCCGCAGCGACAGAGCCTGCCGCGCCGTCTGCGGTCGAAGATGCGGCTGCTACGCAGTCCGTCCCACAGGCGATAGCTGATAAATCCGCTTCCCCCGGCATCGGTTCAACGAGCAAGGATTACGGGGATTACCCGAAACCGGCTATAGGCTACGTGACCGACCTTGGCGGCCTGATGAACGCCGGAACCATCCACGCGCTTGACTCCCGCCTGCGCCAGGTTGAGAAGGACACCTCGGTGGAGATCGCTGTTCTCACCGTGCGCTCCGTGCAGGATTACGCCGCTACCGGACATTTCTCGCTTAACTCCTTTGCCCGCGGGGTCTATGACACATGGGGTGTCGGCAACCAGCCGAAGGACAACGGCGTACTGCTGATCGTGTCTGCGCGGGACAAGGAGTGTTATGTGCTGTTCGGGCGTTATTTTCCGGCGTCCTGCGACGAGGCTGCGGGCAAGATTCTGAAAGAGGTTTTTCTTCCGCGCTTCAAGGCTAATGACGTTGACGGCGCAATAAAGGCGTGTGTCGAAGCGATGGCTTTGGAGTTTGCGGAGAAAAAGTATGACGCGACGGCCCCCGCTGCTGAGACAGTCGCCCCGGAGGTCCCGAAGGCTGAAGAACCGGCAGCGCCCCAGCCCGTTGATACAGCCCCGGCTCAACCGGCCGCCGAGCCTGAGAAAAAGACCGAGGAAGCCCCGGCGCCCGCTGCGCCTGAAACCGCCGCTCCGGAAGGCGCCAAACCGGACGAGCCTGCCGCTCCAGAGGATACGAAGCCGGCCGAGCCGAAATGACGTCCCGCAAAGGGGGTGAAGCATGACGCAGGAATCGCGCGACGAACTCCTGTTCGACCTCTCAAAGAGGCGCAACAAGATAATCCTCGCAATCGTCCTGCTGTTCCTGTTCATCGCGCTTTGCACCTATCTCAAGAGCGCGCTGACCCCCGTCCTGGTCGGTATCACGATAGCTTATGTATTCGAGCCGATTGTCAACTGGATCACAAGGCGGAACATCAAACGCTTCTATGCGGTCTGCCTCGTCTATCTGATGATCTTCCTCGTCTGCGCCGCCGGGCTGGCAGTGACCATTCCGATCGTCTACACGGAAATACGGCAGGCGGTCGAGCTTGCAGAAAGGAAGCAGAACGGCGAGGAGGGGATTCTTGAAAAGCTGCGGGCCTTCATCGTGGCGCTTGAGGAGGAATCCGGACAGGCGCGAACCGTTGAAGGCGCGCCGCCGAAGCAGGAAGACGCCGCTCCTGCTCCGGACGCGTCCGTTCAGGAACAGCCGGCGATCCCTCCACTGCCGGAGCCGGAAACCGTCCCGGCGCAGGAGCCGCAGAAGAAGGATCCAGCCCTCGCGCAGAAGCTCGCCCGGCTGTGGAAGCGGATGCCAAACTCGATACGCGGCAATACCGACGACCTGGCCAAAAACGGCGTGAACGCCGCCAAGTGGATCGCGCAGAACGTCGTGGTCGGCATCGGCACCGTGATATCGCTTGTCTTCGCCGTATCGCTGACGTTTGTCTATTCGTTTTTCTTCATGCTGGGCATGCAGCGTATGAAAAGCGGGGCGGCGGAATACATCCCCGGGCGGCACAAGGAACAGCTCCTGCGCGTATTCCGCAACATTGACAGGTCAATCGCAAGCTTCGTGCGCGGCAGGCTGCTCATCTGCTGCATCACGGGGATACTGACCAGCATCGGCCTGTTCCTCTGCGACGTGCGTTTCGCCCTGCTGCTGGGATTCGGGACCGGTTTCACGGCGCTGATCCCGATAGCCGGCGTCATCATCACCTTCATTCCGTCCGCGCTTATCGCGTATTTCGACCACAGCGGGAACGTGTGGTACGCTGTCGGCGTGCTGGCCGTGTTCGTGTCCACGCAGACGTTTGAGAACCTCGTCCTGAATCCGCTGCTGCTGGCCAAGGAGGTTGACCTTCACCCGGTCACCATCCTCCTTGCCTTCACGATCGGCGCGAAGTTGCTCGGGGCCATAGGCGTCATCGTGGCGATACCTATCGCGTGCGCCATCAAGATCATCTTTTATGAGTTTATTGATCCGCACCTGAAATACCTTGCCCAGGAAAAGCCGTGGGAGATGGACGTCAACACGGAGATTTTCATTGACGGGAAGAATCTGCCCGCAAGCCCGTTCTCCGGCGAACAAAACAGGGCGGGGATAACGGACGGCGGGAAGAAGAAAGAGGGCGGGGGAGCGGACGGCAAACGCGGGTGAACCTCCTCGCAGGAAATATTCACTCCTATCCCATGCGCGCAACGCGGTGGAAGTGTTGTCTCAGTCGTTGAAGCGGCGGGGGGGATGACAGCGTATTCATGATGAAAAGCTACACGGCTCCCTTGCGCCGTTGAGTATCCGGAATTGTCCCTGCCGCCTTTTGTTACCGCTTAATAAGCCAAACCTCATTCAACCTCGACTGGTATCTCCAGTTGACGCCCGGCTCGTGGGGTGTTTCGAAGGTCAGAATGATGACGCCGTCCGGATAAATTCCGCGCGGGACGGGGAATTCCTTTATCTGCCCGATCTCCTTTCCGTCAATCGTCGGTTTCAGCTTCACGCCGTTGGCGCTGACGAGGCAGTCCTTGTAACCCGTCGTGCGGACAACGTATTCGGCGTTCGGATCAATATCCGAATAGCGCAGCCCGATGGGCCAGTCCATCTTGGTCATCCACGACTGCCGCACCTTCGCGTAGCCGGACTCCCACCACATGCAGTCTGGATTCGGATTGCGCAGCATCAGGGGATCGGTGTTCAACCCCTCCCCCCGAATGACGTTGGGCGACTTGGCGATGCTGCCGACCTCGTCGTAGAAACTGCCGGGGCCGGGCGTTTCCCAGTTGGCGATCTCCAGCAGTCGGGCGGCCTTTGCGGCTTCCGATTCGAGCTTTCGGACCTTCGCAAGCTCCTCCTCCAGCCAGAACCGGTTGTTGAGGGGGTAATCCACGTAATCTAGCACCGCGCCGCGCTCAGGGCCTTTAGCCTGATACTTCGGGACGCTTGTCTGGAAGCCGATTGACTTGAACATGGCCTCGCAGAGATCGAAAATCCTCTGGCGCAGTTCCGGTCTGACCCTCTCGGACTCGGCCTTCTTGAGAAATTCCAGAGCCGCGTCAATCGCGGAATCGGCCCCGATTATTCCGGCGTTTCGCATGCAGTCGGTGGCCTTGGCCTCCAGGCCGGATTCATATATCAGGCGATGCCGCGTGTAGGCATCATAGTAAGCACGCAGGAGCAGCATCTGCCACCGCCAGTTGCCGTCGGCAAGCTCCGTCGCCTCCTTTTCAAGAAGCCGCCAGTATTCGAGAGTCGCGCCCACGCCGCCGTTGGGCGCAAGCGCGCCCTCCCAGTTCTTTTCAAGCGCGAGGATGCCGTCCGCCGCCCTTTCAGCCAGGCTTGGCTTGAAGAAGAAACGGCAGTATTCGATTAGAACCTCGCGGACGTCGGCGCCCGGGTTCCAGCCCATCGCGTTCCAGACGACCTTGTTGACGTCGTCGTGAGAGCCGTCGGAGTAGGTGATGAATCCGTTCGTGCAAGGGGCGAAGGCGTTGTGTATTATTCGATAATACAGTGGCTGGGGGTTGACCGGCTCGCGCCCGAGCGTGAAGGCGAAGGCCGGGTCCCACCATTGGACCGGATACTGCGCCCGGATGGTGTGCGTGATGTCCGGATAATGGCGGATGGCGTACTTCGCGGGCAGGCGCCTGCGCTGCTGCTCGACCGGGGGGCTTGACGGGCCGTGGACCAGGCCGCCGAACCAGTCCGGCATTTCGCGCTTGATCCATTCGAACGTCTCGTCAACGGCCTCGGCGTTGAATCCCTGAAGGGATAGCCAGATTTTCGATGCGGGATGATACTCGTTCTGCATGGCGGCCAGCCGGGCCATGTACGGAAGCAGGAGGCGCGGCGGGTTGTTTCCGGGGTCGCCGCCGGGAACGAAAAGCGCGTCAAGTCGGGCCATGTTCCTGATCGCCGCGCGTGTTCTTTCGAGATGGGAATCCCCGAGGGCTGCGTCGTTCAGGTCAACGTCCACCGGCAGCCATGCCCAGTGCTCCATCTCGTAACGGCGGCAGATGTCGGCGACGGCCGAGTTCATCTCATCACGCGGAACCTTCATCAGCGCGCAGGTCTGCTCCTGAATCGGGATGCTCTCCACCGCGTTCATGCCGAAGACGCCGAGTTCTCGGATGTAGAGTTCGTACTGCGCGACGTCCCATGCGTCGTAGGTGTTGGCCGTCGGGCGATAACCGAGCTGATGTCCCCGTAGAGGATAGACCGGGGCGGAGATTTCATTGACCGCGCGGACGAGCTTTGCGCTGCCTTTCGCCCAATCGAGGGATCGCAGGAGCTTTCCGACGCCGAAGAGGACCCCGCGCCCATCCGCGCCGACGATCCAGACTATGATTTGTTTGCCTTCGGAAAGCGTTGCGATGCCGTAGCCCTGCGGTTTTGTTATGCGAAGAGATTCCGGGACGGCGCGTCCCGCGAGTTCGGTCTGAGCGCCGGAAGCGATTGCTATGACGGGGCCTTCGGAGCGCCATTTCGCCGCAGCCTTCCACATCAATCCCGTCCGCTTCCCGACCTCCTCGATGAGAACCTTGACGGCGGTCTTCTCGGCTTCGGAGGCGTCGGGGTTGTTCCAGACGATCGCCGCGTTTGTAAGGTCAAGGTTGTTAGGAACGCTTTCGCTCCCGCAGGGGATGGCGGTCAGCAGGGCGATGGCTGGGGTGAACATCATGAGTCCTCCTGAGAATCGTAGATGGTGAAGCATCGAATCGCGAAACGCAGCAAACATGTTAGGGCATCCCCCCGCGCCGGTCAACGAAATCGCGGTTCGACAGCCGCGCCGCTTTTCATTGCGTTTCTGCCGAAGGTTGCGCGGGATACGGCCGTTTCGCGCCACAGCGTAGTTATGGTAAGATCAATAATTGGATTTCGGGATACGCGATGAGATGTTTTCGAGGAAAGCAAAGATGAGACACCTGCTTGCCGGCGGAATCGGAGCGCTGCTGTTTCCGTTCTGCATGACCGCTGCGGAAGGCGGAAGGTTCGTGACTGAATCGGCGCGGAACGTGCCGGTCGCATACGACGTTGACGTTGTGGTGGTCGGCGGTTCTACCGGAGCCGTGGCGGCGGCCGTGGAGGCGGCGAAGGGAGGTGCGAAGGTGTTCCTTGCCGCGCCGCGGCATTACCTTGGCGAGGACGTCTGCGGAACGTATCGCCTCTGGTTAGAGCCTGGAGAAACGCCGGAGTCTGCTTTCGAACAGGAACTCTTCCGTGAACCCGCGCCGGCTCCGGAGGTGGGGCCGGGGCTTCCTTTCACTTACAGTGCCGACGTTGCATCCGCGGCGGCGCACAGGGACTCCGATCCTCCGGCGAAGCTTGCCGATGGACGCTGGGCCAGCGCAGTCAACGAGAGCGTCCAGTACGACGGCGACGCGACGATCACGGCGGACCTGGGAAAGACCGCGACACTTGCGCGCGTTAATGTCCTGATCTTCCAGCGTCCGGGCGACATCGAAACTGGCGAGGTCGCGGTTTCGACAAGCGCGGACGGGAAAGAGTGGTCGCCGCCGATTGCTCTGAAGAACCCGGACCTCAGCTTTGAAGCTATTGACTTCGCAATAGCGCTGTCAGCCGACGTTGCCGCAGAGGCAAGATACGTCAGATTTCAGGCGAAGAAGACGGATCGCGTGAAGCGGCAACTGCTGGGCGAGATTGTCATCCAGTCCAGGGAATTGGCTGAGAAGTCCGTCTCTAATGCCGCTGACATAGGCGCGCGCGTGCCGCCGACGCAGATGCAGGTGAAGCGGACGCTGGACAAGGCGCTACTCGATGCCGGCGTGAGTTTCCTTTACGGCTGCTACGCGACGGACACGTTACGGGACGGGAGCGGCAACCTTGCGGGCATCGTCATGGCGAACCGCTCCGGAAGGCAGGCGGTCAGGGCCAAAGTCGTCATTGACGCGACGGACAGGGCGGTTGTTGCGAGGATGTGCGGCGCGGAGTTCCGCCCGGCGTCTTTAGCAGCAAGAAAAGTTACGCGGGTCGTAGTCGGCGGCGAGATGCGGACGGGCGATGGATTCTCCGCGCGGGAAATGCCCTCACCGGTCAACATCGGCAGGGGGGGCAGGGCTGCGGCAAACGCGCGGGCGTTCGAATACACGTTCTCCATGACGGGTAAGGACGATACCTTTGCCGCGCTTGCCGAGGCGGAACAGAAAGCGCGGGACGCGACGTGGCATCCCGGGCAGGTGGCCGCGTCGGAATTCCTTTTCGAGGTTCCGCAGGATTGCATCAAGAGCGTGAAGTCGCTTGACGTGGACTGGCCGGGAGCCGGGAAAGCGAATCTCGACATGTTCCGACCCGGCGGGACGGAGCGGTTCTTTGTTCTTGGCGCATGCGCGGACGCGTCGCGTCCGTCCGCCGCAATGTTGCTTCGTCCTCTTGAGTTTATCCGGCTGGGGGCGCGCATCGGCAGGGCGGCGGCATTGATCGCGGCGTCGCTGCCCGCGCCGTCCGGCGTTTCAGTCGCGGGCAAGGCGGCGAAGGCGGACGCCGCGGGCGACATCCGCGAGAATCTCTCCGGTCTCAGAGAATCAGCCCCGGCGAAGGAGTCGGTCCAATCCCCCGCGCGGGCGATCCCCGTGATCGGCGAGTATGATGTTGTAATAGTTGGTGGCGGGACGGGCGGGGCGCCTGCCGCGATTTCAGCGGCCCGCAGCGGCGCGAAGACGCTTGTGATCGAGAATCTCTACGGCCTCGGCGGGGTCGGCACGATCGGGCTGATCGGAAATTACTACTACGGTTATCGCGGCGGCTTCACAGCCGAGATTGACAAGGGCGTCGCCGCAATGGGGGGGGGCGATGGAAAAGTCGCGTCCGACTGGAACATCGAGTGGAAGATGGAATGGTTCCGGCGGGAGATAAGAAAGGCCGGGGGGGACATCTGGTTCGGAGCCATCGGCTGCGGAGCCTTCGTCGAGGGCAACCGGGCGCGCGGCGTTGTCGTCGTGACGCCATACGGGCGCGGCGTGGTTCTGGCAAAGACAGTGATTGACGCGACGGGGAATTCGGACTTCGCCGCAGCCGCCGGGGCGCAGTGCATCTATACGGACGCCTCGGACGTCGCGGTGCAGGGGACCGGGATGCCGCCCTGGACGCCCGGCGCGCACTACACCAACACGGATTACACGATCACCGACGAGACGGACATGCTCGACCGCTGGCGCACGTTCCTGATCGGCAGGGCGAAATTCGAGAGCGCCTACGACCTTTCCCAGATCATTGACACGCGCGAGCGCCGCCGAATCGTCGGAGACTTCGTCATATCGCCGCTTGACGTCTTCCTGGGCAGGACCTTCCCTGACACGGTCGTCATGTCAAAAAGCAATTTCGACACGCACGGTTTCACGGTCCATCCGCTGTTCACTTTGCGCCCGCCGGACAAGAACAGCGTGACGGCCTTCACGCCGTACCGCTGCCTGCTGCCGAAGGGGATCGAGGGCGTTCTCGTCATCGGTTTGGGTATCAGCGCGCACAGGGACGCCATGCCGATTCTGCGCATGCAGCCGGACATTCAGAACCAGGGTTACGCCGCTGGTCTTGCGGCTGCCGCCTCTGCGCGCGAAGGCAAAGGGTTGCGCGAGATTGACATCAAGGCCCTGCAAAAGCGCCTGGTCGAAAAGGGATGCCTGCCGCAAGGCGTTCTGACGGACGGCGACTCGCTCCCGATGAAGGCCGATGAGATCAAAGCGGCTGTCGCGAACATACTGGACGGTTACAAGAGCGCGGCAATCGTCCTTGCCCATCCGGATGAAGCGCTGCCTATGCTTCGAGAGGCTTACTCAAAGGCGGGCGATGACGCGGCGCGGCTGGCATACGCTCATGTGCTCGGCATGATGGGCGATGCGACTGGCGCGGACGCGTTGCTGGCCCATGTCGCAGGCTCGGAATGGGACAAGGGATGGTCGTTCACGGGCGGCGGGCAGTTCGGCGCCAGCGTCAGCCCGCTGGACAGTTACATAATGGCGCTTGGCTATACGCGCGACCCGCGCGCCGTGCCCGTCATTGTTGAGAAGGTCGGGAAGCTGACGCCGGAGAGCGAGTTCTCGCATCACAGGGCGGGCGCGATTGCGCTGGAAACGCTCGGCGACCCGCGCGCCGCGCAGTCGCTTGCGGAGCTTTTGGGAAAGCCGGGGATGACCGGATACGCCTCCGGAGACATTGCGAAGGAATTATCGTCAATCCCCGCGAATCCCAACGAGGCGCGGGACAGGGCGCTCCGGGAGTTGACGCTGGCGCGCGCTCTCTACCGATGCGGAGATTGGGAGGGCGTCGGCGAGAGGATACTCAAGGAATACGCGCGCGACCTCAGCGGGCTTCATTCGCGACACGCGGCGGCGGTGCTGGCGGAAAAGAAACAGCGTTAACTGTGCCACAGATGGACACGGATATGATCGGAATACTAAGAGGAAAAAAAAGGGGGGGGGGGGGGGGGAAGAGAGATAACAGTAGGGAAGGGATTTTGAGGTGTGCGGGAATGTCAATGTTCGGCTGTCGCCGGCGCATTACGGACGATGTGCCCGTCAATCGCCCAAATCCCCCATTTCCCGTTGATCGTTGTGCCTGAAACGGCCGTCACCGTATCGGCGTCCTTGATCAGCAGGGAATTCCAGAGGCCGGCGACGTTTGTCGGCAGCTTGAATGGAACCGAGAGACTGCCGAAGTTGGCGGCGCTGGAGTCGCCCAGGCAGACGACCATCTGCGGATGCTCCCGCCCCTCATTGCACTGGAAAGACAGGACGGTCTCGCCCGTCGGCAGTTGGCGAAGACACGGCGCGCCGCCGTAGACCAGCGGAGGAAGCTGCTGCGCAAGCCCCGGGCGGCGTCGCGGGCTGTCCCAAGCCACGAAGCCGTCTCGCCAGTTCGCCTCCAGGCTCGTATGCGCGATTGACGGTTTGAACGGAAGCCCGAAGGCGGTGTCCTCGACGGCCACGGCTATCCCTTTGCCGTTCAGAAGGCACAGGGGGGAGGGCATGCCGTCGCGCCCGCCGATCCTGAAAATCACCCGCTCCGGCGCGCTCCACGTCAACCCGTTGTCGAAGGAGCGCATCATGGAGATTTCCTGCTCGTTGCTTTTCCTGTAGGGGCTTTCGTTGGCGAAGTAGAGCTGAACCTCCCCGCTCGGAAGTTGAATCTGCGCCGGCTCCCAGCAACCGTCTTCAAAAAGGATGCCGGCCTCGAACAGCGTCTCCGGCGCGGACCATGTCCGGGCGTTGTCCCGGCTGATGCAGAGCTTGATGGCATATGGATGCAGCTTGTCGCCGGGGCGCTCGTTGAAGGAAAGGAGAATCCATCCGTCTTCGAGCTGTAGCAGTTCCGCGTTCGTCGCGCCGCCGTGGATCGCGGATGCTGCCGGCGTCTCTTCGCCCCAGGTCCGTCCGTTGTCGTCGCTGCGGCTGACGTAGATCTTCCCGCCGCAATCGTAGGAGCAGAGGATGCCGCCATCGGCAAGGCGGATCATGCGGGCGTAAATGCCGCGCTCGCGGACAAGGGTCAGTGTTGTCTCGGCCCATTCGATGCCGGTTGCAGGGCTTCTCCGCTGCGGCAGGGGTTTTTCGAGGCGGTTTGAAGCGCAGGAGGCATGGATGAGAAGCAGTGGCGCAATGAACATATGCAGCATGGCCTTCAATATAAGGCCTCCGGATAGGCTCGGCTTTACGCTGCGATTTCGCTCAGCGCCATCCGCCAATGGTAAGTCCCAAGAGGAAGAGCGTTGAGAACATGCCCATGTATTGCGCGGTCATCACGTCAATCTTCTCGACGCGCCCGGGCTTGAAGCCTGAGGAGATGAGCTTGAAGCCGACCGGCGCGGCAACCAGCACGCCCAGACACCACAACCCCAGGCTCCCGGCGACGACAAGCCCGCACACAAGCAGCGTCGGTATGACGATGAGCAGCGCGTAGTAGATCCGCGACGGGCCGTAACCGATGAGGTGCGCCAGCGTCCTGATGCCTGATGCGCCGTCGGTAGCCAGGTCCCGTATGTTGTTGCCGTGCAGGATGGCGACGATGAGGAGCGCGGCGGGGACGGACGTGATGAACGCCTCGCGGGGGAAATGCCCGACCTGCATGTAGGCCGCGCCGAGGGTCGGCAGGACGCCGAAGCTCAGGAAGATCAGCGGATCGCCCAGCGCGCGGTACTTCAGGTGGAAAGGCTTGCCCGTGTAAAGGTACGCCGCCAGCATGCCGCACGCGCCAAGCCCCAGCGCGACCGCGCCGCCTTTCCAGACGAGGTATGCGCCGGGGATGAGGGCGAAGGCAAGGAAGCCAATCCCCTCCCCCCCGATCTGCCGCGCCGTCAGCTTCGCGCGATAAGCGTATTCAGGGGGTTCATTCTCAGGCGGGCCGTCAACCCCGCTGAGTTTGTCGAAATAGTCATTCAGGATGTTGCCGCCCGTGTGTATGGCCAGCACGGCAAGGACCTCGGCGATCAGGATCGCCCATTTCCATTCACCGATGGGGGCGGCGCAGGCGGTCCCGAGAAGCACCGGCAGAACCGACGCGGGAGCGGCGTAAAGGCGCGCGGCTTGAACCCATGTCTTGACTTCAGGCATTTCGAATCAACGCTCCTTGAGCACCATGTCAATGCACATCACCGCCGCGATGATCAGCAGCCGCACCGGGTTGTTCGGTGGCACGGCATCCGATATCTGGATGATGTAGTTGTCGGCGGACGTGAAAAGCTCTTTGCCGATGCCGCCCCATTTCTTGGTCACGTGGGCGAACTCGACCTCGCCCTTCATCAGGCGGTAATCGAAGCCGGTCCACTTGCCCTTAACGTCAAAGAGCGGCTGGCCGTCCGGGTCCATTACGGTGAACCCGCCGCCAAGCGTGAACAGTTTCTGCCGGAACATGCCGATCGCCTGCCCGGTGGCGTCAAAGACCTGGACCTTTGACCGGATGAAGGTGACGCCGCGCTTGACGCGCACGACCGGGCGCTTGTCCGGAGTTCGGATTTCAACGTCAAACGGGGTCATGACCTTGTACTTTGTGAACCGGAGAATCTTCGTTATGGGGCCAAGTTTTTCCTCGCGGCATTCCAGGAGGATGTCGCCCGTCTCCGGATCGTGAATATCGAAGTTGTTGGCAGCCTTGAAGATGCCCAGATGTTCCTTGACCAGGAACAGGTTCCTGCTCAGCGCGCTTTCCATGTTCGAGTCCCTCATACTACAGAATCGCCTGTCGCGCCTCCCTCTCGTCCGGCGATATTATACAGCGCGCCCGCCCGGATGGAAAATGACCTTCGGAGGAATGGGGCGCAGAAAGGTATACAATTCTGCGCCCCATTCCTCCGATCGCGGCATCTTCTGGTTCTTACCGGCGTTCAGTAGCCAGTTTTCCTGCATCATATCTTTGACAATCATGCTACCCGAAAGCGTTTTCAATCATCATCATCATCATGGTGATGATGTCCTTCCGGGACGAACTCCGCGTAATAGTGAGCATTGGAATCATTGCATCGTTCATCGCTCTCATCTGTTTCCTCGTCAATAATCTCATTGCCAACCGTCAACTCGAAAACAAGCGAATCGGTGTGTCCGTCAACAAAAAGATAGTTTGAGAGCCTTCCATGCCTTTCCTTGGCTATGATGTCTTCCCATTCTTCCAAACCCTCCCATGCGTGGTAGCATTGATGTTCAATCGCATCGGGCGTGTCCGCCCTTTCTGAGACCATGATTTTTGCGGCTGGATTGCGGATCTGGTCGTATTTCTTGCCGTTCGCCAGCATCCCGTTGAAAATGTAGCTCTCGATCATCTTGCCTTCGTCGTTTTTAGTGTCTTTAAGGGGATCGCTGGCGCAATGCATATGCTCGCGTTTCAGTTCGAATTCGAGAAGCATCTCCCACCATTCAGCGCCTTCTTCGTGCTCGTGGTCATCGTCTTCATGTTCGTGTTCATATTCCCCGACCGGGTGTGTGACCGGGAAGAAGCCGTTCCATGCGTCGCAGTAAAGAATCATGGCAATCCCGACCTGCTTCTCATTGTTTAGACACTTCGTTCTGCGCGCCATTTCCCTAGCGTTGGAAAGCGCGGGAAGCAGCAAACCGGCGAGGATTGCTATGATGGCGATTACGACAAGCAACTCTATCAAGGTGAAAGCGCGTCGAAGCCTGCTGGACAGGCTTGAATATGTGCTGGTGTACAAGGTTTTGTCCTCCGTATTGCGTATGAGATGGTCATTTCCCTTGTTAATTATGAGGGAAAGGATCGCGTTCTTTGAAATCAGCCTTCGTTGGGTGGGAAGGTGAAATCAAGCGGAGGAGCACGGCTGGAATTCTGATAACAGCACGGAAGCCTGGGTTGAGATACGGCTTCCAAGGGGGGGCGCTGGTAAACACAAGCCGGGGCCGGGAAAACACTTCTGGCTGCCGGCGGCGATTTCGCGTTGGCCAGGAAATCACAGAGACTGCAACCGTGGTTATGGCTGTCGGTTGCGCCTGAGATAACACATAATTCGGCGGTTATGGATTGGCGCTCACAAGAGCATTCGCACTGGCGCTCCCCGTGGTGCAACAAACCATGCAACGGGTGGGATGCCGTAGCCACCCATAACATGGCCACTATCGCCATGCGCCGCGCTAATCTGCTTGCTGTCCAATGCGCCATATCTTCAAATTATATTCAGTGCGCGTCCGAGGCGTCAACAGGATACCTGATGGTGTTGGCTCAAGGCATAACGCACATCCGGCCCTCGAAACAGCCGGAAAGCGCGATTTCACGGACATGACGTTGCCATGTTGCGAGAGCATAAGGAAGGTTTTTACCGGAACATGATTTCAGATATCATTCGTATAAGTGCACATGCCTGCTGCCGTATTGATCACCTGAATTCCTAACGGATGGAAGGAGACTCAAATGCCGGGAAATATTGTTTCAAGGCGTGAACTTCTCAGGTACGCGTCCGGAGCGGTCGCGCTTTCCGGGTTTCCGAATCTGACCTCGATGATAGCCGCCGCGCAGACGGCAGGGGAACGCCCGAATATCCTGTTCATTTTCGCCGATGACCACGCCTGCCGGGCGATCGGGGCTTACGGATCGAAGGTCAATAAAACCCCGAACATTGACCGCATCGCGTCCGAAGGCGCTCTTTTCGAAAACAGCTTCTGCACGAATTCGATCTGCGCCCCCAGCCGCGCCGTCGTCCTCACCGGGCGCTACAGCCACCTCAACGGCGTAATGACGAACGCGGAGGCCTTCGACGGTTCGCAGCCGACCTATCCGCAGATTCTTCGCGCCGCCGGTTATCAAACCGCCACTATCGGCAAGTGGCACTTGAAGTCCGACCCGACCGGGTTCGACTTCTGGAATGTCCTGCCCGGCCAGGGCGAATACTACAATCCAGACTTCATGACCCCAAAGGGAAAGGTGCGGCGGGAGGGCTACGCCACCGACATCATCACCGATCTCTCGCTGGAATGGATGAAGAGCCGCGATCCCGGCAAGCCCTTCCTGCTCCACTGCTGGCACAAGGCCCCGCACAGAAGCTGGATGCCCGGCCCGACGCACCTGACGACCTACGATGACGCGGAAATACCTGAACCTTCGACGCTGTTCGATGATTACGCCGACCGCGCATCGCCGGCGCGAAATCACGAGATGGGCATCGCCCGGCACATGAACCTGCCGGTGGACCTGAAGGTGACGCCCCCTCTGACCGGAAATCCGCTTTCCGGTCCGCTGGCCATCGAGCAGTACCGCCGCATGAATGAGCGGCAGCGCAAGCTCTGGGATGCTGCATACGTTCCGAAGAACGAGGCGTTCCGCAAAGAGAACCCCCAGGGCGACGATCTTGTCCGCTGGAAGTATCGCCGATACATGCAGGACTACCTGGGTTGCATCGCGTCGGTTGACGACGGGGTCGGGCGGCTGCTTGCGTATCTTGACGAAAGCGGCCTTGCGAAAAACACGATCGTCATCTACTGCTCCGATCAGGGTTTCTACCTGGGCGAGCACGGCTGGTTCGACAAGCGCTGGATATACGAGGAGTCGCTGCGGATGCCCCTGATGATCCGCTGGCCGGAGGTCATAAAGGCGGGAACGCGTGTTAAGGAAATGGTCCAGAACCTTGATTATGCTCCTACGTTCTGCGAGGTCGCCGGGGTGAAGCCGTCGGATGGATTCCAGGGCGTCAGCATGAAATCGCTGATGGCCGGAGAGCATCCGGCGGACTGGCGAAAAAGCATTTATTACCATTACTGCGAGCGCGGCGTCCATAACGTCGCGCCGCATTACGGTCTACGAACGGAACGGTTCACGATGGCGCATTTCTACATGACCGACGAATGGGAACTTTTCGATCTTGAGAAGGACCCGCTCCAGATGAAGAGCGTATATGCCGATCCGGCATATGCCGGGACTGTGAAGGAACTCAAGGACGAATTGACACGGCTGCGGGAGAAGTACGGCGATACAAAGGGCGCATGATGACATCATCTTCCACCGGAAGAGGGCGGACTGCGGCGGCGCTGGGCTGCGTCGTCATCATCGCGCTGGTCCTATACGGCGACACGCTGACCTACAGCTTCGCATCGGACGATTTTCCGTGCTGGGAGCTTGCGCGCGACCGCTCCGGGCCGTTCTATACGCTTTTCATCGGGCGGGACACACTGAAAAACGTCCTCCCGACGCAGAACTGGGTTTCCGGCGTTATCGTAAAGAAGAGCGATATATTCCGCCCGGTTCTGGTGTGGTATTACAAGGTCGGACAGCTATTCTTCGGGAAATGGGAGCCGGGGTACCGGTTGATGAAATTGCTGCTGCTCGTATCCTGCTCGCTGCTTCTTTATCCGGTGGCTCTGGAATTTCTGAAACCGTCTTCAGGCTGCGGCAGGCGCGAGGATGACGCGCTCAGACTATGGGCGGCCGCCGCGTCGGCGATGTTCGCCGTCAATTTCAACAATCAGTGGGTCATGGTCCGCGAGGTCAACACGTTCGAGACCTACGCAATGATGGCCGGCGTTCTCATCTGCGTCGCGATGCATAATAAATGGGTTGTGGAGGGCCTGTCGCGTTCGCTTGTTCTAGGGTGCGCGGGGCTGGTCTTCGGGCTTTGCTCGCGCGAGAATGCGCTGGCAATTGTCCTCGCCGCGCCGCTGATTGACTGGGCGCTGGGGCGGCAGAATCGCCGCGCAATGATCGCGTACGGGTTCTACGCCGGCATCTGCGCGGCCTACATTGCAGCCCGTTACACCTATTACGGAGGCGAGATAGGGGCTTACGGCGACATCCGCTCCGGCGGGGACGTCTTAGCGACGGTGAAGCAGATTTACAGCGAACACCGCATAGTGCGCGATTCGATGCTCATCGCGCGTTTTTCATTCGGGCCGATGCACGTCGGTTACGTCGTGGTCTGCGCGACGTTGACCGGGGGCGCTCTCTTTCTGCTGACCAGGCGCACAGGCGTCGCGATACTGGAGGGGCGCCGGATACTGACGCTGGCCGTCCTGGCGGGATTGTTTTATGGCCCCGGCGTGCTAATCGGCATGAGCAATCATTACCTGCTTCTCCCGTCGGCCTGCATAATCACGGCGGTGGCGCTTCTCGCGTCCCGCGCAAGCCTTGCGGCTGCGGTTGACAGGCGTTTATGGATCGCGGCGTGCGCCCCGCTTCTGGGGCTTTACATTGCGGGTTCAGGCATCGCTCGCTGGGGGGATGCGATTCCGAGGGATGTCGCGCAGCGGGCCGAACAGATAAGGCGCGAGGTACGCGCGGCGGTTGTCGGAGGCGTGCGCCCGGACGCGAAACACCCCTTGGTCGTCTTCCTTGCGCTGCCCAACGACGTCCATGACCGGTTCGACCTTTTCTATAATTCCGCCGCCGCCGCCGCGCCGTTCTGGACCGATGGGCGGGCGACGGGCGTATGCGGCGCTATCTGCGACTGGTTCCCAATTCTGAACAAGCCGAACACGATCGCGGTCAAACGGTCCGGCAGATACTCGTATGAAATGCAGACGATAAGCTACACGCTCGGCTTCGATCAAATTCACGGGCTGGAGGCGCAGCGAATATTCGCGTCGAACGCCTGGTATGCCCGCGTTCAGAAAGGCGACTTGCGCCCGGATAAGACGCATTTATTTAAAATGATACTGACGATGAAAGGGGAGTTCATAAACGGATTCGATCAGGTGCTGGTCATATATCACGACGGCATCAAGGTTCACATTCTGGATTCATAAACCTGTCGGTCGGGATGCGCGGCGGGGAGCGGAGTTATCCAATCAGGTTCATTACGCCATCCGCGATGAATTTTACTCCGAACAATAATACCGTCACGGCGCAGACAAGCATGACGACCTTCTGCGCCCTGCCGCCGACAAGCTCTCTGCCCTTGAAGCTGGCCATCGTCAGGGCCTCAAGCCAGAACAGGTCGCAGAGCCAATGCGCTGCTGCGAAAAGAGCGAATGCGCCAGCGCCGAGTTCCGCCGCCCCGCCGGCAAGCGCCAGCCCGATTGTAGCCCACCAGAGCAGGAAATATGGATTTCCCCCGCTCAGCAGGATTCCGGCGACGAAGGGATGCGTCTGCTCGGTCTTGGATTCGGCCGTTGCGGCCTTCCTGATATCCCTGAGAAGCTGCGCGCCCATGAAGATCAGGAATGCTCCCCCGGTTATTCCGATCGCCGCCCGCGCGCCCCGGTATTCCAGCATTCGCCCCGCCCCGGAGACGATGACGAGCATAAGCGGAAACTCGATGACAGCGTGCCCCAGCGCCATGTACAGCCCGGCGTGACGCCGCCTGACGCCGGCGGCCAGCGCCGTGGCAGTCATCGGGCCGGGGGCCATGACGCCTGACAGCGAGACGGCAATCGCCTGAAGCAGGAAGGCGAACAAGACGGTCCTCTTACGGGCATGATGCGGAATCTTTGCAGACAGCCATGCGTCCACTCGGAAAGAAGATTATACGGCATCCGGTTGCGATGATCGTCGCGCGCGTAATTATATCGCCGCCGCCATTTCCGGCTAAACATTCAAATCATCAATCATGGCGATTTCCGCCACTCTTTACCTCCTTAAAACGATTTCAACGCTTCCTTGCATAAAGGAACACAAAGTGGTAACCTTCACTTCGGGATTAACTTTAACTCGAAAGAACCGGCATCATGGATGATATGGGACGGCGGGAAGCCGAGGAATCCATCGGTCCCCTTGCGGAGGCCAGGCTCGCTTTGGGGGGGAAAGGCGCGATCAACCTGGACGAGGCAAGACTGCTCAAAGCCGTGGAACTGAGCAGGGCGATCAGCTCGACCATTGAGCTTGACGATCTGCTCGTCTTCACCGTGGACAGCCTCGTGGAGTTTTTCTGCGCGGAGCGCGGTTTCCTGTTGCTCAGAGTTGAAGGCGGCTTCCGATTCGCGGTGGCGCGGGACTCGCGCGGGAAAACCTTGTCCGATCCCGAATCGAAGATCAGCTTTTCCGTAGTCAACGAAGTCTGCGAAACCGGCGAATCCATTCTGATCCCCCGGGCGACCGAACACCCAACCTTCGGAGACAAAAGCAGCGTCAGGAAGCTGGAGCTTCAGTCCGTGATGTGCGTCCCGATGCTGAACCGGGACGAGACAATCGGCGCGATCTATCTTGACGCCCCGACGCAGCCCGAACGGTTCGACGCCTCCGACGAACGAATGTGCCGGATAGCGGCGAACCACGCGGCTGCCGCCGTCGAGAATGCCCGCCTGTTCCGGCAGTTGAGCCGCGACGCGGAACTCATGTCGCAGATACGCCTTCAGGACGGGGACGCCGCCCGCTCGGCGCTCGCTGACGGTCGGGCAGACGTCGCCGCAGGCATAGCGCAGAACCTGAAATGGGCGTTGCGCGAAATCATGGACAACATAGGAAGGCTCCGCGCGCGCGAAACCCGCGCCGGGGACATCGTTGCCCTGGGCGCGGATTTGGACCAGATCGCCAGGATCGCCAACGCCGCCATGCGCTTAGTGGACGATACAGAACGACTTTACGGCGATACCGAACCGGTCCCCATGCGGCGATGCGACCTCGGAAAGGTCCTTTCCGCCGCGGTTGACGGGGCGTTCGCTTCCGCGAAGGCGATGAATCTGGACGCCGCGGAGAGCGTCGCAATCCGGCGCAGCAGCGATACCGGAATCTGGGTTATGGCAGACGAATCGCTGCTGACCGACGCGCTCTCGCGCATCGTACTGAACTCGATAGAGGCAATGCCGGGCGGGGGGGAGTTGCGGATTGCGCTCACAAGGCGCGAATTACTGGCGGAGATTAGGATATCCGACACTGGAATAGGAATGCCCGGCTCCAGCGGAAAGACGTTCGATCCCCTTCACATGGCACGAGGAAACCGGCAGTCCGGATTGAGCCTGAGCGTAGTGCGGGGCGCGATCAGAAGACTCGGCGGCGCCATATCGGCCGAATCGGGCGCGGGCACGGGCACGGGCATGTCCATCGCCGTCAGGCTTCCGATTGCGGAGCGCGAACGCCCGGAGAGGGATGGTGCGGAGTCCAGCGGCCTGGGCAGGACGGCGCTTGTGATCGAGGACCGCAGAGACGCGGCCGCCCTGCTTGAACGCCTGCTGGCGCGTGAAGGTTTCCGGGTTGTCGCCGCCGGATCGGTCGAACAGGCCGTTCAATTACGCGGAGAGAGGAGAACCGACGCGATCCTCCTTGACCTGAACGACGCCGGACGCGACTTGTGGGGAGCCATCGCAAGACTGAGGGCCGCTTTCCCCGATGCCGCGATAATCGCCGCCGCCACCGCGCAGGAGCAGGTTCCCCCGGATAAAGCCGCCGCGCGCGGCGCCGATATGCTTATCGCCAAACCCCTGCGTCTGCAGCAGATCATGGAAGCGCTGACCCGGGCCATCTCGGAAAAGACATCAGGCGCGTAGCGAACGGCGGCGCGTGAAACTACTTCCTTCTCACCAGCGCGCATTTCTCTTTTGAACGTATCGCAGGCTCTCCCCAGAGCGCGTGATCGGCGGTCGTGTCGTCATTCGGGCCGCAGTCGGCGATCAGTTTTAGCCTGACGCTCTTCCCGGCAAAAGCCGAAAGGTCCGCCTCAGCCGGCGTCCATTTCACGTCCTTGTAATGTCGCTCAAAGAGCGCAGTCTCCCGCCCGTCATCCTCCAGCGCTACGACCTTGAACGTCACGCCGTCGCTCGGATTCAGCCCGTCGCGCATTCCCATCTTGAACGTCAGCGCGGCGGGAACGTCCTTCGGCAGATCAACCTTGAAGACTCCGAAACTGTAGCCCACCCCGCCTGGGGCGTATGGCGGGTGGGAGAACAGGCAGTCAAGCTCGACCCCGCCGGAACTGCCCCGGGAACGCTCGAAACTGCCGTCCGTGGTTTCGGCAAATCCTTCAATCTCCGCCCCGCCGCGAACGCATCGCCCCGACGAGAGCGGAACTTCCGGAGACATCAGGTCCGCAATCGCGCGCTGCGCCGTAAGCGATGAGAAATCGGCCTTTGCGACGGATTCGTGATTTTCGCTCTGAACGACTGCGGTGACGGAGAAGTCGCCCGGCTTTTCAGGGGGCGCAAGGTCAATCACAATCTCCTTGCGCTTCATCGCCTCGATGTGAAGGTCGGCGCCGTGCGGCAGGCAGGCCGCTCCGCCGGTCGCCTTCAACCTCATGCGCACAGCGCTGGTTGACTGGAGATTCGACCTGATTTTTACAACGATCTTCACTGTCTTCCCGGGGCCGGCATACGCCTCGGCAGGGGCGACGATTGAGGTCTCGAAAGCGTTGCGCGCGATGAAGTCAATCCATAACGTCGCGGGCTGCGCCGGGATGCGGAGCCAGACGTGCTCCCCCTCCGCCGCGCCCGACGGCAGCCTGCACGAAAGGGCGTCGCCGTTGAGGGAAACATCGCTGATCCATTCCTTGCCGCCGCAGGTCCAGACCGCCGTATTTCCGAGCAACGAACATCCGGGCGGCATGCCGACCGTTACTTCCCCGCCGGGCGCGGCGAAGACTTCCGGGCAATGCGCATGGGCCGGCCTCCTGCGGGAAAGAGGTCTGACATTGTATTTCAGCACGTTGTCGCGGGCGGAGGGGATGACATGCAGAAGCCCGCGGCTCCAGCGAAGCTTCGGGGCGTCAACCGAATTGCCGTCCGCGTCAACGCCCATAAGGTCAACGTCGCGGTCGGGGTCAATCCCGGCGAGCGCGGGGTCGAAGGCGAACTCGGCGAACTTCACGGTCGGTATCACCCGCCACGTATCGCCGTCCTTCTTGAGCGCGCCGCTGCCCTCGACGGCCAGCGGGCCGAGGAACGCAAAACCGCCCCGGCTGTCGGCGTAGAATTGGTCGGTTCCAGCGCAGAAGTCCATCCTTCGCCGCGCGCCCGACTCCGCCTCCGCCCCGCCCGCCGGAACTATGGCCGAATACGCTAGAAGCCCGTCCTCCTTCCGCCATGCGGCGTAGCCCCATTTCGGCAATTCGAATTTCTGCTCCGGTCCTGCGATCTTCCATGATTCGTCCGACCCGTTCACGAAGACCTCGGTTCCGTTCTCATAGGTCACATGAATCCGTCCCTTGCGATACGCGCCGGACGCCAGCGCGCGGGACGTGTCCAGCATCTCGCCGTTGTGCTCGTATTCGATTTGGCTGACCGGGACCATCGCGTAACGCTTCTGGATCTGCTGGATCATGTAATAAATCTTCAGCTCGCTTGCGAAGTCAGACCAGTCCAGGTAGCCGATATGCCCGTAGGCGATGGTCGTCGCGATGAACTGGTCGAGATCGTATGGCCCGCTGCGGAAGAACATGCCCGGCGCGCCCATCCCCGCGTCCATGTTCAACGGGTGCATTTTCAGAAGGTCGAAGTCAACGAGCATCGGCTCCTTCGGCGGGGCGTTGCTGATGATCTGCGCGTAGTTGCCGTCCGTCAGGCCGGCGTACCACCAGTGATTGTTGCCCTCGGAGTAGACCGGGCCGTTGTGCGCGAACTTCTCGTTATACAGAAGCCGCCCGTAGCACTCGAAGGTGCGGCGGAACTTCCCGGCCTCCGGGACGCGGGCGTCATAGTCAACGCGCGAAAACGGCGAGACCGCCGTATGCACGTCGCAGTAGCTGTGATTCTCGCCGAACTTCTCCTGAATCTTCGGGGCAAGCTCCGCCTCCATCTTGACGGATATCATCGGTTTGGGCGCGTAGCACCTGCACCACGCGCGCATCCAGTCGCCATCGGAACTGCGCGACACCCAGTCCTCGCTCCAGAAGCTGTTGACCGGGGAGAAATCCGTGTAGTTCGTGTAAAGCCCGACGCGCCAGCCCAGGTCCTTGACGTCCGCGACGAATCGCCTGACCGCCTCGTCTCCCCCGGCCTTCGGCGCGGCGTTCAGCCTGAACGTGAAGCTCTCCCCCCCGTCGCGCCAGAAGTCCTCATGGTAGCGTATGCTGACCTTCTCGCAGCCGTAGTTGCGGCGCTGTCGGACCTCGGCCAGTTCGGCGGCGTAGTTGTTGCCGCCCTTGACGCGCCAGAGCCGGTCGCCCTGCGCCTCCTTCATCGGCGAGGGCGGATTGGCGATTGTCGGCAGCGTCTCCTGAAAATCCGGCGAGACGTTGATGAAAAGTCGTTCGCGGACGGGATTGCGCATGCCGTCGGTCTTCCGGTTGTACGCCGCCCCGCCGTTGTAGACGGCCCAATCCTTCCCAACCGAGCCGCCGCCGTAAAGCTCCGAGGCGTCGGAGACGTACCAGTCGAACTGGCAGAAGTAGAACAACCCGTCCGCGTAAAGCGAATAGGCATCGTTGCCTCCGTAGGTCAGATAGGGAATCTTGAAAATCTTCGGGCTGGCGACGCCTTCCGCCCGGCCCAGCCGCATCGCCTCGACGGCCGGATTGTCTGCCGCAATCTCCACAATCAGCGATTTCTGCCTGATTCGGATGCAGTATTCCAGATTGACCGAGATGTCATCCTTCTTCAATTCCCAAACGGCTTTCAGGACATTGTTGTCGAGGGACTGCGATTTCAGCCTGCGGCTGATTGAGGGATCGCCGGGATGCGAACCAGGCAGGGCCGCTCCGCCGCCGGCGCAGGGCCTGACGCGCTTCCCGTTGAAGCGCGTCTCGATGTCGCCCAGCGTTCCGTCCTTCGGCGCGTAGGCGTATTCGAGAACACAGTCGCTCCCCTCGTAGCGGAAGACCGTCGTCGCGTCTTCCTTGCTCGCGGAATTCTTGAAGTCCGCGACCTTGTTGGATGGCAGGATGGTCTCCTCCCGCGTCGGGAAGGGAAGTTTCTCCGGCCAGGGTTCGAAGGTCAGCGGCTTGAGTTCCTCCTTGTAGAAACAAATCGGCCCTAAGAAGAATTTTCTCTCTCTCCCCCCCCCGGCGTTGGTCAGGCGAACGCCGACGAACTCAAGCGGACGCTTGACCGCGTCAGCAGAGCCGCGGAAGCGCGAGTGCATAAGGTGCCAGTATTCGTAATCCACGACGCCCATCGGCAGGTCGTATTGTTTGCCTGCGGCGTCGCGCACGACGACGCTGACCAGCAGCCAGGGTTGGCTTTCCTGCACCCAGCACCATGCGTTGCCGTAGTTCCAGAAGTTCACGCAGTCCCACGGCTCCGGGATGGGGATGGGTTTCTCCGGTCGGACCAGCAGCGTCGCCAGCGGGCTGGTCCCCTTGTAGACAAGTTTCGCGGACTTGTCGCGGTAGAGCCGCTGCTCCCGGCTGCCGAACAACTTGCCCTCGGCGTCCCATCCCTCGGCGATCCAGCCGTCGAGGTTCTGGAAATCCACGAGCGGGGCGCGCTCCTCCTCCCGTCCGGCCATTTCGTAGGGCATTTCGCCGACCGGGCCGGGGTTGGGATCATCGTTCAACGCCTTGAAGACCGCTGGTTCTTTGGCCATGGCCGCCTCGCTGAGAATGAGAAACGCCGAGATTGCCAACAGGGATGACGCCGACCTGTTCATAACGCTCATAATCACCCGCCCTTTCATTGTCAGGCATCTTGCGACACGCGGATAATGGTACCACAAAGACACGGAGACACAAAGGGCGAGGGGATGAGAGTTACCGGGGAATGAGAGAGTAGAGAAATACGCGCGCCAAGGGAAACCTGCGCCGCGCGAAAAACACAAAGCGCCTTCTCCCTGGGGAGAAGGTGGCATTCGCCCCGGCGAATGACGGATGAGGGGAAACATGAGGCGATGGCTGTCATCCTTGCCAATACATCGCGGTGCGTTCCGCAACAATCGCCAAATGCCTCAGGGATCATTCGGACTGTATCTGCTCGCCAGGCGGAATCCGTGAAAGCATGAATTCCCTGGTTATGTCTCCTATGTCGAGTTTGTAGGTCAATGTGTTATCATCAATAAAATGGAGTTCAGGCGACCAGTAGAAGTGGGACTGCGAGTGGTGCTCGCTGTGAACATGCGCCACTTTTCCATCAATGCATATGAATGGAGTTCCAGCGAATGGGCCTTCTGCGCCGCGAACTCCCTTCCCGGCGATGTAGGCGAATCTGGAACTGTCCGGGCTGAATGCGAAATCAAGGATTATGTCCCCGCCGGGATAGACAACGCCGTCCACCACCGGGTATTCTGGCCGCATTATCACGTCAAGAGCAGGTGGGCCTTTGATACACCCGATATAACCGATCCGGTTTCCGTCAGGGCTGAATTTGAGTCCGCGTACCCAGTGAAAAGTAAAATCCGGCATTCCGTCAATTACAGCAAATGACTTTCCGCCAACCTCCGCCGCATAGGCGTAACGGTTGCCGTCGGGGCTGAAGACAACAAGCTCACGCTGATGTCCGAACCAGCGGTCCCATCCGACACTGGCAAAAACAGGTCCTTGCCTTCCGTCAACAACAACTGCCTCGCCGTTGCCTATTTCAACTTCATATGCAAGATGTTTTCCATCAGCACTTAAAATCATCAGTCCGATACTGCTGAATGTCGGTCCTTGCCTGCCATCGAATTCAATTGCATAACCTCCCTTTGGAATGGTGATTCTACGCGCAATCTTCCCCGCAGCTTCGACTTGGCAGGATGCCCTTAGAGGATTGTAATACTGGCTCGGTCGTTCTCTGAAATGACTCTTGTGAGGCTTCCCGGGCAACGGTTCTGCAATCCGCCAACTTGTATCGAGTTTAGCGTCTTCCACCCGCGGCGCTTTTGTGAGTGTCTTCGGTTTCAGCGAATCCGCATCTGCCTTCGATTGAACGTGCTTGAATGCATGAACAAAGACGATCACAACTGTCAGGATCAAGACTGACAAGCACAACAATACACCGGTTCCAGCTTCGGAATGCTTGACTGGCGTGTCGTCTTCATTCATGAGTTACTCCCCGAATGCGACTGGATTCAACTCCTCTCTTTTATAAACCCATGGTACCGCCCCATCCAGTATGGCAGGAGGTAGAACGCGCCGTCCTCTTCGGCGTGCCCGCCCGCGCCGCCGTCAAGCGAGAACGGGTTTGAGTTCCACTTGCTCATCGCCCGCTCGTCCGGCGGGATGACCTTCAGCCCCTGCAATCCGCCGAATCTGCCGCACGCGGGATTCACCTCAATGTCCGACCGATGGCTGTTCTGCGCCGTCCAGCGGACCAGGTCGAGGGGAACTTCCTGCAAGTGCCGCACGCACTCGATCATGCCGCAGTCGTTGCCGGTAGTGGCAGTGTATATGAACCCGTTGAACGGGCTTTCCTCAGAACGCAGGACTTCATACGTCCGCTCCATGCTCGCCCGATAGAGCTTCATCAGCTTCGGATCGGTCTCGTATATCATCAGCGGGTAATACGAAATGGAGGCCAGTTCGTCGTCGGAGTGGTTGACGCAGTTGGTCGGCGTGACGATCTTCTGGTCCACGGTGTTCTGCGCGTAGTTGTGGTCCAGCGCCAGCTTCAGGTACTCCCGCTGATACTTCTCGTCGCCGGTGATGTGATAGGCGGCCTTCAGATGGGACAGGATTTCCAGCGAGTTCAGCCCGAGCTGCTCCGCCCATTCCGGCGTGGAGAGATACTGCGGCCCCCAGACGCCCCATCGCGTGTGCTTGCCGTCCAGGTAGCGGAGGATGTAGCCGTTGTCAATGATATGGTCCATGATCTTGCGCGTGATCTCGCGAACCAATTCCTTCTCCCGCTCGTCAGCCGCCAGATCGTAGTAGATCGAATAGCCGAACATGTGGCCGTCAATCTCGTCGGAGCTGCAATCGCCCTTCCATGCGAACTCAGGATATCGCTTGCAGCGAACCCACAGCGGCCCGGCGTTGACGGCTTGCGTCCAGTGGATGATGGCCTTGGTCGGGAAGCCGTCAATGTCGGACATTTCCTCCAGGCGCAGCATCGCGTGGAAGGAGTTCTTCGCGTTGCGCTGCGCCTCGATGTCGCCGGTCACCGCGTAGCGGAAGCTTTCCGCCGCCACGTAGAGCGCGGTCCAGAGGCCGTCGTTGTCGGTGTCGTGGTTCCGGTTTGACGACAGATCGCCGGGGCGCGCCAGATGCGAGTCCGCAATCCAGTCCATGCGGTTGTGGCGGGCCTGGGTTATGTCATCGAAAAGCGCCGCCTTCTTCTCCAGCGTCATTGGAACCTGGTCAATCCTGACCAAGCCCGCCGGACTGCCCAGCCAGACGCTCCCCGGTTTGCCGTTGCAGACGGTCGTTACGACGTTCGAGATCAGCCAGCGCTGACCGAAGTAGTAGTGCCATCGCCCGCCGTCCCATCGGCAGGCGCCCATCATCGTGCCGATCCATGCGTCCCCGCCGGGCGTAAAACTGATTGCGTTCACGTTCTCGAAGGGAAGCCCCTCTTCGCCCGTGACCGGACGCCACTTGCCGGACTCCGAGCAGACGCTGATCCCGCGCCGGGTGCCGACCCACACGTCTCCATCCGGGCTGACGGCTATGCAGCGGACGTCGTTGCTTTGCAACTCTCCCCCGCCGTCCTTCTTCCGCGCGAAACGGGTCGCCTTCTTCCCGTCCAGGCGGCAGACGCCTTCGTTGGAACCGATCCATACGCGCCCCTTCCGGTCTATCGCGACGGCGCTCAAACTGCCTGTCCCCGGGGTTTTGACAGTTTCCGGCCTGCCGTCCTTGAAGCGGACCAGACCGCCGAGCGTCGAAACGTAGATCGCTCCGTCCTTCGCCTCGGCGATGCCGGTGCAAACCTCATGCGGCATCTTTGCGGCGACCGGTTCGCGCTTCCAAAACACCCCGTCGTCCGGGGCGTAGCGCGTCCACTCCGCGCCGCGGCGGACGTAGAGGCCGTAGACCGTGGCGACCCAGAGGTTGCCCTTTGAGTCAAAATGAATCTTCAGCACGGTCGCGTCCTTCGGCCCGTTCGGCTCATCCAGCCTGCGCCATCGCCGTCCGTCGAAGAGTCCCATCCCGTGATCGTTGCCGACGTAGAGATCGTCTCCGTCCATCGCCAGCGCCGTGACGCCTCTGCATTGAAGGTCGGGGCCGCAGCGGAAAAACTTGCAGGTTTCCTGTTTGAATTCGCTTACTCTGACGGATGGGACGTTCTTCTTCACTTGATTGAATCCTCGTTTGATGTGGGTGTGCGTATCCCGCATGGGATTTGCGCACGCTGATCGCTTATGCCTGCTTTTGCGACAGCACGGCTTCCTTCACGGCCTCGACCGCGCGGCGGACTTCATCTTCGGTGTTGAAGCGCGAAAGGCTGAATCTGATGCTCGCCCTGACCTCCGGCAGCGTAAGGCCCATGGCCAGAAGCGATCGGGACGCCACGACTTTATCCTCGGTCGCCGGGGGGATGCCGCCTGCGATGATGCCCTGCTGCGCAAGGCGATCGGCTAGCGCGCGCCCGTCCGTTCCCTCAAAGCGGAGGCTGGACGTGTTCGGCAGGCGCAGGTCCGGGTTGCCGTTGATGCGCGCGCCGGGGACTTCGTCAATAAGCGTCTGCTCCATGAGAACGCGCAGCGAGCGCACGCGGCCCATCTCGCGGAACAGAGCGTCGCCTGCCGCGCGAATGGCGGCCGCCATTCCCACGATGCCCAGAGCATTGCGCGTTCCGGGGCGCCGCCGTCCCTCGCCTCCGATGCCGAAGAACGCCGGGCTGAGCGGAACCTTCTCCCTGACCCACAGCGCCCCGACCCCTGCGGGGCCGTGGAATTTGTGCGCTGAGAGGGACGCCAGATCAACAGACTCTCTGGGATCGCAGGGAATCCGACCGACGGCTTGCGCGGCGTCGGAATGGCAAAGCGCCCCCGCCGTATGCGCCACCCGCGCAATCTCCTCAATCGGTTGAATCACGCCCGTTTCATGGTTGGCCCACTGGACGCTGACCAGGCAAGTGTGCGGCGTGATGGCGTTCTGAACCGCCACGGGGGATATCGTCCCGTCCGGAGAGGAAGGCACGAAACTGATTTCTGCGCCTTCCGCCTCAAGCGCTGCCGCGCAGAAAGTCGCGGACTCATGCTCGATGCGGGACATCACGACGTGTCGCCGGCGCGGACTGCTCGCCATGACCGCGCCCAGGATGGCAAGGCAGTTGGCCTCAGTGCCTCCGGATGTGAATACTATCTCGTCCGTCCTTACCAGCAGCGCCCTGGCTGTCGCTGATCGCGCGTCTTCGATCGCGCCGCGAATGACTTCATCGTCCGGCGCGGACGCCAGGACTTCCTCGGTGAATTTCCGCATGGCCTCGGCGGCTTCCGGGGCCAGCGTCGTCGTCCGGTTGTTGTCCAGGTAGATCATGCTCATTGAACTGTTTCGCCGGCGGGGCGCCAGATCCCCCGAAGGCGTCAATTACGGCTTCCAGTCATGGAAGCTCATGTCGGTTGCAGGAAGCGGGGATTGTAGTGCCTGCGCCGTCCGGCGTCAATCAAAGGTCGGACGAATGCGGAATTATATCGCCGGCGCGGGCCGGATGGTTAGGGGGGGGGAGGAAAGTCCGGGCGTTGAACGTTCCAGACCTTCCAGTCCTTGTCGTAGGCGACGAATTCCGACAGGCCGACCATCCGCTTCGCTCCGTTCTGGCATTTGTCCCCGGACGCGGCGGGAAGCGAGCAACCGACGTAATAGGGCGGAAGATCGTCGCAGGTCCACGTCCGCAGCGGACTGAATCCGTAATCGCAGACGAACCCGGGGGCCGCGCGGGAGATGATCGCCTCCGCCCGCGGATCGGCCCTGTTTCCCCACTGCCCCGGAAGCATTGCTGCGGCCGTGCAATTGGCCCCCTCGAACGGGCGCGGTTCGCCCCTCCAGATGAAGGAATCAAGCGGGCCGTCCGGGCGGATGTCAAATTCGGCAAGCGCTCTCTTTGCGGCCTCGGCATACTTCGCGTCTCCGGTGATTATCGCGGCGTCCTCCCATGCGCGGACGGCGCGCAGCGCCGTATCAGGCCAGGGCGGAGCGACCATTCCCGCTGGGCAGCGCTCGATCTCGCGGTCGGCCCACCTGGCGGTCAGGCGGGCGTATTCGAATTCCCCCGGAGCGATCCGGCTTAGGTATTTCGCGGCGGATATGAGGTTGTAGCCGTATTCCCCGCGGTATCCGCGCTCCTCGCTGCCGACGGACGCGCGGAACGCCTCGATCGCCGCTGCGCGCGTCGCAGCGGCGTCGGCGTGGCCGTGCCTCTCCAGCAGGAATGCGGCGGCGGCAAGCCCCGCCACCGCTCCGGAAAATGCGTTGCTGCCGCGAACCGGCATGTATGGCTTAAGCCCGAAAGTTCCGTCCTGAGCGACCCGCTCCGCCGCTCCTACTACGAACTGGCAGTCGGCGGGATCAAGCTCAAGGAACGGGGCGGCGAAGACTTTAAGGCCTTCCGTCTGAATCCATTCAAGTTGCAGGCCTGTGACGGTCTTCTCCACGGAGGCGGCAAGCTGCGGCCCCGGACTGTCCCATGCGATCATGACCATGCTGTCAAGCGTGTTCCAGAGGGACGGATGCTCCCACCCATTTTTCTCGCTTGACTGCGCCGCCGCCGGCCCGTACCTGTGTAGCAGCAGGAAGCTCTCGACAACGCTTGGATTTGTGATTGCCTCCCCCTCGGCCTTGATGATGTTATCCGCGCCGAGGCGGATGCTGTGGGCCGGAAGAAAATCGGAGACAGTCAGCCTGACATCCAGCGGTTTTTCGGTTTCGACCTCGATGAACGGAGCCTTGCCCAGAACGGAGGAAAAGCTCCGCGCGCAGACACGGCGCTCCGCCGCGTCGCCGATGAAGGCAATCTCGCTTACAGCCGCGCCGTGGCCGTTGCCGGAGGGGTTGAAGCGGACGGCCCGCCATTCATCCCCGACGCGCAGTTCCAGGCGGAACGCGCAGACGGGGGTCAGTGAATCCTGGAGCCAGTTCAGGACAAGTTTCTCGCCGTCGGCGGTCCACTGGATGCCGTGCCGCCCCTCGATTGTGAAGAAATACCTGCCGGCGGAACCTGGAATGCGGGCGGCCATGATGCCGCGCGCCATCGCCGCGACAGCCTCGACTCGGGCGACCGGGCCGTTCTCGGCTTCCTCGACCAGACAACGTATTACGCGGCCCTGATCGTCAATGAAATAAAGCCCGCCGACGCCGTCCTTGTCCCCGAACGTGTTGTGGGCGAAGGCGACGGCGTTCCATCGCGGGTTGATGAGCGCCTGAAGGTAGTTCGCGCCCATCCAGTTCGCCTTGCAGAGGTCGTAAGGCCCCTGGCGGGCGGTCAGGTTCTGGTCGGCGGACGCGGCGGAAAGGAAAACAGCAAAAACGAAGGGAACGACACGGGATGCAAAACGGACGTTCATTGGAATGAAATCCCAAAGCGGACCTTCTCCTTTCAACGCGGGTTTGACAAAGGAAACGCCGCGATTTCAAGGTCCGAACCGGAAATGAAACGATGCGCGCAGCCTCGCCAAGTCCTGCGCGCATCGTGTTGTGGGGCCTTGCTACGATTGCAAGGTTAGATCAGATCCCTCCAACCCTCCCTGTATTCGCGCCGGAGGTGCTTGTTCGCCTCCGGGATGTTCGTGATCTTCATCTTATCGGCGTCGTATTCGATCTTCTTGCCGCAGCGCACGGCGACGTTGCCCAGAAGCACCATCTCCGTGAACGGGCAGGCGTATTCGAACCGCCCGCGGAAGCCGCCGGCGGGAACCTCTATGCCCTTGCAGGCGTTGATCCATTCCTCGTAGTGGCCTGCGGAATCCGGAATCGTTCGCGCCGGATGCGGATAATCCTTCATCAGGGCCTTCGGGATCAAGGAGAAGCCTTCTGCGTTGACTCCGCAGCACATCTTGCCCTTGTCGCCGATGAACAACGTCCCGTTGTCGCCGCCGCCAAAGGTCTCATCCGCCAGCAAACCTTCCGGACGGTCGGGCATCTTGCCGCCGTCATACCAGACGACTTTGCAGGGCGGCATGTCTTCGCGGGCCGGGAACTGATATGTGATGATTGACCACTTCGGGAAAGACTCCTCGTTGCCGCCCTCGGAGACAGCCTCGACGGATGTCGGATAACCGAGTTTGAGGGCCTTGTAGGCGGGATTCATGTTGTGGCAGCCCATGTCGCCCAAGGCTCCGCAACCGTAATCCCACCATCCGCGCCATGCGAAGGGCAGGTACGCTTTATTATAGGAGCGGGCGGGGGCTACGCCCTGCCAGAGATCCCAATCCAGCTCCGGCGGAACCTGTTCGATCTCCGTCGGGCGCGCGATGTCCTGCGGCCAGATGGGGCGGTTGGTCCAGATGTGGGCCTCGCGCACGTGGCCGATGCAGCCGGACCATATCCACTCGCACAGGCGGCGGATGTGCGGGCCTGCCGTTCCCTGATTGCCCATCTGCGTGGCGACTTTCGTTTCCTTCGCCAGTTTCAGCAGGTTCCTCGCCTCCCAGACGCTGTGGGTGAGCGGCTTCTGGACATAGACGTGCTTGCCCAGCTTCATGGCCAGCGCAGCCGCCGGCGCGTGCATGTGATCGGGGGTGGAGATGGTCACGGCGTCAATATTCGCGCCCTCCTTCTCCAGCATGACGCGGAAGTCCTTGTATTTTCTGGCGTTCGGGTACCTCTCATAGGTCCCGCCAGCCTGCCGGTCGTCAACGTCGCAAAGGGCGACGATGTTGTTGCCCTCCGCCGCGCCGTCAACGTCGCTGGAGCCTTTTCCGCCGCATCCGATGCCGGCTATGTTCAGCTTCTCATTGGGGGAGATTGGCTTCGGGGTCATTCTGCCCCTGGAAGAGGCGCAACCCGAAAGGAAAAGCGCGCTGCCGAAGACGAACGTGCGTCTGGTAACTCCGTGTCTGCTCATGATGATTTTCTCCTTTGCAAAAAATCAATTAAACATCCGCCATTCCGGCTATGCAAGATAAAAGCGCGGCCTTGTTATGGGCGGCGGGAGCTGCTTGCGATCCCCCTGCCGCATGACGCCGGGATCGGCAATCCCGCTATGCTTTTCCGCTCGCGGCATGTTGACGTCCCCAGCCTTCTGGATTATAATTAAACTTCATCGGGTTTCAGCGGATTTCAAAGAGGACTGTCAGATGTCGGACGAAGTGTATCGAATCGCCAAATCCCTCGGCAGGATTCAGAGCCAGCTCAGGAAGGAGCTGCTTGACGAGCTTTCACAGAGCGAGGACGACCTTGAGTTCCTGTTCGATCCGCATTCATACAGTCTGAAGCTTGAGGAGCTGCGGGACAAATATGTCACGCGGCTCTTCGTTCTTCAGCACATCGCGCAGGAGCTTTCCCATCTGAGCGCCCACCCGCGCAAACGTCAGACGCGCGTGACGACGCTTATTGCCGACGATCATCAGAGCCTGACCAAGCTCGTCAACTCCCGCCTGGCCAGGATGGACAACTGCCGCGTATTGGACATTAAGTTCTCTCCCGTTCCGGACAGCGGCTGGCTGGCCGTAATCACTTACGTTGCCGGCGCAATGCCGCCGGACGCTGAGGAAACGGCCCGCTGGACGTGATCTCCGGTCATCATCGGGCGGGGCGTTTTATTTGATTATCTCTGCGCCCGCTGTGCTTGTGTCTTTTTCCCGCCCGGATTCACGCGCGATTATTTCTCCGTCGGGACGACGATGCCGCGCATGATGATGTTCTGGCAGAAGACGAACACGAGGAAGGTCGGCACGGCAGCGATTATGAGGGCGGCGTAGGTGACGGACTGGTGGGTCATCTGCTGAAGCTGATAAAGCCAGACCATGATCGTCCACATCTCCTGATCAGGGATGATGATCAGCGCGAACATGAAGGCGCGGTAGGCGGCGGTGAAAGCGCCGAGCGCGACGACGGCCAGGATGGGCTTGGAGAGGCTCATCGTGATTGACCAGAATTTCGTCCATTCTCCCGCGCCGTCAAGGTCCGCCGCCTCGAACAGCTCCTTCGGCAGGCTGTCGAAGAATCCCTTGAGCAGGAATATGGCCATGCCGTTGGCCGCGCCGGGCAGGACGAGGGCGGAGAACGTGTTAAGCAGCCTGAGGTTCTTCAGCAGCAGGAACTCCGGGATCATGATGACGGCGTCCGGGAAGGCCATCGTCGCCATGCAGAACAGCAATATCTTGTATGTGCTGGGGAGTTTGAAGCGGGAGAGCGCGTAGGCGGCCAGCGGATTGACGATCAGCGCCGTCCCGATCGCCAGCCCGCAGTAGATGATCGTGTTCAGGACGCCGCGTCCGTGCAGAAGGACGTAATCGAGGACGTGGATGTAGTTGCGCGTGAGGCATTCCCGCATGAACCATGAGCGCGCGTTCTCGAAGTCGTAACGGTCAAGATCGAGCGTTTTCAGCGAGAGCGGTCCGCGGGAGGCGAGAACCGCCGGCGCGTTGGCGGCGGCGAAGCGCTCAAAGGCCTGGCGCGGGCCTTCGACGCGAATAGCCTCTCCTGGAACCTTGTCCCTGAGCCACAATTCCCAGTCCACAATCTCCATCTCGTTTTCCGGAACTGATTCGCGGAAGGGAATTTCGCTGAAGCTCGCATAACTTGTTCCGTAGGCTTTGTTGAGCAGTTCGATGCGGTCAAGGTATTTCCCGCGCAGAAACTCCGCGAAGGGCTCTGCCTGTGACTTGTCCATGCGCACGAAGTTCAGATTAAGCTCGTTGCGGACGTACGCCTCCCAGTCTTCGCGCTCCAGCCGGTTGCCCGGGGCCGTCGAGGGCAGGAGTACTTCCTCGTAGGACGCGTAGGCCGTGCCGTGCGCCTCGTTGTATTTTGCGACGTTGCGGGAGAATTTGGGATAGAGCATCAACTGGCGATAGACGCTGTCCAGGTCGCAGAGATAGCGCTCGGACGCCGGGCGGGTCATTTTGAAGCGCGTGAATTCCTGGAAGAACGGATCCTCGCGGGAGGGGCGATAACGGCGGTTTTCGACCTTCTCGACCGGCATTAGGATGAGGCTCCAGCTTTCGTAGGAGGCGTTCATCGCCCGGTTCAGCTCATCCAGGGAGTCGAATCGCTCGCGCAGGCGCTCGCGAAAGCGCCGGGCATTTGGAAGGAAAAAACGGTCGTTCAGGTCATGTAGGTGGCCGAGGTATTGCCATGTTTCCGGGATGCCCGCCTCCTCGCGGAATCTGGCGTAGAGTTTCAGCAGTTCCTCGTCCGAGCAGGCCGGCGGCAGCGTCGGTCCGCGCCACGTCAGGTGTTCGGCGTGATGAACGATCTGCAATGTCTGGATGCTTACGTTGTATTTCGATTCGAGGTAGCGGCGGAACAGCCAGTCGTCGTCATGGAGGAATTCCGGGACGGGCGTCATGGTGTAGATGTCCGTCTCGCCCTTGAAGGAGCCGGAAACCATCAGCAGGAAGGGATAGATCATTGAGAGCGCGCCCAGGGTGAGGACGGCGTAGACGCTCCATATGAGGAGCCTCACCTTCAGGTCGCGTCTTCCTATCGCGCTGATGATGGGCATGTCAGAGTTTTGAGCCTTCGGCCTTGAATTCCATGTTTCTGAGGCGCTGGAGCTGCATTACGGTGAAACCTATCAGGAGGGCGGCCATCATCCAGGCCATGGCCGTGGCCAGCCCGAATTTCAGGTACATGAAAGCGGTGTAGAAAATCTGAAGCGCGGCGACCTCCGTGGCGCCGTTGGGGGAATACGGTCCGCCGCCTGTCATGATGAACATGAACTCCGAGGTCTGGAACGCTCCGACGAACGTCCCTATGAACTGGATGATAATGAGCGCCTTTAGCGAAGGGAGCGTGATGTGGAAGAGCTTGTGCAGCGG
This sequence comes from Planctomycetota bacterium, assembly GCA_022711755.1. Lineage (GTDB taxonomy): Bacteria > Planctomycetota > Brocadiia > SM23-32 > JAKLEA01 > JAKLEA01. The sequence goes on from JAKLEA010000012.1 coordinate 162,059, forward strand.
GCCAGCCCCGTCAATGTCGCCCGCCTCGTAGATGTCCTCCGGGACGGTTTTGAGCGCGGCCAGGTAGATAAGGCAGCCCGGTCCGGCGCTGAACCAGACGACTGGCAGGATGCAGCAGACGAGCGCCCAGTTGGGGTCCTGAAGCCAGTTGCGGCTTGCGTTGAAGGACGTTCCGAAGACCTTGTTGACGACCCAGACGGCCTGGCTCATAAGCCCCTCTGGAGCGTAGAAGCTCTTCCAGAGAAACATGGCAATCAGACCGGTGATGACGGCGGGGAGGTAGTAGATCGTGCGATAAATGATTTTACCGCGCGGGACTTCGTGCAGTAGGACTGCCAGGATGATCGGGGCGATAAAGGCGGACAGCATGAAAAGGACGACCCACTTGACGCTGATCCACATGGAATACCAGAACTGGGCGTCCCAGAGAACGGCGGCGAAGTTATCAAGACCAATCCACGGCGAATCGCCCATGACGCGATAGTCCTGGAACGCGATGATCATGCCGCTGACCAGCGGGTAGTATCGCCAGAGCGCGATGCTGCCGACCGCGGGGAACAGAATGACGTAGGCCCAGCGGTAACGGCGGAACTGCCATCTCCCGCGCCCGCCAATGACCATCTCCGGGGGGGCGAACGTCTTCATCACGCGACGCATCATGAGGACAAAGACGACCGAGATGAAGATGACGGCCCCCATCGCGACGCGATTGCGCAGGCTGCGTTCCTCCGGGGTGAGGATGCCGATCATGCGCTCGTTGGCTTCGGCGACTCCGGCCTTGAGAATCTCCCTGATTCGCTTCTGGGCCAGGTCGTAGCGCTTGTCGGCGATGTTGCGCCTGACTTCGCTGTCGTTTATCACCTGCCCCAGCGGGCGGGCCATGTAGCGATAAACCTGCTGGCAGTTCTTTCCGTAGGGTTCCGGCTTTCCGTTGTGCTGCGCCTCGTTCCAGATATCCTCCCATCCCTTCGGCACCAGGCGAAGGTATTCCGTGTAGCCGAACTGTCGGAGGAATTTGGGATTGACGAACTGGCCGAATCCGCTTTCGACCATCGCCTTCGTGCGGATGCCGCGCGCCTCCTCGCCGTCGAACCAGTGGATGTAATCCCACGCCGCCTGTCGCCGCGCGGGGTCCTTGATGCCGGCAAACATGCCGAGCATGGCGCAGTTGTATTCGCTTCCCCTGATGCCGTTGCGGCAGTCGTAGACCCCGTTCTCGTCAATCGAGGTCGGCCCGCGTGGCACGGGGCCGAAACCGACCATCTCCGGGTCGTCCTTGGCGATGACCTGCTCGTCCAGGTAGTTGAAGACCATGCCGACCTGTCCGCGGTCCCATTTCATGGTATAGAGGCCGGCCCATGTGTCGCCGTAAGCGCAACCGTTGATTGTCCTGCCGTCTTTCTGGAAGGGTTCGTTGAGCAGGCGCGCATACATCAGCGCCGCAGTCGCCGCCTCGTCCGAATCGAAGGCGCAGCGCCAGTCGCCCTTCTCATCCTGCACGACGGCCTCCGCGCCGGCCGACCAAAGGAAGCTCATGAACTGCCAGGAGCATTCCTCCCCGCCGACCACGCCAAGCCCGGTTATGTTCTTTTCGGGGTTGGTGAGTTTGCGGGCGAATTCCAGAAGCTCATTCCAATCCTCCGGCGCCCGGTCGGGCAATCCGGCCTCCTGGAAGAGGTCGCGCCTGTAGAAAAGGCCCATGACAAGCCCCCTGACCGGCAGCGCCCAGACGTGCTCCTGCCCGTCCGGCCCCTTGCGCTTGATGACCGGCCATGCGGGCGGCGGGACGCGGCGATTGCGCTCTTCTTCCGGAAGCTTGTAGAACCATTCGTCCAGCGGTTGGAGGAAGCCCTGGCTTATGTAAGTGTGCGACTGGCGGAAGTTGACGTAAATGACTTCGGGGCTGATGTCCCCGGCGATCTGCATCAGGGGGATGATATCGAAGTCCTTATTCTCGATCTTCATGCCCGTCCCCGGCTCGCACCGGATCCGGGGATGTTTCCTATAGAACGCGGAAATGACCTTGCGGGTTGACTGCGCGTCCGCGTCGGTCGCCGTAGGAATCGGCAGACCCCAGACGCGGATGGTCATTTCCTTTTCCGTGAGGTCGGCATCCTGGGCGGCGGGAAGATGGCGATTGAATAAGAGAACGAGCGTAAAGATAGAATACGCAACGCGCAACAGGTGGCGTTCCGTGGAATCCACTGTTCCGGTTCCCCGCCAATCAGTGCTGGACGTAGCCGAGGCCGCGAAGCTGCTTGTCAATCTCTTCGGCGGATGCTCCGTCCTTCCAGTGTTTCTGCACTATTTCCCGATCCGTTTTCCGGATCGGCGCTGCTGCAAGATAGTCCGTCCGCAGGCATTCGGTCAATACTCTCCCGTCAATCTGTTCCGGTATCGGCAATCCAAGCAGGTGAAGAACCGTCGGGGCGACGTCAATGATTGCGGCGTTGGCGGCATGACTTCCGGGCGCAATTCCTCTGCCGTAGAGCAGCAACACGCCGTAAGGCCGATGATCGGCGGAATACATGTGGTCCGTCACGGCGACCCGACGCATGAAGCCCGGACCGCTGTAATCCCATCCGTTCACTGTGAGATACCCCGGCTCCTCAAGACCGATGACGTCTGGCCCCTCCTGGGCATACGGCCCTTTGTATATTTCCGAGTTGACCCAGACGCTCTGCATCACGGGTTTGCCGCTGGTCGGGTCCTTCAGTTCCCGCAGTTCCTTGGCCAGCCTTTCCCGCGTCTGCGTGATCAATGGCTGCATGTCTTCGCCGTCATCAAGATACTCGGCCGGCCTGATCTTGAAGCATGCGTATATCCCGTCAATCGGCCTGACCTTGAGCTTCCCGTCGGGAAAGTTGGCCTTAAGGAAACCGGGACCGCTTATCGTTGTGTGCAGAGGGCCGAAACCATGATCGCTGAGCACTACCAGAACGTCATCATCCCTCATTCGGGTCATGACGTCTCCGAGCGCGGCGTCCATGCGTTTGTATGTATCCAGCACCGCGCTGCCAAGCGTCTTCGCCATGTCGGGATCGTGGAGAATGTGGTTCTTGTCCATGAAGCGCCAGTAGTGATGCTGAATTCTGTCCGTGATGGTCAATACGTGCCAGAAGAGCTTGTAGCGCTCGGAATCCATCAGGCGGAGGCCTGTTCGCCATCTTCGTGACTCTTCATCCGTCAGCTTGGCAAACGTCTGCGCCTCTTCGCCCGGCCTCATGCCGGGGGTGTGCGCATCAAGCGGCCAGTCCGCAAATTCGGCCGCGCGCGACGGCGGATATACCCAGGGTTGGTCCTTGATGATCGGGAACCCGCTGATCATCAGCCCGTTGACCGTTTCCGCCGGGGACGTGACCGGCATGTTGACCACTACGACCGGCAGGCCGGCCTCCGAAGCCAACTGCCAGACCGCCTTGCACTTGCGCTCGCCGGAATTGACGGGTGTATTGGCGTATCGCGATCCCGTCCAATGCCAGCCGGCGAAAAATCCGAAAACGTTATTCTTGCCCGGGTTGACGCCCGTGCCTGCGGCAGTCCAGGCGGTAGGACTTATGGGCGGGAGCGTGGAGGCGAGCGGGCCTTGCGCCCCCTCCTTCATGATCCTGGCGAAGTTGGGAAGCTCTCCGGACTCCACCCAGGGCTTCACGAGATCGAAGGTGATTCCGTCAATCCCGATGACGAAGACGCGGTTGCGGCATTCTGTCGGATGGTTGACTGCGTAGAAGACTCCCGCTGAAACCGCCAGCGCCGCCAGAAGGCCGACCGCCATTGGTGTAAGTTTATCCCGCATCGGGTGTTCCTTCCGGGCTGCCGTTTGAGATTCGCATTACTTATTCAAACATTATATTCGTCCGGACTGGCGGAACATAACAATTTCAAGAATGGAAGCGGGGAGATGCAGCGGCGGGATGAAATCAGACTTGTGACAATTCGTGCGCCTTCTGGAAGCAGCGGTGCGCTTCGGCCTTGACCCCGAACAGCGCCAGAATCGCGCCCTTCTGATACCAGGCGTCGGGGGAGTTCGGGTTCGACTCGATTGCCTTTTCTATGAATTCCGATGCCTCTTCGAACTTGCCCATCCTGCTCAGCACGACCCCTTTATTCATCAGCGCCGGAGCGTACTTCGGATTGACGGACAATGCTTCTTCAAAGCAGAAGAGCGCAACTTCATATTGCCTGAGGGCTATGAACTTGATTCCCTTGTCCACCCTGACCTTGGCGGCCCGCGGGTTGAAATCGAGGACCTGGCCTTTTGGCGGGGTCGTGGTTTCCCGCGTGAGCCATTGCCCCTTCTGCGGCGCGATCGAATAATCGTCCTGCGGCTGCTGGACCACCGCCGTCGGCTCCTCTTCCCATGCCTGCCGGGGCTTTTTCCCCGGTTCTGCCGCGATTGCTGGAATCGGCGCCAGCGCGGCAGGCTGCGCCTTCTCCTTTTCAACCGCAGTGGGATTGGCCGGTATCTGCGGAATCCTGTATCGTCCGCTCGGCGGGGATGGAGCCGTATCTTCCACCGGTTCGAGGGGCTGGACCATCTGAGGGGCTGCGCCATCCTCGATTACCATCACCGGCGCAACATCGCCTCCGTCATCCATGACTTCGGCCTCGATAACCTCTCCCTGGACAATTTCACCTTCGATAATATCGGTCTGAAGAACCTCTGCCTGCGCCACTTCAACGGGGGCCGGGGCTGGTTTTGCCGGCGGCGGGGCCTGGTCCTTCATGAAGGATGCCCTGGCTGTCTGCAGCCTGCCCTTGCCGAAACGCCCGTCGTCCAGCGCCGGGTTCAACCTCACGGCCTCGCGGAAGCAGAAGCGAGCCTCCTCTGACCGCCCCAGTTTTTCAAGCGTTATGGCCTTATCGTACCAGCTTTCGGCATGTTTGGAATCAACGGCAATGGCCTTGTCATAACAATCAACGGCTTCCTGATATAGCTTCAGTTCCTGCAGAAGGCCCCCCTTGACGTAATAGGCGGCCATGAGCCTTGAGTTGGCGCTGATCGCATGGTCAAGGGCTTCGATAGCCTCCTGGACGTGGCCGCGCTGGGCGAAACCTATGCCTTTGCTGTAATACTCCCTGGCAAGGCTGTCCGTCCTGTTGTCAGGAGCATCCGGGCACAAATCCACCGTCCTCCGTCGGTCTGGTAATCATGCGGCAATGTGATGCCAACCGCGCCTGCCATCTTATCTGTGTCCAACATAAATACTTGATCCCGAATTCTACCTTTATTAATGCCGGGATACAAGATTCTTTTTAAGGTTAAAGAGGGGGGGCGGCGGATGGGGGGTTTGTCCCGGCGCAGTCGTTCCGGCGTCGGTCATATTACTTGCGGGCGGGGATACCTGCCATGCCTCTGCGGTTCCTGTCTTGATTTGCCTTCTTCATTCAACTATCATGCTCATCATTCGGGGTTGGCGCGGCGTTGTCCGATTGTCGGGACGACTCGCGCAGCATCAATGTTCAAATGTTAAGTCATGCGGGCCGCGACCGAAAGGCGCGGACGCCAGGGATTCTTTTGTCGCGTCGGAGTCGAATTCGAAGGGAGGATTTGCTATGCCCAGCCAGGTCAACGTCGGATTGATCGGTTACGCCTTCATGGGCCGAGCGCACAGCTTCGGCTACCTCAACGCGGGCCTGTTCTACAACTGCGATTGCATGCCCGTGATGAAGGCCATCTGCGGACGCTCGGAGGACGCCGTCAAGGTTGCAGCCCGGCGCTACGGCTGGCAGTCCTACGAGACCGACTGGAAGAAGCTCATCAAGCGCGACGACATCGAGATGATTGACGTCAGCACGCCGGGCAACCAGCACGCCACGATGGCCATCGCCGCCGCCCAGGCCGGCAAGCACGTCTTCAGTGAAAAGCCGATGGCTAATTCACTGGACGACGCGAAGAAAATGGTCGCGGCGGTCGAGAAGGCCGGTGTGAAGCACATGGTCGGCTTCAACTACCGCACCGTCCCCGCAATCGCGTTGGCCAAGCGGCTGATTGACGAGGGCCGGATCGGCACGGTCTACCACTGGCGGGCGCAGTACCTCCAGGACTGGATTCTCGATCCGGAGTTCCCGCTCATCTGGCGCCTGCAGAAGAAGGTCTGCGGCAGCGGCGCGCTGGGCGATCTGGCGGCTCATTTGATTGACACGGCGCGGATGCTCATCGGCGAGATTGACACCGTCACCGCCACGCAGGAGACGTTCATCAAGGAGCGCCCGCTGGAAGCCGGGGCGGCGACGTTGGAGGGCCTGGTCGGGCGCGGCAAATCCGCCCAGAAGGGCAAGGTTGACGTTGACGACGGCGTCATCATCCTTTCCCGGTTCAAAAACGGCGCGCTCGGCACGTTCGAGGCGACGCGCTTCTCCGGCGGGCATAAGAACTACAATTTCTTCGAAATCAACGGCAGCAAGGGCAGCCTGCGCTTCCAGTTCGAGGACATGAACGTCCTGGAGTTCTGGAGCGCGGATGATCCCGCCTACGCGCAAGGATTCAGAAAAATCCTCGCCACGCAGTCCGACCACAAGCATTTCGGCGCATACTGGCCTCCCGGACACATCATCGGCTACGGCGAGACGTTCATCAACGAGGTGGCCGAGTTCATGGACGCCCTGGCGAAGAACAGAATGCCTGTTCCGAGCTTCGTTGACGGGATGAAGTGCTGCGCCGTGCTGGATGCCATAACCAAGTCCTGCAAGAGCGGGAAATGGGAGAAGGTTCCAAAGGTCTGAAGGCGCGTTGATTGCGGGGCCGCCTGCGCGCGGCCATCTCCCGATTCCGGTTTGAGACTGAACAGGAGAAAACAACATGCGCAAGGTGAACGCTGCTGTAATCGGCACGGGTTTCATCGGGCCGGCGCACGTCGAGGCGCTGCGCAGGCTCGGTTTCGTTGATGTGATAGCCCTCGGCGAGGCCAACGAGGAACTCGCGAAGAAGAAGGCCGCGGACATGTCCATCCCCCGCGCGTACGGGGACTTCAAGAAGCTTCTCGCGGATCCCGATATAGAGGTGATCCACAACTGCACGCCCAACAACATGCACTTCCAGATTTCGTCGGAAGCGCTGAAGGCCGGCAAGCACGTGGTCAGCGAGAAGCCGCTTGCCATGACAAGCAAGGAGAGCGCAAAGCTGATCGAACTGGCGGCCAAAACCGGGCTGGTCAACGCGATTGACTTCAACTATCGCAGCTACCCGCTGGTGCAGGAGGCCGCCGACATGGTCCGCCGGGGCGACTTCGGCAGGCTCTATTCAGTCCACGGCTCCTACCTTCAGGACTGGCTCTTCTGGGAGACGGATTACAACTGGCGGCTTGAGCCGGAGCGCAGCGGCGCCTCCCGCGCCATCGCAGACATCGGCAGCCACTGGTGCGACCTCATCCAGTTCATCACCGGCGACAGGATCGTCGAGTTGTTCGCGGACATAGCCACCGTCCACCCCTTCCGTAAGAAGCCGAAAAAAGACGTTGAGACCTACACGGGCAAGGCGCTGAAGCCTTCGGACTACGAGGACGCGCCGATCAAAACCGAAGATTACGCCTCCGTGCTGCTGCGCTTCGCCGGCGGCGCTAAGGGAGTCTTCACCGTCTCGCAGGTCAGCGCGGGGCGCAAGAACCGCCTGTGGTTTGAGCTTGACGGAAGCAAGCGGGCCATCTGGTGGGATCAGGAGCGCCCGAACGAGATGACCATCGGTTACCGCGAGAAGGCCAACGAGGTCATAATCAAGGACCCGTCGCTCCTGAGCGCGCGGGCGAAGGAATACGCGGCGTATCCGGGCGGGCATCCGGAAGGCTACCCGGACGGCCCGAAGTTCTTCTTCCGGGACGTCTACGCCTACATCATTGGCGGCTGCAAGTGCAAACCACGCTTCGCCACCTTCGAGGACGGCCATCACGAAATTCTGATGACCGAGGCCGTTCTCAAAAGCGCGAAGACGAGCAAGTGGGTGAAACTCGGCAAATAGCCCGCAATTCAAGGGTGTGCGAAACCGAAGGTTTTGCGCGTGAGGGAGGTTTTTCATTGCGCCTCATGGTGGTAATCCGCGAGACGTGTGCAAGGTCTTCAGCCTCGCACATCCTTCTTGTTGCTCCTGCGCAGGCGCTCCGAGTTAGTTCATTTCAACTTTCCACTTTCTCCTTTCCCCTTTCTGGAGTCATTGACAATGGGAAGACCCGTAACTCTGTGCACCGGCCAATGGGCCGACCTGAAGCTGACTGATCTGGCGAAGATGGCGGCGGGATGGGGCTATGACGGCCTCGAACTGGCCTGCTGGGGCGATCACTTCGACCCCATGAAAGGCGCTACGGATAAGAAGTATTGCGACGGCCAGAGGGCCAAGCTGAAAAAGTGCGGCCTGAACGTCTGGGCCATCAGCAACCACCTTGCGGGGCAGATGGTTCTGGACCTTAACGATGAACGCTCGGACGGCTGGGCGCCGCCGGAATGTTCGGGCAAACCGGAGGCCAAGCGGGAGTGGGCCATTGAGTGCATGAAGAACTCCGCTCGCGCAGCTAAAAACCTCGGCATCGGGGTCGTCTGCGGTTTCACCGGATCGCCCATCTGGCACCTCATCTACGATTTCCCGGCCATTCCGCGCAAGACGATTGACGACGCCTTCGCGAAACTGGCCAAGGTCTGGAACCCGATTCTGGACGTCTTCGGTCAGTGCGGTGTGAAGTTCGCGCTGGAAGTGCATCCGACTGAAATCGCATTCGATCTCTACAGCGCCAAGCGCGCAGTGGAAGTCCTGGACGGGAGGCCTGAGTTCGGCTTCAACTTCGATCCCAGCCACCTCCAGTGGCAGGGGGTTCATCCGGCGAAGTTCATTGACGAATTCCCGGACCGAATCTACCACATGCACGTAAAGGATGCGGCTGTGACGCTGGACGGCAAGAGCGGCATCCTGAGCAGCCATCTGGCCTTCGGCGACGGCAGGCGCGGATGGGACTTCCGTTCGCCCGGACACGGCGACGTGGATTTCGAGGCGATCATCCGCTCGCTCAACCGCGCCAACTATCAAGGCCCGCTCTCTGTGGAGTGGGAGGACAGCGGTATGGACCGCGAACACGGCGCGGCGGAGGCCCTGGAGTTCGTCAAAAGCATTGACTTCAAGCCCAGCGTCATTAAGTTCGACGCGCAGTTTGAGAAAAAGTAGTTGCGACTGATCAGGAAGAAAGGGGTGGGTTCACAGCCCGCCCCTGACTTCGTCATCCGCTGCGCGGCCCCTCTTTCGCCGGTTGCCGGCGCTTGTCAGACAAGCGCGGCAAGCGCTCCCCTCTCCCGCCGGGAGTGGGGGAACCATGAAATGGTGGGTGAGGGGGGCATGAGTTAAATGCCAATCGTAAGGGGTCACTGAAGGGCGTATTTGCATGACGGTCGCGTGTAGGGGCGGGTTTCAAACCCGCCCCTACGCTACCACGCGCTCTTGACTAACCTCATACTGCCAATCTGTCTGAGACATTGAATTCTTAATTTGGCATAGATCGCGACAATGTAATGAACGGCTTGAGACTTGTCGGTTATATCCTGCTCTGCCTCGTCGTGCCCATCGCCTGGGGCGTGATTACCAATCTCGTTTTCAATCGCCTGTCCGCCCGCGCGCCAGCCGCAAAGAAAGAAAATAATGACGCATCGCGCGTGGAATCCCTGAGGCAGATATGGTACATATAGCCGTCGGGGGCCAATCTTTTTTCATCGGCTGGATTATTCTTTCGGGGCTTGCGGCGGGGCTTGGCTCCGGACTCTTCGGCATCGGCGGGGCGGTCATCCTCACCCCCCTGCTTCATTCCCTGCTCGGGCTTCCCCTTCCCGTCGTCATAGGCACAGGCTTGTGCCAGATGATCGCGGCCTCGGCCAGCGGCGTCATGCGCTTCCGCAAATCCGGCGTCGTGGATTACCAGGTCGCGCTCATGGCCGCCGGCGGAAACCTGGCCGGGGTGACGGTCGGGGTCGCAATCTCCGAGGCCCTTGAGAACATGCCGCAGGTGACCTTTCACGGCAGGAGCGCGCCGCTGGACCGGGTTGCCATAACGGGATTATTCATCGCGGCGCTGGTACTGATCGGGACGCTCATCCTTCTGGAAAAGCCACGCGGAGATAATCCGCCTCCCCCGGGACGATTTCTCGCCGCCCTTCGCAGAATCCCTCCCCGCGCGCGTCTTGTCAGAACCGGAGGCGAGGCGTCAATCCCACTGCTCGTATTCCCGACTGTCCTTGTGGGGCTGGTGTCCGGAATGCTCGGCATAGGCGGCTCGGTCTTCGTGGTTCCGCTGCTCATCTACGGCGTCGGCCTGCCCACGCACGTCGCAATCGCCACGTCCCTGCTATATGCCCTTTTCACTGGCGTCTTCGGCACGATTGAAAAAGCGATAACCGGCGACGTCATGCTTTCCCTGGCGATTCTGATCATGATCGGCTCGACAGTCGGCAGCCAGATAGGCGCTATCCTTGCCATGCGCACTCGGGCGCGGCGCCTGCGCAAGGCGTTCGGCGTTCTGCTGTTCGTCTCGGCAGTCATGATGGCGTGGAAGCTTTGCTCCCGCTTCGTGTAGTATTATCATATCGTCATGACGGTTTGCGTCCGCGACGTAATGGGTCCCTGATGGACGCGCAATCTTGGAGTGCGCAAGCTTGCTTGCGCCTTGCCGTTGCACAAGCTTGCTTGTGCGATGCCGAATCAGGCAAGTTCAAAACCCCGGCAAGCGGCTTGCTGCGCAATCTCGAGTATCGGCAGGATGGCAGCAAGACGCGTCTGCAAACCAGACGACTGCGCTCCAAGTTACGTTTGTACGCCTGTCACTGACGCCATACTTGGCAAAGGGTCGGGTCATCAATAAGGGAGGTACGGATTATGAAATGCTTATCAACGGCGGCTCTCGTTCCGTTTGTTTTGTTCTCGGCGACGCTTTCCTCCTACGGCAACGCTGGGGATGATCCCGTCTCGCTGGAGGAGTTCGCGTCGGTTCTTGCGCGCGGGGCCGGCGTCATCGAGGTGAAGTTCAGGGCTACTCCCGCGCTGCTGGGGCCGAGGGCTGTCGAGATTCCGATTGACCCCGGCGCGCTGCCGAAGGAAATCAGGGAACGATTGAACGGGAGAAGCGGGGAAGGGCGGGTTGACGCATTCCTTCGGTCCGGGACGCACCTTCGCCGTATTCCAGCTCAGTTCGATCCCCCCTTTGCATCGGGCGGACCGGCTTATCTGACTGTTTATCTCCAGCCCGGGCGTGTCGAGTGCGACCTTCTGGTTGTCGTGGGGGAGTCCGGAAAATCGCTGCCTTATCTTGTCAAATCGGACTTCTCAGGCCCGGAGTTGACGGTCAACAACGGCGTGTTTATCGTCACTCATCCGGTCAGGGGCGGCGGGGGAATGCCGAAGCGCATTGGATTTCCCGGCAGCGGCGAGGCCGACGCGGAAACGTTCCTTGACGACCGTGTTTTCAGAAAGGACGCCGGATACTTCACGCTGTCAGCCGATCCAGAAAGCGAGGTTCGGAAGGTGGTTTCAGGCCCGCTGCGGGCGGTCGTCCGGGCGAAGGCGAGATACATCGAAAGGAACGGCGGCAGGGCGACGGAATCGAACGCCAGCGCCGTGTATGATTTCACATACCTTGCGGGAAGCCCGCTTGTGAAGGTCACCGCCTTCGCGACTCAGGACGCGGCGTTCGAGTGGCCGGAACTGCGCTTCCTCCAGGTCTCGAACAAGTCAACCCGCTATCACTCCTGGGCCGGCGGTGAACCGGCGAAAACCGAATCGCTCCTGGACAACGACCGAAGCTTCAACACGGACAATTGGGCCTGCATGTTCAATGAGACGGACTGCGTCGGTCTGATTCATCCCGGCATCGTCAGCTACGACGGGCGCACGAGCTACTACAACTACGTCATGTGCGCGGGCGGGGGATGGAAAACGAAGGAGCAGAGGATGGAGGCGCATCTTTACATCGGGCCGTCGGGCGGCGACGGGCACTTCGTCCGGCAGGCGTGGATGGGGATGGCGGAGAAGATGGAAGTGAAGGTCTCAACGCCGGAGTCAATGAATCGCCTGGCTGGATTACTTTCTGCCGAAGGATACAAGGACAATGTCTTGGTGCCCCGTCCTACGGTAGGTTTATGGGGGGGATTGATAAGAGGCGTTGATCATTTGATTATCTTGGCGCTTCGCTGCTCAATGGATGGGCGAGAAGTCGAAGCAGCGCAGATTTTGGGCGTGGTTCAAAAGGCACAGAAAGATAAGAAGGTTCTTGAGACCATTCTAAGCGTATTAGAGAAAGGTGGGGGACAATCTATCAGTGAGAAAACTAAAGAAGACAAGGGTGCTGCGAAGAGTCTGGACAATATTTTGTTGAATGCGCAAGTGGCCCCCGGATGGATCGGTAACGCAATCGGTTTATCTCTATGGTTTGCCCGGTGGGAAGAGGGCGGCGGACTTGCTGGGCTTGGATCCGGCATTGCTTCTCTTACGCGACAGACAGAATTCCGTGGTAACGCTGAGAACGCCCCGACCATATGGCGCATCGAACTTCGCAGGGCCGAAGACGGTAAAGTCGTGACGCTCGACAATACTGGGCGGGCATGTGCTGTCGAACGAATCAGGCCGGAAGATCCCTACGAGGCGTCCCACCCGCTCGAAGAAACCGAAGTCATGCTCCTTCACTGGAAGGGCATTGACGTCGAGAACGAGAAATCTGCGCTGGACGTCACCGTGAAGATAACTCCGACGAAGAAAGGTTTCCGCTGGCGCATCAAGGTGGATAATCGCTGCAAGGAATACGGCCTCTGGTCGGTGGATTTCCCATACATCACAGGTTTGGGCAAGGCGGGCGAGACAGAACTTGTCTACCCTGGGCGCGACTGGGGTTTCAATCACAAGCGATTCTCCGGAAGTGTCGGCGGAACCTACCCCAGCGCCGGATGGACCATGCAGTTCCTCGGCCTGATACAGGGCCGCGAAGGCCTGTATCTTGCGGCGGAAGACCCGGCGGCGGCGTGCAAGACTTTCCACTTCTCCCCCGGCAAGGAATTCTATGTGCGGAGTTACCCGCCGGACATGAGCCTGCCCGGCGTCGGATACGACATGCCGTATGACTTTGTAATGGCCAGAACGGATGGGGACTGGTTCTCTATTTCCCGGCGCTATCGAGAATGGGCGACGCAGCAAAGCTGGACCAGCCGCGGCAAACTCTCCGCCCGCGCCGACAAGTCGGACAAGTTCAACAGCATCGCCTTCTGGATATGCGACGGCGGCTTTGCCAAGGACGTCGTCCCCCGGATGCTGAAGCTCAAGGAGCTTCTCCCCGGCATCCCCATCGGCATCCACTGGTACAACTGGCACGTCACCCCGTTCGACACGCATTATCCGAATTACTTCCCCTTCAAGGAGGGCTTCGACGCGGGCGTGAAGGTGCTGGTTGACAACGGCATCTACGCCATGCCCTACATCAACGGGCGGTTGTGGGACAAGAACGGCCCCGGTTACGACGGCGCGATACCCTATACGACCAAGGACGTGAACGGGGAGTCATGGACGGAGGAGTATGGCAACGGCGTCAAGCAGGCCGTAATGTGTCCGAACACGCAGTTCTGGCAGGACACCGAGACCGAGGTAATACGAAAGCTCACGCACGAGGTCGGCGTCAACGCCGTCTACATTGACCAGGTCGCCTCGGCCGGGCCGCAGCTCTGCTTCGATAAGTCCCACGGGCACAATCTCGGCGGGGCTGACGCGTGGGTGAGCGGCTACTATGGGATGCTCGAAAAGATCCGCAAGACCGCAAAGGCGGCCGGGCCGGACGTGTGCCTCACGACCGAGAATAACGCCGAGCCTTACATGGCGTATTTCGACGGCCAGTTGATCTGGCTGCACAGGCAGCAGGAGCAGGTCCCGCTGTTCGAGGCCGTCTACGGCGATTACGTCAACGTCTTCGCCACGCGGCACGAGGCGAACGAAAGCGAGATGTCCTTCCGGCTGAAATTCGCGCGCGATTTCATCTGGGGCAACCAGGTCGGCTGGATCGGCCTCTGGATCACAGATCCGCAGCATAAGGACAAGATCGAATTTCTGAAGAATATTTTAGCGTATCGCTTCATCGCGAAAAAATTCCTGGTCTATGGCGAGATGATGCCGCCGCCGGAAATCGTGTCGTCAGTTCCGACGCTGAAGGCCGACTGGCCGAACCCCTGGTCGGTCGAGCACATCAAGCTTCCGGCTGTGATGACTTCGCTGTGGAAAGCGGAGGACGGCACATACGGACTGATTGCCGTCAACGCCGATACAAGACAGCAGGCCGTAACGATCGAACTGAATTTGGACCAGCTTGACGGCATGTATGGGAGCGGGGGCGAGGCTCGGGTGGGACGCACTGTCTTTGTTGCCGAAAGGGTGACTTCAGACAAGCGTGTCCCGTTCGGAATCCTGTCGGGTTCGCAAAGCATGATGAGCTTCGATGTCCCCTCAGGCGGCGTCGCCTTCTTCGAATTGCGGAAGGCGACCGACGAAATCCTCACGGAATTTGAACAAACGGAGTTCAAATCCGCGGTCCAGTCCTATCGGTTTGGGCTGCGCACCGAAGGACAAGGGAGACTTATCAGCACTGGGGGTAACGATCTCAAGTTGGGTATTACGTTGCATAATTCAGGGCAGCGGGAGGTAAAGAGCCTGGCGCTGCGATGCGGCGCGGCGCGTCCCAGGGCTTTCGATAGTCCGTCCCTCGGAACGGGCAAGTATTCGGGAGCGGTCATCACGGTTCCCGCTCCCGACGCTCCTCCCGGCTCCGCCGTCCTGATCCCGTACGAAGTCACCTGCAAGGTCGGCGAGGAGGCCTGCGTAATAAAAGACTCGGTTGTCGTTCACGTCCGCGAGCCGATTGAGACGACCCTGGAGCTTCCTGAGAAGATTCACGCCGGCGACCGCGCGTGGGTAAAGGCGACAATCCGCAGTTTCTCCGGCAAAACGTCCGATGGCAGGCTTGCGCTTGACGTCCCGGACGGCTGGCGCGTATCCCCGGGCAAGACTGTCCGATACGGCCCGCTGGCAACCGGCGCGGAACAGGAGTTCTTTTTCGAGATTGAAGTCCCCCCCGGCCAGCGCCCCTCCAGCCGCGACGTTCGCCTGAGCGTTCTTGACGAGCTGGGCAAGGGCCGGATCGAAGTGCTCCCTCCCCGGCGTATTTTTCAAGCGCCGCGCTTGAAAAATCCGTTAACGATTGACGGCGATCTCTCCGACTGGCCCGCCGACGCACCCGCCATTGTCCTTGACGGCAAGTCGGGGAATCACGTCGAAAAATGGGGCGGGGAATCCGATCTCTCGGCGAAGGTCCGCATCGCATGGGACGACGCAAACGCCTATTTCGCAATTGAAGTAAAAGACCAGACCCACGATCAGCCCAATTCCGGCTTCAACATCTGGCAGGGCGACTGCGTCCAGCTTGCGTTCCGTTCCCGCAGGGGGATGGAATCCGCGGGCGGGGGGGGCGACTGCGCCGAATTCGGCCTCGCGCTGACCAAGTCCGGGCCGCAGATTTTCCAGTGGTTCCCGCGCCAGGGCGTTTTCAACGACGGCGCGCTGAAGGTCGTCCGCGGCGACGGTGTTACTACGTATGAAGCATCGCTTCCGCTCAAGTCCCTCGAACTCAACCCCGCAAACGCCGACCGGGACGCGCTTTTCAGCCTGACGGTCAATGACGCCGACGGCGACGCCGACGCCGAAGGCGCAGGCTTCAAGGGCTGGCTGGAATGGACGCCCGGCATCTGCGGCAGCAAGGATTCGAACCAGTTCGGCATCCTCGAATTCACGAAGTAAATGTAGGGTGGGTACTTAGCGACGCCGCAGGCGGCGCGTGAACCCGCCACAACGAAACTCAGAGCGCTTTGCCTGCGCGGAAGGTTGATCCGGCAAGGAGATCATGCGAAATGAAAATTCGGGATAATGTGCGGCGCAGATTTGCAGGATTTGTCCAAATTGAATCCCTCGAATTCCGCGTCCTGCTGAACTCGTCCCTTGCGGAATCGAACCTGCCTCCTGACGGGGCAGAAACAGCATGTAATCCCATGAAGGATTACTCCGACGCGGTTAGTATCAACTTCGCTTCCGATAGCGAAACTCTTGCCGGAACTCTATTGGCGGAGGCGACTCTCCTGGGCGCAGTCGCCACCTCCGCCGGGCCAGTGTATGTGTATGACGTTGACGGTCCGGGGGAGGGGATTGCGATTGACGGCGATTACGACGAGACGGACGGGACGAAATACAATCCATACGATCCGGCCAACGACCTGATGATCGTCGGTACCCCTGGCGGAGTGATTATTGTCGCAAATTCATGGGTGAATAACGGAACGTGGCAGCGCGCAGATTTTTCCGGCCTGGGCATAGTCGTTGACGGACGGCTTGCGACGTTCGCCGATCAGAGATTGGGAACGGGCGATGTCGCGTTCCTCGCCGCGAAGGACGGCATCGGCACGGCGATAGTGAAATCGCATGTCGCAGGCCTGCCTGCGGGAGAAATTGATGTCCCCGGCGTGATGACGATTCCCGCTGGGGAGGGGCTTTACTCGCCGGGCAAGAGCATCGGAACCGCCATCATCTACGGAACCGGCGATTCGATGCCGGGCGACGTTGTCGCGTCGAACCTGACGACCTTTATCACCGGCGGCGGATTCTCCGGCGACGTGAATCTTACGGGGACGCTGGGACTGCTTTACACGGGATACAAGGCTCCGGGCGAATTGAGCGGGAATGTCAGCGCCGGGAAGATCACGACCTTCTACGCGAATGGGGCTGT
>JAKLEA010000119.1 GCA_022711755.1 Planctomycetota bacterium
GAAGAGGAGGAATCGAAATCGGGGCATCGGTCCTCCATCCCGGTCAACAGCACACACATTGTACGAGGCGAGGAGGATGAAGGAACCGCAGATTACGCAGATTACGCAGATTACGTAGAGCACGCAGAGGTGATCGATCGGCCATGATTTGCTTCAGTCATCGGTACGTTTGAACCACGAAGACACGAAGAGGACGCGAAGACACGAAGGGCGCCGGGAGGTTCCCCGGCATGCATTTCAGCCCATGGCCCTTCCTTCCTTCCTTCCTTCCTTCCTTCCTTCCGTCCGTCATCCCCGGAGTCGAAGCGACTTCGGATCGAATCCCGGCCCTTCGTGCCTTCGTGTCGTCGTCTTCGTGTCTTCGTGGTTCGAATGGATCGAAGGATGAGAAGGAACATATGGATCGGTTCACCCCGCAGATGCCGGATGAGCCAAAAAAAAGCTCGGGGCGCGCGACGATGTACAGGAGGAGCGGATCAGGAGGGATCCAGCTCGGCCGA
>JAKLEA010000120.1 GCA_022711755.1 Planctomycetota bacterium
CTAGACCCTCCCCTTCCCTTTCCTCTTTCTTCGAGAGGCGTCATGCGTGCCGCCAGGGCTCTTGTTCCCCTTTTTTCCGCCACCGAGGCGCGTCCCGCCCTGTGGACCGCCGACGAAGCCGCCCCCGCCGTCGCCCCTGGCGTGCCCAGCGGCCATGCCGTGCTCGACTCCGAACTGCCCGGCGCAGGCTGGCCGCGCGGCAGCCTCACCGAACTGCTGCTCGACGCGCCGGGCCAGGGCGAGCTCACCCTGCTCGCCCCCGCCCTGGCGCAGCTCGAGGCACGCAATTGCGTCTGGGTGCTGCCCTGCACGCCCGGCGCACGCCGCCCCGCCGCCGAGCCCGAGACCCTGCCCTACGCGCCCGCCCTGGCAGCGGCCGGCATCGACTGCGCGCGCCACCTGTTCGTGCGTCCGGCCACGGCCCGCGAAAGCTGGTGGGCCATGGAGCAGGCCCTGCGCGGCGAGCACCTCGGCGCCCTGATCGCCTGGTTGCCCGCGGG
>JAKLEA010000121.1 GCA_022711755.1 Planctomycetota bacterium
TGCTTTTATTACCAGCCGGATCTCCGCTATCCCATGGGAGAACTGAAGGAGACCCGAAAAAAATATGCCGCCATCTGCGCCACGCTGCTCAAGGCGGGGGTCATGTTCCCGAGGCCTTCGGCCCTGATTGCCAGGCAGGTGGACGCCGCGTATCCGCGCTATTTCAAACTGCTTCGCTCCATTAAAAAAGCCGTCGACCCGAACAACATCATGAACCCGGGCAAACTGGGGCTTTAAAGGAGGTATCGACCGTGACCAGGGAAGAATTATTGGACAAAGCGCTTTCTTGTAACCGATGCGGAAGCTGCCGGGGAGTTTCGCAAGACACGGTTCCGAATACATCATTTTCCCTGCAATGCCCGTCCGGCATGACCCTGCTCGGCGCCTACGAACCGGCCGGGCTCATGTACATTGCCCGCGGCCTGGCCCTGGGCGCCTTGAAGTGGGACCAGGATCTGGCCGACTTTCTCTATTCCTGCACTCTCTGCGGCTATTGCGAG
>JAKLEA010000013.1 GCA_022711755.1 Planctomycetota bacterium
TTCCTGCTCGGCCAGCCCCGCCTTCACCAGTTCCTCCATGAAGCTCGCCTTGCGCCCGTGTATCGCGTCCTGCCCCGCCTCCCAGCTTCGCCCGATGAGCGCAATCTCCGCCCCCCTGGCCTCCGCCGCCATGTCCGGCGTGATCGGCCTTGCCCCCGACAACGATTCGGAAAGCCCCGGCTCCGCCCTCAGCTTCTCTAAAAGCTCGTTGGCGGCCAGGTCGCATATCCTCAGCTCCTTCCTCTCCCCCGCCCCCGCCTCCCCCACGCCGATGGTCCCGGGAACGGTCTCCGCGCGCCCCAGAAGCGCGACCAGCATGCGCCAGCTCTCAAAGTAATCGAACCGGCTGAAGAGACGGATGACCCGCGAGCGCCCCCGAATGTCCAGCAGGTGATATATCCCCACAAGGAACGAGTTGCCGCGCGCCCCGTGGGTGGCGGGCAGCGAATCCAGCACGGCCAGCCGCACGGGATCGGCTTGCGGCGCGTTCAGAAGGCAGATCACGTATCGGCGCGGGGCGTCCTCGTCAAGATCAAGCTTCGCGGCGAACGCCTCATCCGCAACCTTGCCCGCCGCATAATCGTCGAAAAGCCTGTCGAACTCCGCCGCGTTCTCCGGGAGGCGGACCTCCTTCGCCGGCCAGTCCGCCGTCACAATCTCCGCGAAAAGACTCCTCATCCTCCGCCGCGCCTGCGGCTCGACCTCCGCCCACGTCTGCCGCGTCTTCTCAATCATCGCGTCGAGCTCGAAGACCGGGATATCCATAAAATGGTCAGGGCCTGCTCTTTCATGACAGAATCCATAATCTACAAGTCTCTGACGAAGCATCCTGGCCGCAAAATCACATCGCCGCCCGGGACTCATCGTTTGCTGCATATCCCTCATGGCTGGTTTCGGCGTTTGGTCTGTAAACGATAGTACAAGTAATGATAATGCCTCATAATAGTCGCATCCCATACTCATGTAGTAGACTTGTGCACCGGTCCTGATGGTGTGGGCTACGTCAACATAGCAAACCATGCCTCGCAATTCGAATGATTTCATTGCAAAATCGGCGGTAGTAGGGCCATACTTAGAGTGTCTCAACTCGTCCATTAGGAGTTTGCGCACGATGGGATCGTCCAAGTCAATTCGTAGCCTGACTTCGGCGCTCTTTGTCTCCCACTCTTTGAGTCTCTCGGTCAGGAGTATGCTTTCGGGCTTCCATGTATAGTTCGCCACCAAGAATTCCCATATCGCGTCAGGATCACAGGACCGATCAGCGGATCGAGCGCCACGCGAATGCGAGAGTACGATTACAAAAATAAGGAGCAACAGTAACGAACGCCAAGTTCTATTCGAATGAAAATCGGGGACAGCGACCTTATTTCTGCATCCTTCCTTCACTTGTCCTTCCGCCTTTTCTTTTGCCGGGCGGTCCGCGTGTGCGAGGGTGCGCATCGCTTCGAGTCCCCCATACCGCGCTTGAAGGGGATCAGAACGACAACAGCACCTGCCAGATGTACATGTTTCCGAGGCCGTCATTCTCCTCCCATATCCGTTTCACAATCGCCTCATCGCCGGAGATCGGCGGCATGCCGGATTTCTTCTCCTGCCAGGGGGTGCAGACGCCGGGGGCGCGCCTTGTCCCCCGTCCGAACTTCAGCGCCGCGGTCGTCTGCGGCTCCAACGCGCGGGCAGGCGGCGCCGAATGGCCGTCCGAGTAGACGCCGTATTCGCGGGTGAAGTCCGTCATCGCCCGGATGTTCTCGACCTTCGCGTCGTTCTGCACGATGGCCGACGCGTCCATGACGTAGCCGCCGTCCCTGGCGACGCCGTCAATGATCTTCCTGCACGCGTCGCGCACCTGTTGTTCCGTGCCATATCCCAGCAGGACATTGGGCAATCCGCCGGACAGGCAGAATTTGTCCCCGAACCTGCGATGCGCCTTGAAGATGTCGCCCTGATCAACGTGATATACGATGCTGCGGTCGGGCAACTCAGCGAAGGAGTCGAGGTGATGGTCCCAGTTTCCCTCGGCATAGAAGAGGGTTTGCCGTCCATTACGCCATAGCTCCTGGACGATCGGCTTCATGGTCGGCCAGTAGATGTTGTTGAAGGTCTGGGGGTTCACGAACGGCACGCAACCCCGGTGCATCCAGTATCCGATGGGCGCCATGCCCGTCGGGTCGCTGCTGCCGAGGGCGACGTTAAAGAGATGCGGCGCTAGGGCTTCGCAGGCGGCAAGGACCTTCTTCGGGCGGTTCTGAAGGTCGTCCAGCAGGCCGAGGTAGCCCCGCAGTTTGTCTGCGATGATGTCCATCGGGGCCTTCAGGATTCCTGCGATGGCGGAGGCTGTTCCGGATTCCTCCCGGAGCCGCCGGGCCTGATCGCCGAAGGCCATGAAGTACTTCAGCATCGCCATGCCGCCCTTGAGGAAGGACAGGTTGTTCTCAAAGGTTGCCGGTGCGCCGATCTCGGACACCGGAGCCGCCACGCGCGGAAGCCAGACGTTGAAGAGGTAGCCCGTCGGGTCCTCGATCAACTGGTCGTATTCGTCGGGCCGCATCCAGGCGTTGTTCTCTGCCGGCTCGATGTACTGGAAGCCGGTCTGCGGCGGGATTTCAACGCCGGGCGCGGCGTAGTATTTCAGCCCGATTGCCTGCGCAAGCCCCGTCCAGACGTAGACCATGTTGCCGACAACGGCGTCCCAGTCGAAGTCCGCGGCGCATTTGCGAGCCGCAGCGAAGGCCAGTTCGTAGTCCTGCGTCACCTCCTGGCAGGTGTATCCGGCGTATTTTGCGGTGAACTCCGCAACGAACGGGCGTATCGGGACGCGGTCGGGCTTCTCATTGCGCAACGCCGTCGTGTAACGCCCCAGGCGTTCCAGGTACAGTTGCTCCATATTTGCCGCCATTGCCGTTTCTCCTCTCAGAGCGTGTATGAAAAGGAGCATTCCGCTTTCGGCGCGGTCCGCGTGGGTTCAAAGAACCCATCCTGCATGTTGCGCCATTTCATACACGATTTCAAACAAACGGTCTATGTTCGCGTTATCTCATGCCCATCGGGAAACGTCAATCGAATCAAGGGGCTGCCGGGGCCGGGGCCTCGACCTTCTTCACCTTGATTCCGTAGAACTCGCAGAGCTGGAGCTTTCTGCGCGGCTGGATTTCCTCTTTCCAAGCCTCCTTCAGCGCGAGGTAGCTTGATTGAAGTTCCGCCGCGATTTCGGCCTCCGCCAGCCATTCCACCTTGCCGCTTGCCCGCAGAACGTGGCGCCCATCCTCGAAAACCCCCTTGCGGGTGTAGGCGATGATGCAATCGCGCGGCGGAGAGATCGGGACGTTGCCCACGAAGTCGTAGCTGAGCATTATGTTCTTCTGCCCGCGCGTCGGCGTTGCGTCGGCCGGACTCTTGAAAACGGCGTCGTTCTTGGCGCAGTCCGGGGAGAGGTCCTCAAGCCGGAACGGGTACTTGCCGCCGTTCTTGCTAATGTAAATCTTCAGCGCAAGGCCGATCTGGTTCAGGTTATTCAGATCGCTTGTCTTCTGCGCCTCCTTGCGGGCCTTGACGATCGAGGGGATCGCCAGCGCCGTCATGACCGGCAGGCTGGGATTGCTGAGGTTGAAGGTAATCATCCCGGCCGGAACCGGTCCGATGGGAGAGAAGTTATGCCAGCAGACGCCGTCCTTGTCCGCCGTCCATGTCGCCACGCTGCCGAAGCATTTCTCCTTCAGCGCGGCCTCATCCGGGAAACGTCCGGGGTTGACAAGCTGCATGTCCTCCCACTTTATCTGCGCCCCGGTCTTCTTGAGTTTGGCGGCGACGCCCTGTGCCAATCCGGGGCCGCCGCTCTTGGCCTCCTCGTAGCGGCTGTATTCCTGCGCGTTCAGAAGCAACTGGAGAACCTGCAAGTCCTCGGCGATGAACTGGCTGACGTCCACGTATGATATTGACGTGTAAGTCTTTGGAACGAAACGCGCAACGCGCTTGAAGTCGCTGTTGTTCGTCACGTTGTCCCCAGCCTTGCGCTTGCCGTCGTTTGACGCGGCGTCAAGGACGGTTCGGGCGGAGAACCCGGTGTAAAGCTGCGAGGTCGTGACGATGAAGTTCGGCCAGAGGGAGGACATCGGGCCGTCAAAGCAGTATTGCGTGTCCCTCTTGCGGATGATCTTCAAAACCTTTGCGACGGGCTGGCGGTCCGGCGGGGCCTGCGCGTTTATGCGCTCGCACAGCCCGTCAAGCCCCTGCTTGAGGTTCTTGTCGAATGTCGTCCGGTCCTTGACGGCCAGGCAGAGCGTGGGGATTGCGGAAATGCCGCCCGGAGCCTCCTGACGCCTGTAGTAGACGTAGTAATCCCCCAGATACGCGAACAGGTCTTCCTTCAACTTGACTTTCAGGTAGGAGTCGGGTGTGCCCAGCAAACCCATTACGACGCCACCCTCCAGTTGCGGCAGTTTTGTCGCGAAGGTTCGTATCCCGTCGTGCAGGGCGGGCCAGTTGACGTAACCAGCCTTGAAGGATGACGCGCTTTTCGGCACCACCATAAGCGCTTCATTGGGACAGGTCTTCCCGCCGAGCATGGCCAGGATGCCTTCGCGCGGTTCCGGGGCGTGGAGATAGACGCCGGTCTGAATTCCCTTGTCGTGGCAGGCGAAGGCGATAACGGCGGCGTCCATCTTGCCGAAGCCCATGCCGTCCATCATCTTCTGCCCCAGGTCCGCGCCGCGTCCCGCCTTCTGCATGGCGGTCGCGAAGAAGTATTCCTTCAGGAAAGGACGCGGGTCCATGTAGAGCCACATTTCACCGGCAGCGTCGCCCAATTGCTTCCTGGCCTGGGAGTAGACGGCTTTGTCCGCAAAACCGCCGGTCTTCTTATCGAGGCGATTCATGGCCTCCGTGTGCTTGTTGATCGAACCGGACTTGCCCAGCGTGATCAGCAGCGTGCTCTGGCGGATGGAGGCCACCATTTCCTCAAAATAGGGATAATCGGGATTGGGAGGAAGCGGGATTTTATACGGCGGCATGGTCTCCAACTGCGGCGCCATGTCCCTGAGCATCTGCGGCGGGATCTGGTCGAGGCTTATGGTCGCGGCGACCTGCGGCCCCTTGCCTTTCATTTTCGCCATGGCGACTTCCCTGATCTGCGGCTCGAAGATCTTGATGAACTGCATCGGATCCTTGGGCCGGACGATGACGTAGAGCATCGGGGAGAACGCCGTTCCGAGGCCGGGGCTTTCGACGGCCAGTCCGAATTCGCCTTTTAGAAGGTCCGTTGTCTCGATGTTCGAGGGCAGACCGCCGGTGATGCCCTTGTCTATCTCGCGGAAGATGTCCTTCACCAGCTTGATCGTCGGGGCGAAGGTAAGCTGAACCTCGGGATCGCTGTATAGATCGTAAAGGAAGGTGTTCTTGTAGCGCGCGAAGGCGGCGTCGCCATCCGGGATGAAGACGGCGAACATGGCCTCCGGAGGAAAGGCTCTTTCCGCGGCGATGCTTCCCAGGGGAACCTCGGCCCGCGACGAACCGACGAGCGCCCAGAGAAGGCACGCCATTAACTGACAGAGTCCAAGAACACGGTTTTTCCTGTTCGGCATTTCCAATCGTCCCTCTTCAAAAGTGGAAGGAAACCGGCCGACACAAAGACGCCCTCGCGCGTCACGGCGACACCCCCCAAACTTCATCATTTAAATGTATCAGCCATTTCACTGTGACTCAAGCCAAACATGATCCGCGCGCTGTAATGATCGGATCTATTAAAACTCAATAATAAGGAAGCGTCAGCGCATAATTCCCGATCCTCTCCTCGTATCCGGCATAGCGCCGGCTAACAGCATCCGCCTTACGCACAAGTGTGTATTCGTGTTCTCCCGCTTCACATGCAGTTCTCTGATTGGGAAAGCGTCTATGCGTTCCCGGGCGCTGTGTAACTATATATCTTTTATGCATTGTCTTCCGTATCCTCTCTGTGGCAGGATAAAATAATCAAATCTGGTTTGGACGCCTTGATCTTCCGCCGTTTGTTCGCATGAAGGAAATCCGACATGATTCGACAGTCATCGTTCGGCGTCGCTTCAATAGCCCATATGAAGTCGCAACGCCGACTGCGTCTTGCGGCGGCGATTGTGGCATTTGCGTGTTATCTGTCCGCGCCGATCCCGGCCGCGGGAGTCAGAACCCATTCTGAAATGGGGTATCGAGCGGTAGTCAAGAACTTCGATCAGGCGGAGGAAATGCTTCCCGGCCTCGGATCCTTTTTCCAGGGGGACGGGATTTGGAGCGCATTCTTTTCCGGATGCTCGTTTCCGGACTGGGGATATGACGGGGGGCTGAATCCCGACGCCTCGGAATATTCCCACTGGGGGCCTTTCCGGGAGCGTTACGTGAAACTGCTCAAAGAACGCTTCCCACCGCCCTGGGACGAGAAGGAGCGAATGCACGTCGCCTTCTTTTTTGGAAGCCTTGTTCATTGCGTGACCGACATCCCGTGGCACTTCAACCACGACGGCCACCGCGCCTTCGAGGGGTTGGCCAAGGAGAAGGACGGGTCGGACGCCGACGTTACGGGGGACATTTTCCTGCAAATGGATCATAAGCTGCCTGTTGACGTGATCCGATTCTGGTGGCCGCGCGGCATGGTGTTGGACACATTTGCCCTTCAGGACAAGCTGAAGGTAACACCCGAACAACTTGAAAAAGGATTCAAGAAGCTCCAAGCTGCGCACGCGGCAAGCCGCGCGGCGGCGAAGATGACGGGCTGGCATTTCAAGTCGCGGCATCCGTGGTGCGCGGAACATTATGAGGACTACTATTACGGCGGCGTCGAGCACGGCGCGGCGCTTGCCGCCATGTGGATCAAACGCTACTACGCCGAACTCAACGGATGGCATTATTATCAGCAGATGCCGGTCTACGGAATCGGCGCGCCGGATTACGTTCCATACACGGGTTGCGCGGACGCCGCGATCTCAAGCGCCGATCCGGACAGCAATGCCGGGGGCGAGCCGTTCCTGTCCGTCGGCGGGCGAGGGGCGGCCGCGGAGCGGCGCGCGCTGATACGCTTTGACGTGTCGGACATTCCGGCCGGCGCGAAGATACGCTCCGCTAAGCTCTGGCTGTATCAGGACGCCGCGACGCCGGACGCCGGCGGGGAGATTGCAGTGGCGGCGTTCGGCATGGACCGCCCCTGGCAGGCCGGAAAGGGCAGGAGCGACGAGGTGACGGGAACCGACGGGGTTCCGGCTGCGGAGGGGGACGTCACATGGCGGACGGCAATGGAAGGCGGCGTTCCGGTAAAGTCCGGCGACTGCTGCGCCGGCGTGGGATGTTCACAGGATGCCGGGCAGGTTGCCGTAGCCAAAATTCCGGCTGAAACTCCATCGGCGCGATGGCGTTGCTGGGACGTTACCGAAATGGCCCGGGGATGGATCGAATGTCCGGACGCGAATAACGGTCTGGTTCTCATGGCCGTGGCCGGGGAGGGCGTGGTCCGGTTCTATTCCTCCGACGCATTCAAGGAGCAGGCGGACGGCTTCGGCGGCGGCGCAAGGATCGCCGGAAGGCCGACGTTAATAATCGTGCCTGAGATGCGGGATTGACGCATCGCGCATCGCAGGATGAATATTCCCGCCGTCATCTCAACGCCGGCGAGCGGAGCCGTGTCCATCGGTCGGTAATACGTTTCAGGGCCTCCGGAATCTCCCCTTCGCAGTCCTGAAGAATCCCGCGCCAATGTCCGTCCGCCTCCCGCCACAGCGCGACATCAACGCGTTCGGGAAGCTCGATCCTCATCGCGCCGCAGGCAAAGGACTTCAGCCCGCCCGCCGCCATCGCCTCGACCCCGCCGTCCGCTGAGAACCTGACTGCCGCGATTCCGACGGCGTCGAAGCGCGCCTCATGCCCGCCGCTTGATATCGCCTCGCTGATCGGATCGCCCATCACGTCTTTCGCTCCTGACGCGATGATGATGGTCCCGTCCAAAAGACGGCATCGCCCCGACGGTTCAGGCATCATCGAGGTCAGAAATCCGGCAGCGCCGCGCAACGAACATCGCGTTTGGGGTTCGATACCCTTTGCTTGCAGGAACTCGATGACAGCCTTCGCACACCCGGCGCCATCAACGGTCTTCATTTCAGGCGGAAGGCCGGATTCCGCATCGTAACGCCGCCCTTCGAAGTCCACGGTCCATTCCCCGACGCGGAATAACGCGGACTTCCCCCGGGACGCGGCCTTTCGGAAGAATTCCGCAATGCGCGGGCGTTCATACTGCGGCTGATGAAGAATGACTGCCGCATACTTCTGCGGGCCGTATTGAATCGCCCCATCGTCAGAGATTGTCAGCGAACCGTTTTCGATCTCGCTGCTGGGAATTAAGTCCGCGTAGAAACCGTCTTCCCAGAGAGCGTTTGTGAGGCGAATGCCAGCGTCCGCCAGCCCCGGCCCCTCCCAGTTCAGCGCCCGCGCGTGGCCGAAAACCACGGCGATCGGGCAGTCAATCGGCGCGGTCGAGATGTAGTTCAGAAGCCTGATGCGGCAATCCGCCCGTAGCAGGTTCCCGTTCAACAGCGAAGCGCCCGGCTCCTTCGGCGGCCACGGGGGATGGAAGTTTATCCGTCCGCCGCCCAGCGCGTGGCGCCAGACGTCCTCCTCGTAGGAAACCGGCGAGCTGTCGTAGTACATGTTGTACCAAAGCGGGGATCGCCATTTTTTTGCCAGCGCGGTCCGCGCGCAGAAGGGCGTCACCTCGTCCGTCTGCGCCAGGTCGCGGCGGCAGATCCACCAATCCAGGCCGTTCTTGAAGACCTCCTCCGGCGTCGGGAAGGGATACCACGTCGGGTGCGTGGCTGACATGGCCTGCGGGCCGAAGATTTCCTTGATGTCGCAGTAGAAGCGCGTCTCGTGTTCGCCGTTGCGCAGGCGGCACATTTCCATGTAATGGTTGATCGCGGCGATGCGCTCGCCCTCGCGCCCCTTTTCTCCCAATGCCATAAGCAGGAAGTCGCGCGCCAGATCGCGTCCCGGACGTCTTTCGGCGTAGGCGCGCGCCATGAACTTCGAGAACCAGAGATCATCCGCGCGAGGGCCGAACCTGCCGGGGAATCCCCATTCGTCCTTGCACGCGCCGGCCAGCGGTACTTCGCTGTATTGCCTGAGTATGTTTTTCTGGAATTCGTCCAGATGCGGAGCGAAGACGTCGGGGGTGAACAGGCTGAACGCGGCCATCACGCATGCCTTCCGCCCCGCGCCGGTCTCGTCCGCCGGGAGTTTCACGCGGACCCGCTTGTCGCTTGCCTCGATGACTTCGCAGACGCCGGTGATGTCCTTCACCGAATCGGGTTCGATCCCATTCGTTCCGGCAAAGTATGAGTAGACGCGCAATAGACGTCCGGAGACGGGACGATATGGCTCCGCCCGGAAGGTGTAATGATCGCCCAGTGTAAGGGACTCAATCTCGAAAATGACCGGTTCCGCGCCGCTGAGGGGAACCTCGCGGACGCGGACGATTTCCTGCATTTCGTCCGGATGGGCGGCCATGAAAGCCTTGCGGGCCAGCCGGACATCCAGGTCCATTACAATGCCGAAACCGCGCGAGCGGGCGTATTCGGTCGCGGCCTTGATCTGGTCGTGGACGGACGGATCCGTAACCTCGACGGGATGGCGGATGCTCGTTGTAAGCAGCGTGAATCCGGAACGTTCGGCGTGAAGATCAATGAACGCCTTATAACCCCCGGGGCGGAACTCATCCTCCTTCCAAAACCAGCACCCGATGCCCGGCCATGCGGTCTTTATGACGTTGCCTTCCTGTCCGGGGAGTTCCACTTGCGCCCAGCGTTCTCCGGGATTGTCCTCAACCTCGGCCATGATATTTTTCTCCGCCATCAGCAGAAGGAAGGATAGGAAGCCGATCATCATGTTCACGCCTGTTTTCATTGCGCTACGCCTTATGAACGATCGAGAGATGTCGAATCGTTATGGACTGTTTGGCATGATACCAGAACTGCGCTCTATCGCGGGACGATTTCGTCCGACTGGATTCCCACGGCATGACTCATTCCCGATTTGACGTCCGATTTGACGGCGCTGTTGAGAAGGGCCTGACAACGGAATATGATGAGAGTTGTCGCGTGTTTGAAGGAGACATCGGTATGACCGAGAGAAACCAGCAATCTCAGACGCCGTCGCGGAGCGACGCGCTTTCGCGGCGGGAACTGCTAAGCGCCGCCGGCGGGGCGGTCGTCGGGGTGATGACCGCTCATGACGCGCTTGCCGCAGCCACGATTTTAGACGCAAACCCGAAATCGGAGGAGACGAAGATGACGGAACTGAAACTCGCCGCCCGGTATTACCGCCACCATCCCGTGGATTACGCCAGCCCGTCGCCCGCAACCGGCTTCAAAGGTTGGGAGGAGACGGAACTTATGCTGCCAAAGGAGGAGACGATGTTCCTTTGCATGCACCTCTGGAACACGGGGCAGGAGACCGGGCCTGACTGGGGCGGCGCGGACAAGCCGTGGCAGGGCTGGGCGCAGATGGCCGAATGGGTCCCGCGAGTCCGGGAACTCTGCGGGAAGAAGCTCCCGCCCATCCTTGAAGCCGCGCGCAAGTCCGGCATGAGGGTCGGCCACATTGCCGGCGGCAGCTACGCGGAGAAGTATCCGCAGTATCAGAAGATCAAGGAAAAGTACGGCGACGCGCCGCCCGCCGCGCCGGGCGCGATCAAGGGCGACTGGCGCGCGCGGCATGACGCCCTTGTCTTTGGCGAAACCTTTGCCGCCGACGTAGGCGGGGCCTACAAGAACCTCGACTTCCCCGTCAACATCCGCCCGCAGGGCGACGAGCCGGTCTTCCTGCACACGCATCAGTTGAACGGCTACCTGCGCGACAATGGCGTCTGGGTGCTGTTCTACACGGGGTTCGCGATCAACTGGTGCCTGTGGTACAGCCCGTGCGGGATGTGGGACATGAGCCGCCTGGGTTATCTCTGCAACTGTATCCCGGAGGGGGTGACGACGGTCGAGAACGCCCAATCCGCTCCGGGGATGAAGAACATGGACGAGGCGCTGTGGAGGACGAGCCTGATGTTCGGATACATAGTTCCCGCAGAGGCGCTGGCGCAGGCTATCAAGACCTAACGTGAGCATAGTATCGCTATGCCGCAGCAGTTTGTGGTCTGCGAATGATTGATTGGCCATTACGATACGACGTTGAAGGGAAAGGGATCGCTGGGGATGATTGGACTTCGGCGTGATGTTAGTCAGGTCGGTTTCAGTTGAACAACATTACCGCCAGAATAATGAACCGGCATGCTCTGATCGTTAGTCTTTCATCGGCGTTTTCATGCCTGATATCCGCTTTCTCAATGAGTTACTCGATATAGATTCGAGGGACCCGTTTACCCACCAGCGTTACCACCTCATAGGGAATCGTGCCCGCCAGTTGCGCCGCGTCTTCGATGGAGATGAATTCGTCTCCCTGCCCGCCGTAAATGACCACCTCGTCCCCGACCTGAACGCCCGGCGCGTCGGTCACGTCAACCAGCGTCTGGTCCATACAGACTCTGCCCACGACCGGCGCCCTCTGCCCGCGCACAAGAACCTCCGCCTGGTTGCTGTAAACGCGGAAGAATCCGTCCTCATAACCGATGGGCAGCGTGGCGATCAATCGCTCTCCCGGAGTGGTGTAGGTCCTCCCGTAGCTTATCCCGTATCCCTTCGGGAAACGCTTCAGCAGCGTTATGTTTGTTTTGATCGTCATCACCTGCCGCAGCATCAGCCTTCGCGTCGCTTCAGGGGATGGATACAGACCGTAAAGCAGTATGCCGGGGCGCGCCATGTCGTAATAGGCAGCGGGAACGTCAAGCAGCGCGCCGCTGTTGGCCGCGTGACGATAACGGAAGGTTATCCCCCTTTCCTTCAGTCTGAGCAGTATTCCGTCGAAAATCCGCATCTGTTCGCGGGTAAAAGTTTTATCGGCCTCGTCTGCAGTGGCGAAGTGCGTGTATATGCCTTCCAGAACGATCCCGTCCACGTCGGCTATGCGGGAAATTACCTCGACAGCCTCCTGATGCAGTATCCCGACACGGCCCATTCCGGTGTCAACCTTGACATGAATTGCCGCCGGACACCCGCGCCTTGCCGCTGCCCGGGCGACTTCCTCCGCAAATCCGGCATCGCTGACGGTCGGCATCAATCCGAATCTGAGCGCCAGCGGCAACTGCTCCACAAGCATTGCGCTGAAAATCAGTATGGGGACGTTGACGCCTGTCTCGCGAAGCTGGATGCCTTCCTCAACAATCGCAACGCCGAACGCATCAGCGCCGACGTCCGCCAGCGCGCGGGCGCAACGGACGGCTCCGTGTTCGTAGGCGTCGGCTTTTATGGCCGGCATGATGCGGACGTTGCGCGGCAGCAGCGTTCTTATCTGACGATAATTATGCCTCAGCGCGCCAAGGTCTATCTCGGCTCTTGTGGGTCGCGTCATTGTTTCCCCTCCTGAACCCGGACCGGATTCTAGGCCCCGCCGCAAGCGCGTGTCAAGTTCCTGCGCCTCCCGTCGGATTTGTCGGCCTTCAGCCAATTTTCTATCCCGCGTGGCGTTCTGGTCTCAGCGGTTGTGACTTTTCGAAAACTTCCGGCACGTTGAAAGCGCGTTTCGCGGCTGGTATACTTTCACCATTCGTTTCGAACAACGCCCGGATACAAATGGTTCCGGCAATACAATGAGCAATCAATCAACCCGCCCGTCCGGCCTGCAGGTCCGAACGGGTCTTTCGCCGCAAACATAGAGGAGCCATCAATGAAGAAGAAGATGAAGGCAGTCCGCCTTTACGCCGACTGGTCCCCGAAACCGACCTTCAAGCTCGGGGCCAAGGACATCGAAGGCCGCCAGACCTACCTCGGCAGCCAGGTCTACCGTAATCCGAAACTCGTCATCGAGGACGTCCCCGTTCCCGAACCGGGCGATGATGAGGTGATGATTGAGGTTAAAGCCTGCGGCATATGCGGAAGCGACGTTCACATGGCCCAGGCCGACAAGGAAGGCTACATCTTTTATCCCGGTCTCACCGGATTCCCGGCAACCCTCGGCCACGAGTTCTCCGGCGTGGTAGTGAAGGCCGGCAAGAACGCCCGCGACAAGTCCACAAACCGCCCTTTCAAGGGCGGCGAATACGTCTGCGCCGAGGAAATGCTCTGGTGCGGGCGCTGCCAGCCCTGCTGTGACGGTTTCCCGAACCACTGCGAGAGGCTTGACGAACTGGGCTTCAACGTTGACGGGGCATACGCAAAATACATCGTTGTACGCGCAAGCGTCGTCTGGAACCTTGCTCCCCTGCAGGCGCGATACAGCGGCGAGAATCTCTTCATCGCCGGCGCGCTGGTTGAGCCGACATCCGTCGCCTACAACGCTGTCATCGTGCGCGGCGGCGGCGTCCGCCCGGGCGACAACGCCGTCATCTGCGGCGGCGGACCGGTCGGACTGGCGTCCTGTGCCCTTATGAAAAAGAACGGCGCAAAGGTCATCCTTTCCGAGCCGGAATCCTCCCGCGCCGAACTCGGCCTGAAGATGGGCGCTGACGAGATTGTGAACCCGGCGAAGGAAAACTTCACCGAGCGCGTCCTTCAATTGACCGCCGGCATGGGCGCGAAACTCTACCTCGAAGCCGCCGGGCTTCCCACGCGCGTCTATCCGGCCATCGAGCAGACCATCTGGGAAGGCAAGGGCCTCAATTCCACCGTAGTCGTCGTGGCCCGTGCTGACGCCAAGATGCCCGTTACTGCGGAAGTCCTCCAGGTCCGCCGCGCTCAGATCGTCGGCACACAGGGTCATTCCGGCGACGGCATCTTCCCGCACGTCATCTCAGCCATGTCAACCGGCATGGATATGACCCCGCTCGTGACCAAGAAGATCGCGCTGAAGGAAGTCCCCGCGATGCTGACCACGCTCCAGACGGACAGGCGCGAGTGCAAGGTCATGGTCACCGATCTGGGATAACGAATCGTATTGTGTGCGAAACCGATAGACAGAAGGTCTGAAGTTTTGCACACGCGGAAGGTTGCAGTGATGATTATTTGGCTGGCGCCGTTTTGCTGTCGCCCGCCCTACATTGAGATAAAACCATGAAAAGCAAGATGAAGGCAGTCATTTTCGACGCGCCCGGTCACTACAAGGTCGGGCAGGCCCCCGTTCCGGCGATTCAGAAGCCAACCGATGTTCTGCTCCAGGTGGAAGCTTCGAGCATCTGCGGCACGGACGTCCACATCCTGGAAGTTCCCCCCGGCCATCCCGCCACAGTCGGCTCCATCCTCGGCCACGAATATACGGGCAAGGTCCTGGAGGTCGGCAAGGCCGTCAACCACCTGGCCCCCGGAGACCGCGTTGTCGTTGACCCGAACATCACGTGCGGACGCTGCGGCCCCTGCCGCGAGGGCATGCACAACATGTGCGACAACATGACGACGCTGGGCATCTTCATGGACGGCGGATTCGCGGAATACAATGTCGCCCCCGCCCAGCAGCTCTTCCCGATTCCGATGGAAATGCCGCCTGAGGACGCGGTGTTCTGCGAGCCGCTGGCTTGCGTCGTGAACGGTTGCCGCAGGGCGGCTTTACAGACCGGCGAACGTGCGGTCGTCCTCGGCGCTGGGCCGATAGGCCTGCTCTTCACGCAGATGCTCAAGGCATCCGGCGCGGGAAAGGTCATCGTTGCGGAGATATCCCCCTTCCGGTCCAAACTGGCAAAGAAGAGCGGCGCGGACATTGTTGTCAACCCGCAGAAGGATGACGTCGCCGCCATCGTCAAGGAGGAGACCGGCGGAGGTCCGGAGGTCGTCGTTGACGCCGTCGGCAGCCTGATGCCGCAGGCGATTGATCTCGTCGCGCGCGGCGGGCGCGTCCTGCTCTTCGGGCAGAACTCGAACGCAAAACCCCCAATCACGCAGAACCTGATCACCCGCAAGGAAATCGCCGTGCTGGGCAGCTACATCGCCAGGCACACATTCCCCCAGGCCGTCAAAATCCTGGCCGGCGGACTCTTGAATCTGAAACCTCTTGTCACGCATCGCATATCGCTTGATGAATTCGACTCCGGCCTTAAGGCAATGCAGGAAGGCCGCGCGGTCGAGGTCATCGTCTTCCCGTTCTGATCCACTGAAAGGAGCGCAAACAATGTCGAAGTGGCAGATTCCCCCAAAGGGCGGCCACATGGAAAGCGCCGACGGACTGTACCTCCAGAATATGACCTGGGTGCAGATAACTGAGCGCCTCAAGAAGAACGATCTCATCATCATCCCGGTCGGCTCGACCGAAAACCACGGCCCGCACGCCTGCCTGGGCGAAGACACGTTCCTCGTGACGCGAATGGCCGAACAGGTCGCTCAGAAGGTCGGCTGCACCATCGCCCAGCCCATCTGGTACGGCTCTCATCCGTATCACCACATGGGAATGCCCGGCACGATCATCGTGCAGGAAGAGGTCTTCTGCGGGCAGCTCCGCGCAGTCATGGCCGGCCTCTGGAACATGGGTTTTCGCAAGCAGATACTGCTCAACGGGCACGGCCAGGAATACGTCATCCCGACCGCGATACACCAGTTCGCCAAGCTGTATCGCGTCCCCGGCGTATTCATCAACCTGAACTGGTACCACGCGATTCAGGACCAGTTCAAACTGAAGGCCGACGGCGGCCCCTACGAAACACCGTTCATTCACGCCGACGAGGTGGAAACCTCCTGGTCGCTGGCGCTGTTCCCGGAATTCATTGACATGACCAAGGCCGTGGACACCACGCCGCGCGGCTTCATGCCCCCCGGCCACATTGACAAGGCCGGCAACCTGCTCAAGATGCCCATCTGCTGGTATGGCCAGGTCGGATGCGGCCCCATGGAGATCAAGGCCACGCCGGAAGGCTGCGTCGGCAAGTCCACGCTAGCCGCGGCAAAGAAAGCGAAACCCGGCGTCGAGGCGCTGCTCAACTACCTTGAGAAGCTCTGCAACGACATAATGAAGACGTTCCCGGCCGGGAAGCTCCCGCCGATGGAGGAGGTCACTGAGCGCGACAAGGCCGAGGTTGACGCCGTCGTGAAGGGACCGCTCAACGGAGGCAAGAGCATCTACACGCTGCATTACCCTCCATAACAGCGCTAGAGATGGAATACTGAGATGACGGAATCAGGGGCGGGTTTCAGCCCGCCTCTGATTTTTAATGATGAGAAATATATCCAATCCGTCACCTGGGAATATGGAAACCGTTTTCTCTCAGAGCGCGTATGAAAAGGGCGTCAACAGGTAGGTTGAGTTCTTTGAACCTGCGCGGACTGCGCGCGAAAGCGGCATGGGTTCGCGCTTGAAACGAAAAGCGTCGAACCTTACCACCCCTTTTCGCGCTCTCACGCCGGATTCTATGCCGTATCCTGAACTTCGCGAAGCGCTGAAAGCATTACGCCCTGAGCGTCGCCGGGTTTTCCAAGAGGTCGGTGACGGCCTTCAGGAACTGCGCCCCGCTGGCTCCGTCAATCGCCCTGTGATCGCCCGAAAGCGTAAGGCCCATCATGCTGCGTATGTGGATTCCCCCATCAATGGCCACAACCTTCGGCTTTATCGCGCCTACGCCTATGATGAAGCTCTCCGGCGTATTGATTATCGCGAAGACGCCGCCGATGCCGAACACGCCGACGTTGCTGACCGTGCAACTGCCGCCGACGTATTCGTCCGGCAGCAAAGCCTTCTTGCGCGCCTTCTCGATCAGTGCCCGTGATTCGGACGCTATCTGCCTCAGCCCCTTTGAAGGCACGTCACGCAGTACCGGAACCATCAATCCGTCGTCGGACGCGACTGCTATGCTTACGTTGCAGGTGTCCAGTTGGATGATCTTGCCGTCGCGCCACTGGCGGTTCACGATCGGAACCAGCTTCAGCGCGTTGCCCATCGCCGCGACGACCATGTCGTTGAAGGAAACCTTTGCGTCCCCCGTGGCGTTGATCTGCGCACGATGAACGGCGGCGGCAGTCATGTCCGCCTCAGTGAAGAGATAGAAGTGCGGGACGGTCTGCTTGGACTGCGTCATGCGGGCGGCGATTGTGCGGCGCATGTTAGTCAACGGTATCTCGCCGGCAACCGGCATCGGGACGGCAGCAGTTTTGGGGGTCGGAGCCGGCGCGGCGGGGGCTGCCGGGGCCGACAGGGATTTCTCCACGTCCTCGACCGTGATCCTGCCGTCAGCGCCGCTCGGTTTGACCAGCAGAAGGTCAATCGCCTTCTGGTATGCGACCTCAAGCGCCGTCGGCGTAGCTTTTATCGCCTTGCGCTTCGCAAGATAATCGCTCACGTCTTGCTCAACGATTCTTCCGTTCGGGCCGCTGCCCCTCAGAATCTGCAGCGGGATTTTTTCGTCGGACGCCAGCTTTTTCGCGCGGGGGCTTGCGATGAGCCTTCCCGGTTCCTGTGCATCCGCCGCCCGAGCCGTCTGGTTTGGCGGGGCGTTCTGGGCGGTCTGCGCCGCTCCTTGCGCCGCTCCTTGCGCCGCGATTGCCGGCTTGGCCGGCGCGTCCGCTCCAAGTATCGCGCTCAGATCGTCCGGCAGCTTGTCGCCCTTGTCGCCCATGATGGCGATGGGCGTATTGACCGGCAGGAGTTCTCCCGGCTGCGCCAGTATCTTCAGCAGCGCCCATTCCTCAAAGCTCTCGACTTCCAGAGTCGCCTTGTCCGTTGTTATCTCAAGGATGACGTCGCCTACCTTGATGAAGTCCCCTTCCTTCTTCTTCCACTCTCCGACGGTTCCTTCCTTCATCGTCTCGCCTAGTTTGGGCATGCAAAGCTTGCGCAGCATCTGATTGGTCTCCCTAACGTGTCCCTTTGCGTCGGTTTGTCGTCCTTTGGAGCGCCGTAGCCATGCTACAGCCTTCGCGGTGGCGCGTCTAATACGTCAATCCTTCGCGGAATTTCGGATCGTTCAAGCGCTCGTCAATGTCTACATCGAAAGCGTCAGCAACCGGCTGAAGAATCTCCGGGTTCTTTTCCCAGACCTGCTTCGCTGCTGCCAGCACGACTTCCAAGCCTTTCGGCGTCATCCTGCCCAGCGGGCGGCGGCACGGTCCGGAAGGCATCCCGAGCAGCCGCATCAGCGTCTTGGTCGCCAGCGGATTGCGCGCCTTGCAAGCCGCCGGGCCATACGGTGTGTCCTCGGTCGTCTTGACCGTGATGATTCCGAAGAGCGGTTTCAGCGCGTCACGGATTCGTCCCGCCTCAGCCAGTTTCCCCGCCGCCGTCAGTTCCACCATCTTCTGGACGGCCGCCGGGGCTATGTTCGAGGTCACGGAGATCACCCCGGCTGCGCGAATCGCCGGATCGGTCATCATCTCGAACGTGATGTCGTCGTCCCCGGAGAGTATGACGAAGTCCTTCCCGCAGCATGCCCGGGTGCGCCGCATATTGTCCAGGTTCCCCGTCGCCTCCTTCACGCACTTCACGTTCGGGAACTCGTCGTTGAGCATCGCCAGGTCTTCCGGCAGCAGTTGAGCGCCAGTGCGTCCGGGAATGATGTAGGGGATGAGCTGCATTCCCGGGACGTTGCGGGCTATGGGGGCGATGTATTCCCTGCGGATTTCCAGCGAGCTGGGGCCGTTGTAATAGGGGTCAACCAGGAGGGCGGCCTGGACGCCGTGACGCCATGCGTGCTCCGTCCCGCGGATGGCCTCGGCGGTGTTGTTGCTCCCGGAGCCGGCGATCGTGATCCCCCTGTTGCCAAGCGTTTTGCTGACGTGGAGGACCACGCCGTTGTGCTCGTCCCAGGTGAGGGTCGGGCTTTCGCCGGTGGTTCCGACGGCCAGCAGGCCCCGCAGGCCGCCCGCCGCCTGGAACTCCACGAGACGGCTCAGACCGTCAAGGTCCAGTCCGCCGTCCGGAAGCATTGGCGTTATCAACGCCGTGTAACATCCGCTGAACATCGTTTCCTCCCGTGCCTGAATTGGTCAACCCGCCTGACGGCATGGTTCGTTGCGATGGGGGGAATTATATGCCCCGCAGCGCGGGTGTCAAACCTGCTTCGCGTTCAATGAGCAGAAACGGCGCATGAAATCCTGCGAGCTATTCGCCGGGGCTGCCCATCGCTGCCGGGGCTGCGCCCCTACCTTGTCCAAAGGAATGATGACAGCGATATCGAAACAATGCGCGGATCGGGGATTGCAACATCATCGTCAAGGGTGACGAGGATGCCAAACGGGGCGTTGTATACCGCTTTTTCCAGAAATGCGCGAAGCCCGCGCGTATCGTCAAGTGGGTCAATCCGCTTTCTATACTTGACCTCTATAGGGATTCGGCGCGTGCCGACGGTCAGAACGAAATCCACCTCCGGCTCGGCTCCGCGAGCGGGAAAGTGCGCGACGTCCAGGTTCGGCACGGAGGCCAGAAAGTATCCCAGAACGCTCTCCGCCAGGTGCCCGGCCAGATCGGTCAGGTGCGGATTCGCCCCAAGCCCGGCGGGATCAAGAGGGATGATTTCCTGCAGCCAACTTGCCCGAAGCGCGTGATCCGACAGGCATATCCTGGCTGGAGACTTCCGTTTCTTGAGACGAAGCTCAAGAGGCTGCACAAGGCGGACCAACAACGTGCCATCGAGGAACCGCAGGTAGGTCAGAACGCGCCCCCACCCGATGTTTCCGGCTAGCGCCTGTTGAATTTCCGGCACGAATGCCGCCTGCCCCGCCGACTGTCCGGCGTATCGGCAACAGAGGCGGAAAACCTCCTCCAGCAGTTTCTCGTCCCTCTTCTGGCCCCGCGGTCCCATTCTCAAGTCATGCTGTATCGCCCGGCGGATGACTGTCTCGTTCAGATAATCCGCCAGTTCATGCCAGGGCGTGTCGTGCCTCTCCTGCGCGATGGGATAGCCCCCGCGTTCTGAGAATGCCTGAAAAGCCTGTCCGCGCAAGTCGGCCTCTTTTCTTCCGGACTCGACGGCCTGTTTCCAGAAATCAACGGATTGGAGGTTCTCAAGGTCGTTGTTGCCCCATGCGGATTGTTTCTCGAAGCCGAATCGAAGTCCGGCTATTTCCCGCAGAAGGAGAGGCCCCATTTCAAGCGTCGTGATCCTGCCGGCAAGGCTGTCCCGCCCGGCCTCGATCCTGAGCGATGAACTGCCGGTTATCAGCGCCCGGACCATGTGGTTATCCACAAGGTTCTTGATCTGTGGAGCCCATGCGTCAAGATTCTGCATTTCATCGAAAAAGAGAAAGACCTGCCGGCCGCCGTTGGCGGCGGAATTAAAGGTTTCCCCGAGAATGTTGGCCTCAAACCATCGGGAGATGGCCAGGATCGGTTCCCGGACGCCCCGAAGGGTCGGCAATTCGTCGAAGGGCACGTAGAGTATCCGGCTGGCGGGGACGCCCTCTTTCAGGAGAGAGTCAATGGCCTGTCTCAGGAGGACCGTCTTACCCACCCTGCGCGGACCGCGCAGAACGGTTGTCTGTGTCATCCCCGTTTTCAGCAGGCTCAGGAGCCGCGCAAACGGCCAGCGTTTGAAAGCAGGCAGCCTGACCCCCTCCTCCCCGCGCCACCACGGGTTCGAGGACCGGACGTTCTCGGCGAGTGCAACCGGGAGTTCGCCGAGATGAGTATCGTCGTCAAAAAGATGATGTTGCGTCTTGGCCATGCTGCCTCCGATAGGGATGAGCATCTGACTGACGCTCATTATATTCTTGCCCTCGCAGTTAGCAAGATTCCAATTGATGGCGTTCAAGTTCCCCCTTGCTTCACGCTCCGCGATGGGGATAGATTGTCGCCGTAACAGTCCGCCGCGATTTCCCATTGCAGGAGACGGCTGAGATGACCATCCGCTATAAATGCCCACGATGCGACAAGAACATCGAGGCCCCGGACGACGCGGCAGGAAGGAGTATGACGTGCCCATCCTGCCTGGAAAACCACAGGGTGCCGTCCCAGCCCAAGCCTGCGGTCTCCACCGCCTCCGCCACGCCGCAATCTCCGCCCCCGCCGCAAACCCATCAAACGCCTGGCGTCATTCAGGAAACCATGTCCGTCCAGTGCGCCAAGTGCGGGCACATCGAAAACAACGTCGTCTTCCGCCCCGGCATGAAGTGCCCCGCCTGCGGGGTTGACGCCGTCGGACCGGTCGTTGATACGGCAGGCGACGCCGATGCGAAAAAGAACTGGCTCCTCGGCGTTTCAATCCTGAAGCTTCCACGCTGGGCCATCTTGGCCACCGCCGCGGCGGTGATCGTCCTTTCCCTCACCATAGGATGGTTGCTGAGTCTGATAGGATCGGGCGAGGGAAGCATGTCGGACGTGGTCATGGCCTGTCCGAAATGCTCCAGGCATTACCATGTGGATGCGGATGATGTATCGCCGATGTGCGGGAAATGCAATGTAAAGCTGGAAAAGGGGTACGTATGTATGGACTGTAAAAAGGTCTTTGCCGCGTCGGGCGCGGGGCGTGATTCCGCCGGTCGGATGTCATGTCCCCAATGCAAATCGGCGAACGTCAGGGGGCTGGAGAAGAAAGTCCTGCAAAATCTGAACCTGAAATGAGCGGGGGGCGGATTGTCTCGCTTTTACTTCGCAATCATCCGCCGGAATATCTCCGGGACGAACTCGACGTCGCTGGCCTCCCGCGCAGCAAGCCCTATCTGAAACGCCATCACCTCCCCCGATACCGGCGGCTGATATCCCGTCAGGCAGGCCTTCAGCGTCTCCGAGACTGACCGATTCTCCGTCGCCACCAGGCGGTATACCTTCACGGCAAGCGTCTCTGCCGCGCCGGGTGTGAGCAGCAGCGGAATGAGATGCCTGATCTCCTCGTAGCATGAATCCTCCACAACAAGCCCGCGCTTTTTGCACAGGGCGCGGATGAGGGCGAAACTCTCCTCCGGCGTTGAAGTGGGGAAAAGCGGTATCTTCACGTCCACGCGCCCCGGACGCTTCAGGTCCACCTCGATAAGGTCAGGACGGCTTGACGCCAGTATCCAGACGATCTTCCCCCTGTTCTTCGTGTCCCCCATCTCCTCCGCTATCATCGAATAAATGCGTCCGGACAGGTTGGAATCGGAACCGCCGGAGTCGCGCTTGCCGAGCGCCTGATCCGCCTCGTCAACAAAGACGTAGCACCGCCCCAGCGCGTGCAGCAACCGGAAGATCGTCTCCAGATTGCCCTCTGTGCTGCCGACCCATTTGTCACGGAAGTTCTTAAGCTTGACCACCGGGACGCCCGCCTCGCCGGCCAGACACTCGACCATGAAGGTCTTGCCCGTGCCGACCGGCCCACAGAGCAGGTAGCCCATCGGCATGGCCCGGAGGTCGTTGCGCGCCCAGAGGGCAATGTCCTGCCGCAACCACGCTTTGACCTTCTCCTGCCCGTATAGGTCGTCCAGGCTGCGTCCGGACTCGATGAACTCGATCAGCCCGTTGGAATCGTTCTCGATCAACCCCTTCTTGAGTTTCGACAAGTCTTCCGGCTTCAATGCCTCCTTCTGGTATTCCTTCGCGCGGAGCATGCTCTCAACCGCGCCCAGCGTGGCCCCGGAAAGCTGCTGCGCCGGCGCCTCGAAATTGCCTTGGCAATTTGACAGGGCTTTCGGATAACGCGAAGCCATCAAGGCAAGCGCGCCCTGAAGCTCCTCAGGGGACGGAAGTGGGATCTTGATCCGCGCCGCGCGGGGGTTGTTGACCAGCAGCGGATGCAGATCGTTCAGGTTCTCCGCGATGAGGAACGTCGCCAGCGCGTGTTCGGTAAGAGATGCGTCGCTGCCCCAGTCCCGTATCAGCAGCGCCATGGCGCTTATGTCATAATTCAACCCCGCGCCGAGCGCCGGGGTCGCCAGTTGAGCGGAGCGGAATATGCAGCCCACCTGCGCTCGCTTCTGCCCGAGACGTCTCAGGTTGGCCGTGTAGCGGAAGTAATGCGAGAGCGCCTCAACCGCCGCGCGGGGCGTCTTGGGGAGTTCCGGATTCTCCCGGAACCGCGGGCACTGCATGAATATCTCCCCCCCCTTCTCCACCCGTATGCCGTTGCCCAGGTCGTAACAGAGGACCACGTCAAACCGGGGCAGCAGCACGCGAAGCAGAAAATCGCCGAGGTTGCCGATATCCGTCTGCCCGCCAAGCGGAAGAATGATCCGGTCGTTGATGTTGCCGTGGAGGATGAACTGGCTGGCGGCATCGCTTTCATACAGCGCGATCAACTCCCGCGCCCACGGCGGCAGGGGGATGTTCGGCGCGCGGAGTTCGCTGTCGCTGGCTGTCATTTGCTTTTGCAAGGATGGACGGTTCTTTGAGGCGTTAAACCGCGCTTACCGCATTCAAGCTTTCATGCGGGGAAGCGGCGGTCAGAAATCCGGCTACGCCGTCGGTTCCTTCTCCTGCTCCGGTCCCATCGTCTTCTCCTGTGGCGGCGCGGCGGTTTCCGCCGGAGCGCTCTCCTCCGCCTGGATCGCCAGACCCTCGCTGGCGGCGAAGTCGGCTAGCGCCTGATCTGCCAGCGCGGCCTCCTCGGCCTCCTTCAGCGCGACGGATTTCATGTCCATGGAATCCCTTGCCACTCGCGCGCGTCCTGCGGCCTTCTCGCGCTCCTCCTCGACCATCGTCTGCAGCCGGTCAAGCGTGTCGCCCGATCCGCCGAGTGTTGAGACCATGCCGGCGGACATTTCCGTCAGTTCCGCCATCGCCTGCTTCATCTTCATATCGTCAATGCTGCTCTTGAGAGCCTCGATCTTCGCCCTGGCGGCGCTGATGGCAACGTCTCTCGCCTTGATCAGGTTCTGGTAGGTTTCCTCGGCCTGTTTGAGCTGCTCGCGGTTATCGGCCAGTTCTCTCGTGAGAGTCTGGAGTCTGAAGGCGTACTGCGCGGCCACCTTGCGGTTGCCCGCCTTCAGGTTGGCGGATGTCTTCGCGCGAAGGTCGCGCTCCTCCGCCTCCTGCCGCTTGACCTGGGTCATCAGCCGCTCGCACAACCCGGCGTGGGAGGCCAGCCCCTGGTTGTATTTGGCGATCTGGGCGCGAAGGTTCTCCTTCTCGACCTCAAGGAGCGCTTCCGGATTCTTGCGCTCTATGCCGGAGATGAAAAGGCTCAGGAAACCCCTGACCAGATTCGATATGCGTTTGAACATGTCTGCCTCCTGTCGCGGCGCGACCTTTGTCTGAAGCGCGGACGCATTCTAATCGGCCCATCCGCGCAAAGCAATCCCGCCTACTCCGCCTCCCTGAGGAAGGTGGGGGGGGTATCGTCCTGAAAGTGTAACGGCGCGTCAAGCCCGCGGACGGCTTCGTCTGCGATCGTTATCCCTGCGGCGATTCCGTCAACCTGCGCGCTGAACGCGCCGGGATCGTTCGCGCTGAGCGTGCCCTCGCTGACGGCGGCGATCTTCTGCTCCACTCGGTCAAGCTCTGCCTGCACGGTGTCGCGGTTCTCCCCGGCCTGCTCGAAGTTTGCCAGCCGTTGGCGCATGGTATCCAGCTTGTCCTCCATCGCGCGCAGCAGCGCCTCGTTGCGGTTCTGCTTGCGGGCCTCCGCCAGTTGACCTTCGCAATCGGCCATATCCTTGCGTATTGCGGATGTGTCCGCTGTGGCAAGAAACCGGTCCAGCGCATTCTTGCTCAGCAGCAGCTTCAGAAACATCCAGAGCAGCCGGTCCAGCGCCTCCCGGCGCATGTCTCCGATGGCCGTGTCGTCCTCCTGCCCGCCGGGGCCGCGCAGTTGCCTTCCGATCGCGTTGAGCGATTCGCAGCGGTTTCGCAGCGCCTGGAAGCGCGTCCACTCCTTGCCCGTCAGCGTTTCGCGTATCTGCGTCATCAGTTCGTCGTTCGTCGGTTGCCGGCGCTTCGGCCTGCCAGCGGCGTCAACGGCCTTGCGGAATCGCGGGCTGGCGTAAAGCGTCCCCATGTAGGCAAGCTCAAGCGCCGTCACTATCGGCAGGACCTGGCTCGGCGCGCCTGAGAGAAAGGAGAACACGACCCCCGTTCCAAAGAACAGCAGGTTCCAGCGCCAGAGAAAAGCAGTCTTCGCGTATTGAAGCATCTTTCCCATGGCCGCTCGCCTATCCTTTGCCCTCTGCAAGGCCGCCGAGAATGTCGCGTATCCCGTTGACGGTGTCCAGAAACGCCGGCTCGCGCGGCATCAGCCGGGCGGGGCGATCCGGCGCAAGGATGAAGAAGCGATGCAGTATCGTCCCGGGGGCGTTGCTCATTATGAAAATGCGGTCGCCCAGGAAAACCGCCTCCGGAACGTCATGCGTTATGAAGAAGACAGTGGACTGCACCTCCCGCCAGAGCGCGGCCAGCAGGTCCTGCATGTTGTGCCGCGTGGCCGGGTCCAGCGCCCCGAACGGCTCGTCCATCAGGATGATGCTCGGCTTCAGGATCAGCGACCGCGCTATCGCTACGCGCTGCCGCATCCCGCCGGAAAGCTGATGAGGATACTTGCGCGCGTCCTTCTGCGGATTCAACCCGACCTTGGCGATCCACTCCATCGCCTCGGCCCGACGCTCCTTCTTCTGAACGCCCCGGCACTCCAGCCCGAAGGCCACGTTATCCACAACTGTGCGGTTGTCGAAACATGTGTAGTCCTGGAAGACCATGCCCCTGTCCGGCCCAGGCGCGGCGACCTGATGCCCGTTCACCATGACTTCCCCCGCCGTCGGCGGAAACTGAGGGGACAGCCCGGCAATAAGCCGCAGGATCGTGCTCTTTCCGCAGCCGCTCGGGCCGAGAATGCAGACGAACTGCCCGACGTTCGCAAGGTCCTCTACCTTGAAGGTCACGTCCCGTATTGCGGTGAATTCCCTCGGCGTTCCCGCAGCGTATGTCTTGGTGACGCCGTTCATCTCAACAATCGGGGGGACGTCCGCGCGAGCGGGATACGGCGGGGCGTCAATGATCGAACACGCCGGAACGCCCGGAGGCAGGGGAAGCGGGCACATGGCTTACCTCCCCCCCGACGCGCGGTACGGGAAAAGCCGTCTCTGCGCAACAAGAATCCCGCGATCAATGGCGAAGGCAAGCAAGGCGATCAGGATCAGCGAAAGGTAGATATGCTCGCGCGGCCCCCG
Organism: Planctomycetota bacterium; assembly: GCA_022711755.1. Taxonomy (GTDB): domain Bacteria; phylum Planctomycetota; class Brocadiia; order SM23-32; family JAKLEA01; genus JAKLEA01. The sequence goes on from JAKLEA010000013.1 coordinate 26,025, forward strand.
GCGCTGGCTTGTGATTATAATGCTGCCCAGCCCGTAATCTGCGTTGATCACCTCCGCCAGCATGATGTAGCCGAAGGCTATGCCGAACAGCAGGCGCAAGCTATTGACTATATCCGGCAATGCCAGCGCGAAAAGCGCCTTGCGCACGACCTGAAAAGCGACGATGGGAAACCACAGGACGAATCCCAGAACCAGCCCCGTTCCGACGGCCAGCCCCAGATTGCCGTTCCACGCTGACGCCAGTTCAGCCTCCGCCGGACGCGATACAAGAATGCAGTAGGCCGCTCCGAACGCCGCCGCGTAAGCAATGCCCGCCGCCAGCGCCCATAATGCGCCGTGCCGGGGGACGAATCGCGCGCCGAGAGTGTAGGCGCTGTCCAGATACGCTTCCGAAACCCCGTCAACCGCGTTCGCCGCGTCGAAGAATATGAACGCCACCGTCGCCAGAAATATAAACATCACCTTCTGCGTCTCGCCTATGCCGAACCAGATCAACGTGAGGGGTATAAGCGCGGCAATCGGCACGTTTCGCCCGAAGATTGACAGCGGATTCATGAAGGCGTAAAGGCGGCGGAACGATGCCGCAGTCACCCCCAGCGGAACGCCTATCCCCGCCCCGAGCAGAAACCCGGCCAGCACTCGTCCCAGGCTCCAGAACGCCCCCCGGGCCACCGCGCGTTCGAACCACAGGGAATGGAATGAGTTAACCGTCTCCTTCAGACTCGGCAGAGTCAGCGGATCAATCGTGCGATCCTGAACCGGCCCCGCGGTAAGAACGTGCCAGACGCAAAGCGTCAACAATATGCACAGCATGGAAGCCGCGGCGGCTCCGGTCCGGCTGGGGCAATCGCGCACCGTGACCCAGCGCCGCAACCCGCGGCGCAACATGTCCGATATTTTCATCTTCTGGTCCGGAATCTACTGCGTGGCCTCCAGCGGGTACACCTTGACCTCCACTCGGCGGTTCTTGGCATGATTGAACGGGTCGTTCTCATCCGCCGGAACCTTCCATGCCAGGCCTTCAGTGCTGAACTGCTTCGGATCAAGCGTCTTGTATTTGTTGACCAGCGCTTCCTTGACCGAGTTGGCGCGATTGTCCGACAACTCCTCCACCTGCGACTCCTCGACCTTGCCCTTCATGCTTGAGTCGGTATGCCCCTCGATGACGATGCGCGCCGCGCCGTACTGTCCGGCAAGCTTGGCTATCTCCTCAAGCACCATCTCAACATTGGGGTCATACTGCTTCTCGATCGTCTTTCCGTTCTCGGTCACGGTGATCTTCTTGTAAAGGTCCCAACTGTTCGGGAAGAAGTGGATGACCACAACCTTCGTCAGTATCTCGCCGCTCTCGGCCTTGATTGTGTTCACGCTCTTCGGGGCGAACTGCACGGCATATTCATCCTTGGAACTGGCGTACGGTTCCTCCTTGCCGAGTTTCTGGATGACGCTGAAGTCCATGACCGTGTCGAAGCTGACCGGTTTCGTAACCTTCCCGACGCGGCGATAAAGATAATTCGCCGTCCCCCACGTGCGCTCGAAGTTCGTGGGATTGTTCTGATTCATGAAGAACTCGCGGTTCTCCGCGTAGTTCGTGCTGTGCGCGTCGCCAAGCATGCCCATGCACTCGTCGGCGGGGATATTGTATGCCTTGGCCATGTATTCGGACGCCTTCTTTTTGCCCTCGTCGCTCTTGATCGCCGCCATGCCCTCGAAAATGCCGCGCACCAGCCCCTCGCAGATGTCGGGGTGATCTTTTGCAAAGTCCGCCCGCGCAAACCATACGTCCGCGATCAGCTTGTTGGCCGTCGCCGTAGTCACAAGGAGGTGATTGCCCTGCGCCTTGGTCAGGTTGTAGATGTCGGGTGCCCAGCTCACGCAGGCGGCGATGTCCTTCTGAGTGTTGAATGCGGCCGCAGCCTGGAAGGCGTCCTGCGTGTAGACGAAATCAACCTCAGACGGCTGCACACCGCCGTTTATCAGCGCGTTCAGAACGAAAAACTGGCTCGGAGAGTTCTGCGCCAGGACGACTTTCTTACCCCTAAGGTCGGCGATCGTCGGACGCTTGGGGTCCTTCGCCGCGCTGCGCCGGATGACGATCCCGTCGCCCCCGTTGCTCCAGTCCACCTGCTGATAAATGCGCGGCCAGACGCGGGTGTCCCGCTGCAACTCTTCCATGAACAAGGGAACCATGTCCAGCGTGGCCCATCCGATGTGAATCTTCCCGGCTGCGTAGGAGTCCCGCATCATCACTGGATCGTCAATCAGAACAAGCTCGACTTTGAAGTCCTGGCCGCCGGGCGTCTTCCACAGCTTGCCCGGTTCCTTGCCCTCGTTGTGCAGCAGGATTGGCGCCCACCCGGCCCAGACGTTCAACGCGAACTTGACCGTCCGGTTCTGAAGCGCGTCATACTTGCTCACGCCCTGCACGGGCGGCAGCTTCTCAGTCGGGACGAATTTATATTCCTTGACCGTTGTGGCTATGTCCGAATCCGGGGCCTCCGCGCCTTTGGCGTCCCCGCCGGTTTGCAGATCGCCCGGCGTGATCGGTGTCCCCGCCGCCTCATCCGCGGGCTTCGGCTTGGGCAGCAGCGTGTTCCTGAAACCGTAGGCCAGCAGCCCTGCCACGGCAATCGCCAACACGACGTAGAAACCCACCTTCGGACGAACAGGCTCTTCTGACATGGCGTCGCCTCCTTTTTCAATCCGACCCGGACATTAAACCATTAGCGCCGTATTCGAGTTATCTTACTGCATAATGTCTGCGGGTGGCAAGGACTTTAGATTATTGAGAATAATCCGGTCAGTAGAGGCCGCGTTTGCCGGGGCGTAGCCATCCCGCCTGAAGGGTGCAGGCATGGCGCGCGCGACGCATTTTTAAACCACCTGCCCCATGACTTGCGGCAAACAAATCCGTTGCGGATTCCGGTCGGGCATGTATCATTTCCTGAACTTCTAGCAATCGGCCATCCCAAACGTCCATGAGAGGAAACGCAATGAAAGTCTACATTTCAACCGATATGGAGGGAATAAGCGGGGTCGTCGTATGGGAGCAGGCGCGCGAATTCGCCTCCCCGCACTATGAGAACGCCAGACGCCTCCTGATGGGCGACATACGGGCGGCCATTCAGGGCTGCCGCGAGGGCGGCGCGCGGCATGTCACGGTTCTGGACGGGCACGGCGGCGGTTACAATTTCGTGCCTGAACTGATGTTACCCGGCGCGGTCTACGCCACCGGAACAGATCGCAGGCAACCGCACATGGGCCTTGACGAGTCATTCGCGGCGGGGATGCTGCTTGGCTACCACGCCATGGCCGGAACGCCAGACGGGATGCTCAACCACACCCAATCATCACGATCGGGAATCCGATACTGGTACAATGGACTCGAGTGCGGGGAAATCGCCCAGTCCGCGCTCGTAATGGGACATTTCGGCGTGCCGGTCGTCATGGTGACGGGCGATGAGGCGACTTGCCGGGAGGCGAAGGAATTCCTGGGGCCGGAAATCGTAACTGTTGCAGTCAAAAAGGGTTACGGAAGAACTTGCGGCGAGCTGCTGGCCCCTGAGGAAGCCCATGCGCTCATCATTCACGGCGCAAGAGAGGCAGTGAAACGTGTGGATCGCTGCAAACCTTTCAGAATGGACCGGCCAATACTGGGAACCATCCGATTTCCGGATAAACAGACGGCAGACTCCTTCCGTCCTTCGCGTTCATACCGGGTTGACGATGTGACGTTTGAGGCGACGTTCAACTCCCCGCTGGAGATTTACTTTTTCTGACGGACTGTGCAGCGGCAAGGAGTGGCGCGCGCTGAGAGACCCGCTCGGCGTTTAAATCTTCTCCTTCTCCTCCGTATGTGTTCAGCTTCCAATTTCCTGTTAGGACGTAACACGGTAAAGAACGACCTTCCCCTACGATGAGCGCGGGAAAAGGAAGGAGACGGTTCCTTTTCCAACCCTTGAATCCCGCTTCGGCGACTTGTAAAATCACACTCGCAAGGTTTGCTTTCTGAGAGCATGCATGAAAAGGGCGGGTGGGTTCTACGAACCCACGCGGACCAAATCCGTATTTGCTTTCCAGCATGGGTTCGAGCAGGCGCGCCGAACCCATCTACCCCTTTTCATGCACGCTATGATGCGTCCACCCTCAGAGACGCTGTGACGCGTAATCAGAGACAGCCAAGTGTCTGAGACAGATCAGGCTCAACACCAGACCCAACCCGGCAAAAACGACGCCGCCCCCGGGAAAATCCTAATCGTTGAGGACGACGCCGATACCAACGCCCTCATTGAAACGGTCCTGGACATGGCGGGGTTCAAGTGCGTCCAGACCTATTCCGCCGAGGAAGCCCTTCAGTATCTCGAACAGGAAGTCCCGGATGCGATAATAACCGACATCATGCTGCCGGGCATGAGCGGCAATTCCCTCTGCGAGCATCTCAAGATGCGACGCCGCACAAACCTCATCCCCGTGATTATCCTCACCGCCCTTAGAACGCAGAAAGACAAATTCTATGGCCTGCGCGTGGGGGCTAACGACTACCTGACGAAGCCTTTCAAGGCGGATGACCTGACCCGCTGCATCCGCCGCAATATCGAACGCCGCAACAAGATGAAAGAGGAGGGCATCAACCGGAGCATTCAGATTGACCTTCAGAGCGACCTGAAACTGCTGGATAGCGTGAATGAACTCCTGACCGTCGTGCTTCAGGACACAGAGGTGGACGAACTGGAGGCGCAGAAGGTCAAATACGCCGTCCTGGAAATGGGGCATAACGCGATTGAGTGGGGCAATCGCAACGACGCCAGCCTGGTCGTATCCATCAATTGTCATATGACCAAGGACCGCTTGGTCTTCCGCATACAGGACCAGGGATCGGGCTTTGCGCCCGGGAATCTGGAACACGCGGCGACGCCGGACTCCGATCCAGCCGCGCATCTGAGCCTGAGGGAGAAGCTTGGTTTGCGCGAGGGCGGATTCGGAATCCTGCTTTCACGCAAGTACATGGACGAGGTTGAATATAACGAAAAAGGCAACTGCGTGACGCTGGTGAAGCACATGGTACCGCGCAACCCCCCCGAGGCGTGAAATCCCCGATGTCTAAAACCCGCCAATCCGCCGGTCAGGGATCATTATTCCGCCCCGCAGACTTCCATAAGCCCGGCTCGGACGCCGTTCAATCTCATCTGCGCTCATGTCTCGGAACCGACGCGGTCGAGGTCCGATATACCGACAACGCAACGGTCATGATCAGCTTCCGGACGCTGCCGGACCGCATTATTATACGCTTAAACGGCATGTTCAGGGATGCCCCGCCCGACGTTCTGGACGCCGTGGCGGATTTCACCCGTCGCCGCCTGCCGGCGGAGCGGCGCATGAAGGCCGACCGCATCATCAGAAGCTATATCAACACCCATCAGACGGAGATAAACAGACCCAGACGCAAGCGGCGGACGCCAATCTCGGCGCAAGGGCATTATTGGAATCTGGAGGAGGTGTTCCGGAGGGTGAATGAGGCGTATTTCGAGGGGAAGCAGCGTTGCCGCGTCGGCTGGAGCAGGGGTTTCAACCGGACGCAGATGGGCTGCTGGAGGGCGCCGGAGGGCGATTCCGAGATCGGGACGATCCGCGTCAACCGTCTGCTGGATTCTCCGGACGTTCCGCAGTTCTACATGGATTACCTGATGTATCACGAGATGCTGCACGACAGACTCGGCGTGCGAAGGACCGGCGCCAGACGCAGCATCCATCCCCCTGAGTTCGCCCGGTTGGAGAAGCGGCATCCTGATTATGGGCGCGCGAAGAAGTGGGCGGCGGAGTGGATCCCGCGTCTCTGGAAACGGAGAAACAGGCGTGACCGGCATTAGCACAGGTCACGCTTCGGTTTCCACCGGTTCGCACAGCCCCGATCGCAGCTTCGGCTCACATCCCGCCTTTACGATTGCCGCCATCAACTCCTCTTTGTCAGGATAGCGCGAGGTTTCCACATCCCGGACGTTCTGCCCGAAAATCCGGGCGCAGCCGATGTCGTCAGCGCCAAAAGCCAGCGCAAGCGAAGCAGCGTCAATGCCCTCCGTCATCCATGACGCCTCAATATGCTGCACGTTGTCCAGGTACATCCGGCAGACGGCGATCATCCTGAGGTATTCGAATGCTGTAATTCTGGGTGTCTCAGGCAGGGCTGTGCTGCGGGGCACGAAAGTGGACGGCGCGAAGCTCGCGATTCCATGCGTGCCGTCCTGGAGACGGCGCAACCGTTCAAGGTGCGCCACCCTCTGCTCCGCCGTTTCCAGGTGGCCGAACATCATCGTGGCGGACGTGGGAACGCCGGCGCCGTGGGCGCGGGCGGCGACCTCGATCCATTCATCGGCGGAGCATTTGTGTGGGCTGATCCTGCCCCGGCAGCCCGCGTCGAAAACGTCCGCCCCATCCCCCGGGATGCTGTCCAGTCCGGCGCGGTGGAGCCTGCGCAAGCTCTCCGTAACGGAAATGCCGCTTGCGCGGGCTATGTGCAGGATTTCCGGGGGGGAGAAGGCGTGAATCTGAAGCCCGAATCCCTCCTTGATCTCCGCCAGCAGGCGCTCGAAGTAGTCAATCTTCAGGTCCGGATGTAATCCGCCTTGCAGACGGACGTGGCTGGGGCCGTGGTTGGAGGCGTCGCGCAATATTCTATGAAGCTCGGAGATGCTCAGGACGAAGCCCTGATGGTGGCCGGCAGGACGGAAGAAGGAGCAGAATCGGCAGCCAGAGACGCAGACGTTGGAATAGAACACGACGGCCTCGACGCCGTATGTGCGGTATTGGTCTCGCAGTTGCCGCCGCGCCAGGCGGTTGGCCGCCGCGCCCAGGACGGAGACCTCATTGCTCTCAAGAAGGATCAGCGCCTCGTCCGGCGAGAGCCTGTCGCCGACCATCACGCCGTCAATTATTTTGTCAATGCTTGGGGGCATTGTGTCTCCGCCGTCTGGAATCCTGCGCTTCATTGTAATGCCGTTCGATGCTCGGCTCAACCGTTGAAGATTGTTGTTTTTCAGAGGTGGATGACCGGATACCGGGCGGGCTGGAGGCCGATCACGAAACCGATTACGGGGATTGACAGACGGGCGGATTTTCGTATATTGAATGATTCGCATAGAAGGGCGTTTCACCATACAGTCAGGGAAAGTGAGGAGGCAGCGAGCCTCCGGGATTGCGATGGCAGGGAAAGTCCTGGGTTTTACGCAGAAGCGAAGACAACTATACGCCCGATCGGTTTCCCCTGAGAAACTGATGCGGGCGGGGGACGATTTCCTGGAGGCGGGGCGTTACGACGACGCGTTGAACTTCTACCATCGCGCCGAGGCAAAGGACCGGATCGCAAAGGTGGCGGAGACGGCCGTCGCCCGGGGCGACGCGGCGCTTCTGCTTCGCGCAAGGAAACTTCTGGGGACGGCGGCAACGCCGGAGGAACTATCCGAGACGGCTGCAAAGGCGCTGGAGAACGGCAAGCCGACCCTGGCGATGGTCGCTTACGAGCGCATCGGGGACAAGGAGAAGGCCAAGGAAATCAGGGCGCAACTGGGGTTGTCCCCTCCGAAGAAGGCGATCGAGAAACAGAAGAAAGAAGATGAGACCGAAGTGGCGGAATAGCCCGCCTCCCAACCGGATAACAAAGGAGCAAGCCCCGTGATCGAGGTCGAGCATTTAAGCAAGCAATTCGGCCCCATCGTGGCTGTGGACGACATCACGTTCAAGGTGGGAAAAGGCGAGATCGTCGGCCTGCTCGGGCCTAACGGCGCGGGCAAGACGACGACGATGCGCATGTTGACGTGCTTCCTCCCCGCGACGGCCGGGTCGGCGTCCGTGGCCGGATGCGACGTTTTCAGAAACTCCATCGGCGTGCGCAAGAACGTCGGCTACATGCCGGAAAACAACCCGCTATACACCGACATGCGCGTCGAGGAGTACCTGCGTTACCGCGCAGCCCTCAAGAGCATACCCGTCTGGGACCGGCGCAAGCGCGTCGCGGCGTGCATGGACCGCTGCGCGATTTCGGACGTGCAGGCGCAGATCGTCGGCACGCTCTCGCGCGGCTACCGCCAGCGCGTCTGCCTCGCGGACGCCCTGCTGGGGTCCCCGCCCGTCCTGATCCTGGACGAGCCGACCTCCGGCCTTGACCCAAACCAGATACGCGAGACGCGCACGCTAATACGCGACCTGGCGAGGGAACACACCGTCATGATCTCCTCCCACATTCTCCCCGAGGTGGAGATGACGTGCGAGCGCGTGCTAATCATCAACCGCGGCCGCATCGTGGCGGATGACACGCCGGGCAACCTGTCCTCGACGCTCTCGGGCGACTTTGTCGAGGTGGAGGTCAAGGGGCCTGCGAAGGAGGTCAGGGCGGCGTTCGAGAAAATCTCCGGCGTCAGCGAGATCGCGGATATGAAGGAGGGCGAGTTCAACTGGCTGGAGATCCGCGTGGCCAAGGACAAGGACGTGAGAGACGACATCTTCCGCTGCGTGGTCGAGAAGAAATGGGCGCTCAGGGAGATGCACCGGCGCCGCGCCTCGCTGGAAGAGGTCTTTGCGACCATTACGACGGGTTCGGAAAAGGACAATTAGGGCCGTCCGGCCTTTTCGGACGGGCAGTCGGAGACTGAATATGACTGATACGAACGTTGTAGACGGCAAGGCTGTGGGCGCCGGCCTCGGCGGGACGCCGATGACGCGGAGCGTCCTCGGCGCGGCCACGGTCCTGGCCGCTGTGGGTTTCTTTCTTCTGACGCGCGCAATTCCGTCGGACTGGTCCCTTGACCTGGGAATGGGCGAGACCGTTCCCGGCTCGACGTTCAAGGGCGTCTTCTTCGCGTGCGGCGGGTTGATGGCGATTGCGGCGCTGTGCGTCCTGGTTCCCTTCATCTCGCCGGGGATCAGGAAGATCGGCGCGTGGATCGGCTTCGTGGGCTGGACGGTTCTGGCCTGCGCGGGCATCCTCGGCGTCGTTCCGGCGCTGGGCTACATCATCGCCGGCGTGCCGGGCTGGAAGGCAGCGGGGTGGGCGGCCGGGACGGTCGCGATCGTGATCGCCTCGTGCGCCGCGTGCATGATCTCCGCCAACATCCTTGAGGCGCGCCTGCCCTCGGCCACCATCGCCCGGCGCGAGCTGCTGGCCTACTTCCTCAGCCCTCTGGGCTACGTCTTCATGGCGCTTGTCCTGGGCTTGGTTGGCGTCGTGTTCGCTATGGTCATGACGGACCCGAGTGCGGAGGCCAACAGGGCCTTTGGATCGTGCTTGGGCTTCTTCAATACGATTGTCCTCTTCGCGGCCCCGATGATAACGATGCGCCTGATATCGGAGGAAAGCCGCTCCGGAACGCTGGAAACCCTGATGACGACGCCGGTGACGGACGTCGACGTCGTCCTGGGCAAGTTCGCCGGGGCTATGATGTTCTTTCTCATCGTGGTCGCGGGGCTGCTTCTACATCTTTTGGCCCTGCGAGGCGTCGGCAAGCCGGAGGTGGGCCCGGTACTGAGCGGCCTGGTCGGCGTTATCCTGATGGGCGCAGCAGTCCTTTCGCTGGGTCTTTTCACGAGCACGTTGAGCCCCAATCAGATCGTCGCCGCCGTCCTGGCGTTCTGTTTGACCATTCTCCTGTGGTTCATCGGGTGGCGCGCGGAGACGGAGACAGCCTTCAACAAGGCCCGCAGCTACATCTGCCTCTGGAACCACAACGAGTCGTTCTTCAAGGGCGTCATCGAGAGCCGCGACGTTGTCTACTTTGTCACATTCACCGCGCTGTTTCTGTTCTTCAGCGTGCGTGTGCTTGAGATAAGGAAAGGGAGGTAGCCCGCAATGAGTCCCGTCCAAAGACCAACGTGGTACGCAAGCCTCTCGCGCTTCGGAATCCTGATCGGGCTGATCGTCGTCCTGATCGGGTTCGTCGTCGGGGACGCCCGCATGGGCGAGATGAAGAAGGACCCGGTGAGCATGGGCATCGCCATCGGCGGCGCGGTACTCTCCGTCCTGTGCATCCTCTACAACTTCGCATGGTTCATCGAGGTCTTCACGCACAGGCGCACAATCACCGGCGTCAACCAGGTGGTCATGATGCTTCTTGCGACGGTGTTCTTCGGCATGATCGGCTACGTCAACGCCCGGCATTATTTCTTCCGCTGGGACGTGACGAAGAACAAGCGCTTCTCGCTGGACGAGGTAACGCTGAAAATCCTGAAGGACCTGCCGCAGGAAATCACGATCTACATGGCCTTCGACCGCTCGGGAGAGGCGTTCCTCTCGACGGGCATGATGCTGACGGACCTGCTGGAGCGTTACGACCGCGCATCCGACAAGGTGAAGTACGAGTTTGTTGACGTGCTCAAGGAGCCGGGCAAGGTCACGGCGCTGGCTAAGCTGCTTAAGGTTGACCGGCTGGATAAGGACGTCATCGTCATCGAATGCGGCGACAAGGCAAAAAAGGTCTCCCAGTACGATATGGTGGATTATTCGGGAATGGGGCCGATGGGGGGGCAGCCGCAGTTCAAGGGCGAGGAAGTGCTGACCGGCGCGATCCTGTCCGTGACCGAGGAATCGCCTAAGATTTACTTCGTCATCGGCCACGGAGAATGCGTTACGGACGATCTTCAGGAGCAATACGGATACGGCGTTTTTGCGCGAGAGCTGAAGGACCGGAACTTCGCGGTAGAGACGATCATGCTGTCCGAGAAGAAGGAGATTCCGCCGGATTGCAGCGTCCTGGTCATCGCCGGGCCAAGATCGGAATACAAGGAGGAAGAGATCGCGACGCTGCGCAATTACTTTGACCGCAACGGCAGCGCTCTGATACTGCTCGACCCGATTGCCGCCGTGGGCAGGAAGTCCGGACTGGAGGACCTGCTGAAGAATTACAAGGTGGAAGCGGAGACGGACGCGATACTCTGGACTGTGGCGGCAGTTATGGGCGGGCAGGAGTTGACCTTCGAGGTGCTTTCCGGCGGGAAGTTCTTCGGGAATCATCCGATCGTTGATCCTGTCAAGAACTTTCAGGCAGGCTTCATCAACGCCTGCGTGATCAAGCCGCTGGACGCCGCCATGCCTGAAGGCGCTCCGCCGATGGGCGGGCCGAAGGCGACGGCGCTTGTCAACACGATGGAGATGTACTTCACATACAAGGGAACTTCCATCCCGCGGAAGTCATCTGAGATAACCAAGGGCGCGAAGAATCCGGCGTCCTTCTGCATCGGCGTTGCCGTGGAGAGCGCAACGCCGCCGCAGAACAATCCCTACATGCCACCGCCGCCGGCGATGCCGGGGCCGCGGATGGTCGTCTTTGGAACGTCCAGCGCCTTCAGCAACCTGGGCATGAAGCTTGGCAATTTCGATCTTGCGATGAATACGGTGAACTGGCTTGCGAAAAAGGACCGCAGGCTGGGCATCGGCATGAAGTCCCCGGACATGCAGCAGATCATCCTGAAGGAATGGCAGAAGAAGGCCGTAACGTGGGGAGCGTTCGCGCTGCTGCCGGGCCTGGTCGGTCTGGTCGGTCTGTGCGTGTACTTTGTAAGAAGAAGATAGATCTTTGGAGTGCGCTAGTCCGCTTTGCAGACGCGCTTGCCTGCGCCTTGCCGTTGGCGGAAGCTTGCTTCCGCGCCGTCTGGTCTGGCACGGAAACGTGCCTGCGAAATATAACCTTGCGATTTCCGGAGGAAGTCGAGGATGAAGTGGAAAACGACGCTGGTACTGGTGATCCTTGTCGCGCTGGGCGGGGCTTACATTCATTTCGTCGAAAAGGGCAAAAAGACCACCGACGAATACAAGGAATGGAGCAAGAAGCTCGTCCCTGATTTCAAGACCGAGAACGCGCAGCGCGTTGAACTGACGCGCGGGCAGGAGAAGTTCGTCTTTGAGCGCGTTGACAAGGAAAACTGGCGCATGGTTGAGCCGATCTCCGTCCGCGCCGACCGCACGACCGTCGAAGGCGCGCTGGACAACATCCAGTTCGCCACCAAGCAGACGACCATCTCCGCAAAGGACGGTCAGCCTGTTGACCTTGAGCAATACGGCTGCAAGGAGCCGCAGGCGACCCTCTTTGTGAAGATGAAGGACGGCGTGACGGAAGGCCCGAAGGAAATCCTCGTCAAGGTCGGCAAAAAGGCCAGCGTCGGCTACAACGCGTACGTCATGCTGGGCAGCGATCCGAACGTCTACGCCGTCAGTGACAGCATCGCAGACAAGGTGACGAAGAAGCTCAACGAATGGCGCGACAAGCGGATCGCCGCCGCCGAAAAGAACGATGTTACGAAGGTTGACATTCTGGCGGCCAAGACCGAAGAACAACCCGAGTTGCGCGTCACGCTTGCAAAGCAGGACGGCAAGTGGATGATGTCGCAGCCGGTGGCTGACCGGGCAGATGCGGACAAGGTCGGCAAGGTCGTTCAGAAGTTGATTGACGCGCGCATCGGAGACGAGGATTTCGTCACCGAGGACGATTCGGACCTGGTCAAATACGGCTTGGATAATCCGACGTTGACATTTACCGTCTCAGTTCCCGTCAAGGAGACGGACAAACCGAAGGACGAAAAAACTCCGGCTGAGCCTGCGGCGTCTGCGGAAAAGTCGTATACGCTCATCATCGGCGCAAAGGCCGAAGGCAAGGACGGCAAGCTCTACGCGAAACTCAAGGAAGAAAAGAGCATCTTCGCGGTGTCCGAGGCGCTGAAGACCGACCTCAGCCCCAAGCCGGAAGATCTGCGCGACAGGCGACTGGCGCGGTTTGAAGCCGATAGCGTCATGCGCATTGACCTCGTCAGGGCGGACGGGACGTTTTCCGTCCTGCGCAAGGACAAGGATTCGCCGTGGACCTTCAAGGACGTGAGCGACATTCAGGCGGAATCCTCGGCGTTGAAGGATTTCCTGGAAAACCTCGGAACGTTTGAGATCGCGGAATTCGTTCAGGACGCGCCGAAGGATTTGGCGGAATACGGACTGGACAGCAAGTCGGCTGTGGAGATGCAGCTTGTCGGCGCAGAGGAGAAAACGGTTGAGCGCGTCATGGTAGGCAAGGCGAACGAGGCGGGCGACAAACTTTACGCCAAGCGCGCCGACCAGGCGGCGGTCTACGCCGTGCCGGCTGGCGACGCAGTTGACGGGATTCTCAAACCGAGGCTGGCCTTCCGCTTCCGCAACGTTCTGAACGTCGTCAAGACGGACATCCGCAGCTTCACGCTCAAGAGGGGGGATAAGACGTTTGAATGCGTCCGCAGCGAGGCGAACGAGACGGACTGGACGCTGAAAAACCCGGGCAGCGGCGCGACGGACACGTGGAACGTCAGCGACCTGCTTAACAGCGCCTCGAACCTGACCGCGAAGAAATTCGTCGAAGAAAATCCGCAGGACCTTGCGAAGTACGGCCTCGACAAACCGGAGATTTCGCTGCGGCTGGCCTACATGGAAGAGGTTCCCGCCAAGCCGGAAGACAAGCCCGCCGACGCGAAACCGGCGGATGCGAAACCGGAAGACAAACCTGCGGAACCCAAAGCTGAAGAGAAGAAGGAAGGGGAGAAGCCTGCGGACGCCGCCGAGGCGAAGAAACCGGAAAAGAAGGAGGCGACCGCAGTCCTGCTGGTCGGCAGGAAGGAAAAGGACGACGGAACAGTCTCCACCCGCTATGCCATGATCGAGGGCAGGCCGATGGTCTTCACGATTGATGACACGGTCGTCAACCGGCTGGAGGCCGAACTCGGTTCGACTAACATTTCGCGCATTGAGCGGGATGACGTCAACAAGCTGATCGTCTCGAAAGGTGATGTTACTGTTCGCTACGAGAAGAAGGACAACAAGTGGGTGAAGTTGGAGGGCGAGCAGGCGGCGGACGCCGACGTCGCGCCGATTGACGCGCTGCTGAACATGCTTGCCAGCTTCAACGGCTCCGGCATTGCGGCGTATTCGCAAACGGACCTTGCGGCCTACGGGCTGGACGCGCCGCAGATGACGCTCACCATCGGGCGCAAAGCGGTCAGCGAGGTTTTCATCAAGGTCGGCAAAGAGGATGGCGACCGCTACGCCGTCACGGGACCGAGTTCGAGCTATATACTATGGAGTCCGGATACTTCAGTCGCAAAGATACAGGCGCTTCTGCCAAAGCCGCCCGAGCCGGAGAAACCGGCTGAGGGAACGGCTCCTCCGGCGGAAGGCGCAGCGGCTCCCGCCGAACGCGCGCCTGCCCCGGCAGTTCCGGCGGGCGGAGACAAGCCGGCGGAACAGCCGGTTGAGGAAAAGAAACCGTAGAGTTGCGCGAGCGTTATGTTTGAGGAAAAGACCGCGCCGATTCTTTCGCGGAACTGACGCTGTCGCTGGAGATTGTTGTTATCTGGAAATTCCCTTCTCCCTGGGGAGAAGGTGGCATTCGCCTCGGCGAATGACGGTTGAGGGGTAGAAAAACAATTTGCTTTCAGCAGCCTCTTATCCGCCAACCCCTCCCGATGGAGAGAGGAAGATTATAATCACAGTGCTAATATAACATATATTATTATTATAGATTATGCCGCGTTCGCCTTCCGTCGCTGGAAGTCTTCGGGAAGTCCCCCCGCCTCCTTGCCATGCCGCGCGTCGCCTGATACTGTTTCATGCGGCGTCGGACAGATAAGGAGGACGCATCGTGAAAACTGTTGTAAAGAGGGCATGGCGCACGGGGTCGGCATGCGTCGGCGGCGCGATTCTGGCGCTTTATCTGCTGTGTTTTTCGCCTGCGTTGGCGGAAGATACGGGCGGGAAAATCCTGATTGTCGGCTCGGCTGAAGGCGGGAAGGCGCAGGACGCCGCCCTGAGCGAAGCGATTGACAGGGCGGGATCGGCGTGCGACCTGATTGACGCCCCGGCGATTCTGGACGCGACCCTCGACAAGTACAGCCTCGCAATAGTCTCCGGGTCCGCGAAGCTGAATCCGGCAACCGGCAGGATGCTCGAAAGGTTCGCGTCGCGCGGCGGAAAGATTTTGGCCTTCGGGACGCTGTCGGAGGAGACAGGACGCGTTCTCTGCGTGAAATCTGATCGGGCGATACCTGCTGATAAGGCCGTAGCTTTCAAAACATTGAAACTTACGGGCGATCTGCGCGGCTTCCCCATCGAGAGCGCGCTCGCGCCCGTCGGCCTGTATGAGGCGAGTATTTCAGAACCGGCGATTGTAGTCGGCAATTGGGTTGCGGCGGACGGCAGGACGCTGACCGCCCTCGTAAAAAGTCCGAATGGGATTTACGTGTCCTCGGACGCGGCGACTCTTTGCCGGGCCGGTTGCGAAAGGTTTTTACGGGCGCTGGTCTGCGCTCTGGCGAAGGACGGCTGGGAGAATGCGTCGGCCCGGTTGCTCGAAAGAACGCGGATAATCGGCGGCATGACGCATATCGTGCAGCTTCAGGCGCGGATTGAATCCCCCAGCCTGCCGGATTCCCGGTGCGCGAGGGCTGGAGAAATCCTTTCGAAAATCCGCGATCTTGAGAATGATTTCAACCGCAAGCGTCTCTGCAAGGAGTTCCCGCAGGCGATAGACGTCCTTCCGACCATGCGCGAACGGATCGAGGAGCTTTACGCCCTCGGCTTTCCGACGCGCCCCTTCGAGGTTCGCGGCGCATGGCTGCACGACCCGACGGTGCGCGATTGGGATGCGGCGATGCTGAAGCTGCGCAGCGCGGGCCTGAACGCGCTCTGCTGCAACGTCTCTTCGCCCGCCTACGCCGATTATCCGAGCAAGGTCCTGCCGGTTTCAGCGCGGGCGCAGAAGAACGGCGACATGGTCCGGCCCATGATTGACGCCGCGCGGCGGCACGGCGTGGCGATCCATCTCTGGATGGTCAACTACTGGCTCCGGATGCTCACGCCGGAAAACAAGGAGAAGCTCCTCAAGGAGGGGCGGCTCTGCATGACCGGGGACGGCGCGCTTGACCCGTTCACGGCGATCTGCCCGACGCATGAGGCGAACGTGAAACTTCTGGAGGACGCGATGGTCGAGATGGCGGTCGTCTATCGCCCGGCCAGCGTCCAATACGATTACATCCGTTACATGGGGCCGCACTTCTGCTTTTGCCCGCGCTGCAAGGAAAAATTCCAGAAGGACACCGGAATCACGGTCCAGACCTGGCCGAAGCAGGCGACTCCCATGTGGCGATACTCCGCGAAATGGAACGAGTGGAGGCGCGAGCAGATCACGGCCTCGGTCAAAAGGATCACCGAGGCGGTTCACGCCGCCGCGCCGGACGTCGCGGTCTCGGCGGACGTTTTTCCGGAGCCTATGACGGCGGGATGGGGCGTCGCGCAGGACTGGCCGAAGTGGGCGGAGAAGGGATATGTTGACCTGCTCTTCCCGATGAATTACACAATCAGCAACGAGTTCATGGCGACCATTGCCTCCGGTTACCGGACGACGGTGCGCGGACGGGTTCCGCTCTACATGGGGCTGGGACTCTGGGAGTTCAAACGTCCGGAGCAGCCGGCGGAGCAGATTGACCTGGCGCGGCGCGCCGGGGCGGACGGGTTCTGCCTCTTTGAATTTCATTCCATCACCCCGCGAATGGCGGAGTTGATGCGGCTTGGCGTCACTGAGGCGGATGCCGCGCCGGATCATTTCGCCCCGGCGATCGAGGTTGAACTGCCTGCGGGGCGTGGCGGGAAGTACGGCGTTCTGGAGGCGGGGAAAAACGTTCGGATCGCTGTCCGTTTGAAGGGACGCCTGCCTGCGGACAGACCGTTGCCGAAAATGGCCGCTGACGTGGTGCTGATAAGGCCGGCGGACGATTCGGACGCCGTTGCGATCGGAAGGCTTGAGGGGGAGGGAGAGCTTGAAGGGCGATTCGAAACGGCGCTGCCGGATGGCGAATGGAGGATCGCCGCATGGGGGCGGCTGCCCGGGAAGGATGGTTCGCGGCGTAGCTTCATCTCGCGCGGGCCGCTTGTGAGTGTGGTTGAGGAGTCAGACTCGCAAGCGGTGCGCGACAATGCGCCGCATGGCAATACGCCTCTACCTTGAAGCGATGCAGGGCGTTATAATCCCCGCGCATGAAAGACGCCGGAAGAAAGATGAATATGAAGACAGACAGGATTGCGGCAGGCTTTGAGCCGGACCTGAGCGTGAGCCTTGCCGGGATACGGCTTGCCAATCCGACCGTGCTCGCCTCCGGCATCCTCGGCACGACAAAGGCTTTGTTGAAGCGCGTCGCGGAGTGCGGGGCCGGGGCGGTGACGATCAAGAGCATCAGCCTCGCCCCTCGCGACGGGCACGCCAATCCGACGATTCTGGCATTCGACGCGGGATTGATCAACGCCGTCGGCTATTCCAATCCGGGTGTCGAGGAGGCGTGTCGGGAATTCAGCGGCCTGTCCGACGTCGCCGCGCCGGTCTTCGCCAGCGTCATCGGAACCCACGCCGGGGAGTTTGTCGAGGTTATCGGGCGCATGGAGCCGCTTGGTTTCGCCGCCTACGAGTTGCCCCTTTCCTGTCCGCACACGCCCGGTTACGGGACAATGGGCGGGCAGGGAACCCCGCAGGCGACGCTGGAGATAACAAAGGCCGCCCGCTCGGCCACGAAAAAGCCGGTCTTCGTGAAAATTTCTCCGAACATGCCCGCCATCGGGGAGATCGCCGCAGCCGCCCGCGAGGGCGGGGCGGACGCGATTACAGCGGTCAACTCCCTCGGACCGGGGATGCTCATTGACGTCGAAACGCGGACCCCGGTGCTGGGATTCGGAATGGGGGGCGTGACGGGGCCTGCGCTCAGGCCGATAGCGCTCAGATGCGTCTACGACGTTTTCAAGGCCGTTGACCTGCCGATCATCGGGGTTGGCGGCGTTTCCACGGGAAGGCACGCGATGGAGATGGTGATGGCCGGGGCGACCGCCGTGGGAGTCGGCAGCGCGGTCCATGCGTTCGGGCCTGAGGTTTTTGGCCGCATCGTCGGGCAGATGAGGGCGCTCTGCTTGAAGCTGGGCGCTGAGCGCCTGAGCGACCTGATCGGCGCGGCGCACAAGCAACAGGGATTGCCATAAAGGGAAGCGGAAGAATGAGCGACATGAGACAATCGTCATGGAAATCCGGACTTCCCTTCTCGATCCGCGTCATCGAGGTCCGGGACGAATCGCGCTCCGCCAGAACGTTGATGTTCCGAAGGCCGGAGAGCGATCCGGACGTCGCCGCGTCGGGGGATGCGCCGGATTTCAATCTGAGCGGGTTCGTGCCCGGGCAGTTCGTCATGGTCTGGATTCCGCGCCTGGATGAAAAACCGTTCACGATCTCGTATCTCGATGACAGGACTTTCGGGATCACCGTTCTGAAACGCGGGCCGTTCACGAAGGCGCTTCATGCGATGAACCCGGGCGACTGGGTCGGCTTCAGAGGGCCGTACGGAAGGGGCTTCAGCCTGAGCGCCGGGGGCGTGGTTGTCGGCGGCGGCGTGGGCATGGCGACCATGGCGACGCTGATAGACAGGCTGGACAAACCGAAAATACTTCAAGGCGCAAGAACCGCCGACGAATTGTTGTTTCTCGACCGCTTCCCCGGAATGGACATCTCGACCGATGACGGCAGCAAGGGGCGGCGCGGTTTCGTCACCGACGCCCTGGCTGAACTGATTTCAGCCGACAGACCCGCGATGGTCTACGCCTGCGGGCCGGAGCCGATGATGGCGCGGGTCCTGCAAATGTGCCGGGACAGATGCGTTCCCTGCCAGGCTTCTCTTGAGCGGTTCATGAAATGCGGTTTTGGCGTGTGCGGGCAATGTTGCTGCGACGGGCGGCGCGTGTGCCGGGACGGGCCGGTCTTCAACTCTGACGAGCTTGCCGGGCTTGCTAGTTTCGGACGCTTCGCCAGACTGAAATCCGGGAGCAAGGTGGGCATCGGAGCCTACCACGGCGGCGGCAAGGGAGAATAACGCCCCGGGCGCGCCTTAAAGAAAATCGGCCGGAGAGAGCAGCGGCTCCGGCCGGAGGTCAGATAAGTTTGACGGGGGGTCTGCCCGGCCCTTGTGGACCGTCCCCCGCTTCCGACTCTGTAGGATTGTCCGTCGCCGCCGGAAAACCTGTCAAGTATGAGACAGGGGGATTGGGGCAATGCCGAAACAGAAACAGACATTCTCGGACGAATACTCCAGGCAGCGGGGGAATCTGGCCGACTGCTCCGGCGAAAGAAAGACCGGCGGATATGCTTCATCGGGAGCGGGCCGGGAAATCTGCGAGGAGATCGTTTGCTGCATCTGGTTCGGGGAGCACTTCCACTCCGACCAAACTGTGACGTGCGACGGGCGGCGCGTCGAGGTCAGAAGCCCCGGATGGTGGAACGTCGAATCCGGACCGGATTTCCGCCACGCCGAGTTGCTGCTTGAGGGACGGGGCCGCCTGAGCGGCAGCGTGGAAATACATACCTATTCCTCAGACTGGCGCGCCCACGGGCACGACAGGCAATCTTCCTACGCCGATGTAGTCCTGCACGTCGTGATGTGGAACGATCTGGGCGAGGCCTTTGTCAGTAACGCGTCGGGGGAACCAATACCGCAGCTTGAGCTTTCCAGATTCCTGAACGCCGATCTTGCCGATCTTGTGGATACGCTTGGCGCGGAGACTGAGCCGAGGCCGGCGGCCCCGGCGGCGCGGGGTTGCCGGGACATTGCGGGCAAGAGCGGCGTGAATGAACAAGCGATTGCCGAACTGCTCGACCTTGCCGGGGACGAGCGGGTTCTTGCGCGGATGGAGCGATACAGGCTCGCCCTTGAGCGCGGCGCATATGACCAGGTTCTATACGAGGGCGTGCTTGAAGCGTTGGGCTACAAGAACAATGTCGCGCCATGCCGCCAGTTGTCCCGTCTGCTTCCGCTGGAAAAGTTGAGGGCGGATGTTCCGCTGGACGCCCTGGCGGGCGAGGTCGGGCTTCGGCTGGAGGCGATATTCCTCGGCGCGGCCGGTTTCATCCCTCCTGCGGAGGACAATGCGGTCCAGCCTGACTCCCGGACGCATGTG
Source organism: Planctomycetota bacterium (assembly GCA_022711755.1). Classification (GTDB taxonomy): domain Bacteria; phylum Planctomycetota; class Brocadiia; order SM23-32; family JAKLEA01; genus JAKLEA01. Next base: position 46,000 of record JAKLEA010000013.1, read on the forward strand.
GAGGAATTGCGCGCGATCTGGAACTGCGCATCGGGAAGGATGGGCGTGAAATCCATGCCGGGGGAGTCGTGGGCGCTCTCCGGGGCGCGTCCGCTGAATTTCCCCCAGCGGCGTCTGGCGGGGATGGCCCGGTACCTTGCCGGCGGGATGCGAGCGGGATTGTTCAAAACGGTTCTTGAGATCATTGCCGGGGCGGGAACCGCGCCCGGAGCGGAACGGAAGGTCATTCGCGGGCTTGAGCGCCTGTTCACAGAATTGAAGGACCCGTTCTGGGGCAGGCATTGCAGTTTCACCTCCAGGCCGCTTGCGCGGGGCGGTAAGCTGATCGGCAGGGGAAGGGCGGGGATTATCGTGGGCGAGGTGATCCTTCCCATCGCGCTCTGCAAGGCCAGGGCGGAGGAGGACGCGGGGCTGGAGGACCTTATACACAGGACGCACTCGGCCTATCCGCGCCAGGAGGGCAACGCCGTGACGCGGATGATGGCGGGCATGTTGTTCGACGACGAAAAGAAGGCGAGGCGGATAGTCAATTCGGCGAGAAGGCAGAAGGGGCTTTATCAGATTTACAGGGACTTCTGCGGGCGGGATGATGTGTCGTGCGACAGGTGTCTGCTCTACGCTGCCGCCAGGAAATAACCTTACGTGTGCATCGCGTCCATGAAGAGCAGGCCCACGGCCGCTCCCGTAACCGTAGGCAGCCATGCGGCGGCGATGGGGTCCAGAACGCCCGTGTTGCCGAGGTTCTGGCACGTGAAAGTCAGGACATAGAACGCGCCCGCCACGATGACGCACATGCCTGTCCCCAGGAAGTGGCTCTTGGCCAGCATCGGGAATCCGGCCAGCAGAGGCAGGCCCATCCCCAGAAGCACAAGGCCGGTGAAGGGCTGGCTGAGCCGTGAATGAAGGCTCACGGAAAAGACCGGGATGTAGCTCTCGCCATCGGCAAGTTTCTTCAATTGCTTGAACCGAAGCCGGTAGGGGCGCACCTCATTGCCGGTCAGGAACTGTCCCGGCGGGTAGCTGATGGGCAGATCCATGAATTTCACGGCGTTGCCCGGGCCTGTCGCCGTGTCGTCCGGACGGTAGCGATATTCGACGACGCGCTGAAGGCGCAGCATGTCGGACCTTATCCAGACGGCTGATTCGGCGATAAGCACGTATTCCCTGTGCCCGGTTTTATCCCTGCCCAGGACGTAAATCTGCTCGCAGACGTGTTCTCGCGGGCGAAATTCGCCGACCACGATTACGCGGTTGTGCCTCTCGTCCTCAACGACCACGTCCTTGATCTCCTCGCGCCCGAGCTGTATTTCGGTCATCTCCAGGAGTTCCGAGACCGACGGCATCGGCCATTCAAAGTATAGGGCGGAGATGGTCGAGATGAAGAGTCCGATAAGGAACAGGGGGAGGAAGGCGCGGCGCAGGCTCATGCCGGCCGCCGTGATTGAAAGGAGTTCATTTGACCGGGAAAGTTTCATGACCGCGTGGCCGGCTGCGACAAGCGTTATGGCGGGTAGTAGCTGCGGAGCGATGGCCGCAAGCATGAGGCCGTTCAACATTAGGACCTTGGGCAGCGCGACCCCCACTCCCATATCGCGCAATTCGTCAAGACGATTCAACAGCCCCCCGATCATATACAGGCCGGATATCACGAAGAATGTTACCCCGAAGGCGGGGAAGAATGACGCAGAAATGTAACGGTCCAGCCGCCCGAGGAACATAAATCTGCGCGATAGGGTTCTTCGAACCAGCCGCGGGGGCTTCGCGATCTCATGCTGCGGCGTCTCATCTGCGGTGGCCTGTTCTGTTTCCATGCGCGGGTGATTCTAGGCGGGAAGGGCGGGTAAATCAACCTGAGTGGCGGTCCGATGGCGTAATGATGACTTGTGAAACGGCCATCAGGCTGTTATTAGTTATATGGCCGGATGGGCGGCGCAACAGATGACGGCCGCTCAGGTGTCGGCCGGGCGCTTCACAATTCAAGTCAGGAATCATGCGACATGGCAGATGAGAATAACAACAACGAATTTATTGACCTGCACATCCACACCGGATACTCGGACGGGGCGCATGGTCGTCCGGAGGACGTTGCCATGCGCGCAAGGAAGATGGGTTTCAAGGCCATTGCCATCACGGAACACGATCACTTTGAGAGCTATCCGTATTCTTACAAGGCCTGCAAGGAGGCCGGGGTGAACCTGATTCCCGGCGTCGAGATAACCACCAACAACCCCAAGCGCGCGATCAGTTATCACGTCCTGGCTTATCTTTTCGATCCGAACAATGAAAAGTTGATCCGCTTCCTGAGGGACGCTCAGGAGGTTTTCCAGCACAATCTCCGCCAGACACTGATCGGGTTGAAAGCCATGGGATATCCCGTTGCGTGGACTGAGCTTGAGGACGCGACGAGGGAGAAATATTCCTATCTTGAAGAGCCGGAGCTTCACAAGCCGGATATTTACGTTCTGAGCGAGCACATGGTCCGGAAAGGTTACGCGCCTTCGACGCCTATTGCGGACCAGATACGCCGTGAGGCCCTGAAACTTGCGCACAACGTCCTCAACTATGCGCAGCAGCAGGATGTCTTCGACGCCGTCAAAGGGGCCGGCGGACTGCTCATCCTGGCGCATCCGCAGGGCTACATCCAGGAGCATTTCGCGTCCGAGCACCTCCTGCGGGAACTGGTGGCCGAGGGGCTGGACGGAGTGGAGATATTCACTCCGAAGCATCCCAGCGACCGCCGGAACTTCTACCTGCAGTTGATTGAAAGGGTCGGATGCATCGGAACCGGCGGCTCGGACTGCCACGACAGCCGTCCGGGGATACCTGTCTGCACCCTCGGCAGGGCGCAGGTTCCCGCGCGATTAGTTCGAGGCCTGCTCACCCGGCATAGGCTGAAATACGGCCCGAAGTCATCCGGGAATTGAGCGGATGCCGCCGCGCGGCTCCGATTGCTGCTTCATGCCTGAGGCGCGTCTTCCAGATGAACAACGCCCGAACCGTCCGATTGCCCCTGGTCATCCTGTTGGGCGGCGTCTTCCTGGCATCGCTCAAGCCGGAGACATCCTCCGACCTCTGGACCCACATGGCCTACGGGCGGGAGGCAGTCGCGCGGCGCGCAATCCCCGGGAATGATCTTTTCACATACACCAGAGAGGGAAGGCCATGGGTCAATCACGCATGGCTGGCGGGCGTAGCTTTCTACTCGCTCCATCGCCAGGGGGGGATAGCCGGAATCATCGTGATGAAGGCGGCGTTGGTCGCCCTGGCCGTTCTTGTAGTCCATTCCTGCGCTGTCGCCCGCGGCGCAGGGCGAACGTCCGCTCTGGTTGCCTGCGGCCTTGCCGCACTGGCGCTGAACTTCCGCATCATCGCCCGCCCGTATCTCTTTTCATGGCTGCTTACAGCGTTCGTCTCCCTGCTGTGCGTCAATCAGGAGGCACAACTTCGGAGCAAACACGGAAGGCGATTCGATTTCGCGTGGTTATGCGCCGTCGCCATTGTTTTCGCTTTATGGGCCAATCTGCACGCGGGATTCCTTATAGGGCTTGGCGTGGTCGGCGCTCACGCCTGCGGGGCAGCCCTATCCTTCATCCGCGAACGCAAACGCAACGCCGACCGCGCGCATAAAGAATTTTTTGTCGCCCGGACTTTTTTTGTGGCGGTCTTCGTCGGATTCGCAGCCACGCTGGCGAACCCGTTCGGAATTGACGCGCACATGTACCCGCTGACGGTCGGCGGCGGTTTCAAGCAACTGCGGGAGATATACGAATGGATGCCGCCGGACTTCCAGATTCCGTTCTGGGGCTTCTGGGCCTTTCTGGGGGTAACCGTTATCGCAATAGCCGCAACGCGCGGGAGGCTTGCGGCGGCGGACGCCCTGAAAATCGCCGTTCTGGGCGCCATGGGGCTTCGCGCGCGCCGGCATGGGGAGTTCTTCGTCATCGCGTGCGCTCCGGCGCTTGCCGTTCACCTTTCCTTCTGGGCTGAGAAGAACGCCGGCCGGAGCTGGGGCGCGAAGGCTCTGAAAGGCTTTACTGGCGCGCGAGGCCGGATCGCGAACTGCTGCATTGCACTCGCGGCATCGGCGCTCATGATTGCCGCGTATCCCGGGCCGCCCTCGCTGCGGCTTAGGGAAAGGGTGTTTCCAATCCGGGCGGCGGGTTTCGTGCAGGAAAAGAAAATCCCGGGGCGCATCTTCAACCATTACGACTGGGGCGGTTACCTGACGTGGGCGCTTTATCCTGAAAAGCAGATATTCATTGACGGGCGCAATGACGTCTGCGGCGATCTCTATCCAAGCAGCGTCACGGTCTGCGACGGGGCGGCGGGATGGCAGGCCGTTCTTGATGAGTGGAACGTCAACTGCGCGATAATTCCCATGACGACCGGCGCGCGCGGCGCGCAGTTCTTCGGCAATCCGGCATGGGCCGTGGTCTACTGGGACGACGAGGCGGCTGTGGCTGTAAGGCGCAACGCGGAGAACGCGGAACTGATACGGACTTACGAGTGCCGCTACGCCCGGCCCTGCGGCCCGCCGCCGGCACGCCTTGACGAGCGGGGCGCGGCCCTCATCGAGGCCGAACTCCAGATGAAAATCGCCGCCGATCCGGATTGCGCGACGGCGCGTTACTGCATGGGGCAGATCCGCTTCGCCCAGGGGCGCTACAATGAGGCGTTGCGATTATTCGCGGAGCATGAACGGATGCTTGGCGAGACGCCTGAGACGCTCTACAACATGGCGCTGTGCCATGCGCGGCTGGGCGACGCGGGGAAGGCTGGGGTACTCCTGAGCCGGGCGGTGAAACTCGATCCAAAGCCAGCCTATGTGGTCGCCCTTGCTCAGATTGAGGTTTCCTCCGGGAGGTTTGGCAGGGCGGAGAAGCTGCTCAGAAAGGCGTTGACCGACAATCCCGGCGACTTGAACCTTCGCGCGGCGCTTGCCGCGCTGCTCAGGGCGCAGAATCGCGATGCCGAGGCCATGCAATACGATAAAATTCTCCTTCCAGAGAAGGAGTAGAGGTTCGACCGGCCACAGCGCAACTGTCCGGTATCTGATGTCTGTTTGCCGCGTCAGACGGGGAACGTTATAATCCGCGCCATTGCCAGGCTTTCGGTGAATGAACCGGGCGTCGCCATCATACGGAGAAACATGCCACAGGACAGAGAAAACAAGCCGGCGTCAACCCCATCAGCGCCTTTTTTCGCGGTATTTGATTCCAAACCGTCGTCAAGCTACAAGGGAATCACGATAAAGGCGGATGAACTTCTGCACGTCCAGGCGGCGGCGCTGCTGATGGAGCATTGCGGGCGGGGGGCGAAGGTCATTGATCTCGGCGCGGGGGCCGGGGCATTCTCGCAAAGGATGGCGGATGCGGGGCTTGACGTTGAGGCGGTTGACATATCAAAGGACGAGTTCCGCGCAACCGGCGCAGGCTTCACTCAGCTTGACCTGGATGACGACCGGGCGGTCGCGCAATTCCTTGAAGAACGGCGTGGGAAACTGGACGCCGTCGTCTCGCTGGAGGTCGTCGAGCATCTTAAAGACGTATGGGCTTTGGCCAGTTTTGCGGCGGCCCTTTTGCGTCCCGGCGGTGTCCTGATGCTCAGCACGCCGAATATTGCCAGTTGGCATTCGCGGATGCTATTCCTGTTCCGCGGGCGCTTCCACCAGTTCGAAGACGGCGATCTTGCCTACGGGCACATCCATCCGGCGCATCCCGAGATGCTGAAGCTGGCCGCGAGGGACGCGGGGCTTGAGGTCCTGAGTGTTTCCCCGGCGGGATATCTGCCTAAGCTGTGGCTGACGACCGGGCCGCGCATGGCAATACAAAATGTTATTGGCTTCATGCTCCGTCCGTTTATGCGCGGGATCAAGGACGGGTGGTGCGTGCTGTTCCTGGCGCGAAAGCCGTCCTAAAGCTCAACCGTCCTCCCCGTGTCGGCGGATTTTTGAATGGCCAGGATTATCTCGGTGACCTTCGCTCCATCAGCGGCCGTGCACATCGGCTGCCTGTCCTCGATGACACAATCAGCAAAATAACGGATGCTGTCATAAGCGAAGCCGGTTGGCCTGCCATGGACGCCGGGCATGACGAGCACGTCCGGATAGGAGCCGCCGGATGACGTGTATTTCTCGATTGCGCGGTTGTTGCTGCCGTCAATGCAGAGCGCGCCCTTGTCCCCGACGAGGCGGCATTTCAGGTCAATTATGTTTGGCCATGTATTGGGCAGAATCCACCCGTTCTCCAGCGCGCAGACGGTTCCCTTGCGGAATTCGATCAGGCTCGCGTAAAAGTCCGCCGTCGGGATTCCCATGGGCGTCAGGACGTTGTCGCGCTTAAGGCTGGTCACGCGAGCCGGCTCGTCTCCCAGCAGCCACATCATGGTGTCCAGGCTGTGAGTGGCCAGGAACCAGTTGACGGTTGATTTGCCGGTCCAGGATAACATTTGCGTGGGCACGAATATTGTGTCCCAGAGCCTGTAATGCGCAAATTGGATATTCCCAAGCTCGCCGTCGTCAACTGCTTTCTTCGCCTTATAAAACGGCGGGCTCCAGCGGTTGTGGAAGTCCACCATGAACTTGACGGGATTCTTTTTCAGCGCCGTCAGGATTCGGTCACAGCCGGCCTTTGTAGTCGCCATCGGTTTCTCGATGAGGACGTGCTTTCCGGCCTTGATCGCCGCAAGCGCGATCTCCTCGTGCGCGAAATCGGGCGTGGCGATCGAAACAGCGTCAATATCCGAATCGAGAAGCGCCCTGTAATCGGCATATTTGCGGGGGATACCGCATTTCTCCGCGATTTCACCAAGCCGTTTCTCATTCTTGTCGGAAATGGCGGTCATTTCGGCGAATGGGTGGTCTTTGAAGACGCGTATATGGCTTTCCCCCCACATTCCAACCCCAATTACGGCGAATTTCCTTTTTTCCACTGTTCGTCCTCCTGTCGAATGTCATGTTGATTGCAGAATCTCAGACTGTAACAGGAAGATTTTAGCGGAAATGACGTTTGGGAGCGATAAAACTCGGAAAGAAGGCCATGCCTATTAGTAAGAGAAAGAAAATTGGCGCAATAATTATTGCTGCAAGCGGGTATCGCCTGTAGAAAAACATAGGTAATGCGAAAAGGCCTTCCACCAAGAAAAACAAGTCGCATATGGCATTCCGACCATACAACATATGGCAATATGCGAGGATTTCATGAGGATTTCTTAAGAAAGCCCCGAAAAAAAACCTTGACAATGGCAGCCATACAATATATGCTTCCCAACATGGTTGATGTCTTCAACCTGTGGTAGGCGAGGTGCAGAGGGATCAGGGACAGCCGAAACTGGAGCCAAAAGCTATAAACCACTGCTAGATAAGCGGTTATAAGGCTTCAGATGTATATGACTCTGTTTCGGCAACGGACGGATGGGCCATACCATCTGTTGTAGGTAGCGCAAGGGCTGTAACAGACAGGGGCTCCGACGGTGAAGTGTCCGTTCTGCAAGCAGGACAAGCTCAGGGTGATAAACTCCCGGGCAACGGCCGACGGGACTTCGATCAAGAGAAGGCGGCAATGCGAGAACTGCAAGAGGCGTTTCACAACGTACGAACGCATCGAAGGCAGCCTTCTCCGGATCGTTAAAAAGGACGGGAGCCGCCAGGACTTCAACCGTCAGAAAATTCTTAGCGGGCTTCTGAAGGCTTGTGAAAAGCGCCCCGTTTCAGCCGATGCGCTGGAGACTCTCATAGACGAGGTGGAGCAGGATGTGCATAAGCGGTTCGACCGCGAGGCCCCGGCTTACGTCGTCGGCGAACTGGTGATGGACAAACTCAGAAATCTAGACCCGGTCGCCTATATTCGCTTTGCCAGTGTCTACCGCGAGTTCAAGGATGTGTCGGACTTCGTCGAAGAGGTTCAACCGATTCTTGAGGAGTCCGGCGGAGGGAAGGAAGAATCCGAAGCTTGATGCTCGTATTGCCGACCCTCTGAGAGGGGAGTATTGCAGGGCTACTCCGAGACAGACGTGGCGGGAGGGAGAATGGTGTCGAACGCGCAGGGCAAGGAGGCGAACCAAGTGAACGCTATTACTTATGTGCGCAAACGAGACGGAAGACTGGTCCAGTTCAACAAAAAGAAGATAGCGGACGCGATCTTCAAGGCGGCCCAGGCCGTCGGTGGCGAGGACAGATTCCTGGCCGAGGAACTCGGCGACGTGGTGGTCATGTTCCTGGAGAAGCAGCAACTGGCGATCCCCCCGGGGATCGAGGATATCCAGGACGTGGTAGAGAAGGTCCTGATCGAAACGGGACATGCCAAGACAGCGAAGGCATACATACTTTACCGCGACCGTCGGGCGAAAATCCGTGAAGCGATGCGGGTGCGAAAGTCCGCGCCGCCAAAGAAGGCCAACGCGACGGACCTGTCGTTGCTGGTTGACGGCGCGACGACCGAGGACGTGCAACCATGGTCAAAGGCCAAGATCGCGCTGGCGCTCCAGACCGAGGCCGACGTGGCTCCGGAAATCGCCGAACACGTGGCGGCGGCAGTCGAGGAAAAAGTTTTCGCCGGCGGGTTGAGGCGCATTTCAACGGCCCTGATCCGCGAACTGGTTGACAACGAGCTTTTCGAGCTTGGCATGACCGCCCGCCTGCAAAAACAGACCGTCATCGGCATGCCGAAATACGATCTGGACATGCTGATACACTCCAAGAGCAAGGAAAACAGCAACATCACCTCAAACAATCCCGAGGCGATCAACCTTGCGATAGCCGAGAACACGCTCAAGCAATACGCGCTTCAAGAAGTCTTCAGCAAGCCCGTGGCGGACGCCCACATGTCCGGGATGATATATCTCCACGACCTGGGCTATCCCACGCGCGTCTACTGCTCCAGCCATTCGCTGGAATACCTGAAGATATACGGCCTGAAGCTTGAGAACCTGGACACGCTGAGCGATCCAGCCAAGCACGCTCGGACGCTGACAGGACATCTAAACACGTTCCTGGCCAGCATGCAGGCCTATTACGCCGGCGCGCTGGGGGTGGGCTACATCAACATTCTGTACGCCCCGTACCTTGAGCACATGAGCGAGGCGGAGATGCGTCAGGAGGCCCAGCACCTGATCTACTCCTGCTCGCAGAGCGCGTTCAGCCGCGGCGGACAGACCCTGTTTCTGGACTTCAACATCCACACCGGCGTGCCGTCCTACATGCGCGACATTCCGGCAATCGGCCCCGGCGGCAAGAAAACGGGCAAGACATACGGCGACTATGCGGTCACCGCCCAGCGCTTCGCCAAGTGCATGCTGGACATCTGGCGCGAGGGCGACGCCTACGGAAACCTGTTCGCCTTCCCGAAGTGCGATTTCCACGTGAATCGCGAGACCTTCAGCGATCCCGAGCAATACAGACTGCTGGAATACGCCGCGCAGGTGGCAAGCGAAAACGGCTCTCCGTATTTTGTTTTCGACCGCGACGAAGTCACCCTGGCGGCCTGCTGCAGGCTGCGCACGACCATCGAGGACGACTACATGATCCGTCACCTGGAAAGCATGAGGTTCTGCGGCTTCCAGAACGTGACGGTCAACCTTCCGCAGGCCGCATACAGGGCGGAAGGGGATACCGAGCGCCTCTTGCAGGAGATTGACAAGGCGCTGGACCTGGCCATTCAGGCCCACCATGACAAGCGCAAGTTCATCGCCACGCTGATGAGCGATTCGCGGATGCCACTCTGGCAGATCGGCAAGAACGCGGCGGACGGACGCCCGTACGTCGAGCTGGACAAGTGCACCTACATCGTCGGGCTGCTGGGATTGAACGAATGCGTCCAGTTCTGCACCGGCAAGGAACTGCACGAGGGCAGTGACGTCCTGATGCTGGGCCTCAAGATCGTCTCCCACATGTATCAGCGCTGCAAGGAGCACAGCCGCAGGCACGGACTGAAATTCACGCTGGAGGAATCCCCGGCCGAAAGCGCCACCCGCCGGTTGGCCAAGACGGACATGCGCAGATTCCCCGATGCCGTGAACATGGTCAAGGGCGACCTGGCGAACGACCAGTATTACTACACCAACAGCGTTCATCTCAGGGCCGACGCGCCCGTTGACATGCTCACGAGGATCAGGCTGCAGAGCAAGTTCCACGGGCTGATCGAGTCCGGGGCGATAATCCACGCCTTCGTCGGCGAGGAGCGCCCGTCCACAGGCAGCATACTGAACCTGGCGCGCAAAACCTTCGAGAAGACGAACGCCGCGCAACTGACCATCTCTCCGGAGTTCACGGTCTGCAACAGTTGCCACAGGTCAACGCCGAAGATTCAGGCAAAGTGCGACTACTGCGGCTCCGAGGATACGTACGGCGTGACGAGAATTGTCGGATACTACAGCCGGATAAACAACTGGAACCCGTCGAAACTGGGCGAACTGGCCGACCGGCGCAAGGGCGACTACTCTTTGAAGCGCGCAGCGCCGGACGCGCCCTCGACGGCGCGCGCGCCGTCACCAGCGCAGGCAACGGCGACGGAACCTGTGGCGTAAGGCCGGATCGCCGCCGCAAGGGGCTGAACGATGGAGATACACATCTTCGGAAAAAACAATTGCGCCTACTGCGTAAGCACGAAGAGTAAGGTGGCCCATTTCCTGAAGAAGTGGGAGCTGGAGGAAAAAGTCGCCGTCGTCTACCACGACATGGAATCGGTTGACGGACGGGCGGAAGGTTGTTTCTACGATGTCCAGGACGTGCCGACAACAATCGTTCTGGACGAGGGGAGCGACGAGCTTGGCCGCTGGGTCAAAAGTGTTCCTCCAGTTGAGGAACTTCGCGCCGCGCTTGGAGAAAACGCAGTTGATTGCTCCGGTTAGAGGGTTGCTGGAATCAAGCCTGATCGAGTGGGAAGGGCGCATAAGCGCTGTGTTCTTCCTGCCGACGTGCAACTTCCGCTGCCCGAACTGCCATGCGCCGCACCTGCTTGCTCCGGTCGCCGAGGACGATCACATACCGCTGGAGCCGGTGCGCAAGCTCCTGAAGTCCCGCGAGGGATGGATTGACGGGGTTGTGATTTCCGGCGGGGAGCCGACCGTGCACGGCGAAGCGCTCATCGCGCTCTGCCGCGAAATCAAGGGCTGGGGGCTGGAAGTCCGCCTGTCCACAAACGGCTCCAGACCGGAAACGCTGGGCAGACTTCTAGCCGAAGATTTAATTGCCTCCGTGGCGATGGACGTGAAGCACCGCCTGCGGGCATACGAATACTCTCTGGCCGCTGGCGTCGCGGCGGACATGGAGGCCGTGCAGTCCGGCATCGAGATGCTGAAGTCAAGCTGCATCGAGGTCGAATTCCGCACAACTGTCGTGCCCGGGCTTCATGATCCGGAAGACATCGAGTCCATTGCCAAGACCCTTGGCCCGAAGGCCGACTACGTTCTTCAGGCTTTCCGGCCCGGTAACTGCCTCAGCGCGGAGATGAACAAGCGCGCGGCGACGCTACCAGAGACGCTTCAGGCGATGGCCGAACGCGCAAACGCCCACGTAGCCCGCTGCCGGGTCAGGGGAGTGGCCGGTTGCGCATGCAGGGAGTTTAAGTGAAAGAGGCCCTCTACTACGCGCAGAGGCCCGATGGAAAGGTTGAATGTGAGCTTTGCCCGCACCGTTGCGTCATTGAGGAAGGCAGGACGGGAATCTGCCGCGTCCGGAGAAACGAAGGCGGGAGGCTTCAATCGCTCATTTATGGCGAAGTCGCGTCAATCGCCATGGATCCGATCGAAAAGAAGCCCCTCTACCATTTCTTCCCCGGGCGAAACATCCTGTCGGCAGGGACGAACGGATGCAATTTCCGGTGCTCCTTCTGCCAGAACTGGCAGATATCGCAGCAGGAAGTTGCCCGGCGGAAGATTGAGCCGGCGGCGCTTGTCGCAACGGCGCGCCGCGAGGGCAGCATAGGCGTGGCGTTCACGTACAACGAGCCGTTGATCTGGCACGAATTTGTGCTGGACGTGGCGACACTGACGAGGGAAGCAGGAATGGTCAACGTTCTGGTGACAAACGGATATGTGAATCCGGAGCCACTGGACGGGCTGCTTCCGCTGGTTGACGCGCTGAACATTGACGTGAAAAGTATGCGTCCGGAGTTCTACAGGAAACACTGTGGAGGCTCGCTTGAGCCTGTGCTGGAGACCTGCAGAACTGCGGGCGCGAAGACGCACGTGGAGTTGACAAATCTGGTAATACCTGGCGAGAACGATTCTCCGGAGGATTTTGAGAAGCTTCGCGACTGGATTGCCGACAACATGGGCGGGAACACGCCGTTACACCTTTCGGCATATACGCCGAGGCATAAATTCACGGCGCCGCCGACTCCTGTCGAAACATTGTTAAAGGCGCATGGCATTTGCCGTGAAAAACTTGATTACGTCTACCTGGGCAATGTCATGACCGCCGAAGGACGCGACACGCTGTGCAGAAACTGCGGAGCGCTCCTGGTTGAGCGCCGCGGCTACCATACCAGGATCACCGGCCTGACGGAGGGCCGGTGCGCAAAGTGTGGATCGGAGAACAATTTCAGGCAGGGATAGACGAACCAAAACAAAGGAAAACGGCGTCGTCCCATTGCTGAATTGTTCTCTGTTGTGCGTTTCGAGTCCCCGTTTCAGTGACAGGAGGTGTCGGTATGGCTAAGGCTGCAGCAAAGAAGACGGTTGCGAAGAAGGCTCCGGCGAAGAAGTGTGCGGCGACGAAGTGCTGCGCAGCAAAGAAAAAACCGGCAGCCAAGAAGGCGGCGAAGAAGTAGTTCGACGCCTTGCGGATCCACGCGGTTGGGGTAGGGTACCTTTTGGGCGGCTTGCTGCCTTGAGCGTGCCGGAGGGGGTACCCCGCCAGCCGTCAGACCGGTCGTCATGACTGGCGGCCGGATGTGTGTTGTCGGCGAAGCGCCGTCGGCGGGTATTCCACCCGGGCGGCGGCGCTTCGCCGCATTTGCGTCCGGGACATCACCGCTTTTACGCGTTTTATCGCGTAAAAGCTGTTTCATTATGCGGTCGCCGTCAGATCGCGCAGAATGAAAGGTCCGACCGTGGTGAGGAAGCCCGAGATTTTTCTCTGGACAACATTGCGGCGCGTTGGTACAAATATATATGTCGAACCTGACGGCCAAGCGCCTTCAGTACCGTCTACACCGACGACGCGACAACGCAATCGCTTATTGAACGGCCCGCCCGGCGGCCTGCCGCGGGCAGCAGAAGCATCGCGTACGTTCTATTCAGCCGCTCGCGCAATGGAGAGGAAACGCCGCGCAACGGCTATCGAGGGGTAAGACGGAATGCAATTAAAAAAGCTCGAAATGTTCGGGTTCAAATCCTTTGCGGATAAAACCGCCTTTGCCATCGGAACAGGGACCACCGCGTTCGTAGGGCCGAACGGTTGCGGCAAAAGCAATGTCGTGGACGCAATAAAGTGGGTGCTGGGAGAGCAGAGCGCAAAATCCCTGCGCGGCAAGGAAATGCAGGACGTGATATTCAACGGAACTCATTCGCGCCCGCAACTCGGTTATGCGGAGGTATCCCTGACGATTGACAATTCCGACAACAAGCTGCCCGTGGACTTCCAGGAGGTCTGCGTAACGCGGCGACTGTTCCGCACGGGGGAGTCGGAATACCTGGTCAATCGCCAGCCGTCCCGCTTGCGCGACATACGCGAGATGTTCCTCGGTACCGGCGTGGGGATGAACTGCTATTCCGTCATAGAGCAGGGGAATGTCGAGCAGATTGTCAACTCAAGCCCATTTGATCGAAGAGTGGTCTTCGAAGAGGCCGCTGGCATCAGCCGTTTCAAGAATCAGAAGAAGCAGGCCCTGGTCAAACTTGAGCGCGTCGAGCAGAACCTTCTGCGCGTCAACGACATCATCGAGGAAATTCAAAAGCAGCTTCGCAGCGTGAAGCTGCAGGCAGCCCGCGCGCGCAAATACAAAGAGTATTCTGACGAACTCCGGCTGCAACGTTGCGCCCTTTCCCTTTTCCGGAGCCGTGAGCTGGTCGCCCGTTGCAACGGAGCCGGGGAGGAACTGGGCAGACTGCAGAAGGACTCCGATGCGCTGAGCGCCGGCCGGCGGGAGGCCGAACAGAAACAGCAGGCGTTAATAAAAGCCATAGAGGAGATTGATTCGATCTCTGCCCAGGAGAGGGCAGACCTGGCATCGCTGAACGCAAGGCTCACGAACGCCCGGCACGATCTCGATATCAACCGGCAGCGCATTGCCGAGATCGAGGAACAGCGCGGCTCACAGGGGCAACGCCGCGCCGATCTGCAGGCGCGCATCGCGCAACTCGAAACCGAGCGGGAATCCGGACGGGCGGACATGAGGAAAGTCGCCGACGATATCCGGAACCTGTCAACGGGGATTGACACGCAAAACGTCGAGCTGCAGCAGCTTCAGTTCGAGATTGACCGCCTGAACGAGGAAGCCGAAGAGAAGAAAACCCAGATCATTGAACTGCACAAAGAGGAAAGCATCCTCCAGAACATCCTTGGAACGCTCAGCTCCAACCGTTCGCGCCTTGAGGGGCGGCGCATCCGCGAGGCCGGAGCCATCCAGGAGCGGGAGGCGGCGGTAGCCGAGATCACCCGGCACAAGGAATCAGCGGGCGGGCAGTTGCAGGATCTTGACGCATCCCGCGAAAAACTCCAGAAAGCGCAGAAGGACGGTCAGGAACGCCTGGAAACGCTTTCATGGACTCTGGATGAGCTTAACAGCGAGCTTACGCGGCTGAAAACGGAATTGAGCGCCCGCCATTCGGAACGAAATGTCCTGAACGATCTTGAGAAGCGCCAGGAGGGGGTAGGAGCCGGCGTGAAGGCCGTTCTGAAGGCCGCCGCCGACGGCGAGCAGAGGCTTGCGGGAATCATGTGCATGGTTGCGGACGCCATTCGGGTTCCGGATCAGCACGCCGCCGCAATAGACGCCGCAATCGCCGGCAACGCCCAGAGCGTGATCATTGACACCCCCGCGTCGGCGACTTCGGCCGTAACTTACGTGCGTGAAAAGAACCCCGGACGCGTGGGTTTCATCCCCCTTTCGGGACTGATGTCCCCGGCGGAAATCGAACCGGAAGGCCTTCCGGATGGCTGCATTCCGGCGGGGGATATCGTGGAATGCGACGCGGAGATCGAGCCGGTCGTCGCGCGGCTTCTGGCAAACACATGGATAGCGCCGGACGTTTCTTCCGCAGTCGCCTTCGCGCATAACGGCTGCCCGGTCGGCGTCAGGCTTGTGACACCGGCGGGGGACATCGTGGAATCCCACGGCGCCATAACTGGCGGCCAGGCGCGGGAGATGGGACTCATCAGCCGCAAAAGCCGCCTCGCGAAACTTGACAAGGAAATCGCCAAGCTGACGGAGGACCACGCGGCGGCGGAGGAGAAGCGCCGGGAGATCGTTGACGAGACGACGCGGGTGAGACGTCAGGTGGACCAGCTTCGCCAGCAACTTCAGGAAACCCTGGTCCGCTTCACCGCCAAGCAGGGGGAGGTCGAGAGACTCCAAAGCCGCATCCAGCAGATGCTCGAGGAACAGGAGCTTGCCCGCGCTGAGCTTCTGGAGATTGACCGGGAGATCCGCGAGACCAGCGAAAAGGAAGCGAAGCGGATGGAAGACCTCGGGCTGATTCAGGAGCAGCGCCAGAAGCTCCAGTCCGAGGCGACCCGCGCCGACGACCAGGTCAAGATCAAGAGTTTCGAGCGTAACGGGCTGGCAGTCCGGATCAGCGACCTGAGGGCGGAGCTGGCCGGAATCCAGAGCCGGCGCGACAGCATCGAGGCGATGCTGAGAAGAATCGAACAGGGGAAATCAGAAACCGAGAATGACCTTGCCGCCATGCGCGGGCAGGACGAGCAGAACGAGCACAGACGCCGGGAGGCTCAGGCCCGCATCGCCGAGTCGGAGCGCTTCTGCGAGGCGCACGCCGGCATCAGGGAGGAACACGAGCAACGCCTGCGGGATCTGGACGCCGAGCGCAACAAGGCCAGGGAGTCCCTGGAACTCATGCGCCAGGGCATGAGCGGCTTGCAGGAGCGGGAGGACGAGATTCAGCAGAAGGTCGGCAGGGCGCAGATGGACCAGATCGAGAGCCGGACTCGCCTGGAAGGGATGAACGCCCGGATACTGGACGATTATCGCATCTGGCTCCCGGTGCTTGACGCGCCGCCGGAGCAGCTTGAAGATCCGGCCCTCTGGCCGGAGGAGCCGCCTGAGCAGGAAGTTCCGGACCCGGCGCAGCAGGCCGTCGTCGCCGAGGCCCTGGCAGAGCAGCAGACGTCCGCGCTCGTTCAGCCGACAGCCGGCGCGCAACCGCCCGTGGAAGGCGCTCCAGCCCAGCTCACTGAAGCGCATGAAACCGACGAGATGAAGCCCGCCGTTCGGATCAACGTGCGCGAGGAGACATGCCGCTTCCGCGAAGCGATTCGGCAGATTGCCGATTCTCCGGAGACCGACTGGGTACAGGTTGAGAACGCATCCAAGGAACTCAAGAACAGAATTGACCGCATCGGGAGCGTCAATCTGGACGCCATCCGCCAGCAGGAGGAGCTGGAGGAGCGGGAGAAGTTCCTCGTCGCGCAGAAGAGCGACCTTGAGCAATCCCGCCAGAGCCTGCAGGAAGTCATCAGAAAAATCAACCACACCAGCCGGGAACTGTTCAAGGAGACATTCGAGAAGATACAGGAACAGTTCTCCATTCTATTCCGCAAGCTGTTCGGCGGCGGGAAGGCCGAACTGCTGCTGCAGGAGAACGTGGACATACTGGAGGCCGGCGTTGAGATAATCGCTCGCCCGCCCGGAAAAGAGCCGAAGAGCCTGACCCTGCTTTCCGGCGGCGAGAAGGTGATGACGACAATCGCGCTGCTGTTCGCCATCTTCAGGTGCAAACCCAGCCCGTTCTGTTTCCTTGATGAGGTGGACGCGGCGCTGGACGAGAGCAACATCGGACGGTTCCTCGTCCTGCTCTCGGAATACGCGCGGGAATCGCAGTTCCTCATCATCACGCACAACAAGCGCACGATGAGCATCGCGGACGTCCTTTACGGCGTCACGCAGGAGGAGCTTGGAGTAAGCAAGTCCGTTAGGGTGGAGTTCTCCGAGGTGGAGCAGCACCTGCAGGACACGCGACCGCGCGCGTCCGGCGCGCCGGAAAAGAAAGAGCTGGAGGTTCCGGCGGCGGAGTGATTCAGCCGGAACGGAATGAAAAGCGGGATGCCTGTCAGTGTGATTCAACGCCTTTTCCTTATGGCCTTCGGAGGCATATTGAATAGTTCCGTGGAAAATCCTACTTTTTTCTCGTTTTTTTTCCGAATTTGAGATTGACATTCAGCCGCAGGCTTGATAATAGAAAAACCGGGATGTTTCCTGGGATGCCGCAGGCGCATCCGTTGCGAACCCGGCTCGAAGGGATACCACCATAACGTGGGGGCGACAGTCGCGGAGTTATTGCGACAACCCGAAGGGCCGGGGGGGCTGCCATAACGCGGATATAGCGGAGCGCCGGGGCTGACCCCCTGCAAAAGCGATGGAAGCGGACGACGTGGAAAGCGCAGGGGGCGTAATACCGGATCCGGACTCTTGCAAATTCGAGTACGCCTGATCCGTTGGAAGATGGGGGAAACCGTATCAATGCCAGGCATTTCCCATATGCCGCACGGGAGAATGTCCGGCGATCAGGAAGGAAGGAGCCTGAGAATGGCAGGGACAATCGGAAGTAGGTTTTTGGTTCTTATAGCAGGCATGGTTCTCTGTTGCGCCGGGGCGTCGGCGGACTGGGTCTTCAACACAATCCACGAATTCAGCGGCGCGGACGGGCGGGAGCCGTACTGCGGCCTGACCCGCGACGGCGACACGCTCTATGGAATGACTCGCGGCGGTGGCGCGAATAGCTACGGAGTCGCCTTCCGCATGGATTCTGACGGCTCGGACTATGCCGTTCTGAGGTCCTTTGCGGGGGCGACGGGCGGATATCCCTCCGCTCGCCTGCTGCTTGACGGTACGACCTTGTACGGCACGGCCCAGGGCGGCGGTCCTCTAAACGGGGGGACGGTCTTCAGCATGGGAACCGATGGATCCGCTTACACTGTCCTCCATGGTTTCGGGGCCAGCGGCGATTCGCGCCGCCCCATGGGCGGGGTTGTCAGCGACGGCCAGACGCTCTACGGCATGACGTACTACGACGGCAGGAACATCTACGGCTCGGTGTACCGCGTTGACACAGACGGATCCGATTACACCGTGTTGCACCTGGTGGGTAACACCTCGACCGAGTTGAGACTCCCCTATGGGGAGTTGGTCCTCAATGGAACGACGCTCTACGGCGGGATGTCGCGCGGGGGATCCACAGGCCTGAATGAGGGAGGGTTGTTCAGCATAAGCACGGACGGCACGTACTACACGGAGTTGCACTTGTTCGACGGAAGCGGCGCCGACGGCGGGGTCATGTTCGGCAGCCCGATCCTCCACAACGGCAAACTCTACGGGCTGACATCGCAGGGCGGGGATGCCGACGTCGGCGTCGCCTTCCGCATGAACACGGACGGCAGCGACTTCGAGCTTCTCCACGAGTTCGCCGGAGGCGGCAATGACGGCGCCAGTCCCTGGGGCGACCTGGTCGTGGAAGGCGGCAGGCTGTGGGGATGCACCATGTACGGCGGCGATTCCAACCAGGGGACGGTCTTCGTCATGGACCTTGACGGGGGCAACTACGAGCTGGTTCACGAATTCGCCGGGGGGGCTGGCGACGGCGCTCAGCCGTACACCATGGCCCTCTGCCCGGGCGGGTCCCAGCTTTGCGGCACGACGCGCTTCGGCGGGGCGAGCAACTACGGGACCGTTTTCACCATCCTGGTCCCGGAACCCGGCTCGCTCGCCCTCCTGGCCCTGGGCTTGGCCGGCCTTGCCCTGCGCGGGCGGCGGAAATAGCGCAGGCGGCGGCGTGGAGTGGCGGTGTGGAGTGCGCAAGCCATGCCCGTCTTCGGGCTAGCTTGCGCCTTCTCGCGGCAAGCCACGCTTGCCGCACTCGACCGGAGCACGGCTCCGGCAATGGCAAGACGGCGAAATTGAAGGAGATACAAGATGAAGAATCGGGCGACGACGGTGTTCGCGGCGACGTTGTTCACTGTGTTCACAACGGCGGCGACGGCGTGGGAGGTGACCACGATCCACGAATTCGCCGGCGGTGGGGACGACGGCGGCTACCCCGCAGGCAGCCTGACGCTTGCCGGTTCAACGCTCTACGGGATGGCGGCCTACGGCGGAGACGACGACGCCGGCGCGATATTCAGACTGGGAACTGACGGCGGCGGCTTCACGCTGCTGCACGAGTTCGACGTCAATGATGGTCAATGGCCACAGGGCAGCCTGACGCTATCCGGCTCGACGCTGTACGGGATGGCAGTGTCGGGGGGCTCCGGCACGTATGGGACCGTATTCAGCATAGGCACGGACGGCAACGATTTCACGTTGCTTCACGAGTTCGCCGGGGGCGGAAACGACGGGAGCATGCCCTATGGCAGCCTCACTCTTGACGGCTCGACGCTATACGGGATGACGTACATGGGCGGAGACAGCGCTCGCGGAACCATCTTCAGGATGGGGACTGACGGCAGCGGGTTCACGCTGCTTCACGAGTTCGCCGGGGGCGGGAGCGACGGCGCCTATCCCTCAGCCGACCTGACCTTTTCCGGCTCGACCCTCTACGGGACGACATTCAGGGGCGGCGACAGCAACCTTGGCGCGATCTTCAGCATGAACACGGACGGCAGCGGGTTCACGCTGCTTCACGAGTTCGCCGGGGGCGCCGCTGACGGCAACGGGCCGCTTGGCAACGTGACGCTTGACGGTTCCACGCTCTACGGAACGACGTTTCGAGGCGGCGACAGCAACCTTGGCACGATCTTCAGCATGGGCGCGGACGGCAGCGGCTTCGCGCTGCTGCATGAGTTCGCCGGGGGCGGGGATGATGGGAGCTATCCTCAAGGCAGCCTGAGCCTGGACGGCTCCACGCTCTACGGAATGGCGGGCTATGGCGGGGACAGCGATGCCGGCGCGCTGTTCAGCATAGACACTGACGGAACGAACTACACCATCCAGCACGAGTTCGCAGGCGGGCCGGGAGACGGCGCCTGGCCGTTCTACGGAGCGTTGACCCAGGGCGGTTCGCTGCCCCTTTACGGAATGACATACCAGGGCGGCGCAAGTGATATGGGCGTCGTATTCGTCGCGACGGTCCCGGAGCCTGGCTCGCTCGCGCTCCTGGCTCTCGGCATCGGCGGTCTTATCCTGCGCTGGCGGAGGAAATAGCGCGGTCGGCAGCGCCGCGAACGTCGCCGGCCCCTCGTGTTTTTTTAAATTCGGACTATTGGAACGCACTGCCCTACTGGTTATAATCCCGTCCAACCAATCGTTTTGGATGCCGTTGTCCCCTTTGGGCGGGCGGCGGACCGCGCCCATCCGTGGCGGAATCCGGCGCTTCTTGGGGCAGGGACAGAATATGAAGCTGACAGACGAAGTTCACATCATCGGCGGCGGCGCCAACGGCATCGGCATGACGGACCGCTACGATTGCAACGTGTTCCTCATCAACGGGGGCGAGCAACTGGCGCTGGTGGACACGGGCGCGAACGTCTCCGGCATGGAATTCATCCTCAGCAACGTGGAGGCGGAGGGCTTCCGCCGCCACCGGATAAGCTACCTGCTGCTCACGCACTGCCACGCCGACCACTGCGGCGGCGCGGGGGAGCTTCGCCAGAAGCTCGGCCTGCGCGTTTGCATTCATCAGGAAGAGGCGGATATTCTGAAGGCCGGGGACGAGAAGAAGAGCGGACTGGCTGAGGCAAGGGCGGACGGCTATTATCCGAAAAACTATCAATACCAGCCTTGCGACGTGGATATCGCCCTCAAGGACATGCAGACAATCAACGTCGGCTATCTGGCCGTCACGGCCATCCACATACCCGGGCACAGCGCCGGATCGGTCTGCTACATGTTCCGCGGCAAGGATTCCATGTGCCTGCTGACCGGGGACACCGTTTTCTGCGGCGGGAAGATATCGTTGCTCAACTGCTCTGGCTCGTCGCTGACTAAGTATCGCAAGAATCTCTCAAAGCTCTCGAATCTCGGCATTGACGCGCTCCTGCCGGGGCATTACGGCTTCACGCTTCGCTACGGGCAGGAACATCTGGACAAGGCGATAGAGGCCATGGGCCATATGACCGTGCCGCCGAATGTGTGAACCTTGAACGCTGCTGTCATACTCAGATGTATTATGCCTCGAAGGTGTCGCCTGTAAGAACAAGGCTAATATTCCCCGCATTTTGTCGCTGACGCGCCCTACTCGTATCCCGCGAACAGCTTCCCCCACTCCGTTTCCCTGAGCCATTTTTCGTAGTCCTTGGATGCCTTCAGCGGCCAGTGATAAAAGTCATGGTAGAAGAACGAGCCGAAGATGAAACCGTAGACCAGAGGGGTGTGGAAAAGTAGATTCTGAAGCGGCTTGAACGGGCCGTACCATACCTTCTTGCCGAAGGCGCTCACGGCGTTGTTCCCGACCGTGAAGCCCCAGTTCTCCCGCGATACGTCGTCCCCGACTACCTTGATCTTCGCCGGATCGCCAATGCCCAATCCCTTCTCATGCGCGATGCGGATATAGCCGATGCTCATCGGGTCGAAACCCATCATCTTCGCCGCCACCGCGTCAATGGCCGCCTGATCCGCGCTCGCCAGCATGACGTTCTTGACCTTTGGGCGCATGGTCCGCGGGCCAGGCCCGTCCCCGGCGGTCGTGCCGTCCATGATCGCGAATATCCCCGTGTGAATCTCCTTCTGAATCGTCAGAAGGTCCACGAGCGTTTCGTGTATCCAAGAATGCGTGTAGTGGCGTTTTGTGTTGAGCAGCCCGCCGAAGGCGTTCTTCATCGCGCCGGTGGTCGTCGTGTAGATGTGGCACTTCACGGTGGGCAGGTGAACGATGTTCTTGCCCATGAAGTAGTCCGGCACTCTGATGCCCTCGGGGAAAATGCGGTTGAGAACCAGCATTTCGCCCTTCGGCTTGTAGACAGTCCACTTCATGTGCTCAGGCTCGAAGTTGAACTTTATCGGGATTCCGTAGCTGTTCAGGACGCCGCGATACTTGTTCAGCCTGTCGCCCTTGTGCGCGTTGGTGACGACCGTCTTGTTCTCGACGCAGACCAGATCATTGAATCCCGCCCCCTTGAGCGCCTTGATCGCGCCCTCAAGCTGCCAGGGCGTCGTATTTGCGCCGGGAAACGGGAAATGCCAGGAGATGTTGTCCTTGAGAATGGTCGTGGCGGACGGGGCCAGAGCGTCCTTCATGCCGGCAAGCTCCGCCAGCCGCGCCACGTCGTCCAGAACAGTTTCGGGCTTTGTGTAGACGGCCGCTACAAGCCCATGCTTTGCAGCCATATCAGAACCTTCTTCCAGTACACGATCAGCCCGCACGCCGCAGCCCAGAGGATTCCGTTCAGCAGCATCGGCCTGTCCGTGTAGACAACCTCGGTCGGATCGTCGCCCTTGCCCTCCTGATGGATCAGGTAGAAGTATCGGGCGAATCCGTAGTAGACGAACGGAACGGTGTAGATGAGCGCCTGCGTATCGAACTTGCCCTGCGTCTGGGCGGAAATCGTGTAGAGCGCGTAAGCGATGATCGAACACGCCGCCGACAGCGTCAGAATCTGGTCAAGCATCTGCGGGCTGTATTGCACGAGCACCTCCCGATGTCCCGCGGCATTCTCTCCCAGCAGTATTATTTCCTGCCTGCGCTTGGCAAAGCCAAGGAAGCTGGCCAGCAGGAACGTGCAGAGCAGCACCCATTCGCTGTATTCGACATTTATCGCCTCGGCCCCGCCGATGACCCGCAACACGAAGCCTATCGCTATGCAGGACACGTCAATGATGGCGACTTCCTTCAGCCCGAACGTGTAGGCCATGTGGATCAACACGTATGCCAGCACGGTGAGGACCATGTTCCCGCCCATGCTGAATCCCCACGCGCATCCGCCCAGGAGGAGGATGAACGCGCCGGCCCACGCCTGCGGCGGCTTGATCCTTCCGGCGGCAATCGGGCGGTTGCGCTTGGCCGGATGAAGCGCGTCCGCCTCCCGATCCTTCAGATCGTTGAGGATGTACGTTCCGGATGAAACGATGCAGAAGACGACCATTGCCTCAAGCGCCCGGATGATGGAATCGAGCTTCGTGAACTCCACGGCGAAGACCAGCGGAGCGAGAACGAAGCCGTTCTTCACCCACTGCTTAACCCGCAGGAGCTTTATCCAGTCCATCACGCCCGTTGTCTCTTTTTCGTTCAAACGCCGGCCTGCCTTCCGCTCCGCGTCTCACAACGCGCCGGGGCTTTAGCGCCCCATGCGCGGCATAATATCGCGGCCCTATTATGAATACACCGAGACGGGGGAAAATGGAAAAAGAAAGTGGTGGGAAATGTAATGTGGCGCTGACGGGTTTGGGCTTTCCGCAGGGGTGCGGCATGTTGCCGCGCCGCCCGCCGCGCCCATCAATGGTCCGTCCTTCCCGTCGCATCCCATCCTGCATTATTGCAGACGTCGCCGGGGCGATATATCATGACCTGTAGACGTTCATGCGCCTCAGCCTCAAACCGTCTGGAACACGGAGGAATCATGCGATGAGGAAAACGATTTTCGTCCTTGCCCTGTTGTCGGTTGCCTGCGCCGTAGCAGGCGCGCAGAACATCGTCCGTAATGACAGCCCGATCTACGACCAGCCGCCGCAACTCGTCAAGGAGATCGAGAACGGGCGTCTTGAGACTGTCGGCGAGGGGGATGACGCGATAAAGATTCTTCATCTCTGGGGAACGCCCTATGAGATGGGTGTGGCCCATGGCAAGCTGCTCAAGGAGGAGGTTAGCACCTCCGTGCGCAGCCTTGTGCAGCTCATGGCGCTGGAAATGGGCGGCACGAAGATGCTGGATGAGGTCTACAAGGCCACCAAGCCCTTCTGGCCGCCGCATTACATGGAGGAGTTGAAGGGGCTGGCCGAAGGCTCCGGCGCGACGCTGCCGATGCTCGTGCGTTCAAGCATGATCGGAGAGGCCGGCGAATGGCACTGCTCGCTCTACGGCGCGTGGGGCGATGCCACGAAAAACGGCCATCTGATGCAGTTGCGCTGCCTGGACTACGTCGTCAACGCGGAAATCCAGCGCTACCCAGTCATCATCGTCTATCACCCCAACGAGGGCAACGGCCACGCCTTCGCCAACATCGGCTGGGCTGGCGTCGTCGGCTGCGTCAGCGGCATCTCGGAAGTCCCCTTGGCCATAAGCGAGATCGGCGACGATTACGACAAGGAGAATGACAGCTTCGAGGGCGTCCCTTTCATGTTCACGCTTCGGGACATACTCCAGTTCGATAATTCTCTGGACGAGGCGATTGCCCGCATGAAGAAGGGGCCGCGCACAACCTCCCTGATGTTCGCCATCGGCGACGGCAAGCTGGGGCAGGCCCGCTCGCTCCAGACCTCCCGCACGCTGTGCAACGTCTTTGATCCCGACAATCTTGAACCGAATGTGCCGACGCACCCGCGCTTGAAAAACGTCGTTTATCACGGCATGAGCTGGGACGTTCCGGCCTTCGACAAGCCGCTGCACGACATGCTCAAGCGCAATTACGGCAAGATAGACGGGGAAGTCACCGTTAGGGAAATACTCCCCACGGTCAGGACGGGCAACCTTCAGGTTGTCGTCTACGACCTGACGGACAAGGTGATCTGGACGGCCAACGCGCAATCACTGGCCAACAAGGAAAAAGGACCGCTTGATGCCTACAAGCGCGCTTACGTAAAGCTTGATATGAATAAGGTCTTCGCAACCCCGAAACCGAAGGCGCAGGAGCCTGGAAAATAAAGGGCGAATGCGCAAGGCGCAGAATCGCTGATGAATTAACCCGGGTCGGATTCCCCATCTCCGGGGGATTATAAGAACTCCCGCAACGCCTCGATCAGCTCCTGCGGGGTCTGGAATCTTTCCTCGGGCTTGAGCGCCATTGCCCTGGCGACGAAGTCGGAGAACTCCTTCGGCGCGTCGAATACCATGTCATGCACCGGATCGAGTTTGTTCCACGTGATTGCGACGACAAGGTCAATTCCGCTCAATCCGGCGTAGGGAGTGCGCCCCGTTGCCGCGCAATACATTGTCGCGCCCAATCCGTAAATGTCGCAGCGATGGTCAGCGACCTGTGGGTTCGAAAGCTGTTCCGGCGCCAGGTAATGCGGCGCGGCCAGAACGCTGGCCACTGTCGTTATGTCGCTGTCCCCCGCGCCCTCGACGCTCTTTGCCAGCCCGAAGTCCGCCAGGAACGCCATCCCGCTCTTGCTGATTATCACGTTGGACGGCTTGATGTTCCGGTGAACGACGTTTTTCTCGAATGCGACCTCAAGACCCTGGGCCACCTGTAGGCCGATTTCCGCGACCTTCCGGTAGGGAAGGTACCCAGTGTCCATTGTCTCGATCATCTTCTCAAGGCTTATGCCGTCAACGTATTCCATGACGACGTAGTAAAGGCTGTGGTATATGCCTCCGCCCAGGATGCGCACAACATTAGGATGAATTACCGCGCTCCACGTCTTGGCCCCACGCACGAATCGGCTGCGGGCAACATCGCTGAATTCCACGCCGGGACGTACCAGCTTTATGGCAACCAGACGGTCCCGTTTGATGTCCCGCGCCTTATACACGGTTGCTATAGGGCCTGTCCCTATCTTCGCCAGCAGTGTGAAATCAGAGACCGACTTGCCGATGAGCGGATCATCCTCTCCGATCTCGGGCACATCGCCGATGACGGGCGGGTGTTCAGAAAATCTTGATCCTTCCTCAGCCGCAGTTGTCGGTCTGCGCAGAACCGTCGCCACCGGCTTAAGTACCGAGCCTCTTGTCACCTGCTGGGGCGTTTCAGGTTCCTCCGCGGGTTGCGCAGGTTCGGATACTTTCACCTGAAGTTGTGTGCCGCCGATCTGGATTATATCCCTGTCCTTGAGTTCGATAGTGTCACGAAGCCGTCGGCTGTTGACAAGCGTTCCGTTGCGGCTGCCGAGGTCCTTGATGATGACCTTATCGCGGTCGTTATGGAGTTCGCAATGCCGGCGCGATATTTCGGGGTCTCTGAGCCTTACAACGCAAAAGGGATCGCGCCCGATCCAACTCGGTTTCCCCTCCGGGATTTCGAACTCCTGGCCGACTCCTTTGCCGGCCCTGATGACCATCGTTGCTATCACTTGCAGACGCCTTTCAAACGTCCACGCCGCCGCAGCGCAAAAAAATCACGGCATCGGAGGCGCGCCGCTTTGCCTGTAATGCTTGTCAACTACCCTCTGAAGATCCTTCATCATCACGTCCATTGACGGATATCTGTCCTCCGGCCTTTTCTGAATTGATTGCAGTATGATCGGATCAAGCTCCTTGGGCAGAGAGGGGTCAATCTCGCTGGGAACCGCAGGCTGTATATTTAAATGCGCCTGCATCTTGCGCTCATGACCTGCCCGTTCCGGGAATGGGCGTTTGCCGGTTAGAATCTCAAAAGCCGAAACGCCGAACGCGTATACGTCGGCCCGCACGTCAATACGCTGGCGTCTTATCTGTTCAGGAGCCATGTAGCTTGCGGTCCCTGACTGGTCAATCGTGCGCCTCTGCCCCACGCCGGCAGGTATCGTCAGCCCAAAGTCTATGATCTTTGCATTGTTCTGCGGAGTCAGCAGTATGTTCTTTGGGTTGAAGTCGCGATGAATCAGACCCATGTTATGGATGTAGGCCAGTCCCCGCCCTGCCTGAAGGACCACCTTGACCCGTAAACCGTCCAGGCGCGGGTCTCTTGCCTTGACAAGATTGCGAACGTTGGGACCGTCAATATATTCCATAACTATGTAATAAACCTGTCCCTTGCGCCCGTAATCCAGTGTCTTGACCACGTACGGACTCTCAAGGCTCATGGCTATCTTGCCCTCTTCTGCCTCGAAAACGGCTGAGAGTCGTTTCAGGACTTCGGAGGATGTGGCGTTCAATATCTTGATAGCGACCTGCGCGCCGTTCCTCACATCTTTTCCGATATAAACTGTGGACATGCCCCCGCGCGCCAGTGGTTTCACCACTTCATACTCGCCGTACCGCTGCTGGTTGCCCAACAGCCGTCCCAGTATCGAATCTACTACACGCATTGTAGTAATGACCGGCGGTTCTGGCAGTTAGAACAGTTCCATCTCTCGTTTAGCAGTTCATCTCTCCAAACCCGTAACCTATTGGCGAATATCATTCTATGCCGAGTCTGCTGACAAGTCAATAATGCTGGTATAGGCTTTTTTCAGCCTTCCCCTTCTATGATTCCAAGCGGGACATACATATTCCCTCTCATATTCTGCAGTCCGGCAACAGGCTGTTTCCGCTGGCGCATTCGGACATTTAAATTCCGCACCCGAAAATTCAAGTCAGGATATATCAACTGAATGGCTTCATCAAAATGGGAACTCGTGTCTCTGCTTCATTCCAGCGCTATTCAGCTTTCCGGCGGGGGACAGGCGCGTGACCCTTTCTTCATGCCGGAATCAGATATCGTATACCAGTTCCCCAGAGCGTTGACTCTCCTCAGCCTCTTGTGCAAGGCCGGCAATGGTCACCCCTGCGAACGTCTGTCGCAACTGATCCCCTGCCTTATGCCAGAGTTTGCGGGTGACGCATTGCCCGGCACGCGAGCAATCCTCTGAGACGCATGGGGCCAGATTGATCGTTCCCTCCGTCGCGGCAAGAACGTCGGCAACGGTTATCTTTTCCGGCGATCGCGCCAGAGAAAATCCACCCTTGGCCCCTCTATGGCTCTTGACCAGGTTAGCGGATTTCAACTTTATCAGCAACTGCTCAACATAGTCCGCAGAGATTCCTTCCGCCTCGGCAATATCCTGCTTGCGCATCGCTTTGTTGCGCCTTGCCATGAAAATCAAGATGCGCGTCGCGTAACGTCCTTTTGTTGAAAGCGCCAACATCCAGGCTCGACTCCTCTCCTCGCCAAAGATTAATTTGGGTAAATCAGAAAACGCCGGATTCCGGCCTTCCCGATGTATGCCATTGCCGGGTAAGTAATCTAATCATCATTGTCCGGTATCATATTCCGCCTGATCTCGGAAGGCAAGTGAATGATCCCTTCCCCCGGAAAACCATGGGAAATCATTGCTTGCGGGCGGAAATCAACAACGTGGCCTGTTCGCGAGATTGAAGTTGTCGTCCCTCTTGCGTAGAATCTGCGGCGCGGGGAATCTTGGACGATTTCAGAAGGAAAAAAACTCAACATGGACGATCTCGCGACGTTCCTGGCCGTTCCGTGTCTGGCCGTCGGGCTTGGGTGGGGCATTCGCGGGCAGTTCGGCCATGAGCGCGGCGCGCTGGTTCCTGGGGCCTTCTTGGGACTGTCTCTGGCGCTACTGAGCGGTTGGCCCGTCCATGCCGCCATCCGACTCGGCGCAATTACCATGATGACCTGCGCGGTCGGCGGCCTCATGACTTATGGCCAGACGCTCGGTCTGGTTCAGAATCAACCTGTAAGCTCGATCCGCTGGTGGGGATACCTGGGATTATTCGTCAAGGGTGGATTCTGGTTCGGCTTCGTCGGCGTCTTTACCGGCATGATGGCCGGCGGCGTTCCATATGGCGCGGCGGAACTGCTTGTCCTGATGCTTGTTACAACGATTCTCGGCCTTGTCGGGATGCAACTCTTCAATCGCCCGCACCAGCCGCCGGACAGGCTGCCGCGAATCTATTTCTCCGGCCGCGCGTCCGACAAGCCGCGTCTCGAGTACTGGGGCGGCTTGTGGCTCGGTCTTCTGGGCGTCATGGCCTACGCGTGGTTCATAAAGGGCGACGGCGCGGCAGTCCGTCTGGCCTGCTGGGGGATTCTTGGCGGGGGGATCGGCTTCAGCTTCGGCGAGATGCTGCAATGCTTCGGCAGTCATCGCGTGCCGTTCGGACAGAAAGCCCAGCCGTGGATTGACTGGTGGAAGGTCATGGAGATCACGTTCGGTCTCTTCGGCGGCCTTTTCATTGCAATGGGCTGGGTCCAGACCTTCGGCCTCCGGCATCCCGCGCCGGAATTTCCGATCACGATTCCCAGTCGCCTCGAACTTCTCGGCATCGTTATCTGGCTCCCCCTGGCCGTTATCGGCCACCACAGCCGCGACAGTATATGCGACCTTTGGGAATTGCCGTTCCAGGCCCTCGTCATCCCGATCCCATGCATCTTCTGCGGCAGCGTCTGGCCCGCCTTCGCAATCATGCCCCTGCTGACACTTGCGACGGCAAGGCACATCATCTGGCAGGAGCATTACGGGCGGGACAAGTACATCGGTCGGACGACGATGTTCATCCTCATCTGGGGCGTGTTCGCCGTCGCCTCGCTTTTCGGCTATCAGTGGTGGATCGGCGTCGCGCCGCTCAAGACATGGTTCTACTGCGCGCTTGTTATCCAGACCGGCGCGACCGTGATACTCGCGTTCTGCACCCGCAGCGCGCTCTTCCCGCCCCCCGAACTGAAGAAGAAATACGGCCCGCTGGCCACGTTCATCGCCGCGGGCGGGCAGTTCCCGACGACCATGGTATTCGTCGTCATGATGCTGGCGATCATGGCATTGACCACTCCTTGAACCGGCTTCTTCTGAAAGCGCATGAAAATGAAAATCCGAATCATGGGAACAGCCGCGGCGGAGGGCATCCCGGCCCTTTGGTGCGATTGCGAACGATGCAGGCTCGCGCGCCGCGAAGGTGAGAGACGCCTCCGAACCTCAACCCTCATTGACGACCGCCTGCTGATAGACGTTTCGCCGGATGCCCTGACGCAGTCCTGCGCCTCCCCGGCGGGCTTCGCGCGCGTTGATGACGTCATTGTCACCCACCCGCACGAGGATCACTACGCCGTCGGCGAAATGCGGTGGATGCGCCCTCCCTTCAGCCGCACGCGCGACCAGCGCCCGCCGTTGCGCCTCCATGCCTCGGACGAAGCGCTGGACTTGTTCCGAAAGACGAACGGGGACATGCCGGACGGGCTTGTGACCGGGCATCCCGTCAAACCCTTCGAGCCTTTCGATGCCGGTGGGTACGCGATAACGCCCGTTCTGGCCTCCCATGCGAAGAACATCCTCTGCATGCTTTACATCATCAGCAGCGGCGGCAGGACGATCTTCTACGGAACGGACTCCGGATTGCTTCCGCAGGCGACCGTGGATTTTCTGAAACGCAACCCGTTGAAGTTCGACGCCGCGCTGATCGAATGCACTAACGGCGTGGTTCAATCCGATAACATGAACCATCTCGGCTTCAACGGCTTGGAACAACAGAAGGCGATCCTTGGCGAGTGCGGCTGCCTGACCGATAGGACGAAGTTTGTAAGCATACACTTCAGCCACAACGGTCTCCCCGCGGCGCGTGAGGCCGGCGACAGGTTCGCGGAAATCGGCTTCATCCTGGGGTGCGACGGAATGGAATTCTCGGTTTGATTAAGATTTTCATCGCAGGCTGACGCTACCGCCATGCCGGACTGGAAAGAACGATGATCATTGACTCTCACGTCCACCTGCAGAAAAGCGACCCTGGCGGCGACAGGCTCGTCGCCGAAGCCGACCGTCTGGGAATTGATAAGCTCGTCGTCTTCGGAACCGGCGGAACGCGCTACCCCGGCCCGGGCAATGACGAATGCATGAAGATCGCAGAGAAGCATCCCGACCGTCTCATCCCGTTCGCGCACCTCGAACTCGGCTATGTTGACGATATGGAGTCCGCCCGTCTGCGCGGGAGGGGATTCAGAGGATTCAAGGTCTTGACGCCCGGGCACGACCTGAACGACCGCCGCTACTGGCCGCACTACGAGCAGATTCAAGAATTCGGCGTCCCCGTCCTCTTCCACCTCGGTATTGTCTCCGTGACCAAGCAGGACAATCTTCTGGATATTGACACGGCGCGCATGCGCCCGATCTTCCTGGATTCAATCCTCCGCGCCTTTCCGAGACTCATCGTCTGGGGAGCGCACCTCGGCAATCCGTGGTATGAGGAGGCGGCGATGCTCTGCCGCTGGCACGATAATCTGTTTTTCGACCTCTCCGGCTCGTCATTGAAGCGGCACAAGCCGCAGTTCTTCGGCGAACTGCTCTGGTGGAAGGGCAATCAGCAATACGGGCGCGGAAACAATCCGTGGAGCAAGATACTGTTCGGAACGGACGTCGGCATTGACATGATGCATGACGTCATGGGCGACTATCAACGCCTTATGGATGAGCTTGAACTCGATGAGGCGGAGCGAAGGGACATCATGGGCGAGAACGCCGCGCGAAGCTTGGGAATCAAGTGAGGAATCTTCGCCCTCCATGCGGATGGATCTTGCACCCGTGCAGTCAGGATTAGGACGCGCAAATCTACAATGCCGTCTTATGGATTTTCAGAATTCCTTGCCCGGATTGCTCTATGAGACCTGTCCTCTTATACAATCGGATTGCTTTCAGTGATCCTGCGCAGTCTGTGGGTTGCGTTGGTCAGGTCAATTCGGCAACGGGGATATGCGAGATAATATCGAGATGGCGGATCTTGACCTGTGCGTCTTTAATCATAATCCAGTGGATGCAGCAGTTGTAACTGGAGAAGCGCGTGTAGTCGCACAGAGGCATGCCAAGGCATGCGTTAACCAGCAGATCGCCGAATGATCCGTGGTTTACGACCACAACCTTCCTATCGCTGTGTTCGTGCGCCTCCCTGAGCCAACTGACTACTGCAATGGCCCTCTCATACGCCTGCGGACGCCCCTCGGCAACGGCGAACGGCATATCCGGCATTCCGGTTTCAATCACCAGTTGAGGATATCGCGCGAGATTCCGGGCGCATATCTCCTCCATGCCCGGAGTGCTCGTTTCATGACTGGTCTTCAGAACATGGGGCTGCAGACCGGTTTCCTTCGTAATCGCCAAAGTCGTCTCTATTGCGCGCCTCATCGGGCTGCAATAGAGAACGTCCACGCCAATCTCCTTCAGACGCGCCGCGACATGCGAAGCCTGCCTTCGCCCCAGCGGGGTCAGCCCGACGTCAACCTCGGTGTTGACCGTGCCGGCCACGTTGCCTGTTGACTGCCCATGGCGGACGATAAGCAGTTCCATTATTCCTCCCGGCCGGATTGTGGAGTGATGTTCCTCAAAGGCGTCGGAGATGTATTTCAGGAAGATGAGGCTGAGGACGACTTGCTTGTACTCGGCGGCGTCCATGTTGTTGCGGAGCTTGTCGGCGGTCAGTCATTGCTTGGCCTCAAAGCCCAGTTTCACGCTGGTGTCAGTACCCTTCTCCTTTTCCCTTTTGCCAAGGTCCTACCCTCGCTTGATCTCATAATTATTCCGCGTTGCCGTATTAATCCCGACTCGCAGTAGCGGGCCTGCGGAGTCCGCGATGTAGGCGATGTCCCCCGACGAGCCGATGCCCCAAGCGCCCGCCTCGCCGTTGCCGATGCTCATCCCCACGTAGACCGTGCCGATGGAGGCGTTTTCCTTGTTCAGCCACGCCTGCGCCGCCGCGCCGTCGGAATAGGGCATGGCGGCGTTCCACCACGCGCCGGCAACGATATTACTACGTAACATGTTACCGCCAACATATACCGAGCCGATCCTCGCCGGCGTGGTGAGAATGGAGCCGTTCAGCCCGACGCCCACGTCGCAATCCGTCATGTCCCTGCGCACGACGATGCTCGTTATGCCGTTCTCCGCCTGAATCAGGGCGCGCGTGGCGGGGGACTTCGAGACCGATTCGGCGATGAGAGTCCCGAACAGCGCGGGCGTCTCGATGCGCCCGGTGAACGCCTTGCCGGCGAAGACCGTCCCGATGTTGCCCATCGAGGCAATCTTCGCGCTGATTGCGCCCTGCGGAGCGCCGATGTAGGTGAAGCCGCCGATCCCCCCGATATCGCCCGTGATGTCGCCGCTCTGACTCAGGATGGTCAACGCCCCGCCCAGCGTCGTGATGGGGCCGCTTATCCCCGTCCCGGCGATGACGGTCGGGAGTATCCCGGCGTTCAGGCTGCCGGAAAGGCTGCCCTTCGTGTAGAACAGATTCAGCCATCCGGCTTCGACGGGGGCCGTGACGTTGCCGGTGGCGTAGAGGAGTTCCATGCGGTTGACAATATCCACCGGACCGCTGAGGACGCCGTTGACATAGAGCGTGCCGAATTTCGCCGCCGTGACGGAGCCGCTCATCGTTCCGGCGGTCTGGAATCCGGTGTAGACCATCTTCGCCGCGCCGGCGAGGGTCAGGTCGCCGGACATGTTCCGCCCGACGATGAGCGTGCCCAGGTCGTCGGCATTAACATTTCCGCTGATGTCGCCGTAGATCACGGCGGTGGCGATGTCGCCGCCCGCATTGAGGGCCGTTCCGGCGGGGATGACGCCCACGCCGGGGATATCAAGATCGGAGCCGGGAAGCCCGGTCAGGCCGGACTTGACCACGACGGTTCCGATGTCGTTCGTGGAGGATATGAACGCGATGTCGCCCGTTCCCATGCGCTGATCAACGAAGGTTGCGAGATAGCCGTCAACGACTATGCCCAGGCCGGAGAAATCGGCCCTCTGCCACGTTCCGTTGTTCACCCATGCGTTGGCAAGGATGACGACGCCGCCGGGGGTTCCGACGATCATAAGGTCGTTGGACTTGGCGTAGGGGTTGTACTTCGTCCCGTCGGTTTCGTCATAGTCGCCGTCAATGGCGAATCCCGTATCAGGCCCATCCGTATCGAAGACATAGACATCCCCGCCACTTGTAGATACCTTTCCGAGCAGGATATACAACTGTTCTACGGCCACGGTAACAATCGCCGGTGTAGGATCGGATAAACCTTTATCGTCGGTCACAGTGAGTGTGATTACATAATCACCTTTGGTATTCAGAACCAGTGAACCGGGATCCTCAACATTGTAGCTACGGGAAAATCCTCCGGGGCCTGTGATATGCCAATCCCATTGTGAAATTGTTCCGTCAGGATCAGTCCCGGAGCCTTGAAGAAGAATATTGCCACCTGGATTGATGATTGATTCATCACTTGGCGAGTCTATGGTTCCATCCGGTGGAAGGTTGGGAACAATTACAGTCACAGTGATTGATGCCGGAGTAGGATCAACTACGCCTGAGTTATCTGTCGCCCTGAAATTGATCGTGTATTCGCCGAGCGCAGTAAGGGTTAGATTACCTGGGTCTTCAACATTGAATGAGCGGCTAAATCCGCCGGGGCCGGTCACCTGCCAATTGTAAATGGAAATACCTGAGTCGTCCGTCGCGGTTCCCTGTAGATTGATTGCAGAACCGGAAACTACGGAAGCACCGTCCAGCGGAGAAGTGATGAAGCTCTCCGGCGGGGAATTAACGCGAACCTTTACAAGGGCCGGGGACGGATCGGGCTGGAAGCCGTTGTCAATTGGAATATATCTGAAGAAGTATTCGCCTGGAGCGTCAAGCTGGACCTCGCCCGGATTCTGCATCAGGTAGGTCGGGTCCTCCTGCGGGTTGGCCGCGAAGCCGCCCGGGCCGAAGCCTGTCCAGACGTGCATGATTACCGCGCCGTCGGAATCCGTCGCGCTGGACGCGAGGTTCACCTTCCCGCCCGGGTTGATCACTGTTCCGTCAATGGGCGAAGTAATCGTCCCGTTCGGGGGCACGTTGGTCGGGGAGCCGACCTTGACTGAAACCTGAGCCGGGGTTGAATCGGTATTGCCGTCATTGTCAGTGACGGCATAGATGATCGTGTAGTAGCCGGCATTGGGGAGCGTGATCGAGCCGGGGTCCGCCGTTTCGTAGTTGGCGATAAAGATTGGAAGCCCGCCGGAACCGGGGCCGGGGCCGAGGATGAACCATGCGTGAGACGCGATCGTGCCGTCCGGGTCGCTTGCGGTTCCCTGAAGGTTGATGCTGCCGCCGATGGCGATTTCGGTCCCGTCGGTCGGAGAATCTATATAGCCGTTAGGGGTATTGCTTCCGGTGCTTCTGACCGTGACGGTGACGATGGCCGGAGTCGGGTCAATCGCGAGATCGTTGTCGGTGACGGTGAGCGTTACGGTGTAGATGCCCGGAGTGTTGAGAGTCAGGTTACCGGGGTCTCCCACCGCGAAGGCTTGGTTGAAGCCGCCGGGACCGGTAACAAGCCAAGCATAGGCAATGACCGCTCCATCAGAATCAAATCCTGTTCCACCCAGGTTGATCGCCTGACCGGGGTCAATCGTCGTTCCGTCCACAGGGGAATCAATGAATCCGTTGGGCGCAT
Source organism: Planctomycetota bacterium (assembly GCA_022711755.1). GTDB lineage: Bacteria > Planctomycetota > Brocadiia > SM23-32 > JAKLEA01 > JAKLEA01. The sequence goes on from JAKLEA010000013.1 coordinate 81,305, forward strand.
TATTACCTGGTGTGTTGACAGTCACCCGAACTATGGCCGGGGTCGGGTCAACCGTGAGATCGTCGTCGGTGACGGTCAGCGTTACGGTGTAAAGGCCCGGCGTGTTGAGGGTCAGGTTGCCGGGGTCTTGAACCACGTAGGCTTGGGTAAAGCCACTGGGACCAGTGATCAACCATGCCCATGCGACGATGTTTCCATCGGAATCGGTTCCGCTTCCCTGAAGGTTGATCGCTTGCATGGGATCAATCGTTGTTCCGCCCAGCGGGGAGTCAATGATGCCGTTGGGAGGATTATTGCCAGGTGTGTTGACGGTTACCGTGATGATGGCCGGAGTAGGATCGGGAGCGTAATCGTCGTCCGTCACAGTGAGAGTCACGGTGTAGGTACCCGGTGTATTGAGCGTCAGGTTGCCTGGGTCCTGGACGGCGTAAACCTGGTTGAATCCTCCGGGGCCTGTCACAAGCCATGCCCATGCGACGATGCTTCCGTCGCTGTCGGTTCCCGACCCGGCCAGGTTTATTGACTGCCCCGGGTCAATGGTTGTGCCGTCTCCTGGGGAATCTATGAAACTCTCAGGGGGAATGTTATCTACGCTTCCTTGTGTGATCTTGGTCACAAAGGTATCATGATTGCCATTAAAACTTCTGTCAAATCCGTCCGGAACCGGGAAATCCGATGCATTGGTCCACCCGGTCACATACACATTTCCCGAACCGGAAATAACAATACTTTGGCCTGTGTCATCATTAGCCCCACCGAGGTATGTTGACCATGCAATGCGCGCACCGTCTAAATCGATTTTGGTTACGAAAGCGTCACCATAATAGTGACCACCGTTGATGCTTGTGTCGAATCCACCCTGAGTCGGGAAATCAGCAGATCCTGTATGCCCTGTAATATATACATCCCCATCATCGTCAACTGCTATGCTGGAACCTCTATCATCACTACTGCCACCGACATATGTTGACCAAACAATGTGCGATCCGTTGCTAGTTATCTTCGTCACGAAGGCATCTATATAACCGTTTATTGACATTTCAAGGCCATTTTGAGTCGGGAAATCAGCAGATCCTGTATGCCCTGTAATATATACATCTCCATCATCGTCAACTGCTATGCTGGAACCTCTATCATCACTGCTGCCACCGACATATGTTGACCAAACAATGTGCGATCCGTCGCTAGTTATCTTCGTCACGAAGGCATCTATATAACCGTTGATAGCCGTGTCAAGACCACCTTGAATTGGGAAATCCGACGACGATGTCCAGCCGGTCACAGATACGTCTCCAGAATTACTTATGAAAACATCCGTACCGACGTCGGACCCGCTACCGCCGAGATAAGTAGCCCAAACTATGTCCTTACCATCATTTTTGATTCGGGCCACAAATGCGTCGCCACTGCCACCGAGAGTCGTATCAACCCCTCCTGGAACCGGGAAATCGGATGAACTTGTATCGCCAGTAACATAGACATCGCCCAATGTGTCCACAACAAGACTTTCGCCTTGGTCTCCCCCGCCACCACCGAGGTAGGTTGACCAGGCTAAGTCAGAACCGTCCGCTTTGATCTTGGTTACGAAGGAATCACTAGCTCCAGCTAAGCTTGTGTCAAATCCACCTCTGACAGGGAAATCCGTTGATGTTGTTACGCCAGTCACATACACATTTTCAGAAGCATCCACGGCGATGCCTTGACCTTGGTCTTCTCCACCACCACCAAGGTAGGTTGACCATACAATCTCAGAACCATCGCTCCTAATCTTAGTTATAAAGACGTCACATGATCCGTTGGAGCCTGTGTCAAGCCCGCCGGTAGACGGGAAATCTGTTGAGAATGTCAGGCCTGTCACATAGACATTTCCAAAATAGTCAACGGCGGCCCCGTTTTCTCGGCACAGATCATAACCGCCTCCGCCCAAGTACGTTGACCACTCAATCTCCGGATCGAGCACCAGCGGTAGTGACTTATCCCATTGCCCGTCAACCTCTATTGTCCAACTGTCCTCATCCAGAAGGACGAACCGCGCCGGTATCTCGCGCTCCGCGCCGTCCACGACCTGATAGACGTACGGCGCGTCGTCAACGAGCGTGAAGCCGCCGGCCTGGATAAGCAGGTTGCCGTCGGCGTCGAGGCTGAGGGAGTCAATGTCCGCGCAGTCAACCTGGATGACGCCGGGGTCGGCGCCGGGGTCGAGTCGGAATTCGTATTTCAGGTTCGAGCGCGTGCCCCACAGGACCAGGTCAACGCCGGGATAGACGTCCTCGTAGGTTACCTCGGAATAGGTCCGCATGCCGGTTTGCCATTGGTCGGGGTCGTTGCCGCGGAAGTAGTTGACCACGCCGGGCAGTTCCCGCGAGCCGACGGGCGCGAGCGGCGTCGCGCCGTTGCCCAGGGTCATGGTGAACGAGGCGGCGCGGAATTCGAGGGATTCCTGCGCGGCGGCGGCGTTATTCAGCGTGTGCAAATCCTCAACGGGATTCGCACGCCCATTGGCGCTTTCAAAGACGGTGAACGTAATGCCGTCGTCGGCAAGGTAGACGTTGGTTCCGTTGCCCTGAAGGACGAAGCGGACGGAATCGTCGGCGACCTGGCCGCCGTTCTCGATGAAGGTGGCGGGCAGGGCGGACATGGACTGGACGGCAAGCTCAGCGGCTGCCGGGTCGGCATCGCCCGTATCATTGGGGAACTCAATCCCACCGCCGCCGAGGAGAAGGCGATCTTCCAGGCGTTCGATTGCCGGGGAGGAGGAACGGGCGAAAACGCGAACTCTCTGATTGCGCTTCATGGCGACACCTCACGACTGATCTCTCAAGGACGATGAATTGTGCCCGCTACGCCACAGCATACGATATCTCCGATGAAATAACCGTTCAATCCCGGAGATATTAAAATGTTCCCAAGTTGAGGGAAGCAATCGGTACTTCGGTTGCCGGTCTTTCAGCAGTCACCACTCAGGGTTGACTCGGCTGGGAGTTGGCTCTCCGTCGGGGTATGGAAGGCTTGGAGCTACGGTCATTGACCACGACCGACTTTGATTTTAAAGGCGATCCGCCGACGATCACGATAGAAGCGGCATATGCCAGGAACGGACGGCGGGACAAGGTGCCCATATCGCCGGAATTTGCCCGGGTAATGCGCAGGTATCTGGAGGGGCGTTTGCCTGCCTGCCCGGTGTTCAACACGCCCGGCGGGAACTGCGGAGCTAAGATGCTCAGGATTGACCTTGCGGGGGATATCCTTCGAGGATGATGCTGGACGAGTGCTTGATTTCCATGCGCTGAGGCATTCGGCAATCAGCAGGTGGGCGCGGAGCGGAATTCATCCCAAAAACGGCTCAGACTCTTGCAAGGCATTCTTCCATCACGCTGACAATGGACAGGTATTTGCATATCACGATAGAGGGACAGGCCGAGTCCTTTGCCAAGCTGCCGAAGATCGAACCTGCAACAATTCGGGCGGCAAAAAAACCGGAGTGACGGATGACATTGCCGAGAGCTTACCGAATGACGCTGAAAATCTTACTGCAAATCTTACTGTCGGGGGGGCGAAAGCGGGATACGGAATGATACAACGTGATACAGTTGATGCTGAAAGCGCCATTGAAAGAAAAAGCCCTTCCGAAGCGTTATACGCAAGCGGAAGGGCTGATTCGCGTGGCGAGGCCGACGGGACTCGAACCCGCAACCCCCAGATCGACAGTCTGGTACTCTAACCAATTGAGCTACGGCCCCGCTTCATTTGCGGAGACAAACTAATATACTATCCCCCAATCAAATGTCAAGAAAGACGCGAATCTTTTTGGATTTGATTTTCCGATGGGCCTGGCATAATTGAGCGGAACAGACGATGGCGCGAAAAGGAAGGAAGGCGGCATTATGTCCAGCTTCAAGAAGTTTCTAATCATAATCGGGGGTGTCGTTGGCCTTATCGTTGGGATTATCGCGCTGATAATGGCTCCCATATTCATCAACATGAAATCAGAATATGTGACCGCAGGCGTTATCGGAGATACGCAAGAGTATGTGATCGCCACAAGAGGGCAATGGCCCCGGTCGTGGAAGGATATCAAGCAAGATGATCTGAGCCACTGGACGCGCATGAACTTCGCGCTCGATCCCGCAACGGCCACGGAAGACGAGGTCGCGTCGTCAATCGCGCCTCAGAGCGGGAAGTATTACACGTACCCTCGCCGTCACGCAGAAACGAGTTTGAAGATGCTCTGGGAAGAAATCAGGAAATATCGTGGCAGGAAGAATGAACCCCAGGATACGCAGGAAATGCGAGCTATGCAACGCTCCCTCCGGATGGGCGAATACATGGACGACGTGACGTCGAATAGCATGCTCGGCGCGGTAGCTAATCAGGATGTTGTACAGATTGAACTACTCCTCGAACAGCATCGGGATTCCAAGTATTGGGTGGATGGAGATAGAGGGAATCTGATTCATTTCGCCGTTGCTTCCGGATGCCCCAGGTCCGTTGAGACCCTCATTAAGTGCGGGGTTCCGCTGGAAGCCAGAACCAAGGATGGAACAACCCCTTTACATCTGGCCGTGACAGGCGGCAGGACAGAATTGGTGGAACTGATCCTCAGCAAGGGCGTGGATGTGAATGAACGCGGCGCGAAGGACTGGACTCCGCTTCACTACGCAGCCAGCCAGAACCAGGTTGCCGTAGCCGGGATTCTCGTTCAGAAGGGGGCTTTGCTCGATGCGCGCGATGAGGGGGGCCTGACGCCGCTGCACGTCGCCGTCAACTGTCGCCATATTGCGATGACAGGATTTCTGCTTGATAAGGGGGCGGATATAAAAGCCAGAAGCAAAGAAGACTACACTCCGTTGCATTGCGCTGTTCAAACGGGACAGAGCGAAATTGCAAAGCTCCTGCTATCGCGCGGGGCAGACGTTGATGCCAGGGCCGGGACTGACGGGATGACGCCGCTTCATCAGGCGGCCCGAACCTCAAATATGGAAACGGCGAAACTCCTTCTTTCCCATGGCGCTGACGTCAACGCCAAAGGGAAGTTTGGCGATACTCCTCTGATACTGGCCGCGTGGGCAAGCGACATAGAAATGGTCCGTTTGCTGATTGACGGGAAGGCTGATGTCCGAATGAGAATGGACGGTGGTTGTAATGCTCTCAACAGCGCCGTGATCGCCGGCAAAAGCGACGTTGCCGACCTGCTGATGAAGAACGGGGCCGAACCGGACATCTTTACGTTCTGCGGAATGGGCGATGTCGAGAAGGTCAAGTCTCTCCTGAAGGATCATCCGGAACTTGCCGTCGCGGACTCCGGCGGCGGATCCCTGCCTCTACATTTCGCGGCGGCCGGCGGCAAAGTGGAAATCTGCAAGATGATCCTGGACGCCGGCGCGGCAATTGATTCTGAAAGCTCTTCCGGATTCACACCGCTCCACTGTGCTGCCATGAGGGGAGGCGCAGGGGTTGTGGAATTCCTCCTTTCTAAAGGCGCTAATCCCAACCACAAGAGCAAGAATGGAAGGACGCCTTTACAGGATGCTGTCGCGGCGGATCACATGGAAATCGCGAAGTTGCTCCTAGAAAAGGGAGCGGAACCGGACCTTTCTTCTGTTTCAGCGCTGGGCATGCCCGAGAGGGTCAAGTCTCTGTTGGATGACCAGACCACAGAAATAAATGGAGTGGACAGTAATGGCTTGACAGCGCTGCATTTCGCGATCAGAAACGGACATGATGAAGTAGTGCGGCTGCTATTAAACCATAAGGCTGATCCCAATGTTCTGGGCGTGAATTGCATGTCTCCTCTGCACATGGCGGCAGCTTACGGACGCAAGGGCGCGGTTGAATTGCTGATCGAGGCCGGCGCGAATGTAAATCAACCGGATAGGTACCGGCAGACGCCTCTGTTATGGGCGTTAAGCATGAAGCAGGAGGAGATTGCCGGGTTGCTGGAGAAGAACGGGGCGAGGGATATCTTCGCCGCCTCGGCTCGCGGTCAGTCTGAATGCGTGCGCTGGATTCTTAAGTACACCCCGGCATCGGCGAGTTTCAGGGACAGCCACGGGCTGTCGCCGCTGCATTGGGCCGCGCTTCATGGGCAGGTCGAGACTTCCAGGCTGCTCCTGGAATGCAAAGCCGAGGTGAACGCGCTCGACCAGCGCGGGAATACCCCGCTGCATCTGGCCGCTCAGGAAGGACATGTCGAGGTGTGCAGACTGCTCCTCGATAGTGGAGCCGATCCCGCCATCGCCAACAAGGACGGCATGACCCCGGCGCAGACTGCCGCAAACAATGGACATCAATCAGTGGTTGATTTGTTGGGCGGGGAAGGGGCGAAGAGATAGTTCGTCGCCCCGCACCGGACGCGCCCTCCTTCGCTTTCCGCATAGCGCATGTCATATTCCCGGCATGGAACGGATAGATAGTATGTGTAAAAAACGGTTTGTAAAGAGCAATATTATATACAACATCAACATGGCGATTTCTCCCCGCCCTGTCTCTTATGCTGGCCCGGAATGCGTGAACATCCGGCTCTCGAGACTTTAGGAGCCACTTTCCAGATTTCAAAAAATATTTTGCAGTTGTAACCCCCTTGCCCGCAAGGGATTATAACTATTTTTCAAAAACATCTTTGGTTTCCCCCCTCGATTAAGCGTTTTAAGTAGTAGGGAAAAACGATGTGCGCGGGCGCAGGTCATAGCTGGGTGCATATTCGGATTCACGACAACTGTTGTCATAACATCATTGGTAATGAACAGGATATGATTATCAGAATGATGTAGGGAGAGCTTGTGTAATAAGCAAACGAAAAGGGCGGCAAGAATTATCCTGCCACCCTTTAATCATGCGTAAGGCATAGTTTGCGGGCTATTTGCTGCGCCTGCGGGCAATGCCCAGGCCAGCAAGCCCGGCCAACATCAGAGCCATAGTCGTCGGTTCCGGAACGGCCGTGCCGACGTAAAAGTCAATCTTCGGATAATTAGCGAACGGTGTCTGAATGGGTATGAACGAAATTGAAGAGATCGGCTTATCGGTTGTGAAACCACGGAAGGCAGTTCCATTGATTGTCTCTATGGTTCCGTTGCTGAGCATGACAATAAGATCTTGGGCTATTACATCACCGTTGACGTCTGTGCTGGCAAAGTAACCTCCCACCGCTGTAACCGGTGCTCCAGTAAATGTAAATATCAATGGTTTGTTATTATTGGTTGATAAAGCACCAACATATGACCAAAGTCCATCCTCGGAACTCGCGGTCCAACTGTATCCGTTCACGACTGGAGAGTCCCATGTTAGTTGACTGCTGTCCAGAGGATTCCCCCACGTCCAGCCTGCGAAAACTTCGTTGTAATAATCCGGAGCCAGCATGCTGACAAAGCTGGCTTCATCGGTGTATATGGCATCGCCATATGCAACCGACCCCAATAGCATCAACAGCAGAAAGATCGCCTTTTTCACCTGTTCCTTACCTCTCGAAATGCCCATGAAAGCGACGCACGGGAACTCCCCAATGCAAGCTTCATTGATGTTGCTAGAGTACACAACATGACTATAGTGGGTCAAGCGATTTCCCGGAACATTCGTAAGGGGACACTGATGGACTCAGCTTTTGGTGCGGACGTCTCGCCTGCTTTGTTTTCCAGCAGCCGGGAAGGCTGCGCTACAACAAACGCTTCCTTAAGTGACCCGTTAAGCGCATTCAGGCAGGTTCATGGAGGGTTATGGATGGGAACAGTGGCGGCGGATGAGTCGATGGCGGCAGGGAATTAAGATGCTGGCCTTCCTGTGTGAAAACCGTGTAGATATCGCGCCGGGATTGTGTATCATTATCGCATCCGCCGGCGCATCCGCGCCGGATAAGAAGGGAAACAATGCGGCAGTCGAACGGTCGCAGGACAGAAACCTGCCCGACGCGCCCGGGCGTCAAATCAGCGGATTGACCACGCAGCCGGACGAACCGGTTGCCGTCGGGCGGACGAATCACAATTCAAGATGGGCTGCGCGGAGGAAGATACTTCAGTGAAGAAATTCAAGGACCCCAGCGAGATCAAGGTCGGCGTCGTAGGTTACGGCGGCTCCTTCAACATGGGAAGGCATCATTTCGGCGAAATGAAGCGCGTCGGCATGGTCCCGACCGCCGTGGCGGACATTGACGAGGCCCGGCTGAAGGTTGCCGAGCAGGAATTCCCCGGCATAGAGACTTACAATTCGCTTGAAAAGATGCTGCGAAAGAGCGACATCAATCTGGTCACGGTCATCACTCCGCACAACATCCACGCCAAGCTGGCCGTGCAGTCCATCAACGCCGGCAGGCACGTCGTCTCTGAAAAGCCCTTCGCGATCACGACGAAGGAATGCGACGCCATGATCAACGCCGCAAAGAAAAAGGGCGTCGTCATTTCCACCTATCACAACAGGCACTGGGACGGCTGCGCCTTGGGCGCCGTGAAGAAAATACTCAAAGACGGCTGTATAGGCGAGGTTTTCCGCATCCAGGTTAACATGGGCGGCTATGGTTGCCCCGGCGAGTGGTGGCGCTCCAGCAAGACAATCTCCGGCGGCATCCTCTACGATTGGGGCGTGCATCTGCTTGAATACAGCCTTCAGATCATGGCCGGCGAGGAGATTGCCGAGGTCAGCGGCTACGCGAAAAAGGGTTACTGGGCGGACAAGTGCAAGTGGAAGGCCGACACTAACGAAGACGAGGCCTTCGGGGTTGTACGCTTCAAGAGCGGCAAGTGGTTGACGTTGCGGATGTCCAGCCTGGAGTCCAATCCGACGTCCAACTGGCTTGAGATTACCGGGACGACCGGGACGTACCTGATGGACCACGGCAGTTACACGATCATGACGCGCAAGGACGGCGAGAACGTTCGGATATCGGGGCGCAATCCCGAGTCCGAGAGCTGGAGGTTCTACCAGAACATCGCCGATCACCTGACGAAGGGCGAACCGCTGGTCATCACCGGCGAATGGGCGCGGCGGCCGATCCACATACTGGACCTGGCCTGCCAGAGCGCGAAGAAGGGCGCGGCGATCAAGGCGAAGTACAAGTAAAACAGTGCGACCAACGGGCGGGAATCGGGCTTACGGCGCGGTTCCCGCCTGTTCTGTGCCTGTTTCTTGATGAAGTGTTTAGATAACGATAGAATTGAGTAGCGACTTAAGATTGGCCGGCTGATGAGGTAATTGATGAAATCGCGGGATGAAGCTCTTGGGATAGCGCGACGCATGAGGTCGGCGCTTGCTCAGACTTACGGCGACAGGTTGAAGGGCGTCTATTTGTACGGCTCTGTTTCGCGTAATGAGCAGACCGACGCATCGGATATTGACATTGCCGTCGTGCTTGATGAGGTAGAGAGCATCCCCAGGGAACTCAGCCGAACAAGTCGGATCGCCACGGATATTTGCCTTGAGACAGACGAGTTGATTTCGTTGCTCTTCATCTCTGAAGCGGATTACTTCGGCGGGAGAAGGGCAATTGATCGGGCTGTTCGCAGGGAAGGCGTAGCTTTATGAAGGCCGAAGCGGAAGAGCATTTTCGCAAGGCGCAGAATCTGCTCGGCGCGTGCCGTACTCTGATGGATGCCGGTTACCATGCCGATGCCGTCTCCCGCGCCTACTATTGCATGTTTCATGCGGCAAAGGCCGTTCTTGTCGAGGATGGCATTGAAAGGAGTTCGCATAGAGCCGTGATATCGGCGTTCGGACTGTTCTTTGTCAAGGGTGGGAGATTCGACAGGGACATGCAGGAATCGTTCTGGCAGGCGTTCAACATGCGAAGCGACGGAGATTATGCGCCGTGTTCTGCGATCCAAAAGGAGGATGCGGAGCAAGTTGCAGAGGCGGCGAGCAATTTCCTCATGAAGTGTTTGGAGTTCCTGCAAAGCAGGACTTGACATAATGTGTGAAGCGCGGCGATAAAAGGTCGGCTCATAAAGAGCCTAGATGCAATACTGGAAAGGACAAAACGTGAGCGACAAGATCAAAATCATGGTGATGGGCGGGCGCACGACCGGCTTCCATCAGTTCGAGATCATGGGCCCCATTTACAAGCAGTTCCTGACCGAGGCCGGCTTCGACGTTACGCTGACCGAGAATCGGGACGACTTCAAGAAAGAGGGCATCGCCCCCTACGACGTCGTCATCTGCTACACGACTGGCGAGGACCTGACGCCGGAGCAGGCGGGCGGTCTGCTGGGCGGCATTTGCGGCGGCAAGGGCTTCATCGGAGTCCATTCGGCGGCCGATTCCTTCAAGCAGACGCCGGGGTACATACCGATGGTCGGCGGCAAGTTCCTGACGCATCCGAGCTACTGGCCGAAGCTGACCTTCAACGTGAAGAACCGGCATCATCCCGTCACGGCTGGCGTTGAGGATTTCCAGATGGAAGAGGAACTCTACCTGATGGAGACCTACGGCCACTTCGACGTGCTGATGTCAACGTGGTTCGAGGGATTCGAGCGCCCGATCACGTGGGTGAAGGCGTATGGGCACGGGCGTGTTCTTTACACGGCGCTGGGCCACGCCGACGTTCAGACGAAGAACGAGAATTTCCAGAAGCTGATCGTCAACGGCGTGAAGTGGGCGAAACGTCCGGCGGAGTATCGCAGATAACGAGCCGACGCCGTTATCGCGCGAATTAAGCAAATCAAGGGCGCGCAGAGCCAATGGTCTTGCGCGCCCTTTCCGCTTTTAATAACTGTGGCGATGCACCTTCATATGCGGCGAGTATATATTCTCTTGCTGATTGCGTCCTTCAATGTCTTTTGCCCTTCTGCTACACTTGAAACTTGCATGACGATTTCGGATGTTGCCCTGGATGTTTTTTTCAGACTGACCTGTGGCGTTGCAGGCGTTGTGGGGGCTTCAGGTCGGATGGGCATCTGTGCGACTGAGCCGGACTGAGGGCCGCAGGCAATGGATACCAGCGTCATAGACGGACGATATCGCGTCGTCAGGAAGCTGGGAGCGGGGGCCTTCGGCGACGTTATTCTGGCCGTTGACATGCAGGAGGCGGGAAGGCTGGTCGCGCTCAAGACGCTCAAGCAGCAGGATAAACGCAGCACTCAGATCGAGGACGAGTTCGAGATTCTCCGCCGCCTGGCGCATCCGAACGTCGGGCGGGTATACGATTATGGGCGGCATGAAGATTCCTTCCCGTATTTTACAATGGAGTTCATAGAGGGGGCGCCAGTGACTGACGTCTTCGGCTCGCCTCCGCCGGGGGCAGTCATAAGGAATCTGCTGCGGCAGGGATTCGACGCGCTGGAGTACCTGCATTCCTCCGGCATCGTTCACGGGGACATAAAGCCGGCCAATGTGCTTGTGACCGGGACGTCACGGCGTCCGGGATTGAAGCTCGTGGACTTCGGCCTGGCGTCCTACATCGGGGTCAGGGAGAAGAACGATCCGCGCGGGACTCCGCGCTACGTGGCTCCGGAGGTGCTGCTGGGGGCCGCGCCGTCGTTCGCGTCGGATTATTATTCCTACGGGGCCGTGCTTTACGAGGTGGTATGCGGGCGTCCCCCATACGACGGAAGGACATGGGATGAGGTTGCAGAGAACGTGCTATACGGAATGCCGGCCCAGCTTCGAAGGCTGTGCCCGGACACGCCGCTGGACATTGAGGCGACGCTTTCGCGGATGCTTGCAAGATCGGAGTTTGCGCGATGCGCTTCGGCCTTCGACTTGCGGGGGTTGCTGCGGAAATCGTGCGCGAAGGCGGGGGCGGTTGCGGCTCGGACCGTCAAGCTAAACGCGCTTGCGCGCCCGCGCTTCATTGATTCATCCGGCGCGCTTGCCGCGATAAGACGGTCGGCATCGGAGGCGGCGTCGGATGGACGCTGCTACTTCGCCGCGGTTTCCGGAGAGGCTGGAACGGGGAAGAGCCGATTGCTGGAGGAGTTGAACCATGAGTTTCAACTTTGCGGTATTCCGGTCATATGCCTGGATTGCGGCTCCGAGAGGGGAGGGGGAGATGGCCTGTTCGGAAGCCTGATTGCCCGGTTGGACAAGATCGCTTCGCCGGGGACTTCAGCGGAAATCAGGGTTGACGCGAGCGACGAAGGGCGAGATCGGGCCGAGGTGCTGGCAGAGCGTCTTGGGCGGATTCCGAAGAACAGACCCGTCGCGTTGATTCTGGATAACGTTCATCTTGCTCCGGATTGGCTTGCTGAGGCTGCGCGGCGGCAGTCATGGCGGAATGGGGAGGGGGGGGTGATAATGATCGCAATGACGGCTCCGTTCGCCGATCCCGACGCGGGGATTCTTGCGCGATGGCGGGAGCCGGGCCTTTCACCGTCGCCTGCCGGATTCGAACTGAAGGCGCTGGACGAGGAGGGCATTGAGCGTTTTCTGACCTCGATGACGGCGTGCCGGACGGCGTCGCGGTCTCTGGTCGCGGCGATGGCCCGGAGCGCGGGCGGGCTACCGGGATACCTGGCCGAGACGGTGACGGAGCTTGCGCGGCGCGGGGCGCTGGTCAATGCGCGAGGAGAGCTGCGGTTGAAGGCCGGCGCGCGGATCGAGGGGCCTGCGAGCCTGCGGGAGAGCGTTCATGCGCGATTGCGATTGCTGGACGCCGATGAAGCGAAGGCGCTTCGCCTGCTGGCGATTGCGGAATCCGCAATCGGGCAGCGGGATATGGCCGTTCTGACGGGGTTGTCCGGGCGCGGCGCGGCAAACATTCTGTTCCGGCTTCAGCGCGATGGGCTGGCCGAACCGGACGCGGGGGCGTGGAGGCTCAAGCGGGAGACAACACGCGAGCATATCATTTCATCCGCCGGCGCGGAGGAGCGGGCGGAATTGAGTCGGAAGCTGGCGCTGCATCTCGAGAGCAGCGGCACGGCTTCCGGGGACGCGCTGGCCAGACAGTTCGCGTCCGCGCAGATGTCGGAGAAGGCTCTGGATTACGGACTGTCTGCTGCGCGAGACCTTCTGAAGGTTACCGAGCGGCGGCGCGCCAGGGAGTTGCTTGAGGTCTTGACGGCTTGCGCGGACGGCGTTCCGGCGCGGATGGCCGACGTTCTGGAACTCTCAGCGCAGGTGTGTTTCGCGGAGCAGAGAACCGAGGAGGCGCTGGAGCGCTTGGACCGGCTTATCGGCTTGTTCGACTCCGGAACGCCCGGGGAGCGGCAGAGGCGGGCGCGCCGGATGAAGGCGGGGGCGTTGCGGCAGCTCGGACGCTTCGCGGAGAGCGAGATCGAGTTGCGGCTGGCGGAGCCACCGGATGAGGAGAAGGCGGAATCGGTCGCGCAGGGGATGGAACTGGCGCGACTCCTTGCGGATTCCGGACGGCTTGATGACGCCACGCAACAGTGGCGGAAGATTCAGCCGGCGGCTGCGGATATGGGAAATCCCCGCCGCGCAGCCGAGGCAAGGCTGGGGCTGGCCGGCTGCCTGCACACGCGGGGCAGGCTCCAGGAGGCGCTGGACGAGCTTGAGGAGGTGCGGGAGGCGGGGGACGACGACCTTGCGGCAAGGCGCGAGATTCAGAGGTCGGGGGCCTTCTTCCTTATGGGAGACATGCGGAAGGCGCTGACCGCGTTGCGCAGGGCGTTGCGCCTGGCGGAGCGGGCGGACGACCTTGCGCGGATATCGGACATCTCCCAGCGCATTGCCATGTGCCAGATACGGACGGGCCGGTGCGAGGAGGCGGCGATGACCCTCAAGCGATGCCTTGACACAAACGTCGCGCTGGGCCAGCCGTCGCTGATACGTTCCGCCCTTGTCGTGCTGATAAGTGTCTCAAGGAATATGGGGTTCTTTGAGGAATCGCTTGAGTTTCTGGAGAGATACCGGGAACTACTGCCCGCCCTGCCGGAGGTCCGCAGGGGGGACTTCCTGGTTCAGGAAGCCGCGTGCCGCATAGCCGTCGGGCAGGTTCGCGAGGCGACGGACGCATCCGTCAGGCTGGAGGCATGGGCGGCGGAGAAAGGCCACGAGCATTACGTCACGACGGCGATGTGGTTGAGGGCTTACGCGCTTGGCAGTGAAAAGCCGTCGGCGGGCATCGAGCTTGCGCGGGAGGCCGCCGGACGGCTCCGCGAGAGCGGCAGGAGGAACGACTGCGGGCAGTGCAGCAACCTGCTGGCGCACCTTCTGGCGGACGCGGGCAGGGATGAGGAGGCGCTTGCCTCGCTTGCCGAGGCTGAGAAAATGAGGGATGAGGCGGAAGACACAGCCATCGCGCTCGGTCTTGACATTACGAAGGCCCGCGTGCTGCTGAAGACCGGGAAGGGGAGGCCGGAGGAGTGTCTGGCGCTGGGACGCAAGTGCATTGACGCGGCGCGGCGACTTTCGCTGCCGCACAGCGCGGCGGAGGCCTCGATCATCGCAGCGCGCGCCTGCGCCGCGACGGGAAGAATTAAAACGGCGAAGCGTCACGTCTCAACGGCGCTGCTGGAGCTGGACGAGATGTCTGGCAGGATTAAGTCGCGCAAACTGCGGGACGCCTTCACGCGAAGTCCGTTGTGCAGGGAGGCGCTGGACCTGGCGCTTGAACTGGCATGGGAGAAGAGATGATGCCCATGCCCGGATAAATGATGATGCGCTGACCTCAGGGCTGAATAAGCATTGACACTACGAAACAATTCGTATATCATCATGAAAGCGGGCTTTGAATAGTAGAGGAACAGGAGACGGCGGAAGATGAAGCGCAAGGTGACAATCCCCCCGCGTCCGACCCCTGCCGAACTTGAAATACTGCGCATATTATGGAACAGGGGGCCGTGTTCCGTGCGGGAAGTTCTGGGTGAGCTTCGCAAGGCGCGTCCGACCGGTTACACAACCGCGTTGAAGTTCCTGCAGATTATGGCTGCGAAGGGGCTTGTTTCACGAGATGATCATTCCAGGGCACATCTTTACCGGGCGGCCGTCGCTGAGGAAGCGACCCAACGGACGCTCGTTTCCGATCTGATCGCCCGCGCCTTCGGCGGCGACGCGCCGAAGCTCGTCATGCGCGCGCTGGAGACCGGAAAGCTGACTTCCGATGAACTTGCCGAAATCCGAACCTTGATTGATTCAATGAAGGAGACAAAGAGATGAGCGCCAACGATTACTTCTTGAATCCGGTTGTTACCGCTGCGGGTCTTGCCCTGTTTCATTCAATATGGCAGATTGCGGCGATCGCTGTTTTCGCGCGCCTGGCGCTGGCGATTCTGAGGAAGCATTCGCCGGGCGTCAGATACATTGCGGCTTGTATTTGTCTTCTGCTCATGGTCGCGGCATTGCCTGCGACGTTCTTAGCGGTTGGGTATTCAAGGGGCGGATTCGGGAAATCCGGAGCCTGGGCGCGAGAAGCGACAATAGTTCCGGACTCAGAGAGCGATTCCGCCTCGCCCTTGGACCCGGCGATACCGGCAACTTCGACATATGTGGAAGATTCCGGCGATGCCATTCCCGTTGTCGAGCAAGAGGAATTATCGCATGACAGTATCGGCATCCGGGCCGATGCGGCGTCGGCGCCAGCCCCGTCCGTTGCCGGCGTGGAGTTGTCATTGCTGGAACGCGTCGGAGGAATTGCGGGGCGCGTGGATATCCTGGCCCGTCGAGCCGCGCCGTGGGCGACATGCCTGTGGCTTGTCGGAGTATGCTGTCTTTCGCTGCGTCTCATCGCCGGACTTCACGCAACACGGTCACTCGTAGGGAACGACACGTCCCCGGCTTCCGAACGGCTGATCGGGTTGGCGGCCGAACTTGGCGAAAAGCTTGCCGTCGCGCGTCCGGTCAGTCTCCTGCAATCAATTCGCGCGGACGCGCCCATGGTCGTCGGCTGGCTGAAGCCCGTCATCCTGTTTCCCGTCACGGCGTTGGCCGGCATGAGCGAGGATCAGATAGCTGCTCTTCTGGCTCACGAGCTGGCTCACGTGCGGCGGGGCGATTACCTGGTCAACCTGCTGCAGAGCGTGGCAGAGACTTTGTTGTTCTATCATCCGGCTGCATGGCGGCTCTCCGCGCGAATTCGAGCGGAGCGGGAGCGCTGCTGCGACGATATGGCTGTCGCCGTCTGCGGGGATGTGACGTGTTACGTCCGCGCCCTGGCTGAACTCGCGGAGCGCTCCGCGGCGGGCATTGCGGGCGCGGCGGCTGTTCCAGCGTCCATCGCGGCCAACTCCGGCAACCTTGTCGGACGCCTGCGCCGCCTCCTCGGCAAACCTGAGCCGGAAGGCGGCAAGGCGCTTGAAAGCGCGGCCGGAGCGCTGAGCCTTGCCTGCGTGGTTCTCCTGGGGCTGGGCATTCATGCGTGCGCCTCTGCGCCGACGCCAGCGCCGGCTCCTGCTCCGATGCCGACGGCTGAATTGAAGAGCCGGGACTGGCAGACGCGCAAACAGGCGATTGCCGCAGTCTCCGAGCGGGAAGATGCCGAATCGCTGATTGCCCTTATGGCCGCTCTGGAGGACGAGCGGGAGGAGGTTAGACGAGAGGCGATGGACGGACTGAAGAAGATGACTTCGCGGCAGGCCGCGCCCGGCGTCAAATCGCCCATGGAAACGGTGGCTGAAGACAATCCGGAAGCGACCAGACCCTTGATCAGGGGGATTGCCGATGAGGATGAGGCTTGGAGGAAAGACTGCGCGGCGCTCATGAAGCAGGCCCGAAGCGACGCGACGGCGCAGATGCTTGCGGAGGAACTGGGTCGTGAACCGACTGGCTCGATGAGGCGTTATCCGATAAACGCCGTATATTCCTCGATTTTGCTCTCATGGAATTGGGTTCCGGAATCTCCCCGCCTTCTCGCGCTGCACATTAGAAATATAAACGATAAAGATGCGCTGGGAAGAATCGCCGAAACAGCGGTTCCCAAGTTCGCCGGGCTGTTGATCTCCCGGAACGCGGAAGACGTGGTTTTGGGAAGCAACGCCCTGGGTTCTCTGAGCTACCGGCAGCAGAGGGTCAACGTAGCCGAGCGGATAAGCGCCGCCGATTCAGGAATCAAGTCGGATGAGGCTGTCTCCAGACTTCTTGATCTGATGGAGTCCGGCAAGGAGCAGGAAAGGCGGGCGGCTATTGAAGGTTTGAGGTGGTTCAAAATCCCGGAGAGCGAATCCGCGCTGAAGGAATTGCTGAAAAGCTCTAACCCGTCTGATCGAATTTCGGCGGCGCGCTCGCTGGGCAGCATGAAATGTTCGGAAGCGATTCCGGACATCATCGCGCTGCTGAAAGACCCGGACGCGAATGTCAGACTCAATGTTCCAGGGGCCTTGGCGATATCCGGTGACGAACGAGCGGCGGAACCGCTGGTGGCATTGCTTGACGGCGAATTTGGCGGACATCCCTATCACGACGCCATAGTCAGGCTTGGCGCGCCGGCCGTGAAGCCACTCATGGCAAGGATCGAACCTGATAATACGGGCAGGACCAGGACGGCGCTTGATATTCTCGCAAGGATCGGGGAGCCGGCGGTAGGCCCGTTGCTTGACCTGATGCGCAATACGGAAAGCGAAAGCCTGAAGTTAAACATCATTAACTCGCTTTCAAGCAACAAGGGACCGGCAGCGACCGCCTTTTTCATTGGACTTGCCCGCAGCGATAAGGCAGGAGACAGGCGGATTGCGGTTTCGGCGATCGGGACCCAGAAGGCCGAATCGGGAGTCCCGGCGTTGCTTGAAGTCCTGGCCGGCGAGAAGGAGCAGGTTGTTCGAACTGCTTGCGTTACCGCCTTGGGACAGATTGCCGCGAAGGATGCCGTCGGACCGCTTCTCCAGGTTCTGGAACGCGATGAGTTTTACGAGACCCGGGGCGCGGCGGCCGTTGCGCTTGGGCAAATCGGCGACGCGTCAGCCGTGGAGCCTCTGATCGCGCGATTGCGCGAGGAGACTAATGAAACCGCCCGGGCGCAGGCGGCCGCGGCCCTCGGGCGTCTTCAGGACAGGCGGGCGGTTGCCCCGTTGGTTGAGGCCTTGAAGGATGATCCCTCTCCGTCGGTCAGGGGCAGTGCAGCCATTGCGCTTGGGAAGATCGGTGATTTCGGTCCGCTCGATCTGATGATCGAAGCATCGCGGTCAGGCCACAGCGAAGTCAGGACCGGAGCGATGATCGCCCTTGCCGAGTCGAAAACGCCCCGGGCCGCTGAAGTTCTTGTCGAGGCGCTTGCCGATGACCGCCCCTGCCGCCTTCCCATCAGTTCGGGATTTCCGAAAAATGTGGATTTCGTCTACAAGAGCGGTGATTCCACATCCTCGACCGGAACCACTATCGGAAATCGTACTCATACGACATGGGCGCTCGCAACCGATCTGCTCATTTATATGAAGTCCGCTGCGCTCGCTCCCTCGCGGGCCGCGTTGGGCCATAGCAATCCGGTCGTTCGGAAGCGAATTCTCGGTGTTCTCGTATACGCTGAGGGGCCATACCGGTATCCGGAGACGGCGATGGAGGCGTTGAAGGATCCCGACTCGTCCGTCAGGGCCAATGCCGTCATGGTAATGAAACACGGGGTTTCCAGCGAGGCAATACCGCCGATTCTTGCGGCCTTGAAGGATAAGTCGCCTGAGGTTCGCATAGCCGGTCTGAGCGCCATGGAATGGCGGGGCAGTCGGGAAAATCTGAAAATCATCCTGGCCATGCTTGAGGATGAATCTCAGGAAGCAAGACGCAAGGCTGCCGATAGCTTCGGATTCATGTGTCGCAGTCTTACGTATAAACAACCCAACCGCCCGGCTCCGCCTCTGATAGTTCTGGAAAAGCCTGACCTTGATCTGTTCCTGAAACGACTTTCCGATCCGGACACAGAGGTTCGACGGAGGTTGGTCGGCGCGATTCCGTATCTTGAAATCCCTGATCGCGGGGCTCTGCTCGAGAATGCGATGAAGGATCCCGACTCGAAGGTGAAAACTGCGGCTTCGAGTGGTCTTCAGAAGATCGGCATGGGCAAAGGCGCGAAAGAGCTTGTGGAGATAGCCGGTAGCGGCGGGGATGACGCCCGCAGCGCCGTCAAGTCTCTTGAGGGAAATCCCGAAGCCTATCGGGAGGCGCTGCTGGGGATGCTCCGCAAGGGGAAACGCGCCGACAGGGAATACGCAACAAATATGTTAAATAATACCGGCTACAAGCCGGAGACGATATCCGACAAGGTGCAGTTCTGCGTAGTATTGAACAAGTGGAACACTCTTTCGGAAATGGGCGCCGAGGCGATTCCAGTGATTATGGAGCGCCTGAAGGACCGGGATGAAAACAAGAAACAGTATTTGGTTGCGGCGCTGGCGAAGATTAAGGACCCGCAGGCGGTCAGGGAGCTGATCGGCCTGCTCGGAAAGTATTCCGATCCGATAATTTACGCACCGCGGGGTGTAACGGATATCAAGGGCGTGCTGGACTATGCCGCCAGACCGTATTTGGACTTGTGGGTCTGGCATGAAGTGGAGAATGGGCTTGCCGCTCGCGCAGCCGAGGCCGCGCCGCTCCTGGCTGAAGCCATCAGGAAAAAAAAGTCCGCGTCAGCAAGGGAGAAAATGTTTCGCGCATTGGGGCAGATGGGCGACCCGGGCGCTGCCGCGATTGCCGGATTCGTCAATTCCAGGAATCCTGAAACTCGGGCCTCTTGCGTCTCGGCCTTGAGAAACAATCGTTCACCGACCGCCGCGGGTTTGTTGATGGAGGCGGTCAGGAGGCAGGATGATCCGCAGCGCGTGAAGATTGTCTATGCCCTTGGGGAGAACAAGGATGGAAGGATTGCGCCCGTCCTATTGGAGCTTCTCGGCGACGCCAATCCGGATGTCAGGGCCGCCGCTGCCTTTGCCCTCAGGCCCGCTCGAAATCCGGCCGCGATAGAGCCTCTCATTGAGAGATTGCGGAAGGATGAATCCGAGAAAGTCAGGACGTCAATATGTTATGCCCTGGGCGATGTAAAGGATCCTCGCGCGGTCGAATCCGTTCTGTCGGCAATGAAGAACGATCCTTCTGAGAAGGTTCGCGCTGCGGCGTCTTCCGTTGCGGGCAGTGCCGGCGCCCCGCAGGCCTTTGACGTTCTCATCCGAAGGCTCGGTGATCCTGATCACCGGCAGCGGAATTCCGCGGCTCTTGCCCTGTCGAAGATGGGCGACAAGCGGGCCATCGAGCCGGTCATTTCAGCCGCGATAGCCGACGATGAGTGGTGGGTTCACAGCCCCGACGCATTCGAACGGATAAAGAAGATGGACTTGAGATGGTCGAGCGGAGAGCTGTCGTCCGGGGGTTACAGTTACGATTACGCTCACGCGCTGATCGAGTTTGGCCAGCCGGCAGTTGACGCGCTGCTTAAACGGTTGTCAACCGCTGATCCTGAGGTCAGGGAGAGGGTGATTAACATACTCGGCATAATGCATTTGCGATCGAAGAGCTTTTACGAGCCGGAAGACAAAATAGAGCAAAGGGTGAGAAACGCCGCCAGATCCGGGGATGAGCAGGTCCGCGCCGGGGCGATTGAAGCCATCCGACTCTTTGGCATCTGGGACGATGAGCGCCCAAAGTAAGGGATCGGTGCGCTATAGTGTCAAGGCTGGATTCTCCCGCGACGCTATAATATGATTCCAGAATTGCATAGAATCACAGCGCGGGTTCTGAATCCTGTCTGCATGAGCGGAAAGACTGCATGGAAATCATGAAGAACATCGCGGTGGAGCTTGCCCCGGCGGATATCACCGCGAAACTTCACGTTGATGCCGGAACGTCTGATGCGACGGCGGTTGAGAGGATGGTTGCGCGCGTGCGCGAGAGGATGAACCCGAAGGCGGTTTATGATGTGTGTTACATCAGCGCGCGGGGGGAGGACACGGTGGAGATCGGCCCCGCGACATTCAAAAGCCGAGTGTTGCGCGTGAACCTGGGGGAGGCGCACCGGGCGTTCCCGTATATTGTCACATGCGGAGCTGAGATTGACGACGCGCCGGCCATAACCGAAGATCCGTTTGAGCGATATTGGCTGGAGGAGATCAAAAAACACGTTCTGGGCGGGGCCATGGCTGCGCTGCGGGAGCACATCAAGGAGCATTACAGGCCTGGCAAGTTGTCCTCAATGCAGCCCGGATCGCTGGAGGACTGGCCGATAACGGAGCAGACGACGCTCTTCGGGCTTCTCGGAGGGCAGGACAATCCGGCGGGGGTAAGGCTGACCGACAGTTTTCTCATGGTTCCGATCAAGTCGGTTTCGGGGATTTTCTTCCCGACGGAAGTGGATTTCGCCAGTTGCCAGTTATGTCCGCGGGAGAAATGTCCCGGCAGGCGCGCGCCGTATGAGCCGCATCTTTGGGAGAAATATGATAAGCTGGGCGTGTAGGGAGGAGCAGTGGGACGGAAATGCCTGACTCCGGTATTGGGGTGCGCCAATTTATCCGGGTAACTGAATCACGCACCTACGACGGCGGCGCTTCCCGATGCCCCCCCTTCAGCCTCTAGCGAGGCGACCTCCCCCCGCCGCGCAGAGAAACCCATCGGGATTCTGAGACGTTGCAGCGGGGCGGGGTAGGATGTCACGCAAGTGACATGAAGGGGGCTTTCCCTGAGTGTGACGGTTGGAAGGCTTGTCTGTTGCGGGATTTCTGAAATGAACATACCCGTCTGCGCTGGCGCACTCCGGTATTTCCGGCGCGGGAGTTGTTCTTGCCGCGCGGCATGGGCCGCGATAGTATTAACAAGAGGAAGTGCCGCGCTCAGGAGAACTTTTCCGGGGAAGAGACAATGCCTCTCAGAGACGCCATCAGCGAAGGTTCGGGGGAGTGGACAACCGCGAGAAAGGTCTACGTCGGTTGCGGTTGCGGCTGTCTTGTTCTTATAGCCGTCATGCTCATCGCGGTGGCCGTAATCGCCTCGGTGGTTCTCGACAAGCGTCCTGTGACCGATGCGGCCAACATGCTTCCAGCCCCGGCGATGGGGATGTTTAGCGCTCGAATTGATGGCAATGATCCGGCGACGAAGGACCTTGTTGAGCATGCGGTCGCCAGGATGCGGAACGCAAGGATGGAGGGGTTGCCGCCGGATACTCAACAGGCTTTAAGGAACTTGCGCGGTGACCAGTTGCAGCAGGTCATCAGTATGGCGTCGCCCTTGCAGGTCGCGTTGTTCATGGCAAGGCCGGGAGAGGGCGATGCGGCGGAAGGGGAGGGTGTGGCTCATGATGTAACGTCAGCGGTTATCAGCCTGGGGCGAGGGGGATTCCTGATCAAATGGCTGGTTGCCAACCAGATGGAAACGCTAATCGTGTCCAAGCAGGCGATATCGAAGAATTTCAAGGGGATTCCATACTGTATGATCGGGGGTGCCAATGGGGAGAGCGATGGGAGGACGATTGGGTCTCTGGATAACAATCTGGTGGCAGGTTCGGGAACGGAGATGACAGAGGCGCTTTTCGCCAAACTTCAAGAGAAAGAGCCTGCGCCGACGGGGCGTCTAGAACTGATGTCTGCCCTCAACAACCTTGATCAAGGGGCCGAAGTAATCTTTCTGATGAGCAACAACGGGAACATGCTAAAGGGATATCTGGAGGAGTTGTCCGAAAAAAGCCCTGAGGTTTCACTTTTCATGAAGCCTCAGGAAGGGCAGGCGCGGTCGGCGTTTGATCAGGCGGCATTAAAAGCGGTTGGATTCAGCATTGACATACAAGCCGGAAACACTGCCAAGATGAAGATCGCGGCTCCCAGCCATGAACCCAAACGGGCGGCGGCGATGATCACAAAGGCAGTTGAGAAACTGACCAAGAAGCACCCGGTGAAGTTGACGGTTGAGCCGACAATTTCCGGAGATACTGCTGTCGCAGAGCTTGAAATCGGGAATTTCGTGCTGGTTGCCGAGTCCGTCTGGCAAGCCGTCCAGCCTGAGACTCAGACTCAGTCGGCCGAAGCGCCGGCTGACACCGAATCGCCGAAGAATAAGTGAGCGGAATTATTCATGACAAGTGGTGCCTTGTCATGGTTAATCAAATGTCCTGGAACAATGAAGATGGAGAAGATAAGCGATGCCGTTAAGAGATGCCGTATCGGAAAGCGTTTCCGCGCAGTGGACGACTAAGAGGAAGGCGCTTATTGGCTGTGGATGCGGTTGCCTTATGGTCCTGGCCTTTGTGGTTATTGCGCTGACGCTTATCGCCGTGATGATTCTGGATAAGAATCCGGTCAAACCTGCAGGCAGGATGTTGACCAAGGGCGCCACCGGGTTTATCTGCATCCGGTTGGATATGTCGAAAGAAGGATTGGCGCAGTTAATACCAACCTATGTTGCCGAGATGAGACGCGCAAATGCGGAAGGATTGCCGCCCGAAACACAGCGATTTCTAAACGAAATCAAAGGCGATAACTTTGTTTCAGTTGCTAACGTCTTGTCTCCCCTGCAACTTGTGATTATTTGCTCGCGTCCTGTTGGAGCAGAGAGCGCCACAGGCAAAAAGAAGACAGAGAAAGCGGCTCCGGAGCCGGTTAACCAGTCATCCGGCGGCACCTACATCGCCAGCATCGGACGAGGATCCATAATTGCGCAATGGATTTTCAGGAACCAATTGGAGTCAATGGTTGTAACGAAGACCGGCGTTGTCGAGCAGATCGGCGGAATTCCTGTCTGCGTAATGGAGAATCAAGGCGGAAGGACCATTGCTCGAACCGGCAATAATTATATTTATGGACAGGACATGGCAATTACCCGGGAGCTTATTGATCAGTTCAAGAAAAAGGAAAGCGAGGATGGCGGTCCGCTGTTGAGGGAATTAAGCGCTGGGATTGGCAGGATTGACATGGAAGCCGAAATTTATGGGGTTTTCACCAACAAAGGTAGTCTGATCACTGATTCAGTCGGTTCTTTTATAGAAGAAAAAAAGGCAAAGCGGGAATCAGCCAGTCAATCGGAAGCTGCGCAAGAGCAGGATGGCAATTCAAGCGCGGCGGATGCCATGCGCGAACAGGAAAGACTGGAGAATAATGTCAAGAACATGGTTCGTACCCTACAGTCGGTTGCATTTCATGTCCACATCCTGCCCGGAAACAAGGCCGACATCAGAATAGCGCTGGATACGACTCGGCCATCAGATGCAGAATCAGCGGGCGCGGTCCTTAAAGAATTGCTGGCCGTTCTCTGCACACGCTATGCTGTTACCGTAACCTCCACCGATATCAGCGAAGGCAAGGTGACGGCTGAAGTTAACGCATCCGATTTCTTGGACTTTATGAGCTTGCTGATGAAGGACATTTTCCCGTCAACAGAGAATGATAAAAAGGCGAATACAGCAGCTAAATCATCGCTGGAAAAGGTTGATGTCGGAAATACGAAGGCTGATGAAGGCGGGAATGACAGGAAAAGTCAATAAGGCAGGAGGCGCAGATGTGGCCGGCGCATCGGGACGTTATACTGATTACCGATTCCGCGGCGTCCGCATTGCCCATTGAAGACGCCATTGATGCTTCGCTGCGGGGGGGGATTCGCGCGGTTCAGTTGCGGGAGAAAAACCTCGACGGCAAGTCTCTGCTGGAGCTGGCACATCGCGCAAGGGGGATGACGAAAGAGCGAGGCGCGTCGCTGATTATCAATTCAAGGATTGACGTAGCAATGGCCGTCGGAGCGGACGGGGTTCACCTCGGCGCGCGGTCCATAAGCATCGTGGACGCGCGAAGAATCGTGGGGTCTGAAATATTGATAGGCTATTCGGCGCATTCGCCGCAGGAGGCGAGGGATGCCGCCGAAGCCGGCGCGGATTACGTTTTCATCAGCCCGATCTATCCGACGCGGAAACCTTATGACGTCAAACCGCTGGGCGCAGCGGCGGTGAAGGAGACGGCGCGGCTTGCGAGGATACCCGTTTATGCGCTCGGTGGGGTGAACGAGAGCAACGCCGCAGAGGTCATGGCCGCCGGGGCGACGGGCGTCGCCGTGATTTCGGCTATCCTGTCGTCCGATGATCCTGAAAGCGCGTCGAGAGAACTTCTCCGCGCAATTCGCGCCGCGCATCGCCGATCCTGAAGATACCCCCGATCTTCTTTCGTCGTCGGATGAGAATCGCCGTTATTCCGCGAAACACTTCATCAGCTCGTCGGCAAACAGGGCGTGGCCGCGGTCGTCCGGATGGTTTATCCCATTCTGAAGCAGAGTGATATAAGGTATTCCTTCCTTCCAGAGATG
Organism: Planctomycetota bacterium; assembly: GCA_022711755.1. Lineage (GTDB taxonomy): Bacteria > Planctomycetota > Brocadiia > SM23-32 > JAKLEA01 > JAKLEA01. The sequence goes on from JAKLEA010000013.1 coordinate 106,370, forward strand.
TTCCCACCGGGCCGAGGCGTCGGCCAGCGCAATCCCGCGTTTCTGCGCGAAATCTCTCACGCCGAGGACGTATTTGCGATTCTCCGGTTGGCGCAGGTCGGCGAATCCCATCCATGACGGCATCGTGAAGTGCGGCGTGATGAGGATCAATTCCGAACCGAAGGGCTTGAGCCGCTCCTTCACGTCGGAGTAGGTGGATTCGACCTGTTCCGGAGTAAGCCACGCATCGTTAACGAACTCGATGGTCACGAGGTCGGGCTTCTCGTTCATGACCTTCTGCCAGTCGCACATCTCGCGCCATTCCTTCGGCACTTTGAGCGCGTCGGGGTAGAGCCATTGGTGGGAGCTTGATCCGCCGACCGCGACCACGACGACTTCGATCTTTGCCGAAGGGAATCGTTCTTTCAACCGTCTGGCGAAGACGGACGTGTAGCGGGTTTCGACCGAGCTTGTGTCGCCGCCGCACGTAACGCTGTCCCCCCAGCAGACGATCTTGACCGGTTCGCCCGCGTGGATTTTCGCCAGTGTCTTCGGGATTCGTCCGGGCGTAGTGCCGGTTATGGCCTGCTCCGCTGTCTCGATCACGGGGTAGACCTCGCAACCTTTTCCGTCGCTGTGATAGGGGATGAAGACGTTGGCGATGCGCTTCTCGCCGGGCTGGAGCGCCGGCGGTTCGGGGGCGCTCAGGTGGCTCTTTCCCTTGCGGACTGTCTCCTTGCCGTCCGCCGTCCTCACAATCGAATCCAATCTTAGCAGAGAGAACTTGTAGTCCGCGCTGACGGCGTCCTGAGTCGTGACGCTGGCTTTCGGTCCGATGCCCACGGAACCCCATGTCGGCTCAAGCAGATAGTCTTCACCGATTTTCAGAACGGTCTGGCCGTGGCGGACGACGACGCTTTCCGGGAGGATTGCGCCGGGGGCGGGGGTTCCCGCGCCGGGGGCGATTGTCTGCAAGTGCAGGAGTTTCGTCCCGCTGTGCCACGCTTCGGGTTTTTCGGGGGCGAGTTTGAGTTCCTCTCCGGCGATGCTGACGATCTCGGCGGGGTCAACGTCTCTTGTCTCCGCCGCCGCGCCGTTGGTCAAAAGGCAGGCGAGCGCGCAGGCGACTGAAATTCCAAGTCTGGCGTCCATGGTTCGTGTCTCCATAATTCAGCACAGCGGGAAGTTTTCGGAAGACTCCTGCTTGGCAGGGATGAACATCATCGTCACACTGAAAAACATCGAACGAATCAAGTCCATAGTTTTTATTGTACAATTGGGGACATGAAATGCCAGCAATCTCGTAGGCCTGAATTTGACAGATGGCTTTCTGCACACATCAAAGGATGCGCTTGATATGAAAAACATTCTGAATCATTACACGGGGCTTGTATTCGTCAACTTGCCATAAATCGCCACCGGCGTCGTTTCCTCAATCCGGACGCTGACTAACTTTCCCTCCAGCCCGGCTTCGCCCTGGAAGATGACGATTTCGTTCCGTCTCGTGCGTCCGGTCAGCATCTCAGGTTTCTTGCGGGTCGGGCCTTCGGCCAGGACTTCGACCTCACGCCCGATCATAGCCTTGTGGTTCTCCAAGGCAATGCGTTCCTGCTCCTTAAGCAGGCGCTGATGCCGCTCGACGATGACGTCCTCCGGAAGTTGATCCGGCATCTTCTCCGCGCGGGTTCCCGGGCGGGTCGAATACTTGAAGAGAAAGCACTGCTGGAATCGGACTTCTCGCAGAAGCGACATGCTCTGCTCGAAATCCTCGTTGCTCTCACCGGGGAAACCGACGATGAAATCGCCGGCAAGCGCGATATCCGGTACCGCATCGCGGAGCCGCCCGACAAGCTCCAGGTAATATTCGCGCGTGTAACCCCTATTCATGAGTTTAAGAATCCGGTCGCTGCCGCTCTGCGGGGGCATGTGCAGGTGTTCGCAGACCTTGTCCAGCCGGGCGATGGCCTGCGGGATGCGCGGGCCGAGGTCTTTCGGGTGGGACGTTATGAACCGCAGCCGCAGCAGTCCGGGGATGGCGTTGACGTCTTCCAGAAGGTCGGCGAGGCTGTAATCTCCGGGCAGGTCGCGTCCGTAGGAGTCTATGTTCTGCCCCAGCAGTGTGATTTCAACCGCGCCGTCTGCGACGAGCGCCTCGATCTCGCGGATGACCTCGCGCGGCTGGCGGCTGACCTGCGGCCCGCGAAGAGAGGGCACGACGCAGTAGGCGCACCAGTTGTCGCACCCGCGCATCGCGCAGACGTACGCGCTGTGGCGGGAGGGCCTTTGCGACGGCTCCCGGTCGGGGCCGTTTTCGGGAAATTCCTCGTCGAGGCGGATGACCGGCCCGCCGGTCCGGGTTGCTTCAGCCACAATCCCTGCGATCAATGGAAATGCCCGTGTTCCGCACACGATGCGAACGTGGGGAAATCGTTCGGTCAGTTCCGCGCCCATGCGCTGCGCCATGCAGCCCATGACGCCCACGATCACATCGGGCCGCTTGCGGCAGAAGGCGCGAAGGTTTCCAATATGGCTCAGCGCGCGCGTCTCGGCGTGATCTCGCACGGAGCACGTCACGAAAAGGATCAGGTCGGCTTCCTCGATGCGATTGACGAATTCGAAGCCGGCCGAGACCAGCGAGGCTCGAACAAGCTCGGAGTCCAGCTTGTTCATCTGGCATCCGAAGGTTTCAATATGCGCTTTCGGCATGGCGTAAGCGTGACTTGTGGACGATGTCGGAGCGGGAGGGATCGCTTGAATCCGCTATTCCTCTTCGCTTTCTTCGAGATACTGGATACGTCCGCAGGAGGAGCAGAAAACGAGCGTGTCGCCGCGCATCAGCACGTTCACCTGCTGGAGCGTGACTTTGGTATTACAACCGCGGCAGATGAAGTGCATGGGCGATTTAGGCCCGACATCCTGCTTGCGGCTGACGGGAACAAGCGCCTTGGCCCCGTGGTGGCTGCTAAGCCGCTCGAACTGCTTGATGGCGTCGTGGCTTACTTTGGCCTTCTGATGCTCGCATCTGGACTTCTGAGCCTCGATCTGCGCGTCAAGCTCTTGTTTGATGCCCTCGGTGTGCTTCCGGATTTCTCCAATATTCGTTTCAGCGGCCTTGATCTCCTCTTTTATTGATTTGATCTCCGCCTGCGTCATTTCGACATTTGTCATGGCGACGAGAATTTCGTCCTCGATCTTTGACTTGTCGGCGTTATGGCCGCGGATTTCGGTGCAGACGGCGTCGTATTCAGCCTGCTTTCGGATCGTGTTGAGTTTGGCCTTTAGTTGTGCGATCTTGGACTCGATGGAAGCCAGTTCGGAGTCGCGTCCGCCGGTTGCTGCCTGTTCCTTCTTGAGTTGTTGTTGTTTTTCTTCGAGTCTTTTCTTCGCCATGTCGAGGATCTGCTGCGCTGCCTGTTCCTCCTCTGCGCAGCCCTGTCGCTCGGCCATCAGGTCCTGAAGTTTGAGGACAAGGTTCTGGTAATCAATGAGAGGTTTGAGTTTTTCGTTCATCTTATTCCCTGCAATGCGCGTTAAATGAAAAAAGCCCGGAAGGTTTGAACCTGCCGGGCCGCTCCTTCGGGAACGGACTGCGACCAAATGGGCCATGCTCCAGCGCCCGATCTGCGGGCAGCCCAACTGCCCGCGCCAACGGACGGTCTTTTCAACCCGCTTGCGTCTGACGGCGTGGAACGCGGAATCACGCTTCTGTTTCCTCCAATTCCAGGAAACCTTCCAGCTTTCTACTTCTGACGGGGTGCTGAAGCTTGCGCACGGCCTTGGCTTCGATCTGACGCACGCGCTCGCGCGTCACCTGGAAGCGCTTCCCGACTTCTTCAAGGGTATAAGTATAACCATCGCCAAGCCCGTAGCGAAGCTTTATTATTTCTCTTTCCCTGTAGGTCAGGGTATTGAGCACGTCTTCAATCTTGTCCTTCAGCATTCCCTTGGTGGCGAAGTTGACGGGGCTTTCGGCGGTCTCGTCCTCGATGAAGTCGCCGAAGAAGCTGTCATCGCTGTCGCCGACCGGGCGATCCAGGGAGATCGGGTGACGGTAAATCTTGAGGACTCGACGGGTTTCCGCGACGCTGAGCCTTGCGCGCTTTGAAATCTCCTCGACGGTCGGCTCCCGGCCCAGTTCCTGGACGAGACGCTTGGTCACGTTGCGGATCTTGCTCATCGTCTCGATCATGTGGACCGGTATGCGGATTGTCCGCGCCTGATCCGCGATTGAGCGGGTGATGGCCTGGCGTATCCACCACGTGGCGTAGGTGCTGAACTTGTAGCCGCGCTTATATTCATACTTGTCCACGGCGCGCATCAGCCCCGTGTTGCCCTCCTGAATGAGGTCCAGGAAGCTCAGGCCGCGGTTGCGATATTTCTTGGCTATGCTGACCACAAGCCGCAGGTTGCCGCCGGAGAGGTTGCGCTTGGCTTCCTCGTAGTCGGCGCAGACCTGTTTGATCAGTTCCACGTTGGCTATGAAGGACGTGGCCGGCTCCTGAACTGAGGCTTCCAGCTCCGCAAGCTCAGCGTCAAAGCTTTCTCGCTTTTTCTGGAGCGCCTTGCGTGTTCCGCATTGCTCGATCCTCTGCATGGCGTCCTTCATCCGCTCGGCGATGGCGACAAGCTGCTCCATGATTGGCTGAACCTTCTTTGTGCGAAGGTTCAACTCATCAAGAAGCACGCGCGCTTTGCGGCGCCTTGCGTGCACGCGGCGCATGAGGAGCGCCTTTTCCCGCACAGGAGTTCTGGCGCGGCAGATATGCTCCCAGTCGTCCACGTTGCGCTGGAGCACGTTCCTGACTGTGTCGAGGTTCTGCGGGAGCCGGTAGACGATGTCCTCTTTGCTCATCTCGGTCGTCCCGCCTTCGCTCATGATGGTTCGATCGAAGGGGGCCTCGCCTGCGGCGACCTCTGTCAGGATATTGACGAATTCGCGCAGCGAAATGTCATTCTCCATGACCAGGCGGCGGAAGCACTTTCTGGACATCTCAATACGCTTGGCCAGGGATATCTCCTCATCTCGGCTCAGGAGCGGAATTTCGCCCATCTGCGTGAGATACATTCGCACCGGATCGTCAATGCGCTCATGAGCAGCTTCATCGCTTATGTTTATCCTCTTGGCCTTTTCCTCATCGTCTTCGTCGTCATCCGCTTCTTCCGGTCCCGTTTCATGCTGTTGCTGTTGCTGCTCTTCCTCCTCTTCCTCCTCCTCGACTTCCTCGGCTCCCTCCCCCCCGGTCAAGGCTCTCTGCTCGGCTTCTTCCTCGTCAATGAGGTCAACGCCCATCTCGTCCAGTGTCATGAGGATTTCGTCAATCTTCTCAGGCGAGACGGAGCTGTCCGGAAGGGCGTTGTTGAGCTCCTCGTAGGTCAGGAAGCCCCGGTCTTTTCCCCTGTCAAAAAGGGACTGTATTTCCGGGTCGCGCAGGAGGTCCTCAGCTCCTTGCGCAGCGGCTTTTGCCTGTTTCAAAGCTTCTTTTTCAGTATCTTTCTGCTTCTTTGTCATGCTTTCTCGCTTTGTTTGTGGTTGCTCTGGCCGGCCCTGAGGACCGGATTGATCTTTGTCCGGATCTGCCTATTGTTCTTCGTCTTCCCGTGGTTTCTCAGCAAATCGGGCGCTGCCGCGCCTGCTGCCGCCGAAACGCTTTGCGGCGGACTGGTTTGATTGCTGCCTCTGATGGTAAAGCCTGATCAGTCGGGCCTCTTCGTCTTCCGTGCGGGGGTTGGGAGTAGTCAACAGCATTTTTGCGCCGCGTGTTTCCTGTTGCGCTTTTTCGTAACGCCAGTATCCGAAGTATTCTTCCAGCCGTTTGCGCGGGGAGGAAGTGTTTCGACATTCCCTTTCAAGCGCGGCGGCAAGAATCCGTGAGGCATCTTGATCAACCCAGAAGTTTGAAAGGTCTGCTGAAGTGACTGCGCCTCTCCCTTCGTATATCTCAACCATCCGACGGGCGATGTCGCGTTTGACTGAGCTATGGAAACGATCGGGGAAGATTTCAGAAGCTTCGGAGATCAGTTCGTTGTGCGTTAGAAGCAGCCCGATGAGTTCCGTCTCCGCAAGATCGCGTCCGGTTAATTCTTCGCCTCCGGTTTCTGATGCTTCGTTTGTCGCTGCCCCGCCGATTCGTCTTGTCTGGCGCTTGGCCAGACGTTGTGAAGCTGCGCGCTGGTCAACTCCCATCTTCTCGCAGAGCAGACGCAGCAACTCCTGCTGCCGCAACGTATCTTCTTGGGACAGAAGGAGTTCCGACATCTGATCGAACGCGCTCATTCGTCCGGCCAGGGTGGTCATGTCGAATCTCTTACACGTCTGTCTGACTTGGAAATCAAGTATCTCCTCCGCCGTGTTAATCTGCCTGAGAAATTCCTCGGGGCCTCGTTCGCAGAGGAAGTCGCACGGGTCCATGTCCCCGGTAAGAACGCACACTTTTACGGGGAAGTCCTCCCGGAGGAAAACCTCGGCGCTGCGTTCGGATGCGTGAATACCCGCTTCGTCGCTGTCGAAAACCAGGATTGCGCTATCAACGTAGCGGCGCAGAACCCGGATGTGATCCTGAGTCAGAGCGGTTCCAAGCGTGGCTACGGCCCAATCAATGCCCATCTGATGGGCCATGATCACGTCCGTGTAACCCTCCATTATTATCGCCTGTCCCTTGGCGCGAATGGATTCCAGTCCTTCGCTCAGTCCGTAAAGGTTCCGGCGTTTCGAGAAGAAGGTTGTTTCGGGGGAATTCAGATATTTCGGCTGGTCGTCCCCCATGGTGCGCGCGCCGAAGCCGACAACCGATCCATGCACATCCTTTATCGGGAACATGACGCGGTTGCGGAATCTGTCGTAATGCCCTGTACCTTCACGGTTTCTGATCGCAAGACCGGCCTCCTCAAGCGCCATCGAATGGAAGCCGGCGGCGCCGGCGTGGCGCAAAAGCGCATCCCAGGATTCAAGGCTGTAACCCAGATGAAAGCGTCTTATGGAGTCGTCCCCGAGATTACGTCCTCGAAGGTAATTGTATCCTGTTATGCCAACGTCCTTGTCTCTGAGCAGGCCGCAGTAAAAGTCCCGCGCAAGTTCCAGAAGTTTGCGCAGACGGGCTGTTTTGTCTCTTGATTCCTTTGAAATCTCTGTTTCAGGCAGGGAGATGCCGGTCCGCGTGGCCAGAATTCTGACCGCTTCAGGGAACTCCGCGCGCTGGGTTTTCATGATGAAACGGAAGGAATCGCCGGATTCGCCACACCCGAAGCAGTGGTAGAACTGACGTTCCGGATGGACGGCAAAGGAGGGGGTTTTCTCGTCATGAAATGGGCATAAACCCCAGAATTGGCGACCTTTACGCGAAAGGCGGACCTTTTCCCCGATCAACTGAACAATGTCAGTCGAAGCTGCAATTTGGGAGATCAGATTCTCCGGATAGTATCGGGCCAACTGTTCTTCCGCCTCCAGCGACGCCGGGAAATGGAAAATAACGGGTTAAATATAGTCACCTTTTGCTCTTTGTCAACCGGAGGAAGGAAAACATCTTCTTTTCACGGATTCCACAGCTTGAATTCGCTATCCGGCAATGCAAGAATGGCCTCCCTTAAAGCTGCATGAAAATTCATGGCATTTTTCCCAAAGAGATGATTCATGGCTGACGGACAGGATATTTTGGCTCTGCTTCAGATAGTAATGACGCCGAAGGTTGGGCCTCGCACGGGGAGGGCGCTTATTGAACATTTCGGCTCCGCTGCCGCTGTCCTCAAGGCTTCGCGTCGCGACTTGCAGGAAATCCAGGGAATAGGCGGCAAGATCGCTGAGAATATTCAACGTCCCTTCCGCGAGGAGGATGCTGAGGCGGAGATGAATCTTGCCAGGGATCATAATGTGAAACTCATTGCTTTTGATGAGGAAGAATATCCCGATGGAATCAGGAGACTTGGAGACGATGCGCCGCTGATTCTGTATATCAAGGGAAACTTTATCCCGCAGGATGATCTGGCGATTGCGATTGTCGGCAGCAGGGCGGCGACGCATTACGGGCGCAAGGCGGCAAAGCAGATATCCTTCGGGATTGCTTCGGCGGGTGTGACGATAATCAGCGGGCTTGCCCGGGGGATTGACGGGGTTGCGCACCAGGCGGCGCTTGACGCCAAAGGCCGGACGATTGCTGTAGTCGGCAACGGTCTGGCGACTGTCTATCCTGCTGAACACAAAGAACTGGCGGAGAAGATTTCCGCCAATGGGGCGGTCATTTCGGAGCTTCCGATGAAGACCGGTCCTGAGGCGGGGAATTTCGCCCCGCGCAACCGCCTTATTAGCGCGCTTTCCCACGGGGTGGTGATCGTCGAGGCGGGCTTGAAGAGCGGGACGCTGATGACGGCCAACTGGGCGCTTGAGCAGGGCAAGGAGGTCTTTGCCGTGCCGGGCAACATTGACAGCCCGAACAGCCAGGGAACTCACCGCCTGATAAAGGAGGGCGCGCGTCTGGTAGAGAACGCCGAGGATGTTCTGCGGTCACTCGGGCCGCTGCCAAGCGCGGTGAGAACGGCTGATGATTCAAGCGTGGCCGATCCGCGGACGCTTTCGCTGAAGGGGCCCGAGAAGCAGGTTTTCGACGTTCTGGACAGCGTGGGGCAGGGCGTTGACGAACTGATACAGAAGACGGGGTTGACCGCCCCTGTCGTAAATAGCGTATTGACGATACTGGTTGTCAAGCGGCTGGCGCAACAGATAGCCGGGCAACGCTACGTCCGCGCCGCGACCGTCTGATGATAAGGTTTTTTGGGGCGAGAAGGCGGACTGATATAATGCAAACGATTGATTTCTTCCGCCGGAATCGTAGTATGTTCCGCGCTGGAGCCGGGCGATTGCGCGTCGGCAGGGCGGAATGGCGGCGCATCAGCGGACCCGGAGGTAAAGAACAGATGCGCGTGACAGTGAATGGAGACGCAAGAGACGTCGCTGAAGGGCTGACCATAAGGGCTTTGCTCGATCTGCTGGACATGCCCAGGGAGGGCGTGGCGGTCGAGCGCAACCGCGAGATAGTCCCGAAAGCCGAGCATTCGGCCACGGTTCTGAAATCAGGGGACGAACTGGAGATTGTGACCTTCGTTGGCGGAGGATGACCAAATTGGCAGAGCAATGCGCGAAGCAGGATGACAAGGTCAAGCTGGGCAAATACGAGTTCTCATCGAGGCTCTTCGTCGGCACCGGCAAATACGCGACCTTCCCGCTCATGGCGGAGGCGCTGGAGGCCAGCGGGTGCGAGGTGGTGACGGTTGCGGTACGCCGCGTGAACCTGACCGACCGGAGCAAGGAATCCCTGCTGGACTACGTTGACAGGAAGAAATATACGATCCTGCCCAACACAGCCGGTTGTTTCAATGCAGAGGAAGCCATCAGGACCGCGCGGCTGGGGCGGGAAGCAGGTTTCTCCGATCTCGTGAAATTGGAAGTGCTTGGCGACCAGAAGACGCTCATGCCGGACCCGATAGACACGCTGAAGGCATGTGAGACGCTCGTCAAGGAGGGTTTCACGGTGCTGGTCTACACGTCCGACGATCCGATCGTGGCCAGGCGGCTGCAGGACGCCGGCGCGACCAGCGTCATGCCCGCCGGGGCGCCGATCGGCAGCGGGCAGGGCATCCTGAACCGCAACAACATCCGCATCATCCTGGAGCAACTGACTGTGCCGGTGATCGTTGACGCCGGTGTCGGGACGGCCAGCGACGTGGCGGTTGCGATGGAGATGGGATGCCAGGGAGTGCTGCTGAACACGGGAATCGCCCATGCGAAGGACCCCGTGAAGATGGCGCGGGCGATGAAACTCGCATGCGAGTCCGGCAGACTTGCCTGTCTCGCGGGGCGCATACCGAAGAAGCTTTACGCGACCGCCAGCAGTCCGGACAAGGATTTCTAGCGCGCTATGTGGAGTGCTGTAGCCATGCTACAGCCTTCCAAGCGGGAAGCCATGCTTCTCGCGCGGTCAAGCTTGAGAGCTTCAGGAATACCATGCTCACCCGAAGGATAATACCGTGTCTTGATGTTGACGCCGGGCGCGTCGTCAAGGGCACAAGGTTCGTGAACATACGCGATGCCGGCGACCCGGTGGAGGTTGCATGCGAATACGAGAGGCAGGGAGCGGACGAGCTGACCTTCCTCGATATCACGGCCTCCCACGAGCGCCGTGATACCCTCGTTGACGTCGTGCGAAGGACGGCCCGATGCGCATTCATGCCGCTGACGGTCGGGGGGGGGATACGCGCTACGGACGACATCACGAAGATGCTCAATGCCGGCGCGGACAAGGTCAGCGTCAACACGGCGGCCATCCACAATCCGGCGCTGATTGACCAGGGCGCGAAACGGTTCGGCAGCCAGTGCATAGTTCTTGCCATTGACGCGAAACGCCGGGAAGACCTTCCGCCGGGCGAATTGAAGTGGGACGTCTCGATCTACGGCGGTCGAAAACTGGTCGGCAGGGACGCCATCGAATGGGCGCGGGAAGGCGAGAACAGGGGGGCGGGGGAGATTCTGCTGACGAGCATGGATTGCGACGGCGTGAAGACCGGATATGACATCGAGCTTACGCGCGCCGTCTGCGAGGCGGTCAACATTCCCGTTATCGCGTCAGGCGGGGCCGGGACGCTGGAACACATATACCAGGTTCTGACGGACGGAAAGGCGGACGCGGCTCTGGCGGCCTCGATATTCCACTTCGGAGAATACACAATCGGGGAGACGAAACGCTATCTTGCGCAGAGGGGGGTTCCAGTAAGGCTTGAGGTGGAGTGAGCTTGACAGGCGGATTGGATATTCATGCCTGGATTATCTGAAGTAGCCGTTATTTCATCGCTTTTGAGTTGAGTCTTGCAGTCTCTTGAGTTCTTCCGTGCCGCGTTGCCAATATGCCAACTCCTGTTCGCGTGACATACCTTCCGTCTCCCGGCGGACTTTCTCCGCTCCCTTATGCATCATCTCGACGCAGTCAAATTTCTTCCGTGGCGTCTTCATCGGTCATGATCTCCAGTGGCGAATGGATTGATATGTGATGGTATCCTGCCAGAACATTGACGGCGTTGTAGAGTTCCATCTTTCGGTAGTGGACGATGTGCCGAAAATTCCAACTCACGATCATCGAACACTCGTTGATGGTGGCTACAGCCACATGTAATGCGTCATCGGTCCATTTCCGCGAGACTACTCCAGACTCAATGTAGCGATCTCGCAGGTTTAATGCTTCTTCAGTAATGACTGCAACCGGGCTGGCCATTGGAATCATCTCGTCCAGCAATCGCCTGACGTAATCAGGAGCAATTGAGATCTCACGGCGAATTATCTCTGACATGACAAGTTGAAATCGTCCTGAACGGACAGCATTGAAAAACTTCTCGCTTGCCGCGCGGAATCCTTCATCGCCTATTCCGCCGTAGACGGACGTATCAGCGTAGACTTTCTCAATTCCTCGATTCATGGCAGATACTATTATGATACAACCAACGGGATTTCAGGACAAGCGCATGAGCGGCTCCAAAGGTATCACTACGATCACATATAAGACTTACCTCTTTGTTTGGCATCACTGTTTCCCCGCCGTCTTGCGCAGCGCGGTCAGGCATATTGCGACGGCGCTGAGGAAGCCGACGGCGCACAGGAATGAGTATCTCAGGCTTATTACCGGCGAGTCGGCGGCCGCGCCGATGATTTTAGGGCCAAGCGCGGCGCCGATTCCACCTGCCGACGCGGCCAGGTTCATCGCAGCCCCAACGTTCTTCGGAAAATGCCTCGGAATCTGGGCGAAAAGCGTCGGGAACATGCCGGATATTGACAGCCCATAAATTCCGACGCATGCCGCCGCGACGGGGAAATTGTCTGTGAGAGTGAAAATCAGGATCGTAATCGTTCCCATAACGCAGGAAACGAATACCGGGGCGTTATCGCCGAATCGCTTGACGGAGGGAATATAGACGGCGCGTCCCGCCGCCATGCCGATCCAGAACAGTGTGACAATGAAGGCGGTCTGGCCCTGCGTTTTGTCGAATCTTGCGCGCAGATATGAGTCCATGAAGGTGCATGGGCCGACCTCCGCCGCGACGTAGAAGACTAGGCAGAGATAAATGAGAACAAATCTCCCATCGCGGAGATAGGAAAACAGACTGATGAAGGAGAACGTTCCTTTCTGTTCATTATGCGGGACTCTTCCCAGCGTGGTGAGGACAATGCCGAGGACGCCGAAAGCGCCAAGTGAGGTGTAATTGAGACCCCAGCCCCCGAAAGAAACCATCAGGCTTGCGTATGACGGCCCGGCTATGGCGGCGACGGCGAAGAACGCCTGTGAGATATTCAGGTATTTTGCGCTTTCCGAGGGATACATCTCGCTCAGCAGCGACGACGCGCAACCCTGCATGATTCCGCATCCGAAGCCCGCGCCGAACAGCGCCGTTATTGCGAAGAAGTATCCGCGCGGAAGGGATGCGCTGACGCCCAGCAGCGTGACGCTCAACGTGTAGACGATGTAGCCGAATAAAACCAGCGAACGTTTGCTTACTTTCTCTGAAAGGTAGCTCGAAAGCAGCAGACAGCCTGTAAAGCTGAGATAGAAGCAGAAGTTGAGATCGGCCTTCTGTGATTCGTTCAGGCCGAACGTGGCGGCGATATCCGCGACGGTCTTCTGGAAGCCGATGATGAAAAGCCCGAAGGAGAAAAGCCCCATGCAGCAGGCAAGAGTCATCAATCTTATTTGATTTCGACCGACGGAGATCAATTCCGAGTCTGGAGGATTAGTTGTGTTTGGAAGGTTTTTGATTTCAATCTCCGGGACAGGCTCAAGGCTCAGTGATGCGGATCAGCGGGTTCAATTTGAAGATTCCATATCACGAAAATCCGACAGGTCAACGCGCCCGTCAAGTGTCGAGCGCTAACTACCCGCCCTGCATTTTCTTATCAAGTTGATCGCCGTTTCCGCGAGGATGTCGCCCGCTTCCGGGGCCATGCGGCTGTGCGCCGCGAAGGTGGTCTCATACCCCCCCCGCTTGAAGGCTTCTTTATGAGGCACGTATCCCACCATGCCGTTGGCGTGGCTGACGACCAGCGCATTCGCGGGATATGCGCCTTCTTTGATCTTCAGGCCGTTTTCGCTGAAATATTCGGCGGGTATTCCGACGAAGGCGTAATTGTCAAGGAGAAGGGCCTGAACCTCGGCTGGCTGGGTTTTGCGCTCCTCGATTCGTTTCAGAAGCGCGTCCATCCCGCGCCCGTAGACGGTCCCGTCTGCGAAGCGTTGCGCGCCGGGGATCAGGCCGGCGATTTCAGCATCCCCGACTTTACGATAGGGAAGCTGGATTGTCTCCGATGCTGTTCCGAGATTGACACTGCCGGAGTATTCCATTTTCTCAAGGACGCGGGAAAGATCGTCGGCCAGCATGAGTCCGACCTCGTCAATCTCCTTGGTTGCGCCGCCGTGGGAGCGGTCATAGGTCGTGATGTTGCCGCATGCCCCGTTGAGGAAGAGCGCGAACGGGCATCCGCGCTGTTTCATCAGGCGATCCAGCACGCCGGGGAAACCTGCCGAGAGCGCGCCGCCGCCGCCGTTGTGCGCGGGATGGCAGGCGAAGTTCACCACGCTCCCGATCAATTCGCCCGACTTCTTTCGCGCGGCGATGACGAAGAATTCGGGGTCAACAGGACCTTCCACGTAGAGCGCCTCGCCGTCCTCGAAGCGACCGTGTGTTCGTGTGGTTCCGTTGCGCATGACGACGCGACGGTCGAATCCGACGTTGAACTCGAAAAACCGTCCGAAACCTATTTCCGCCTCGCATGAGCTTTCCAGCGCGCGTCCGAAAGCGTCAACGACCTTTGCGGTCATCGTCTCGATGTACGCCTCATCGCGGGGAACGTCGCCGCAGTTGGCCACCGGCGGACCGGCGTGATTGTGAGTCGCTGCGACCATGATGTTTGCACCCGGGAAACCGTAACGTGCTTGAACACGATTGCGTATATCATTGACCTGCGTCCAGCGGATGCTGAGGGTGTCAAGCTGGATGAAGGCGATTCTTTCGCGTTCGTTTGCGATGACGGCGATACGCGCAAAGAGGGGATCGAGTACGTGGTCGCTGATAACCTCTTTGAGCATTCCAATTTTGCGGATGCCGACCGGCGGGGTGATGTCCGCCTCGGCAAAACCTATTCTGATGCTCATGTGGCTTGCTCCCGGTTTCTGATGAGTCCGATCGCCGCGTCGGCCATGATGTCGCCGGCTTCGGGGGCCATGCGGCTGCTGGCGCAGAAGGTCGTCTCATAACCGCCGCGTTTAAAGGCCTGCCTTGTCGGCACGTATCCGACCATGCCGTTGGCGTGGGCGACTACGAGGGCATGCGCCGGACGGCTCTCCTCCTTGATGCGCAACCCGTGCTCAACGAAGTATTCGGCGGGGATGCCGATCAACGCGTATTCGTCCATGCAGAGAGCCTGGACTTCCGCCGGCTGGGTCTTGCGTTCGCGGATTCGTTCCACCGTGGGCGGGATCATGGCGTCGTAGAGCTTCGGGTCAACGAAGCGCTGCGCGCCGAATGCAGTTCCGTTGATCTGAGCCTCGGTAATCTCCCGATAGGGGAGTTGGACGGTCGTCGTGACAGATCCGATCTTCAGGTCTTTCCTGAAAGCGGCTTTGCCCAGTGCGGCAAATGCGTCGTCGGCCAGGATTGCGCCCATTTCCTCAATGGTCTTGCTTGCGCCGCCGCGAACGGGATCGGCGTGGTGAACGTTTCCACAAGCGCCGTTCAGGAAGATGGTATAGGGGCATCCGCGCCGGGCCATCTCCCGTCGCAGCGCGCCCGGGTATCCGGCTGAAATCACAGTTTCGCCTCCCATGTGCGTCGGGTGGCACGTGAAGTTTATGATCGAACCAAGCAGCTTCCCGCCGGCGTCGCGCGCTGCGATGACAGCGACCTCGGGGTCAATGGGGCCTTCCAGATAAAGCGCGTCCGGATCGTTAAATGTGCCGTGGGTTTTGACTGTTCCGTCGCGCATGACGACGCGGCGGTTGAATGCGATATCAAACTCGGCGCGATATCCGAATGCCATTTCCGCGTCGCGCACTGACTCCAGCGCCGAACCGAATGCGTCAACTACCTTGTTGACGGTTGTTTCGATGTAGGCGTCATCGCGCCGGACGACGCCGGCGGAGGAGATCGCCGGGCCGGCGTGATTATGCGTTCCGCAGACCATGACGCTGCCGCCGGGGAAGCCGTAGCGCGATTCGACGCGACTGCGGATGTCATTGACCTGAGTCCAGCGGATGCTGAGCGTGTCGAGCTGGACTAATGCGATGCGATTGTCGCCGGATTCAATGACGGCGACGTTTGCCGTCAGGGGATCGAGGATTTTCTCGGCGATGATGAGCTTGAGCCAGCCGATACGGCGCGCGCCAAGCGGCGGCGTGATGTCAACGGATGAGAATCCAACCTTGATAGCCATGGTATTTCCCTGTGGCGTTTGTCATGAGATTTGATCCGCGTTCTCCATGACCTTTCTGATTCCCGACGCCGTGAGTTCGACCTCCCGCGCGCCGTTCGGACAGCGCAGGGGAGTGGTCATGCCGGTGTGGGAATCGCAGTGCCTTTGCGATTCCGGGAAGAGTTCCGGCGAATAGTCCACCGGGCGGGCGTGGGGGCAACTCCATGGGCAACCCTTGCCGTAGCCGTTCCTGGCCTGGAAGACGGTCATCTCCGGGAGGATGAAGGATTGCCAGACGCCGGTCTGGACTCCCTCGGCCTGCATTGCGCGGACCAGCTTGTCCCGGAAACTCCTCGGTTCGTCCGCGCAGCCCAGCGCGGCCATGTCGAAGCGGATGGTGTAGTTGTACCAGTTATGCTCGAATCCTTCCGGCGCTGTCGGCAGAATGAGGGCTGGCGTTCCGGCGAGGCAATCCGACATGCGACGGGCGTTCTCCTTTTGAATGGCAAGGTAGTGATCCAGTTTGGTCAGTTGCGCCCGACCGAATGCCGCCGCAAGGTCGCTGTTTCGGTACATCCATCCCATCGCGTAGACGTGGTAGTCGCGATTCTCGGAGGGCTTCCGGGTTTCTCCGAAAGAACGCAGAGAGTTGGCCTTCTCGACCATTTCGTCGTTGTCGGTAACGAACATTCCCCCTTCGCCCGCGGAGAGGCATTTGTTCTGGTTGAAGCTGAAGGCCGCGCAGTGGCCGATGGTTCCAACCTTGCGTCCTTTGAATCTCGCGCCGTGCGCCTGGCAGCAGTCCTCGATCACCTTCAGCCCGCGTCGCCGGGCGATATCCATGACTTTATCCATGTCAACGGGCAGGCCGTGAAGATGCACGACGATGATGGCGCGGGTCCTGTCGCTGATCGCGGCTTCAATCCTGTCCGGCGCGATGTTCATGGTATCAAAGTCAATGTCCACGAAGACGGGGATGCAGTTGTGCTGCATGATGCAGGTGGCGGAGGAGGACCAGGAATAGGCGGTCGTGATGACCTCGTCCCCGGTTCCGCAGTCGCACGCCACGAGCGCCATGTGCAGGGCGGCGGTTCCGGAATTGGTCGTCAGCGCGTGCCTGTTCCCGTTCCAGGCGGCGAACTCGTCCTGGAACGCGATGCAGTTGGGGCCGAAGGCGTGGTTGGAGCCTTCGAGGGATGCCATCACCATGCGTCGGTCTGTTTCGTCAACGGGCGGCCAGTTTCTGATTGATCCGTCCGGGACGGCCTTCGGTCCGCCGAGGATTGCCGGTTTTTCACTCATGTTGCCCTCTGGGGTTGTTTGACAGTCAAGTGAAACTACCACATGACGGGTGGTTTTGGAATAGGCCGATGAACTTGGAACTGCGCGGCTCAGGTGTGACAATTTAGAGTGAACGGCGAAGTGATTCGCCGGCAGTCGCGCATGGACCGCATTCCACCTGGAACTTCCTTCTCCTCCGCATGTGTTTAGCGTCAAATTTCGTGATGGCGATTCTTGCGCGTTTGCCCGTCCGGGCGGGTTTCTTCCCGCCAGAACATTCATTCTTCCCTCTCCCTCGGGAGAGGGTGGCGTGCCATATGGCGCGACGGGTGAGGGGACGGAAACCAATCCTTCTTTTCTCCCCTCATCCATCGTTTCCTTGCGGACGCGCCACCTTCTCCCGGCGGGAGAAGGAAAGGCGCAAAGAACGGCGCTGGCATGATATACAATAACCTCTCGCTCTTATCGGTCGTACCGGCGTCCACTCTGGCGTGTCACACCCAACGGGCGCTGTCACGCCGTTTTTGGACTTTCCCCGCTTTCCCGCCCCTTGTAGAATACCTGTACGATGCGCTGGGCAGGAGAGTGGCAAAGATCATGTACGATCAGGAAACATACGGCGCCCCCGAAATCCACGTCGCCGACGACAACTGGCGGCTCCTGGAAGTCTACAAGGGGGAGTGGACGGCCCCGCTGACCCGTTGCGTTGACGGCGCGGGCATTGACGACCATCTCATGATCGAACGTGACGCCAACGCCGACGGCGACTTCTCCGACGGCGACCGTTGGTACTTCTGCGCGGACGACCTTGGGAGCACGGCCCGCCTGGTCAAGCAGGTCGAGGGGCCGATTTCCCCCACCCCGTCGGTCAACTACGCCCCCTACGGCCTGCCGCAGATCGCGGTGGACCAGGGGATGCCCCTCTTCGCGGGCATGGCGTGGGACCCGGAGACCGGGCTTTACTACTGCCGCAACCGCTTCTATCACCCGCAACTGGGCCGCTTCCTCTCCCCCGACCCGAAAGTCGCCCCGCAGGGCGCGCCGTCGCCCCAAGGCGACGCGCAGCGACGGCTCGCGCGGCTCAACCCCGCATCCTCCCTCTACGCCTACCCCGCCGGTCGTCCGGGCTACTTCACAGACCCCCTGGGCCTTGACGAGGACTGCGGCTGCAAGGGCGGCAACGCCGGCGCAACCTCCCCAAACGCGGCAGGCGGCGGATCAGACGGTGGAACAACCTCTTCCGATGACGACGACAATCCTAATGTCGTTGAGACTACAGCAAATATTATACAAAAGATTCTGGAGTGGGAACCTCTTCCACGGTTCCCTGGAACTAGCGATCCGGCACTGAATCTGCTGAACGTTCGAGCGGTGCCAAGCTACGAGCCAACGAACTTCGAACGCGAGACAAATAAACTGTTGCAGGAGATGGTGAATTTTAAATGGCAGAGCATACTCGACCGTGCTCAGAAAGGCGACCTGACTGCTGCTGAGGCATTGGCACTGATGTTCGATGCGGCGTCAAATGCTGATGCAAAGACTACCGTGAAGCAACTCCTGGAGTGGCTGGATAGAGGTAAGCCAGGGGATGGCAGGTGGAGTGAGAAATCATGGTTTGGACTTCCATGGCCAAAAAACGCGAAAGGTGATGTGATAAGAGATAGTGATGGGATACCGGTACCAACCGCTGGCGACTCGGGTTTCCTGCCACAGTTTCAAGACTCGTGGAAATGGCCCTCGAGTTCAAACCAGTCGGCTCATTTTCTTACGGCTGTTGAGGTCGATTTACTATATCCATGGTACTATCCTATGCTCGTCAGAGAGTGGGCGAAATATGGCCATGAGATGGAAGCCGACTTCTCCGGCAGATCGCGTTTCTACCAGGCTTGCCTTGGTATGGGAGCATGGTATGGGCAATGGGGCGCGGTGTTTACAGAGTTTGGTCCACCTTACTTCTTCGAGGACATTGATTCTTGGAAATGGAATTCGATCGGTAGCGGAAGGGGCAATAGCTATGCAGACGTATTACTCACGATGCAAGGAAGTGATTTGGCGGACATGATTAAGAACGGGGAGATCAAGACTTCAAAACAGATAGCCGATTGGATACGAAAGCACCTGTCCGATGGTACTACAAAACCATGATGACTATGTAGCTATTGGGGTCTTCGAAACACGGTGGAAGCTGTGTGCGAGCATCCTTGCTGTATTCGTAATACTGGTTTGCCAACTTATTGGTAACAGTGGTGTGTATGAGTATCCTTGGACCATTGGGCAGTCTCTGCGTGTTTTTCGTAACGGCCCGCCTAAATGGTATTTTCAACCCAAAGACTCTGCCAGCAGTGGATATTTTCCAGAATACTACATGCGTCTTGATGCTTTACATAGGCTCGGTGAATCACGGCATTTGTGCTTCCCAGTATTTGCACATCTTCTGCGGAAAGTTAATCTATCCAATTATCCAGACCCACTGACACCAGGAACCAAAACGCAATGCCCACCGCTTCGGGTTGTCAAACACCCATACTACTGGGTGTGGCCCTTGCCATGCCTGTTGATTCTTGCAAGGGATTGTGATCAGGAAACGGCCAAAGAGCTTGAAGACTTCGTTAATCGGGAGGTCGATATGCGGCGACTAGATGACCCCCGTGTCATTCTAGCATGTGATACCCTTCTGGCATTTGACAGGGGACGTTACTCAGCGAGTTTTAGGCCGTTACTCGATGACAATGGTGACAATGATCAGAATCGCCTAGGAAAGATGCTACTTCTCATGTCCCTCTATCGAACGTATATGATTTTGGAGGACATACCTGATTGTGTAACCCCTTTAAGCCGTGACTACTGGAAACATGTTAGGAATTGGTGTGAAGGACTCTCTGAGATTCTCAAATCAGAAGGTAGATGGGATGGAAGAGATCTTCAAGTTTTTTTTGACAGGTTTCCCCGCCACGATGTATGGGTTATCGAAACTACAGATGAGGGCAACTGGCAATATCAGGTGAAAACCTATATCAAGGACAAACACCTCGATTGGTATCACAAGATTGACGTGACGATGACACCATCGCCAAGTATGTGGGAAAGCGATTTCAAAGCCCTGCTGCAGCATTGGGACGAGAAGACGAACTACGCAGGCGGGAAGGAAGGGAGCGACGCGAATTCTGATGGGCGATAACGCGTCTGACAAGAGCGGGAGAAGTCCAGACCATATTCCTACACACACGTGGGGACTAAGGCTCCTCGTGTTCCTGCATCTTGTCTTCATCGTCCTGTCAGTCCCCGGAATAGCCATGCGCTGGCTGTCGGGCATACGCTATCGCGACGCCTGGGAGCCGGACATGTGGCAAGAGCGGTTATGCTCGTGGACCGTGCTGACGCTCATTCTGGCGCTCATCTTCGGACTTCTCAGCCTGTATGCCGCCATGCGCGCAGAAAGGGCATCGCAGAAAACGAATGAGAAATCATGATGACACTTTCAGTTGTAGTGTGCAAAACTGAAAGACCGCAGGTCTGAGGGTGTTTGCACACGCGGCTGCTGATTCATGCGCTCGAACTTCGATTTCGAGCGGGCCGCGCGGTGCGGTTGTATGGACGGAATGCCGGCGGCGGGAATTGGCCGATCTTCCCTATCGGCCGCCTCTTCCGCGTTGACGTGTGGGAAAACGGGACGGGTGTGACGATTTAGAGTGAACGGCGAAGTGGTTCGCCGGCAGTCACGCAAGGACCTCATTTCACCTGGAACTTCCTTCTCCTCCCAGGAGAAGGGGGACCAGCCGAAAGCGCGCGCCGCAACGGCGCGATGGATGAGGTGGGAAGCGACGGACCACGAATTACGGAGCAGGGCTGACCATTGCCCCCTCATCGCCGCGTCCGTCGGACGCGCCACGTCCGCAGGACGCGCCACCTTCTTCCGGCGGGAGAAGGAAAGGCGCAAAGAACGGCGCCGGCATGATATACAGCGACCTCTCGCTTTTCTCGGTCGTCGCGGCGTCCACTCTGGCGTCATACCCCGCGGCTCACAAATGCTTGAAATTGCTTGACATAGCGCGTCCTACGCGCCTAAACTTGGGTTTCGCTCTATGAATGGCGCAAAGCGATCTCTCCGGAAGATGTCTCCGGCTGGGGGGAAAATCTCGTCTTTCGGGAAGATTTCACCAGATGCGGAGACGAGCCATTCCATTTTCGGAACCGGATCGGGACCGAAGTCGCGCCCGCATGAGGAAGTAGATGAACGTCACAGTTGAATACTCTGATGGCCGTAAGCTCGAGTTGCCGAAGGGCAGCACGGCGATGGAGGCCATCTCCAAATTCAATTCCGCAGACGCCAGGAACGCCGTTGCGGCGCTTGTGGACGGCCGCAGGGCGGACCTGTCCGCCAGGCTCGAAGCGGATGCGAAGGTGGAGCCGATAAGGGCCGATTCCGAGGATGGGCTTGACGTGATCAGGCATACCGCCAGCCACGTCATGGCTCAGGCGGTCGGCCACATGTTCCCCGGCGTGAAATACGCCATAGGGCCGAGCATTGAGAACGGATTCTACTACGACTTTGATCTCCCCAGATCGCTGACGGAGGAAGACCTGAAGACGATCGAAGAGGAGATGCAGCGCATAATTGAGCAGGACCTGCCCGTCTCGCGGAGCGCCAGGAGCAAGCAACAGGCTATCGCCGACGCTGAGGCGGGGGGACAGACTTATAAGCGCGAGTTGATCAGCGATCTGCCGGACGGCGAGGAAATCTCCTTTTACACTCAAGGGGACTTCACCGACCTTTGCCGCGGCCCGCATCTTCCGAGCACTGGGGCGCTCAAGTGCTTCAAGCTGTTGAGCGTCGCCGGGGCATACTGGCGCGGGGACAGCCGCCGCCAGCAGTTGCAGCGCATTTACGGCACGGCATTCGCCGACGCGAAGGCGCTGCGAACGCACCTGAAGAACCTCGAGGAGGCGGAAAAGCGGGACCACCGCAAACTGGGCAAGGAACTGGACCTGTTCAGCACGGACCAGGAAATCGGCCAGGGCCTGATTCTCTGGCATCCCAAGGGCGCGATGATAAGGCGCGCGATCGAGAGTTTCCTCTACGAGGAGCTTTTCAAGCGCGAATACGACGTCGTGTGCACCCCGCACATCGCCAGCGAGAAGGTCTACCTGCGCAGCGGGCACATCCCGAAGTATGAGGACATGATGTACGCCCCGCTGGTGATTGACGAAGAGCGCTATCGCGTCAAGCCGATGAATTGCCCCGGGCACATAAAGATTTACCAGACGCGCAAACGCAGCTATCGCGATCTGCCGATACGCCTGGCTGAACTCGGGACAGTCTACCGGTATGAGATTTCCGGCGCGCTGCTGGGAATGCTTCGCGTGCGCGGGTTCACGCAGGACGACTCGCACATTTTCTGCACCCCTGAGCAACTGACAGACGAAATCGAGGGGATTCTTGATTTCGTCAATTACATGATGGGCGTCTTCGGCTACACCTACAAGGCCTACCTTGCCACCCGCCCGGCGCAATACCTTGCCGACGCGACGGATGAGGAATGGACGCGGGCGACGGAGGGGCTGAGGCAGGCGCTTGTGCGCCGGGGATTGGACTACGCGGTTGACGAAGGCGGCGGGGTCTTCTACGCCCCGAAGATTGACATCAAACTCTTCGACGCGCTGGGCCGCGAGTGGCAGGGGCCGACGATCCAGGTTGACCTGAATCTGCCGAAAAGGTTCAACGTGACATACACCGCCTCAGACGGTCAGGAACACGAGGCGATCATAATCCACCGCACGATCCTCGGCAGCATGGAGAGATTTGTCGGAGGGTTGATTGAGCATTACGCCGGAAAGTTTCCCGTCTGGCTGGCTCCGGTGCAGGTGAGAATCCTTCCGATAACAGACGCGCACCATGAATACGCAAGGTCGCTGAAGCGCAAACTCGTCGCAGCCGGATTCAGGGCGGAATGCGACGATCGTAACGAAAAGACGGGCTTCAAGGTTCGCGAAGCCGCCGTCCAGAAGATTCCTTATGTCCTCATCGTGGGGGACAGGGAGGTTGCCGAGGGCAAGGCGGCGGTGCGAAGCCGGCGAAGGGGAGATGAAGGCGCCGTTCTTTTCGACGATTTCCTGGCAAGGCTGAAGTCCGAGTCCGAGTCCAGGCTGGACGTGTAGACAAGCCCTGAAGAAAAGGAGAACAGCCCATCGTAAAGAAGTTCAAGGCAAAACAGGGACCGACCTACCGAGTGAATGAGCGGATCAGGACGTCGCAGGTCCGCCTGATCGCCGAGGACGGCACGCAGGCGGGAGTTGTCAGCATCGAAGACGCTCTCAACAAGGCCAGAGACGCCGGTCTTGACCTGGTGGAGGTGGCCCCGGAAGCCGCGCCGCCGGTGTGCAGAATTCTTGACTACGGAAAGTTCAAGTATCAACTGCAGAAAAAGAAGCACGGCGCTCATCACCATGCGCCGACGATCAAGGAAATCCGCCTCCGGGTTCGCACGGAGAAGCACGATCTTGAGGTCAAGGCCAAGAAGGCCAAAGAGTTCATTGAGCGGAAGGACAGGGTTGTGGTTTCAATGAACCTTTGGGGGCGCGAGCGAGCGCATCCGGACCTGGCGATCGGCGTGATGAGGGAATTTGTGGCCCTCGTCGGTGAGGCCGCCAAGATTGAGAGCGAACCGCGCATGGAAGGGCGGCGTTGCGTGATGATCCTTGCGCCGCTCAAATAGACCCGCATGCCGGCGCGCGGGAGACGAAGCAAGCGACGGGAAAACCCTTTGAATAGCCGCATTTAATGCGGTCTGGAGATTACAAGTGCCAAAACAGAAGACCCATAAGGGCATAGCAAAGAGAATGAAGGTCAGCGCGAACGGCAAGGTGCTGCGCCGGCGCGCCGGCGGAAGCCACCTTATGTCCGGCAAGAAACAGAAGACCATCCGCAGGCTGAGAAAAGACATTTGTGTTTCCTCCGCCGAAGAGAGGAAGATCAAGAGACTGCTCGGGGAAGCGTAACGGCATCCTTTCGTTCAATGGCCGTTCTCCCAATAAAAAATAACTGCGCCCAGGCCGCGCGCCGGGCGCTCAACACGAAGAGACGAAGAGAGCAACCAGATGAGAGTCACAAGCGGACCGGCAAAGAGACGCGCGCGAAAACGCCTGCGCAAGGAAGTTAAAGGATATTGGGGCAAGCGAAGCAAGTGGGTGCGCCTTGCCAAGGAAACCCTTGTTCGGAGTCAGGCATTCGCGACGGCTCACAGGCGTCGCAAGAAACGCGATTTCCGCAGCCTCTGGATCATCAGGATCAGCGCGGCGGCGAAGCAGAACGGCATCAGCTACAACCGTCTTATTGACGGCGTGAAGAAGGCCGGCATTGAGATAGACCGCAAGATGCTTGCGGCGCTGGCGGTGGAAGATCCGCAGGCTTTCGCCCGCATAGCGGAGATCGCAAAGCAGTACGAAAACGCCGCCGCCCAGGCGTAGGCCGCCGCGGAACGTTCCTTCAGGCCAGTAAGCGCGAGGCCGGAATATGGACGTTGAGCAGATCAGACGCCAGGCATTGGAGGACCTGTCGAAGGCCTCCACGACGACGGAGCTTGACCAGGTCAGGACGAAATACCTCGGACGCAAGAAGGGGTTGCTCGACCAGGTCATAGCCTCCGTGCCAGGTCTTCCGCCGGAGCAACGCCGGGCCGTTGGCAAGTCCGCCAACGATCTGAAGAACGAGTTGACCCGCCTGCTGGACGAGGCAAAAGATAAGCTTTCGCAGAAGCCCCCCGCCGCACCGCGTTCCGACCCGACGCTTCCCGGCCCGCGCTTGCGGCTGGGGCATGTCCATCCGCTCACACAAACGACGCGGCAGGTCGAGGAAATCTTCAGCAGGATGGGTTTTGAGGTCGTCCTGGGGCCGGAGACCGAGACGGAGTTCTACAACTTCGAGGCGCTCAACATCCCGGCGGACCACCCAAGCCGGGATTCCTTTGACACGTTCTACCTTTCTCCGGGCGTGGTTCTGCGCAGCCACACGTCGCCCGTCCAGGTCCGCGTCATGGAGAGCCGCCGTCCGCCCCTGCGCGTGCTCGCACCAGGTCGGGTCTACCGCCCGGACACGGAGGACGCGCGCCATGCCAGCATGTTCCACCAGGTTGAGGGGCTGATGGTTGACGAACGAACATCGTTCGCCGACCTGAAGGCCATGCTCTTCATCTTCGCGCGGGAATTCTTCGGCTCTGAAACGAAAATACGCTTCCGACCGTCCTTCTTCCCATTTACGGAACCCAGCGCGGAGGTTGACGTGTCCTGCTTCCGCTGCAAGGGGAAGGGGTGCAGCCTGTGCAGCGGCAGCGGGTGGATAGAGGTTCTCGGCTCCGGGATGGTTGATCCAGCGGTGTTTGAGGCAGTCGGCTACGACCCGGAGCGCTACACGGGCTTCGCGTTCGGAATGGGCGTGGAGCGGCTCTGCATGCTGAAGTACGGAATTGACGATATCCGGGTGTTCACGCAGAATGATTGCCGCGTTCTTTCCCAGTTCTAGCCCTGTCTTCCCCGCCCGCGCCGAATTCACCCCTCAGGTCAATCGCTATGATTCCGGTTTCTGCGGCGGACAAGCAAAGGCTCGGCGAGGATTTTGAAAAGATTCTCGCCGTTCTTGAAACGACAGACAGCGTTGATCCTTTCCTTGAGGTTTCCCTTCAGGAATTTCTGCGACGCCAGCGCGCCGTCATTGACTCATTGCCCAGGGCGACCGTGGACGTCGGCGTCGCCTTCTCTGACGAGCACTATTGCGGCGACGTTCCGTATCTCTGCGGCAATACGAATATCAGCATCGAGCAGGTTGCCTGCGCGATAGGCAAGGGAGGCTGCCACCTGATCGCCGGGCTGGAGGGGGGATACGTTGCCGAACAACTGGCCCGGCGCGCGGCGACGACCGTCCACAAGGTCGAGATGCTTCAGCTTGCCGACGAGAAATACCCCGTTCAGGCGGAGCGCCTTGAGGACGTTCTGAAAACCGCCGCGGGCAAACCGGCCAAAACCATAGGACTTCTCACTCCCAGACAGGTCATCCCGGCCGGAATTGTCCAATTCCTGGAAGGGCTTGTCGGGAGGGAGAACGTTCTGGACGTTCAGGACATTTACTACCGCATCAAGTATGAGAAATCCGACATTGAAATGGAGTTGACGCGCCAGTCCTGCCGGATAGGGGATGCCATGATGCGGGCCATGCTTGCCGTGTTGCGTCCGGGGTTGCTTGAGACGGAAGTAACGTCATGGGCGTACTTTGTGGCGCAGCAGATGGGCGCGGAGGGTTGGGGGTTCGCGGCCATGTGCGGAGCCAACGATGCGAATCGCACGCTCGTCGGCAAATCCCTGAATCGTCCCATCCGGCGCGGGGACTACGTTCATCTTGGCGCATCGCCAAAACGTGACGGTCTGACCTCATGCATACGCCGTTCGGTTGTCGCGGTCGAATGCGCCCTTGATCTGACGGAGGAGCAGCGGTTCTGGTTTGACCTCGTGGAGGGCGGATACAAAGTGGGGCTGGAGAAATACATTGAAGTGGCGGAGAAGGGACTGCCGGCGAAACTTCAGGAACAGGCGCTCGTTGATTACTTCGCTTCACGTTCCGAGGAGGTTTCCAGGAGATTCGGCAGACCGATCCGTCTGGAGCTTCAGAAACCATACACGGGCACGCACAACGCGGGATACACCGAGTGCCAGGAATTCTTCGGCGCGATCACGCTTGAGAGCGAGCAACCGCTGGGACGGCAGATCGTGACGATGCTCGACGTCGCCCTGCGCGGGGTCGGGAGCAAATGGAATGACGTGGTGATCCCCGGCTTTGATTTCGTCGTTGTAGAGGATACGCTGGGAAAATTCGGCGCCAAGGTGCGCGTGTTGAACGACATGCCGACCAACGTGCAGGTGCTGGTCGGGAATCCCGAACGGCCATCTTGTCGAAGGTGACAAATGAGCCGGCTGACAGCGTGTCTGAATAGGGCGCCGACAGGTAGTGTGGGTTCTTTGAACCCGCGCGGGCCGCGCCGAATGCTGCATGAGTTCGTGCTTGAAACGTCAAGCGACAGACCTTTCTGTCTCTTTTCTTCATACACGCTATGACAGATGTGATTACGGAGGGAAGCCCGTTTGTCGGAGAAGTTGTCACAGTCCCAGGCCCGCGCCTACTGGCGGGGAGTTCACGTAGCCACGTCAGACGATTTAGCGGCGGTGTGTTTTCCGGACAAACCGGCATATTTCAACGCGTTCTTCGATCGAATCCAGCGCCATGCCGTGACGAGGGCGCTCAAGCGATGTTCGGTCATTCCGTCCGGCAATAGCGTGCTCGACATCGGTTGCGGACGCGGGCGATGGCTGGATTATTACGCCGCGCTGGGGGCCGTTCCGACCGGTCTTGATCTGTCGCCCGTTGCGATTGCTTCCTGCATGAAGAGGGGATATGAAGCCGTTGCGGCATCCGCTACAGAAATGCCGTTCCCGGACGGGGCGTTCGACATCGTCAACTGTATAACCGTTCTGCTTCATCTGCCTCCCGAAGCCCAGGAGAGGGCTGTCGCCGAGGCCGCGCGCTCTCTCAAACCCGGCGGGATTCTTCTTCTTATCGAGAGCACATGGAAGGATCCGGCGACGCACGTTTTTCCAAGGCCTTTAAACGATTGGTTGAATCTCCTGGAGCAACATCGCGCCGCTGCGATCTGTGCCGAGGCTCATTGTTTCAACGTCTGCCGTAAATTACTTGATCGTATTCCGGCGAATCCCGCCGGCGTTCGTGACGCGCTGGCTATCGCGCTTGATTATCCGGTCGAATATGCGCTTATGGCCGCATTCTCCGGCAGAGCGTCGGAATTCGGCATGCAACATCTCATTATCGCGCGCAAGGGATGATGTCAGAGCGTTAAAACATACAGCCCCGTCTCAGGAGCCGTTTTGACTCCCGGGAACGGGGCCGCATTCAGGAACACCGCGCCTACTTCTCGGTCTTTACCTCAATCCTTCGCCGCCTGGCCTGTTCGACCTTCGGCAGCGTGATTGTCAGAATGCCGTTCTTGTAGACGGCTCTGGTGTTCTCCTCGTCAACTTCCGCCGGAAGAGGGACAGTTCTGGAGAAGGAGCCGTAGGTCCGCTCGATGCGGTGATACGTCTGGCCCTTCTCCTCCTTCTCTTCCTTCTTTTCGCCGCTGATGGTCAATGCGTTTCCGACTACGGAGATATCAACGTTCTTCTCGTCAATCCCCGGCAGTTCCGCCGTTACCTTGACTTCCTTCTCGGATTCTGCGACGTCAACCGTCGGGGTCAGAGATACGTCATGCGTCGAGAACGTCGGCAGGTTCCAGCCCTCGAAGAACTCATTGAACAACTGGTTCATCTCCCGTTGGAGCTTCACCATCGGCGTCGCGGCCTCGCCGTAATCCCTCTTCCTCCATGGAATAAGCGATCTGTTGGTCATGGCAATTCACCTCCCTTCGTCCGCGCCGTGAATCCCGGTGGAAATTATCCGGTGGTCACAGCGATCTTCTTTGCCTTCACGTGTTCCACCTTCGGAAGAACAACCCTGAGAACGCCGTCCTTGATGGTCGCGGTAATCCGCGTTTCGTCAATCTCATTGGACAGCGTGAATGCCCGGTAATAGTCTCCCGCGCGATACTCGCCCAGCAGGGGTTTGAATCCGGACATGTCCTGCGGTTTGACTCGACCTCTCAAGGCAAGCACGCCTTTTTCAAGGTCAATGTCAATGTCGCCTTCGCCGACACCGGGCATGTCGGCCAGAAGGATCAACTCGTTTGTGGTCTCGTAGATGTCAACGTATGGCATGAAGAGCGGTTCGCGTTGAGTCTCCACCGCCCTCGGCTCGGTTTTTGTCATTTCCCTTGTCTCAGTCATCTCTGCTCACCTCCTTCCGACATTGCGGTTCATGTGACCAGTCGGCGCTGA
The DNA here is from genome assembly GCA_022711755.1 of Planctomycetota bacterium. Taxonomy (GTDB): domain Bacteria; phylum Planctomycetota; class Brocadiia; order SM23-32; family JAKLEA01; genus JAKLEA01. Next base: position 134,991 of record JAKLEA010000013.1, read on the forward strand.
TCGGGCATGTTGCGCGATCAGGCTGTTTTTACCTGGATGCGTCTGGTCTTCTCCTCTTCCAGGCGCGGCAGCACGAGCTTCAGAACCCCGTTAGAGCATGTTGCCTGAACCTTTTCGGGGTTGATTTTGTGCGGCAGCGTGATCGCCCTGACGAACTCCCCGTGTCCGCGTTCGTGCCTGTGCCAGACATCGCCTTCGCCGATTTCGGGGATGTCCCTTCTTGCCCTGATGGTGACGACGGATGCCTGAATAGAAACATCAACATCTTCGGGGCGGACTCCCGGAATCTCTGCGGTCAGGACAGACCTTTCGCCGTCTCCCCAGACATTCACCGGAGGGTATGCCTGGGTGGTATGACGTTCAGACCCGCGCAGCGATTCCATCAGATTGCCCATGTCCGACCACGGGCTGCGTTCAACGACTTCATTGAGCCAAAAAGGAAATCTGGTCATTGTTCTCACCTCCCTTCGATCATGCAATCCTTTACATTCATCGCCTATTATTTGTCTAGCCGAATGTCACCATTCATATGTGCGTTCCTGAAATAATGCTAAGCAAAGTCTGTGCCAATTCGCCCAGGTCAACGGTATGGCAGATAATGATTGTTGTATATTGCATAATGGCAACCATTAACAACAATGGTGCAATAGGCATGCCCGATTGCCAATCAGAATGATACTGGCTGACATTTGCCTGTCATTCTGGCAGACGCGAGTGAAATGTATAAGAATATTGATTGTGAACGAGGCGGAGTTCGATGTATTTCTGGAGATCAACAAATATGAAAGATTATTGGCAAACGGCACAGAATAGGATAAACCTAAAGCTTTGTTTATCGCAATATGGTGGCGGAGAGGGGGGGATTCGAACCCCCGGTGACACAGAATGCCACACCGGTTTTCGAAACCGGCCCGATCAGCCGCTCTGGCACCTCTCCGAAACCTTCGATGTGGATGCCGTAAAAATACCTGCGCCATAATGGTAAGTCAAGCATCGCCGTGGGGCGTTTCTGCCAGAGTTATGACCTAAGATAAATCCATCCTGATCTTCACGGGAAGGAGGCAGGACGTTACACTGTTTATTGGGAATCATGGTTGATTGCATGATTGTTTCGGCGTCTGGGAATTAGCAAGCGGACGTGCGAAGTCCTGGAGATTGAACCTTGAAGCGAAATACCTTTGCATTTGGCTCAGCCGCTTTGATCGCATTTCTTATCTGCAGGACGCTTTCGGCAGAAACAACCGACTGGCCGACTCACTTGGGCGACAATGCCCGTCGGGGGATTGCGCGAGCCGAGGTTTCATTCCCATTGCGCGAGCAGTGGAGATTCAAGTCCGCGCTCGAACCGCAACCGGCCTGGCCTCCGCCCGCGCTTCAGGACTACTGGCATTACATCAAAGACCTTCGCCCCGTCATGACGTTCGACAGGTCTTTCCAGCCTGTCGCCGCGAAGGGAATCGTCTGCTTCGGTTCGTCGGCGGATGATTGCGTCTACGCTCTGAAAGCATCTACCGGAGAGATTCTCTGGTCGTTCTTTGCCGAGGGGCCGATCCGTCTTGCTCCTACGATTCACCGCGACCGGGTTCTTTTCGGTTCCGAAGACGGCTTCGTCTACTGCCTTTCGGCGGCGGATGGCGCGCTGGCGTGGAAGCATCGCATCGGACCGACTGACCGACGGCTTCCAGGCAACGGCAGGATGATGTCGCTTTGGCCGGTCCGGACGGGCGTTCTTGTAATTGATGACGTGGCGTATTGTTGCGGCGGTATTTTCCCGATCCAGGGCGTCTACCTGGCAGCCCTGCGCGTCTCTGACGGGAAACTGTTATGGAAGAAACAACTGGAGAGCGTGTCCCCGCAAGGCCATATTGTTGCCGCAGGCGATAAACTCTTCATCCCTACCGGGCGCACCACGCCTGTCGTCGTCGAACGCGAAAGCGGAAAGGTCATTGGCGGTTTTGAGGGGCAGGGGGGGGCGTGGACAGTCGTGACGGACGATTACGTGCTGAACGGGCCGGGGCGGCGCAGCGGCGGCGTGGACCTTTCCGACACGGCCACGAGAGAGCATATCGCCACATTCGATGGGCTGCACGTCATTGTTGACGGAGGAACGGCATATCTTCATTCGAAGAACCGCGTGGCCGCTTTCGACCGCGTCAAATACGTCGAATTGGTCAAACAGCGCAACATCCTGGAAGCGCAAAGCAGCAAGATTGAGGACAAGATCGAAGAGCACAAGAATCGTCTCGAACTCGGCCCGATGTCTCAGGCCATGAAAGAGAACAACAAGCTCAAGAAGAGCATATCGGACTTGAGTGGACAGATGCAGAAGTGCTTCGCGTGGGGAACTGAATGTAATCATCAGCATTCATTCATAATGGTCGGGAAATACCTGGTTACGGGGGGGGATGGTGAGATAGCGGCGTTCAGCGTAACAGACGGAAAACGGGTCTGGACCGCTCCGGTTTCAGGCAAGGCGTACTCGCTCGCCTTTGCGGAGGGGCAGTTGATAGTCAGCACTGATGAAGGGACGGTGCATTGCTTTGGCAGTTCTGAATCTTCTGATGCAAAAGAAGTTGTTCAACAAACAAAAGACAAGGCTTTTCCCGAAGACAAGTTGACGCCTCTTTACGAGGCGGCTGCGGCTGAAATTGTAAAACTCTCCGGGGCGGATCAGGGATATTGCCTTGTCCTTGAATGCAAGACCGGCAGGCTGGCGGCGGAGATTGCCGCCCGCACAAGGTTGAAGGTGATAGGCGTTGAGTCAAATCCTGAAAATGTGGCGAAGGCGAGAAAGGCGCTTGCGGAGGCTGGTCTTTACGGCTCCCGGATATCCATCCACCAGGGGACGCTGGACAGCATCAGGTATCCAACCGGTTTCGCGAACCTGATATGCAGCGAGGACATTCTGCTTTCAGGGAAGATGCCGGCCCCGGCTGCGGAGATTGACAGACTTGCCAGGCCCCTCGGCGGATTCGTATGTCTTGGGATGCCCCAGGGAGGCGCGGGAGTTTCAAACTCTCTGAGCGTTTCGGTGATTGACGCATGGTTGAAGAAAAACCGGCTTGCGGGATGGCGGAACGAAACCGGAAATGGGACGTGGGCTGTCTTGCGGCGCGGAGATGTTCCCGGCGCGGGGGAGTGGACCCATTTCCTTGCCGATCCGGGCAATACCGCATGTAGCAAGGACGCGTTGCGCAATCCGACGGACATACAGTGGTTCGGATTGCCCGGTCCGCGGAACATAATCAACAGGCACAGCCGCCCGATGTCCCCCCTTTACAAGGACGGTCGAGTCTATGTGCCTGCGGACAACCTCGTAGTCGCGCTGGACGCATACAACGGGACCATTCTCTGGCAGACGCCTGTTCCAGACTCGCGGCGGCTGGCCGCCTTCAAGGACAGCGGTCAGATGGTTGTAACCGGAGACGCCCTTTACATTGCCACGGCGGACGAGTGCAGGATGCTTAATTGCGTCAACGGCGAGGTCAAGTCCGTCCTGAAAGCGCCGCAGGTCATGAAGGACAGAACCGATCATTGGGGATACCTGGCCGTTGTCGGCGATCTGGTTTTCGGAAGCGGGAAGATTCCCAATTCCTCCTTCTACCAGATCAGCCGGGCCAACTGCGCCGAGTTCGAGGGCGACTTCCTGGATGTTATCGTGAGCGATTATCTCTTCTGCGTCGATCGCCGGACCGGCAGGCCAGCCTGGACCTGGCGGGACGGCGTGGTCATGAACAGCGCAATCGCCGTTGGAGAAGGCAAGGTATTCTGCCTTCGGAGCCTGAACCCCAGAGTTGTGGATGATCCCAACGGAAGGATTCGCATTGACTACTTCTGCGCGGAAGGCGCGGCCCTTGTCGCGCTTGACGCGGCGTCCGGAAAAGAACTCTGGAAGCGCGAGGTTAAGCTCCCCTTCCAGCACATCCTCTACTTGAGCTATTCGGACGGGACGATTGTGCTGACCGGCACGTTCAACAAGGACAACAAGGCGCATTACGGGATTGAGACATATACGGCATCGAACGGTGAACCGATGTGGCAGACGTCCTACAACTCCGGCAGGGACATCAACGGCTCACACGGCGAACAGTGGCAGCACCCGGTCATAATGAACGGCAAAGTGTATTCGGTGCCTTACGACTTCGATCTGAAGACCGGCGCGAAGGGAAATTTCGAGTTCCAGCGTGGCGGAGGGGGATGCGGAACAATCTCGGCCTCCGAATTTTACTTCTTCGCCAGGGCTGGCAATCCCAGGATGTATGACATAAGCTCCGGCGGCAAGACCAGCGCTCCGCTGAGCCTTGTGAACAGGCCGGGATGCTTCATCAACATAGTTCCGGCGGGGGGGCTTGTTCTGATACCCGAATCAAGCTCCGGCTGCACATGCGCCTACCCCATGCAGTTGTCAATCGCTTTCGCGCCGGCATTGTCAAGATGACTCAAGTCAGCTTCTCAGATAGATGCGCGCGCCGCGTCGGGAATGTCATTCCCCGGAAACAAAAAAGCGCGGCGAGGAAGGCTGCCGCGCATGCTTGTTCATTGTAATGGTGGTCAGGGCCGGAGTTGAACCGGCGACACCGTGATTTTCAGTCACGTGCTCTACCAGCTGAGCTACCTGACCACTCATCCCTTGTGAAAACATACTACGCCACTTGTCATTGTCTTGTCAACCGACTTGTTTTCCCAAATGCTTTATCCGTGTAGAATCCCATTAAATCACCGCTCACGGGAGATGAATCATGGACGCTCTGCCGTGTTACCCTGCAATTTCAATTTCGGATCGAAGCCCGCGTTTTTTCAAGGCCATAACCTCTGTTTTTGCTCTCGCGGGCGTTTTCCTGAACGCGATTTCAGCAGGGGAAGAACCTATGCAGTATGACACGATGCTTCAGAATGAAGTGGTCAACGCCTGCCGGCAATCCCTATCGCTGGGGGCGGTAAGGAGGCGCGCCGTCAACAATCCCGAACAGTGGAGGGCATGGCGCGAGCAGACCCTTTCGCTTGTCCGAAACCCCTTCCCGGAGACGATATTTTCGCGCCCAAAGGTTGAGGCGAGGCTGGTTTCATCACATGAGTTCGAACATTTTCGACTGGAGAATGTTCTTTTCGAATCGCTACCCGGATGGCAGGTGAATGCAAGCGTGTATCTGCCGAAGTCGCCGGGCGTTTATCCCGCCGTCATTTGCCCCACCGGGCACAGCGCAAAGACCGAACCCAGCTATCAGAAACCTGCGCAGGTTTTTGCGCGTAATGGTTACATCGCCATCTCCTTCGATCCGCCCGGATGCGCGGGCGAGATCGCGCATATGAACGACCACTTTACGAACGGTCTCATTGGATACCTGACGGGTTTCTGGTCTGAGAGCCATTTCGTTGTTGATGCCTTGGCCTGCATTGATTACGCGCTATCCAGGTCGGACGTTGACCGCGCGGCGGGGATCAGCGTGACCGGGGTTTCCGGCGGGGGCTTGACGAGCATCTTTGCCGCGATGCTTGACGACCGCGTCGCCTTCGCGGCGCCGGTCTGCTGCCTTGCGGAACACGAATCAATTCATCTGAACGGTCTTTATACAAGCTGCCCCGAACAATTCGGCCCCGGCTATATCGCCGGCGGTCTGGATTACGTGGACTACATCTCGCTGATCGCTCCGCGTCCGTGCCTCATGATTTGCGGAAAGGGCGATGAGGTTTTCGATTATCGCTCATCCGAGCGCATCTTCGAGGAGGTGCGGCGAATCTACACAGTTTCAGGAAACAAAGACGGTTGCGGATTCTTCGTGGACGAAAACAGCGGGCACGCCTACACGGTGGCGATGGCCAACGAAACCGTGCGATGGATGAACCGCGTCATCAGGAAGACGGACGCTTCTCCTCTGCAACTTCGGGATGAAGACGTGCAACTTTTACCCAAAGATAAGCTGCTGTGCCGTCCCGACGCTAAGTCCAATATGTTCACAATCAACCGGGATGAGGCGATGCGCCTCGCAAAATCGCGCGAGGATCATCCGAAGGATGGAAACGCGCTCAGGTCGGCGATTGAAAGAACGCTTGGTATTCCTCGCGACAGCGAACCGTTGTCAATCTCCCGCGCCGCGCCGCCATTGACGAGCTGGAACGCGCTGGTCGAGGAATTGCTGATTCGGTCCTCACAGGATACGCAGGTTCCGGGATTGATGTTTTCCCACGTAAGCGACAAAATACGGCATCCTGCAATTCTGTGGATTGACGATCGGGGGCGATGGACGGCTTTCCGGTATGGCGCGGCGCTCAGCCGACCGCTCCGCATCTACGATACGAATTGCCTCCCCGATCAGCCCCGGATTCTCAGCATTGACGTTTCCGGCCTCGGCGCGCTGACGCCGCGGCCGACGGCCTACGATCTCGCGCCGTGGAACGACATCGAGCGGATACTGACCTACATGTCCGTCGCGAACGGGCGGCCGGTCATGGGGTTGCGTGTCAGGGACGCCTTATGCGCGTTGAGATATCTTCGTTCCCGGACGGACGTTGATCCGGAGCGCGTGGTTATCGCCGGGCGGGGGATTGGCGGCATTGTCGCCCTGCATGTGGCAGTCATGGCTGAGGGGATTGCGAAGGTTGTGTGCGTCGAGTCGCTGTCACACTACGGCTCATTTACTGAGGTCTTTCCGTTCTCGTGGAGGCAGAGCGCGATTATTCCGGGCATTCTGAAGGAATATGATCTGCCGGAGGTGGCGGCATCTTTTGAGAGCGGGAAGGTTTGCGTCATCAATCCGTTCGATGCGGCCGGGAAGCCGGTTGACCGTGAGGCTGCCGGGAGGATTTATGCGGACGCCGCAAAGCGCGGAGCAGTAATCGAATGCGGGATTGACGCTGATGATGCAATGCTGAGGGCCGTAGGAGGGAAGTAGGGGGGGGGGATGAGTTTCGGCGCTGTGAAGACTGGAGACGCAAAATTGAAAAATGTGTCAAGGGGTATTGACGGTCACATATAATAACTCAATTCCTGACCGTGGTGGTTGGGATGCGAGCGTTCCGCATTTGAATGTGTTTTGTCTGATTGTTCTTTCACGCTGAAAAGGAGAGCGCGGATGTCAACCGATAAGAATCTGAAAGAGGCGTTTGCCGGAGAGAGCCAGGCCAACAGGAAGTATCTTGCCTTCGCGATTCAGGCCGAAAAGGACGGTTTCCCCGGTGTTGCGCGGTTGTTCCGCGCTGTGGCCGAGGCCGAGACGGTTCACGCCCACGCGCACCTGAAGGTCATGAAGGGCGTTGGGAAGACTGCTGATAATCTGAAGGCCGCGATTGAGGGCGAGGGATTCGAGTTCAAAGAGATGTATCCGAAGTTCGTGGCGGAGGCAGACGCCGAGAACCAGACTGACGCTGCGATGTCATTCCGCTATGCAATGGCGGTCGAGGAACTGCATCATGGGCTGTACGGAGACGCGCTTGCGATGCTTGAAGGCGGGGAGGACATTCCGGCGGACATGGCGGTCTACGTCTGTCCGGTGTGCGGTAATACGGTAATCGGGATCGTGCCGCAGGAATGCCCGATCTGCACAACTTCCGGCGACAAGTTCGCGGAGATTAAATAGGGCCGCGATACAAAGAGATATGCAGGGGCGCGGTGCATCGCGCCCCCGCATCGTTTTTATTTCACCTGAAGCACGATTTTGCTGCTTCCGGTGTTGCCTGACGCGTCCGAAGCCATGAATACGATGGCATGTTCGCCGGGAGGTAACTGGGCTATTTTGACTTTAAAGTTTTCCTGCGCCGCGTCAAGGATGCCGTCTTCGGGGAAGGCAGGCTGCCAGTCCTCGGCGTTGACGCTGAACATGATCTGAGTCAACGCGGCCATGTTGTCCTTGGCGACTCCGCTCAGGATGAAACCGCCGCCCTCGGCGGGTTCGCTCTTAAGCTCTTCGATCAGCGGGCGCGTGTTGTCAACCTGGAACGGATCTGTGGTTCTGGCGTTTTCCCGGGAGTCTTCCGGCGGATTGGCCGGGCTGTCGGAAACGGTCAGCCGAACCTCGTATTCTCCGTCCGGAACGCGGGAGGTATCCCATCTGACGTTGCCCTGAACCGGCAGGTCTTCCTGGATTTTCTTCCAGGTTGTTTCGTCAATGCCCTTGTAATCCAGGCGGACCTTCAGATCGTCGCCATCGGGGTCCTGGGCTTGCCATGCGATGGTTCGCACGAACGGCGCGGAACCCGGGTCCGCCGCGGGGGCTGGAGTTCCTCCCTGTCGCCGGGGTTGAGGTCCAGGCTGACCGGGTTTGCCCTGACCGCCGTCGGCTGGATTCTGGCCGTCAACGGCAAGATTGGCGACTTCCGGCTGCCTGTTGCGGTTCCGGTAGGCCAATTGGACGTTATAAGCGACGGGAGAGGCCTTTGGATTGGCGGTTGAAAGGCTCAGGCGATATTGCAGGAACCGGGCCGGCGGGCTTTGAATCTTTGCCCCGGGGGCGTCAATCTCCGCAGCCCATTCGCTCCACGTCGCGTCCGGTTCCGCGCTGTTGCCGCTCCTTGTGCTGAGTTTTACGTCCGCGCCGTCAAGGACGATTTCGCGCCAGGTTGCGATTCCCCATTTTGAGGAGTAACCGGCGTCGAAGATGCGCGATTCGAACGCGCCTGACGCTGCGCGTTCCTCTCCCATGAAGACAAGCCCTCCGGAATTGGCCGTGCCGAAGTAGACGCCGATTCCGGGTCTGTGGAGCATGGCCGTTATCTGGGCTTCGTCCCGGTCGAACAACGCGCTGATTTCCTGTTGCGCGTCGAGAAGGTAAAGCCTTCCGTCGTTTCCCGTGCCGATCACGACATTCCCGCCGGCGGGGCTTAAGCAGTAGACCTGCTTGTCGGGAAAGGAGACAAGAGTGCGCAATTCTCCGTCGGCGCGGCGGACGAAAACATGGCTTTTTCCGCCTCCCGCCATTCCGCCGCCCTGCATTTGCGGCATGGCCTGTTGCGGCGCGCCGGGCTGTTGCTGAGGCATTCCTTCGTCGGCTTGTTTCGCGTTCATGCCGCCCGCCGAGCCGCCCCGGAGCGCGCCTCTTACCAGTTCCACAAATATCGCCCCGCCTTGAGCGCCCTGGGGCGATGGCGCGGCCGAGGCGCAGAAGAACAATCCCCCGGCTTCGTCGGGCGCAAGCCCTCTCAATTCCGCCAGCCCAGAATCGTGCGCGACGGTAGCCTTGCCGTCGTCGGTTACGCGATAAAGCAATCCCTTTGTGTCAGTCCCGACGAAAACGGCTCCTGATTGATAAGCCAGACTGAGCAGATTGCGTTGCGACGCAGTGAATACAACGTCAGCCTTGCCGTCCGGGGTGATGCGATAAAGCCTTCCGTTCGGCCCGGTGGCGGCCAGAATATTTCCGTTGGCGTCAAGCGCCATGTCCCAGATGTAATTTTCCGGCAGTGTGACGAAGACTCTTACATCGTTTGCTCCGCCGATGCGATAGATGATCGCTCTTGTGCCCGTTCCCGCGTAAAGCCCGCCGTCCTTGCCGTAAAGCAGGCTAAGGACCATTTCCTCGCTTGAGCGGAAGAGGATTTCTGCTTTTTTCTCTGCGACCTGATAGACCACTCCCGGGTTGCCGGTCGCCGCCACTATCTGACCGTCAGGCGAGGCGGCAATGTCCCAGACTGCCATGCCGGAGACACCCTCGATCTGCTCCAGCTTGGGTCCGAGCGTCAGCCTGCCTCTCTGGTGGATGGTCACGCCCTTTGCCTTGCCGGCCTGGAAGTTCTGCCATGTGTTGTCGGTCCACTGTTTTCCCGCTCCGGCGGACGCCGGGGCAGCCAGGCACAGGGTCGTGATCGCCAGACCGAGGCAGACGAATCGGACGGCCTTCCTCTCCGGCCACAGTCTGGTTAACGCTCTGCCGGATTGAACCGCATCCGTCCGCAAACGACTTCCGCTTTTCATGGAGAAGGCTCCTATGTCGCTTCCTAGCGCGCAACCAGGGCAGTTTGCGCGGCTAAAGCGGGCATTATCGGGACCTTTCGATTATCTTCAACCGGAGGTCCCGTTGTCCTCTGATTATCCAATGCGCGTCCGTCTTGAGTACCATTGACATCATTGAGATGCCCATGCCGGTGCGCAGGGGCGTTGACATGACCTGCGCTACGCTGGGCGGGAGGGCGGGGTATTCGCGCCCCTGGAATGTCAGACCGCCGCCCGGCAGGATGGCTCGCACAACTATCTGGTCCATGCGCGGGAAAATCTGCATCAACTCGAGCATCTGCTCGAAGTTGCGGGCTTCAAACTTGCCGGGCGCGGTTTCAAGATCAAGGTAGAGATTCCTGCGCGGGTCGCAGACCGTCAGCAGCATATCGCTGCCGGGCACAGCGTCGTTCGGGATGCGGAAGCGGAGCTTGTAAAGCTGCCCCTCGCGCCTGTAGGGTTGCACAAGCGCGGTAACTTCGCATTCCTCGCCGGGCGCGTATTCCCGCTTGGGAACGCTTATTTCCTTGAGCGATGCGTAGATATTTCCTTTTTCCAGCTTGAGCTTGAATTCGACTTTCTCGATCTCGGGTTTCACGAACGGATTCGAGTAAAGCGAATAAAGCGGCGAGACAATCAGGTCCATCACGGATTCGGCTGGATCGGGGCCGCAGAAGACATTTGCATATTTCAGCGGGGCCGGGCGTCCTTTAAGGTATATCGCAGATTCGGCCTGATGAACCATGTCATCACCGAAACCTTCAAGCGACCAGACGGCGGTTTCCACTGCCATGCCCGTCATGAAGGGGGTCATGTATTCATTATCGAGGACCTGGAAATCCGCTTTCTCGTTGCGGAAGCCCTCGACTTCGACGCGGACGGGGAACTGCTTCGCCATCTCGCCGACAATTCCCACGCAGCCCGGCCGCATGTCGGTGATGAACCGCCCGACTTCCGGGCCGGGCATTGAAAGCTTGAAGGACCACTGCACGGACGGCATGACTGCCTGCACGATAGCGGCGGTCATGGGAATGTCTGTCGGGCCGAATTCCATCATCGAGTGACCGAATGCGAGTATCGTCTTACCGGAGCGGGTGGTCACCGTTCCGGTGCCGCTCATGGAGATGTCGCCGGATACGAAGGACGCGCCAACAGGCGATCCCGGTTCAAGGTCGGGCAGTGCAACGGCGGCAACATCGTCAGCGGTTGCCGCCGCCTGAACCGGCATGAGGTTCATGCCCCTTGCCATCGGAATAATGCGTCGCAGAGCCTCGGCGGACGCTCCAGCGACGGTCATCGGCACCTGGATGGGGGCGAGATCAGTTTCGCTTAGGCGATTCCCGGCCAGCCGATGCGCGAACGGAATCGCCCACATGTTTTCAGGAGACGGGGCGGAGAATTCCGAGCCGCCGGTCTGTGTCTCCTGAAGCATCGCCCGTAATCGGACGAGTTCGTCACGGATGTCATAAAAGTCGCGCAGCCGGAAGGTTGCGCCATCGCCGCGTTCCGCTCTGTCCCCGCCGATTCCTTCGCTTTGGGGGTTGGGGGCATTCTTTTCGTCGGGGATTTTCTTCGCTTCGGGCTGAGCGGGCGCTGGGGCGGCTGGTTGTGTCGGCTGCGGCGCCGGCGGAACCGGTTTTTCAGGCTCCGGCTTGGCCTCCGGGGGCAGGATTTCCAGCATGTCCTCGATCGGGGTTACGCCGGCAAGGGGTTCCTTGGAATATGTGTAACCCCTTGAGACGGCCCCGATGAGCTTGCCGTCAATGTAGCACGGGCTTCCGCTCATGCCTGCGATGATTCCGGCCTTGTCAATCGGGCCGCCCGCCATCCTGATGAGGATGAAACGGCGGCGCGGGGCCTGCGCCCGCAGCATTCCGATGACTTCGAAGTCGAATTCCTCAATCACGCTGCCGCGGAATACCGTGCGCCCCTTGCCTTTCATGCCGGGTTTGATATCAGACAGCGGCATCGTCAGGGGAATCTGCTGGGCAAGGAGGCGGGATTCCGACAAAGACGCAAGCATGGCGATCAACAGGAGGACCGCCGCCGGAGAACGCCTGAAGCTGATTTCTGGGAGCAAAGCCTGTCCCCCGAACAAACGGCTAATGAAAACCAACGAGCGGGACGGCGTGGCGGAGAGGGCGGGATTCGAACCCGCGGTAGAGGCTTGTACCCCTACAACGGTTTAGCAAACCGTCGCTTTAGACCACTCAGCCACCTCTCCGCTGTGCGCTCTGTGACGGTTCTGCAGATAGTATTTATCTTCGTTTCATAATCTACGGCCGGCGCATCGGGAAGTCAATAGCGATGCGCGGATTGCGAGTTGGTTTTGAATCCGTCTGCGCGGGAGCCGGAGCTTGAAGATCGGCGTCAAAATCGTACAATATCCGTATCGTGTTCGTTTGAGAGGCAGACGCAAATGTGAGGTGACAATATGACGCGGATGCGAATAGCCGTTCTTTCTTGCGTGATTGCCGCCGGGGTGTGCGCTTCCTCTTCGGCGCAGGATCAGACGCGCGGCATCTATGCCGTCTCGAAGGCCGGTGAGAAGATACCTCTTTATAACGACTACCGCGCCCTCGTCATCGGCGTGAGCGATTACAACAACGGCTGGCCCGACCTGCCCAACGCCGTCAAGGACGCGCGGGAAGTCGCAGAGAAACTCCGCAAACTCGGTTTCACAGTCTCGCTGATCGAGAACCCGACCTCGAAGGAACTCAGGGACGCGCTCAACAAGTTCATCTACGAGGACGGAAAAGAGCCTGACCGCGCCCTGTTCCTTTTCTTCGCCGGACATGGGGATACCGAGGAACTGGCCGACGGGACGCGGCTCGGCTACATCATTCCCACGGACTGCCCCCTGCTGAGGGACGATCAAAGGGGGTTCGGCGACAAGGCTGTCGGGATGAACTACATCGAGACGCTGTCGCTCAAGGTCAAATCGCGCCATCTCCTTGCGGCATTTGACTCATGTTTTTCGGGATCGCTTTTCAACCTGACGCGGGAGGCCCCGACGGACATAACCGAGAAATGCTCCCAGCCCGTGCGGCAGTACATAACGGCGGGCAGGGAGGACGAAACGGTACCGGACAGGAGCGTGTTCAAGCAGTGCATGCTGGACGCGCTGGACGGGGAAGCGGACCTGAACAAGGACAATTATGTCACCGGCTCCGAGCTTGGAATGTATCTTGACGCAAAGGTAGTCAACTACAGCAAGGGCGGACAACACCCGCAGTATGGCAAGATCAATAACCCGAAACTCGACAAGGGGGATTTCGTCTTCGTTCTGCCTGGTAGCACGGGCGTCTCGCCCGTGAAACCCGTTGACATGACGGGATGGGACAAGGACAAGGCGGAGATAGCGCGGCGTCAGGAGGAGGCGAAACGGAAGGCCGAGGAAGAGGCGTCTCGGCAGGCTGCCGAGACGAGGCGCAAGGCGAAGGAGGAATTGGAGGCGAACGCGCGCAGGGCGTATGACATAGCGAAGCAGATAGACGGGGCGGAGGGGTATTCGGCGGCGGAGAGGGCGGCCAAATGGAACAAGTATCTGGCCGATTTCGGTTCGGTGGGATACCAGACGGATTTTGCGCGGCAGCGCGCGGAGCATTGGAAAAACTACAGACCGCCGGTAGTAGCGCCGGGGGCAGGCGGGACGCCTGCGCTACCCGGGGGCAAGGCGATGACGCTTGATCTTGGGGGCGGGGCGCAGATGAGGTTTGCGCTGATACCTGCAGGCAGTTTCGCGATGGGCGAGGGCGGGAATACTCACACCGTCAGGCTGACGAAGCCGTTCTACATGGGGGTGACTGAGGTGACGAACGGGCAGTATCAGCAGTTCCTGAAGGATAGCGGGTATGACGGGAGCGGGGACGCTGATGGGGACTACCTGAAGCATTTCAAAGGGGGATCGGATATGCCAAAGGAGGCGGAATATCCGATTGTGTGGGTGAGTTGGAAGAACGCGGTGAAGTTTTGCGAATGGATGAGCGGCAAGGCGGGCAAGACGGTGCGGTTGCCGACGGAGGCGGAATGGGAGTATGCGTGCCGAGCGGGTAGCAGTACGGCATACTGTTTTGGCGATAGTGATTCGGGATTGGGCGAGTACGCTTGGTACTCAGTCAACGCCGGCGGGAAAACGCATCCCGTAGGGCAGAGGAAGCCGAATGCATGGGGATTGTATGACATGCACGGGAATGTTTGGGAGTGGTGTCAGGATTGGTACGGCGAATATCCTTCAGGCGCTGCGAGCGATCCTCAAGGCCCGTCTTCCGGAACCTCTCGCGTGTTGCGCGGCGGGTCGTGGTACTGCGATGCGAACGGTACTCGGTCGGCTCTCCGCGGCAGCTACTTCCCGTCGAACTCGGGCAGCTACTGCGGCTTTCGTGTCGTTGCCGTGCCGCGTCAGTAGTTTCCGGCCTCTGTCTTCTCTGGTCTCTGGTCTCTGTCGCCAGGGGCGGCAGCCCCTGGCCGAATTTTAAAAAAATGAAGACATACAAGCGGCTTTTTGATCGAGTCTGTTCGTTCGGCAATCTTCACACGGCCTACCGTCGCGCGCGCCGGGGCAAACGCGACAAAGCAGAAGTCATTGGATTCGACTTCGATCAGGAAAAAGAGATTATCAGGCTTGAATCCGAGTTGAGCGACGGGAGCTATCGTCCGGGAGAATACCGTAGTTTCTACATCTACGAACCAAAGAGGCGTGTCATAAGCGCTGCGCCGTTCAGGGATAGGGTCGTTCACCACGCGATATGCAATGTGATTGAGCCGATATTTGAAGAGAGATTCATTTTCGATTCCTACGCATGCAGGAAGAATAAGGGGAGCCATAAGGCGCTTGATCGCTATACCAGGTATTCGCGGCAATTTTCTCACGTTCTGAAAGCCGATATCGTGCAATACTTTCCCAGCGTGGACCATGACGCGCTAATGGCGTTGTTGGAAAAGCGCATCACGGATAGGAGTCTGATGGATTTGATGGCGATGATTGTGTCGGGCGGGAAGGACGTATTCCGGGATGAATACAGGATGGTCTATTTTCCCGGGGATGACCTGTTTGCGGCATTGCGCCCTCGCGGATTACCAATAGGCAACCTGACGAGTCAGTTCTTTGCCAATATCTATCTTGATCCTCTTGATCATTTTGTAAAGGAGGAATTGCGGATTCCTGCATACATTCGATACTGTGACGACTTCGTTGTCTTCGGTAATGACAGGAGTTCGCTTGAGGATGTTCGCAACGCGATTGACGGATTTCTTAGAGATTTCAGGCTGGTTCTTCATCCGCGCAAGAGCGTGATTTTCCGGGTGAAAGACGGCGTTCCGTTTCTGGGTTTCCTGATTTTCCCCGATCACCGTCTGCTGCTCCACCGGAGCGTGACGCGGGCAGGACGTCGGTTGCGGGAGACCGCTGAAGAATACGCTGACGGGTTGATCTCCGAAGAGGACGTCAGGCAGCGCGTCATGGCTTGGTTGGGGCACGTCAGTCACGGCGATACATGGAAATTACGCAAGAAGCTTCTGAGCGGTTGCGTTTTCAGAAGTGGAGGAAATGATGCAGGAGACACCGATATTCGTAAAGACGTACGACTGGAGCCTGTGGATTTTCCAGAAGACGGCCGGTTTTCCGAACCGGTTCCGGCATTCTCTGATTGAGCGTATTGAGCGCGATACGCTTGATTTGGAGCGTTCTCTCATCGAGGCCAATGTCAAGCGCGGTCAGCGGCGCATGGCGGAGTTGGACGAGGCCGATGCGATTCTGGATGCTTTGCGTCTGAATATGCGGCGGTGTTTTGACTTGAGGATTCTCTGTTGTGACAGCTACGAATTTGCTGCGAAGTCGCTCAATGAGATCGGCAACCTTCTCGGCGCGTGGAAGCGTTCCACGGTTGAAAGGAGGTCGTAGGCGCGGGTCCGTTTCGGCTCTATCGCGTGTTGCGCGGCGGGTCGTGGAACAACAATGCGAACAATACTCGGTCGGCTAACCGCAACAACAACAACCCGACGAACACGAACAACAACAACGGCTTTCGTGTCGTTGCCGTGCCGCGTCAGCAGTTCCCGATGGGCTGTCTTCAGCCCCTGCCAGCAGACCGGCGTTCAAGGATTCCGGTCCCGTGTATTGGGAACTACAGGACCTTCGCCTGGAGGCGGGCGTGTTACATTGCCCCGCTTCCGAATACAGAATAGCCCGGTCGCGGCTGGTACCGGGAAGTGTGGGAACGTCGCGGCCGGGCAAGCCCTTGAATTGCAGTGAATTTTGCGGCGGGGCTGAATGTTTTCTTCTCCTCCCCCTCACCCGTCGTTCGCCTACGCTTGCCAGGCAAGCGCGGCAAACGCCACCCTCTCCCGGCGGGAGGGGGGCTGGACTTGCGGGTAGAATCAGAGGTATGACAGTGAATCGTGAATCCGAACTGAGTTGCAGGATGGGCGCTTTGCGCCCACGCGGAATTATGTTTTGGCGGGTTCGCGCAGCGTCAAGAACGCGCTCTACGCGACTCCTCCGCGATTGTCGCAGCGCTTAATCCAGATCGCGCAGGTTCTGCATGACCTTCTGCAACTCGGCCTCAAGCTCCGCCACGCGTTCGCGTTCCTTGGCGACAACATCTTCCGGGGCCTTGCTCACGAAATTCTCGTTCGAGAGTTTGGCTTTGGCCTTGCCGATGCGCCCCTCAAGGCTCTCGCGCTGTTTGTCCAGCCGCGCGCGTTCGGCTTCGGCGTCAACAAGCCCTTCCAAGTGAACGAAGACCTGAATGTCGCCCACCACGCAGACGGCGCAGCGAGTGGGCTTTGGCATGTTGACTGCGATCTCGGCCGCCTCGCTCAGGAAGGCGATGTTCCTTATGACCGCGCTCTTGGCGTCAAGCCTTGCCTTGTCCTCCGGATTGGCCACGCTGATGGCGATGCGGAGAGGTTCGCGGTCGCGCAGGTTCTTCTCCCGGCGGACGCTGCGCACCGCCCTGACGATGTCCTGAATCGAGGCCATGTCGCGCTCGATTCCGGCGTCAATGAGGCTTTCGTCCGCCGCCGGGCAGGAGCTTCTTACCAGCGCCGGGGCGGTCATTTTCCCCGCGACGGGCAATTCCGCAGCAAACTCCTTCAGGAGTCCCCAGATGTGCTCGGTAACGAAGGGCGTGACCGGGTGAAGGAGGTGGACCAGGATATTCAAGGTTTCGGAAAGCGTTTCCTGCACGCGCCGCCGGTCCGCGGGAGTCGCCCCGCCTTCGCCCGCGTTCATCCTGGGCTTGGACAGTTCGAGATACCAGTCGCAGAAATCGCGCCAGACGAAGTCGTATAGCGCCGTCGCTGCGTCATTGAACAGATATTCCGCAATGTTATTCGTGACAGCGCGGATGGTCGAATGCGCGCGGCTCAGAATCCAGGCGTCCTCGAAGCTGGGCGCGGAAGGTTCAGCCTGGGATATTTCCTCAAGGTTCATGAACACGAACCGCGAGGCATTCCAGAGCTTGTTGACGAAGTTGCGCCCAAGTTCGAGCTTTGACGGCGACACGCGCACGTCCTGCCCCTCCTTGGTCAGGATGACGAGACTGAAGCGCAGGCCGTCCGCGCCATAGCCGTCGCACTCGAACTTCCTGCCCATGTACATCTGCTCCCCGCCCTCG
The DNA here is from genome assembly GCA_022711755.1 of Planctomycetota bacterium. Lineage (GTDB taxonomy): Bacteria > Planctomycetota > Brocadiia > SM23-32 > JAKLEA01 > JAKLEA01. Next base: position 152,532 of record JAKLEA010000013.1, read on the forward strand.
ATCATGACGAGCGGGTCAATGCCGTTGCCGAGGCTCTTGGACATCTTGCGGCCCAGTTCGTCCAGAATGGTCGCATGGATGTAGACGTCATGGAACGGCTCCTTCTCCATGAGTTCAAGCCCCATCATCACCATGCGGGCGACCCAGAAGAAGATGATGCCGCGGTCGGTGACCAGCACGCTCGTCGGGTAATAGAAGTCCAGTTCCGGCGTCCTGTCCGGCCAGCCCATCGTGCTGAACGGCCACAGCGAGCTTGAGAACCATGTGTCAAGAACGTCCTCATCCTGAACAAGCATCGTGCTGCCGCATTTCGGGCAGGCCGTCACGTCCTCCGTCGCGACCTCGATGTGCGCGCAGTCCTGGCATTCCCACGCCGGAATCCTGTGCCCCCACCATATCTGGCGGCTGATGCACCAGTCCCGCACGTTTTCAAGCCAGCTCAGGTAGAACTTCGTCCAGCGTTCCGGGTGGAACTTCACGCGCCCGTCCTCTGTAGCCTTGATTGCTGCGTCCGCCAGCGGGCGCATCTTCACGAACCATTGCTCCGAGATATAAGGCTCAACGACGGAATGGCAGCGATAGCAGTGGCCCACGGAATGCTGGTGCGGATCAACCTTTCGCAGCAGTTTCTTTTCCTTGAGTTCCTCGATCAGGGCCTCGCGGCACTCGAAGCGATCCATGCCGTTGTACGCCCCGCCGGCGTTCTCGTTCATTGTGCCGTTTTCGTTGAAGACGCAGATCTCGGCCAGCTTGTGCCGCCTTCCCATGGCGAAGTCGTTCGGGTCATGCGCGGGCGTGACCTTGACGGCCCCGGTTCCGAACTCCATGTCAACAAACTCATCGGCGATGATCGGAATGCGCCGCTCAACTATCGGCAGGATGAGCATCCTGCCGATGCGGTCCTTATAGCGCTCGTCCTTTGGATTGACCGCCACTGCCGTATCGCCCAGCATGGTCTCCGGGCGTGTTGTGGCGACGACCACGCCTTCGCTCGGATCATCCTCATAGGGGTAGAAGATGTGCCAGAGGTGGCCCTCGTGGCTTTCGTGGTCAACCTCGTCGTCGGCTAGGGCGGTCAGGCAGCGCGGACACCAGTTGATGATGTAGTTGCCCTTGTAGATCAGCCCCCGCTTGTAGAGGGTGCAGAAGGCCAGGCGGACGGCGCGGGAAAGCCCCTCGTCCATCGTGAAGCGCTCGCGTTCCCAGTCGCACGACGCGCCGAGGCGTTTGAGCTGGTTGATGATGCGGGAGCCGTACTGCTCCTTCCACTTCCAGACCTCTTCCACAAACTTATCTCGCCCCAGGTCGTCGCGGCTCCTTCCCTCCTCGGCCAGTTTGCGTTCGACCACGTTCTGTGTGGCAATGCCGGCGTGGTCCGTGCCGGGCATCCAGAGTGTGTTGATGCCCAGCATCCTGTGCCAGCGGATGAGGACGTCCTGAAGCGTGTTGTCCAGCGCGTGGCCCATGTGCAGCGCGCCGGTGACGTTTGGGGGAGGTATGACTATCGTGTAGGGTTTCCCGCCTCTGGCGGGGTCGGCGTGAAAGAAACCGCCCTCCAGCCAGAAGCGGCTGACGCGTTCCTCTATCGCCTTCGGGTCATACTGCGCAGGTAGTTCAACAGCCATGTTATTCCGTTTGGTGATGCGCCTGCGCGGTTGAGCGCGCCGGCTGAGCGGTTTAAAAAAACAGTATCGGCAGAACGCCGGGATTCTAGCAGGAGGAGCGGCGGGGGGCAAGGATGGGACGCCGCTTCGGAATCGCTGCGCCTTAGCCTCATCTGCATTCGGCCGCGGATGCCGGGAGTTCGTATTCGCGGCGCAGCATCTGAGCGAAGACCTTGATGCCCTTTCTGCAACCTTTCGAGTCCGCGCCGATTATCCAGATTCTGTGTTTGCCTATCTTGGCGGACGGATCGGAGGTCAGGAACATGTAGCCGCCTTTCGGGAGCCTGGCCGCCTCGGTTTTCGCCTCGCGGGGGACATCCGCGCCTCCTGTCCTGCGCAGAACCTTCAACAGGACGGCGATGCCGCCCGCGCCCTCAGCCTTCTTCGGATCGGATGTGACAAAGTATTCCCCATTGCATCGCTCCCAGACGGCCTTGTGGAAGTCGCTTCCCAGTTCGGATTCGCCCAATACGTACAGGAACCCCACGCGCGAAACGCCGTTCTCGACGAGGGCCAGATTGCCCCATTTCAACGCCTCGCGGGCGTCCGGTGAATCGCGCCGGGAGAGGACTTCAAGCGTCCTGTCCTTCCACTCCCGCAGGCCGGCAAGGGCCGGGCTTTCGAGAATGGATTCGGCATCGGCATCAGTCGCGCGTCGGGAGACTTCCGGCGCGGGAACGGTTTCCCGCAACGATCTGATCGCGACGCGATATATTGCGGCGTCCTCGATTCCATCGCGGATGACTTCGCCCAGCAGAGTCCCGGCGATGGCATTGAATTCGTCGTCCCGGAGCCGGATTCCGGCAAAACCGTCAATCGCAAGCGCTAATGGTCTGCCGCGCTCAATCGTCCAATCCGGCCCGCCGGGCGACTCCTGCCAGACGTGAAACACGAGATCGCCGGCGTCAATACGGCCTTTCTTGATAAGAGGGCCGATATGGCCAGGCTTGTATTCGCCGGCAATGTCCCATGAGCTGATCATCGGATTCAGCATTCCGATCTGCCCGTCCGGGCGGAGAAGCCCCCGCGCCGGAACGCGCGGCGACCAGCCGGCCTTGTGCGCTTTCCTGCATGTCTCGGAGAGTTTCCCGTCAGGGGACGGGGATGAGTTCCCGGCAATCGAGAGATTGCAGTTTCCTGGTGGAACGCCGGCGCGCGCGAGATCGTCCGCCAATCTCTTCAGCGCGCCCGCGTCCGTGGGAGCCATTCGGGCTGTAAGCGCAAAGGAATCAAATCCCGCCGCGGCCGCATCCTCGACCTGAGCGCGCAATCTTGAGGCCCGATCATCCGATTCTGCCATAGCCGATTCGGGCAATGTCAGACAGGCGCTGCCGAAGGACCTGAGGACGCTAATATCGGCTTTCAGCACAGACTCATCGGCGCTGCTGCGGATCGGGCTGAAGGTCTCGAACAAGAACGGTCTGTGCGACGGGAGAACGAACGCATGCGTCCGGACAGTCAGTTCAAGGCTTCTCCAGGACTGTTTCGTCGAGAATGTCACGCTTGTCGAGACCGGTTCCTGGGGAAGCCCAGTGGCGTCAAGGCGCAGCGCGAATGCGAATCCGCCCGCCGGACCGACTTTAATCCTGGAGCCGGACTTGATCTCGGCAGGGATGGAATTTGAGCGAAGGTTTCCGGCCAATCCAGTGATCCTGGCATCCACAACGGCTGTTCCTGTCCGGTCCCTCAGAGGGGACCATTCGATTTTGCATTCCTCGCCGGTTTCAATCAGGAAGACGACCGTCTCCGTTTCTCCCGCGGCAAGCGGAATCTTCAACCTTGCCGGGAGAGCGCCGGAAAGGAGCTCCGTTATGCGCAGTTCTCCCGGTTCCACCCGCGCCGCCGGCTGGGGAGCGTGAGACTGTTCAACCCGACATCCGGCAGGGGGCCAGCGGATTGAGTCCAGCGTCCGGGACGGAAACGAATCGGAAAGCGGGATGAAGACCTGGGCGATCTTGGCCGGGCCGTCGTAGACCTCCTGGATCGCGCACAGCCGTTCTGCCGGCGCGGGGATGTCTTCCATGAGTTCCGAGATTGACATTTCTCCGGCGGCCAGCCCGGAGATGACAGTCGGTTTGAATTCCCTGACGATGACCCCGTCTTCATCCATGAGACGGATGTTCACGGTTGCAGACCCGCCAGATGAACAGGCGTAGACATAGGTCTGGATAATGAGTCTGTGGTTTTCTAGCGCAGCCTGGGCATTTCCCACGAAGCCTTCGGACGCCCACGCCGCGCCGACCATGCCCGAGTTGACGGAAATGAAACCCCGCGTTTCGATGGTTTCGCCGGGGGTAATCGGCCTCATGCGCGCAACGGCCAGCGGACCGCCGTGACTGCCGGCGGTCCATCGCATGTCCTCAAGCCCGTCATCCAGCCATCCGATGCAGAGGCCTGCGTAATCCGATGGAATACAACATGCCGCGAAGCTGGAACGACCGTTTCCGGAAGGGGGTTTCGAGGGCGGTCCAGGGCGGATTATGAAGCCGGGGTTGGAATAGAGAATAGCATCGCCGGAGCCGGCCCTCGGGCTTAACCAGTTGCGCAATGTCGGATTGACGCCGCGCGCACCCGAACCGGCGGCCATTGAATAACGGTAGGAGACGCTTATAACCGCTGAATCATTAAAGGCGAGCGTTTTAACGATGCTCAGTGGGCCGTCCTTCCGCGTCAAGACGAGTTGGACTCTCTCCGGCCCGGGTTCCTCCAGAGAAACCTCGTATGGCAGCGCGGCGGACGCGGCATCGTCCAGCAGGCCGCCCCTCGCTCCTTCAGGATCGTCTTCCCACGTGCAGAATTCGATTTCGGCCTTTTTATGGAAGAGGGAGCCGATACGTCCGCCCTGACCGGGGAAAACGACCGCCCGGTAGAACGAGTTTTCGACAAGCAGGCATTTCCCCTGAGCGCCGTCCTTCTGCCGCGTTGATACATCTGCTGAAATAGGGAGAACGAGTAACGCAGCCGTTATGAACAAAGCGGCGGCAATGAACGTCCCCTCCGGACGCGGCATGAACATGGCGATAATCAAGCCTCCATAATCTGAACTCACAATATTAGAACACAAATCCGACGCAATGTTAACATCCGCACCGGGCGCGCGGGACGCGCTGAGGCAGGTTATTTCCTTTTACCGCAGGCTATTGCGTCGAACACTCCTGACGCGAACCTTTCCGCTCCCCACGGCGCTATCAGCCGGCGGGAAGCCTCGCTCATCCCTGCGAGTTCTGCCGTGGACATGGAACTGATCTTCAGCATCAGTCCTGCCAGCTCGGAAGGTTTGCGGGGGTCGAATCGCCATCCGTTCTCGCCGTCCTTGACTAGATCAAAGGATGAACCCGCAACGGATGTCACTAGGATGGGCAGTCCAGAGGCCATCGCCTCGTTGACCACAAGCCCCCACGGCTCAATGATACTGGCCAGGACGAAGCATCCCGCAAGCCCGTAGTAGACGCCGATTTCGTTGAGCTGTGTGAAACCGGGCAGGTGAACTCCCTGGACGTTCAACCGCTTGATGGTCTCCCTGATCTCGCCTTCCGATGAGCCTCCGCCGCAGACCACAAGGTCCCACGCCTTGTCCCCCGCCATGCGCCTGTATTCCGCATATTCGGTTATCAATCCGGGCACGTTTTTGACGGGGACGAACCGTGAAACGGAGATGAAATATTTTTCTGGCAGGCTGAGGCGTTTCCGATTCGCCTCGGCGTCGGTTCTGGCGATATCGGACTGCCTGGCGAAGAAGTCGTTGTCAACCGCGTCATAGCCCAGGAAGATGCGGTCGCGCGGGATGCCGAGGGATTCGATGTAATCGCGCTGCGGATTGCCGCCGACCAGCGCCGAGTCGAAGTTCCGGCAGATCCAGCGCTTGAAAGCCTCCTTGGGCCAGAAGCGCTTGCTGTCGTGATAGTTGCTCTCGCTCATCAGGACGGCGACGGCGCGGTTCTTCACGGCCCAGCGATAAGCCGCCAGCATCTCCGGCATGAAGTAGCTGCATATAATCAGCGCGTCAGGCCTGAGTTCGTTCAGGCGGGCGGTCATTGCCCTTTCCATTTCGCCCTGGGGTACGTTTTCCCATGTGCGGCCCTTGAAGAGCGTTATCCAGTTGAAGGGAGCGTCCTTGTCGCCGACCTTCCATAGGTAGGTTTCGACTGCGGACGCGCTTTCGATGCCCGTGACTTCCCACCCGAGTTCCCTGCCGCGAGAAGCGGCGGCCTTTATCCGGGCTATGTGGTACGGGCCGAAATTCCTGAACAGTATTGCGACCTTCTTCATGCAAATGAGCCTGTCAAGGGCAACGGAAAAGCGATCAGAAAATCCTTCATCATCAAATGGCGGGGACCATACGCGACCGAACTCCGGCAACGCACGGCATACAACATCCCCCCGATTGGGATTTTATTCGCCGCAAGGCCGGGAGGCTACTGTTTTTTTCCCTCCGATGGAGCGGCATCCCTCGAAGGCTTTGAAATATTGGACGGCGAGATCGAGTCGAAGTAATCCTTGACAAGTTCCTTGTAGTCGAGTGGGATCGGCTCCTTGGCGAGCGCTTTTTCCGCCCCGGCGCGCTCGGCCAGATACGCCGCGCGATAATCAATCAGTTCGTTTTCGCTCTTAGGCAGGTCTTTGAATGAATAGTTACCCAGTATTTTCCCCTTTGTCAGTTTGCCGGAGATCTTCGAGGGTTTGAGATTAACGTTAGCGTCGTCCTCAGTATGCGCGTCTCCGCCGCCCTTGCCTTTGCCAGGACCGCCCATGCCCGGTCCAGGCTTGTCGGTCTCGCCCAACTTCATCTCATCGCTGGGGGAGCCGGCCTGCCCCTCCTCTTCGCCCCCGGGACCGCCAAGCCCCACTCCCATCTCGCCGAGGCCTTCACCCTGACTGCCCGCCCCTTCCCCCTCGGCGGTTGCGTTCTCCATCTGCTCCATCGCTTCGCGGCAGTCCTTGCAGACGCTCTCCCCCTGCTGCTTCTCCTCTTCGGAAAGCTGCTTTCCGCAGACGCCGCAGTTATCACGCTGTCCCATCTGCGACTTGGCGGCTTGAACGGATTTCGCTATGTCGTTCATCCCCGCCATTTCTTCGCAACCCTGCTGCGCGCGCTGGAGTTGCTTCGCGGCTTCCTGAAGCGCGTCCTGCGCCGCGGCGTCGTTGCCCTGCTCGACGGCTTGCGCGGCCTTGTTCAATGCGTCGGACAATGCGGGGTTGTTCTTGCAGGCGGCGGCCATGTTGCGCAGGTCCTGGGCCATCTTCTCGCGCTCCTCCTGCGTCATGCCGTCCTTCCGGAGCTTGTCGGCCATCTCGCTAAGCTTTTCGGCCGCGGCGGCGAAATCCTTATTCTTCATGGCTTCGGCTACCGATTTCCCCTCGGCGGTTGCCATTGAATTCAACCGGCGATTGTCAAACTGCGGAATCTGCGGGGCAAGCTCCGAGCGGGCCTTCTCAGCCTTGTCGGCCAGTTCATTGAGCGCGACCATCAACTCACGGGTGTCAGGATTCTTCTCCAGTTGTTCGGACAGTTGTTGAAGGTCTTCGGCCATTCCAGAACTGAGCTTCAGATCCTTGTTCCGGGTTGTTTCCAGAATACGCGCGGCTCGGCGCCTGATCGCTTCCGTGTTTGCCCGCGTGTTGGCGGGGTCTGTAACGTTGCCGGATTTTGGTGATGCGCGAAGGTCCAGCGGGGGCAGCAACCACCCAAGCAGAACATATGCCGACAGCAGAATTGGGGCGATCCGTATCTTCCAGGATGGCTTCAACGGAATGATGATTTCCGGGATGACTGAGTCTGCGCAGCGCATCGCGTCCCTCATGACGGCCCCTGCCACAGGATCATCCGGCGCGGCCCCGCGCTCCCTCAATTGCAGGAAGCTAGTCACCCGCTCCTTCAGGCCCAATCGTGAATCAACGATAGCCGCAAGCCGTTCCCTGTCCGGTTTCGTTTTGATAAAAACAATGGCGCCGACTGCGTATGAAAAGAGAATTGCCCCGGCGCAAGCATACCCATGGACTGCAACCGGCCACCCCAGGTTCAGTGCCCGTTCCGTCAGGACGGCCGCGCAGAGCGCTATGGCAAGCCAGAACAGCACGATTCCCGATGCCCTCAGAAAGGCGAACCGTCTGAGGCGCCTGCCGCAGTCGTCAAGTTTACCGACAAGAACATCCATCATGCTCCCCTTCTGGACATGATTATATTGTATCTTGCATGCCTGCCCATGACAATCAAACAGGGACATGCAGAAATCGCATCCGGGCCGAATCCGGAAATAGCTTGATTCTCCCGCAAGCCGAAATATAGAATGAATTTCGGCATTGGTTTCAATGCGGCAGACGCATCTGCACCGAAAGGGTTGAACCTGTGGAAAAATATCGCGGACATCTGCGCCTGGCACTGGTTGTCTTAGCCATCATTTTCGCGGGTCTTGCTGCCTTCGAAATCAAGGACGCGATGAAGACCGATGAGCTTAGAGTCGCCGTCCAGGGGCTTACATCGGCAGTTCTGGCGCTGGCCGCAATGGAAGGCGTGCGCTTCCTGGAAGACTGATTATCGGTCAGTCGCCGTCCATAGCCGGAAGACAACGCCCGATTGCGTTACTTGAATCTCCAGGCTTTTCCGCTTTATCCGATTGCCGTCCGGACAGCCTTTGCTGCCCTTCCGACGTGTTCCCTGCGGATATGCCTGTGGCAGACGAACCGTATGGTATCCGGAGCCGTCGTAAGTGCGCCCACCCCATTTTCCGACAGCCGGGCAACGACCGCCGCCGAGTCGGTTCGCCCCTCCGCCAGTTTGATATAAACCATGTTTGTGGGGGGGGGATTGGCCTTCAGGGATATGCCGGGGATTGCGGATAATTCGGCCGCCAGAAACCGGGCGTTCTCGTGGTCCTCCGCCAGCCTTTCGATCATCGTCCCTATGGCGACAATGCCGGCCGCCGCTATGACGCCGGCCTGACGAAGCCCACCGCCCAGCGCCTTGCGCCATCGCCGCGCCTGTTTAATGAAGTCCGCGTTTCCGCAGAGCAGGGAGCCGACCGGCGCGCTCAGCCCCTTGCTGAGGCAGAAGGAGACGGAATCAACATCTCGCGCAAGGGCGCGCGCGTCTACCCCAAGCGCCACGGCGGCGTTAAATATTCTGGCCCCGTCAAGGTGGACAGACAGCCCGTTCTCATGCGCCGCGGCGCATAGCGCGGAAGTCCTCTCAATGCTCAGGACGCTCCCCCCGCCCCGGTTATGGGTATTTTCGATTTCGAGAAGCCTGGAGCGGGGGAAGTGGTCGTTGTCGGGTCTGATTGCGGCCTTCGCCTGTTCGGGCGTCAGGAATCCGTCCCTGCCCTCGATGGGCCGCATGGAGACGCCGCCCAGCACGCTCGGTCCCGCCGCTTCGTAACAGTAAGTATGGGCGTTGGCGTCAAGAATGACCTCGTCGCCGCGTCCGCAGTGGGTCAGAATTGCGGCCAGGTTCGCCTGCGTGCCGCTGGTCATCAGGAGCGCGGCCTGCTTGCCCAGCTTCGCAGCGGCCATTTCCTGCAGGCGGTTGACGGTCGGATCCTCCCCGAAAACGTCGTCGCCAACGTTTGCGGACGCCATCGCGCGACGCATTTCATCGGTCGGTTCGGTCAGCGTGTCGCTTCTCAGATCAATCTCGTATCTCATTGACTGCGCCTCCGTTGCGTTGCCGCGTCCAGCCCGATCATGATTACTGCCTTGCATTTCAGGGCGCGGTTGCCCTACTATGCGCCGACGGCTCGTTTGTTTCCAGACAAAACCGGAGGGGAAGTCGTCGGTGACGGCGCGATTGCCGTCGCCGCGTCAACCGTCAGGCATTCCGGCGCGATATGAATCGCCGGGCCAATGCCGCTTGAATACCATGGGAAAGACCAACGCCAAGCATGGTTTGGGAATTGCGGCCGGTCTGGTCGTAAGCGCCGGCGCAATGATATGGTTCGTCAAGGGGGTTGACGACTGGGGCGCGGTATGGCAGACGATCAAATCGTTGCGGTTCGATTATTTCCTGTTCGCGCTTCTGGCGACACTGATAACCTATATGATCAGGGCTTATCGCTGGCGCGTCTTCCTTGAACCGGTGAAACGGTGCGGGATAATGAATCTGCTTTCGGCGACCTGCATCGGTTACATGGCAAATTGCGTTCTACCCGCTCGTTTGGGGGAGTTCATCCGCCCCGGCGTGATCAGCAGGCGGGAGAAAATATCCTACGTGACCGCCTTCGCAACCGCCGTCATTGAGCGCATTTTCGATCTGGTGGGATTATTCATCATGCTGGCCGTCACCTGGATTGCCCTTCATCCCGACCAGGCGGCCGATCCGGCGGTTGCCGAAAACATCGAGAAGATCAAGCGTTACGGCGTGATCATCGTCCCCTGCGCCCTTGCTGCTCTGGCCGGCGTGGCCGTCATGGCGATATGGCCCGGACCTTTCCTGAAACTGGCGGAATTCTTTGCTTCATTCCTGCCGGATTTTATCAGATTCCGGCTTATGGGATTCGTCCGTTCCGTAGTTGACGCCTTCAAGGTGATGACCGGATTGCGGGAAGTGGCGCTCGTCGTCGCGCTGTCGTCGTTATGGTGGTTTGTGATCGGCGCCTCGATGTGGTTCCTGGCGCTGGGGCTTGACCTCCATATCGGGTTCTTCGGCGGGTGCTTCGTCTCGATTCTCGTGGGGCTTGCGGTGGCTCTTCCGCAGGCGCCGGGATATCTGGGCGTTTTCCCGAAGGCGGCCAGCATAGCCATGGTCGTCGTCGGCTGCCCCACCGACAAGGCCAACGCATATGCTCTGGTCCTCTGGACGTTGAGCGTCGCGCCGATAACGGTTATCGGAATGGCCTTCGCGTGGCGGGAGGGGCTTTCCCTGGGACAACTTGCCCATCAGGATGAAAAACTTGCGGAAAAATCCGTCGAGCCGGAAGGTATTGACGGAAACAAAGGACGAACGGAATGTCTGAGCGAACCCTCAAAGTAGTTTTCCAGCCGGAAGGACGGACGGTACAGGAGCAACCCGGCGTCACCATATTCGAGGCCGCGCAGCGGGCGGGCATTGCGATCAGTTCCCCGTGCGGCGGGCAGGGCAAGTGCGGCAAGTGCAAGGTTCACGTTTCGAAGAATCCCCCGGAGCCGACGCCTTCCGAAATCGAGGTCCTTTCCGAGGAAGACATCCGCAAGGGCTGGCGCATGGCGTGTCAGGCTCGCGTGGCGGCGGACATGGTCGTGGACGTTCCGCTTTCGGCGCGGACCTCCGAGCAGAAGATTCTTTCCGACGGCGTCGGGGTTGCGGTTTCTGTTGATCCCTCGGTCGCCCGGAGATTCGTCCGGCTGAGCAAACCGACCGTAGAGGACCTTCGCTGCGATCTTGACCGGTTGATCGAAGCGCTGCCCGGCGTCGGAAGGCATCCTGCTCCGCTCAATGTCGTCAGGCGATTGCCGGGGTTGTTGCGGCAGAATGATTTCGGCGTGACGGCTGTGGTCTCCAACGGCGCGTTAGTCGGACTGGAGCCGGGGGACGCTTCTGCGCGATGCCTCGGCGTCGCTTTTGACATAGGCACGACGACCATTGTCGGAGTCCTGCTTGATCTGGCGACCGGGGCGGACCTGGGTGTCGCGGCGCGGACCAATCCGCAGATCGCCCATGGGGACGACGTCGTCAGCCGCATTCAATTCGCATCCATGTGCGCCGAAAACCTTGCGGAACTTCAGTCCCGCGTCGCCGGCGCGCTGAATGAAATCATGACCGAGCTTTGCGCGAAAGCATCAGTAGCCGCAGGGGATATCTGCCGGATTGTCGCGGCGGGCAACACGACGATGGAACACCTGCTGCTGGGCATTGATCCGACATATCTGGCCCAGGCCCCATACGTCGCGGCGGTCCGTTCCGGAGTAAGCCCGCGCGCGGCGGAAATCGGGCTGATGGCGAATGAGTTTGCAAGGATCGCCCTCGTTCCCAACATCGCGGGTTTCGTCGGCGGGGACACAGTGGCGGGGATTCTGGCCACGGACCTTCACAAGTCCGGGGCAATCAGGATGCTCATTGACATAGGGACGAACGGGGAGATCGTCGCGGGATCGCGGGACAGGCTGGTCGCCTGCTCATGCGCCGCCGGGCCGGCCTTCGAGGGGATGCGCATTAGCAGGGGTATGAGGGCGATGGAGGGCGCGATCGAGCGGGTTCTGATGCCGCGTGACGTTGAGGTCGGCGTCATAGGCCGGAGCCGTCCGACCGGCATATGCGGGACCGGGCTAATTGACGCCGTGGCGGAGCTCCTGCGATGGGGGATTGTTGACGAGACCGGACGCATTCAGGAACAGGGCGACCTTCCGCAGAACCTGCCGGAGCCTCTCCGAAGGAGGGTTATCGAGTGCGAGAGCGCGGGCGAGTTCGTCCTTGTTCCTGCGTCGGAATGCGGGGGGGGGCATGGCATCCACCTGACGCAGAAGGACATCCGCGAGGTGCAGCTTGCAAAGGCCGCTGTCTTCACCGGCATACAGGTCTGCAAGAAGACGCTCGGCGTCAGCGATGAGGATATCGAGGAGGTGATGCTGGCCGGGGCGTTCGGGAACTACATTCGCAGGGAAATGGCGCGGCGTATCGGCCTGCTGCCGGACATGCCGATAAGCAAAATACGCTTTGTCGGCAACTCCGCCGGGGCCGGGGCGAAGATGGCCCTGGCCTCCCGCTCGCGCATGAGGGAGGCGGAAGAGATTTCCCTGAAGACGGAGTATCTCGAACTGGCGGCGAACATGGAATTCCAGGAGATATTCGCGGATTCCCTGTTCTTCGCAACGCCGAAGTCGGAGTAGCCCGCAGGTTGACTGCAAAACGCCGCGCTGTCATATATCAGCATGATGTCTTCGGAAACAGGAGCTTATAAGGGTTACTTCTGAATCGTGAAACTATCTCTTATCTTTCCTTCGGCGTCGAAACATCTGTATTCCATGCGGTTGCCGGCGATGCTGATGATCTGATACAGGGATTCGCCGAAGAAGGCCTCGGCCATTTCCGCTGTCTTGAGGGCCGGAAAGCGCCGCCCGGGTACTGCGCAGGAGGTGACATAGATTGTCCCGTCCTTCGGGGAGGGCGCGACCTTGCCGTTCCTGATGGGAAGGGTCCGCATGTAGTGGTGAGTGTGACCGCACATGACAAGGTCAACGTGATACTGATCGAACAGGGCGCACCACTCCTTGCGAATGGCCGCGTATTCCTCGGATTCGAATCCGAAGGGGGGGAAGTGGAACATTGCGAAACGCCACGCGGCGTTCGATTCGCTGAGCGTCTTCTCCAGCCAGTCATGCTGAAGGGCCTCGGGTGAGGTCACGTCCAGCGCTATGAACTGGGCGTTGCCGTAGGCGAAACTGTAAGCCCTCTCTTTTTCAATGGAGTCGGGGCCGTTCTCGGGCAGGCCGAAGATCTTCAAGTACATGTCCGCGCCCAGGCATTCCTGATCGTCGTGATTGCCTATGGACGGAACCAGAGGCCGCCGTTCGATGAAACCTGCTCCGCGATGTAGGAGGACGTCCCATTCGTTTCGATACAGGCCCGTGCCGACAAGGTCGCCCGCCATCATGCAGAAAGCGGCTTCAGGATGTTTCCCGGCGATATCGCGGATTCGTTCGCCCCAGCTTTCCGTCGCGTGAGTGTCGCCCAGGTAGGCGAAGGAAAACGGCTCGCCGGCCTTCGGCGCGGTGCTGAAGATAAAGTCCTCGCTCCAAGCGCCATCGCAGCCGACGCGGTAACCGTATTGCGTTCCCGGTTCAAGCCCTTCCAGAACGGCCTCGAACCGGTGAACGCGCCGGTCGTTCATGAGGAGTCTGTCATCCATGACGGACATGCGCGTCGCGGCCTGTCTAACTTCGCCCCGGTTCTCGCCGTCCTGTTTCCAGTATTGCGCGATTCCCGACGCGACGTCCGGGCTGGTCCGCCACTGGATGGTCTGGGTCGAGCGCGGGTCCCTGCTCCACGTCAGCATAATCTGGTCGGGCCGCTTTGAGGAGGGATGGGGCGTTTCCCGGAAAGCGCCGATCAGGTGGGCCTCCCTGGAGCGTCCGCGAATTGTGGACAGCAGGACGCCCCCCCTGAGTTCCTGCGGAACCTTCGCCAGAACCAGCTCGGTCCAGTCGTGATAGACGAGGGAGCCGACGTCCATGGTTTCCATGGAGAATTCCGCGGGAGAGAGATTGGCGATCTTGAGTTCCACGCCCTTCTCCTGCGGGGAAACGCTGACGAAGTAGTGGGTGCGGTGCCTGTCGAACCCGTTAATGCCAAGCCCCACGCGCCCGGCGGCGAAGGCCTTCTTCCAGACCTCGTATTCGCAAATCTCATTGACGCAGGAGAGATCGGTCCTCCGGAATCCCGCCTCTTCAATCCAGAACGGCACGGTTTTCTGGGTTTTATCCCTCATGACGTAGACGAAGACCGGCGCGTTGACGTCGAAGGTCAGATACTCCGTCGCGAGGATTCTCAGTTCGTCCTTTGAGAGAAGCCCCCGGAGTTTCTGATCGTCCAGGGAGCGGAGCGCCTCCGCGTCCATTGTTTCATAGAAGCGGGATACGACGGCGTCCATTACCTGCTTCACGGCCTCGGAGGCGCGGGCGCGGGCAGGCAGGTGGAGAGCGATGAGCAGGAGGCAGGAGCAAAGGAGAAAGCGGCGCAATGTTTTCATCGGGAACCTCCGCGCAATCAAGTGAATCCGATCTCGCGCTGACACTCTCGGATTGTCTCCCTTCAACAGCGACGGTGAGGAAGGCGCAGACCTGAAACGCAGCCAGGTTCCGGACGACTCCCTGGTAACAAGCGTTTCCTTCCCCAGCGCCTGCGGGGGAAGGTGGCTTGCCTTCAGGCAAGACAGAAGGGGGCATTCCAACCCGGCGCTGATAGTTTGCCCGAAGCGTCCCGACTTTCAAAGCAATTCCCGCTGCCGGCCCAGGCATGTTGCGGCCGCCGTCAGCGCGGTTGAATACCAGGCCGATCACGAGAGCCTGACAACACCGGCGTCCTACCCTATCGCTTGCGTCTTTGCCGCCTCCCAAAGTGACGGGGCGCTGACTGGCAAGTATCCGATGTTAATAACTTGAGAGTCCCGTGTTCTCGGATTAGGGAAGGATATTGTGGGGAGTATTGAGAGCGGACAACTGGAGGCTCAGAGCGACCCATTCCTGAGTGAGACGGCGGAACTTGCGGTAGTTTGCGACCTGGCTCCTGATTTCCTGGAGTTGTTGCCTGGGGACGTATTGCGTGTGTCCCCGGCCCTGGTGGGTATAGCTCAACTGGTAGTATCTGCCGCCCCAACTGCGCTTCTGGACTGAAAGCGAACCCGGGCGCATGTCGCCCAGTTCGGCCAGTTCCCGCTTTATCTTCTCGATTCTGCGCTGGATTTTCGCCGCAGGGTCCATCAATTGCCTCCTGATCGCGTCGCCGACGCCGGCCAACCCCGTCCGCTTCGCCATTTTAACTTCACAGGCTGTTTGAACGCGAGTTGCTATATGAGTCCAAGTGATGTATCATATATATGATACATATCAATGTCAATCATCGGCAACCGGGCTGGAGGGAGCAAACCTATGCGCCTGTGGATACAGTGGCTGCGATGGATCGCGCCGTTGCGGGACGCCTGCGCCAGGCAGAGGACTTTCCTGTGGATGCAGGCCGTCATCATGGCCTTCTGCGCGCGCGACGACCTGCTGGGCGTAACCAGCCTGGTCAGGGCCCTGGGGTTGACGCCCGCCTGTTATGACCGCGTCCTGGACTTCTTCCACTCCGCAGCGCTTGACGCCGACCGGCTGGCGCGCATATGGACGCATCTGCTGATCCGGGAACATCCCAACCTCGCCCGCTGCCGCGGGCGCGTCGTGCTGGTCGGAGACGGGCTGAAGGTCGCCAAGGCGGGAAGGAAGATGCCGGCGGTCAAGAAACTCCATCAGCAATCCCAGTCCAACACCAAGCCCGACTGGATCATGGGCCATTCCTGCCAGGCCGTCGCCCTTCTGGCGCGGGGGGGCTCCAGCGTGGTCGCCATCCCTCTGGCCGCCCGCATACACGAGGGACTGGTCTTCTCCAACCGCGACCGCCGCACGCTGCTGGACAAGATGATCGCGCTGCTGGACTCTCTGGCGCCGCACGCCCCCTTCTACTTCGTCGCCGACGCCTACTACGCCTCCCGCAAGACCGTCCTGCCACTGCTTGAGCGAAACAACCACCTGGTCAGCCGCGCCCGAAGCAACGCCGTCGCATACCGGCCCGCCCCGCCGGCGGCCCGGCCCAAACGCGGACGCCCCAGACTCTACGGCGACAAGCTGCGCCTGGCCTGTCTCTTCGACGACCCCGCCGCCATGCGCACCCTTGAAAGCCCCGTCTACGGCGAGCGAGGTGTAACGCTTCGCGTCCGATCAATGGACCTGTTGTGGCGTCCCGTCGGCGTCGTCGTGCGCTTCGTGGCCGTCATCCACCCCCAGCGCGGACGCTGCATCCTCATGTCCACCGACCTGGAACTGGACCCCGTCGAGATCATCCGCCTCTACGGATATCGCTTCAAGATCGAGGTGACATTCAAAAGCGCCATGCGACAGGTCGGCGCGTTCCTCTACCACTTCTGGATGGCCGACATGAACCCCGTCAGACGCGGCGGGGGAAACCAGCACCTCCACCGCAAAACCGCCGACTACCGCGACGCCATCAGGCGCAAACTCGCAGCCTATCACCGCTTCATCCAACTGGGCCTGGTCGCCCAGGGCGTCATGCAGACCCTGGCCACCACCCAACCGAGCCTCGTCTGGCAGTGCTTCGACTCCTGGCTGCGCACCGTGCGGCCCGGCGTCTGCCCCTCGGAGCTTGTCGTCTCCATTGCCCTGCGCAACAGCCTGCCCGATTTTCTCTGTAATACCGCCGCTGACCCAATCCTGGCAAAATTCCTGCGCCAAAGACTCGACCCATCCCTGCTCCGCGCCGCAAGACTATCCGCATAAACCACGCTCTCTTCACACTCCAAGAACACCGGACTCACAAGTTAATAAGTGAGCGCATAATAGTAATCTATCATTACCTTGCGTCATTTGTGTACGGGGTCAGTCGCGGGCGCGTCTCCTTGGAGTGCGCAGGCTTGCCTGCGCTTTGCTGAATCCGGCAGTTCCAACCCCGGCAAGCCGGGGGAAACGGCAAGGCGGCAGCAAGACGCGTCTGCAAAGCAGACGACCGCAATCCAAATTACGGTCGCCCGCCCGTCAGTGCCCCATTACTCATCTGTATATATTTCGCTTGACATCGCCCCGGCGCGCGTGGGAATAATATATACACGTAACCGGGCCATTCCGGTTGGGGCCGGGCGGCGAAGGACAAATTGACCGGGAGAGGCTGAGATGGACGCGACGGGATCGTCAGGGCGGAAGGTTGTCGGCGGGATTCTCAATTTCATGGCTCCTTCCCTTTCCAA